>NZ_JBHTIH010000004.1:0-378205 GCF_042677045.1 Lysobacter koreensis
GTCTTCGGCCAGTCCGGCGATGGCGAGGGTGACCCGGAACTCTTCGAGCAGCCGGATCTCCTTGAAGTACTCGATCTCGTCCTTGCGCACGACCGGGCCGATCTGTCGGCGCGCGAACTCGTGGGTGGGAAAGCCGTGCTCGGCGAAGAACATCATGCGGACGTCGGCGGACTTGTCGAGGAAGGCCGTGTTGCGCATGTGGGAGTTGAAGTCCATGTCGCCCCAACCGGCGATGAGTCGCTTCTCGAACACCTGAGCCTCCATGGGCCGCCATCCGCCGCTGGCCTGCCGCTGACGCCGGGCGCATGCCGGACCGCGAAGCGGGTTCGGCCTGCCTGGGTGGATTGTTGCACCCGCCTCGTAGGGCGGGTTTCAACCCGCCGGCTCCTGGTCGGGGTTTGCGAGCCGGGAAACGGGTCGCCCCGCCGCTCCGGTGCGCCACGCAACCGCTTCCAAGCGGTGCGATGACCGCTCTGGAGCCCCGTTGAACCGGTCTGGAGGGTTCGGGAACCGCTCTGGAGCGGCTTGGTAGCCGCTCTCGAGGGTCGGGGAATCGCTTTAGAGCGGTGAAGTTGCCGCTCTGGAGGGTCGCGGAACCGCATTAGAGCGGTCAAGTAGCCGCTCTCGAGGGTCGCGGAATCGAATTAGAGCGGCTAAGTAGCCGCTCTCGAGGTATGGGGGAGCCGCTCTCGAGGTATCGAACAACCGCTCTGGAGCGGTGCGATAGCCGCTCTCGGGGTATCGGGGGACTGCTCTGGAGGGTGGCGGTGACTGTTCCGGAGGAGTGGAGTCACGCGCCGGGCGCGCAGCGGCGGGTTGCAACCCGCCTACGGGGTCTGGTGGCGTGGTGGCTCCTCGCGAAGAGCACCCCTCCCCAACCCTCCCCTGCTGCGCAAGGGAGGGGGCGAATCAAGAGCGTGCTGACCGCTTTGCTCCTCCCCTTTCGCGTAGCGAAGGGGGAGGTTGGGAGGGGGTGCTTTGGAGTTGCGGCGCGACGCGAAGAGCACCCCTCCCCAACCCGTCCGGCCGACGGGCACAGCCCATCGGCGCTCGTCGGGGCGCGAGCCAATGGCTCGCAAGCGCCCCGCTTCGCCCCCTGCTGCGCAAGGGAGGGGGCGAATCCAGAGCGTGCGGACCGCTTTGCTCCTCCCCTTTCGCGTAGCGAAGGGGGAGGTTGGGAGGGGGTGCTTTGGATTTTGCGGCGCGGCGCGAACAGCACCCCTCCCCAGCCCTCCCCTGCTGCGCAAGGGAGGGAGCGAATCCAGAGCTTGCGGATCGCTTTGCTCCTCCCCTTTCGCGTAGCGAAGGGGGAGGTTGGGAGGGGGTGCTTTGGATTTTGCGACGCGACGCGAAAAGCACCCCTCCCCCGCCCGTCCGGCCGACGGGCATAGCCCGTCGGCGCTCACCGGGGCGCGAGCCAATGGCTCGCAAGCGCCCCGCCTCGCCCCCTGCTTTGCAAGGGAGGGAGCGAATCCAGAGCGTGCGGACCGCTTTGCTCCTCCCCTTTCGCGTAGCGAAGGGGGAGGTTGGGAGGGGCTGCTTTGGATTTTGCGACGTGGCGCGAACAGCACCCCTCCCCAACCCGTCCGGCCGACGGGCATAGCCCGTCGGCGCTCACCGGGGCGCGAGCCAATGGCTCGCAAGCGCCCCGCCTCGCCCCCTGCTTCGCAAGGGAGGGAGCGAATCCACAGCGTGCCGGCCGCTTGGCCCCCTGCTGCGCGAGGGAGGGAGTCAGACGCAGCCGGGCTTGCCGGTCACCGCCGGTGCCTTCATCCGGTACAGGTCCAGCTGGCCGGCCTTCGGCGACTTCGCGCTGCCGCTGACCAGCAGCTCGCCGGGCTTGTTCCAGTCGAGCGCCGGGCCGAGCGTGCGTGCGTCGGCGCTGTTGAACGACAGCTTCAGCGGCGCCGCGTCGGCGTAGCGGCGGCCGTCGCACTGGGCGAGCAACAGGCGGATCGGTTGCGCGTCGGCGTCGTCCGAGCGCGCGAACACGATCGCCTCGCCGTTGCCGAGCCAGGCCGCGTCGAACTCGTCGGCTTTCGTGTTCACGCCAGGCACCGGCTTCGGATCGACGAACGCCTGGCCGTCCCAGCGCGCAACCAGCAGGTCGTGGCGGCCGGCGCCGCCATGACCGTCGCTGGCGAACAGCAGCTGCTGGCCGTCGCGGCTCGGGGTCGGCGCGCGTTCGTCGCCCGCGCCGTTGACGCCGGCGCCGAGGTTCTCGGCCTGGCCGAACGACCCGTCGGCGCGCACCGGCGCGCGGTACAGGTCGTCGCCGCCGCGACCGCCGGGGCGGTTGGAAACGAAGTACAGCCAGTGGCCGTTGCCGCTGAACAGCGGCGCGAAGTCGTTGGCCTTGGAGTTGATCGGCACTGGCTTGGCGTCCTGCCAGCGGCCGTCCTTGAGCGTGGCCTGCCACAGGTCCCCGCCGCCGGCGCCGCCGCTGCGGTCGGTGCTGCCCCAGACGATGCGCCGGCCGTCCGGGCTGACGCTGCCGCGCACTTCGCTGGCCTTGGTCGAGACCACGCCCATGCCCTCGATGCCGAACTCGGACAGGTACGCGTGCGCGAGTCCGGCCGTTAAGAGGCCCGGGAGTAAAATGATCTTCAGCAAGGCCGTGCCACGTCGCATCGTGCGTCTCCCTTGGTTACCAACGAGTCTAGCGAGGCGCCGCCATGCCGATTTCCGCCCCCGTCACGAATCCCGACGCGGCCAAACGCTATGCGGTGATCGGCCACCCGGTCGCGCATTCGCTGTCGCCGCGAATCCACGCCGCGTTCGGCAAGCAGCTCGGCATCGCGCTGGAGTACAGCGCGATCGACGCGACCGACGAGCAGTTCGACGCCGCGCTCGCGGCGTTCGCGGCCGAGGGCGGCCTGGGCGCCAACGTCACCCTGCCGCACAAGGCGCGCGCCGCCGCCGCGTGCACCACGCTGACCGAGCGCGCGCGCCGCGCCGGCGCGGTCAACACCCTGGTCCGCAGCACCACCGGCTGGGAGGGCGACAACACCGACGGCGCCGGCCTGGTGCGCGACCTGACCGAGCGCCACGGCCTGGACCTGCGCGCGCGCCGCACCCTGCTGATCGGCGCCGGCGGCGCCGCGCGCGGGGTGGCGCCGGCGCTGCTCGATGCCGGCATCGGCGAGTTGTTCATCGTCAACCGCACGCCCGAGCGCACCGACGCGCTGGCCGATGCGCTGGGCCAGCCCGGGCGCGTGCACCCGCGCTACTTCGACGACCTGGTCGCGCTGGGCACGTTCGACCTGGTCGTCAACGCGACCTCGGCCGCGCGCGACGCGGCGTTGCCGTCGTTGCCGATGGGGCTGTGCGGCAAGCGCACCGCGGCGGTCGACCTGAGCTACGGCGAGGTCGCGATCCCGTTCCTGGCGTGGGCGCGCGCGGCCGGCGCGCACGACCGCGTCGACGGCCTCGGCATGCTGGTCGAGCAGGCCGCCGAGAGCTTCGCGCGCTGGCACGGGGTGCGGCCGGAGACCGATGCGGTGTACGCGTCGCTGCACGAACGCCATGCTGCGCTGGTTACGGCGGATTGAGGCAGAAGCAAATCCTCCCCGGCCCTCCTTTGAAAAAGGAGGGGGAAAAGCCCCCAGGAATAGACCCATGGATTGCCGCGCGCTGTGCGGCGCGTGCTGCATCGCGCCGTCGATCACCTCACCGATTCCCGGCATGCCGCACGGCAAGCCGGCCGGCGTGGCGTGCGTGCAGCTCGACGCGCAGCTGCGCTGCCAGTTGTTCGGCAAACCCGAACGGCCATCGTTTTGCGCGTCGTTGCGGCCGTCGGCGGAGATGTGCGGGGCGCGGCGCGAGGACGCGTTCGCGATCCTCGATGCGCTGGAGCTGGCCACGCAACCGTAGGATGGGTTGAGCCAAAGGCGATACCCATCTCGCCGTGGATCGTGCGAGCCGATGGGTATCGCTGCGCTCAACCCATCCTACGCAAGCGGCTTCGTGCCGGTGAGGTAGTGGTCTTTCAGCCGCACGTAATGCTGCGCCGAGTAGTACAGCGCCTCGATCTGGGCGTCGCTGAGCTTGCGCACGAAACGCCCGGGGTTGCCGAGCCACAGCTCGCCCTCGCCGACCTCCTTGCCCGGCGAGATCAGGGTGCCGGCGCCGACGAAACCGTGCTTCCGCACCACCGCGCCGTCGAGCACGATCGCGCCCATGCCGATCAGCGCCGCGTCCTCGATCCGGCAGGCGTGGATGATCGCCTTGTGGCCGATGGTGACGTCGTCGCCGATCACGGTGGCGAAACCGCCGAGCTTCGCATGCGGGCCGTCGTGGCTGACGTGGACGATGGTGCCGTCCTGGATGTTGGTGCGCGCGCCGATGCGGATGAAGTTGACGTCGCCGCGGACCACGCAGCCGGGCCAGATCGAGACGTCGTCGCCGAGCACGACGTCGCCGATCAGGCTGGCGGCGGAGTCGACGTAGACGCGCGCGCCGAGTTGCGGGAACTGGTCGAGGTAGGGGCGGAGGCTCATGGCGGGATTCTAAGCCGGGGCGGCACTACACTGCGGCGTATGGACATCACCGCCGACGCCACTCCCGCCGAACTGGCCGCCACCCGCGAACGCCTGCGCGCGGCCTGGCAGGCGCGCAAGCCCGACTACGCGCAGCGCCGCGGCGACCTGGAGCGCCTGCGCGATGCGTTCCGCGCACGCATCCCGGCGATGGACGCGGCGATCCGCGCCGACTTCGGCCACCGATCGACGCACGAGAACCTGATCTCCGAGGCGATGGTGACGCTGTCCGAGATCGACCACGCGATCGCGCGCCTGCGCCGCTGGATGAAACCCACGCGCGCCGCGGTCGGCTGGAAGTTCTGGCCGGCCAGCGCGCAGGTGCGGCCCGAACCGGTCGGCGTGATCGGCATCCTGTCGCCGTGGAACTACCCGGTGAACCTGGCGCTGGTGCCGCTGGTGTCGGCGATCGCGGCCGGCAACCACGCCTACCTCAAGCCGTCGGAGCACACCCCGCGCACGTCGGCGTTCCTGCGCGAGTTGCTGGGCGAGGTGTTCCCGGCCGAGCGGGTCGCGGTCGCGCTCGGCGGGCCGGAGGTCGGGGCGGCGTTCGCGGCGCTGCCGTTCGACCACCTGCTGTTCACCGGCTCGACCGCGGTCGGCCGCAAGGTGATGGCCGCGGCCGCGCCCAACCTGACCCCGGTCACGTTGGAGCTGGGCGGCAAGGCACCGGCGCTGGTGTGCAGCGATTTCCCGACCGAACTTGCCGCCGCGCGGATCGCGACCGGCAAGTGGTTCAACGCCGGCCAGACCTGCATCGGCGTGGACTACGTGCTGGTCGACGCGGGTCGTCGCGACGAACTGGTCGCGGCGCTGCAGGCCGAACTGCGCGCGCGCTACGGCGACGCATTCAGCACCGACGACTACACCCGCATCATCAGCGACGCCCAGTTCGCGCGCCTGCGCGGCTACATCGACGACGCGCACGCGCGCGATATCGAGGTGATAGAACCGTTCGCCGCCGACGAGGCCACCGCGCGCGCCCGCGCCGCGCAGCGCATCTTTCCGCCGGTGCTGGTGCTGGAGCCGGGCCAAGACGCCGACGTCATGCGCCACGAGATCTTCGGCCCGATCCTGCCGATCGTGTCCTACCGCACGCTGGACGAGGCGATCGGCCGCATCAACGCGCTCGAGCGGCCGCTGGCGCTGTACCCGTTCGGTTTCCGCGGCGACGACATTGAGCGCATCGTCGCCGGCACCCTGGCCGGTGGCGTCACCGTCAACGACACCCTGGTGCACTTCGGCGTGCACGACCTGCCGTTCGGCGGTATCGGCCCCAGCGGCATCGGCGCGATCCACGGCAAGACCGGCTTCGATGCCTTCAGCAAGGCGCTGCCGGTGTTCCGCCAGCGCCGCCTGGCCGCGAGCGACTGGCTCAAGCCGCCGTATCGCGGGCGGGTGGATCGGCTGGTGCGGTGGCTGGCGAAGTAACCACGACTCGCGCACGAATCAGCTCAAGCGACCAACCCCCGCTCGTCATTCCTGCGAACGCAGGCTCCGCGCGGCGACTCGCGTATGGCGAGAAAAGTCACTGGATTCCTGCGTTCGCAGGAATGACGAGCAGAAGGTGCGGAGACCTTGGTAGCACCGAGCCTGCTCGGCGCTCGACTCCACAACCCAAAAGAATCCGCGCCTACAACACCCGGAACTCGATCCGCCGGTTGCGCGCGCGGCCGTCGGCGGTGGCGTTGTCGGCGATCGGCTGGTCGGGGCCGAGGCCCTGCACGCTGAGGTTGGCCGCGGCCACGCCGCGCTGCTCGAGGTAGGCCTTGACCGCGATCGCGCGGGCCATGCTCAGCGCAACGTTGGCCTCGCGCACGCCGACCGCGTCGGTGTGGCCGATCACCTGCACGCGCGCGTTGCCGATCTGCTTGAGCGCGGCGGCCATCTCCTCGAGGATCGCCTGGCCGCTGGGCGCGAGCGTCGCGCTGCCGCTCTGGAATTCGATGATGCGGTCGGCCAGCGCCTGGTCGAGCAGGTTCTGCTTGGCGCCGTCGCCGACCCGCAGCGCGTTGCCGTCGACGGTGAAGCTCTTGTTGAGGCGGGTGGCCAGCGCGCTGATCAGCTGCTGGCGTTGCAGTTCGTTGCCGATCTGGCCGCTGACGCGGACCGCGTTGCCGTTGATCTCGAGCTTGCCGGTCGAGACCTGCTGCAGGTCGGGGTCGAGCATCGCGACCACGTGCTGGCGCCAGTTCGGCGGCGCGACCACCGCGTCGACCTCGATCCGGTCGACCACGCGCTGGGCGCCGTAGAGCTCGCGCAGGCGGGTGAGCACCGCGGCCTTGGTGGCCTCGTCGGGCACGGTGCCGGCGGCGATCACCGGTTGCTGCGAATTCGAGGCGGCCGGCGCCGCGGTCGGCGCGACCGATTGCGCGTGCACGGCGAGGATGGCCAGGCCGAGGCCGGCGGCGAGCAGCGAACGGAACGGCAGTGATCGGGGCAGGGTGCGGTGCATGCTCAGGTTCCCAGGAAGGTTTCGCCGAACGCCTTGCGGGCGACGCGCAGCGACAGTGCGTCGCGCTCGAGGTAGCTGACGAGCTTGTTGAGCGCGTAGTCGCCGGCGACGTGGTCTTCGACCCAGTCGGCGTCGTCGATGCGGATGAGGTGTTCGGCGGCGACGCGCGGGTCGAGCGCGGCCTGCAGGATGCGGCCGTCGGCGCCGTTGAAGCCGACCAGCAACTGCGGGGCGCGGTCGCCGGGGCGGCTGCCATCGGCGGCGGTGCCGTGGGCCGGTGCGGGACCGTCGTGCGCGTCGTGCACGTTTCTGCTCGCACCATCCTTGATCAGGATCGCGAGCTCGAAGTCGGCGCGGCCGATAAAGCCGCTGACCAGATCCAGCCAGAACGCCGCCACCAGCGGCCGGTACAGCGCGTCGCGCGGCAGCGGCAATGCCAGGCCCTTGTCGATCCGCGCCGCGCCGCCGGTCAGCACCGGCTGCAGCAGCAGGCCGAGCGCCGGCAGCAGCCACTTCAGCTGCACGTGGGCGTGGCCGGAGTCGCGCAGCAGCGCCTGCAGCGAACCGATGTCCTGCATGTCGAGGAAGTCGGCGAACGGCGCGTCGTACATCGCGTGGTCGGGGTTGACCGCGATCCGGCTCTCGGCCAGTTCGCGCAGCGGCTCGCCGGCGTCGTCGGCGTGCAGCGCGTGCTGGCCGAGCCGGGCGAGGCTGGCCCAGAGCCGCGACAACGCCAGCGGGCTGCGGGTAATGAAGCCCAGCGGTTGCGCGACTTCGAGCCGGCTCGCCGACAGGAACGGGAAGCGGCGTTCGGACGCGTCGCGGCTGGGCAGGAAGTGGCCGCCGATCGCGAGCTTGCTGCGCGAGCCGAGGAACGCGAAATGCATTGGGGCGGCGCGATCGTAGAGCTGCTTCCAGTCCGGATCCTGGGCCAGCAGTTCGACGCCCTGGCCGGCCCAGCGGTCGAGCAGCACCATCAGCTGGTGGCTTTCCGGGGTGCGCACGAAATCGCCGCGCGACGGCAGCTTGCCGAAGTAGCTGACCGGCAACGCGGACTCGACGGCGAGCATCACGGCGCTCCCGTGGTGGCCGGCGCCGGCGCGGGGCTGGTCGCGCCGATCGCCGTGTCGGGGGCCACGACCGCAGGCGCGGCGCCGGCGACCACGTCGGGCAACTTCAGCCCGCGCATCGCACCGGTCGATTGCGCCTGGCCGGCCTGACTGGCCGAGATGATGCGCAGCTCGACACCGACCGAGGCGCCATTCGCGTTCCAGGTCAGCTGGTAGTGGTCGCGGCCCTTGGTCACGCGCTGCGCGGCGTCGAACAACCGCGCCAGACCCTGCTGGCCGGGCACATTGAGCACCTCGATGCTGCGGCCGTCGGCGCCCAGCGCGCTGACCCGCACGCCCGGCGTGCCCTGCGGGTTCGGCCAGGTGAACGTGGTCCACTGCGGCGGCGTGTTGCGGTAGCGCAGCTGCTGGCCGTCGATGGTCAGCGTGTACTCGCTGATCATTCCCGCTGCCGGCAGCGGCAGCACCTCGAAGATCGTGGTGCGCGCATCGGTTGCGCCGCCACCTGCGCCGGCGCCCGCGCCGCCGACCGGCGCGATCCAGCCGGCGTAGCCGGTCATCAGCTCGGGGCGCAGGTTGATGCCGATCTCGGCCCAGCGCTGCGGGGTCATGGTGTTGCCGCGGCGGATCACCAGCGTGCCGAGCGCGTCGTTGCTGAACTTCGCGATCGCGCCGTCCGGGCCGAAGATCGCGGCGATGTCGGCCGGCGCGGCCTCGACCGTGGCGTCGGGCGCGTACGGGTACTTCTGCGCGATGCCGTCCTGGAACGGCTGGTACACCTGCGCGGTCCAGGTGCGGTTGATCTCGCCCTCGGCCGGGCGCACCAGCGCGGCGAAACTCTGCACCAGCGGCCGCATCAGCAGCGGGCGCAGCGCCTGGCGCTGGCCTTCGTTGAGGCCGTTGAGCATCTGCTCGTCGACCAGGCGCTGCGCTTCGGCCAGTTCGGAACCGCTGCCGTCTAGGGTCTCCTGCATCAGCTTGCGCGCGCCCGGGCCCGGGTCGCCCTGGGTCTTGATCGCGTTGAGGCGCGTGCGCAGCTTGCCCAGCGCGTCGAAGTACATGTTGAGCAACGGCGGGCTGCCCTCGCGCGCCACCAGCAACCGCGCCAGGCCTTCGAATTCCTTGCCGATCGGGCCCATCGCGACGGCCACCGGTTTGCCGGTGTCGGGGTTGATCGTGACCGGGATGCCGGTGTGGTTGCGGCGCATGATCACGCGCTCGAACCAGGCCAGGAAGCCCTTTTTCGCGGCGCCCAGCGTCTGGTTCGCGGCCTGCGGGTTGTCCCAGATGGTCTCGCGGTTGACCGCCTCGAGCAGCTTGCGCAGCGGCGAGTTGGTCGGGTCGCCGATGCGGTTCATCTGCGCTACGGCCTGATCGAACGCGCCGAACTCGGCGACCGTCACGCCGAGCAGGAACTTGCGCCACTCGCGCGCGTATTCGGCCTTGTACAGCGCGGTCAGCTCCTTGGCGATGTGCTCGGGGCTGCCGGCCAGGGTCAGGTCGTCCTGCACGGTCGCCTCGATCACCCAGTCGGTGCTGCTGAGCTCCTCGTTGGCGGCCTGCTGGATCGCGTCCTTGACGTAGTCGTCCCACGCCGCGCGCGAGAACGTGCCGGCGACCTGGTAGCTGCCGGCAACGCCTTCCTGGAATGCCGAACCCTTGCCCTGCTCGTCGCCGAGCAGGCCGGCGACGGTGATCGGCGCGAAGCGCGTCGCGGCCTTGGCCTTGATCATCGCGTACACGCGGTCCTGCGCCGGCGTGCCCTTCATCACCTGGCGCAAGGCCTGGCGGCTGTCGTCGACGAGGCTGAACTTGGGGTCGATCTGCGGCCAGCTCGGGTGTTTGGCTTGCGCGACGTAGAAGCTCATCAGCCGCTCGGCCGCGCGCAGCATCGCCTCGCGCGACATCGTGCCGCGGTTGCCCTCGAGCCAGCCGCGCCAGAAGCGGGTCAGCTGGTCGTTGAGGTGCGCCGACTCGACGCGCGCGCGGTCGCCGAGCATCAGGTAGGTCTTGAGCGCGTTGTAGGCCGCGTCGGTGTCGGTCGGCGCGGCGTCCTGGTACAGCGACGCGGTCGACTGCGCGGGCGTGGCGGCGTTGCCGTCAGCGCCGGCGTCGGTGGCCGCGATCGGCTTGAGCTCGCCGCGGTGCGCGACCACGTCGGCCAGGTAGCTCTCGAGCTTGGCGCTGACCGGCGCCAGCATCAGCTGGCGCATGCCGCCGAAGTATTCGGCGCGCAACTTGGTCTCGAGCTTGTCGCCCTGGTACAGGCCCAGGCCCAGGCTCAGCGGGTGGTCGTCGCGGTAGCGCTCGAGCTGCTGCATGCGATCCTGCACGATCAGCAGCGCCTCGACCCGCGATTGCAGGTCGACGCGGTCCTTCTGCATCGCCACCGCCTTGTCGAGGTCGGCACTGACGTTGGCGACCAGCTGCTGGTTACCGGTGTACGACCAGGTCCAGCCGGTCAGCACAATCGCGAGCAGCGCGATCGAACCCAGGAACGCGGCGTAGCGCAGCTTGTTGCGGTTCGGGCTGGAGTACTGCCGCACCAGCTGCTTGTCGGCAAAGATCACCTTGCGGAACAGGCCGAGCAGGAAGTGGCCGCTGGCCGCCGCCGGATGCCGCTCGGGCGCCTGCGCGCCGCGCGGCGCGAGCGCGAACTGGCGCGCGACGCGTTCGGACGCGTGCTGCGCCGACACGCCTTCCTGCAGCGCGGAGGTGAAGTAGAAGCCGCGGAACACCGGCTTGAACTGGTAGGGGTTTTCCTCGAACAGGGTCGCGATGAAGGTGCGCAGCGCCGGCTTGATGCCGGCGAATTCCATCGGCAGGGTCAGCAGGCCGGGCGCGACTTCGCGGCCGCGGTGCATCGCCATCTGTGCCAGGCTCATTTCCTTGAGGCCGTCGGACAGCTCGTCGAAATGCGCGTCGAACGCGGCCAGCGCGTCGCTGGCGCCCGCGGGATCGAACGGCAGGGTCGCGCCCCAGACGTTCTCGCGCTCGGACGGATCCAGACCCTGGAAGAAATCGTTGAAGCCGGCGATCAGGTCGGCCTTGGTGAACACCACGTACACCGGCGCGAACACCTCCAGCCGCTCGGTCAGTTCCTGCACGCGCTGGCGCAGGTTCTTGGCCAGGTCGATCGCGAATTCGGGCTTGCTGCCGGACAGCTCGGCGATCGAGGCGGCGATGATCACGCCGTTGATCGGTGCGCGCGGGCGGTTTTTCTTGAGCAGGTCGAGGAAGGTCAGCCACTCGAGGCGGTCCTCGGCGCTAACCGTGTAGCGGCCGGCGGTGTCGAGCACGATGCCTTCGGTGGTGAAGTACCAGTCGCAGTTGCGAGTGCCGCCGAGGCCGTGGATCACGTTGCTGCGGTTGTCCTCGAACGGGAAGCGCAGGCCCGAGTTGAGGATCGCGGTGCTCTTGCCGGCGGCCGGGTTGCCGATGATGACGTACCACGGCAGCTCGTACAGCGCGGCGCTGCCCTTCATCTGGCCAAGCTTGGACGACTTGATCGCCTTGACCGCCTCGTGCATGCGCTCACGCAGCACCTCGGCGTCGGCGCGCGCGGCGGGTTTGGCGCTGGCCACGGCAAGGTCCGCCTGGGTCGCGACCATCGCGTCCAGGCGCTTGGCGGCGCGGTGCGCGAGCACCCGGCGCACGATCGTGACCAGCAGCCACACCAGCAGCGCGAGCACCACGAGCACCAGCGCCCAGCCGCCCATCGCCATCAGCTTGTCCTTGCCGAAGTACGCGACCGCGGCCACCGCGGCCAGGCCGATCGCGGCGACCACGCGGTAGTCGGTCAGCCAGTAGCGAAGTTGGTACCAGAGACTGCTCATGCCGAAACGTCCATATCGTCAAGCGGGAACCGCAGGCGCGACGGCCTGCTGGTCGGGGGAAAATGGGAGTGGCTCGACCGCCACCGGCAGCGGCGAGACCACGAATGCGGCGCGCGCGTGCGCGTCGGCCAGGGCCATCGCCAGCACCGGCGCGGCGTCGTGCGCGCACTGCGCGGCGGCCAGCGCGAGCAGCGCAACCGGTGCGACCGCACCGAGCTCGCCGCAGGCCAGGCCGAGGTGGCGGCAGTGCTGCACCGGGTCGAGTTCGGGCAGCACCGCCGAGACCGCGCCGGCGATCTCGACCGCGCGGCTCGGGCGGTGGTCGGCGTCGCTGGCGACGGTGGCGATGCCGTCGCCGGCCTGCGCCGACAGCGCCAGCGCGCGTTGCAGCAGCTCGCTGGCGTGGCGCACCGCGGCGCGGCTGTGCGGGTCGGCGTGCGAGGCGCCGTGGGCCACGCGGTGCAGGCGCAGCGGCGCGGGCGCGTCGGGGTCGATGGCCAGCACCGGGCCGGACAGCAGCACGCCGGCCGCGCCTTCGCCGGGCACCAGGCCTTCGGGGTGGCCGCTGCCGAGCAACTGCCGGCGTTCGCCGAGCTGCTCGATGCTGTGCTCGCCGACCAGCGAGTGCGCGGCGAGCAGCAGGTGGCGGTCGTGCGCGCCATCGGCGGGCACGCCGTCATCGAGCGAGGCGCGCGCCTGCGCTTGGGCGAGATGGTCGAGCAGTCGCCAGACCTCGCCGGGCTGCGCGACCGGCAGTGCTTCGACGCGGATATCGTCGGCGAGGTAACCGATCGCGGTCGCCTTGGCCTGCAACCAGTCGGCGGTGGCCTGACGCGCCGGCGCCGGCCACGCCGACGGCAGCAGCACGCGCACGCGCAGCACGCCGCGGCCGGCAGGACGCGGCTTCGGCGCGGCGTACGGGTCGAACGCCTCGTCGACCGGCGGCAGCGCGACCAGCAACAGTTCCTCGGCGACAGGATCGAGCAACGCCAGCGCGCGTTGCGGCTCCTCGGCGAACAGCTGCTCGAAGTCCGCGCCGTCAGCCAGCACCGCGCGCAAGGCGTCGGCCACGGGATCGGGCTCGAGGCCCTCGACCGACGCGACGAACACCGGCATGCCGGCGTCGTTCTTCAACGTCGGGTGCAGCGACGGGCGCTGCGGCTCGACCAGTGCCTGCGCGACCTCGTCGGCGTTGGCACCGGCCCGCAGCAGCAACGCGCTGGCCAGCACGTGCAACTGATGGTCAACCTGCGCCGGTTCGCTGCCGTCGGTGCCGGCGAGCGCGGCGCCTTCGGCGGTCGCGGCCTGCTTGGCTCGGCGCGTGTCGAGCCCCCAACGCAGCAGCCAGTACGAGCCGACCAGGCCCAACGGCAACGCGACCAGGTACAGGCCGATATCGCCCGCACTGGGGCTGATCGCGCGCGCGCGCCACACCAGCACCACCGCGCACCAGACCAGCGCGAACACCAGCAGCGCGGCCGCGGTCCGTCGCAGCACCGTCGCGGCCTTCATCGGCTCATGCCCTCGCTCCGGGCGTCGGCAACATCGTGCTCATCACCATCCATGGTTCCTGCGCCTCAGCCGACGAAGACCTGCACCTGCGCCGAGATCAACGTCGCGCCGCACGCGGTCTTGTCGCCGTGGCGCGCGACCGGCTGGCCGTCGATGAGGATCGTGGGGTCGCCGGCGGCGATCGGGAACACGCCCTTGCACTTCGGGCAGGTGGCCTGGTCGCCGACGCGCGCGACCAGCTTGCCGGCGATGTCGGTCTGCGCGCCGACCGACACCACCACGCCGCCGTGATCGGTCTTGTCGCCCAGGACGATGAAGGGTTTTGACACGGCCGTGCTCCCTGGCTGAAAAAACCCTTGCGGGCGGGCGCTTCCTGACGCCGGACGCGACGATAGCAGGACTGGCGCGACGAGCGCACCCGCCCCCGTGCGCCTGGCCGGAGCGGACCGCCGCAATCAGCCGGCGCGCGCGGCGCGCCGGGCGGCACGGCACGCGTGCTTGGATTCCAGATGCACGTAGTCCTTGAGGCTGCGCCAGGCGCCGCCCCACTCCAGCCCGGCCTGTTGCGCCAGTTCCCCGTACAGGAAGTAGCCGCGACGGGTCCACGGGTCTTGCATGTCCCACTGCAGCTTGCCGTCGCGCAGCGGCGCGCTGTCGACCGCCAGGCCGTACTGGTGGCAGCTCTGGCCGGCGCCGGCTCGGGTGGTGCCGCGGCCCTTGCGCGCCAGCTCGGCCTGCCGCTGCGGGCTGCGGTAGCCCTCGACCAGCACCATCTCGTAGCCGTACTGCTCGCGCATCACCTGGTACACGGCCAGCACGCGCTGCTGGAACGCGGCGTCGATCCGGTCCCACTTGCGGTCGGCGCTGACGATGCGTTCGGGCGCGACCGCCGCCGGGCCCATCTCCAGCAACACCGCTTCAGCGGCGACGAACACCTCCGGCGGCAGCTCCGGCGGCGGCACCAAGCGCTCGCCGCGCAGCAGTTCGAGGATCTGCGGGTTGGACACCGCCAGCTCGGTGGCTTCGTAGCTTTCCAGCTCGGGTTTCTGCCGCAGTTGCAAGACCAGCAGTGGCGGCAGCACCAGCAGCAGGGCGCCGCCGACCAGCAGGGCGCGGTGGCGCGAGAACCCGCGCCATGCGCGCGCGCCGGCGTGGCGAACCGAGGGCGAGGAATCGTGGGCGCGGATGCTGGCCCGGGCCTGCACGCGGCTGCCGATCGTCGCCAGCCGCGCGCGCAGCCGGCCGATGCCGGCCGCGGCGCTGTCGCGCGCGGCCGGGAACAGCAGCAGCCAGGCGGCGGCCGACATCAACCCAAAGAAAACCGCCACCGCCACTGCAATCACCACATACCGTCCCTGGTATCGAGAATTGACGGCGCCGCGACCGCGTGTTCAGAATGCAGGCGCACGCAGGTCCGGCCGAAGCCGGACTGGACATGCCGGACAAGGAAGGAGTCCACGTGGATCGGCAAGACGCCAAGCCCCATCGCCCCAGCCTGTTGAGCGGCGGCGAAGACCGTTCCGCCGCCCCCTTGGCGCCGCGAATTTTAGCAGACATGGAAAACCGCGCCCCACGGCGCGGCCCGGCTCGCGTGCGCAAGCCGCGCCCGTTGCTGCTGGCATCGGGCGTGGCCGTGGTGGCGCTGCTGGCGGGGTTCTGGTGGTTCGGCGGACGCGCCGAAGACAGCGCCGGACAAGACATGTCGGTCGCTCAGATCGAAATACCCGGCCTGCCCGTGCCGGCTGCGAGCGTTCCGAGGTCTGCAGCCGCTGCGCCCGACGCGGCGATGATCGTCGCGGCCGATGACACGCCGACCAACGAAACCGACGGCGCAACGACGGCCCGTTCCGCCGCGGACAATCCATTCGCCGCCGCAGCGCCATCCGCAACGGCGGCCGTCGCGTCGCGCCCGGCGAATCCCCCGTCGATTAAACCGGCGTCGCGTCCCCTCGCGTTACGCGCCCAACCCACCGCCAGTGCCAGCGCCGCGCCCCCCAAGCCCGCGCTTGCTTCCGCGACCAGCAAACGCAGCGGCGACGAAGACCTGCTGGCGACCTTGTTGAAGAACATCGAACAGCGCAACAGCGCACCGCCGGTCGCGGCGACGCCGGCGCGCGCCGATCCGGCGCCGTTCTCGGTGCTGCAGCGGCCGCAGGCCGGGAGCGACCAGGACGCGCTCGACTCGCTGGTGCGCCAGGTGCGCGACCGCGACAGCCAGGCGGCGACCGCGACCGCGGTGGCCGGCGCCCGTGCGCTGCGCTCGAACCGTGCGGCGGCGGCCGGGGCCACACCGGCAATCGACACCGAACGCTCGGGCCAGATCCAGGCCAAGCTGCGGCAATGCCCGCGCGCCAATACCCGCCAGGGGCTGGCGTGCCGGCAGAAGGTCTGCGCGAACCATGCCGGCCAGGACCCGGCCTGCCCGGCCCCGGTCCGCCGCTGAGTCCGCACCGTCGTCCATGAAAAAGCCCGGGCACGCGAGTGTCCGGGCTTTTCGTTGTCGCGCTGGCGCGCTAGCGCGCTGGCTGTGGTCCGGCGCCGCAGTCTCGACTCACCAGACGACCTCGGCCATCGAGCAGTTCAGGCCCGAACCGATGCCGAGCAACGCGACCCGGTCACCGCGCTTGAGGCGGCCCATTTCGCGCAGCTTGCTCAGCACGATCGGCACCGAGGCCGGGCCGATGTTGCCGTGCTCGCCGAAGATCGTGAGCACCTTCTTCTTGTCGATGCCGAACGCCTTGATGAAGGCGTTGGTGTGGACCTGCGAGACCTGGTGGATCACGAATTCGTCGAGTTCGTCGGCGACCCAACCCAGCGCGCTCTTGGCCGCGATCCAGGTGCTCTGCGCGAGCTTGAGGCCCTCGATCAGCAGCATCTTGGTGTCGGTGACCATGCGGTCGAGGTTGCCGCGGCACAGGCCATTCCACTGCGTGGCGGCGCGGGTGACGCCGCCGCGGTAGCGCGGCGCGCCCGGCGCCAGCTCGGTGCGGGCCATGACCATCGCCGCGGCGCCGCAGCCCAGGGTCAGGGTGGCGAGCTCGTTGCGGAACGCCTCCTCGGTGACATCGGGCGCGGTCAGGCGCTCGAGGGTCTTCTCGTAGGCCAGGCCGGCGGTCTCGCCGTCGACGATCAGCGCGTACTCGATCTCGCCGCGCTCGATCATGCGACTGGCGATGTCCATGCCGTTGATGAAGGCCAGGCAGGCGTTGGTGACGTCGAAGTTCTGGCACAGCTCGGACAGGCCCAGGTTGCCGCTGACGATGCTGGCGGTGGACGGTTCCAGGTAGTCGCGGCTGACCGAGGTGTTGACCAGCAGGCCGACGCGGTCGGGCGCGATGCCGGCATCGGCCAGCGCCTTGATCGCGGCCAGGGTGGCGACGTCGGAGGACAGCACGCTGTCGTCGTCCCACAGGCGGCGGGCGTGGATGCCGGCGATGTCCTTGAGCACGTCGACCTTGATGCCGAGGCGGTCGAGCGTCGGCTGCAGCCGCTCGTTGATCTCGTCGGTGCTCAGACGACGCGGCGCGTCGATGTGGGCGAGGCCGGCGATGGCGACGTGTTGGAACAGCATGGGCGGCGAACCGGTGGCGTGAGAACACAAAAGCTTAACGTTTTAGCGGGTCGCCCGCATCCGCCGGGACTGCCTCGCGACTGAGCGGTTCAGGCGATCGGGGGCGCCTGCATGGGCCTAGAAGGTCCGGAAATCCTGAACCGGTTACCCGCCCGGCCCGCTTGGGTGAGGGTGCAGCCCGCCACCGATCGGGTCGGGCGCTAGTGGCGCACCGGGTAGGTTTGGGCGGCGCTGTCCGGGTTTCGCACCGGCGCGGCCAGCGCCACGCGCGCGCCGCAGCGCCACGCGCCGAAGCGCTGCTCGCCGTCGGCCGGTGCGGCCAACGGCTGGATGGTGTCGGCCTCCAGCCCCGGCGCCTCGTTGCGGGCGAGAGTTTCCAGTTCCTCGCGCACGCGCAGGTCGTTGCGCTCGTAGAAGGCGATGGAGTCCTTGACCGATACCGCGATCTCGCCGCGCTTTTCGCAGCCGCTCGGCGCGGCGCCGGGGCCGAGCACCCGCACCGCGCTGGCGCCGGGCGCCATGTGCACCCAGGTGCAACCGCTGGCGAGGACGGCGAGCGAGAAACCGAGGAGAAGTTTGCGCATGGGGATCCCGACGAAGCGACGCAGAAAAGAAAGAACGCACCCGATTGTGGCTGCGTGCGCATGAATGAAGCAAAGGGCAAGAGCACCCCTCCCCAACCCTCCCCTGCTTCGCAAGGGAGGGAGCCAGAAGCCAGAAGCCGGCGATCGCTGCGCCCGCTAGCGCGCAGCGCAACGCCTCTCGCCCCTCCCCTTGCGCGTAGCGCAGGGGGAGGTTGGGAGGGGGTGCTTTGGATTCGCCACGCGGCGCGAAAAGCACCTCTCCCCGGCTTCGCAGGCGAGGGCGCGGCTGGCCGTTCCCTGCGCTGCACGAAGGGAAGCGGCGCCTACTTCGCCGCGGTCTTGCCCACCACCGGCTTGCCGTCGGCGTCGAGCACCTGCACCACGCCCAGGTTCAGCGCGCGCACCGGCGCCTCGATCTTGGACAGGTCGCCGACCACCACCCAGGTGACCGCGTTCGGGTCGATGACCTTGGCTGCGGCCTGCGCCTGGGCCGCGGTCATCGCCTCGTTGCGGGCCTTGTACTGCAGGATGTAGTCGTCCGGGCGGCCGTAGCGCAGGTTGCCGGCGACCTGGGCGAGCACGGCCGAGGCGGTCTCGTAGCCACCGGGCAGGCTCAACGTGTTACTCGCCTTGATCTTGGCGACTTCGGCCTCGGTCACCGCGGTCTGGCCGGCGGCGAACGCGGTGATCTCGCGCTTAAGCTCGGCGATCGACTCGACCGTCTTGTCGCTCTGCACCGCCGCCGACGCGATCCACGGGCGCTGGCCCTTGGCGTTGGTGGCGCCGCTGTAGGAGCCGTAGGCCCAGTGCTTGTCCTCGCGCAGGTTCATGTTGAGGCGCGAGCTGAACTCGCCGCCGAGCACGCCGTTGGCGAAGTCGAAATCGATCGTGCCGGCGTCGCCGGTCGGCGGCACCACTTGTCCGACGTAGAGGTTGGACTGGATCGCGCCGGGCTGGTCGACCAGGAACACGCGCGGTGCCTGCGGGCGCGCGACGGTGGCCACGGCCGGCAGTTGCGGCGCGTCGGCCGGGGCCTTCCAGTCGCCGAAACGCTGTTCGAGCTGCGGCAGGATCTGCGCCAGGGTGGTGTCTCCGACCACCACGATCCGCGCCTGTTCCGGCTGCAGCCAGTTGCGGTGGAACGCGACCAGGTCGTCGCGGGTCAGCGAGGCGATCGAGGCCTCGGTGCCCGAACCGGTGAACGGGATCGCGTAGGCGTGGCCCTCGCCGTACAGCAGCGGCGGCAGCACGCGCAGCGCGGCGGTCTGCGGCCGCGCCTTTTCCTGCTTGATGCCGGCCAGCCACTGCGCGCGCACGCGCTCGAACTCGGCCGCGTCGAAGGTCGGGCGGCGGGCCACGTCGGCCATCAGGTCCAGCGACGGGCCAAGCTTGTCGGTCAACGCGGACAGGCTGATCGACGCGCTGTCGAGGCCGGCGCTGGCGGACAACTCGGCACCCAATGCCTCCTTGCGCGCGGCCAGTTGCAGCGCGCCGTAGTCGCCGGCGCCCTCGTCGAGCATCGCCATGGTGAAGCTGGCGGTGCCGAGCTTCTTGCCGATGTCAGCGCTGTAGCCGCCCGGGAACTCCATCACCAGCTGCACCACCGGCACCTCGTGACGCTCGACCAGCGCGACCTGCATGCCGTTGGACAGCGTGGCGCGTTGCGGCGCCGGGAACTTCAGGTCGGGGAAGCTGGCGGTCTTCGGCACGCCGGCGCTGCGGTCGACGTCGGACTTCACCGTCTTGAACTTCGGGTCGACCGGCGGGATCGCCGCCGGCGCGGTGGCCGGCGCGGCCGCGACCGATTCGGGCAGCGACGAGGCCGGCTTGTCGCCGGGCTGCACGGTCAGCGTGTGCGAACCGGTGCCGAGCCACTTCCTGCCGGCCGCTTGCACGCTGGCCGGGGTCGCGTTCATCAGCGTGGCGAGTTCCTCGCGGTAGCAATCCGGCGTGCCGCTGTAGACCGCGCATTCGGCCAGCACGTCGGACTTGCCGCCGAAACCGCCGATGCGCTCGATGCCGCGCACGAAGTCGGCACGGATCGCGGTCTTGGCCTGCTCGAGTTCGGCCGCGGTCGGGCCTTCGCGCAGCAGACGCTGCAATTCCTCATCGAGGATCTGCTCGACCTTCGCCGCATCGACGCCCTGCTTGACGTCGGCAGTGATGAAGAAGGTGCCGCTGATCTCGCTGTTCCAGGCGTGCGTGCCGACACTGTCGGCCAGCTTGTCGCCGTGCACCAAGCGGGTGTCCAGGCGCGACGAGGCGCTGCCGCCGAGCACCTGGCTCAGCAGGGTCAGCAAGGTGCTGTCCTGGCTGCCGTTCTCGGCCACCGGCCAGGCGCGGTAGATGCGCACCTGCGGCACGCGGTCGGGCACGATCTCGCGCGTGTCCTGGCTGCGCTTGGGAATCTGGGTCGGCATGTCCTTGAGCGTGGCGCTGGCCGGGATGTCGCCGAAGTAACGCAGGGCCTTTTCCTTCGCGGTCTTGGCGTCGATGTCGCCGGCCAGCACCAGGACGGCGTTGTTCGGGCCGTACCAGCTCTTGAACCAGGTCTTGACGTCGTCGAGCGCGGCGGCGTCGAGGTCGGCCATCGAGCCGATCGTCTGCCAGTGGTACGGATGCCCGACCGGGTACAGCGCCTCGAAGATCCGCGCGGTGATGCGGCGGCCGTAGGGCTGGTTCTCGCCCTGGCGCTTCTCGTTCTGGACCACGCCGCGCTGCTCGTCGAGGGTCTTCTGGTCGATCGCGCCGAGCAGGTGGCCCATGCGGTCGGACTCCATCCACAGCGCCATGTCGAGCGCGGTGGTCGGCACGTTCTGGAAGTAGTTGGTGCGGTCCTGGTTGGTGGTGCCGTTCTGGTCGGTGACGCCGACCAGCTCGAACGGCGCGAAGAACTCGTCGCGGTGGTTCTCCGAGCCGTTGAACATCAGGTGCTCGAACAGGTGCGCGAAGCCGGTGCGGCCAGGCTGCTCGTTCTTGCTGCCGACGTGGTACCACAGGTTGACCGCGACGATCGGCGCCTTGCGGTCGGTGTGCACGATCACGCGCAGGCCGTTGGGCAGGGTGAACTCCTCGAACGGGATCTCGATGCTGCTGGCGGCGGCCTTGCCGGTGCCGGGCGCGGCGACCGCGACGGTCGGCGCGAACGCGAAACCGCCGATCGCAGTCGCGAGGGCCAAGGCAAGCGCGGCGGCGCGCGGGGTGGAAGCTGCGGACATGGAAGGACTCCTGGCTGGCGCGATGCGCGCGCGCGTGATGGCGGCCCGGACTGGGTGCGGGCGACCAGCCATCGTAGCGACGCCCAGCGGCCCGGACACTAGGCCACAAGTCCCCCATGACGGGCGCGGCCGCAGGCGCTGCTTACACTGGGCGCCCGCCCCGCCGCCGAGGTGCCGCATGCCCGCCCATCGCAGCCTGGTCACCGGCGCCAACCGCGGCCTCGGCCTCGAGTTCTGCCGCCAGTTGCTCGCCCGTGGCGAGCGCGTGGTCGCCGCCTGCCGCCAACCCGGGCGCGCGCACGCGCTCAACCAGCTCGCCGGCGACCACCCCGGCCGCCTGCACCTGCTGCCGCTGGATGTCGCCGACGCGAAGTCACGCGCCGCGTTGGTGGCCGAACTGCCGCTGGTCTGCGACGGCCTCGACCTGCTGGTCAACAACGCCGGGGTGCTCCACTCGGGCGAGCGCTTCGGCGCGGTGCCGGCGGCCAACCTCGACGACAGCCTGCACACCAACGCCACCGGCCCGTTCCTGCTGAGCCAGGCGCTCGCGCCGCTGCTCGCCGACGGTGCGAAGGTCGCGAACCTGTCCTCGCGCTGGGGCTCGATCGCCGAACTCGAGGCGTTCCGCACGCCCAGCTACGCGATCTCCAAGGCCGCGCAGAACATGGCCAGCGCGCTGCTCGCGCACGGCCTGCGCGAGCGCGGGATCGTGGTGCTCGCGCTCAACCCCGGCTGGGTGCAGACCGAGATGGGCGGCGCCGGCGCGCCGCTGAGCGCGACCCAGGCGGTGGCGTCGCTGCTGCAGGTGATCGACGCGGCGACGCTCGCCGACAGCGGCCGCTTCCTCGACCACGACGGACAATCGCTGCCGTGGTGATGGAGACGATGGTGCTCTCCAGACCCCTCCCATTGCGCACTTCGCAGGGGGATGAGGAGACCCGCTTGCAAGCCATCGGCTTGCCGGCCGCCGAATGACCCCATGCTGTACCTGCGGGCCGCACGGTAGGGAGGGGGTGCTCCTTACTTCGCGTGCCTGGGAATAACGCAGGCTCCGGCTGAAACCCCTCCCCAACCCTCCCCTGCTTCGCAAGGGAGGGAGCCAAGTGCGACGCGAGGATAATGTCCCAATGTTCGACGTCATCCTCTACCAGCCCGAGATCCCGCCCAACACCGGCAACGTGATCCGCCTGTGCGCGAACGCCGGCGCGCGCCTGCACCTGGTGCGTCCGCTGGGCTTCAGCCTCGAGGACAAGCAGCTGCGCCGCGCCGGGCTGGACTACCATGAGTACGCGAGCGTGCAGGTCCACGACAGCTTCGAACTGGCGCTGGCGACGATCGCGCCACCGCGGCTGTTCGCGCTCAGCACCCGCGGCACGGTGCGCCACGACCGCCCGGCCTACGCCGCCGGCGACGCGTTCTTGTTTGGCCCGGAGACCCGCGGCCTGCCCGAGGCGGTGCTCAACGCGGTCCCCGCCGCCCAGCGCCTGCGCCTGCCGATGCGCCCCGACAACCGCAGCCTCAACCTATCCAACGCGGTCGCGGTGGTGGTGTTCGAGGCGTGGCGCCAGTGCAGTTTCGCCGGCGGTGCCTGACTGGCCGGTGCCGCCATCACGGCGTCGTGAATTCCGCCGCGACCGTTCAGCTGCGGGTTAGTTCCTGTACTTTTGAGTTCACTATTCAGCCGGGATTTGGGTCGGCTGCGGATACTGCGCTAACCGGAACTTAACGCGCCCCACCCCGAGGCGCCGTACCGGGCCACCAAAACCAAAAGAGGCTGAGACCTTATGAAGCGTTCCTTGCTTGCCCTGACCCTGATGGCCGCCCTGCCGTTCGCCGCTTCTGCCGCCGAAGGCATCTCCTACACCTACGTCGACGGCGGTTACGCCGCGACCAGCACCGACGGCGCCGATGCCGACGGTTTCGCGATCAACGGCTCCGGTGCGATCGCCCCGAACTTCCACCTGTTCGGCGGCTACAGCAACCAGGAGATCGAAGACACCGACATCGATTTCGACCAGTGGCGCGTCGGCCTGGGCTACAACCACGAGATCTCGCCGCGCGCGGACCTGGTGACCCGCGTCGCCTACGAGAAGATCGATGCCGGCCAGGACATCTTCGGTAACGACATCGAAGCCGACGGCTACAGCGTCGAAGCCGGCGTGCGCGGCGCGCTGACCCCGAACTTCGAGGGCTACGCCCTGGCCGGCTTCGAAGACGGCGACGACTTCAACGGCAACGATCGCGAAGGCGACTTCTACGGCCGCGTTGGCGCCCAGGTGAAGTTCAACCAGACCTGGGGCCTGACCGGTGACGTCAAGTTCGCCGACGGCGACACCCAGTACTTCATCGGCCCGCGCGTCACGTTCTAAGCAATAGCAGTACCAATCGCGATCTCTCTCTCCCCCGAACTTCGCGATGTAAAGCCCGGCTCCGGCCGGGCTTTTTTTGCCTGCAACGCGTCTTCCTGAACGAATGCCGCAGATTGCTTCACGCCTTCTTTACATTTTTGTGAAAGTTTCGTTAGTGTGCGCCGGCCGCTTTCCGGCTTTGCACCATCCAACTCTTGGGGATTCCATGAAGAAGCATCTGACGCTCGCCCTGCTGCTGGCCGCCGCACCGTTCGCCGCCTCCGCCGGCGAGCTCAACTACACCTACATCGAGGGCGGCTACGCCAACGTCGAGATCGACACCGGCGCTGCGCTGGCCGGCGAGATCGACTTCGACGGCTTCCAGATCCGTGGCTCGGCCGCGATCAGCGAGTCGCTCTACCTGCTCGGCGGCTACGGCAACGTCAGCAACGACGACTACAGCATGGACGTCGATTTCAGCGAGCTGCAGTTCGGCCTGGGCTACCGGCACGGCCTGAGCGACCGCGCCGACCTGGTCACCGAAGTCAGCTACCTGCGCCAGGAGGTTGAGTTCGACGGCTTCGGTTCCGACGATGCCGCCGGCGGCCGCGTCAGCGTGGGCGTCCGCGGCCTGCTGGCCGACAACTTCGAAGGCTACGTCAAGGGCAGCTATACCGACGGCGGCGACTTCGACGGCGACTTCTCCGGCACCGTGGGCGCGCAGTTCAAGTTCAACCCGACTTGGGGCGTGGTGGGCGAGATTGAAGCCGGCGACGACGTCAGCAAGTACCTGGTCGGCGTGCGCGCGAGCTTCTGATCCAGCGCTTCCGCGACACCCAAGCCCGGCTTCGGCCGGGCTTTTTTTGTGACCTTTTTCTCATTGTGACGGCAGGACGATTGGGCTAAGGTCGCGCGCCGCGTCGACTTCGATGCGGGTAGTCCAACCACAGGATCAGGGGATTTCATGAAGAAGCAGTTCGTGTTGGCCGCCATGCTGGCCGCCGCACCGTTCGCCGCGACCGCCGGCGAACTCAGCTACACCTACGTCGAGGGCGGCTATGCCAAGACCCATATCAACGACGATGACTTCAACAACCCGGAAGGCGACGGCGGCTTCGTGCGTGGCTCGGGCGCGATCAGCCCCAGCTTCAACGTGTTCGGCGGCGTCAGCCGCGTGACCGAGGAAGTCGACGCCAGCGTGTTCGGCACCCCGGTCGACGTCGAGATCACCCAGTCGGAGCTCGGCCTGGGCTACCACACGGCCATGGCCGAGAACGTCGATTTCCTCGCCGAACTGGCCTGGCTGCGCCAGGACGTCGATGTCGACGTGCGCGGCTTCGGCTCGGATGGCGAGAGCTTCAACGGCGGCCGCGCGAGCATCGGCCTGCGCGGCCGGATGGCGGCGCCGCTGGAAGGTTGGGTCAAGGCCGGCTACCTCGACGGCGGCGATTTCGAAGGTGGCTTTGTCGGCACCCTCGGCGGCCAGTTCCAGTTCAGCCCGACCTGGGGCCTGGTTGGCGAAGTCGAGTTCATCGAAGACACCACCCAGTACCGGTTCGGCGTGCGCGCCAGCTTCTGATCGAGCGCGTCAGTGACAAGAAAAAGCCCGGCTTCGGCCGGGCTTTTTTGTAGATCCGGGCCTGCCCGGATGCTGTTGACGAGCGATCCGGGCAGGCCCGGATCTACAACTTGTCACCAGCCTCAGCCAAACAGCTCGGCCGGGTACTCGGGTTTCTGCTCGCGCGCGAGCAGCTGGCGCAGTGCATCGACCGGGGTGATCGCGCCGTGCAGCACCGCCTGCACCGCCTTGGAGATCGGCAGTTCGATGCCGTGGCGGTCGGCCTGGCGCATGACCTCGTCGGCGGTCTGCACCGACTCGACCACCTGGCCGATCTGCGCGACCGCCTCGGCGATCGACTGGCCTCGGCCGAGCGCAAGGCCGAGCCGGCGGTTGCGCGACAGGTCGCCGGTGCAGGTCAGCACCAGGTCGCCGAGCCCGGCCAGGCCCATCAGCGTTTCCGGCTGGCCGCCGATCGCCTGGTTGAGCCGCAGCATCTCGTTGAGGCCGCGGGTGATCAGGCCGGCGCGGGCATTGAGGCCCAGCTGCATGCCGTCGGCGACGCCGGTCGCGACCGCGAGCACGTTCTTCATCGCCCCGCCGAGCTCGGCGCCGAGCATGTCGTCCCCGGTGTAGGCGCGGAAACTGGGCCCGTGCAGCACGTCGGCGACGGCCTGCGCGAAACCGGCGTCGTCGGAATGCACGGTCAGCGCGGTCGGCAGGCCGATCGCGACTTCCTTGGCGAACGAGGGGCCGGTGACCACCGCCAGCGGCACGCCGTCGCCGAGTACTTCAGCAGCGACTTCGTGCAGGAAGCGGCCACTGCCCGGTTCGAAGCCCTTGGTCGCCCAGGCCACGCCGGCGCGGGCCGGCCGGTGCGGCGCGAGTGCATGCAGGGTTTCGGCGAACGCGTGCGAGGGCACCACCACCAGCACCAGGTCGGCGCCGTGCAGCGCCTGGGCCAGGTCGGTGGTCGCGCGCAGGGAGGCCGGCAACTCGATGCCCGGCAGGTAGCGCGGGTTCTGGTGCTGTTGCTCAATGGCCGCGATCGCGGCCGCGTCGCGGCCCCAGAGCACGGCCGGGTGGCCGTGGCGGGCGATCAACGCGGCCAGCGCGGTGCCCCACGAGCCGGCCCCGAGCACCGCCACCCGCGGCTTGGCCGCGGCTGGCGGATCGGACGGCGCGTCGCTGCCCTGGGTCATGCGCTGGCTCCGCGGCACGACTCAGGCGTTGCCGGCGGTCTCGGCGTCGGCCAGGCCGCCTTCGGGCTGCTGCGCGCTGCGCTGGCGCAGGCCTTCGGCGTACAGCGCGTCGAAGTTGATCGGCTGCAGGAAGAACGGCGGGAAGCCGCCGGCCTGGATCAGCTCGCTGATCAGCTGGCGCGCGTACGGGTACAGCACGTTCGGGCAGTGGGTGCCGAGCATGCCGTCGAGGGTGGCCGCATCGAAGCCGCTCAGGCCGAACACGCCAGCCTGCTTCACCTCGACCAGGTACATCGGCTTGTCGTCGGCATTGCAGGTCAGGGTGATGCCGAGCACGACCTCGTAGGCGTTGTCGTTGAGGCGCTGCACGCTCTGGTTGAGGTTCATCTGCAACTGCGGCTGCAGCTGCTCGTTGAACACCGCCGGGGCGCCGGGCACCTCGAAGGAAACGTCCTTGACGTACAGCTTCTCGACCGTGAACGCGGGGCCGGCGTTGTCGGCCGCTTCGGTCGGCGCCAGCGCGCCGTTGACGTTTTCTTCGGACATCTCGTAACTCCAGCGAATTCGGGTGGGAAACTCAGGTAGGAACAGGAAAGAAATCGATTATGGCACGCGACTTTTTGCGCAGCCGCTCCAAGGTCTTGGGGGCACGCACGCGCGTCGCAAGGGGGCCGGGCGCGATCTCGATATACGGCGGGCTTCAGCCCGCCATCGCCATGCTCAGCTTCCCGGTGGGTGGGATGCCGATTCACAGCCGCGATTCCTCGCCAACTGCGGCGGCGGGATGACGGGCTTGAGCCCGCCCTACGCGCGGCCCTTGACCAGCGGCAGGTCGGCCTGCTGCCAGGCCTGGACGCCGCCGTCGAGCCAGTAGACGTGCTCGAAGCCGGCCTTCTTCAGGCGCTTGGCGGCGTCGGCCGAGGCCTGGCCGCTGCGGCAGGTCACCACCACCGGCAGTGCCTTGGCGCTGGCCAGCAGTTTGCTCTCCGGGTCGAACTGGCTCAGCTGCACCGAGCGGCTGCCGGCGATGTGGCCCTTCTCGAAATCGCCGCTGGGCGACAGGTCGACCACCAGCGCGTTGTCGCGGTTGATCAGCCCGGTCAGCTCGGCCGGGCGCAACGCCTTGTAGCCGCGGAACAGCCGCGCGACCTCGGTGTAGATCAGGGCGCCGGTCAGGCCGGCCAGGCCCATCGCGAGGAGGGAGTGGCGGCCGGCAAACGCCAGCAGTTCTTCAATAGTCACTCAGGTCACGCCGACGGCAAGGGGGCCGGGATTGTCGCCCAGCGCCTCGCACTGCGCAAAAGACCGGCGCCGTATCGGCCGCGACGCGCGTTCAGCGAACTCGGCTACTGGCCGTCCCACAGGTCCGGCAGATCGCTGACCAGCCACCAGACCTTGGCCTCGGGCTCCCAGCGCCAGCGCTCGCGGTAGCGCACGGTGCGCTCGGCCTGGGTGTGGCGGTTGATCACGCCGATGTCGACATCGCGCACCGCGGTGCCGGCCTCCATGTCGCTGTCGGCGCCGACGTCGCGGTACGAGGAGATCTGCACCTGCTTGTAGCGTTCCAGCTGCAGCGCGGTCGGCGGGTTCTTCTCGCGCACCGTCGGGTCGATCAGGTTCAGCGCACCCTCGAAATCGCCCCAGCGCACCGCGCCGGCCCAGGCGTACTGGTTGCGCTCGAGGCCATCGCGCTGGCTGGGGTTGGTCGCGCAGCCGGCCAGCGCCAGCAGCAACCCGAGGGCCGTGGTCTTCAACAGCGTGTGCAGCAGGCGTGTGTACGAGAGGTGTGTCGACTGCCGGCGCATGGCGCGCTCCGTGGTGAGCCAGCCGCATCCTAGCCCGCGCGCGTCAGCTTTTCGCGATGGCGACGTAGCGCGCGGTGAATTCGGTCGCGATCCCGCCGTCGGGCAGCAGCGCGTGCGCCACCAGCCCGGCGCGCGCGCGGCCGCGCTGGCGCAGGGTGGCGATGAAGTCGTCCCAGTCCGAGCCCGGCGCCAGCTGTGCGTGCACGTCGAGGTCGGCGAACAGCGGCGCCAGGTAGCGGACCTGGCTGTCGGCGACGAACACGTCGGCGGCGATCCCGGCCGCGTCCACGTGCAGCGACACCAGCCCCCACGACGCCAGCGTCATCATAGACGCGAGGCTGCCGCCGAACGCGCAGCCCTTGTCGTTGACGTGCAGCGCCAGCGGCGCGTGCAGCCGCAGGCGCTGGCCGTCGTAGCCGGCAATGCGCAGCTGCATCGCGGCGACCGGCGGCATCGACTGGTAGTGGCGGTCGAGGCGTTGCAGGGCGTCGGCGTGGGGCATGCAATGGGTTACCGAGGTCAAGAGAACGGCGGTGGAAGGGGCGCCGCAATAGCGCAGGCCCGGTCCGGCCATGATTGCTTCTTGGTAGATCCGAGCCTGCTCGGATCGCGCTTGCCGGTGACGACATGCGATCCGAGCAGGCTCGGATCTACCGAGGCGGGTGGGCGGGTATGCCAAGCTTCCGCCATGTCGCCAGCTGCGCCGCCGCGATGGTACGTGATCTCGCTGCGCCCGCGCGGCGAACATGCGCCGTTGCGCCGCGCCGCCGCGCGCCACGGCGCGGGCCTGATCGCGCTGTCGCCGTGGCTGCTGCGCGACCGCGACGACGCCACCACCCGCACCGCACTCGCCGCGGCGCTGGCGGCGCCGCGGGTGCTGGTCACCAGTCCGGCGGCGGCGCGCGCGGCCGCACGCCTGCAGCCCTTGCGCGGATGCGCGGACCAGCGCTGGTTCGCGGTTGGCGCCGGCACCGCCGCCGCGTTGCGACGCGCCGGCGTCGACGCGGTTGCATCGCCGGCACGCATGGACAGCGAGGGCGTGCTGGCCTTGCCCGGCCTGCAGGACTTCGCCGGCGACGACGTGCTGGGCTTGATCGGCGCGCCCGGCGGCCGCGGGCTGCTGGTGCCGGCGCTGCAGGCGCGCGGCGCGCGCGTGCGCCGCGCCGATGTCTACGAGCGGGTGGCGGTGGCGCCGTCGCCGCGCGCGGTCGCGGCGTTGCGCGCGCTGTCGCGGCCGGCGGCGCTGGCCCTGTCGAGCGGCGAAGCGTTGCAGCGGATCGTCGCCGCGCTGCCCGCCGACGCGCTGGTGCGCTTGCGCGGCGCGCAGGTGCTCGCCGCCAGCGAACGCCTGGCGGCGTTGGCGCGCGAACTGGGGTTCGCCGACATCGTGGTCGCGGCTGGGCCGCGACCGCGCGAGCTGCTGGCCGCCGCGCGCGCGCCGAAGGAAGTGCCGGCTCTCTAGGCGCCGCGAGCGGCAGCGCACGGCGCATCCGGTAGCATGGCGGCGTCGCGGCCGATCCCCCGGTTTATCCGGCCGCCTGCAACCGGTCTGCCCTGCCCGTGTCCTCGATTCCCGATCCTGCTTCGCCGACATCGACCCCTTCGCCTGCGCGCACGTCGCCGCGCCGCGCCGCGAGCCCGTGGCCGTGGCTGCTGCTGGTGCTCGCCCTCGCCGGGGCGGGCTGGTACGGCTGGCAGCAGTGGCAGGCGTGCGACGCGCGCGAACGCCACGCGCTGGCCGATGCCGAACAACGCCTGGGCGCACTCGACGAACGTCTGGCGGCACTGCGCCGCGACCAGCGCGCGCAGACCGCGCGCCTGCAACAGGCCGACGCCACCAACCGCGTGCTGCGCGACGAACTGCTCGGCATCGGCCAGCGCGCGGCGCTGCTCGAGGACAGCGTCTCCAAGCTCGCCGATCCCGACCGCCACGGCGCCCAGGCGCTGCGGCTGGACGAGGCCGAACTGCTGCTGACCCTAGGCCTGCAACGGCTGCAGATCGCCGGCGACCTGGATGGCGCGCGGCGCGCCTACGCGCTGGCCGCCGGCGTGCTCGCCGGCATCGACGACCCGGCCTACCTCAGCCTGCGCCAGACCCTGGGCCAGGAGCGCTCCGCCCTGGATGCGGTGGGGGCCGAGCCGCGCGTGCAGGCGCTGGCGAAGCTCGACGCGCTGGCCGCCACGTTCGCCGCGGCGCCGGCGCGCGACCCCGATGCGCGCTCGACGCGCGTGCCGTGGTGGCGGCGCGCGTTCGCCAAGGTCATCGCCGTGCAACCCAGCGACCGCGCGCTGGCGATGCAACCGGCCGAGCGCGCCGCCGCGCTTGCCGGCCTGCAACTGGAGATCACCCTGGCGCGTGCCGCGGCCGAACGGCGCGATGCCGACGGCTACCGCGCCGCGCTCGCGCGCGCGCAGGACTGGCTGCCGCGGCTGTGGTCGGACCCGGCGCTGCTGCAACGCCGGCGCGCGCAGCTCGACGCGATCGCGGCGATGCCGCTTTCACTTTCGCTCCCGGCGCTGGGCAGCACACTGGAGCAACTGCGGCAGATGCGCGCGTCGTCCTGAGGCGTCGCGATCGACCGGCGATCGCCGCCGGAGCCGCCCCCTGACGCTGGCGTCGCCATGAACCTGGAGTCCGCATGAACCTCTTCCGCAACCTGCTGTTCTGGATCGTGCTGGCGCTGGTCGGCGCGCTGGTCGCGCAACTGCTGGTGCAGGACCCGGGCTACGTGCTGGTGCGCTACCGCGGCAACGACTACAGCACCACGCTGGCGGCCGCGATCGGCATCGGCCTGCTGGTGCTGGCCGGCGCGTGGCTGCTGTGGAAGGTGCTGAGCCTGCCGTTCGTGGCGCTGCGCCGGCGCCGCAAGAAGCTCGGCCGCGCGCGCCTGACCGAGGGCCTCGACGCGCTGCACCAAGGCCACTGGAGCCGCGCCGAGAAATCGCTGGCGCAGGCGGCCGAACACGACGACGTCGCCGCCTTGGCCCGGGTTGGCGCCGCGCGCGCGGCCGCGGCGCGCGGCGATGTCGCCGCCAGCCAGGGATACCTCGATGCGCTCGGCAGCGGACATCCGACCAGCCGCGCGATCGCCGCGGCCGAACTCGCGCTCGCGCGCGGCCACGCGGGCGAAGCGCTGGGCCTGCTCGACGCGGCCAACGCGCAGCCGCTGCCGCCGCGCGGGCTGGCCTTGCGCGCGCAAGCGCTGGTCGCGCTGGGCCGTTCGGGCGAGGCCTACGGCCTGCTCGGCGCGCTGCGCCAGCAGCAGGCGATGCCGTCCGAGCAGCTGACATTGCTTGAGGCGCAGTGGGCCGAGGCCGCGCTGCGCGAGGCCGGCGACGCCAACGTGCTCGCCGACCGCTGGGAAGCGCTGCCCAAGCCGCTCAAGAGCGACCCGGCCGCGGTCGCCGCCTACGCCAACCGCGCCGCCGCGTTGCGCTGGGACGAAGCCGCCGCCAAGAGCCTCGAGCAGGCGCTCGACACGCGCTGGGACGAATCGCTGGCGGTGCTGTACGGGCAGCTGCCGCTGACCCAGGACGGCGGCCGGCTCGACGCGCGCCGCGGCAACGCCGAACGCTGGCTGCAGGCGCACCCGGGCAGCCCCGGCGTGCTGCTCACGCTCGCGCGGCTGGCCCGCGCGCAGGGCCAGTGGCCGCAGGCCGAGGGCTACTTGCACCGCGCCCTCGCCCAGGGCGCCGGCAGCGACGCGTGGGAGGAACTCGGCCACGGCTTCGCCCAGGCCGGCGACGAACCGCGCGCACGCCTGAGCTATGCCAACGCGCTGCGCGCCAACCGCGGCGAACGCGTCGCCGACCTGCCCGGGCGCGACCTGCGCCAGCAGCTCCACGACCAGGCGGTGGTCGAGGAACGCGACGAACACGGCATGCCGCGGCTGCGCGAATAGGCCGCCGCGCTCGCGGGCGTAGGGCGAGTTTCAACCCGCCGTGGCCATGCCATGAAGTCCCGGCGGGTCGGACTCCGATTCGCTGCCGCGACTCCTTGCCTTCTATTCGCAACTCCTCGCCATCTGCTGCGGCGGGATGGCGGGTTGAAACCCGCCCTACGCAACCGGCCGCGCCTAGCGCTCGAGGATCGCCACCACGCCCATGCCGCCGGCGGTGCAGACCGACAGCAGGCAGCGGCCGCCGCCGCGTTGCTTGAGTTCCTTGGCCGCGGTCGCGACCAGGCGCGCGCCGGTGGCCGCGAACGGGTGACCGGTGGCCAGCGAGGAACCGTTCGGGTTGATCTTCGCCGGGTCGATGCGGCCCAGCGGCGCGTCCAGGCCGAGCCGGGTCTTGCAGTACTCCTCGCTCTCCCACGCGCGCAGCGTGCACAGCACCTGCGCGGCGAACGCCTCGTGGATCTCGTAGAAGTCGAAGTCCTGCAGGGTCAGGCCGTTGCGCTTGAGCATCTCCGGCACCGCCACCGTCGGCGCCATCAGCAGCCCTTCGCCGTGGACGAAGTCGACCGCGGCCACGTGCGCGTCGCGCAGGTAGCACAGCGGTTCGACCCCGTGCGCCTGCGCCCACTCGTCGGACGCGAGCAGGCAGGCGGCGGCGCCGTCGGTGAGCGGGGTCGAGTTGGCCGCGGTCAGGGTGCCGCGGCCGGAGGTCTTGTCGAACGCCGGCTTCAGCGTGGCGAGTTTTTCCAGCGAGCTGTCGGCGCGCAGGATGTTGTCGCGCGCGACCCCGCGGAAGCTGACCACCAGGTCGTCGAAGAAACCGCGCTCGTAGGCGGCGGCGAGTTTCTGGTGCGACGACAGCGCCCACTCGTCCTGCGAGTCGCGCGCGATGTTCCACTGCTTGGCCATGTCCTCGCAGTGCTCGCCCATCGACTTGCCGGTGCGCGGCTCGGCCACGCCGGGGAAGTCGGGCTTGAGTTCGCGCAGCGAGAAACCCTTGAACGCGGCGAGCTTGTCGCGCGGGGTCTTCGCCGCGTTCGCGGCGAGCAGGCGCCGGCGCAGCTTCTGGCCGTAGACGATCGGCACGTCGGAGGTGGTGTCGGAGCCACCGCCGATGCCCGACTCGATCTGCCCGGCGGCGATCTTGTTGGCGATCGCGACGATGGTGTCGAGCGAGGTGCCGCACGCGCGCTGCATGGTCAGGCCCGGGGTCAGCGGCGACAGGCCGGACGACAGCGCGGCCTCGCGGCCGAGGTTCCAGTCGCTGCTGTGCTTGATCACCGAGCCCATCGCCACTTCGCCCAACTGCTGGCCGTGCAGGCCGAACTTCTCGACCAGGGCGCCCAACGTGCGTACCGACATGCCCAGGTTGCCGACGTCGGCGTACGCGGTGTTCTGGCGGCAGAACGGAATGCGGACGCCACCGAGCACGGCGACGGGACGGGTTGGACGCATCGGATCACCTCGCTGGGAGGCCCGCGGTGCCTGGCGGGCATAATGGCCGCAGTGTAGCGCCGCGTCCGCGCTCGACCAAACGCCTGCGTATCCATGAGTTCATCTTCGAATCAACTGCACGTGCTCGGCGCACTGGCGCTGGAACTGCGCGGCGAGGCGCCGGTCGCGCGCGATGCGCTGGCGCAGGCCGAGGTCGGCGCGCTGGCCGAACTGGTCGCACGCGACCTGGCGCGGCTCGCGCCGGACGCGGCGATGCTGGAGCTGGTCACGGTCGGCGCGCACTACGACTCGGTCGAAGTGCTGCGCCCGGGCTGGCCTCTGCACCACGAACTCGATGAACTGGCCGCGCGGGCCCCGAAGGAAGTCCCCTTGGGGGGCGCCCCGAAGGATGCCTACCACGACAACGCGGGGCGGATCATCGCGTTCGGCGCGCACGAAGGGCAGCTGCCCGGCGCGCTGGCGCCGTCGCCGGATTTCACCGGCGGGCCGCTGCGGCTGGTGCCGTTTGTCCTCAGCGGCGATGCGGACCTCGCCGCGCGCGTCGGCGACCTGTTCGAGACCCAGCTGCTCGAACGCGGCATGGCCGGCGCCGACACCGCGCTGGCGGCGCAGGCGGCGTTCGGGCTGCAGGTGGAACACGCGCGCTACCTGACCGTGCACGACCTGGCCGCGATGATGGCGATGCAGTACGAGCACGCCGGCCTGGCGCCGTTGTGGCCGCTGCTGGAGACCGCGCTGCTGCAACCCGATGGCGAACACTGGCTGGACGCGGCGCCGGAGCCGCTGGTGCATTACGCCGGTGGCGAGGCGCGGATCGCGCTGTTCTCGCCGCACGCCTGGCACGCTCGCTACGCCAGCGAGCTGCACTGCGACAGCGACGAATGCCGCGAGCAGCTGCAGCGCCGCCACCAGCATTTCGAGGCACGCCAGCGGCAGATCGCCGCGGTGCTGGGTGCGCACGGGGTCGCGGTGACCTTCGTGCATTGCGTCCGCGACGCGGATTACCGCAACGCGTTGAGTTGAATCACGCCGGTTGGTAGAGGCAGCAGCCGCGTCACTCGCGCGGCGCGAACTCGCTCTCGAAAATCCGGTAGCCGGCATCGCGCATGCCCAGCGCTTCGTAGCTGCGCTGCGCGGCGGCGTTGTCGCGCTCGACGTACAGGCGCAGGCCGACCACGCCGGTCGTGGCACGTGCGAGCTGCTTGACATGCCGGTACAGCGCCGCGAACACGCCCTGGCGGCGGTGCGCCTCGGGCACGTACACGCTCTGGATCCACCACCACTCGCCGCAGCGCCAGTCGCTCCATTCGCGCGTCAGCATCAAGGTGCCGGCCGCGCTGGCGATGGTCTCGCGCCCGGCCACGCCCAGCTCGCTCATCGCGATGAAGTAGCGCGCCTTGTTCGGGTCGGCGATGCCGGCCGCGATGCCGGCGCCGATCGTGGCCGGGTCGAGGCGCTTGTGCTCGGTCTCCCACGCCATCGCGATCGCCCACTGCGCGAGCAGGTCGCGGTCGCCGGGCTGGGCCACGCGGATGCGCAGGTTGGGGTGCATGGTGCGGTGCTCCTTGTGGGTTCCCCGAACGCAGCTAGCGACCGGCCCACGATGTTCTGGAACCAGCATCATCGCCGAGGCGGCGCCGGCGGCCGACGAAAACCGGACGCCGAGGCTTCGGTGCCGAGAACAGCAGGTCCGTCGCCGCGCCCGGCATGCCCGCGGTCAACGGACGATTTCGATGATCCCGCACGCGAGCCGCGCGCCGGCGTTGCCCGCGGGCTGGCTGCGGTAGTCGTCAGCGGCGGCGTGCACGATGACCGCGCGGCCGGCGATGTCGCCGGCGCCGCCGCCGCCGAGGCTGACGCCGCTGGCATGCACGTTGACCTGGGCGACGCCCTGCGCGTTGGCCACCAGGTTGTCCATGTCGCCGGCATGGTGGGCGCCGGTGCCGACCTTGCCGTGCGGTTTCAACCGCGGGTTGAAATGCTCGCCGGCGCTGCTCGCATCGACCGCGCTGCAGTCGCCGGTCTCGTGGACATGGATGGCGTGGCCGCTGTTGCGCGCCAGCCCGCCGATCTCGCCGGTGAAATGCACGCCGTCGCCCATCGGCCTTGCGCGCAGCGTGCCGCTGACCAGGCTGCCCGACGCGGAGGCGAGGCGCACCGTGGCCGCACTGGCGGTCGACACGCCGGCGGCGACCGCGGTCGAGGCCCGCGTCGATGTCGGCATCGAGGCCGATGGCGTGGTGCTGCACGCGGACAAGGCAAGCAGCGCGGCGGCGCTGAGCACGGCGGTCTTCATCGGGCGGGCCTCCAGGTGCGGCGAACCCGGACGCTAGCGTGCGGGCGGTGCAGCGGCGGTGAAACGCGCTTCACTAGGAACGATGCCGGCCGGGGCCGAGCTTGCGGGTCAGGGTGTTGCGGCCCAGGCCGAGCCGCGCGGCGGCTTCGGCGCGGCGGCCGCCGGTGTGTTCGAGCGCGGCCTCGAGCAGGGCGCGGTCGAAGCGCGCGCGCGCCTGGGCGTGGATCGCGTCGCAGCCCAGCGCCAGTTGCGCGCGCGCCCAGGCCGCGAGCTGGATGTCCCAGTCGCCTTCGTCGCGTGGCGCATCCGGGCGGCCGGCATCGGTGTCGCGATTGTGCGTGGGCGCGCCGAGGGCCTCGTCGATCTCGGCGCGGCCGATGCTGTCGCCCGGCGCCAGCGCCGCCAGCCGCCAGCACAGGTTCTCCAGTTCGCGCACGTTGCCGGGCCAATCGTGCGCGAGCAGGCGCTCGAGCGCGGGCGTGCCCAGGCGCTTGGCCGGCGCCTGGAACTTCGCCGCGGCGGCGGCCAGGAAGCGCTGCGCCAGTTGCGGCACGTCCTCGCGGCGCTCGCGCAGCGGCGGCAGACGCAGGCGCACCACGTCGAGCCGGTGCAGCAGGTCGGCGCGGAAGCGGCCGTCGGCGACCAGCGCCTCGAGGTCCTGGTGGGTCGCGGCGACCACGCGCACGTCGACGCGGATCAGCTCGCGGCCGCCGACGCGGAAGAATTCGCCCTCGGCCAGCACGCGCAACAGCCGCGTCTGCAACGGCAGCGGCATGTCGCCGATCTCGTCGAGGAACAGGGTGCCGCCGTTGGCCTGCTCGAAGCGGCCGAGGTGGCGGCGCTGGGCGCCGGTGAACGCGCCGGCCTCGTGGCCGAACAGTTCGCTTTCGAGCAGCTCGGCCGGGATCGCGGCGGTGTTGAGCGCGACGAACGGTTGCGCCGCGCGCGGCGACTCGCGGTGCAGCGCGCGCGCGACCAGCTCCTTGCCGGTGCCGGTCTCGCCGGTGACCAGCACCGACAGCGGCGCCTGCGCGAGCCGGCCGATCGCGCGGAACAGGGTGCGCATCGCCGCGGTGTCGCCGATCAGCGCGTCGCTCGCGGCCGCGGCCGGCGGCGCGGGCTCGGGCGCATCGGCGGTCGCGCTCGCCGCGAGCGTGCGCGCGGCGAGCGCGACCGCCTCGTCGAGGTCGAACGGCTTGGACAGGAACTCGTGCGCGCCGCCGCGGAACGCGCCGGCGGTGCTGGCGATGTCGGTGTAGGCGCTCATCACCACCACCGGCAGCTGCGGCACGTTCGCCTTGAGCTTGTCGAGCAGCACCAGGCCGCCGTCGCCGGGCATGCGCACGTCGGTGAACAGCAGGTCGGGGGGGCCGCGTTCGTCGAGGGCGGTGAGTGCCTCGGCGGCGTTGCCGAAGTCCTCGACCCGGTAGCCGGCTTCGCGCAGCGCGGTCACCAGCACGAAGCGCACGCTGCGGTCGTCGTCGACGACCCAGATGGTGGCGGGTTTCAAAGTCGCTCTCCTTGCGCGGCGAGGAGGAGTGCCCGCGAGCGAGTGGCTCGCACGGCGATGAGCGCCTTCGCAGCCCGTGCTAAGGCCGGGGCCGGGTTGCGGTGAGGGTTCGGCGAAGTGATAGGAGCGAACCACCGCCGGTGCCAGTCGGCCTTCGCAAACGCAAGAGCACCCCTCCCCAACCCTCCCCTGCTTCGCAAGGGAGGGAGCAAAATCAACAGCGCTTGCGTCGGTCTTGCTCCTCCCCTTTCGCGTAGCGAAGGGGGAGGTTGGGAGGGGGTCGCTCTTAGCTTTATCTCCGGCAGGCGAAAAATACCCCTCCCCAGCCCTCCCCTGCTTCGCAAGGGAGGGAGCCGATCAAGGGCAGCGGCGCCGCGAACGCAGCGGATGGCGATCGTGCTCATGCCTCCGGTTCCCCGTTCTGCATCGGCAGCAACAACGCGAACACCGTATGCCCCGGGCGCGAACGGTAGGCGAGCGAGCCGCGGTGCTCGCGCGCGACCTGCTGCGCGAGCGCCAGGCCTAGGCCGCTGCCTTCGGCGCGGCCCGACACCAGCGGCAGGAACAGCTGCTCGGCCAGTTCCTCGGGCACGCCGCGGCCGTCGTCGCTGATCTCCAGGCGCAGGGCGATCGGGTGCAGCTCGTCGCCGATGCGCAGGCCGTGCTCGGCGCGGGTGCGCAGGGTGACGTGGGTGGCGCCGGCCTCGATCGCGTTGCGCACCAGGTTCCACACCGCCTGCACCAGGCGGTCGGGGTCGCCGTTGAGCTCGGGCAGGCTCGGGTCGTAGTCGCGCAGCAGGCGCACCGCCCAGCCGGCGTCGCTCTCGGCCAGGCGCAGCACGCGTTCGAGCACGGCGTGGATGTTGAGCGGGGCGTGCGCGCGCGGCGGCGCCGGGGTCAGCAGCTGGTCGAGCAACGCGGTCAGGCGCGCGACTTCGCTGTCGATCAGCGCCACCAGTTCGCGCGAGACGCCGCCGTCGTCGGCGGCCGGGTCGAGCCGGCGCGCGAGCAGCTGCGCGGCGCCCTTGAGCCCGGCCAGCGGATTGCGCAGTTCGTGGGCGAGGCCCTTGAGCGAGGCCGACAACGCCGACGGCAGCAGCAGTGCCGGGTCGTCGCCGGGGAATTCGTCAACCGGGTGCGCCTCGAGCAGGCCGCCGCCGCCGTCGCAGCGGCTGAGCCAGAGGTCGGCGAAGTGCTCGTCGCCGTCGCCGAAGCGCAGCCGCACCCGGCGCAGGCGCAGCGGTGCGTCGCTCCGGGCCAGGCGCGCGAGCGCGGCGGCCAGGCGCCCGTCGGGGTCGAGCGCGGCCAGTGGCGCGCCGTGCAGCCGCCGCGCGCTGACCCCAAGCCAGCGCGGGAACGCCTGGTTGCTGCCGGCGATCACCCCGGCCGCATCGGTCCAGGCCAGCGGCGTGGTCAGCGTGTCGAGGTCGGGGGCGGGCGCGAAGGGCGGTTCGGGCGGCATTGCACCATCTTAGTGCATCGCAACCGCACGCCAGCCCTGACTCAGCCCAGCGGCAGCTCGCAGCTCAGGCACAGGCCGCCGCCGTCGCGCTCGCTCGCCGTCAGCCTGCCGCCGTGGCCGCGGGCGATCGCGGCGGCGATCATCAGGCGCAGCCCGAGGCCGGCGTCGTGCGGCTCGGGGCTGGGCTCGGTGAACAGCGCCGCCATCGCCGCCGCGCCCATCGGCGCGCCGGCGTCGCACAGGCGCACGCGCACGTCGCCGCCGCTGCGCGCGACCTCCAGGGTCGGGGTGCCGGCCGGGTCGCGCCAGGCCTGGTAGCCGACCAGGGCCAGGAACATCTGCACCAGCCGCGCCTCGTCGCCGCGGACCTGCAGCGCGTCCGCATCGCCGGGGGCGAACGCCGGCTCGACCCGACAGCCCGGCACCGCGCCGATCGCCAGGTCCAGGACGTGCGCCAGCGCACACGGCACCGGCCGCAGTACCAGCGGCTGCTGGCTGACGCGCGCCCAGTCGCCGGCCTCGTCGATCATCGCCGCCAGCCGCCGCGACTGCCGGTCGACGATCCCGGCCAGCTCGCGCTGCCGTTCCGGCCCCAGGCCGTCGGCGCGCAGCAGGTAGGCCGCGGTCTGCAGCGGCGCCAACGGCCCCTTGAGGTCGTGGACCAGGCGCTCGACCCAGAGCACGTCGTCATGCATCGCCAGCGCCTTCGCCATCGCGGCGCGGCAACGCGCGGCAGATGCCGGAGATCGCGGCCATCTCCGGCGGCTTGACCAGGTGGTGATCGAAGCCGGCCTCGAGCGTGCGCCGGCGGTCGTCGGGCTGGCCCCAGCCGGTAACCGCGACCAGCACCAGCGACTCGCCGCCGGGCGCGGCGCGCAGCAGGCCGGCGACGTCGTAGCCGCTGAGCCCGGGCATGCCGATGTCGAGGAACACGATGTCGGGCGCGAACTCGCGCGCCGCGGCGAGCGCCGCCTGCGGCTCGTAGACGCGGCGGGTCTCGTGGCCAAGCAGCTCGAGCATCATCGCCAGGGTGTCGGCCGAGTCGCGGTTGTCGTCGATCACCAGCGCGCGGCAGCGCACGCAGCCGCCGGTCGCGGTGCCGGCCGGTTCGGCCACCGGTGCCGCCAGCGGCAGCGGCGCGTCCAGCGGCAGCGCCACGGTGAAACGGCTGCCGCGGCCGAGGCCGGCGCTGGCGGCCTGGACCCGGCCCCCGTGCATCTCGACGATGCGCTTGACCAGGGTCAGGCCGATGCCGAGGCCGCCGCGCGCGCGTTCCACTGAGGTGTCGACCTGGGTGAACAGGTCGAAGACATCGGCGGCATGCGCCGGGTCCAGGCCGATGCCGCGGTCGGCGACCGTGACCTCGACGGTGTCGTCGCTCCTCTCCACCCGCAGTTCGATCGGGGTGCCCGGATCGGAATACTTGACCGCGTTGTTGAGCAGGTTAGAGAACACCTGCGCCAGGCGGTCGCGGTCGGCGTGCAGCGCGATCGCCTGCGCCGGCACGTGCACCCCCAGGGCGTGATCGCCGGCCTGCAGCAGCGGCTGCACGGTCTCGATCGCGGTGTCGAGCACCGCCTGCACGCTGGTGGCCTGCGGTTGCAGGGTCAGCTTGCCCTGGTTGATCCGCGCGACGTCGAGCAGGTCGTCGATCAGGCGCACCAGCAGGCCCATCTGCCGCTGCATCGTGTCGTGCAGCGGGTTGTCGGGCGCGTCGACGTCGCGTGCGGCCGCCGCACCGGACCCGGGCGGGTCGGCCATCAGCTTGAGCACGTTGATCGCGTTGCCCAGCGACGCCATCGGGTTGCGCAGCTCGTGCGCGAGCGTGGCCAGGAACTCGTCCTTGCGCCGGTCCAGCTCCAGCAGCCGCGCCTGCGCGCGCATGCGCTCGCTGACCTGGGCTTGCAGCTCGTCGTTGCGGCTGGCCAGCTGGGTGTTGGCGACCAGCAGCGAGTCGTTGAGGACGTCGAGCTCGCGCGCCTTCTCCAGCTGCAGCGCGGCGTTGGCGGCGGCCAGCGATTCGTTGGCCAGCTGCAGCTCGCGGCGCTTGCGGTACAGCTCGGCCAGCACCATCACCTTGCTGCGCAGGATCTCCGGGATGATCGGCACCATCACGTAGTCGACCGCGCCGAGCTTGTAGCCGCGCATGCGGTCCATGTCGGAGACGTTGACCGCGGTGACGAAGATGATCGGCGTCTTCTCGAAGCGCGGGTGCTGGTGGATCAGGCTCGCGGTCTCGAAGCCGTCCATCACCGGCATGTTGACGTCGAGCAGGATCAGGCCGAACTCGCCCTCCATCAGCGCCTTCAGCGCGGCGGTGCCGGAGTTGGCCTCGACTAGGTTCTCGCCCAGCGGCTCGAGGATCGCGCGGTACGCGAGCAACCGGGCCGGCTGGTCGTCGACCAGCAGGATGTTGACCGGGTCGGCCGCCGCCGACAACGGAACGGGCACCGGCATCGGCCCGCCGTGCGACGGCAACGTTCCGTCCGACGGCGGCATGGTCAACGGTGCAACCACTGGCGCAGCACTCCCAGCAACTGGTCGGTGACCACCGGCTTGGCCAGGTAGTCGGACGCACCGGCCTCCAGGCACTTCTCACGGTCGCCTTTCATCGCCTTGGCGGTCAGCGCCACGATCGGCAGCGCGCGCGAGTCGGGCATCGCGCGGATCGCGCGCATGGTCTCGTAGCCGTCCATGCCCGGCATCATGATGTCCATCAGCACCAGCGCGATCTCCGGGTCGGCTTCGACCTGCGTGATCGCGTCCTGGCCGGTGCCGGCGGTCAGTACGTCCATGCCGTGGCGTTCGAGAACGCTGGACAGCGCGAAGATGTTGCGCACGTCGTCGTCGACCACCAGCACGCGCTTGCCGCGCAGCGCGTCGTCGGACTCGTGCAGGCTCTGCACCATGCGCTGCTTGGCCGGCGGCAGGTCGGCGATGACCCGGTGCAGGAACAGCGCGGTCTCGTCGAGCAGGCGCTCGGGCGATTCCACGCCCTTGATGACCACGCTGCGTGCGGCCTTCTTGAGCCGCTGCTGCTCCGCGACGGTGAGGTCCTTGCCGGTGAACACCACGATCGGCAGCTCGCGCAGGTTGTCCTGCGCCTGGATCTTGTCGAGCAGGTCGAAGCCGGTCATGTCCGGCAGGCGCAGGTCGATCACCGCGCAGTCGTAGCCGCCGGCGTGCAGCAGCTCCAGCGCCTGCGCGCCGGTGGCGGCGCTGTCGATCGCGACGTCGTCGTGGCGGATCAGCTCCTCCACGCTCATGCGCTCGTTGGCGTCGTCCTCGACCACCAGCAGACGCTTCACCCGCGGCAGGGTGTAGTCCTTGATGCGCTGCAGCGCCGCGCCGATGCTCTCGATGTCGCCGGGCTTGGCCAGGTACGAGAACGCGCCGCGCTCGATGCTCTGGTGGCGCTCTTCCTCGATGGTGAGGATCTGCACCGGGATGTGGCGGGTGCTGGAGTCCTGCTTGAGCCGCGCGAGCACGGTCCAGCCGAGCATGTCGGGCAGGAAGATATCCAGCGAAATGGCGGTCGGCTTGTACTCGCGCACCAGCCGCAACGCCTCGCTGCCGCGGTTGGCGACCAGCACGCGGAAGCCCTGCGCGCGGGCCAGGTCGCGCAGCACGGTGGCGTAGCGTGGGTCGTCCTCGACCAGCAGCAGCACCGGCTCGCCTTCGACCAGGATGTCGCGGTCGTCGGCGACGGTTTCCAGCTCGGCCGCGCCCTCGGCGCCGCTCGCCGGCGCGATCAGCGACGTCGCCTGCACCGCGCGCGCCTCGTGCGCGCTGTCGGCGCCGGCATAGGCCAGCGGCAGGTACAGGATGAAGCTGCTGCCCTCGCCGACGGTGCTGTGCAGGCGCAGCTCGCCGCCGAGCAGTCCGGCGATCTCGCGGCTGATCGCCAGCCCCAGGCCGGTGCCGCCGTACTTGCGCGAGGTGCCCGCGTCTTCCTGCTGGAACGCCTCGAACACGATCCGCTGCTTCTCCGGCGAGATGCCGATGCCGGTGTCGGTGACGTCGAACGCGACCACCGTCGGCGCGGCGTCGAGCACCGCGTGGCCCGGCGTCCAGCCGCCCTCGGCCACGCGCGCGGTCAGGCGCACGCTGCCGTGCTCGGTGAACTTGAACGCGTTCGACAGCAGGTTCTTGAGGATCTGCTGCAGGCGCTTGGGATCGGTGTGCAGCGCGCGGCCGGGCGCCTTGGACATGTCCACCTTGAACTGCAGGTGGCGGCGTTCGGCCTCGTGGCGGAAGCCGCGCTCCATGTTCTCGCGCAGGTGGGCGAAGGTGATCTCCTCGCTGTCGACGGTGACCGTGCCCGATTCGATCTTGCTCAGGTCGAGGATGTCGCTGATCAGATGCAGCAGGTCGGTGCCGGCGGCGTGGATGGTGCTGGCGAACTCGACCTGGCGCGGGCTGAGGTTGGCGTCGGCGTTCTCGGCCAGCTGCTGGCCCAGGATCAGGATCGAGTTCAGCGGCGTGCGCAGCTCGTGCGACATGTTGGCCAGGAACTCGGACTTGTAGCGCGAGGTCAGGGCCAGCTCGGCGGCCTTGGCTTCCAGCTCCAGGCGCGCCTGCTCGATCTGCAGGTTCTTGCCCTCGACCTGCGCCTTCTGCTCGGCCAGCAGCGCGGCCTTGAGCGCGATGTCCTCGTTGGTCTGCTGCAGGCTCTTCTGCTGGAACTGCAACTCGCCGGCCAGCTGCTGCGACTGCGACAGCAGCCGCTCGGTGCGCATCGAGGCCTCGATCGTGTTCAGCACGATGCCGATCGAGCCCGACAACAGCTCCAGGAACGCGCGCTGCGAATCGGTGAACTCGCCCAGCGAGGCCAGCTCGATCACCGCCTTGACCTCGTCCTCGAACAGCACCGGCAGCACGATCACGTTGCGCGGCAGCACGTTGAGCAGGCCCGACTGGATCTGCGCGGTGCCTGGCGCGACGTCGTCGATCAGGATCATCCGCGCCTGCGCCGCGCACTGGCCGATCAGGCCCTCGCCGAACTCGAGGGTGCGGTTGATCGCCGAGGTCGAGGCGTCGGCGTAGCCGGCGAGCTGACGCAGGCGCGGCGTGTCGCCGTCCTCGTCGAGCTCGACCACGTACATCAGCCCTTGCTGGGCATTCACCAGCGGCGCCAATTCGGTCAGCAGCATGCGGCCGAGGGTGATCAGGTCGCGCTGGCCCTGCATCATGCCGCTGAACCGGGCCAGGTTGGACTTCAGCCAGTCCTGCTCGCGGCTGGTCTCGGTGGTCGCGCGCAGCGTGCCGATCATCGCGTTGATGTTGTTCTTGAGGTCGGCGACCTCGCCGCGCACGTCGACCTGGATCGACCGCGTCAGGTCGCCCTGGGTCACCGCGGTGGCGACCTCGGCGATCGCGCGCACCTGGGTGGTGAGGTTGGCGGCGAGCTGGTTGACGTTCGCGGTCAGGTCTTCCCAGATGCCGGCCGTGCCGGGCACGTTGGCCTGGCCGCCGAGGCGGCCCTCGACGCCGACCTCACGCGCCACGGTGGTCACCTGGTCGCCGAAGATCGCCAGGGTGTCGGTCATGCCGTTGATGGTCTCGGCCAACGCCGCGATCTCGCCCTTGGCCTCCACCGTCAGCTTCTGGTGCAGGTCGCCGTTGGCGACCGCGGTCACCACCTTGGCGATGCCGCGCACCTGCGCGGTGAGGTTGGTCGCCATCGAGTTGACATTGTCGGTCAGGTCCTTCCAGGTGCCGGCCACGCCCGGCACCGCGGCCTGGCCGCCGAGCTTGCCCTCGGTGCCGACCTCGCGCGCCACGCGCGTGACCTCCGCGGCGAAGCCGTTGAGCTGGTCGACCATGGTGTTGAGGGTGTCCTTGAGCTGCAGGATTTCACCTTGCGCGTCGACTGCGATCTTGCGCGACAGATCGCCCTTGGCGACCGCGGTCGCGACTTCGGCGATGTTGCGCACCTGGGTGGTGAGGTTGGACGCCATCGAGTTGACGTTGTCGGTCAGGTCCTTCCAGGTGCCGGCCGCGCCGGGCACCTGCGCCTGGCCGCCGAGCTTGCCCTCGGTGCCGACCTCGCGCGCGACGCGCGTGACCTCGGCGGCGAAGCCGTTGAGCTGGTCGACCATCGTGTTGATGGTGTCCTTGAGCTCGAGGATCTCGCCCTTGACGTCGACGTCGATCTTGCGCGACAGGTTGCCCTTGGCGACCGCGGTGGTGACCTCGGCGATGTTGCGCACCTGCGCGGTCAGGTTGGACGCCATCGAGTTGACGTTGTCGGTCAGGTCCTTCCAGGTGCCGGCCACCCCGGGCACCTGCGCCTGGCCGCCCAGGCGGCCCTCGGTGCCGACCTCGCGCGCCACGCGCGTGACTTCCGAGGCGAAACCGTTGAGCTGGTCGACCAGCATGTTGATGGTGTTCTTGAGCTCGAGGATCTCGCCCTTGACGTCGACCTCGATCTTGCGCGACAGGTCGCCCTTGGCGACCGCGGTGGTGACCTCGGCGATGTTGCGCACCTGCGAGGTCAGGTTCGACGCCATCGCGTTGACCGAGTCGGTCAGGTCGGCCCAGGTGCCGTCGACACCGGGCACCACGGCCTGGCCGCCGAGCTTGCCCTCGGTGCCGACCTCGCGCGCCACGCGCGTGACCTCGGCGGCGAAGCCGTTGAGCTGGTCGACCATCGTGTTGATGGTGTTCTTGAGCTCGAGGATCTCGCCGCGCACGTCCACGGTGATCTTGCGCGACAGGTCGCCCTTGGCCACCGCGGTGGTCACGTCGGCGATGTTGCGCACCTGCAGGGTCAGGTTGGACGCCATCGAGTTGACGTGGTCGGTGAGGTCCTTCCAGGTGCCGGCGACGTCGGGCACCTCGGCCTGGCCGCCGAGCTTGCCCTCGGTGCCAACCTCACGGGCCACGCGCGTCACTTCCGCGGCGAAGCCGTTGAGTTGGTCGACCATCGTGTTGATGGTCTCCTTGAGCTGCAGGATCTCGCCGCGCACGTCCACGGTGATCTTGCGCGAGAGGTCGCCCTTGGCGACCGCGGTGGTGACCTCGGCGATGTTGCGCACCTGCGAGGTCAGGTTCGACGCCATCGCGTTGACCGAGTCGGTCAGGTCCTTCCAGGTGCCGGCCACGCCGGGCACGATCGCCTGGCCGCCGAGCTTGCCCTCGGTGCCGACTTCTCTTGCTACACGCGTCACCTCCGAGGCGAAGCCGCGCAGCTGGTCGACCATCGTGTTGATGGCCTCCTTGAGCTGCAGGATCTCGCCGCGCACGTCCACCGTGATCTTGCGCGAGAGGTCGCCGTTGGCCACCGCGATCGTGACCTCGGAAATGTTGCGCACCTGCGCGGTGAGGTTGGAGGCCATCTGGTTGACCGAGTCGGTCAGGTCCTTCCACACGCCCGACACGCCTTTGACCTTGGCCTGGCCGCCGAGCTTGCCGGCGGTGCCGACTTCCAGCGCCACGCGGGTGACCTCGGACGAGAACTCGCCCATCTGCTCGATCATGCGGTTGACGATCGTCGCCGAGCGCAGGAACTCGCCCTGCAGTGGGCGGCCGTCGGCCTCCAGCGGAACGCTGCGGGTGAGGTCGCCTTTGGCGACGCCTGCCATCGCCTCGGTCATGGTCTCGACCGGGCGCACCAGGTCGTCGATCAGGTCGTTGACCGAGGTTTCCATGTCCGACCAGCAGCCTTGGCGGTTCGCCGGCATAAGCCGCTGGCGGGTGTGGCCTTGGCGCCCGACCTTTTCGCCGACGCGCGCGAGGTCGGCCGCAAGGCGGCGGTTGGCGCTGACGATCGCATTGAAGTTCTGCGCGAGCTTGCCGGCCATGCCCTCCCAGTGCTGCGGCAACTGCACCGAGAAATCGCCCTCGCCGACGGCGGCCATCGCGGTGAGTAGCTGCTCGAGCGGATCCAGGGATGACGACGCGGCGGCCGGGACCGAGGCGAAGTCGGCAGCCGGGGTGGGCGCTTTGGCGGCATTGCGCACGCGCCGGGTGGTGGGTTCGGGCACGCGATGTTTCCTCGATTTAAAGACGCCCACTCCCCAGCGGGCCAGGTTGTGAAGCTAACTTCAGCAAAGTGCAGGGGACGTGAGTCTACGTCCAGTCCGCCGCGCCGCCGCGGCAGGGGACGGTTCATGAGGGCGTGAATGGTTCAGCGCGCAAGCACCTTGGAGTCGCGAGCCATTCCCGGTCAGCTTCGTAGCCCGCTCGCCCGTAGCGCATCCACCCATGCGGACGCGAACTCCCGCACGGCGCAGACCTTGGAACCGCAAGCGTGGCAGCCGTCACAGAACCAGAGCGCCGCCGCCGGCCGCTCCCGGTTCAGGGCGCGGCGCGCGGAGCCAATCCGCGTCTTTCGTCCAGTCCAACGGATGCTTGCGGCACAATACGCCGCCGCTCCGGCGCGCCCGCAATCAGTCATGCACGGTCTCAACCCCCCGCAACGCGCCGCCGTCGAACTGTGCGACGGCCCCGTCCTCGTGCTCGCCGGTGCGGGCAGCGGCAAGACCCGGGTGATCGTCGAGAAGATTGCGCACCTGATCGCCTCCAAGCGCATGCCGGCCAAGCGCATCGCCGCGATCACCTTCACCAACAAGGCCGCCAAGGAGATGCGCGAGCGCGTCGCCAAGCGCATCCGCGGCGACGCCGCCGAAGGCCTGACGATCTGCACCTTCCATGCCCTGGGCCTGCGTTTCCTGCAGATCGAGCACGCCAAGGCCGGGCTGCGCCGCGGCTTCAGCGTGTTCGACAGTGACGATTCGGCCGCGCAGATCAAGGACCTGCTGCCGCCGGGCAGCAAGCCGGACGTGCTCGATTCGACCCGCAACCTGATCTCGCGCGCGAAGAACGCCGGCCTGTCGCCCGAGGAAGCACTGGCCGCGGCCACCGGCCCACGCGACATGGAGGCGGCGCTGCTGTACGCGCGCTACCAGGCGCGGCTGACCACGTTCAACGCGGTCGATTTCGACGACCTGATCCGGCTGCCGGTGCAGATCCTGGAGTCCGACGCCGAGTGCGCGCTGGGCTGGCGCGAACGTATCGGCTATCTGCTGGTCGACGAGTGCCAGGACACCAACGACGCCCAGTACCGGCTGCTGAAGGCGATCGCCGGGCCGCGCGGGCTGTTCACCTGCGTCGGCGACGACGACCAGTCGATCTACGCCTGGCGCGGCGCCAACCCCGACAACCTGCTGCAGCTGGGCACGGACTACCCGGCGCTGCAGATCGTCAAGCTCGAGCAGAACTACCGCTGCAGCAACCGGGTGTTGCGCGCGGCCAATGCACTGATCGCGCACAACCCGCACGAGCACCCGAAGACGCTGTGGTCCGAGCAGGCCGACGGCGAGCGCATCCGCATCTGGGAATGCCGCGACAGTGCGCACGAGGCCGAGAAGGTCGCCGGCGAGATCCATTTCCTCGCCAGCGCCAAGCAGGCGCCGTGGAGCGACTTCTGCATCCTGTTCCGCGGCAACCACCAGTCGCGCGCGCTGGAGAAAGCCTTGCAGTTGCTGCGTGTGCCGTATCACCTCAGCGGCGGCACCGCGTTCCTCGAGCGCCACGAGGTCAAGGACGCGCTGGCGTGGCTGCGGCTGCTGGCCAATCCCGAGGATGATGCCGCGTTCCTGCGCGCGGTGACCTCGCCCAAGCGCGAGGTCGGCGCGACCACGCTGGCCAAGCTCGCCGAGCTCGCGCAGCAGCAGCACATGCCGATGTCGCGCGCGGCCGAGTCGGTCGGCGCGCTGAAGCAACTCGCGCCGCGCGCGGCCAACGCGCTCGACGGCTTCGCCTCGATCGTGCGATCGCTGCGCGCCGAGGCGCAACGCATCAGCCCGGCCGAATTGGTCCGGGTGCTGGCCGAACGCAGCGGCCTGCACGCGGCGATCCGCGCGCAGTGCAAGGACGAGGCGAGCTTCAAGCGGCGCAAGGAGAACCTCGAGGAACTGGCCGACTGGTTCGACGGCGGCAAGGGCGCCGGCCCGGGCGAACTGGCCGCGCAGCTCGCGCTGCTGTCGCACGCCGACAAGGGCGACGCCGGCAACCAGGTGCGGCTGATGTCGCTGCACGGCGCCAAGGGGCTGGAGTTCCGCTACGTGTTCATCGTCGGCGTGGAGGACGGCACGCTGCCGCACGAGATGGCGCTGGAGGAAGGTTCGCTGGACGAGGAACGCCGCCTGCTCTACGTCGGCATCACCCGCGCCAAGCAGGCGCTGTACCTGTCGCACTCGCGCGAGACCCAGCGTTGGGGCGACAAGATCCGCCTCAAGCCCAGCCGCTTCTTCGACGAACTGCCCGCCGCCGAGATCCAGCGCGATGGTGCCGACCCGGCCGCCGATGCGGAGCGCAAGCACGAGCGCGCGAGCGCCGGTTTCGCCGCGATCCGGGCATTGCTCGACGGCTGATTCGGGCACCGACCTCCGTGCGCATGGCCGTGCTGCGTCGCAGCATCGGTGGCCCTCTGTGGGCTGCGCGCACCCTCGGCAACTGACTGATTCAGGCAACGCGTTGGCTGCGGCCAAACGCGCGGCGACGCGCGCCACAGGCCGCTCCCACAAAGCTTTCGCGCGTTGTTTTTGCCACAGTCCGCACAGTTTGATATCGAGTTTTTGGCGTTTGGTCACAGAAAGTTTTTTCTGACCGGGGTACACATTTTCGTAATTCCACCCTAAGGTGCGATCTGACCGGCGCCGGGGGGGCGGTCATATGGGGGCTCCCTCGCTGCGACTTTTTCGCGCGGCCGGCTGACATCCGCCAAGGGGAGTTCCACATGAACCGCAACACCCAGCTTGCGCTCGCCATTGCGAGCGCGATCAGCTTGTACCTGTCTGCCGCTGTGCCCGCCCACGCCGGCGTGGTCTGCGAAGTCACCGCCGATGGCACCGTCAACGGCGCATCGACGTCCACCGCCGGCAGCACCGCGGCTGGCTCCGGCGCCGTCGCCTGCGGCAGTGGCAACACTGCCAGCGGCGATTTCTCGGTCGTGATCGGCTCGTCGTCGCAGGCCACGCAGATGCACGGGATGGCGCTCGGCGAAGCGGCCAGCTCCACCGCGGCGGAATCCACCGCGATCGGCATGCACTCCTCGGTTACCGCCGCATCGTCGGTGGCGCTGGGCAACAACGCCACCGTCGGCCACACCCAGAGCGTGGCTTTGGGCGTGGGTTCGACCTCCGATCGTGCCAACAGTGTGTCGATGGGCAATGCCAGCCTGCGTCGCCAGGTCACCAACGTCGCTAACGGCACCCAGGCCAATGACGCGGTCAACCTGAGCCAGCTCAACACCGTCGCGGCCTCGGCGGCCTCGGTCGACCAGTATTTCCAGGCCACTGGCGGCGGCAGTGCAACAGCCGTCGGCGCCAACGCCACCGCCGTGGGTTCGGCCGCCTCCGCAAACGGCGACTTCAGCACCGCCGTGGGCTGGTCCAATATCGCCAACGGCTTGGGCACCAGCGCGGTGGGTGACAACAACCGCGCCACCCTCGAAGGCGCCAGCGCGATGGGCCGCGTGAACACCGCCAACGGCGTGAATGCCAGCGCGATCGGTAACCAGAACCAGGCCACCGCCGCCGACGCCAGTGCCGTTGGCCGCGGCAATCTCGCCTCCGGCGCCAGCAGCAACGCATTCGGCGACGGCAACGAGGCCGCCAACCTGAATGCCTCCGCGTTCGGCCACATCAACTACGCCAGCGGCGTGGACAGCGCCGCGATGGGCTACAACAACCGCGCGACCACCAACCGTAGCGTCGCAGTCGGCGCCGCCAACACCTCATCCGGTGTCCAGGCTTCGGCCATGGGCAACGCCAACCAAGCGCTCGCCGACGGCAGCAGCGCGATCGGCTCCGCGAACGTGGTCAACGCCGCCGCCACGGGCGGCAACGCCTTCGGCCGGCAGAACACCGTCGACGGCGCGGATGCCAACGCCTTTGGTACCGGCAACACGGCGAGCGGCGCGAACAGCTTCGCCGCCGGCAACGCCGCGCAGGCGACCCAGCTCGACACGATCGCGATCGGCAACGGCGCGCAGGCCACCGCCGCCGGTGCGATCGCGCTGGGCCAGGGCAGCCTGGCCAACGGCCTCGAGAGCGTCGCGATCGGCGGCCAGTCGGGTGGCTTCTTCGCTACCGCCAGCGGCGACTACTCCACCGTCGTGGGTGGCGGCGCCGAGGCGGGCGCGGTCAACAGCACCGCGTTGGGCAACTTCGCCTACGTCGACGCCCTGGCCACCGACAGCATGGCGCTGGGCAGCAATTCCATCGCCTTGAATGCCAATAGCGTCGCGCTGGGTACCGGCTCGCTGGCCGACCGCGCCGACAGCGTCTCCGTCGGCGTCTCTGGTCCGCTCGGGTTCACCCGCCAGATCACCAACGTCACGGCCGGCACCCAAGCCACCGACGCGGTGAACAAAGCGCAGCTCGATGCGGTCGAGGCCGCCGCCGCGTCCGCCACGGCCTACTTCAAGGCCAACGGCCTCAATGACGGCACCGACGACGCGATCGCCGCGGGCACCGAGGCAACCGCATCGGGTGCCTACGCGCTCGCGCAGGGCGACTACAGCACCGCCAACGGCTCGAACGCCAGCGCGTTCGAAGAAGGCGCTTCGGCCTTCGGCGCCACCGCCAATGCGTTCGGCAAGTTCTCGACCGCAGTCGGCTACGGTGCCAATGCGATCGGCCTGAACGCCATCGCCAGCGGCACCGGCGCCAATGCCGGCGGCACCAACAGCGCAGCCTACGGCAGCTATGCCAACGCAGCCGGTATCGGCAGCGCCGCGCTGGGCAGCGGCGCGTCGGCCGGCACCAATGGCGCGCTGGCGGCGGGCGGCAATGCCAATGCCAGCGGCGCGGCCTCGACCGCCGTGGGTGGAAGTGCCGTGGCATCGGGCACCAACGCCGTCGCAGTCGGCAACGCCGCCGAAGCCACCGGCAACCACTCGGTAGCAGTGGGCGGTAGCGACACGCTGGGCTTCTTTGCCGAAGCCAACGGTTCGCAGTCCACCGCCGTGGGTGCGGGCGCGTGGGGCAACGGAACTGACTCGACCGCGATGGGCTACCAAGCCTACGCACGCAGCGCCAACAGCATCGCCATCGGCTCACGCAGCGGCGTCGCCACGGCTGCCACCGGCGGCATGGCGGTGGGTACTAATGCACTGGTCGCAAGCACGGGCGTGAACAGCGTGGCGTTGGGTACCGGTTCGGTGGCCACGCGGGCCAACACGGTGTCGGTCGGCACCACCGCGGTCGGCGGGCAGCGTCAGATCACCAACGTCGCGGCAGGCACCGCCGGCACCGACGCGGTGAACAAAGCGCAGCTCGATGCGGTCGCCGCCGCCGGTGCCACCACCAGCCGCTACTTCACCGCGACCGGCGCGGGCACCGCAGTGGCCAGCGGCACCGAGGCCACCGCTTCGGGTTCCGGGGCACTTGCCAGCGGCGCCAACAGCGCCGCGATCGGTGCACACACCACCGCAAGTGGCGGCAACAGCATCGCCGCGGGCGGTTGGGTGGATCGCAATGGCGATGGCCTGGTGGGCAGCAACGAAGTGACCGTGGCTGGTGGCGTTCTGTCCAGCGCCTTCGGCATCAGCGCGCAGGCCAACGGTCTCCAAGCCACAGCCATCGGCAGCAACAGCATCGCTTCCGGCGACGCCAGCACCGCCCTCGGCAGCACCGCGTTTGCGATCGGCGCTTCCAGCACAGCGTTGGGCGGTTACAGCCTCGCGAGCGGTTTCCAGGCCATCGGCATCGGCGGCGGTTGGGCCACCGCCGACATCAGCACCGCGATCGGCGCCAACAGCCAGGCCACGCAACTGCGCAGCACGGTGGTCGGCAGCTACAGCATCGGTAGCGGTATCGGCAGCACGGTAAACGGTGCCTACAGCAGCGCAACCACTGACTACGCCAGCGCGTTCGGTTCCGAGACTCAGGCAACCGGCGTGGCCAGCACCGCGATCGGTGCCTTGAGCAGCGCCTCCGCCGACAACAGCGTGGCCTTGGGCGCCAACTCGGTAGCCGATCGTGCGAACACCGTCTCGGTGGGTACCTCCACCGTCGGCGGTCAGCGTCAGCTCACCAACGTCGCGGCCGGCACGATGACCAACGATGCGGTGAACCTGGGTCAGTTGCAGACCGTAGCCACCTCGGCCAGCGACGCGCAGAACACCGCCAACACCGCGCTGGCCAATGCGGCCACCGCGCAGAGCACGGCCAACACCGCGTTGACCAACGCGGCCACCGCGCAGGGCACGGCCAACACGGCGCTGACCAACGCGGCGACGGCGCAGGCGACGGCCGACCAGGCCCTGACCACCGCCACCACGGCGGTGGTCGTGGCCAACGGCTACACCGACACCCGCGAAACCGCGGTCCGCAGCGACATGGCCGCCGGCGACACGGCCACGTTGGCCTCGGCCAACGGTCACACCGACACCCGTGAAGTCGCGATCCGCGCCGACATGCAGACCGGCAATGCCACCACGTTGTCGTCGGCGCGGACCTACACCAACGCCACCGCCACGCAGACCCTGAGCTCGGCGAATGCCTACACCGATTCGCGCTTCAACATGCTCAGCGACGACTTCACCGCGCTCAGCAGCGGCATGGACTACCGCTTCCAGCAGACCGACAAGCGCATCGACAAGATGGGCGCGATGGGCGCGGCGATGCTCAACATGGCCACCAGCGCCGCGGGGGTGCGCACCCAGAACCGCATCGGCGTGGGCGTGGGCTTCCAGAACGGCCAGAGCGCGCTGTCGATCGGCTACCAGCGCGCGCTCTCCGACCGCGCCACGGTGACCCTCGGCGGCTCGTTCAGCGGCGACGACAACTCGGTCGGCGGCGGCGTCGGCTTTGGTTGGTAATACCCCCTAGTGCAGGCAATGCAGTTCTCCGACATCCGCTTACCTACAAGGATTCAACTCATGACCCGCAACACCCGCAACCTTCGTATCCGCCTGCTGACCGCGATGGTCGCCACCGGCTTGGGCAGCAACGCGGCACTCGCCGCCGATCTGCTCGTCGCCGGCGAGGCGTCCACCGACGCCGTCCCGAGCCTGATGTCCAGCAACCGCCTGATCGTCCGCTACAAGGACGCAGCGCTGAGCCCGTCGCTGAAGCTGGCCAGCGTTGACGGTGCCGCCCGCCGCGCGCGCGCCGCGCAGCCGGCGACCGGCGGTCGCGCCGCCGCCGTCTCCGGCGCTGCCCCGACCGCGTCGCTGGTTCGCCGCCTGGGCACGGGCGCCGAACTGGTGCGCCTGTCGCGTGGCGTGGGCGCCAGCGAGCTCAAAGCAATCGTCGCCGAGATTGCGGCCGACCCGGCAGTCGCCTACGTCCAGGTCGACCAGATGCTGCAGCACACCGGCATCGACGCCCAACCGCTGCTGGTGCCCAACGACCCGAGCTACGCCGCCGCGCAGTGGCACCTGAAGGCCACCCCCGGTGGCGCCAACGTCGAACCGGCGTGGGACGTGTCCACCGGCGAAGGCGTGGTGGTGGCGGTGCTGGACACCGGCATCGTCCCGCACCCGGACATGGATGCCAGCATGCTGACCGGATACGACTTCATCACCGACCCGTTCGTCTCGCGCCGGCCGACCGCCGAGCGCGTGCCGGGCGCCTACGACTACGGTGACTGGACCGCGGCCGCCGAGTGCAGTGCGACATCGACCGCGCGCACGAGCTCGTTCCACGGCACCCACGTGGCTGGCACCGTCGCCGAACAGACCAACAACGGCGTCGGCATGGCCGGCGTCGCGTTCAACGCCAAGGTGCTGCCGGTGCGCGTGCTCGGCAAGTGCGGCGGCTACACCTCCGACATCGCCGACGCGATCACCTGGGCCTCCGGCGGCGTGGTGGCCGGCGTGCCGACCCTGGCCAGCCCGGCCGAGATCATCAACATGAGCCTCGGCGGCGGTGGCGCCTGCAACCCGGTCACGCAGGACGCGATCAACGGTGCGGTCTCGCGCGGCACCCTGGTGGTGGTCGCGGCAGGCAACTCCAACTCCGAAGTCGCCAACTTCAGCCCGGCCAGCTGCAACAACGTGATCTCGGTCGCGGCCGCGGGCGTCACCGGTGCGCGCGCGTCGTATTCGAACTACGGCGCGCTGATCGACCTGGCGGCGCCGGGCGGCGGCGGCGGCGTCGACGGCAACCCGAACGGCTACGTCTGGCAGGCCCGCAACAGCTCGGCCACCTCGCCCGACCTGGGCACGCCGGTCTACTCCGGCTTCACCGGCACCTCAATGGCGTCGCCGCACGTTGCGGGCGTGGCCGCATTGGTGCAGAGCGCGGTCCCCACCCCGCTGACCCCGGCGCAGATGGAAGTGCTGCTGAAGGAGAACGTGCGTTCCTTCCCGGCCACCCCGGACCGCGTGATCGGCACCGGCCTGCTCGATGCGAGCCTGGCGCTGACCGCCGCGCTGACCCCGCCGGGCCAGACGCCGGCGATCCCGCTAGCGAGCAAGGTCGCCGTGACCGGCGTCTCCGGCGCGGCCGGTGGCAGCAAGCTGTACAGCATCGACGTGCCGGCCGGCAGCAGCCTGCTCAACCTGATGACCTACGGCGGCAGCGGCAATGTCAGCCTGTACGTCAGCCGCGACGTCCGTCCGACCACCACCGCGTACGGCTTCCGCTCGATGCGTCCGGGCAACAACGAGACCGTGCGCATCTCCGCCCCGGTGGCCGGCACCTACTACCTGCTGGTGCAGGGCGAAACGAACTTCAGCGGCCTGTCGGTGCAGGCCCGCATCGACTGATTCGTCTGCGCGCAACATCGCGGCTGCGAAATGCGGCCGCCTCCTTCAACCCCGGCTTCGGCCGGGGTTTCTTTTTGACTGCGCGACTGCACGCGGGCTTCGAAGCGGTGGCCTGGCACCGGCTCCCGCTCCTCGGATGACACGGCGCAGTCAAAGCGCTCGGCTACACTCGCGGGCTCGCCACTCCCGGATCGCCCATGGCCGCTCGCGCCCTCACCCTGTCCGTCCTCGCCGGTGTACTTGCGCTGGGCGCCTGCAAGCGCACGGAGCCGACTCCCGTCCCACCGGCCGCCGCGCCGGTGGCCGCCACGAACGCTCCCGCAGCGTCCGCCAACGACAACCTCAACGCCGTGCTGTGGGTGCAGACCGCGGCCGAGTACCAGGCCGCGAGCCAGACCGTGTACCGCGCCGCCGCCGACAAGCTCGACGCCGCGCTGCGCGAGAAAAACTGGGACGCGCTGGTGCCGGCCGAACGCGCCAATGCCGCGACCGGCCTGAAGCCGGCGGTGATCATGGACGTCGACGAGACCGTGCTCGACAACTCGCCCTACCAGGCGCGGCTGGTGCGCGACGGCAAGGAGTACGACGAACTGACCTGGGACCAGTGGGTCGCCGAGAAGAAAGCCAAGCCGCTGCCGGGCGTGGTCGACTTCGCCAAGGCCGCGAGCGCCAAGGGCGTGACCGTCCTCTACCTGTCCAACCGCGCCGAGCACCTGCAGGCCGCGACCCTGGCCAACCTGCGCAGCGTCGGCATGCCGGTCGCCGACGACAGCGTGTTCCTCGGCCTGGGCACGTTCGTCGAGGGCTGCGAGCAGAACGGTAGCGAGAAGAACTGCCGCCGCCAGCTGGCCGGCCGCAAGTACCGGGTGCTGATGCAATTCGGCGACCAGCTCGGCGACTTCGCGCAGATCACCGCCAACACCGGCGACGGCCGCGCCAAGCTGCTTGACGAGTACCGCGACTGGTTCGGTGAGCGCTGGTGGATGCTGCCGAACCCGACCTACGGCTCGTGGGAACCGGCGACGTTCAACAACGACTGGAACCAGCCGCGCGAAGCGCGTCGGGCAGCCAAGCGCGAGGCGCTGGACATCGCGCGTTGAGGTTGCCCTCGCACCCCCTGCAGCAGCCCCAGCCTGGCAATCAAGCGCGAGGACAGTCTGCGTACGGCGCGAACCGGCGATTCGCCACAACATGCAGCCTTCGGCCGGTAGCGGATGCAGGCCTGGCGCCTGGCTCTGGCGGCTCCTGCACGGCGTACTGAGTTGCGGCGCGTCTCCTCACTCCCGCGCAAGACCCGCCGTCAGAATTCAACTGTCGCGGTCACCACGTCGCTGTAAGCGCCGGCAGTGAACGCGGGGGTGACCGGGACGCGCCCGTAGACGACCAAGGTCTGCGGGCTGCCTTGCCCCGAACCGGTGCCGTTGCCCAATACCGTGCTGCCGCTGCCGCCACCCGTACCCCAGATCGTCGCCCGGCCGCTGTCCGTGTACAGGTTGTAGGCGATCGTCTGCGGGCCGACACCGTTGAGGTACATGCGGCGCGCATTGACGTCGGCGGCGCGACCGCCATCGAGCTTGACCGTGTACGGCGTGCCGTTGGTGCAGGTGACCGTCAGGTTCGCCTGCGCGTCACGGACCACGTTGAGGATGTTGTGAGTGCCGAAGTTCAGGGTCTGCGCGGCGATCGTGCAGCTGCCTTGCAAGGTGGCCGAGGCCCTGAGCGTGTACGTGCCACCGAGGCTGACGTTGGTCGCGCAATTGGCGTTGGCGGCGCCCGAATAGCCGTAGACCGCGTTCGTCACCTGATGCAGGTACGCGCCCGGCGTCGTGGTCAGCTGACTCGCGGTCAGGCGCCCGTACAGGATGACGGTACCGGGGTACCAGACGTTGCGGTTCGGCAGATTGATGGAGGTGGACGCGTTGTAGGTGTAGTTGACGATCTGGCTGTACGCCGAATCGGAATACACGTCGTAGGACAGGGTGCCGGGAGGCGCCGTGGTCCGGTTCATCAGGCGCGGGCTGGGGTTGGATTCGGTGCCGACGCACATCAACACCTTGTTGCTGTCGCCGTTCTGCGTGCGCATGCAACTTACGGCGACCGTGGTGCTGGTCGGGTTCGAATTCAACGGCAGGGTCAACGTGCCGAAAGCCAGGTCGACCGGAGCGGTGTTGACGACGCAGTTGATGGCCGCGTGGGCGATGCCCGGCGCCAGCCAGGACAGCAGTCCCAGCGTGGCCGCAAGCAGGTAACGACGGATCATTGGCGGGCCTCTTGTCGGCATTTCAGCGGGCGCGGCGCGCCCCGGTCTTCGGCTTGGACGAGGGCCGGCGTCACAGCGATGCAATCGGCGCCGGCGCGGGTCCACGACAGGGATTCGCCGGCGGCGTAATGCTCCAGCCATAGTGCACCATCGAAACCGACGACCGCCTCGCTGCCGTCGGCGCGGGTTACGCGCGTGCCGGCCTCGACCGGTTGGCCGTTGGCGTCCAGCAGCTCGAGCATCGCGCTGTGGGTCTGGTTGATGGCGAAAGGCACGCGCACGCCGCTGCGATCGGCGGGCGTCACCAGCCGTTCGATCGAAGGCACTTCCAGGTTGGGCGCCAGCTGGTCCGGGTCGATGGCCACGCGGTTGCGCTGCCAGCCGCGCAGGTCGGTCAGCAGCAGGTAGCCACGGTCGTTGGTGCGACCGGCGACGCGGTTTTCGTACAGGATCGGGACGCCACTCACGCCGTTGGTGGACACCACCGCGAACGAGTCGTTGATGCGGCGGCTGACAAACGCGCTGCTGTCCATCCAGACCAGGCTTCCGCCGCCCTGGACGTACGCACCGCCCTGGCCGTTGTTGCGGTCCACGCCAGCCCAGATCTCGCCTCCGCGGCCGCGCCAGCCCGCCGCCAGCTGGCCGTCGCCGTTGTCCTTCGCCTGCGCCTGCCACCCCAGCCCGCCTTCGTACGGCAGCGCGCGGGCCACCGATGCGACGGCGCGCGTCTCGTGGTCCTGATGGTCCAGCGACACGGACGAGAACACGTCAGGCCCGAGCGGAACGCTGATCGACAGCGAACTGCCGGTGCCGGCGCGACTGTCGTCGAAGGCGCTCAGCGTCCACGAGAAGCGGCGATAGCTTTGGTTGAAGCCGATGCCGAGGGAGCGGCTGCGCGGATTTTCTTCGTCGCGATAACGCAGCCACGTCAGCGACAGCGAGCCGCGCGGTACGGTGAACCATAGCGAGGCGCGGTCCTGCTCGCGCAACGGCAGGCTGCCCTCTTCCAGCGCACCCACGTCCCGGAAGTGCGCGGTCGCGCGTTGCCGGTAGGCATCGAAGCCCATGCGCTGGCCGAACCACTGGTAGCCGCCGCCGTACTGGTGGCCGCTGGCTTCGTGGGAGCTATGCGCAAAGTTGGCGTTGAACACGCCGTAACGCCCCCACGGCGACCACGCGAAACCGACCCCACCGAGGCTCAGCTCCTTACCGTATTCGGCGTGCAGCTCGGCGGTGAAATCGTCGGTCAAGCCGCGGCGCCAGCTGCCGGTCGCGACCGGGTGCCGGAAATAGTCGTTCGACTCGATGCCGTAGTTGCGTCGCAGCAGGCCGGCCTCCAGCGAAAAGTCGCTCAGGCCGCGTGCCAGGCGCTGGTAATCCACGTATAGCGGCACGCTGGTCTGGGTGGTACGACCCAGCGCATCGGTGACCACGACCATCGCCTGGCCGGCCCCGACCACGCGCGGGAAATCGCTGAGCACGAACGGGCCCGGATCGACTTCGCCGCTGTACTGCCGGACGTTGTTCACGTACAGCTCCACCGATGAGGGCACGACGGCATCGGCGGAAAACTGCGGCAGCGGATAGATGATGAGGTCCGGGCGCACGCTGAAGTTGCGGCGCCACTGCACGCCGCCCAGGCGCACCGGGCGCGTCCACGCCAGGCCGCCGGAGATCAGGTCGCCGGCCGTCCACGTCCACATGTTGCGCGGATCGGAGTAGGCCCAGCGGGTGTCCAGGCGCCGGTAGCCGTCGCTGTCGTCGCCGATGCGGGTGACGCCATTGCCCTCGATGCTGCCGAATCGGCCGAACCAGCGCAGGCCGCTGCCCACCGAGGCCGAGTCGTTGTCCTGGTCGTGGCGGCCGTACAGATCCCAGTCCGCGATCAGTCCGTGGTCGCGCGTGACCAGGGTCGGTGGCGGCGCCTGGTAGCCGAGGCGATTGGCGCGCCGGAGCGCCGACGCGGGCGTCAGTACCACCTGCTGCATCGCGGCGTTGTAATTCCACGTCAGGCCGGGAATGGCATCCAACGCGACCAGGCCGGGGGTGTCGGCGAGGGCGGTTTCGGGCAGGATAAGGCCGATCGCGTCCAGGTCCGCCGGATCCACCGACAGCTGGCCATCGACCAGCCCGAAGCGGACCAGCGGCCGCACGACCTGGCCGTCCATGATGATGTCCAGGTACAGCGCTTGGGGCCCGCCGGGCCGCTGCGACGCTGTAGGCGTTTCGTCGTCCAGTCCCGCCGGCAAGCCGGCCGCCGCCAGCGCAGTCGTGGTGGCCGCATACAGCACGGCCGCCAACGCATACGCAAGGCGGCTGGGGTCAGGGCGTCGCGGATAGGTCAAGGGTCGCCGGCTGTCCGTTCAGCCGGACCTCGAGTTTTCTCCACGCCGTCGCGTTGCCCAGCAATTTCGAATCCAGCTCGAAGCGCCGCGCGCTGCCGGCCAGCACGTACCCCAGCAGCCCACCGGTGATCTCCATCGTGCGGCCGTCCGCGGCCACCAGCTTGCTCGCGCCGAACTGGGCGGCGACGCCGCCCCGGTTGGCGCACGCCAGTTGGTTCTGCTCGATGCGACATTGCACGGCGACGGGGGCCGGATCGGCCACCCGCACGAACACGGGGATCAGGTACCGCATGCGGACCTGGACCGCGCTGCCGACCTCCGTCCCCGGGTCACCCGGGAGCTCGTCGACGACGACACGATAGGCCATCTCGCGCGCCGGCGCGGTGGAACTGGTGCGCACGATGCGAACCAGTTGCTCGCCACCGGCGGGAATCTTCGCCACCGGTGGCGAAACCGCCAGGTCGTTGCTCGGCACGAGGCGATCGCCATCGCCGTCCTGGGTCCAGGCATACACCCGGACCTGCGCCGCCACTTCGGCGTCACCTGCGTTGCCCAGCACCAGCCGGCCACCCCGCACGCCGGGCAGCAGGTCGACGCCGGTCTGGCGTGCCTGCAACTGACCCTTGGCGTGGGCGGCCCCGCCCATCAGCGCCAGGACCGCAGCCAGGACCAGTGCGGAGCGCCGCCGGTTCATCAGAACGAGACGGTCGCGGTGACGACGTCCGTGTACACGCCGACCGGCTTCGGGTTCTGGCCACCGGCAACACGGCCGTAGACAGTGAAGGCCTGAGCGGCGCCGTTGCCGGTGCCGCTGACCACCACGCCGGTCGTGCCGTCGCCGAGCAGCACGGTGCGGCCTGCGGTGGTGTACAGGTTGTAGTCGATGGTGTTGCTGGCGCCATTGAGCAGCTTGCGCTGGGCGATGGTGCCGCCGCCGGCGGCGGCGCCGCCATTGAAGGCGACGTTGTAGACACCACCGGTCGAGGTGCAGGTGACGGTCACCGAACCGGTGGCGTCGATGTCGGCCGCGAGGCTGGTCTGGGTGCCGAAGTTCACCGGGGACGCGGTGATTCCGCAGGTGTTCTCCAGGGTCAGCGTGACATTCAGGCTGGTGGAAGCGGAGCCTGCGGCCATCGCCATCGGCGCAACAACAAGCAGGGCGGTGGCAAGCAGGCTGGTCTTGAACTTGTTCATGGGTAGGCTCCGGCGCAATCGCGCGATTTTTCGGCAATTCCGGCGGGTTGCCGGTCAAAAGGGGGTAAGCAGGAAGCGTGCCAACAATGATCGAGTCGATTAGGAATTAGTCGGGCCCTAACTTTGACGGCCGCCACCAATTTTTGTTACGGGCACGTGAGGAAGTATACGGAATGTGATGATCGTCTCCTAGCGCGTGCAATTGGCACAATCCGCCGCGTTGCGTCACATGCGGACCTCAGCAAGCTGAATATTCCGTCGAATCAAGCGCTTAGACGCGCTGGCTGGGGCCGGGTTGCCGCGCTGCGGCGCAGGGGCCAAGCTGCGCTCAGCGACTGGGGAGCCGCCACGCATGACCCTGACCCTCCGAACCGCCTTGGCTCTGCTGGCCGCAATCGCCCTGCTCGGCGGCTGCGAACGCGGCCGCGTGCCTGAAGCCGCGAGCGGCAGGCGTGCCGAGCCGGGCGCGACCGAACCGACCCAGGCCGTGGCCCGGCTGGTCGACGACCTGCGCCGCAACGACCTGGCCGGCTATGCCCGCCATGCGGTGCCGCCGGCGCTGCACGCGCAGCTGGAGATCGCCTGGGCGCAGGGCCGGACCAGGTGGCCGCTGACCGAACTGCCGCTCGACGACCGCCTGCCCGGCTTCCTCGCCGCGCTGGCGACCCCCGGTTCGGAGCGGGCGCTGCTGGCGACCTACGACCGCCAGTTCGCCGGCGCCCACGGCGAGCTGCGCTCGGCGGCCGCCACGCTGGGGCTGTTCGGGGTGCAGTACCTGCGCGCCGAAAGCGACTACAGCGACGACGAGCGCAACCACTACGTCCAGCTGGTCGGCGCGCTGAGCCAGTGGGGCAAGCGCGCGCCGCTGGGCGACCCGAAGCGGGCGCGTTCGGCAATCCCACTGCTGGCCGCCGCCGCGCGGCGCACCGGGCTGGCCGGCGAGGGCGGGTTCGCGCGCACCGGCATGACCCGCAGCCTGCAGCGGCTGGGGCCGTTCTTCGCCAGCTTCAAGCAGGTGCTGGTGGGCTATGGGCTGGACGTCGACGCGGCCCTGGCCGGGGCCGAGGTGACGGTCGCGGAGCAGGACGGGAACCGCGCCAAGGTGCGCCTGCGCTACACCCTGGCCGGGCAGCGGATCGACGCGCTGGTGCGGGTCGAACGCCTGCAGGGCCGCTGGTACCTCAGCGATGCCTTGCGCCACGCCCAGGTGGAGGCCCGCGGGCCGGCACCGGCCGCGACGCCCTGACACGGCGTCGGCGGGCCGAATCGGCATAATCCCCGGATGCCGAAACAGACCCCCCTGCCGTTCCCCGAGGCCGCCGCATCCGCGCCGCCCGTCGTCGGCCCGACCGCGGCCGACGACCTGACCGCGCCGCGCCCGCCTGCCGAACCCGAGGCGCCGGCGAGCGAAGCTGGCGCACTGGTCGAGCGCGACGATGCGGCATCGGCTGCCGAGGTGATCGATCCCGGCGCCGCGGCGGCGCACTCCGGATCCCGCGTAGACGCGCCGACCGCCAGCGCGAACACCGGCGCCAGCCCGTCCGACGCCGACCCCGATCGCGACGGCGTCCCCGAAGCCGACCCCGCCCAGGCCGAACTGCCGATCGCCGCGCCGCCCGCGCCGCTCACCACCGACGTGCGCCGACCGCCGTCGGGCGACCGCCGCCCGTGGTGGGCCCGGCTGCTGGCGCGGATGATGGCGCCGTGGGTGGCGCTGACTATCGAGCCCGAGGCCCCGGCCGAGCACGCCCCCGACTGGAACGCCGCCGACTGGCACCAGCGCCCGGTGTGCTACGTGCTGGAGGACTACGGCCTGTCGAACGCGCTGATCCTCGACCGCGCCTGCCGCGAGACCGGCCTGCCCTCGCCACTGCAGCCGCTGCCGGGCGACCCGCTCGGCCGCAAGCGCGCCTACGTCGCGCTGTCGCGGCGCAACGCCACCGCGCTGTCGTCGTTGCCGTCGCTGAGCCCGCAACCGGTGTCGCCGAAGAGCCATTCCGGCTCGCTGGCGCGGCTGCTCGACGCGCACCGCGCCGACCCCGCGCTCGACGTGCAGCTGGTGCCGGTGTCGATCTTCGTCGGCCGCGCGCCGGACCGCAGCACCGGCTGGTTCTCGGTGCTGTTCTCGGAAAACTGGACCCTGGTCGGCCGCTTCCGGCGCCTGCTCGGGATCCTGCTCAACGGCCGCCACACCCTGGTGCGGTTCTCGCCGCCGGTGTCGCTGCGCGCGATCGTCGACGAAGGCCTGCCGCCGGAGCGCACGGTGCGCAAGCTGTCGCGCGTGCTGCGCACCCACTTCCGGCTGATCCGCGCGGCGGTGATCGGCCCGGACCTGTCGACCCGGCGCCTGCTGGTCGACCGCGTGCTGGCGTCGCCGCCGGTCAAGGACGCGATCGCCGACGAGGCGCGCCGCAACGGCGGCCCATCCGACAAGACCCGCGCCGACGCCTGGAAGAAGGCCCACGCCGCGGCCTACGAGATCGCCGCCGACTACTCGCACCCGGTGGTGCGCTCGCTGAGCTTCATCCTCACCCCGATCTGGAACCGCATCTACCGCGGCGTGCTGGTCCACCACCTCGATCGGGTCAAGCAGGACGCGCCCGGCCACGAGGTCGTCTACGTGCCCTGCCACCGCAGCCACATGGACTACCTGCTGCTGTCGTACCTGCTGTACTCGCGCGGCATCGTGCCGCCGCACATCGTCGCCGGCATCAACCTCAACCTGCCGGTGATCGGCGCGGTGCTGCGCAAGGGCGGCGCGTTCTTCATCCGCCGCTCGATCCGCGGCAGCGCGCTGTACTCGGCAGTGCTCAGCGAGTACGTCGCGCAACTGGTCGCCGGCGGCTACTCGATCGAGTACTTCATCGAGGGCGGGCGCTCGCGCACCGGCCGGCTGCTGCAGCCCAAGGGCGGCATGATCGTGATGACGGTGCGCGCGTTCCTGCGCCAGCCCACGCGCCCGGTGCTGTTCCAGCCGGTCTACATCGGCTACGAGAAGCTGATGGAAGGCACCAGCTACCTCGACGAGCTGACCGGCAAGCCGAAGCAGAAGGAATCGATCTGGGCGCTGCTGGCCGGCATCCCCAAGGTGCTGCGCAGCAACTACGGACAGGTGGTGGTGAACTTCGGCGAGCCCATCCGGCTCAACGACATGCTCGCCCAGCACGCGCCCGACTGGAACGGCCAGCCGGTGCCCGAGGACGAGAAGCCGGCGTGGCTGGGGACGACCGTCGACGCGCTGGCCGAGCAGATCCAGGTCAACGTCAACCGCGCCGCCGACGTCAACCCGATCAACCTGCTCGCGCTGGCGCTGCTGAGCACGCCCAAGCACGCGATGGGCGAGTCCGACCTGCTCGCGCAGATCGCGCTGAGCAAGACCCTGCTCGCCGAGGTGCCCTACAGCGAGGGCGATTCCGACCGCGTCACCGTGACCCCGCACACGCCGGCCGAGATCGTCGCCCACGGCGAGGAGATCAACGTGCTCAGCCGCACCGCGCACCCGCTGGGCGACGTGCTCGGCGTCAGCGGCGACAACGCGGTGCTGCTCAGCTACTTCCGCAACAACGTACTGCACCTGTTCACCGCGGCCTCGTGGATCGCCTGCTGCTTCCAGCACAACCGGCGCATGAGCCTGCCCGGCGTGCTCCGGTTGGGACGTAGTGTTTATCCGTTCCTGCAGGCCGAGCTGTTCCTGCCGTGGAACGAGGACCAGTTCGCGCGGCGGCTGGAGCGCACCATCGCGGTGTTCGTCCGCGAAGGCCTGCTCGAAAAGGTCAGCGACGAGGACGGCGGCGTGCTCGCGCGCAATGCCGGTCAGACCGACGAGGTGTTCCGGCTGCGTGCGATCGGCCACTCGCTGCAGCAGGCGTTCGAGCGCTACTACATCGCGATCACGGTGCTGGTGAAGAACGGCGCCGGCACGCTCTCGGCCGGGGAACTGGAAAGCCTGTGCCAGCTCGCCGCGCAGCGCCTGTCGCTGCTGTACGCGCCGGCCGCGCCGGAGTTCTTCGACAAGACCCTGTTCCGCGGCTTCATCCAGAAGCTGCGCGAGCTGCGCCTGGTGTGGGCCGACGCGAACGGCAAGCTCACGTTCGACGAACGCCTGGACGCGTGGGCCCGCGATGCGAAGTTCATCCTCGGCCGCGAGCTGCGCCACACCATCGAGAAGGTCAGCCCGGAGGCGGCCAAGCGCGAGGCCGCTGCCGACGCGGCGCCGGAAGCGCCGGCCTCCGACGCGTAGGGGGGGTTTCCACCCGCCATCGCGACAATGGATCCAGACCAAACGCCGGGTTCGTCATCGCGGTGACGGATCCAGACCAGGCCTTGGGGTCACTCCGCCGGCTGTTCGTCGCGGTCGGCGGTTCGCGATGGCGGGTTTGAACCCGCCCTACGCCGGCTCGTCGGGAATCAGCGCGCTTTCCAGCCGCGCGATGCAGTCCTTGAGCCACAGCTTGCGCTTCTTCAGGCGCTTGACCGTCAGCTCGTCGGCCTCGGTGTCGCCGACCAGGCGGTCGATCGCGGCGTCGAGGTCGCGATGCTCGAGCTTGAGCTCGGCCAACTGGCGGGAAATGACGGCGGGATCGGCACTTTCGATCATGCGCGCAAGCTTAACGCGCGCCGCGCGCAAGCGGCATCGCGCATGCGCCCGGTAGAATGGCCGACCGATGAGCACCGTCCCGCATCCCGCCGTCATTCCCCTGGCCGAGCCCGCACCGCACGTGCGCGCCGATGCGCGCCGCGCGCACGATGGCGAACGCCTGGCCACGCGCCTGCGCCACCAGGTCGGCCAGGCGATCGCCGACTTCGGCATGATCGAGGACGGCGACAAGGTGATGGTGTGCCTGTCCGGCGGCAAGGACAGCTACACCATGCTCGACATCCTTCTGCAGTTGCAGAAGAAGGCACCGGTCAAGTTCGAGCTGGTCGCGGTCAACCTCGACCAGAAGCAGCCGGATTTTCCCGAACACGTGCTGCCGGCCTACCTCGACTCGCTCGGCGTGGCCTACACCATCCTCGAGCAGGACACCTACTCGGTGGTCACCCGCGTCGTGCCCGAAGGCAAGACCCTGTGCTCGCTGTGTTCGCGGCTGCGGCGCGGCGCGCTGTATTCGCACGCGGCCGCGCACGGTTTCACCAAGATCGCGCTCGGCCACCACCGCGATGACCTGGTCGCGACGTTCTTCCTCAACCTGTTCTTCCACGCCAAGCTCTCGGGCATGCCGCCCAAGCTGCTGTCCGACGACGGCCGCCACGTGGTGATCCGTCCGCTGGCCTACGTGCGCGAGGACGACATCGCGCAGTACGCGGCGCTGAAGCAGTTTCCGATCATCCCGTGCAACCTGTGCGGCTCGCAGGAGAACCTGCAGCGCAAGCAGGTCCAGCGGATGATGGACGCGTGGGAGCGCGAGACGCCGGGCCGGCTCGAGATCATCTCGCGCGCGCTCGGCGACATCCGCCCGTCGCAGCTGAGCGACCCGAAGCTGTTCGATTTTCTCGGCCTGGCCGCCCACGCGGAGCCACCCGTGGACTGACCCTGCTTCGCTCCTCCACTTGCGCAGCAGGGGGAGGCCGGGAGGGGGCGGTTCGGTTGCCAGCGAATCTGCCCGGGTCGAAAAGCCCCCTTCCCCAACCCTCCCCTGCTACGCAAGGGAGGGGGGCCAAGCGACAGTCCCTATTCGCCATTTTTTGCAGGACTTTCGATGTTCTTCCGCAACCTGACCCTGTTCCGCTTCCCCACCACCACCAAGCTCGACGACCTCGCCACCGGTCTGGCCGAATGCGCGCTCAAGCCGGTCGGTCCGATGGAGTTGTCCTCGCGCGGTTTCGTGCCGCCGCACGGCCGCGACGCCGACGAGTTCAGCAACCGCCAGGGCGATGCGCTGTGGCTCACCGTCGGCAGCGAGGAACGCCTGCTGCCCGGCTCGGTGGTCAACGACCTGCTGCAGAAGAAGCTAGCCGAGATCGAGCAGAAGGAAGGCCGCAAGCCCGGCGGCCGCACCCGCAAGCGGCTCAAGGACGAACTGATCGTCGACCTGCTGCCGCGCGCATTCATCAAGCCCGGCCGCGTCGATGCGCTGCTCGACCTGCAGCACGGTCTGGTCGTGGTCGACACCTCCAGCCGCAAGAGCGGCGAGAACGTAGTCAGCGAGATCCGCCGCGCGCTCGGCAGCTTCCCGGCGCTGCCGCTCAACGCCGAAGTCGCGCCGCGCTCGATCCTGACCGGCTGGCTGGCCGGCGAACCGCTGCCCGACGGCCTGACGCTGGGCGACGAGTGCGAGCTGCGCGACCCGCTGGAGAACGGCGCGGTGGTCAAGTGCCAGCGCATGGAGCTTCAGGGCGACGAGATCAACAAGCACCTCGAGTCGGGCAAGCAGGTCACGCGCCTGGCCTTGAACCTCGACGACCACGTCAGCTTCGTGCTCGGCGAGGACCTGGTGATCCGCAAGTTCAAGCTGCTCGACGGCGCGGTCGACGCGCTGGAGAACACCGAGCGCGAGGACCTGCGCGCCGAACTGGACGCGCGCTTCGCGTTGATGAGCGCCGAGGTCAAGCGCCTGTTCGCGGTGCTCGAAGGCGCGCTGAAGCTGTCGAAGGTCGAAGCCTGAGCGCTGCCCCGGCGGTGCCGAGCGTGCTCGGCACGCTTGCGATCGCGATGGCGGTGCCGAGCAGGCGCGGCACTGCGCCCCGCGAGAATGGCCGGTGGCGGATCGGGCGTGCTCGCACGCCGCGTATCCTTGCGCGCATGGGAAGCGTCCGCATGGGCCTACGGCGATGAGCCTGTTCCGCCTGCTCGCCGGCAAGCCGCACGCGATCACGCGCACGATCGAACGCGACAGCTTCGCGATCACGCTCGGCAGCGGCCAGGTCATCGACGTGGCGCGCGTGCGCGACCCGCGCGCGCGCCGGATCAAGCTCAGCGTCGACGAGCGCGGCCCGCGCCTGACCTTGCCGCTGCGCGCGAGCGCGGCCGCGGGCGAGCGCTTCGTGGTCGAACACGGCGACTGGCTCGCCGCGCAGATGGCCGATGCCTGCAGCGGCGTGGCGCGGCTGCAACCGCACGTCGATGCCCACCTGCCACTGCGCGGCGTGGCGCTGCCCGTGCACTGGCACGACGGCCGCTACCTGCGGCTGGAGCTGCTCGATGGCGCGCTCGCGGTCACCGCGCCCGCGACGCCGACCGACGCCGCGCTGCGGCGCGCGTTGCGCGATTTCTACGAGGCGCAGGCGCGCGCCGACGTCGGCCGCTGGTTGCCGCAGTACCTGCCCAACCTGCCGCGCGCGCCGAGCCGGGTGCGTTTCCGCATGATGTCGTCGCAGTGGGGCTCGCTGGCGCCCGACGGCGCGCTGTCGCTGGATCTGGCGCTGGTGCTCGCGCCGCCGCCGGTGTTCGAGTACGTGCTGGTGCACGAGCTGTGCCACCTGATCCACGCCGACCACTCGCGCCGCTTCTGGCGCGAGGTCGAGGCGCGCTGCCCGCACTGGCGCGACCAGCGCGACTGGTTCCGCGACGAAGGCCGCCGATTGAAAGCAACCTTGCACACACTGTGCGGCAACGCGCGCTGAGGCGCGACGACGACTGGCTGGATGTTGAAAAACGCCCATCTCGGGCATTTTTCGGGTCGCCACGCCGCAGTCAGCGTTTTCTTGTAGTGCCGAGCCTGCTCGGCACGTACCAATCGGTGGGGTTGCAGGGTGCCGAGCAGGCTCGGCACTACGCCAGCGAAGCAAGTCCCCTTGGGGGACAACACCGGGAAACTGCGCGATTTGGGTATGACGCGCCGCGCTCAGCGCGTCAGGAAATCCCCGATCGCCGCCGCCACCGCGGCCGGGTCCTCCATGTGCAGGTGGTGGCCGCCGTCGAGCACCACGAGCTCGCCGCGCGGCAACAGGCCCGCGCGTTCGCGGCGCAAGGCGTCGGGCAGGTACGGCTGCGCCGGCGCGGCGAAGATCACCCGCGCCGGGCATTCGATGCCCGCGACCAGCGCGCGCACCTGCGGCTCGGTCATCCGTTGCAGGGTCGGCAAGGTCAGGCGCGGGTCACTGCTCCAGACGAAGCCGCCTTCCACCGGCGCCACCCCGCGCTCGACCAGTAGCCGTGCCACCGGTTCGCTGAGCTCGTTGGCCTGCATCCGCGCGCGCACCGGCGCGGCCAGGTCGGGGAACACGCGCAGCGATTTGGTCGGCAACGCGCGGCTCGCCGCGACCGCGTCGCGCAGGCGCGCGACGGTGCGCTCGGGCACCTCGGCCAGTGCGCCCAGCGCCTCGATCGCGAGCAGCCGCTCGACCCGCGCCGGGCACGCGGCCGCGACCAGGCTGGCGATGCCGGCGCCCATCGAATGGCCGAGCAGGGCGAAGCGCTCCCAGCCCAGCGCGTCGGCGATGTCGAGCACCGAATTCACCGCGGCCGCGAACGAATAGTCCGCGCCCGGCGGCAGGTGCGCGCTGGCGCCATGGCCGGGCAGGTCCGGTGCGACCAGCTCGATGCCGGGCAGATGCGCGGCCAGCGGGACGAAGCTGGCCGCGTTGTCGAGCCAGCCGTGCAGCGCCAGCACCCGCGGCGCGCCGGGTGTACCGGTGCGCAGGCCGGCGATGCGCCCGGCCGGGGTGGCGAGCGCGAACTCGCGCATCGCGCTCGCAGTCGCGGCGCTCACGCGACCGCGCCCAAGGCGCACCGCGCGATCGCGGCCAGCGCCTGCGCGTGTGCGGGCGCATCGTTGAGGCAGGGGATGTAGCGCAAGCTGCCGCCGCGTGCGGCAAAGTGCTCGGCCAGCCCGATCGCGACTTCTTCGAGCGTCTCCAGGCAATCGACCGCGAAGCCCGGCGCGACCACGTCGACCGGGCGCAGCCCGCGCGCGGCGAGCGCGTCCAGGGTCGCCAGCGTCGACGGCTCCAGCCAGCGTTCGCGGCCGAAGCGCGACTGGTAGCTCAGCGTCCAGGCGTCGTCGGCCAGGCCCAGGGCCTGCGCGATCGCGCGCGCGCCCGCCTCGCAGTGCGTGGGGTACGGATCGCCGCGGTCGGCGAAGCGCTGCGGCAGGCCGTGGAACGACAGCAGCAGGTGTTCGCCGGTGCCGTGCTCTGCACGGTGGGCGCGGATCGAGTCGGCGACCGCGGCGACCCAGGCCGGGTCGTCGTGGTAGTCGTCGACCATCCGGGTTGGCAGGCCGGGCACGCGCGCGAGCGCGTCGGCGACCGCGGCGGTGGTCGAGGTCGAGTACTGCGGGTACAGCGGCAGCACCAGCGCCTGCTCGATGCCGTCGTCGCGCAGTGCCTGCAGCGTGGCGGCCAGCGCCGGCCGGCCGTAGCGCATCGCGTGCACCACCCGCAGCTGCGGCAGCTCGTGTTGCACCGCCTCCGCCAGCCGCCGCGTGTGCACCGCCAGCGGTGAACCGCCGTCGGTGCCGGGCAGCCACACGCTCGCGTACTTGCGCGCGACCGGGCCACTGCGCAGCGGCAGGATCACGAAGTGCAACAGCGGGCACCACAGCCAGCGGCTGCGGTCGACCACCCGGTAGTCGTGCAGGAACTCGGCGAGATAACGCCGCACCGCGCGCGGCGTCGGTGCGTCGGGGGTGCCGAGGTTGACCAGCACCAGCGCGGTCGACGCGGCGGCGGGGGTGGCTTGGGCAGGAGAGGACGCGGCGCTGGCGGATGCTGGCATCGGCATAGGATGACAGCTGCGGCGCGGCCGGCGAAAACGCGCAGCAGCAACAGGCCGCTTAAGGCGTTCGCGGCGACGACGAGGATGCAGGATCACAGCGCGCTCGACGCCATCCGCCAGCCGTCATCCCGAGCGCCCCCCAAGGGGACTTCCTTTGGGGCGCAGCGAGGGACGTGTTGGTTCGAATCCAAAAACGCGGGCCGGTTCCACCGCGATTCATCGCTGCGCCACTAGCCTGAATCGAACCTGTCGCGCCGCCTGCGGTCGAACCAACGTGCCAGCACCCCACGCCCATCCCCCGGAGTTCGCCATGTCCCATCGCCTGCCGCGCATCGCCGTCTTGTTGCTGTCCCTGGGCTTCGCCGCCACCGCCGTCGCCGGCCCGGTCGAGGACGAGCGCGCGCGCAACGCGCTGCGCGTGCTGACCGACATCCAGAACATCCCCGAGTCGGCGATCCCCGACAAGCTGCTCGACGAGGCGCGCGGCATTGTCGTGGTGCCGGATTCGCTCAAGGTCGGGCTGGTGCTCGGCGGCCGCCGCGGCCACGGCCTGGTCTCGGTCAAGAACCCCGACGGCAGCTGGTCGAACCCGAGCTTCGTCAAGCTCACCGGCGGCAGCATCGGCTTCCAGGCCGGGGTGCAGTCGGCCGACATCGTGCTGGTGTTCCGCAGCGACCGCGGCCTGGACTCGATCGTCAACGGCAAGATCACCCTCGGCGCCGATGCCGGCGTCGCCGCCGGCCCGGTCGGGCGCAACGCCTCCACCGCCACCGACGGCCAGCTCAAGGCCGAGATCTGGTCGTGGTCGCGCGCGCGCGGGCTGTTCGCCGGCATCGCCCTGGACGGCGCGGTGCTGTCGATCGACGACGCCGCCAACGAGGCCGTCTACGGTCGCGACACCACGCCGCGGATGATCTTCGAAGGCCGCGCCGGCGGCACCCCGTCGAACGCGGTGGTCGATTTCCGCGACCGCCTCGAGGAAGCGACCGCCGACGCCCGGACCACGCGCGGCACCGACGGCCGTGCCAGTGCCAGTGCCAGCGTCCGCGCCCCGTCGCGCGGCGATGCCGCGGTGGGTGCTTCGGCCGCCGTCGCCCAGCCGCTGCCGGCACCGGGCGCGAACGAGCCGCAGCCGCAGCCGTTCGAGACCGTCGAAAGCCCGACCCAGGTCGAGCCGCTGCCGTAACCGGGCAACGCTCGCGCTGATTGGTGCGCGCCACGCCGCTGCCCAACCGCGGCGGTTGTCACACGCCGTGCGGTATCCTGATCGCCCGTATTTTCCGAGCATTCCCATGGGCGGTTTTAGTCTTTGGCACTGGCTGATCGTGCTGGTGATCGTGGTGCTGGTGTTCGGCACCAAGCGCCTGAAGAACGTCGGCAAGGACGTGGGCGAGGCGGTCAAGGGCTTCAAGGACGGCATCCGCGACGACGACGCCAAGCCGTCGGCGCAGTTGCCCGACCCGCAGGCGACCGATGCGTCCCGCCGCGGCGACGAGCCCGGCGCGCCGCAGGCCGATGCCGAGCCGCAGCCGCGCAAGCCGACGGTCAGCCCCGGCGACCGCCCGTAAGCGCCGACCGCGCCGTTCCCCAGCCGCGCCCACCAAAGCCATGTTCGACATCGGCTTCTCCGAACTGTTCGTGATCGCGATCGTGGCCTTGCTGGTGCTCGGCCCCGAGCGCCTGCCCAAGGCCGCGCGTTTCGCAGGTCTGTGGGTGCGGCGCGCGCGAGCGCAGTGGTACTCGGTGAAGTCCGAACTCGAGAACGAACTGGCCGACGACGAGCTCAGGCGCAGCCTGCAGCAGACCCGGCAGCAACTGATGGACGCCCGCGACCAACTGCAGCGCGGCGGGCAATCGTTGCAGGACGAATTCGACCCGGGGCCGCGCGACAACCTCGAGCTGGCAGGTTCGCCCGACCATTCCATCGCACGGCCCGCGGCAGCCGCACGGGTTTCTGCCCGCGACCCCGCCCCCCCGTCCGATGCCACCCCCGGCCATGTCGACGATGACCGACGCTGAGCGCGGCGCGCGCGCGGCGGACGACGCGGACGACGCCGTCCAGCCGCGCCTGCTCGACCATTTGCTGGAACTGCGCGCGCGCCTGCTGCGCGCGGTTGCCGGCTTGCTGATCGCGTTCGTCGCGCTGCTGCCGTTCGGCAACACCCTGTACGCGTGGCTGGCGCAGCCGCTGCTGGACAAGCTGCCCGCCGGCGGCCAGCTGATCGCGACCCAGGTCGCCTCGCCGTTCTTCGCGCCGGTCAAGCTGGCGTTCTTCGCCGCGCTGCTGCTGGTGATGCCGTGGCTGCTGTACCAGGCCTGGTCGTTCGTCGCGCCCGGGCTGTACCGGCGCGAGAAGCGGCTGGCGCTGCCGCTGCTGGCCTCGGCGGTGGCGCTGTTCTACGCCGGCTGCGCGTTCGCGTTCTTCCTGGTGCTGCCGACCGTGTTCGGCTTCCTCGCCGGGATCACCCCGGACGGGGTGGCGATGATGACCGACATCACCGCCTACCTCGATTTCGTGCTGGTGATCTTCCTCGCGTTCGGTGCCAGCTTCGAGTTGCCGGTGGCGCTGGTGATCCTGGTGGTGCTGGGCTGGGTCACGCCGGCGCAGCTGCGCGAGGCGCGCGGCTACGCGGTGGTCGGCATCTTCATCATCGCCGCGGTGATCACCCCGCCCGACGTGGTCAGCCAGCTGCTGCTCGCGGTGCCGATGTGTATCCTCTACGAGATCGGCATCCTCGCCGCGCGCTGGGTCACGCCGCGCACTGCGGCCGACGGCGACGCGCCGGCGCCGTGAGCGTGGCGACCGGGCGCGTGGCCCCGGGTGCGGCTTCGCCCACTGAAACCCAGCCAAACCGATCCGCAGCCGCAGGATTCTGGGCCCGCTACGCGGCCTGGTCGCTGGATGCGGCGCTGATCGCGATCCCCACCTCGCTGCTGACCGCGCACAAGATCGCGCCCGCGGTCGACGCCTGCCGCAGCCAGTTCGCCGCCGTGCTGGCACGCGCGGCGCGGCTGTTCGGCGAGGCGTTGTTCGCCGGCCAGCCGCTGCCCGAGGTTGCGCACGCGCTGGTGCACGATCCGGCACTGCGCCAGGGCATCGCCGCCACCGAAGCCGCACTGGTCGCGATCGCGCTGCCGCCGCTGCTGGTGTTCGCGCTGCTCGCCGCGGTGTACCACGTCTGCAGCGAGGCCTCGGCCTGGCAGGGCAGCCCCGGCAAGCGCTGGCTCGGCCTGCGTGTCGCCGACCGCGCCGGCCGCCCGCTGAAACTGCTGCAGGCCAGTGCGCGCTACTTCGCCGGCAGCGCGTCGTGGGCGACGCTCAACCTCGGTCATTTGCTGGCGGCGCTGCCGCCGCAACACCGCGCCCTGCACGACCGCTTGGCCGGCACCCAGGTGCTGACGTCGCGCACCGGGACGCTCACAACGCGGGCGAAGGCGTGGTTGTGGCTGCAGGCGCTGCTGGCGCTGGCGGCCAGCATCTGGCTGGGCGCGGCGTTTGCTGCGATGGCGCAGGCGGCGCTGGAAAACATCTGATCAAGCCGAGCCGCGAAGCGGACTCGGCCTGCATACGGCCATGAAGTCAGGCCGCGACGCTGTGGTTGCTCTCCACCGGGGCCACGCCATCGCCGCAGACATCGCGCCAGAAGTGGTACATCACCCCGAACATCACCACGTACAGCACCAGCAGCAGGCCGAGGTAGACCGGCACCATCAGCGCCACGCCGAGCGCCGGGTGGATCAGGCTGCCGATCCCGCCGACCAGCAGCATCAGCAGGCCCAGCACCAGGCCAAGCACCATCGCCATCAGGAACGCGACCACCGCCAGCACCAGCAGCGGCAGCAGGTTCTTCAAGGTGCCGACCACGCCGTCGGCGATCGCGCCGCCGATCGGGCGCGAGCCCAGCGCGACCTGGCCGAAGCCGATCGCGTAGACGCCGGTCAGGAACAGCGCCAGCAGCGAACCCAGCCCGAGCATGCGCCCGAACCCGTCCGGCATCTTCGGCAGCGCCGAGGCATCGGTCGGCGGGTTCTGCGACATCGCCAGCACCTTCATGTACCACTCGAGGAAGCCGTCGCCGAACAGGCCGATCACCAGCAGCGCGACCGCCAGATACAGCGCCGTCATCAGCAGGCCGAAGCCGATCAGGCGGCCGGCATCGCCGCCGGCCTTGAACGGCTGCAGCACGTCGGTCGCGTGCGCGGGCCGGTTGTGCTCGGTGGCATGGATCAGCCGCAGGTAGCCGCCGATCAACGGCGACAGGATCAGGATCGAGATCACCGTGGCGATCGCGGCGATCGCCAGCAAGCCCGTCTGGCCGGGCGAGAACACGCCCTGCACCACCAGCTGGATCACGCTGGGCAGCAGCGCGGCGACCGCGAGCAGGGCCGCGCCGCCGAGCACCGCGCGCGCATTGTGGCGGCCCAGGTTGATTCCGCGCTTGAGCCAGCCCAGGCCGGCGAGCGGCCCCATTGCACGTGTGGTCATGGTGTTTTTCCCCAGGGATGGAGGGTCGGCCGCGGCCGCCCAAAGTAGATGCAAAGCAGGTCGATGCGAAACGGAACGTCAGCGCCCGGCCAGGCCGCGCGCGTGGTGGACGAAGCGGCGCAGCACCCGGCGCGCCTGCGGCGTCGCGCGGACGTTGCCGGCGATCGTCTTCGGGCAGTGGCCTTCGCGCTGCAGCGCGACCTTGCGCGCCTGCACGTAGCCGCGCATGTGGGTGGCGCTGAATTCGGGGTGGAACTGCACGCCCCAGGCGCTCTGGCCCCAGCGGAACGCGTGGCAGGCGTCGTGCACCGAGCGCGCAAGCACGGTCGCGCCCTCGGGCGCGCGCAGCACGGTCTGCAGGTGCGTGGTCTGCACCGCGAACTGCGCCGGCAGCGGCCCGAACAAGGCGTCGTCGCCCGCGGCCGGGTGCAGGTCGAGGTCGACCGTGCCCATCTCGCGGCCGGCCGGGTGGTCGCCGACTTCGCCGCCGAGCGCGTGCGCGAGCAGTTGGTGGCCGTAGCAGATCCCGAACAGCGGCATGCCGGCGTGCGCGGCGTCGCGCAACCAGGCGGCGCTGCGCTCGCTCCAGTCGTGGCGGTGGGTGACCATCGCGCCCGAACCAGTCACGATCGTGCCGGCGAAGCCGTCGCGCGATGGCAAGGTTTCGCCGGCTTCGACATTGACCACCACCGCCTCGTCGGGGTGCAACCCGGCGGCGACACGGATCCAGTGGGGAAAGCCGCGGTGGCGGCGCATCGATTCGACCGGCTGGCCGGTTTCGAGGATCAGGAAAGGCTGGGTCACGGCGGCCGCGCAGGTAGTCGAAGGACGTACAGGCCAGGAACCGCAAGGCCCGCAGCTATACTAGCGCGCTTTGTTGCACTGCATGAGGCAGACCATGGCCAGCCCGTCCGCCGCACCGAGCCTTCCGTCGCCGCCAACCTTCCAGGAGCTGATCCAGCGCCTGAACGCGTTCTGGGGCGCGCAGGGTTGCGTGCTGATCCAGCCGCTCGACCTCGAAGTCGGCGCCGGCACGTTCCACCCGGCCACGTTCCTGCGCGCGCTCGGGCCGGACGCATGGAACGCCGCCTACGTGCAGCCGTGCCGCCGCCCCACCGACGGCCGCTACGGCGAGAACCCGAACCGCCTGCAGCGCTACTACCAGTACCAGGTGGCGATGAAGCCGTCGCCGGACAACATCGTCGAGCTGTACTTCGATTCGCTGAAAGTGCTCGGCGTCGACCCGCTGGTGCACGACCTGCGCCTGGTCGAGGACAACTGGGAATCGCCGACGCTCGGCGCCTGGGGCTTGGGCTGGGAGGTCTGGCTCAATGGCATGGAGGTGACCCAGTTCACCTACTTCCAGCAGGCCGGCGGCATCGAGTGCAAGCCGGTGCTGGGCGAGATCACCTACGGCCTCGAACGCCTGTGCATGTACCTGCAGAACGTCGACAACGTGTTCGACCTGGTGTGGACCCACGGCCCGCAAGGCACGGTCTACTACCGCGACGTCTACCACCAGAACGAGGTCGAGCAGAGCACCTACAACTTCGAGCACGCGAACGTCGAGGTGCTGCTGCGCCGCTTCGACGAATGCGAGGCCGAGGCCGCCAAGCTCACCGAACTGGGCCTGCCGCTGCCGGCCTACGAGCAGGTGTGCAAGGCCAGCCACTGCTTCAACCTGCTCGACGCGCGCCGCGCGATCTCGGTCACCGAACGCCAGCGCTACATCCTGCGCGTGCGCAAGATCGCGCAGGGCGTGGCCGAGGCGTACGTGGCCAAGCGCAACGCGCTGGCGCAGACGCAGACGCCAGAAGCGGCGTGATTTTTAGCCCCTCTCCCTGCGGGAGAGGGGTTGGGGTGAGGGTTCGGCGGAGCGACGATTGGCGAACTACCGGGGGAACGTCAACGCACGTGGCCGGTTCATCCATGGCTGTGGCACCGCAACTTCGCCGAACCCTCATCTGCCCTTCGGGCACCTTCTCCCAAGGGGAGAAGAAAAAAACAGAGATGCCAGACCATGACTGAAATGAAGCCCCTCCTGATCGAACTTGGCACCGAGGAACTGCCGGTCAAGGCCCTGGCCGGCCTCGCGCAGGCGTTCTTCGACGGCGTGCTCGATGGCCTGGCCAAGCGCGGCATCGCGATCGAGCGTGGCAGCGCCAAGCCGCTGTACACGCCACGCCGGCTCGCGGTGCTGCTGCCGGGCGTCGCCGTCGAGCAGCCCGAGCAGACCTCCGAGGTGCTCGGTCCCTATCTCAACATCGCGCTCGACGCCGACGGCCAACCGACCAAGGCGCTGCAGGGCTTCGCCGCCAAGGCCGGGGTCGAGTGGAGCGCGCTGGAGAAGACCAGCGACAACAAAGGCGAGCGCTTCGTCCACCGCGCCACCAAGCCCGGCGCTGCGACCGCCGCGCTGCTGCCGGAGGTCGTGCGCGACGCGCTCGCGGCGATGCCGATTCCCAAGCCGATGCGCTGGGGCGGCCACGACTACGGCTTCGCCCGCCCCGTGCACTGGCTGGTGCTGCTGCTCGGCGGCGACATCGTCGAGGCGCAGCTGCTGGGCGTGCGCAGCGACCGCATGAGCCGCGGCCACCGTTTCATGCACGACAAGCCGGTGTGGATCGGCCAGCCGGGCGACTACGTCGAATCCCTGCGCGGCGCCAAGGTGCTGGTCGACGCCGACGAGCGCCGCGCCTGCATCGTGCGCGAGGTCGAGCAGGTGGCCGCCGCGGCCGGCGGCGTCGCACGCATCGACGCCGGCATCCTCGAGGAGGTCAACGGCCTCACCGAATGGCCGAAGGCAATCGCCTGCGGCTTCGAGCGCGAGTTCCTTGCGGTGCCGGCCGAGGCGCTGATCGCGACGATGGAAACCAACCAGAAGTTCTTCCCGGTGCTCGACGGCGACGGCCAGCTGACCGAGCGCTTCGTCGGCATCGCCAACATCGAGTCGAAGGACGAAGCCCAGGTCCGCAAGGGCTACGAGCGCGTGATCCGTCCGCGCTTCGCCGATGCGCAGTTCTTCTTCGTCGAGGACATGAAGCAGGGCCTGGCGTCGATGAACGACGGCCTGGCAAGCGTGACTTACCAGGCCAAGCTCGGCACGGTCGCCGACAAGGTTGCGCGCGTGGCGGCGCTGGCCGAGGCGATCGCCGAGCAGGTCGGCGTGGATCCGGCGCTCGCGCGACGCGCCGCGGAACTGTCCAAGGCCGACCTGCAGTCGCGCCTGGTCAACGAGTTCCCGGAGCTGCAGGGCATCGCCGGGCGCTACTACGCCGCGGTCGAGAACCAGCCGCTGGAACTGGCCGCCGCGATCGACGAGGCCTACATGCCGCGCTTCGCCGGCGATGCGATTGCACCAAGCAAGCTGGGGCAGGTGCTGGCGGTGGCCGAGCGGCTCGACACCCTGGCCGGTGGCTTTGCGGCCGGGCTCAAGCCGACCGGCAACAAGGACCCGTTCGCGTTGCGGCGCAATGCGCTGGGCCTGGCACGCACCTTGATCGAGGGCTTGTTCGACCTCGACCTGCCCACCTCGATCGCGCAGGGCCACGGCGGCGCGGGCGACGCGATCGCGCGCAATGAGCTGCTCGCCCAACGGGGTGGTGCGCGCGCACCAGCCGCAGCCTCCGACGTCACCACCGCCGAACAGCAGAAGCGCGAACTGCACGACTTCGTGCTCGAGCGCATGCGCGGCTACTACGGCGACAAGGGCGTGCCTGCGCAGCACTACGAGTCGGTCGCCGCGCTGCGGCCGGGCTCGCTGTCCGACTTCCACCGCCGCCTCAAGGCGATCGGCGAGTTCGCCAAGCTGCCCGAGGCTGAAGCCCTGGCCGCGGCCAACAAGCGCATCCGCAACATCCTAAAGAAGGTTGACGGCGCGGTGCCGACCGCGATCGACACCAACCTGTTCACCGAAGCCGCCGAACGCGAACTGGCCGAATCGGTCGACGCCGCGATTGCCGACACCGATCCGCTGCTCGCGCAACGCGACTACGTCGCAGTGCTCGGCCGACTGGCGCGGCTGCGACCGCAGGTCGACGCGTTCTTCGACGCGGTGATGGTCAACGTCGACGATCTGGCGGTACGCAACAACCGCCTGGCGCTGCTCAAGCGCCTCTCGGACCGGCTCGGCAGCGTGGCGGCGATCGAGCACCTGTCGAGCTGATTCCGTCGGCTGGTTGCCGTGAGGGGCACGCGTCGACGATGGCGTATGAGTCGCGTCATCGCCACTTGATCGCGTTAATCGGGTGTTGACGGCATCCGGGTATCCTCCGCCGATGCCCTTTCTCCCCCGTGCCCTCGCCACCGCCGCGCTGCTGTTGTCCACGGCCGGCGCGGCGCACGCGGCCACGGTGCGTGCGGTCGAGATCCGCGGGCTCGACGAGGTCATGAGCCAGAACGTGCGGGTGTCGCTGTCGCTGGTCGACGCGATCGACAAGGAGCTGTCCGGGCGGCGACTGGCCTACCTGTTGCGCGAGGCCGAAGACGAGACGCGCGAGGCGCTGGAGCCGTTCGGTTACTACTCGCCGACGATCACCGTGCAGCGCACCCGCGATGGCGTGACCACCGTGGTCGGCGATCCCGCGACACCCGCGCCCGCCACTGCCACCGCCACCGCCGCGACCGGTGAGGCGGACGCGGACGAAGCCGACACCCGCCGCGCCGCGAACACCTCGCCGGTCACGGTGACGATCAGCGTCGAACTCGGAACGCCGGTCACCGTGCGCGACGCGCGTGTCGCGATCGAGGGCGCCGGCGGCGACGACCGCTACCTCAAGCGGGACCTCGGCGAGTTCAAGCCGCAGGCCGGCGACGTGTTCGACCACGAGGTCTACGAGACCAGCAAGGCGCGCATCACCCGCCGGCTGGCCGAGCGTGGCTACTTCGATGCCGATTTCGCCAGCCGCCGGGTCGAAGTCACGCGCGCGCAGCACGCCGCCGACATCGAGCTGGTCTGGAGCAGCGGCGAGCGCTACGACATGGGCCCGACCACGTTCGAACAGACGCCCAAGCGGATCATCCGCGAGAGCCTGCTCGAGCGGCTGGTGTACTGGGAGGTCGGCAGCTACTACCACCAGGGCAAGCTCGACCGCTTGCGCGAATCGCTGGCGCGGCTGGACTACTTCGCCAGCATCGACATCGCGCCGCACCCGGAGGACGCGGTCGACGGCGAGGTGCCGGTCACCGTCACCCTGACCCCGGCCAAGCGCAGCATCTATACCGCCGGCCTCAGCTACGGCACCGACAGCGGCGCCGGTGTCCGCCTCGGCGGCGAGCGCCGCTACCTCAACGACCGCGGCCACAAGGCGCTGGCGCAGATCGACTGGGCGGAACGGCGCAAGACCCTGACCGGGCAGTACCGCATTCCCGCGTTCGCTTACCTCGACGGCTGGTACACGCTCAGCGCACAGGCCGCCGACGAGCAGACCGACTACATCGACAACCGCCGCATCGAGCTCGTCGCCAGCCGCAGCGGCGAGCTCAACCCGCGCTGGACCGCGGTCGCCTCGCTGCATGCGTTGCGCGAGCGCTGGGCCTACACCGCCGAGGACGATGGCGACCCGCTGACGCCGCCGATGTACCGCTACGCGACCTTCAGCTACCCGTCGCTGCGCGGCGAGTACATCGACGCCGACGACCGCATCCACCCGCGCGACGGACTCGGCGGCACGCTGATGCTGCGCGGCGGCGTCGAAGGCGCGGGCTCGGACGTGAGCTTCGCCCAGGTCCACGCCAGCGCGCGCTGGTACCGCGGGCTGGGTCCGCAGAGCCGGTTGATCACCCGCGGCGAGCTCGGCCATACCTTCGTCGACGCGCGGATCGGCACGCTGCCGCCAAGCCTGCGCTTCCATGCCGGCGGCGACCGCAGCATCCGCGGCTACGCGTGGCGCGAGGTCGGCCCGCGCATCGGCCCCGCCGGCGACCAGTTCCCGGTCGGCGCGCGCAACGTCGCCACCGGCAGCGTCGAGTACGAACAGTATTTCGGCCGCGGCGAGTGGGGCGCGGCGGCGTTCCTCGACGGCGGCAGCGCGTTCAACGATTCGCCGGTGTGGCGCACCGGCGTCGGCGTCGGCCTGCGCTGGAAGTCGCCGGTCGGGCCGGTGCGCATCGACGTCGCGCACGGGCTCGACGATCCCGACTCGTCGTTCCAGCTGTACCTCAACATCGGCGCGGACCTGTAGCGATGGCGGGAGCCTTCAAGCGCACGCGCGCCGGCGCCGAACCGGACCTGGCGCCGGAGCAGCGCGAGGCGCGCATCGCCGAGCTGCGCGCGCGCCGGCGCGCGCGTGTGCGCTACCTCGCGATCCGCGGCGGCCTGTTCAGCGCCGCGCTGGTGCTGGCGCTGCTGGTGTTCGGCTACTGGCTGCTGACCACGATCGGCGGGCGCGAGCTGCTGCTGGCGCAGGTGGTGCAGCGCCTGCCCGACAACGCGACGCTGTCGTGGCAGCGCGCCGAAGGCCCGGCTCGCGGGCCGCTGACGCTGCACGGCGTGCGCTTCGCGTACACGCCGCAGTGCCAGCCCGACGACGACGCCTGCGTCCCCGCTGGCCCGATCGTGTTCACTGCGCGGCGCGCCTACCTGGATTTCGCGCTGCGGCCGCTGCTCGGTCGACGGCTGCGCCTGGACGCGCTGCAGGTCACCGACGCCACCCTGCAGCTGCCCGAGAGCCACGAACCGTTCGAGCTGCCGCGCTGGCCCGACGTGCTGCCGCAGATCGCGCCACCGCTGGCGCTGCAGGCCGACGACGTGCGCATCGACGGCTTCAAGGTGCTGCTGGCCGGCAAGCAGCTGATCGACATCCGCAGCCTGCGCGGCGGGCTGGATGCGCAGCGCGGCCACCTGCACGTCGAGCGGCTGGTGGTCGACAGCGACCGCGGCCGCTTCACCGCGCACGGCGACTACGCCCCGCGCGACAACTACCACGCCGACTTGCGCGTAACCGCGGTGGTGCCGGTCCCCAACGCCCCACGCCGCTCGCCGCTGCGGTTGGGCTTCGTCGCCAAGGGCGACCTGGCACGGATGGACGTGGCGCTGGCCGGCGCCGCGCCGGGACCGCTGCGCGCGACCCTGACCCTGCGCGGCGCGCAGCGCCCGCGTTGGCAGCTGCGCGCACGCGGCGAGGCAATCGACACTGCGCTGCTGGCCGGCGCCGACACGCCCGGCGAACCGCTGTCGCTGCGCCTGGATGCCGACGGCATCGGCGGCGACGCGACGCTGCGCGGGCAGTTCGACCGGGGCGACTTCAGCGCGACCGTGCTGCCTTCCAAGGTGAAACTCGAACAGCAGGTGCTGGAGTTCGCGCCGCTGTCGCTGCGCGTGTTCGATGGCCAGGTCACGGTGCGCGGCCGCGGCGATTTCGGCGAGAACCGCGGTGCGGCGCGCATCAACTACGCGATCAATGCGCGCGGACTGCGCTGGGGCGGCGCGACGGCCCCCCCCGCGAGTCCGACCCGCGCGCCGGCGCCGCCCGCGATCGTCGCCGACGGCGCGTTCGGCCTGGCCGGCACCCAGCAGGCGTGGGCGTTGATCGGCAACGCCGCGTTCGTGCGCGACGGCGAGCGCGCGAGCGTGCGCCTCGACGGGCGCGGCCGCGGCCAGGCGCTGGTGATCCGCTCCCTCGAAGCGCAGATGCCGACCGGCACGCTCGACGCGCGCGGCGACATCGCGTGGGCGCCGAAGCTGCGCTGGCAGCTCGACGCGACCTTGGCCGGCTTCGACCCGGGCTACTTCGCGCCCGGCTGGGACGGCGCGGTCAACGGCACGCTGGCGACGCAAGGCGTTGCGCGCGACGTGACAATCGCCGCCGACGGCAGCGCGAGCGCCGGCTACGACGCCACGCTGCAGCTGTCGCAACTCGGCGGGAAGTTGCGCGGGCGCATGCTGGCCGGCAACGCGACCGTCAAGGCGCGGGGCGAGCGCTACGACGGCAACCTCGCGCTCGCGGTCGGCGCCAGCCGTATCGACGCGCAGGGCACGTTCGGCACCACGCCGCGCCTGCACTGGGACGCGAGCGCGACCCTGCGCGCGTTCGACCCGGGCTTCTTCGTCGCGGGCTGGGACGGCGCCGTCGATGGGCGCATCGCCAGCCGCGGCAACCTGCGCGCCGATGGCGGCATCGACGCCAGCCTCGACGCGCCGAAGCTCGGCGGCCAGCTGCGCGGGCGGCCGCTGTCGGGCCGCGCCAACCTCGCGATTGCCGGCGATTCGTACAGCGGCGACGTCGACCTAGCGATCGGCGGCAGCCGCATCGACGCCCGTGGCCGCATCGCCGACACCCTCGACGTCGACGCCCGCCTGCAGCCGCTCAACCTCAACGACCTGGTGCCCGACGCCCGCGGCACGCTGCGCGGCACGTTGCGGCTGACCGGCGCGCGCACCGCGCCAAACATCGATGCCGACCTCAACGGCGCCGGGCTTGCGTTCGGCGAGCTGCGCGCCGCCACCCTGCTCGCCAAGGGCCGGCTGCCGTGGCGCGGCAGCGGCGGTGCCTTGACCGTGCGCGCCAGCGGCCTGCAGGCCGGCGTGCCGTTCGACACGTTGTCCATCGACGCGCGCGGCGCGGTCGAGGCGCTGCAACTGGGCGCGCAGGCGCGTGGCGAGATCGGTGAACTCGCGCTGACCGGCAACGCGCGCAAGACCGGCGCGACCTGGGCCGGCACCCTCGCCTCGCTCTCGCTGGCCCCGGCGCGCGGCGCGCAGTGGCGCCTGCAGCAACCCGCGCAGTTCCGCTGGGACGGAAAAAACGGCGCGTTGTCGAACGCCTGCCTGGCCGCGAGCAGCGGCGGTTCGCTGTGCGCGAACGCGGACTGGCCGCGCCGCGGCCTCGACGTTCGCGGCGATGGCCTGCCGCTCGCGCTGCTGGTGCCGTACCTGCCCGAGCGCGAGGACCGGCGGCCGTGGCTGCTGCGTGGCGACGTCGGCCTCGTCGCGCAGCTGCGCCCGGTGGGCAACAGCTGGCGTGGCCAGGCGACGCTGACCTCGGCCAGCGGCGGCCTGCGCAACAGCGAACGTTCGCGCAGCGAACTGGTCCGCTATCAGGGCCTGGAGCTGCGTGCGACGTTCGACCCGCAACGCCTGCAGGCGCAGTTGGGAGCGACCCTCTTTGATGACGGCCGCGTCGACGCGCGCATCAACACAGGCTGGGACGCGTACTCGCCGCTGAGTGGTGAGATCGCGCTCAACACCGACGAGCTGACGTGGATGGAGCTGCTGTCGCCCGACATCGTCGAGCCGACCGGCCGCCTCGACGGCCGCATCTCGCTGGCCGGCACGCGCGCGGCGCCGCGGCTGGGCGGGCAGGCGCGGCTCACGCGGTTCAGCACCGAACTGCCGGCGCTGGCGATCACCCTGCGCGACGGCGACGTGCGCCTGGTCGCGCAGGCCGACGGCAGCGCGCGCATCAACGGCAGCGTGCGCTCCGGCGACGGCACGCTCAACGTCGACGGCACGCTGGGTTGGCAGGGCACCGACACGCCACTGGTCCTCAACGTGCGCGGCAACAACGTGCTGGTCTCGGACACGCGCGACCTGCACGCGGTCGCCAACCCCGACGTGACCGTGCGCTACAGCGCCGGCCAGCCGCTGCAGGTCACCGGCACCGTCACCGTGCCGGAAGCGCGCATCGACCTGGAGCGCCTCGACTCGGGCGTGTCGGCGTCGCCGGACGTGGTGGTGCTCGATCCGGCCGACCCCGAGGACAAGCTCGCCACCCCGCTCGACATGGACCTCACCATCGCGCTCGGCGACGAGGTCACGCTCAATGGCTTCGGCCTCGACGGCAGCCTCGGCGGCCGCCTGCGCGTGCGCGCACGGCCGGGCCGCGAAATGATCGCGACCGGCGCGCTCGACATCGACGGCCGCTACACCGCCTACGGCCAGAAACTCGACATCACCCGCGGCCGGCTGGTGTGGAGCAACAGCCCGGTCGCGGATCCCATTCTCGACGTCCGCGCCGAGCGCGAGGTCGGCGAAGTCACCGCCGGCGTCGACGTCACCGGCCGCGCCTCGTCGCCGCAGGCGCGCGTGTGGTCGAATCCGTCCAGTTCGCAGTCCGAGGCGCTCGCCTACCTCGCGCTCGGCCGGCCGCTGTCGACCACCAGCGGCGACGAAAGCCGCCAGCTCAACGCCGCCAGCGCCGCGCTGTCGGCCGGCGGCAGCCTGCTCGCCTCGCAACTGGGTGCGCGCATCGGCCTCGACGATGCCGGGGTGATGGAAAGCCGCGCCTTGGGCGGCAGCGTGCTCGGCATCGGCAAGTACCTGTCGCCCAAGCTCTACGTAGGCTACGGCGTGTCGCTGCTCGGCACGGGGCAGGTGCTGACCCTGAAGTACCTGCTGCGCAAGGGCTTCGACATCGAGATCGAATCGAGCACGGTCGAGAACCGCGCGTCGATCAACTGGCGCAAGGAAAAGTGATGGACCAACGCATGGCGCCGACCCGTTACCAGGCGATCGCGCGCATGCGCCGGCGACTCGAGCGCGATGGCTGGCCGCGCCTGCAGATGATGTTGCTGGTGACGATCACCGGTGGCGCCGGCTTCGTCGCGTCGTGGGCGCTGCTGCAGCTGGGCGTCGGCGCCATGTGGCTGCGTTATCCGCTCGCGCTGTGCCTGGCCTACGCGGCCTTTCTGCTGATGCTGTGGCTGTGGTTGCGCACCCGCGCTCACGACTGGGTCGACGGCTGGGATGGCAGCGGCATCGACCTGGCCACTTCGCCAGGCACTGGCGGATCCGCTCCTTGGGGCGGCCTTGGCGGCAACAGTGGCGGCGGCGGCGCGAGCAGTTCGTTCGACGCTGCCGACAGCAGTCCAGCAGACGCGCTCTCCGGTCCGATCGGCGACGCCCTGGGCGCAGCGGCGGATGCCGACGAACTGGCGATCCCGATGGTCGCGGTAGTCGTCGCGGTCGCCGTGGTGGCCCTGCTGGCGCTGTCGTCGCTGTTCGTGGTCTGGTCGGCACCGGTGCTGTTCGCCGAGTTGCTGGTCGATGGCGCGCTGGCCGCCGGCCTGTACCGCCGGCTGCGCGGGATCGATGCGCGGCACTGGCTGGAAAGCGCGGTGCGCCGCACCTGGCTGCCGTTCGTGCTCACGGCCTTGTGCGTCACCGCCGCGGGCTGGGGCATGGCGAAGTACGTCCCCGGCGCCGATTCGCTTGGCGATGTGGTGGCGCAGGTGCAACGCGACTGACCGAAGCAGGTGCCGTCTCGGTCTGGTCTTGTCGACGGTAACCGAGCAACGAGCGCAGGAATCGGGTTCCAGCGCGGAAAACCAGCGTCATCAATCGCTGATGGGTGCCGACGCCTGCTACGCGAGGGGATCGACGGCCTCGATGTGGACATCGGCGAACCACAGCTGTTGCCAGCGCGAGCGCTTGTCGTCGGGCACCAGGCGCTGCGGCGATGCCGATTGTGCCGATGCGAAGCCAGGCTCGCCGTCGAGCACGCGCGCGTTGACCGCCGCGTACAGGCGGCCTTCGATCTCGCACGTCACCAGCACCAGCACCGCGCAGCGCGCGCACGCGAGGCAATCGGCCTGGCCGGAGCCCTGCCGGTAGCGCAGCACCGCCGCGGCATCGCGCTGCACCACCCGCAGTGAACCGCGCGCGTCGGACAACCAGGCCGCGCCGTGCTTGCGGCAGAAGCTGCAATCGCAGCACCGTGGGGCATAGCTCGCGGCCGGCTGCGTCAACACCAGATCGACGACGAGGTTGCCGCAATGGCAGCCGCCCCGCAGCGCGGTGGCGCTCATGGCGAGGCCGCGTAGCGTGCGCCCCGCAAACCTGGCTTGCCGTCGACGACGTCGGTCCAGACCACGTAGGCGCCATCGCCACTGAGCGCGAGTTGCGGGAAGCCGGTCGCGCGGCCGCGGCCTTGCAGCTTCGCGACCTCGACGCGTTGCAACTCGCGCGACAGGTCGGGCGCGTATCGGGCCAGCTGCACGGACTGGCCGTTCGCGTCCTCGCGCATCCACAACAGCCACGCCGCATCGGCGGACAGCGCAACGTCGACGCGGCCCTGCACTTGCGCGCCCTGATCGAGCACCAGCGGCGCGGCAAACGTGGCGCCGGCATCGGCGCTGCGCGCGATCTTGAGCGTCGGCACGTCGTTGGCCGCGGTGTACCAGGCGACGACGGCCTCCTCGCCGCGCGCGGCCACCGCCGGGCCGTTGACCGGGCAGGCCGGCATCTTCCAGCGGTCGGCGTGGACGATCCGGCCCGGCGCCGCGGCGCCATCGAGCCGCTGCGCGACGATGTCGCGGATCTCATCCGGCGTGCGTCCGCGGTACACCAGCAGCGGGCCGCGCGCGGTCAGCGCGGCGTCGGTCTGGCAACAGTCGCAGGTCATCGCATCGAGTTCGCGTTCGCCGCCGCGTTCCAGGCCTGCATCGAAGGTCGCGGTACGCAGCGACATCGCGCCGGCATGGCCGTCTTGGTCGGCATGGCGCGCATGCGATGCGCCGCCGGCGCTGCCCTCATCCTGCGTGTTGCGGCCGTCGAGCCAGGCGATCCCGAGCGTGTCGCGCGACGCCGGCCACAGGGACACGAAGCCGTGCTCGGTCGCGGTGCCGTCGTCGTTGACCAGCAGCGGTGGCGACCAGCTGCTGCCGCCATCGCTCGAACGCACCAGCGCGACGTCGTAGGCGTAGGTCGCCGCGGCCGACTTCTGCAGCCAGTGCGCCCACAGCGCGCCGTCGGCGGTGGCGGCGATGTGCGGGGTGTCGGCCCAGTTGACAAACCAGGTGGTGCCGATGGCGATGGTCTGGCTCGGTTGCCAGGCGCCGCGGGCATCGGTGCGCGCGAATCTGAGCGCATGGCCGCCGGCCTGCGGTTCGATCCACGCCAGCAGCACGTGCCCGTCGGGCGTGGCCACCAGGTCCGGTTGCGCGGCAATCGCGGCGCTGGGCAGCGGCCAGTCTTGCCGTGCGTAGACGCGGGAGGCGACGGGCGGTGTGGCCGGCGCCGCCGCAGACGCCGCCGGCGGACGTTCGCAGGCGGACAGCAGCAGAGCGAGAGCGGGGACCAAGGCGACGGTTTTCATGGCCGCAGCGTACTCCCGAGACCGACCGGCGCGGAGGGGTGTTCGGCGTGCGGCGATTGGTAGGGCGGGTTTCAACCCGCCGTGGCGGCACGCGGGTCGGCGCGAGGTGGGCCACGGGCGGCGGGTTGAAACCCGCCCTACGCGCCGCGACAGCTCGCGAGTGCGACGGTTCCCGACGCGCCGCCGCGCGCGAGGGATAACGGCTTGCCTACTCAGGCGACGTCGCGACTGCGTCGCTGCCGCGCCAGATGCACCAGCAGCAGCGAAATCGCCGCCGGGGTCATCCCCGGGATGCGCTGCGCCTGGCCGACGGTCTGCGGGCGCACGCGTTCGAGTTTCTGGCGCACCTCGATCGACAGCCCGTGCACGCCGTCGTAGGCGAAGCCGTCCGGGATCGCGGTGCCTTCGTTGCGCTGCTGGCGGTCGATCTCCTCGCGCTGGCGCTCGAGATAGCCCGAGTAACGCGCGCCGATCTCGACCTGTTCGGCGACTTGCCCGTCGGCCACGGCCGGCGCCAGCGACGGCAGCCGCATCAGCGCGGCGTAGTCGAGCTCCGGGCGCTTGAGCAGGTCGAGCACGCGCGACTCGCGGGTCAGTTCGACGCCCAGGTGCTGGTGCAGTTCGCGGCCGAGCGGGTTGTTCGGCGCCGCCCACAGCGCGCCCAGCCGCGCGTTCTCGCGTTCGACCGAATCGCGCTTGGTCGCGAACGCCGCCCAGCGTGAATCGGTTACCAGGCCCAGCTCGCGCCCGACCGGAGTCAGGCGCAGGTCGGCGTTGTCTTCGCGCAGCTGCAGCCGGTACTCGGCGCGGCTGGTGAACATGCGGTACGGCTCGCTGGTGCCGTGGGTGATCAGGTCGTCGACCAGCACGCCGAGGTAGGCCTCGTCGCGGCGCGGGCTCCAGCCGGCGTCGCCCCGCACAAAGCGCGCGGCGTTGACGCCGGCCAGCAGGCCCTGCGCGGCGGCCTCCTCGTAGCCGGTGGTGCCGTTGATCTGGCCGGCGAAGAACAGCCCGGCCACGGCCTTGGTCTCGAGCGTGGTCCTGAGCCCGCGCGGGTCGAAGAAGTCGTACTCGATCGCGTAGCCGGCGCGGGTGATGTGCGCATGCTCGAAGCCGGCGATGGAGCGGACCAATGCCAGTTGCACGTCGAACGGCAGCGAGGTCGAGATGCCGTTGGGGTAGATCTCGGTGACGTCCAGGCCCTCGGGCTCGACGAAGATCTGGTGGCTGTCCTTCTCGGCGAAGCGCACCACCTTGTCCTCGATCGACGGGCAGTAGCGCGGGCCGATGCCCTCGATCTGCCCGGTGTACAGCGGCGAGCGGTCGAGCGCGGCACGGATGAGCTCGTGGCTGCGCTCGCTGGTCTGGGTGATCCAGCACGAGACCTGGCGCGGGTGCTCGTCGCGCGAACCGGTGAACGACATCACCGGGCGCGGGTCGTCGCCGGGCTGCTCCTGCATCACCGAGTAGTCGAGCGTGCGCCCGTCGATGCGCGGCGGGGTGCCGGTCTTGAGCCGGTCGACCACGAACGGGCCGTCGCGCAGCTTTTGCGCGAGCGCGAGCGCCGGTGGGTCGCCGGCGCGGCCGGCCGCGTACGTGGTCTGGCCGACGTGGACCTTGCCGGCCAGGAACGTGCCGGCGGTCAGCACCACCGCGGGCGCATCGAAGCGCAGCCCGGTCTGGGTCAGCACGCCGGTCACGGCGCCACCATCAAACGAGATGTCGTCGACCGCGGCCTGGAACACCGTCAGGTTCGGCTGGGTTTCGACCGCGCGGCGGATGAAGGCGCGGTACAGCGCGCGGTCGGCCTGGCAGCGGGTCGCGCGCACGGCCGGGCCCTTGCTCGCGTTCAAGCGCCGCCAGTGGATGCCGGCCGCGTCGGCGGCGCGCGCCATGATCCCGCCGAGCGCATCGATCTCCTTGACCAGGTGGCCCTTGCCGATCCCGCCGATCGCCGGGTTGCAGCTCATCGCGCCGACTGTCTCGATGTTGTGGGTGAGCAGCAGCGTGCGCGCGCCGGTCCGGGCTGCGGCCAGCGCGGCCTCGGTGCCGGCGTGGCCACCGCCGACCACGATGACGTCGTATTGATGGAAGGAATGGGGCATGGCGAGGGCGGTCTCGGAGAGGCCTTGGGCGGCGCGGCCACGGCGGGCAATTTTAGGCGAGGCGCCGGCCCGGCAGCGAACGAGCCGGTCCGGCCAAAGGTTGGCACGCTTCCTGCGACACTACATTTGCACCCAGCGGGGCAGGCGCAAAGCGCCGGCTAGGATTGGAACAGGGCTGGCCACGCGCTCGCAGGGGAAGCCGGGGACCGAATGTCGGGGGACGTTCGGTCCCCATTTTTTTTGCGCGCGATTCCTGCGCCACGCCAGGCTTGGCCGAGTGCCCGCCAACACCGCCAGGCCGCACGGGCACGCCAGCGCGCCACCAGGAACCGGGGATTTGCGGGGCGCCATTGGCGCGGGCCGCGGCGTGGGGCGAAGGCGCCGGCGCCGGCGAGGACGGAACAGGGGGGATCCGTGATTCCTCACCGGGCACCGGCATAGGCGCTTGCTACGACGACTTGCCTGGATGGACGGCCCCAGTGGCGTCTGCGCAACGCAGTCCCGTGGCCGTCTTGATCAGATTACGTCGGAAACCGACGCTAGAGGTCAACGCCTGTAGCTTGCTGGCTGGCAGGCGTGAAATGCAACCCGCAAACACCGGTTCAGGGTCACGGTTCGTGCCGTTCGTCGGACTCGCGCGGGCGCGCCTCACTGCTGCGGCGGATCAGCTGGTCCATCCGCGATTCGGCGCGGCGCGGTTCGGCGATGGTCGGGCGCGCGGGCACCGCCATCTGCGGCTGCTCGTTGCCGCCCCGGGCCTGCTGGCGGCGGCGCAGTTCGTCGAGGTTGCGCCACGGCGGGCGGCCGTCGGGCCGGTGCTGCGGCGGCGGCACGCTGCCGTCCGGGCGCGGCGGCCGGATCACCACCGGTGGGCGCGGCCGGTACGGGTAGTGGTAGGGGTAACCGTAGTGGCCGCCGTAGTAGGGGTAGCCGCGGTGGTAGGGGTAGCCGCCGTACGGATAGCCGTAGCGCGAGCGGAAGCGGTAGGCGTCGCCGTACGGGTAATGGCCGTAGCCGCCGTAGCCTTCGTAACGGTAGTCGACGCTCGGCTGGCCGTAGTAATAGTCGCCGCGGCCGCCATTGCGGTACGCGTAGTCGCCGGTGATGCAGCCGGCGAGCAGGCCGGTGGCGGCCAGTGCAATCGCGGCCCTTGCGATCGTGGCTTTGAAGACCGGCAGTGTGCGGATCATGGTCGGAACCCCCAAGGTGTACGGCCACTGTCGGCCCGGTGGATTGAACTCGCGCTTAATCCACGCGGCGCTGCGGGGCCGATGCTGACTGGTTCAGCGGCGCGACGGTGGCGGCCGAAGACCGGCCGACGATGGCAGGTGCTCGCCCCGTCAACGAACGCCCCCGGCCATCGCCAACGCCAGCGCGCGAACCGCCACGTCACGCCGTTGTCGGCACCGGCGCGCGGTGCCAGCATGCGGCTCGTTCCGGGAACAGATATCGAATGCCCACCCTGCACCGTGTGTCCGGCCACTGGCGCCTGGGCCTGGCCCTGACCCTGATCACCGCGGCGTGCTGGGCGACGTTGCCGATCGCGCTGAAGATCGTGCTAGACGTGCTCGACCCGATCACCCTGACCTGGTTCCGCTTCCTGGTCGCGGCGCTGGTCACCGCGGCGTGGCTGGGCGCGCGCGGCCGGCTGCGCGGCGCGGGCTACGGCGCGCTCGGGCGGCGCGGCTGGCTGATGCTCGCGCTGGCGGCGCTGATGCTGCTCGGCAATTACGTGTTCTACCTGCTCGGCGTGCAGCACACCACGCCGGCCAACGCCCAGCTGCTGATCCAGCTGGCGCCACTGTTGATGGCGCTGGGTGGGATCTGGGTGTTCGGCGAGCGCTTCCGCGCCGCGCAGTGGCTGGGCCTGGGCCTGCTGGCGCTGGGCCTGGCGCTGTTCTTCGCCGACCAGCTCGCGGCCGCGGCGCGCGCCGGCCCCGGCTACGTGTTCGGCTCGGCGCTGGTGGTGATCGGCGCGGTGGTGTGGGCGGTGTACGCGCTGCTGCAGAAGCAGCTGCTGGTAAAGCTGGGGTCGATGCAGATCCTGCTTTTCATCTATGCGGCCGCCAGCGTGCTGCTGCTGCCGTTCGCGCGACCGGCCACGCTGCTGCAACTCGATGGCTTGCACTGGGCGATGCTCGGCTATTGCGCGTTCAACACCATCGGCGCGTACGGTGCGTTCGCCGAGGCGCTCGCGCACTGGGAGGCGTCGCGGGTGTCGGCGATCCTCGCCACCACCCCGCTGCTGTGCATCGCCGCGGTGACCGCGGTGCACGCGCTGTGGCCGCAGTGGCTCGCGGCCGAACGCATCAGCACGCTGGGCTGGGTCGGCGCGGGCCTGGCGGTGGCCGGCTCGGCGGCGGTGAGCCTGCTCGGCCGGCGCGCGCCGGCGGCGGCGGCGTAAACGACTGCGCTAGCATCGCGGGATGAACGCCGCCCCGTCACCCGCACCCGACCCCGTCGCCGACTTCGCCGCGGTGCTCGCCGCCGCCGCGCGCATCGCGCCGCACGCGCACGCCACCCCGGTGTTGCGCTCGCGCACGCTCGATGCGCTGGCCGGCTGCGAGTTGCACTTCAAGGCCGAGCACCTGCAGCGCGCCGGCGCGTTCAAGTTCCGCGGCGCGTGCAACGCGGTGTGGTCGATGACGGAAGCCGAGGCCGCGCGTGGCGTGGTCACCCATTCCTCCGGCAACCACGGCGCCGCGCTGGCGCTGGCCGCGCGCACCCGCGGCATCGCCTGCCACGTGGTGGTGCCGGAGGGCGCGGTCGCGGCCAAGCTCGCGGCGATCAGCGCCTACGGCGCGACCCTGCACGGCTGCGCGGCGACCATCGCCGCGCGCGAGGCGATGTGCGCCGACGTGCAGCGCCAGACCGGCGCCGCGCTCGTGCATCCCTACACCGACCCACGGGTGATCGCCGGGCAAGGCACCGCGGCGCTGGAGCTGCTCGCTGGCGGCACCGCGCTCGACGCGCTGGTAGTGCCGGTCGGCGGCGGCGGCCTGGCCGGCGGCACCGCGATCGCTTGCGCGGCGGTCTCGCCAGCGACCCGCTTGTTCGTCGCCGAACCCAGCGGCGCGGCCGAGACCTTCGCCTCGTTGCAGGCCGGCACCCGGGTCACCGATTTCGTGCCCGACACGATCTGCGACGGCCTGCGTGGCACCCTCGGCGAACCCAACTTCTCGCTGCTGCGCGCGCACCATGTCGAGGCCCTGCTGGCCGAGGACGCGGCCACCGTCGCCGCGCTGCGGCTGCTGTGGCAGCGCGGCAAGCAGCTGGTCGAACCGTCGTCGGCGCTGGCGCTGGCGGTGGTGCTGGGCCACCGCGAACGCTTCGCCGGACAGCGCGTCGGCATCATCCTGTCGGGCGGCAACGTCGATCTCGACGCGCTGTCGGCGTTGCTGGCCCCGCGGCCATAACCCCACACGCCCTTGCACGAGCCGCCATGGACCTGGCCCTGTTCGACTTCGACGGCACCATCACCGAGCGCGAGATGTTCGCCGACTTCATCCACGCCGCGGTCAGCCCGGCACGGCTGGCGACCGGCAGGCTGCTGCTCGCGCCGCTGGTGGCCGGCTACCGGCTCGGCGTGGTGTCCGGCAACAGCGTGCGTGGCGCAGTGGTCGGGTTCGGCCTGCGCGGCGTGCCCGAGGCGCGCGCCCGCGCGGCCGGCGAGACCTTCGCGCGCGAGGTGCTGCCCGGCGTGCTGCGACCGACGGCGATGGCGCGGATCGCCTGGCACCGGGCGCGCGGCGATACGGTCGCGGTGGTCTCGGGTGCACTCGACCTGTACCTGGCGCCTTGGTGCGCGCAACACGGGCTGGAGTTGCTCTGCTCGCAGTTGGAAGTGGCCTACGGCCGCCTGAGCGGGCGCTTCCGCGGCGCGCAATGCGTCGGCGCGGAAAAGGCGCGGCGGGTGAGTGAGCGCTTCGCCTTGGCGGACTTCGGGACGGTGTACGCCTACGGCGACACCCGCGAAGATCGCGAACTGCTTGGGATCGCTGATCGCCGCTATTTCCGCTGGCAGGAACAGACCTGAGCAAGCGCGGCTGACTGAGCAGGCCGCGTCAAGGTTCGACGCCGCTACTGCGCGGGCACTGCCGCGATCCGCGCCAGGCCCTCTCCGAGCAGCAATCGGGTGACCGCGGCGCGTTCGCCCAGCGGCCGCGACTGCAGCGCATCGAGCAACTGCCCGATCGCACGGCAGCGCGCGTCGCGGTCGGCGCCGGTGAGGCCGGTGCTGAAGCCGTCGTTGAGCAGCGCCGCGCGCACGCCGGCCGCCTTCATCCATTGCTGCGCCTGCGTCGGGTCGTATGGCTGGCGCGGGTTCTGGGCGGCGGCGACGAACGCCTGCGCCGCGGCGTCGGCGAAGCGCGCGCGGCTGGCCTCGCCGAGCTGCGTGGCGACCTGATTCAAACCTGCCAGGCTGCGGTCGGCGTCCGGCTCGAACAACCCGCACAGCGCGCGCGCCTCGGCCGGTGTCCGCGCGCTGGCGTGCACCGCCTGGAACAGGCCGTCTATCGCCGGGTCCGGCGCGCGCAGCAGCAGGTCTTCGCTGCCCTGCATCAGCGCGGAGGCATCGATGCCCCACTCCGCGAGCATCGACTGGGCGTCCTGGGCCCGCACGGGCGCGCTGGCGGCGGCGGACACGCCCAACACGGCGGTCATCAAGAAGGCGGCGGCGTGGCGCATGGCGGGACTCGGCAGAGGGTGACAGCGCGAATCTAGTCGGGCGCGGCTGAACCGCGCACTCGCCGCGATGCGCTCACGCGCCGCGGTCGCCGCCCAGTACCTCGGTCGCGCGCGCGTTGCCGGCGGCGGCGCGCGCCGCGACCCAGCTGAACAGCACGATGCCGATGCTTACCACCAGCGCGCCGACTAGGGCGCGGCCCTGCGGCCAGGCTTCGCCGAGCCACAACGCGCCGATCAGCGTCGCGAACAGGATTTCCGCGGCCTGCATCGCCTCGGCCGCGGCCAGCGCGGTCGGGTCGTTGCGGACCATGCCGGTGGCGTGGAAGAACAGCACGGTCGCGATCACGCCCGCGCCCAGGGCCACGCCCGCGGCCAGCCCGACCTGGCCCAGCGACGGCGCGCCGGCCTCGGCCCCGGCGTACACCGCGACCGCGAGCCACAGCGGCTGGCTGGCCAGGGTCATGCCGAACACGCGCTGGGTGGCATTGAGTTCCGGCACGTCGTCGTGGTGCCGTTCCAGGTGCAGCAGCAGGCCGCGGTTGCCGAGCGGGTACGCGACCGCGCTGACCGCCACGCACACCAGCGCGATCCAGCCGGCGCGGTCGAGCGCGCCGCCGCCGTGGCCGAACTGCATCAGCAGCACCCCGGCCACCACCACCACGCCCAGCGCCAGCGCCGGCAGCGGAATCCGCGCGCGCGCGTCGCGGTACAGGAATGGCGCGCACAGCATTCCCGCGATCACGGTCAGCTGGAACGTGCCCGCGACCAGCCACGACGGCCCGCTCGCGGCGGCGAAGCTCAGGCACAGGTAGAAGCCGACGAAGCCAATCCCGCTCCACGCCAGCCACGGCCCCGGATGCGCACAGATCGCGCGCCACACCGGGCCGATCCCGCCCTGCGTGCGCATCAGCGGCAGCATCAGCGGCAGCGTGATCAGGTAGCGCAATGACGCGGTCCACGCCCAGTGCCCGCCCTCGACCGCCGCAGCGCGGTTGAGCACGTAGGTGCAGGTGAAGAACAGCGCCGAGGCGAGCGCGATGGCGACGGCGAGCAGCGTGCGCTGGCGGGTGTGCGGGGTCATCGCGCCCGCCTAGCCGGCGCCGCAGTGCGGTGCGGGCCCATCAGCGTCGCCGCACCGGGATCGCCGAGACCGGCACGCTGATCTCGTCGACACCGCCGCGGCGGATCGGCACGCCCGGCGGCGGGCCCCAGGCGTGCGCGTAGACCACTTCCCAGGTCGCCGGCAGTTGGCCGTTGTCACCGCGCAACTGCTCGTAGGCCTGCGCCGCGCGCGCAAACCGGCGGCGCCCGGTCAGGCTGCGACGGCGGTCGACCATCGCGTTGGTCGCGCCGAGCGTGCGCAGTTCGCGCATCAGCCCGGCCAGGTCGGCGTGGCCCAGGGTAAATTCGTCGCGGTCGAGCACCGGGTCCTTGAACCCGGCCGCGACCAGCGCGTCGCCGAACTGCCCGATCGACGGGAACAGGCTGACGTGCGGCGCGTCGTCGGCCTCGGAGAACGCGCCGCGCAGTTCGAACAGCGTGTCCGGGCCGAACGTGGAGACCAACAGCAAGCCGCCGGGCTTGAGCACGCGGCGGAAACCGGCGAACACCGCCGGCAGGTCCTCAACCCACTGCAGGCACAGGTTCGAGAACAGCACGTCGACGCTGGCGTCGCGCAGCGGCAGCGCGCGCGCGTCGGCGCACACGGCGTGCGGGTGGCGGGCGAAGTCGAGCCACTTGCGCGTGCCGCCACCGGCGTTGGCGCGCGCCTCGCGCAGCATCCCCGGGGCGAGGTCGAGCGCGATCACCTGCGCCTTCGGCCAGCGTTGCTGCATCGCGACCGCGGCGTGGCCGGGGCCGCAGCCGACGTCGAGCACCACCGCCGGCGGCGCTGCGCCGCGCGCCGGATCGTCGAGGTAGTCGAGCGCTTCGGCCAGGCGCGCGCCGACCTCGCGCTGCAACGCGGCGGCGGAGTCGTAGCCGTGCGCGGCGCGCGAGAACGCGCGGCGCACCTGGCGGTGGTCGAACAGGTCGCTCATGCCGGGGCCGTCGCGTCGACGTGTTGGGGCAGCGATTGCAGGAACGCGTCGATCTCGCGCGCGACCTCGGCGCTCGCGCCCAGGAACGGTGCATGCCCGGCGCCGGCGATCACCACGGAGCGCGCGTCCGGCGCCAGCGCCGCGGCGGCCGGCATCGCGGCGGCCGGCACCAGGCGGTCGCGGCGCCCGGCGAGCCACAGGCTCGGCACCTGCAGCCGCGGCAGCTCGGCGCGCAGGTCGAGCTGGTCGAGCAATGCGAGGCCTTCGTGCAGCGCGCGCGGCGCCGGCTCGCCGCGTGCGAACGCCTGCGCCTTGAGGCTGCGCAGGTCGTCCTGGGCGCTGCTCGAGCCCAACGCCTCGAGCGCGAGGAATCCTTCCAGCGTGCCGCGGAAATCGCGCTGCAGTGCCGCGCCGAACTCGCGGAACAGCCCGGCATCGACCCCGTGCGGCCAGGCGTCGTCGGGATCGTCGCCGACCACGAAGCGCGGCGACGCGGCGACCATCACCAGACCGCGCACGCGGCTGGGATGGTCGAGCGCGGCGCGCAGCGCGAATTGCCCGCCTAGCGACCAGCCCAGCCACACCGCGTCGGGCACCCGCTCGACCAGTGCCGCCGCGATCGCGCGCGGTTCCAGCGGCGTCGCGTCCCCGCGCGCGTGGCCATGGCCGGGCAGGTCGACCAGGTGCAGGGTGTAGCGGCTTTCCAATTGCGCGACCAGCGGCGCGAACAGGCCGCCGTGCATCGCCCAGCCGTGGATCAGCGCGAGCGCGGGGCGGTCGTTGGCTGCGCGCAGGCCCAGCGTTTCGATATGCATGCGTACGCCCTAGCCGGTGGCCGCGACCCGGGCCGGCGCCTCGTCATGGTCGTGGTCGCGTGCGCGCGCCAGCGCATCGACCAGGCCGTCGATGTCGCGCGCGCCGTGCAGCGCCGACAGCGTCACGCGCAACCGCGCGCGGCCGTCCGGCACGGTCGGCGGGCGGATCGGCGCGACCCAGTAGCCGTCGTGCTCGAGCCGCTGCGCCATCGCCAGCGCGCGCGCGTCGTCGCCGCACATCACCGGTTGGATCGGGGTGTCCGACGGCAGCAGTTCGAGGCCGGCGTGCAGCGCGCGTTCGCGGAAGCGCGCGACCAGCGCGTCGAGCTTCTCGCGGCGCCAATGCTCGCTGCGCGCGAGCCTGACCGCGGCCAGCGACGCGGCCGCCTGCGCCGGCGGCAACGCGGTGGTGTAGAGGTAAGGGCGCGCGGTTTCGGCAAGGTGGCCGATCAGGTCGTCATCGCCGAGCACCGCCGCGCCATAGCCGCCGAGCGCCTTGCCCAGCGTCGCCAGCTGCAGCGGCACCTGCTCGGTCGTGAGCTGCGCCGCGGCGACGCTGCCGCGCCCGTCCGGGCCGCGCACGCCGACCCCGTGGGCGTCGTCGATGTACAGCAACGCGTTCTGGACACGTGCCACTAAAGCCAGGTCGCGCAGCGGGGCGACGTCGCCGTCCATGCTGAAGACGCCGTCGGTGACCAGCATCGCCACGCCATCGGGCAGGCTGCGCAACTGCCGCACCGCGCCCTCCGGATCGGCGTGCGGGTAGCGGCGCAGCTTGCAGCCGGCCAAGCGCGCGGCGTCGATCAGGCTGGCGTGGTTGAGGCGGTCCTGCACGCAGGCGTCGTCGTCGCCGAGCAGCGCCTGCACCACCGCGAGGTTGGCCAGGAAGCCGCTGCCGAACAGCAACGCGCGCGGCGCGCCGAGCCAGTCGGCGAGCTCGCGCTCGAGCGCGTCGTGCAGGCCGTGGTGGCCGCAGACCAGGTGCGAGCCCAGCCCGCCGGCACCCTCGCGCGCGGCCGCGTCCTGAAGCGCGCCGACCACCGCGAAGTGCTGCGACAAGCCCAAGTAGTCGTTGCCGCAGAAGTTCAGCAGCGAGCGGGGCGTGCCGCTGGCGTCGAGGACCTCGCAGCGCGCGCCGTCGCGGTGGCCGACCGTGCGCCGCACCCGCGTGCGCGAATCGGCGACCCGCTGCGCGCGTTCGGCCGCGACCCGCTCACGCCACGATGCACGCGCCACGGTCAGGCCGCGCAGGCGTGGCTGGCGGCGTCCGTGCCGGCGGTGTCCGTGCCCAAGGGCGCGGCGTTGCCGGCCTCGACGATGTCGGCGTGCACGGTGCCCGCGGTTTCCACGAGCGGCATCGGCCGCAGCCCCAGGCGCGCGAACAGCGCCAGGTCGCGCTCGGTGTCGGGGTTGCCGGTGGTCAGCAGCTTCTCGCCGTAGAAGATCGAGTTGGCGCCGGCCAGGAAGCACAGCGCCTGCAGTTCGTCGGACATCGACTCGCGCCCGGCCGAGAGCCGCACCATCGAGCGCGGCATCAGCAGGCGCGCGACCGCGATCGTGCGCACGAACTCGAACGGATCGAGCTCGGCCGTGCCCGCCAGCGGCGTGCCCTCGACCTGCACCAGCCGGTTGATCGGCACCGAGTCCGGGTGCGCGGGCAGGTTGGCCAGGGTCTGCAGCAGGCCGGCGCGTTGCTCGCGGCTCTCGCCGAGGCCGACGATGCCGCCGCAGCAGGTCTTCATGCCGGCGTCGCGCACGTGCGCCAGGGTGTCGAGGCGGTCGGCGAACTCGCGGGTGTGGATGATCTCGTTGTAGAACTCGGGCGCGGTGTCGAGGTTGTGGTTGTAGTAGTCCAGGCCGGCGTCCTTGAGCGCCTTCGCCTGCGTGCCCGAGAGCATGCCCAGCGTCGCGCAGGTCTCCAGCCCGAGCGCCTTCACTTCCTGGATCATCGCCGCCACTTTCGGGATGTCGCGGTCAGCCGGCGAACGCCACGCCGCGCCCATGCAGAAGCGCGAGGCGCCGGCGGCCTTGGCCTGCTTCGCCTTCTCCAGCACCGCCTCGGTCGACATCAGCTTCGTGGCATCGACGCCGGTGTGGTAACGCTGCGCCTGCGGGCAGTAGCCGCAGTCCTCGGGGCAGCCGCCGGTCTTCACCGACAGCAGGGTGCTGACCTGCACCTCGCAGGCGTCGAAGTGTTCGCGGTGCACGCTCGCGGCGCGGTGCAGCAGCTCCGGGAACGGCAGGTCGAACAGCGCGCGGACCTCGGCGCGCGACCAGTCGTGGCGCAGCGGGCTCGGCGGGACGGTGGCTTCACTGACGGCAGGCATGGCGGTTTTCCGACGGACGCGGGCAGGCAAGGCCGGCAGTCTGGAAAGCATGGCCGAGCCTGTCAACCAAACCCAACCCCTCGCAGTTGACGGCGCCCGTGCGCGGCTGGCGCTGTGGCTGCGGGTCGACGCCGCCCGCCTGCTGTGGCCGGAGCGCTGCCTGGTCTGCGAAGCGCCCGGCGCCGACGGCCTCGACCTGTGCGCGGCCTGCGCCGCGGCGCTGCCGTGGAGCCGCAGCGCCTGCGGCCAATGCGCGCTGCCGCTGCCGGCATCGACTCGCATCGAGGCCTTCGGGCAGACCTGCGGCGCCTGCCTGCAGGCCAAGGCCGCCGCCACCCGGCGCGGCCGGGCGCCACCGCTGGCCGCGGTCCACGCCGCCTGCGTCTACGCCGCGCCGCTGGACCGGCTGCTGCCGCGCTTCAAGTTCCACCACGACCTCGCCGCCGGGCGCCTGCTCGCGCAGCTGATGGCCGAGGCGTTCGCGCCGCTGCCGCGCCCGGGCGCGCTGCTGCCGGTGCCGCTGCACCGCGCGCGCCTGCGCCAGCGCGGCTACGACCAGGCGCTGGAGCTGGCGCGGCCGCTGGCGCGCGCGCTCGACCTGCCGCTGCTCCATGGCGCGCTGTGGCGCCCGCGTGCAACCCAGCCGCAATCGCGCCTCGACGCCGCGCAGCGCCGGCGCAACCTCCAGGGTGCGTTCGCGCTGAGCGACGGTGCGCCGCTGCCCGCGCACGTGGCGCTGGTCGACGACGTGATGACCACCGGCGCGACCCTGCGCGCGGCCGCGCTGGCGTTGCGCCGCGCCGGGGTGCAGCGCGTGGATGCGTGGGTGTGCGCGCGGGTCGCGTAGCCGCTCGCGGTCGTGCGCTACGCCGCCACGCCGGCGGCGGCGACCCGCGTCGCTCCGCGGCGGGGCCCGGCTACGGCGCGCGCTGCGCTGGTTTGGCGATGTCGGCCTTCGGTCGCCGACCCGAGCCGATCACCGCGACCGCACGCAGCTCGACTGGCGCGCCCGGTTGCAGCAGCGCGGTCGTGCCGACCGCGGACCAGGCCGGGTAGTGGTCGGGGAAGAATTCGTGGTGGATCGGCGCGAAGCGGGCGAACTCGGCGCCGAACGTCGCGTTGTCGGTCGCGCCGGCGTGGAAGCTGGTCAACTCGACGACGTCGGCCAGGGTCGCACCGGCGGTGGCCAGGTGCGCGCGCAGCGCCTCGAACATGCCGCGTACCTTGGCTTCGTAGGTGTCGCCACGCCCGGCCGGAATCCCGGACACGATCACCATGTCGCCGACCCGGACCACCGGCGTGTAGTGATAGTCGTGGTAACTGCGCTCCATGCCGCGCGGGGCGAAGTGTTCGCGCGTCGGGGGGCTGGGGCTTGGTTGCGCCGCGGCGGCGAACGCGCACAGCAGCGGGAGCGGGAACAGGAACAGGGCGAGCGGACGGCGCATGGCGGACTCCGGCGGTCGGGCCGCCATTGCACCGGGGCCCTGCCGCCGCGCCGCGGGCCAGAAGTCACCCGCGCAGCGCGTAGTCCAGCGCCAGCCCCGCGAACACCACCAGCCCGACCCAGTGGTTGTGCGCGAACGCGCGAAAGCAGCCGTCGCGGTCGCGGCCGCGCGCGATCCAGAACTCGTAGCCGACCAGCAGCAGCGCCACGCCCAGCCCGCTCCAGTAGTACAGGCCGAGTCCGGCGCGCTGCCCGACCAGGCCCAGCGCGGCGAAGAACAACGCGTACAGCACGCCCTGCGCGACCAGGTCCATGTCGCCGAACAGGATCGCGGTCGACTTGGCGCCCATGCGCAGGTCGTCGTCGCGGTCGACCATCGCGTACCAGGTGTCGTACGCGGTCGCCCAGGCGATGTTGGCGCAGTACAGCAGCCACGCCACCGCCGGCACCTCGCCGCGCACCGCCGCGAACGCCATCGGGATGCCCCAGCCGAACGCGAGCCCCAGGTACACCTGCGGCAGGTAGGTGTAGCGCTTGAGGTAGGGGTAGCTGGCCGCCAGCAACACCCCGACCGCGCTCAGGTAGACGGTCAGGCGGTTGAGGGTCAGCACCAGCGCGAACGCGGCCAGCATCAGCGCCGCGAACACCGCCAGCGCCTCGCGCCCGCGCACCGCACCCGTTGCCAACGGGCGGTGCTTGGTGCGCTCGACGTGCGGGTCGAGCCAGCGGTCGGCGTAGTCGTTGATCACGCAGCCGGCCGAGCGCGTCAGCCACACCCCGGCGCTGAACACGAACACGATCCACAAAGACGGCAGGCCTTCGGCGGCCAGCCACAGGCCCCACCAGGTCGGCCACAGCAGCAGCAGCCAGCCGATCGGGCGGTCGCCGCGCACCAGCTGCCAGTACAGCGCCAGCTTGGCCTTCCACGGCGGCAGGTAGGGCGCCTCGTAGCGTTCGTAAGTCATGCGGTCCCGTGGCGGGCGGAAGGGGTGGGGCGTCGCGCGCGGCGCGCGGCCGCGCATTTGCCGCTAGAATGCCAGCCCCGCGTGGCCTTGGGCCCGCGGTCTTCGCCAGGCGCCCGTAGCTCAGCCGGATAGAGTAGTGGCTTCCGAAGCCATTGGTCGGGGGTTCGAATCCCTCCGGGCGCACCATCCTTCGTGCCTCGGCACGGGGGGCGGGCTTTATACTGGCGCGGTTGGTTTGCAAGGCAAGTCGCAAGGCGCCTTGGCAAGGCACTTAAGTGTTTCCCGTTGCTGGCATCGCGCGTCCGTCGCGGACGCGCCCGATAGGTGGATCGTGCGCAATTACGACCTCGAGTTCCTCAAGAAATTCTCGCTGGTGCTCGGCCTGCTGGTGCTGGTCACCGTCGGCCTGATCCTCGGCGCGCTGTACCTGCATAAGCAGCTGCCGCAGGCGGTCGACCCCGCCGTGGCCAAGCGCACCGCGCAGCGCATCGCGCCGGTCGGCGCGGTTTACGCCGGCGCCACCGGCGCCGCCGCGCAGTCGGCTGCGAATGCCGCTGCCGCCGCTGCCGCCGCCTCGCAGGTCGCCTACGGCGGCACCCTGGACGGCGCGGTGATCTTCGACAGCCTGTGCGCCGGCTGCCACAAGTCCGGCGCCGGCGGCGCGCCGATGATGCTCGCCGCGCAGTGGGCCGCGCGCCTGCCGCAGGGCAAGGACACGCTGCACAAGCACGCGATCGAGGGCTACACCGGCGCCGCCGGAGTGATGCCGGCCAAGGGTGGCAACCCGGCGCTGACCGACGAGCAGGTGATCGCCACGGTCGACTGGATGCTCGGCAACCTCAAGTAACACGTCGCGCCTTCGTGCCCGCCAAGCGGGCCGACAACGCCGCCTCCGGGCGGCGTTTTCATTGCGGCCGCACGCGCCGCCATCCCCACCCTGACGGCGCATTAACGCCGCGCCGTATGATGCCGCCATGACCACGCCCGCCGTCAGCTTCGCCAACGACGCCACCACGGCCGTGACCCTGGATGGCCCGGCCGGACCGCTCGAAGCGGTCGCGGAAGGCCCCGAGGGCGACGCGGCGACGCGGCCGGTGGTGGCGATCGTCTGCCACCCGCTGCCGACCGAGGGCGGCAGCATGCACAACAAGGTGGTGACGATGGCCGCGCGTGCGCTGCGCGAGTGCGGCGTGTCCACCGTGCGTTTCAACTTCCGCGGCGTCGGCGCCTCGGCCGGCAAGTTCGACGACGGCCAGGGCGAGGCCGACGACCTGCGCGCGGTCGCGGCCTGGGTGCGCGCTCAGCGCCCGGACGCGCAGCTGTGGCTGGCCGGTTTCAGCTTCGGCGCCTACGTGTCGCTGAAGGTCGCCGCGCAGCTCAGGCCGGGCATGCTGATCTCGATCGCGCCGCCGGCCGGGCGCAGCTGGGACTTCGCCGCGATCGCCGTGCCCGAGTGTCCGTGGCTGGTGATCCAGGGCGAGGCCGACGAGATCGTCGACCCGGCCGCGGTCTACGCCTGGCTCGACGGCCTGACCCAGCTGCGCCAGCTGCCGGAGCTGGTGCGCATGCCCGACACCAGCCACTTCTTCCACCGCCGGCTGATGGACCTGCGCGGCGCGATCAAGAACGGCGTGCGCCCTTACCTGCCCGACCCATCCGTCCCCGCGGCCGCCCCCGACGCATGACCGAGCCCACCGCGGCGGCGACCCCGTCCGCCGTCTATGCCGCCGGCGTCGCCCGCGGCGACTGGCAGGCCGACCCCGCGCAGCAACCGGCGCTGGCGCAACTCGACCGCCTGCACGCGACGCTGCTCGACCCGCCGCGGCGCGGCCTGTTCGATGGCCTGCTCAATAAGCCACGCGAGACCCCGCAGGGCCTGTACCTGTGGGGCGGCGTCGGCCGCGGCAAGACGTTCCTGATCGACCTGTTCTTCGACGCCTTGCCGATCGCCGGCAAGCGCCGCACCCACTTCCACCGCTTCATGCGCTCGGTGCACGCGCAGCTGCGCGCGCACGCGGGCGAAAGCGACCCGCTGGCGACGATCGCGCGCGACTGGGGCCGCGACCTGCGGGTGCTGGTGCTCGACGAGTTCTTTGTCACCGACATCGGCGACGCGATGCTGCTCGGGCGCCTGCTCGAGCAGCTGTTCGCGCAAGGCGTGGCGCTGGTCACCAGCTCCAATACCGCGCCGCCGAACCTCTACGCCGACGGCCTGCAACGCGAGCGCTTCCTGCCCGCGATCGCGCTGATCGAACGCCACTGCGCGGTCGTTCACCTGGACAGCGGCAACGACTACCGGCTGCGCGCGCTGACCCGTTCGCCGGTGTACCGCGCGCCGCTGGACGGCCAGTCCGACGCCTGGCTGCAGTCGCGCTGGGACGAACTGACCGCCGGCGTGCCGCCCGAGGAGGGCGAGACCGCGCCGGGCCAGCTCGAGATCGACGGCCGCGCGATCGCCGCGCGCGGCCTGGCCGAAGGCCACGCCTGGTTCGACTTCGCCGCGCTGTGCGAGGGCGCGCGCGCGGCCAGCGACTACATCGAGATCGCCACCGAGCACCACACCGTGCTGCTCGGCGGCATCCCGTTGTTCGACGGTTCCAACGACGACCCAGCGCGCCGCTTCGTGCACCTGGTCGACGAGCTCTACGACCGCCACGTCAACCTGGTGTGCACCGCCGCCAGCGCACCGCCGGCGCTGTACACCGGCAGCAAGCTGGCCGGCGCGTTCGAACGCACCGCCTCGCGGCTGATCGAGATGCAGTCGACGCAGTACCTCGCGCTCGAGCACCGCGGCTAGTCGACGCGCCGGCGCGTAAGCGACTCCGCGTCGGTCACGCGCCCGTGGCGGCATAGACTGGCCGCAGCTTGCTTGCCGGACGCCCGCTTGCCGGTCCTGCCGCCGTGACCACGCCACCGCCCAACCCGCTCGCGCCCCCGCCGAACTGGCGGCGCGCGCTCGCGCTGTTGCTGGTGTTCGCGGCGCTGGCGGCGCTGCTGTCGGTCGACGCGCTCTACGCCGGGCTGCTGCAGCTGCTGACCGCCGCGCAGCCGTGGATCGCCGCGCACCCGGGCTGGGGCCAGCTGCTGTTCGTGCTGCTGTCGGCGTTGTCGGCGATGCTCGCGTTCTTCTCCAGCGCGGTGTTGGTGCCGGCGGCGGTGTACAGCTGGGGCAAGCCGGTCACCGCGGTCTTGCTGTGGCTGGGCTGGCTGCTCGGCGGCCTGGGTGCGTACGGCATCGGCCGCGCGCTGGGGCGGCCGCTGCTGGGGGGGTCCGGCGCGGAGCGGCTGTCCGGCTTCTACCGGCAACGCCTGTCGGCCCGGGTCGGCGTGCCGGTGGTGTTCCTGCTGCAGCTGGGGCTGCCGTCGGAGATCCCCGGCTACCTGTGCGGGCTGCTGCAGGTGCGCTTGCGGGTCTATCTCGCCGCGCTGGCGCTGGCGGAACTGCCGTACGCGATCGGCACGGTGTGGGTCGGCGAGAGCATCCTCCAGCGCGAGGGCGGCTGGCTGCTCGGCCTGGGCGTGCTCGCGGCGCTCACCAGCGGCTACGCGCTGTACCTGCTGCACAAGGCGCTGCGCCGCTAGGCGGGAGTTGCGGGTAGCGACCTCGATCGGACACCTTCACAGTCATCCAAAACCATCCTGTTACCATCCGCACAGATGGCATAGGGAAGGTATTGAGATGACGGGCACCGCCCTGGAAGTGAAGCCGCGCGGCGGCGAGACCGAGAAACTGACGATCAACCTCGGCGTCGTCGACTTGGGCCAGGTCGACCTGCTGGTGCAGGAGGGGTTCTATTCCAATCGCACCGACCTGATCCGCACCGCGATCCGCAACCAGCTGGCGGTGCACGCCGACGCGGTGCAGCGCACGGTCGCTCGGCGGACCCTCGCGCTGGGCCTGCAGCATTTCAGCCGCGACGACCTCGAGCGCGCGCGCGCCGCCGGACAGATGCTGCAGATCCAGGTGCTCGGCCTGGCGCGGATCGCCGCCGACGTGCCGGCCGAGCTGGCCCGCGCCACCATCGAATCGATCGTGGTGCTGGGCGCCTTCCACGCCAGCCCGGCGGTGCGCAGCGCACTGGCCGACCGCATCCGTTGAACCTCCTCTTCCCTATGAGCACCCTCCGTGAAACGCATTGACGGCCTGACCGCTCGCCTGCGCAATGCGACGCCGCTCCCCGCGGCGTCGCCGATGGCGCAGCGGTTCGACAGCGCGGCGATCACCGACACGATCCAGCGCGCGCTTGCCTCGGCCGGACTGGATACCCAGGACGGCCCGATGCGCGGTGTCGGCGAGACGATCCGGCACGCGCTCGCGGCCGCGGGCCTGGAGCGCACCGGCGAGGCCGCGGCGGACGCGATCCACCCGCCGCACCGTGCTGCCGGTCGCGAACCGCTCGGGCAGACCGCGCCGAGCGGGCCGGACCCTCGCGGCGCGTTCCTTGGGGGCTCGTTCGTCCACCACGCCGGCACGCGCGCCTACAAGCTCTACGTCCCGACCAGCTACGCGGCGACGAGCGCGCCGGTGCCGCTGCTGGTGATGCTGCACGGCTGCACGCAGTCGCCCGAGGACTTCGCCGCCGGCACGCGCATGAACGCGCTGGCCGAACGGCACGGCTTCCTGGTGGCGTATCCCGCGCAAACGGCCAACGCCAACGGCAACAAGTGCTGGAACTGGTTCCGCGCCGAAGACCAGCGCCGCGGCCACGGCGAGCCGGCGTTGATCGCCGGCCTGACCTCGCAGATCGCCGCGGACTACCGCGTCGATCCGCAGCGCATCTTCGTCGCCGGTTTGTCCGCCGGGGCGGCGATGGCGGTGATCCTCGGCGCGACCTACCCCGAGCTGTACGCCGCGGTCGGCGCGCACTCGGGCCTGGCGTTCGGCGCCGCCCACGACATGGCATCGGCGTTTGCCGCGATGAAGGGCGCGGGCGCCGCGGTCCACCGCAGCCGGGCGCCGCTCGGGCCCCGCGTGCCGACGATCGTCTTCCACGGCGACCGTGACCATACCGTCGCCGCCGGCAACGGCGACGCGATCGCAGCGGCGGCCAGCGCCGTCGGCACCGGCGCCGCTGCACTGCGCATCAGCGAACGCGACGGCGCCAGCGCAAGCGGCCGCCGCTACCGCCAGACCGTCCACGCCGACGCGGCCGAACGGCCGGTGGTCGAGCAGTGGCTGCTGCACGGGGCCGGGCATGCCTGGTCGGGCGGCAGCCGCGAGGGCTCGTTCACCGACCCGCAGGGGCCGGACGCGTCGGCCGAGATGGTCCGCTTCTTCTACGCCCAGCGCCCGGCCGGGATGGCCTGACCGCGGACGATCGGTGCGGGCCCAACTTGGATCGACGTGACCCGCGGTCGCCGCGGCGATCGCCGGCTCAGCGCGCGCGCCGCCGCCGCGCCGCCAGCCCCGCGTACACCACTACCAGCACCACCAGCGCGATGCCGATCGCAAGCCACTCCTTGCCGGTCAGGGTGGTCACGATCGCGACCATCGCCGCGACCGCGAGCGCCGGGATCAGCGGCCCGCCGGGCAGCACGAACGGCGCGTCGCCACGCTCGCGCAGGTCGAGCCGCTGCGCACGCCACGCCGACAGGCTGACCAGCCCGTAGACCAGGCAGATCGCACCGCCGGAGATCAGCGCCAGCGCATCGAAGTTGCCGGCGATCGCCAGCACCCAGGCCAGCGTCGCGTGCGCGACCAGCGCCCAAAGCGGTACGCGGTGCGCCGCGCTGACCGTGCCGAACACGCGCGGCAGGTAACCGTCGCGGCCCAGCGCGAACACCAGCCGCGAGGTGCCCAGCAGGTTGCCCATCAGGAACCCGGTCATCGAGATGCACGCGGTGACCAGCAGCAGCACCCGCCCGGGCGACCACAGCGCGCCGGCGGTGTCGGCGACCGGCACCCCGCTTTGCCCAAGCGCGGACCCCAGCACGCCTTGGCCGACGATCTGCAGGCCCAGGTACAACAGCACCACCAGCACGATCGCGACCATCGTCGCGCGCGGCACGCTGCGCGCCGGGTCGCGCACCTCGCCTGACGGCACCAGCGCGGTCTCCATGCCCGAGTAGGCGAACATCACCAGCACCATCGACGCGCCCAGCGCGCCCCACGACGGCACGTCGCCGACCGCGAAGCTGACGTTGCCCCAGTCGACGAAGAACACCCCGATCGCCGCCAGCGCGAACAGTGGCGTCAGCTTCAACGCCGCCAGCGCGGTGATCGCGCGCGCGCCGAGCTTGACCCCGAACGCGTTGAGCGCGAACAGCCCGGCGTAGACCGCGGTCAGCAGCAGCGCGCGCGGCACCGGCGGCGCGAACGCCGGCACCAGGTTGGCGACCTGCACCGACAACGCCGCGGCGACGCCGGCGCTGGAGGTGAAGTTGCTGATCCACATCAGCGCGCCTGCAACGAAGCCGGCGAACGGCCCGAACGTCGCGCTCAGGTAACTGTACGGCCCGCCGGTGACCTGCACCCGGCTGCCGACCGCGGCGAAGCACAGCGCGATCGGGATGATCGCCAGCGCGCCGGCGACCAGCGCCAAGGGTGCGGCCGCGCCCATCTGCGCCGACAGCGCCGACGGCATGCGGAAGATGCCGCCGCCGACGATCACATTGATCACCGCCGCGGTCAGCGCGAACGAGCCGACCGCGCGCAGCAGCGCGGCATCGCCGCGCAATGCGCCCGCGGCGGTCGAAGGGGAAGGCGCGGCGTCGGTCATCGGCGGGCTCGGCAGGGGCGGATGGCCGAAGCCTCGCACGCGGGAGCTGCAAAGGCGACCGCGCGGCGGCGAGCGCGGCAGCCACGCGCCTCGCGCGGGTTAGGATCAACTATCCCTTGGCGGAGTCGCCCGATGCGTCCACTGATTGCCTGCGGCTGGTTCGCCGCGTTGCTCGCGCTGCACGCCCACGCGCCGGCGTACGCGCAGACCCAACGCCCCGAAGTCACCGCCGCGGCGCAGGCGGTGCAGTCCAAAGTGATCGCCTGGCGCCGCGACTTCCACCAACACCCCGAACTGTCCAACCGCGAGACGCGCACCGCGGCCAAGGTCGCGCAGCACCTGCGCAGCCTTGGCCTCAAGCCACGCACCGGCATCGCCCACCACGGCGTGGTCGCGATCATCGAAGGCGGCAAACCGGGGCCGAAGGTTGCACTGCGCGCCGACATGGACGCGCTGCCGGTGACCGAGCAGGTCGACCTGCCGTTCGCCTCGAAGGCCACGGCGACGTTCAACGGCCAGACCACCGGCGTCATGCACGCCTGCGGCCACGACGCCCACACCGGCATCCTGCTCGGCATCGCCCACGCGCTGGTGGCGATGAAGTCGGAATTGCCCGGCCAGGTGATGCTGGTGTTCCAGCCGGCCGAGGAAGGCGTTCCGCCGGGCGAAACCGGCGGCGCGCCGCAGATGCTCAAGGACGGCGTGTTCGCCGACTTCAAGCCCGACGCGATGTTCGGCCTGCACGTTTTCTCGACCCTGCCCGCCGGCAAGATCGGCGTGCGCCAGGGGCCGCTGATGGCCGCCTCGGACCGCTTCACGATCAAGGTCAAGGGCCGGCAGACGCACGGCTCGCGGCCGTGGGGCGGGATCGACCCGGTCGCCGCCGCCGCCGACCTCGTCGGCAGCGCGCAGACGATTGTTTCCCGTCGCACCGACATCGCCAGGCTGCCGGCGGTGGTCACCTTCGGCACCATCCACGGCGGCATCCGCTTCAACATCATCCCCGACGAGGTCGAGCTGTCCGGCACCATCCGCACCTTCGACGCCGGCGTGCGCGAGAAGATCTTCGCCGACCTCAAGAACGTCGCCAGCCACGTCGCCGCCGCGCACGGCGCGACCGTCGATGCCAAGGTGCCCGACGCCGAGGGCAACCCGGTCACCGTCAACGATCCGGCGCTGACCGCGCGCATGCTGCCCAGCCTCGAAGCCGCCGCCGGCCAGGGCAACGTGATCGAGCCGACGCTGCAGATGGGAGCAGAGGACTACTCCTATTTCGCCCAGCAGGTGCCGTCGATGTACTTCTTCGTCGGCGCGACCGCGCCGGGCATCGACCCGGTCACCGCGCCGAGCAACCACTCGCCGCAGTTCGCGCTCGACGAGTCGGCGCTCGACCTGGGCCTGCGCGCGATGCTGCAGGTGACGCTGGACTACCTGCATGGGCCGGTGGCGGCCCGATAACTACGAGTTAGGCGCCATGGCGAATCCAAAATTGTTCGACTCAATGGGGCTCGCTTTCGTGCTTGGGGTACTAGCGACTTTCGTTATTACCTTCATCTTTGTAGGCCTCACATATCAGTGTAAATCTGGCCCGTGCGACGCTGGCGGCATGACAGTCTTCGCTTGGACTTTTGGTTTCGGACCGATCGTCGGAGGCTTGGCTGCCGGGTTCACATACCGTCGGCTCAGAGGGCGCGGGAATGGTGCCTAACAATTCATTCAAGCCGAAGCCGCTCCGAGGCTCGGATTAATTCAGCCGTTAGGCCCCGCATGGAGACATACGTATGACTGACAGCCACAAAGTAAAAGGGCCGGCCTCGTACTTCCCTTCAATCGAGAAGAAGTACGGCCAACCCATTAGCCATTGGACAAGCTTGCTGCAGGCGCTTGGCGACCGGAAGCACATGGAAATGGTCGCTTGGCTCAAGGCCGAGCATCAGATGGGACACGGTCATGCCAATGCCCTTGTCGCCCACCATCTCGCCCGCGCCAAGCGGGCCTGACAATCCCGTTAGGGCAAAACAATGTCTAGGGGATCCGAGATGCCGCAGCCTTTCTCCGTACAGCGCATTGATCACATTGTTTTTCGTGTCAGGGATCTGACCAGAAGCATCGAGTTCTACCGCACTGTCCTCGGATGCGACGTTGTTCGACAGCGTGAGCACCTAGGACTTGTCCATCTGCGGGCCGGCGCCTCGATGATTGACCTCGTGAGCGTGGACGGAAAGCTCGGATCTCGCGGAGGTGCCGCACCCGCGAAAGAGGCAAGGAACGTAGATCACCTCTGCTTGCGTATTGAGCCCTTTCACGAGCCTGATCTAGTTGCGCATCTCGCCAAACACGGTCTCGCGCCGTTTGGCAGCGCTGAGACCAATTTTGGCGCCGAGGGTGATGGCCTCTCGCTTTACTTTCCGGACCCCGATGGCAACGTGATTGAGCTCAAAGGCCCGTCAGCCGGGGTAGTGGCGAGCGGGCCCTGATACTTCATTCAAGCCGACGCCGTTTCGCAGCGCTTCGACTAGGGCAATCGAAAGACATGAGGGCGTTAGGTCAGTACCGACCGCGAGCGGCTATTTTCCGACCCGTTGCGGATGCAAAGCCACAACGGCTCGCCCTTCCGTCGTCATCGGTGGCCGTATAGTCGAGTTGCTATCGCGCCTTCACCGCAATCCGCCGACAACCTGAGGAATTCACCATGCAACTGGGCAACTTCTCCGTCAGCCTGGCCGTCAAGGACATCGCCGTGTCGCGCGCGTTCTACGAGAAGCTGGGCTTCAGCGTCTGGGGTGGCGACCAGGCGCAGAACTGGCTGATCCTGAAGAACGGCAGCACGGTCATCGGCCTGTTCCAGGGCATGTTCGAGCGCAACATCCTGACCTTCAACCCGGGCTGGGACGGCGACGCGAACACCTTGCCGGAGTTCACCGACGTGCGCGAGCTGCAGCGCGGCCTGAAGGCGCACGGCATTCAAATGCTGACCGAAGCCGACGAAGCCACGACCGGGCCGGCGAGCTTCCTGCTGGAAGATCCGGACGGCAACCAGATCCTGGTCGACCAGCACGTTTGAGCCATCTTGTCGGCGCGGATCGCGGTCGCGCCGAACCCGTCGCTCGAGATGAACCCGCCGTCACCCCGGCAACTCGCCCATCGCATGCGGATCGATCGAGTACGGATGCACCTGCGCGAGGAAGCGCGGCTGCGCGGCGACCCGCGCGAGCCACGCGCGGAAATGCGGATGCGGTTGCAATGACAGCCCCGCATCCTCGGCGCGGCTGGCGTAGGCGAACAGCGAGATGTCGGCGATGGTGTAGCCGGCGCCGGTGATGAACGGCCGCGTCGCCAGCTCCTCGTCGAGGATCCGCAGCGCGCGCAGCGACGCGGCGCGCTTGGCCTCGACCAGCGCTGGCGCGCGCCGCGGCAGCTTGCCGGTCATCGTCCAGTAGCGCAGCGAGCCGATCTGGCTCTCGACGTGGTTCTGCTCGAACGACAGCCATTGCTGCACCTTGGCGCGCGCGAACGCGTCGTCCGGGAGGTAGCGCGTGCCGTCGGCCAGAAACGCCAGAATCGCGTTGGACTCGGCCAGTACGCGGCCGTCGTCGAGGCGGATCGCCGGCACCGTGCCGGCGGGGTTGATCGCGCGGTACGCGTCGCTCTGGCCGGCGCCCTCGAAGATGCTGACGTGCTGCGTGCGGTACGGGGTCTGCAGGTGCGCGAGCAACTGGCGGATCTTCCACGCGTTCTGCGACGGCAGGTAGTCGAACAGGGTCAGCATCGGGAGCGGTTCCGGAAATCGAGGGCCGCAGTGTCGGCAGCGGGGCGCGGCCGCGCTATCCGGTTCCTGCGCCGCGGCGAGGGCGTAGGGCGGGCCCTGGCCCGCCGCTGTTCGATTCGGCGAATCGCAAAGCCGGCGGGCCAGGGCCCGCCCTACGCTCTCTGCCTTGTGTCGTGTCGGCATACCGAAACGGCACGCGCGCAACAGCGCGTAAAATCGCGGCATGACCGCCCACGACCCGCTCCGCGACCTGCCGCTCGGCCGCCACGTCGACTACCCGACCCGCTACGACGCGGCCTTGCTGTTCCCGATCGCGCGCGCGCTCGGGCGCGCGCAGATCGGTCTCGACGCGCCGGCATTGCCGTTTGTCGGCAGCGACCGCTGGCACGCCTACGAACTGAGCTGGCTCGACGGCCGCGGCAAGCCGCGCGTGGCGACCGCGACCTTCACCGTGCCGGCGCACTCGCCGAACCTGGTCGAGTCGAAGTCGCTGAAGCTCTACCTCAACTCGTTCAACGCCGCGCGCTTCGACGCCGACGAGGACGTGCGCGCGTGCATCGCCGCCGACCTGTCGCGCGTGGCTGGCGCGCCGGTCGCTGTCGCGTTCGGCCTGCCCACCATCGACCTCGGATTGCCGGCAACGTCGCTGGACGAACTCGACGTTCCCTGCGAGCACTACGGCCCGCCGCGCGCGGACTTCCTCGCCGTCGACGACAACCAAGTGGTCGAGGAATCGCTGAGCAGCGGCCTGCTGAAATCTAACTGCCCGGTCACCGGCCAGCCCGACTGGGCGCGCATCACCATCGCTTACCGCGGCCCGAAGCTCGACCGCGCCGGGCTGCTGCGCTACCTGGTGTCGTTCCGCGACCACGCCGAGTTCCACGAGCAATGCGTCGAACGTGTGTTCGCCGACCTGCTGCACCACGCACGCCCGCAGGCGTTGTCGGTGGAGGCGCGCTACACGCGTCGCGGCGGCCTCGACATCAACCCGTGGCGGGCGACGCCGGGCACCGTCGCGCCGTTGCCGGGGCGCGACCAACGCCAGTAATGGCGGCCTGTGTGCGGGGTTTCTCACGACCTGCGCACGGCCTTTGACGGTTCACGCCGGCAGCATGTTTCCTTAACAAGTCGCGTGTCATGGTGCCTCGGCCAATCCGGCAGGAGCGCGAATCCATGAGCAGCAAGCGACCCGATTTCTCCGATGTGCGCACCGGCAGCAGCTCCGTGCAGGGCACCGGCGGCAAGGCCGATTTCTCCGACGTGCGCACCGGCAGCAGCACCGTGCAGGGCGGTGGCGCCACCGGCGAACAGTCCTACACCGTCGAAAGCGGCGACACGCTGTCGCACATCTCCAAGCAGTTCTATGGCAAGGCCGGCAAGTGGAACGCGATCTTCGAAGCGAACCGCGACCAGCTCGACGACCCGGACAAGATCTTCCCGGGCCAAGTGCTGAAAATCCCCGCGCTCGACGATTCCAACCACTTCGACTGAGCGTCCCTCGCAAGACACCGCGTTCCCCATCCTTTCTGGAGACACTTATGACCCGTACTCACTTGCACACCGCGGTTGCCGCCGTCCTGCTCGCCTCCGTGGCGCTGGTCGGCTGCAAGAAGAAGGAAGAAGTCGCGGTGGTGACCCCGCCCCCGGCCGCCACCGAACCGGCACCGATGCCGGCGCCGATGCCGACCACGACCGCGCCGGTCAGCGTGACCATGGTCGACCTGGGCAACGCGATCGGCCCGGACAACAAGGTCACCACGATGATGACCACGTTCGGCACCAAGGACACGATCTACACCTCGGTCGCCACCGACGGCACCGCGACCAACGTGCCGCTGACCGCGAAGTGGACCTACCAGGACGGCCAGACCGTCGGCACCGAGACCAAGACCCTCAACACCACCGGCCCGACCGTGACCGAGTTCCACGCCACCAAGCCCAGCGGCTGGCCGACCGGCAAGTACACGGTCGAGATCTCGCTCAACGGCATGCTGGTGCAGAGCAAGCAGTTCGAGGTCAAGTAAGCGCCAGGCGGCCGACGCCTCTCTCCGTCGGCTATAGGGCAAGCAGGGCGCGACCTTCACCGGTCGCGCTTTTTTTTTGGGTCGGAGCCCTTGTAGGGCGGGTTTCAACCCGCCCTACGGCGTCGCCGGCGCGCGCCGTTAGGTGCCCAGCTCGTTGGCTGGGTTGGCCTCATCAACCCAGCAGCATCGACCCGCCACGCCATCGCTGGGTGGATGGCGCCAGCCCAGACCACGATCGTGCCGTGTCACCGCAGTGGCTTGCGGCTGGCTCGCCGGTAGGTGCCCAGGAAGCTGGTCTGCCAGCTCTTGCCGTCGTCGTCGGACGTGTCCCATCGCTGCACCACGCTGCCGTCGGCGGCCGCGGTCCAGCTCATCTTCTGCCGCTGCACGCCGCCGTCGGCCTTGGCCAGCTCGCCGGTCATTTCCATCGCGCCGTCGCCGCGCAGGCCTCCCTGCAACCGCACCACCACGCCGTCGGCGCCGACCCAGAACTGCCGCCACACCCGGTGCTGCGCGTCCCAGGCGTTGAGGCTGGTGCCGTCGTTGCCCTTCGCGCTGCGCCAGTGCTCGACCAGCCAGCAGCCGTTGCCGCTGCGTTCGATGCGATTGGTGCCCTGCAACGCAGTGCCGTCCGGGCCGCCGTGCACGACCCAGTCGCCGAGCCAGAAATCGAACTGGCGGTGCTCGGCGGCGGTGCACGGCGCTGGCGGGGCTGCCGGCGCGGGTGCGGTCTGGGCGGAGGCGGTTGCGGCACAGGCGCTCAATACGAGCGCGCAAGCGTTGCGGAAGGAAGCCAAGCGCATGGTCGATCTCCAGGGAAGGATGCCGGCATCGTGCCCCGGCGCGGCCGCGCGACCGCAGCCCCGGATTGGCGAAGTGGCCGTCCGATCTTGGCGCGGCGTGCCGCCCGTCGTCGGGCGGGTTTCAACCCGCCTTCGGGGGTTTCAACCCGCCTTCCGGGATGGCGATGGCGGGTTGAAACCCGCCCTACCGCGTCGCTCAGCCGCGCGGGAACTCGCCATCGAGGTAGTACCAGCGGCCGTCCTCGCGCACGAAGCGGCTGATCTCGTGCAGGCGCACCGCCGCCGCGCCGCCGGTCCTGCAGCGCGCGACGAACTCGACCACGGCGCTGTCCTCGCCGGTCAGCGCGTGCCGCTTCACCTGCAGTCCCAGCCAGCGCGTGGCCGGGTCGAACTCCAGCGCCGGCGGGCGCGTGCTCGGGTGCCAGGTCGCGAGCAGGTACTCGGCGTCGGCGCGCACGTAGGCGCTGTAGCGCGAGCGCATCAGGTCTTGCGCGCTCGCCGCCAGCGCGGTGCCGGCGTGCAGCGGGCCGCAGCAGTACGCGTACGCGCGGGCAGAGCCGCAGGGACAGGCATCGGGTGAATGACGGGGAGGCGACATCGCGGAATTCTCGGCCAGACCGCGCCCGCCCGGCTACCCTAGCCACCCGCGACCCGCACGGCTGCCCCCATGAAAGCCCCCAGCTACCTCGACGACGACCAGATCGAACGCCTCGCCAACCTGCTCGACCAGCGCGCGGTGCCGTTCAAGGGTTTCAACCTGGAGGCGCTCGACGGCTTCCTGTCGGCGCTGGCGGTCAGCCCCGACACCGTGCCGATGGCCGAGTGGCAGCCGCCGGTCTGGGGCACGCCCCCGCGCTGGGCCGACGAGGCCGAACGCGAGCAGGTCGAGGCGCTGCTGCAGGGCCACCACAACATGGCCTCGCAGCGCGTGCGCTACGGCGACGACGACCTGCCCGACCACCTCGCGCCGCTGCTGTGGCTGCCCGAGGACCCGGAGGCCGAGCAGGCCGAAGCCGAAGGCGAGGACGAACTCGACGTCGGCCGCGACTGGGCGTTCGGCTTCTTTCGCGGCGTCGAGCTGCGCGAGGCGGCGTGGGACCAGTGGCTCGACGACAACGAGTGGATGGACGAGATCTTCGCGCTGTTCGACCGCCTCGCCAGTGGCGAGGTGCTCGGCGAAGACCCGGCCGCGCCGCCGACCCCGATCACCTACCGCGAGCGGCTGGAGATCATCGCCGGCCTGCCGGGCATGCTCGCCGACCTGCACCACCACCGCATCGAGGCGCTGACCCCGCGCGAACCGCTCAAGCGCGCCGACACCCCCGACCGCAACGCGCCCTGCCCGTGCGGCAGCGGCAAGAAGTACAAGAAGTGCTGCGGGGCGTAGGCCGCTAGCGGCCGTAGGCTGGGTTGGCTCCACCAACCCAGCGCAGCGGGTTCGACAACCACGTTCGAAGCGATAGGCCCACCAGGACATGGACGACCTCATTCGGCAGCTCAAGGCGACACGAACCGCCCTCGTTCGCGCTTACGTGCTGCATGTTGTCTGGTTCGTGGTGATGTGCGCGTACGTCGCCCTGCAGTGGAGTCGACATGGCCTTAAATGGTCAGTGCTTCTTACGCTCATCACCGTTCCACCCTTGCTGATTTACACAGTTCGGGTGCATACGCTTTGCAAGGCTATCGATCCAAGAGCCCGCACTGTCGGCTGGATTCCCGTCCTGGTCACAACGGTAGTTCTCAGCCCCTTCGAGTCCGGCCTTGTCCTGCCGGCCAAGAACTTATTGGCTGCAAATCGCATCCTCGGGAGCTACCCCTTTAGTCTGCAATCCGGCTCGGTTGCCGTGAGCGCGGCCAACAATTCATTCAAGCCGAAGACGCTTCGCGGATCGGCGTAATTCAGGCAGCGCCATCCATCGGAGTGCCAGTGAAGTCTCTCGAACGAATCATCGTTGTCATTGGCGCTCTCGATCTGGCGTATATCGCCTGGGTGCTGGTGGGCACGTTGCGCGGCGCTGGTTTCAGCGCGATATGGCAAAGCACAGTGGCCTTCGGGCTTCCTTTTCCTGCACTGCAGGTCGGCGCAGTCGCAGCTATCTACCTCGCCATTCTTGCCTGTGGCTTGGCCCTGCTGTTGCGCCGGCGACGGCTTGCCTGGCTCAACTACTGGCTTCTTCCGCTCCGCGTCGCCTTGGTCCTGCCTACGCTGTTTCCATTGTTTGCCGCCATGTCGGCTATCGGCATCGCGTCGAACCCGTGGGCTGTATTCGCACTTCTCGCCATCACCGAATTATTTCGTGTCGTCCTCGTCTACCGGTGGTCACGTGCCGAAACGCCAGTGCGGCACGCTGTCGGATCGGCCGTCTAATGTTCATCCAAGCCAAACCCGCGTTTCGGCCCGGCTTGCTTCAGGCGGCATCACACACACATCTTTTTAAACAATGAATCCAGCCACGGTACCGAGCAGTCGCACCTTTCTTCATTCGGGCGATACGCGCCACCCCTGCCTTTCCTGCGGCGCCTGCTGCGCCGCGTTCCGCGTCGCTTTCCACTGGTCCGAGACCGACGCGGCCAGCGATGGCGGCGTGGATGCGGCGCTGACCCAGCCGCTCGACCCGCACCGAGTGGCGATGCGCGGCACCTTCGCCGCGCCGATCCGTTGCACCGCGTTGCGCGGCACGGTCGGTCGCGACGCGCACTGCAGCGTCTACGCGCAGCGTCCGTCGCCGTGCCGCGAGCTGCAGCCGGCGTGGGAACACGGCGGCGCGAGTCCGCAATGTGACCGCGCGCGGGCCGCGCATGGGTTGCCGGCCCTGGCGGCGTCGAGTTGGTCAACTTCTAGTTAGGCGCTCACATGGATGCTCAGCAAACGATTAGAAGCTTCATTGCTATCACCGATCAGGTGATACGCGAGGACGGGCTAGATTGTTATTTGCCCACTTTGTTAGTTCCTGCAAGGGATCATGTAATGGTCTTAGAGGGCGTACCCGCAGGGATCGATCAAGAAGGTTTCGCTCAAGAATGGGCGGCCGAGCATGTCGCGCCCGGTGAGAGTTTTCTATTGGCGTTCCGCGTTGACGAGGAACATTACAAGGTGGTGTCCTCGATGGATGGGTTGCTTCAACACCAGACACTGCCCGCAGACGCGCCAAACAATTCATTCAAACTGAACCCGCTTCGAGGGTCGGATTAGTTCAGGCGCTGGGCCGCTAAGCCCGCCGTATATGAGTTCTCGGACCGCTCCGTTGGCATCGCCGACCCTTCTCACGAGGTCGCGAACCTCTCCATTGCGGTCGCCAACCCTTTTCATGACGTCGCGGACCTCTCCGTAGGCGTCGCCGACCCTTCTCATGACGTCGCGGACCCTTCCGTAAGGGTCGCCGACCCTTCCCATGAGGTCGCGGACCCTTCCGTAGGGGTCGCCAACCCTCTCTTAGGGTCGCGGACCTCTCCGTTGGCATCGCCGACCCTTCGCATGGCGTCGCCAACCTCCCGCGCCGGCGGCGACCCGCCGCTTTGCCCCTGCCCACGCGAACCGCGACAATGCCCGGCCCGGTGCCGCGCCCGCCTCCGCCACGGCGTGACACCCGCGGCCGCGGCCGCCATCCCCCCTCACGACCCGCAAGCGAGCACGCCCCGACATGTCCAGCACCCCGAAGATCCTCTACACGCTGACGGACGAAGCCCCGTTCCTGGCCACCCAGTCGCTGTTGCCGATCGTCGCGGCGTTCGCCGGCACCGCCGGGATCGCGGTCGAGACCCGCGACATCTCGCTGGCGGCGCGCATCCTCGCGCACTTCCCCGAGGCGCTGACCGACGCGCAGCGCACCGCCGACGACCTGGCCGAGCTCGGCGCGCTGGCGACCACGCCGGAAGCCAACATCATCAAGCTGCCCAACATCAGCGCCTCGGTGCCGCAGCTCAAGGCCGCGATCACCGAGCTGCAGCAGCACGGCTACGGCCTGCCGGACTACCCGGAAGAGCCCGCTAACGACCGGCAGCGCGACATCAAGGCGCGCTACGACAAGACCAAGGGCAGCGCGGTCAACCCGGTGCTGCGCGAAGGCAACTCCGACCGCCGCGCGCCGGCCTCGGTCAAGCAGTACGCGCGCCGCCACCCGCACAAGATGGGCGCGTGGAGTGCGGAGTCGCAGTCGCACGTCGCGCACATGGACGGCGGTGACTTCTACGGCAGCGAGCGCTCCGCGCTGGTCGCGCACGGCGGCAAGCTGCACATCGAGTTCACCGGCGCCGACGGCAGCCACCTGGTGCTCAAGGACAAGGTCATCGTCCACACCGGCACCATCATCGACGCGGCGGTGATGAGCACGCGCGCGCTGGGCGAGTTCGTCGACGCGCAGCTGGCCGATGCGCAGACGCGCGGCGTGCTGTTCTCGCTGCACCTGAAGGCGACGATGATGAAGGTCTCCGACCCGATCATGTTCGGCGTCGTGGTCAAGCGCTATTACGCTGCCGTGCTCGCCAAGCACGCCGCGGTCCTCGACCGGATCAACTTCGACGCCAACAACGGCATCGGCGACCTGTACGCGCGCCTGCCCGAGCTGCCGGCCGAACAGCGCGCTGAAATCGAGGCGGATTTGCAGGCCGTGTACGCGTCGCGCCCGGGCCTGGCGATGGTCAACTCCGACAAGGGCATCACCAATCTGCACGTGCCCAGCGACGTGATCGTCGACGCGTCGATGCCGGCGATGATCCGCGACTCCGGCCGCATGTGGAACGCCGCGGGCCAGTTGCAGGACACCAAGGCGGTGATCCCGGACCGCTGCTACGCCGGCATCTACCAGGCGGTGATCGACGACTGCAAGGCGCACGGCGCGCTCGATCCGGCAACGATGGGCTCCGTGCCCAACGTCGGCCTGATGGCGCAGAAGGCCGAGGAATACGGCTCGCACGACAAGACCTTCCAGCTCGCAAGCGACGGCACCGTGCGCGTGCTCGACGAGGCCGGCAACGTGCTGCTCGAGCACGCGGTCGCGGCCGGCGACATCTGGCGCATGTGCAAGACCCGCGACGCGGCGATCCGCGACTGGGTCAAGCTGGCGGTCAACCGCGCGCGCCTGAGCCACACCCCGGCCGTGTTCTGGCTGGATCCTGCGCGTGCCCACGATGCGCAGGTGATCGCCAAGGTCGAGGCCTACCTGCAGGACCACGACACCAGCGGTCTCGACATCCGCATCCTGGCCCCGGTGGACGCGATGAAGTTGTCGCTGCAGCGCATCCGCCGCGGCGAGGACACGATCTCGGTCACCGGCAACGTGCTGCGCGATTACCTGACGGACCTGTTTCCGATCATGGAGCTGGGCACCAGCGCCAAGATGCTGTCGATCGTGCCGCTGATGGCCGGCGGCGGCCTGTTCGAGACCGGCGCCGGCGGCTCCGCGCCCAAGCACGTGCAGCAGTTCGTGCAGGAGAACTTCCTGCGCTGGGATTCGCTGGGCGAGTTCCTGGCCCTGGCCGCGTCGCTGGAGCACCTGGCCAACACCACCGACAACGCGCGGGCGCAGGTGCTGGCCGATGCGCTGGACGCGGCGAACGCGAAGTTCCTCGACACCAACAAGTCGCCGTCGCGCAAGGTCGGCGGGCTCGACAACCGCGGCAGCCACTTCTACCTGGCGCTGTACTGGGCGCAGGCGCTGGCGGCGCAGGACGACGACGCCGCGCTGAAGGCGAGGTTCGCGCCGCTGGCGGCGAGCCTGGAAGCGAACGAGGCGACGATCGTGGCCGAGCTGGCCGCGGTGCAGGGCCAGCCGCTCGATATCGGCGGCTACTACCAGCCCGACCTGAAGCGCCTGGGCGCGGCGATGCGTCCGAGCGCGACGTTCAACGCGGCGCTGGCTACGCTGGCCGCGTGATTGGGACAGCACACATGCATAGCGGATTTGCTCTTGCTCTGGCCGGATTTGCTCAGGTCTTCGTTGGCTGGCTCTTCTTTCGTCTTCCTGGTGTTCGCTTCTGGACTTTTGCACCGGTCTGGCGCGCCAGCGAGTATCTGACACCTGTCGGCGTAGCGTTGTGGGTCGGAGGGCTGACCATTTGTTGGACAGGCGTGGCTGCCCTTCTGTTGGCAAAGTCTTTGGGTGGCTAGCGTGTCGCTGCTGCCTAGCAATTCATCCGAATGGAGGCAGCTTCGCGGCTCGGCCTAGTTCGGGCGGCTCCAAGGGGCCACGGCTGTTGACAACACTTACAAGGGCCCGGGCATTCCGGGCCTTTGTCTTTTGGGGGGTTGATTTCCCCCTTTGAAAAAGGGGGATCAAGGGGGATTTGCCTTTGCTTCCAGTGCGCAACGGCAACAGCAACAGCAAATCCTCCCCAACCCGCCCGGCCCGCAGGCGCAGCCTGCGGTCGTTCGACGACGCGCGAACCTGCGGTTCGCAAACGCGCCGGCTCACCCTTTTCCAAAGGAGGGAGCCCAATGCTCAATGCCGGGTGGCGAACGCAGCGACGTTGCCATCCTCCGGCAACGCACCACCGGCAAGCTCGTGGCATCGCGGTTATCGTGTAGCCGCCGTGCGCCGCGCGGCCTGCTGTGCCCCTTGCCGGAGAGTGCGATGGCCCCCGATGTCGATCGTGCGTTCACCCCGACGCCGCCCGCGGGCGGCGCCCGCATCGTCAAGGGCCCGCGCGGCCTGGACGTGCCGGACCACCCGATCATCCCGTTCATCGAGGGCGACGGCACCGGCCCGGACATTTGGCGCGCGACGGTGCGCGTGCTCGATGCGGCGGTCGCCAAGGCCTACGGCGGCGCCAGGCAGATCGCGTGGATGGAGATCCTCGCCGGCGAGAAGGCGTTCAACGCCACCGGCAACTGGTTGCCCGACGCCAGCGTCGACGCCTGCCGCGAGTACCTGGTCAGCATCAAGGGCCCGCTGACCACGCCGGTCGGCGGCGGCATCCGCTCGCTCAACGTCGCGCTGCGGCAGCTGCTCGACCTGTTCGTGTGCCTGCGCCCGGTGCGCTGGTTCGAAGGCGTGCCCTCGCCGGTGAAGCAGCCCGGCGACGTCGACATGGTGATCTTCCGCGAGAACACCGAGGACATCTACGCCGGCATCGAATTCGAGCCCGGCAGCGCCGATGCGCAGAAGGTGCTCGACTTCCTCGCCCGCGAGTTCCCCAAGGGCTTCAACAAGATCCGCTTCGGCACCCCGGCCCGCAACGCCGAGTGGCTGACGCAGCTCGAAGCCATCGGCGCGCCGCACCGGCAGTTGCCGGTGCAGGTCGGCATCGGCATCAAGCCGGTGTCGTACCTGGGCACCGAGCGCCTGGTGCACAGCGCGATCGGCTACGCGATCGCCAACCGGCGCAAGTCGGTCACGCTGGTGCACAAGGGCAACATCATGAAGTTCACCGAGGGCGCGTTCCGCGACTTCGGCTACCAGGTCGCGCGCGACTTCTTCGGCGCGGTCGAGCTCGACGGCGGGCCGTGGCACGTGATCCCCGAGGGTCGGCCCGGCGCCGGGCTGGTGATCAAGGACGCGATCGCCGATGCGTTCCTGCAGCAGATCCTGCTGCGCCCGCGCGACTACGACGTCTGCGCCACGCTCAACCTCAACGGCGATTACCTCAGCGACGCGCTGGCGGCGCAGGTCGGCGGCATCGGCATCGCGCCGGGCGCCAACATCAACTACATCACCGGCCACGCGGTGTTCGAGGCGACCCACGGCACCGCGCCGAAGTACGCCGGCCTGGACAAGGTCAACCCGGGCTCGCTGATCCTGTCCGGCGAGATGCTGCTGCGCTACCTGGGCTGGACCGAGGCGGCCGACGCGGTGCTGGCGGCAATGGACCAAGCGATCGCGGGGAGGCACGTGACCTACGATTTCGCGCGGCTGATGGACGGGGCGACCGAGGTCAGCTGCAGCGGGTTCGCCGACAAGCTGATCGAGGCGATGTAGTCGCGCCATTGCGTTTGGACCGGACGAGAAAGGAAAAGGCCCGGGGAACCGGGCCCTTCTCGTTCGTGCGACCGCGATGCCGCGCCTGCGCGGCTAGCGCAGGTACGGGCCTTCGGCGTTGCGCGCTCGGGCGTGCTCCTGCTGCATGAAGAAGCGGTTGGCCTTGGCCTCGGTCATCGCGTACTTGGGCGCGACGTGCGGCAGCAACAGGCGCAGCCACGAGCGCCCCGCGCGGCGCGCCTCGTCCGGGCACTTCTGCGCGCGCGCTTCGGGCAGGTCGCCGTCGGTGACGATGTTGACGAAGCGCGCCGGGTTGCCGCCGTAGATCAGGCACTGCAGGTTGAAGTAGCGCTGCTCGCCGAGTGCGTGCTCGTCGGCGTAGGCATCGAGGTTGTACTGGCCCTGCGCGCGCGCGAGGAACCAGTTGCCGGCCATGCGCAGGTTCTCGGCGACCTGCTGCGGCGATTCGTCGGCGCGCGCGAAGCGCTGCATCAGGGTGGTCGCGAGCTGGTCGACCGCGTCCTCCTCGCGCCCGGTGATTGCCAGGTCGAGCTGGTCGATCAGCGCGTGCCCGGTTTCGTGGGCGACGATGAAGCGGGTGTTGGCGAGCACGTACTGGCGCGCGAATTCATCGCCAAGTTTGTTGTCGCGGCCCAGCGCCTGGCCCTGCTCGTGCAGCACCTGCAGGGTCTCGTAGCACAGCACCACCTCGCCCTTGGCCGACAGGTAGAACGCGTCGGCCGACTTGCACTCGGCGGTGACGTAGCGCAGCGGCCGCGGCAATACCAGCAGGCCGTCGAGGGTGTCGATCTCGGGCAGCTTGCGCAGCAGGTCGGCGTCGCGCACGCGCTCGTAGACCGGCAGCAGCGCCGCGCTGCGCGGTGCCACGTACTCGTAGCTGAAGTCGGCGCCGCTGGCACTGTTGGCGGCGGCGAACCTGGCGACGGGCTTCGGCGCCGCCTCGGCGACCGGCACCGGGGCGGACGCACCGGCCGGCGTCACCACCAGCGCCACGGTGCCGCGCGACCACGCCGAATAGCCCCACGCCCCGCACACCGCGGCCAGCGTCAGCGACAACAGCGCGATGATGAATTTCTGCAGCATTGCCCGCTTCCCCACCGTGATTCCCCGGTCCGACGCCGGCGATGGTAGTGGCCGGGGGTGTGACGGGATAGTCATTTTCACCGCGGCGGGGCGACCACCCCGTGCCGCCTGCACCGGCGGCCGGAGCCGCGACTAGACTGCCGGCATGGCGCCCCCGTCCCAGCCGTCGCCGGTCACCGACCCGGCGTCGCGCGCGGCGGCGCTGATCCACGACGCGTTCGACGACTACAACGCGCGCTTCTCCGACCTCACCCGCCGCGCGCGACGCCGCTTCGAGCGCCGCGACTGGCGCCACGCGCAGGCCGACGCGGTCGCGCGCATCGACCTCTACGACCCCTGCATCCACGAGACGCTCGGCCGGCTGGAGGCGCTGCTCGACGACCGCGTGCGCTCGCGGCCGCTGTGGGGCGCGACCAAGCGCGCGTTCGCCGCCAGGATCGCGGCGTTGCCCGACCGCGAGCTCGACAAGACCTTCTTCAACTCGCTCGCGCGGCGCTTCTTCAGGGTCGACGGGGTGGCGCCGGACCTGGAGTTCCTCGCGCTCGAGATCGAGCCGGCCGGCGACCCGGCCTGCCGCGGCGAACTCACGCACTACCCGTATGCCGACGGCGGTGCGCACGCGGCGTGGCAGCGGATCCTCGCCGAGCGCGCGTTCGCCAATGGCTACGCCGACCTGGCCGGCAGCGCCGCGGCGATCGCCGACGCGCTGCACGCGCGGCTGGCGGCGCACGGTGACGCCGGGCTCGGCGTCGAGCTGCTGCGCACCGTGTTCTACCGCGAGCGCCGCGCCTATCTGGTCGGCCAGGCCCGCGGCACCAGTCAGGCATGGCCGCTGGTGGTGGCGCTGGTCAGCGACCCGCAAGGCGTGCGCGCCGACGCGTTGCTGACCGAACCGGCGCAGCTGTCGAGCCTGTTCGGCTACGCGCGCAGCTACTTCCATGCCGACTTGACGCGCGTCGGCGATGCGGTCGCCTACCTGCAGGCGCTGCTGCCGGCCAAGCCGCTGGACGAGCTTTACACCGTGCTCGGCCGCGCCAAGCAGGGCAAAACGGAACGCTACCGGCGCGTGTTCGGGCACCTGGCCCGGCACGCCGACGAGCGCCTGCAACGCGCCGACGGCGAGCGCGGCATGGTGATGGCGGTGTTCACCCCGCGCGACTGCCCGGTGGTGTTCAAGGTCATCCGCGACCGCTTCGCGTACCCGAAGCAGATCGAGCGCCGCGTGGTCGAGGACCGCTACGCAATGGTGTTCCGCCGCGACCGCGTCGGCCGCCTGGTCGACGCGCAGGAGTTCCGCCGCCTGCGCTTTCCACGCCGGCAGTTCGCGCCGGAGCTGCTCGACGAACTGCTGGGCGAGTGCGCGCAGGGCGTGCGCGTGGACGGCGACGACGTGCTGGTCGCGCACTGCTACGTCGAGCGCCGGCTGCGGCCGCTCGACCGCTACGCCCGCGAGGCGCCGGACGATGCGGCGCGGCGCGCGGTGCTCGACTACGGCCAAGCGATCAAGGACCTGGCGCGCAGCAACATCTTTCCCGGCGACCTGCTGCTGAAGAACTTCGGTGTGTCCGGCACCGGGCGCGCGCTGTTCTACGACTACGACGAGCTGTGCCTGCTCGAGCAGTGCCGCTTCCGCCATGTGCCGCCGGTGCGCGAGGAGGACGAGACCCGGCCGCTCGACGAATGGCTGTACGCCGCTCGCGACGACGTGTTCCCGGAGTTGTTCCCGCAGTTCCTCGGCCTGCCCGCGCCGCTGCGCGAGGCCTTGCGGCACGCGCACGGAGAGATCTTCGACCCAGCGTGGTGGCGGCAGGTGCAGGCGCGCCTGCGCCGCGGCGAATACCTGGACGTGGCGCCGTACCCGGAAAGCGCGCGGCTGGGGTAACCGTGACGCCGCATCGTCACTCCACGCTCGTCATTCCCGCGAAAGCGAGAATCCAGTGACGTGAGCTGTCGGTGCAAAGGCACTGGATGTTCGGCTCCACCGAAGAGAAGCAGAGCCTGCGTACGCAGGAATGACGAGCGACGGCAAAGCGAGCCGGTGACTCACTGGCAACTTGAGCCGCCTCAGCCGCAGCCGCCGGCGGTGCACAGCTCTTCCGTCTCCGCGACCGCATCGCGCTGGCCCGCGTGGCCATGCCCGAGCCGGCCCAGCGCCTTCTCCGACGCAATGCGGTTGCCGTAGCCCCGGGCGTAGCTGGTGCCGTCGGCATCGTCCGCATCGCGCGGATCGGTCAGGTAGCCCTGCAGGAAAAGGATGTTCTTGAAAATGCTCATGGCTGACTCCGTGGGTGGCCGCCGTCGCTGGCAATGGACAAACTCCTTGAGTGGGATGAAAGATAGTCCACACGAAAGCGGCTAAAAAGCGACGCTTTTGCAAGCTAGACTTGAACTGAGCTCAAGGCAGGATCCGTCATGACCCGCCCGCCACTGCACGCCCTGCAGGGCTTCATCGCCGCCGCCCGCAGCGGCAACCTGTCGCGCGCGGCCGACGCGCTGCACTTGACCGTGAGCGCGCTCAGCCACCAGATCCGCGGCCTCGAGGAGCGCGTCGGCCAGCGCCTGTTCGTGCGCGGTGCGCGCGGGGTGACATTGACCGAGGACGGCCGCGCGCTGTTCGAACGCGTCGCCCCGCACCTGGACGCGATCGAGCTGGCGTTGCGACCGCTGCGAGTGAGTCGCGACGACGCGCTGACGCTGACCCTGATGCCGTCGTTCGCCTCGAGCTGGCTGATGCCGCGGTTGCCGCGCTTCCTCGCCGCGCACCCGCAGCTGCAGATCAGCCTGCAATCGAACGTCGGCGTGGTCGATTTCGGGCGCGAGACCTCGCTCGATGCCGGCGTGCGTTTCGGCCCCGGGCAATGGCCGGGCCTGGACGCGGTGCACCTGTTCGACGACTGGGTGATCCCGACCGCGAGCCCGGCGCTGATCGAACGCTTGGGCCGGCCGACGCTGCAGACGCTCGGCGACTTCCCGTTGCTGGGCGCGCCGGGCGGACGCTGGAGCGGCTGGTTCGAGCACTTCGGCGGCACCCTGCCGTCGCGCTTCGTGGCCAGCTTCGACGACTCGGAGAACCTGCACCGCGCCGCCGCCGAAGGCCTGGGCATCGCGCTGGGGCGGATGACGCTGGCGCGGCCGATGATCGAGGCCGGCCGCCTGGTCGCGCTGTTCGACGAGCGCCTCAAGGCCGAGTTCGCGCACTATCTGGTGTTTCCGCCGCGCTCGCGCAACCACGCCGGGCTGGCCGCGTTCCGCGACTGGTTGCTGGGCGAAGCGCGCGCGTACGTGGAAGCCGAAGCCGACGCCGACCAAGCGGCGAAAATTCCGGGCGCGACCAGGCCGTCACGCCAGCGGCGACCGGCGAAGCGCTAGCGTGATGACCGCGCGCGCCCCGTGGGGTTAGGCTGGCGGCCCATTTGCCGGAGCTCGCCGCATGAACCGTTTGCTGCTCGCCGTGTTGATTCCCGCCCTGCTCGCCGCCTGCGCCGGCACGCCCGTCGATGACGCCGCCGCGACCACCGAGGCTGACGCCCAGGCCAGCGCGGAAGTCGGCGCCAGCGCCACGGACCAGGCCGCGCTCGACAGCGCGATCGCCGGCAGCTGGCGCGACCCGAAGAACGTCCAGCGCGACCAGCACCGTCACCCGCGCGAGACCCTGGCGTTCTTCGGCGTGGCGCCGGGCCAGACCGTCATCGAGATCACCCCCGGCGGTGGCTGGTACGCCGAGATCCTCGCGCCCTACCTGAAGGACGGCCGCTACGTCGCCGCGGTCTGGGACGACGCGATCCCCGGCCAGCCCAAGTACCGCTACGACCTCAACAAGACCCTGCGCGCGAAGTTCGCCCGCAACGCCGCGGTGTACGGCGCGCCCGAGGTGCGGGTGTTCGACCCGAAGGCGCCGAGCTTTGGCCCCGCCGCGTCGGCCGACACCGTGCTGACCTTCCGCAATGCCCACAACTGGGTCGCCGACGGCACCGCCGAGGCCTACTTCAAGGCGTACTTCGACGTGCTCAAGCCCGGCGGCACGCTCGGCGTGGTCGACCACCGCGCCAAGCCGGGCACCGACCTGGCGACAATGAAGAAGTCCGGCTACCTGACCGAGGCGCTGGTGATCGATCTGGCGCAGGGCGCGGGCTTCACCCTCGACGCCAAGAGCGAGGTCAACGCCAACCCGCGCGACACCGCCGACCACCCCAACGGCGTGTGGACCCTGCCGCCGAACAACCGCCACGACGCGGCCGACGCCGCCAAGTACCAGGCGATCGGCGAAAGCGACCGGATGACGCTGCGCTTCAAGAAGCCGGGCTGATCCAGACGCGTAACCGCGCTGCCGTGGGGCAGCGCGGTTACGGTTGATTGTTGCTGTTGCACTTGCTGTTGCACTTGCTGTTGCACTTGCTATTGCACTTGCTGTTGCACTTGCTGTTGCACTTGCTGTTGCACTTGCTGTTGCACTTGCTGTTGCGTTTGCTCTCGCCCTACCCGCGCCGTAGAGCTCGCCGAGCACCGGAGGGCAAAGGGGGAAAAGGCGCCCTTGTCTGAGCGCAGCGAGTTGGGGCGCCGTACCCTTTGCTCGAGGAGCACAGGTCATCGCCGCACTGCGGCGATGGGGAGCGGCTTCATCGTCTCCGGCGAGCGTCCGGCGCCAACGGTTTTGGTTACTTTTGCCAAGACAAAAGTGACTCGCGCGCGCAGCGTGCGAAAGCCCTTGATCCTGTTGCTGAACTTGCTTCGCTCTGGTTGCTTGAATCAAACCCATAAGAGCAACAGCAAAAGCTTTCGCCTAAAGGCGAGTTACTTTCTTTGCGAGGGCCAAAGAAAGTAACCAAAGAAAGGCCCTTCCCTGACAGAACTCCCGACACACGCGAAGCCCTGCGCGGATTTTCCGAGTCGGCATCCTGCCTCCGTCGGAAAACGACCGGCATCCATGCCGGGCGCCCTTCGGGTTGGGGTCGCATGCCTGCGGTTGCGGAGGAGGGATCAAGAGCAACGACAACGTCGCTGGATTCCCGCCTTCGCGGGAATGACGAGCAAAGGCACAGGCAACTGCAACAGCAACTGCAATGCGACGGGCAACGGCAGCGTTACTGGAGCCCCGCCTCCGCGGGGATGACGGACACCGCGCCCGCCGATCGATGCATCGCCGGTTGCCGATCCACCGGCCAACCCACACCATCACCGCCGCATGCTCATCGCCTTCAACAAACCCTACGGCGTCCTGTGCCAGTTCACCGACCGCAGCGAGCCGCCCCGGCCGACGCTGGCCGGGTTCGGGCTGCCGCCCGACGTGTACGCGGCCGGACGGCTCGACCACGACAGCGAAGGCCTGTTGCTGCTGACCGAGGACGGCGGCCTCGCCCACCGCCTGACCGACCCGCGCCACAAGCAGCCCAAGACCTACTGGGTGCAGGTCGAAGGCGAGCCGAACGAGGAGCAGCTGGCGGCGTTGCGGTGCGGTGTCGTACTCAACGACGGCCCGACCCGGCCGACCGACGCCGCGCGCATCGCCGCGCCGGCGTTGTGGCCGCGCGATCCGCCGGTGCGCTTCCGCAAGACCGTGCCCGACGCGTGGCTGCAGCTGACCCTGGGCGAGGGGCGCAACCGCCAGGTACGGCGCATGACCGCGGCGGTGGGCCTGCCGACCTTGCGTCTGGTGCGGGTGGCAATCGGGGGCGTGCGCGTGGATGGCCTCGCGCCGGGGGCGTGGCGGCTGGTCGCGCCCTGACCCGGCGGTATTCTCGAAAATCTGTGAGATAAACCGTTCATCTACGCGCGCGCGGCCCGCATTCATGCTCGCGTCTTTCTGTTAAGTTGCTGCGAATCGGCCCGCGGCTACACGGCGGGGTCCTCACGCTGCGGGAAACGTTTCCAAGCCATGCCCACCGCCACGACCAGCTCGGGTCGCATTCTCGTCGTCGACGACCAGCCGGCGAACCTGCGCGTGGTCAGCATGCTGCTGTCGCGGCAGGGTTACGAAGTGGTGATCGCCGCGACCGGCGAGGAGGCGCTGGCGCAGTACGCGCAGCTGCCGCCCGACCTGATTCTGCTCGACATGATGATGCCGGGGATGGACGGTTTCGAGGTGCTGCAGGCGCTGCGCACGCACGACATCCCCTTGCGCGCGCCGGTGGTGTTCGTGACCGCCGCGCACGACCGCGACATGCTGCTGCGCGCGTTCGACGCCGGCGTGGTCGATTACGTGACCAAACCGTTCCTGCCCGAGGAACTGCTCGCGCGCGTCAACGCGCACATCGGCCTCAAGCTGACCCGCGACCGCCTCGAGCGGGTCGCGCGCGAGCGCGAGGAGCTGGTCAACCTGGTCGCGCACGACCTCAAGAACCCGCTGAGCAGCGTGCTGTTCGCCAGCGACATGCTACGCACCGGCGCCTGCAAGCCCGACCGCGTGCCGCGCTACCTGGAAATGATCTACGAGAGCGCGACCGACGCGGTCGGCTACATCCGCCACTATCTGGAAAGCCGCGCCGGCCAGGCCGCCGGGCGCGCCGCGACCTCGGCCGATCTGGGCGAGACCCTGGACTGGCTGGTACACCGCTACGAGATGCAGCTGGACGCGTGCGGGATCCGCATCGAGCTGTCGCGGCCGTCGACCCCGGCGCGCGTCGCGATCGACGAGCGCGTGCTGCGCCAGGTCAGCGAGAACCTGATCACCAACGCGATGAAGTACGCGCCCGGCGGCGAGCTGACGCTGGCCGCGCGCAGCGGGGCGCCGGGGTTCTGGCAGCTGGTGGTCGCCGATCGCGGCCCGGGTATTCCGCCGGGCCGTCAGCGCGAGTTGTTCAAGCCGTTCGTGCGCCTGCACGAGAACCCGGTCGACGACGGCGTGTCGACCGGCCTGGGCCTGTCGCTGGCCAAGCAGATCGTGGTCAACGCCGGCGGCCAGCTGTGGTACGAGGCGCGCCGGAGCGGTGGCTCGCGGTTCGTGATCGAGTTGCCGCAAGCCTGATTCCGTCTGCCCCGCGCAAGCGGCGATGCAACGACTTCACCGGGTGACATAAAGTCGGTGGGTTCCTGCGTTCGCAGGAACGACGAGCCAGAATCCTTCGACTGTCCCAGCCGCAGCGGTGCTGCGTGCTGCCCGCTGCCCGCTGCCTTCTCCGCGACCGCAAAGCGACGGCCGATCAATCGGCGCTGTCGCCGTTGCTGCGCGTGCTGCTGCGCTTGCGCGCGGTGGTGGACTTGCGGCGGGTGGCGGTGGCATCGCCGCGACGCGCATCGACGCGCTTGGCGCTGCCTTCGATCGCGCCGCCGTTCTGCGCCTGCTTGGCCTTGCGGCGTGCCGCGTACCACAGCAGCCCGGCACCGGCGGCCGTGGCCACCGCGATCGCCGGGTTGCGGCGCACGAACATGCCGGCGACGCGCACGCCGCTCTTGAGCACGCCGAACTTGGCGCCGGTCTCGAGCCATTTGCCGGCATGCGGGACCACGTGCTTGAGGCCGTCGCCGACCTGGTTGGCCAGCTCCAGCGCGCGCTCGGGCAGGGACGTCAACTTGCTCATCGTGGTAAATCCTGGGGGACGGAACTGGCGTCCAGTGTCGACGCGGCGCCGTTGACAACGCGTGAGCGGTTGCCGGCTCGCGGCTGAATGCCGATCATGGCCGCCACCATCCCCGAAGCGTCGCCACCGCCATGATCCGAGTGCTGCCGAACGTGCTGGGCGCCGCCGACCTGCAAGCGGTGCGCGAACTGCTGCCGCAGGTGCGCTTCGGCGACGGCCGCGCGACCAATCCCGATTCCACCATCAAACTCAACCTGCAGGCGCCGCAGGAAGACCCGGCCAACGCGCGCATCGCCCAGATCGCGCGCGACGCGCTGGTGCGGCACGCCGAGCTGCGCGTGTTCGCGCAGCCGCGGCAGATGGCGCGCACGACCGTGGTGCGCTACGAGCCGGGCATGAACTACGGCTGGCACGTCGACGAGGCGCTGTTCCCGTCGACGCCGCCGATGCGCAGCGACCTGTCGTGCACGATCTTCCTCAACCCGCCGGCCGACTACGACGGCGGCGAGCTGACGATCCAGCTCGGCGCGCAGGAGCTGGCGTACAAGCTCGAAGCCGGCAACGCGATCCTGTACCCGTCGACCACGATCCACCGCGTCACCCCGGTCACGCGCGGCGTGCGCCTCGCCGCGATCACCTGGCTGCAGAGCTGGGTCGCCGACAGCGGCCGCCGCGAGCTGCTGATCCAACTGGAAGAGGCGCGCGCGCTCGCCGCCCATGGCGGTCCGAGCACGATCGACCCGCGCCTGCAGGTATTGCTGGAATCGCTGAAAACCAACCTGTTTCGGATGTGGGCCGATACCTAGCCGGTAGCGGCCAGCCGTCGTTGTAGTGCCGAGCTTGCTCGGCACCTTCCGTCCGCGCTCGAGGAGCTAAGGTGCCGATACCGGGGCCCTTGTAGTGCCGAGCCCGCTCGGCACCGTCATCCACATACGAGGAGCGTGCCGAGCAGGCTCGGCACTACAAGAGCTTGGTCATCCGGTGATCGCGCGCAGCGCCGGATGCCGCTGCAGCAACGATTCGACCAGCGCGACCCCTTGCGCGATTTCGTCGCGATGCCGCTCCGCCGCGAGCGCCAAATCATGGGCACGGTCGTCGCGGCCGTAATCGTGCGCCTGCGCCTTGGAGTAGCGGCCCCAGGCAGGTGCGGCCAGCGCCGCAGGCACGCCGCCCGGCGCCAGCACAAAATGCGCGGCGATCGCGTGCAAGGTGGCCTCGGGCTGCGCGAGCAGCGCCTCGAAATCCACCCGCAGCACGCGCGCGGCGTGCTCGCCACCCGCCAGCGCGTCGAAACGCAGGCGCTCGGCCAGCCAGCCCAGCGCGCACTGCTGCGGCAGCGACAGGCCGTGGAGCGCGAGGTCCTCGCCGATGCCGCGCGCTTGCAGGTCGCGCAGGCGCTCGCCCGCGGCGCTCGCCGCGTCGAGCACCGAGCCGGGCGATTTCAGCAGGGTCGCCAGGTACGGCCGCAGCGGTATGTCGAGCAGCACCGCGCGCATGCCCGGCTGGCTCTCCAGCAGCGGCGCGATCAGGCCGTTGCAGCTGCTGGTGGCCTTGACCACGCTGCGTGTCGCCGGCGGCAGCGGCTGCGACCAGCGCGTCCACGCCGCCTGCAGCAGGCGTCCGGCTTCATCCGGCGACAGCCGCGATTCGGGTTGCGCCAGCGCTGGCCAGGCCTCGGCCAGGGTGCGCAGCGGCAGCGGCTCGCGCAGGCCCTGCACCTGCGGCCAGGCGTCGAGCACGCGACTGAGCAGGGTCGAACCGCAATGGCCGATATGGAAGATCGCCGCGGCCGGCGACGCGACGGCCGCGGGCGTGGCGAGCCACGTGTCCAGCGGCAGCCAGCCACCGTCGACGTTGGCCGGTAACGCGCGGTCGTCGAGGAACGCCGCCTCGCGTCGCTGCACGGCGGTCAGCCGCAGCCACAGCACGCGGCGGCCGACGAGGTCGAGCTTGAACGGCAGGAACTCGGGGTCGGTCAGCGGGGAGGGCGACATGCGGCGGCTAGGCGCGAAAGGAAATGCAAGTTTGTCATCCCGAACGCAAACGCGCCGATCGTGGCGAACGCCGGGCGCGCGAATAACGGGCTGGACAGCGCAGCGGCGACACTAAGTCCCGCGTGGCTTGGCGCGGTGAGTCGCCGTCGCCGACCGCGCCAGGTGGCACCCATCGCCGCCGTCCACTATCACCGCCGCCGCGGGCGACGTTACCGGCACGGAATCGAATCTCACGTACCGCGCGGCTTGGCGCGATGCGTGGCGGTCGCCGACCACGGATCGTCGGGCCACGGATGCTTCGGATACCGCCCCTTCATCTCCTTCCTGACCTCCGGGTAGGTGCGATCCCAGAAGCCGCGCAGGTCGCCGGTGATCTGCAGTGGCTTGCCGCCTGGCGACAGCAGGTGCAGCGTCAGCGGCACCCGGCCATTGGCGATCCGCGGCGTGTCGGCCAGCCCGAACAGCTCCTGCAGCTTGACCGCGAGCACCGGCGCGTTTGCGCTGCCGGCGGGGTCATCGAAGCCGTACGCGATGCGCCGCTCCATCCCCGACGGCACCGTGATGCGCGTTGGCGCGAGCGCGTCGACCTGCTGCCGCGCGGCCCAGGCCAGCGGCGCCTTTAGCGCCTCGCTCAGCGCGTCCTCGCCGAGCGCGTCGAGCCGGGTCTTGCCCGCCAGCGCCGGCTTGAGCCACTGCTCCAGCGTCGCCAGCAGGGCGGCGTCGGACAGGTCCGGCAGCGCGGCGTCGCCGTGCGCGAGTTCCGGCAGCCACGCGCGCAGGCTGCGCACGCGCGCGCGCCACTGCGACAACGATTCGCTCCATGGCAAGGCGTCGAGTCCGAGCTGGCGCACCGCATCGAGCAGCGCGTCGGCGTAGCGCGCCGGATCGGGTTTCGCCAGCGGCCGGGACTCGAGCACGATCCGGTCGTAACGGCGTTCGCGCACGGCCGAGATTCCGCGCGTGGCCGCATCCCAGAGCACCCGGTCCTCGCTGACGAAGCGCTGCCGGAACTCGCGCTGCAGTCGCGCCTCGTCGAGCGGCGCGGCGCGCAGAACGCGCGCATCGCGCGGGTCGTCGCGCAGTTCGTTGATCACCAGCCATGGCTCGCCGTACAACGCGCTGTCGTCGAACAGCCGCGCGCTGCGGCCGTTGGCGAGCTGGTAGCGCTGCGCGTCGGTCGGGTGCTGGCGCGCGATGCGGTCTGGGAACGCGTGCAGCAGCAGGTCGCCGAGCGCGTGCGCGGGCACGCTGCCCGGCGGCGCGGCGTCGATGCGCAACCGGCGCCGCCACTGTTTCGCGGCCTGGTCGATCGCGGCCAGCGCCGAACGCGTAGCGTCGACCGGCGCGCGGCCGGCGCGGAACGCGGCGAGCGCCTGCCAGCGCGCGGCAAGCGCATCGCCGCCTTGTCGCAGCGGATCGCGGGCCTCGACCAGCGCGGCCAAGTCGCAGGCCAGCGCGCGTTCGCCGACGTCGCTCGGAGCGAGCAGCATCGCTGCCAGCCGCGGGTGGGTGCCGAGCGCGAGCATGCGCCGGCCCAGCGCCGTGATCCGGCCGTCGTCGGGCGCGCTGCCGTCGAGCGCGCCGAGCCGTTGCAGCAGTTCGCGCGCGGCGGCCAGCGCGCCCGGCGGTGGCGCGTCGACGAAGCGCAGGTTCGCATCGCCCCATGCGGCCAGCTCCAGCGCCAGCCCGGCCAGTTCGACCTGGGCGATCTCGGGCCGGCGCTGCGGCTCCAGCCGTTGCGACTGCGGCCACAGCCGGTAGGTCCAGCCTTCGGCGACGCGCCCGGCGCGGCCGGCGCGCTGGTCGGCCGAGGCCTGCGCGATCGCGACCACGTCCAGACGCGCGAAGCCGCTGTTGGGGTCGTAGCGCGGCTCGCGCGCGAGCCCGGCATCGATCACCACGCGCACGCCGGGCAGGGTCACGCTGGACTCGGCGACGTTGGTCGCCAGCACCACCCGACGGCGGCCGTCGGGGTCGGGTTGCAGCACGCGTGCCTGCTGCTCGACCGGCAGCTCGCCATGCAACTGCAGCACGTCGACGTCGACGTCGACATCGGCGGCGGCGGCGAGCGCCGCCTGGGCGCGCGCGATCTCGCGCTGGCCCGGCAGGAACACCAGCACGTCGCCAGGATGGCTGGCCAGCGCGTGCTCGACCGCGCGCCGCGTCTGCTGCTCGAGCTTCTCGTCGCGACGCGCGGGGAAGTGCGCGATCGACACCGGGTAACTGCGTCCGGCGCTGCTCAATCGCGGCGCGTCGAGGAACGTCGCCAGCCGCTCGCCATCGAGGGTCGCCGACATCACCACGATCCGCAGGTCGTCGCGCACGCTGGCCTGCACGTCGAGCGCGAGCGCCAGGCCGAGGTCAGCGGCCAAATGGCGTTCGTGGAACTCGTCGAACAGCAACGCGCCGACGCCTTCCAGGGTCGGGTCGTCCTGGATCATGCGGGTGAGGATGCCCTCGGTGACGACCTCGATCCGGGTCGCATTGGAGACCTTGTTCTCGAAGCGGATCCGGTAGCCGACCGTCGCGCCCGGTTGCTCGCCGCGTTGCGCGGCCATGAACGTCGCGGCCGCGCGCGTGGCGACCCGGCGCGGCTCGAGCATCACGATCCGGCGGCCCTGCAGCCACGGCGCGTCGAGCAGCGCCGGCGGTACCTGGGTGGTCTTGCCGGCGCCCGGTGGCGCCTCCAGCACCAGCCGCGGGTGCACGGCGAGGCTGGCGTGGATTTGCGGCAGCAGGTCGTCGATGGGGAAGGTCGGGGATTGCACGCGGGCAGGATACGCGGCGCCGCAAACCGGCCGACGTAGGAGCGGCTTCGGCCGCGAGCGGTTGCGGTTGCAGTTGCCGGCGAGGGCCTCAGAGCTCGCGGCTGAAGCCGCTCCTACGCTGCGCAGCGAGTCCTCTTGGGGGACGCCCCGAAGGCAGTCCCCTAGGGGGACAAGGGCGCCAGCGACGGGATTGCTAGACTTCCGGCGCGCCGCGACGGCACTCGCATGCCGAGTAGCTCAACGCGCCGCAGCGCGCCGTGACACCCGCCCACCTGGACACTGCTTGATGATGTCGGACATGCAATTAATCGATATCGGGGCGAACCTCACCCACGACTCCTTCGACCCCGACCGCGACGCGGTGCTGCAGCGCGGCCGCGACGCCGGCGTGGTGCAGATGGTGGTCACCGGCGCCAGCCGCGAGCATTCGCCCCAAGCGCTCAAGCTCGCCCAGCAGCACCCCGGCGAGCTGTTCGCGACCGCCGGCGTGCACCCGCACCACGCCAGCGAGTACACCGCCGAATGCGACGCCGAGCTGCGCGAGCTGCACGCGCATGCCGAGGTGGTCGCGGTCGGCGAATGCGGGCTGGACTACTTCCGCGATTTCTCGCCGCGACCGGCACAGCGGCGCGCGTTCGAACTGCAGCTGCAGATCGCGGTCGACACGCGCAAGCCGCTGTTCCTGCACCAGCGCGACGCGCACGCCGACTTCGTGTCGATGCTGCGCAATTTCGACGGCCGCCTCGGCCCGGCGGTGGTGCACTGCTTCACCGGCACGCGCGCGGAGCTGTTCGACTGCCTCGACCAGGACTGGCACATCGGCATCACCGGCTGGCTGTGCGACGAACGCCGCGGCCAGCACCTGCGCGAGCTGGTGAAACACATTCCGGCGAACCGGCTGATGATCGAGACCGATGCGCCGTACCTGCTGCCGCGCACGGTGAAACCGGCGCCCTCGCACCGCCGCAACGAGCCGATGTACCTGGCGCACATCGTCGCCGAGCTCGCGCGCGACCGCGGCGAGGACGTCGCGGTGACCGCGGCCGCCTGCACCGCGACCACCCGCGCGTTCTTCCGCCTGCCCGAGCCCAACGCATGAGCGCCTCCACCGTTGCCACACCGCCCGTCGCCGCAGCGCGCCCGCCGGCCGCGTTTCCGCTCGCGCTAGGCGCCTGCCTGCTGGCGATCTCGCTGCTGACCGCGGTCGTGGTCGGCGCGCTGACGCCGACCACCGGCATGACCGCGGTGCAGACGGTCGGGCAATGGCTGGGCTGGTTCTGCGGGGTCGGCCTGCTGGTCGCGATCAACGTCGCGCTGGCCACCAGCCTGGTCGCGCGCCGCGGCAGCCCGCGCCGGTTCGCGCTGGCGCTGGTGGCCGCGGCGCTGGTGTTCTACGCCGGCTCGTTCGCGCTGTCGTTGGCGCGCGGCTGGGCGCTGCAGGCGTGGGTCGCCGCGCACCCGGACAGCACGCGCCTGGCGATGGCGTGGTTGCCGTTCGTGTCGGTGCTGCAGATGCTGCTGGTGGCGGCGCTCGGGCTGCTGCTGGCCTGGCGGCTCGGCGGCCGCGGGCCGTTGCCGCAGGGATGGTCGATCCGGGCGCGGCGCGCGTTTGGCGTAGTGGTCGGGTTCGCGGCCTGCATCGGCCTGCTGCCGCTGCAGGGCCGGCTGCTGGCAATGCTCGACGTGGTCTCGCTGGACCTGCTGCAGAACGGGCTGCCATTCCTGGCGGTGACCCTTGGCGCGGTGCACGGCCTGGCCTGGGGCGTGGCCCCGGCGCGGCACGGCAGTGGCGCGTGGCCGGCGTTCTGGTCGGCGGCGCTGGTCGGGCCGCTGTTGCTGGGGATCGCGTGGGGATCGCCGTTCCTGCTCCGCCACGCCGGTTCCACCGGCGTCAGCATGTTCGCGGGCGCGCTGCTGCTGGCCTGCCCGTTGCTGGCGTGGGTGCTGGTGCGCGCGACCAGCGCCCGGCTGCGGCGCGCGCAACCCGGCTGAATACACCGGCGCCGCCTCCAGGCGAACCGCCCGGACGGCGCCAGTCGGCGCGCCTCAACGACCGGCGAGCCGCCGCTCCGGGCGCTCGGTCCGTCGCGCCTCGCGCGCCGGCGCCAGCACCAGGTGGACTTCGTCGACACCGCGCTGGCACAGCCGCTGGCTGTTGACCATCAACCGCGAGCGCGCGTTGTAGACCTGGCCGAGGTTGTCGTGGCCGGTCAGCCGCGCGACCTGCTGCTGGCTGGGCAGGGTCGGGTTGGCGCAATCGATCAGGATCGTGGTCGATTCCGCCGACGATTGGGTGGCGAAGGCGGCCAGCGGGAGGGCGCCGGCCAGGGCGAGGATCAGGATCTTGGCGTTCATTGCGGGGGCTCCGGAGGGAATCGGGTCGACTCCCCCTGCGGTAGCGGAAACCCGCGCCACGATTACCACCGGCCCAGCGCGCGCATCCGGGTCGCCAGCGCGCGCCGCGCGCGGTCGCCCGGGACCGCCCGAACGCTGCATACGCGACGGTGCCGTGCTCGCACTCCAGCCGCGCGCCCGGGCATGCCGCCCAGACACAAGAAGGCCCCGGTGCCTGGCACCGGGGCCTGGTCCAGCCACGGCTCAGCGAGCGCTCAGTACTTCCACTCGAACGCGAGGTTATAGCGTCGGCCGAGGATGTCGTAGACACCTATGCCGGCGCCGAAGCCGGGGAACGGCGGCTCCTCGTCGAGCAGGTTGCTGATCGCCAGCCGCACCATCATCTGGTCGCTGAACTTGTAGCTGGCGCCGCCATTGAGCAGCCAGTAGCTGTCGACGCGGGGGATGTCCCGGGTCTCCGGCGTGTCCTGCACATTGAAGGCGGCGCTGCTCTGGTAGTTGGCCGACAGGTTCAGCCCCAGCTTGCGACCCTCCCAGGCGCCGCTGAACTGGTACTGCCGTTCCGAGGTGCCGATCTCGCCCACGGCCGGATTCGGGCTGACGCCGGTCGCATCGATGGTCAGCTCCTTCGGGAAGTAGCCGGAAAAACCGACGGCGAAGCGGCCAAACCGGTCGGTATCGAACGCGTAGCGGACTTCCGCCGAGTACGCCTCCATGTCGAAGAACTTGCCGTTGACGAAGCCGCTGGTGAACGTGGTGGCCTGGCCCGGGGCCGCGCTGCCCGGCGCGTTGCGGACGATCTGGCTGCAGAACGCGTTGGCATTGGGCACGTCGGCGGCGTTGAAGTCTTCGTTGTCGAAGCAGGCCGACGCGAGTTGCGATGCGAGCAGGCTGGTGATGACGTCCTCGATCTCGATCTTGTAGTAGTCGGCCGCGACCGTCAGGCCTTCCAGGAACGATGGCGCCCAGGTGAAGCCGTAGGTCAACGAATCGGCGGACTCGTTCTGCAGGTTGGGATTGCCGCCGGAAACGCCCTGGATCGTGGCGCCAGCGGCATTGGAGGTGAACGTGCTCAGGCCGTAGAAGCCTAAGAACGCCTGGCAATTGCGCGCGCGCGCGGTCGGGTTCGGGCCGCCGCTGATGAAGCGAGAATCGCAGGGGTCTCCGGTGACGATCTGGAACGACGTCGCCTGCGGCAGGAACAGTTCGGTGATCGCCGGCGCGCGGATCGAGCGGGTGAAGTTGCCGCGCAGCTCCAGGTCGTTGATCGGCTTGAACTGCAGGCCATAGGTGTAGATGTCGGCCTTGCCGTTGATGGTGTTGTCGACCGAGCGGTACTTGCCGATCAGGTCGAGCTTCTTCAGCAGCGGCAGGTCGGCATCGGGGTTGACCAGCGGGAAGATGAACTCGCCGAAGAACTCGTCGGTCTTGTAGCTGCCGCGCAGCGGCGTGATCGGCACCGAGCGGCCCAGGCCCGCCTCCAGGAAATCGTCCGGGTCGAACAGGCCGCTTTCCTTGCGGTGCTCGTAACCGATGTTGTAGAGCAGCGGACCGCTCCACAGGTCGAACAGCGTGCTCGACAGGTTGACGTTGTAGACCTCCTGTTCGAGCAATGCCTGGGTCTGTGTGGTCCGCGTCACGTACTGCCGGGCGGCGGCACTGGGCCGGCCTTCACCGAACAGGTCCAGCGGCACGCAGTTGGGGTCCGGCCGCGGCGTGTTGCCGCCGGGAATCACCAGCCCCGGGATCGGCACGCCCGCGCACACCACCTGGCCGCTCGCGTTGCGCACCACGTTGAGCGAGTTGATGAAGTTCTGCTGGACCAGCGAGGTGCCGTAGGACTTCGCATCGCTGCGGCCGTAGTTGGCCGACGCTTCCCAATAGAACACGCGGTCGGCGAGCTCGAAGTCGCCTTCCAGGCCGACCACCGCGCGTCCCAGCTCGGTGGTGCCGCTGCCGTTGTTGGTCACCAGGTCGCGCGAGGCCCGCGACAGGTTAAACGCGGTAACGCCCAACCCCGCCAGCGTGGCACGCGCCTGGTCGGTCAGCGTCGGGTAGGTGCTGGGGAATCGAATCTGGCCGCTCAGACCACCGAACAACGGCGAATTGAACGCGTACTGGGCCACCAGTTCCTTGCTCTCGGCCGAATAGAACTGCCCCTCGAAGAACAGGTCGACCGCGTCGGTCAGGCCCCAGCGCGCGGTGGTCAGGAACGACATCCGCTCCAGGTCCGAGGTGATCTGGCCGGCCTCGACCAGGTCCAGGCCATCGCCACCGCTGGCGTCGACCGCCGAGAACGTGCTGCCGGGGTTGTAGGGCACCAGGTTGCCGCCCGGGTCGAAGGCCAGGACGGTGTTGCCGCCGGGGCCGAAGCCGCCGGGCCGCAGGTTGGACGATCCCGGCGCGAACGGGCCGGAGATCGGCGAGATCAGGCCGCCGAACGGGGTGGTCCAGATGCGGCGGTTGGTGATCAGCACGCCGTTGGGGATGCCGTCGCCGGCGGTGGGCGTGTTGAAGGGAACGTTCGGGTTGAAGCGGCCGTCGTTGCCCGGCGTGCGCCCCGGAAACTGCGCCAGCTGGCCGGCCGTCGGATTGGTGGCGTTGAAGAAGCCGGCGGCGAAGAAGTCGCGGTCTTTCTGCAGCACGCCGTCGACATTGTCGAAGGACAGCGAGAACGTCACGTTGCCGCGGTCGTCCTCGCCAAAATTGCTGCCAATCACTGCAAACGCGTTGTAGCGGTGGTTGTCGCCCTCCTCGGTCACGCCGTAGCTGGTGCCGAATTCCACGCCCTCGTAGTCCTTGCGCAGGATCACGTTGACCACGCCGGCGATGGCGTCGGCGCCGTAGGTCGGGGCGCCGCCGATGGCGAGGTTCTCCACGCGCTCGACCATCGCGGTCGGAATCGCATTGAGGTCGACCTGGATGCCCGGAGCGCCGGGACCAAACAGGCTGGGGGCATTGCTGGAAACGAAGCGGCGGCCGTTGACCAGGGTCAGCGTGCGGTTGCTGCCCAGGCCGAAGCGGTTGACGAAGTTGACGCCGACGCCAAAGCCCGACTGCGCCCCCTCCGGCGTCACGCCGACACCGAAGCCGGGAATCTCGTTGAGCGCATCGGCGACATTGGTGATGCCGCGTTCGTCGATGTACTCGCGCGTGACCACGGTCGCCGGCTCCAGGGTGTCGAAGCCGGCGCGGCGGATGCGTGAACCGGTGACGACGATCGCGTCCAGATCGGTCGCCTGCTCGGCGGTTTGCGGGCTGTCCTCAGCAGGAGGCGGTTGCGGCGCCTGCTGTGCGTAGGCCGGCGCGGCCAGGACCAACACGATTCCCAACATCAGCGGGCGGCGACGGAACGACGGCCCGACCAAGCGAGTGCTCGACATGCCCCTTCTCCCTGAACCGAATCAGTTAACGAACTGGCCACACCGTCACGGTGTTCTCGCCAGATAACGCAAAACTTACTTCGGTACAAGTGCCGGGGCCGGCAATTGGATTTTCCGGGCGGCCTGCCTGTTTCAGCTGCGCAACCCGACCCCCCGCTTGAGCAGCCACAGCCCCAGCGCTGCCAGCACGACCACGAAGCCGAGCATCAGCGCGTACGCGACCGCGACCGGCACGTCGCTGGTGCCGAGCAGGCCATAGCGGAACGCGTTGACCATGTAGAACACCGGGTTGGCGTGGGTCGCCGCCTCGGCCCAGTCGGGCAGCAGCTTGACCGAATAGAACACGCCCCCCAGGTAGGTCAGCGGGGTCAGGATGAAGGTCGGGACGATCGCGATGTCGTCGAACTTCTTGGCATAGACCGCGTTGACGAAGCCGGCCAGGGCGAAGATCGTCGCCCCCAAAAGCACCGTGGTGAACGTCACCAGCGGGTGCGGCACCCGGACCTTGGTGAACAGCATCGCGATGCACAGCACGATCGCGCCGACCATCAGCCCGCGCAGCACCGCTCCGGCGACATAGCCGGTCAGGATCACCCAGTTCGGCATCGGGCTGACCAGCAGCTCCTCGACGTGGCGGCCGAACTTGGCGCCGAAGAAACTCGAGGAGATGTTGCCGTAGCTGTTCTGGATCACGCTCATCATCACCAGGCCCGGGACGATGAACTCCATGTAGCTGTAGCCGCCCATGTCGCCGATCCGCGAGCCGATCAGGCCACCGAAGATCAGGAAGTACAGGGTCATGGTGATCGCCGGCGGCACCAGGGTCTGGCCCCAGATGCGCAGGATGCGGTTGATCTCGCGGCGCACGATCGTGCCCAGCGCGACCAGGTTGCGTTGCGCGTCGCTGCGCGCGGCGGGCGGGTGGGCGGTGCTCATGCGACCTGCTCCGGGGCGGCGGGGACGTCGTTGCCGAGCGGGCCCTTGTCCGCGTTCTCGCCGGTCAGGCGCACGAACAGTTCCTCCAGGCGGTTGGACTTGGTGCGCATCGAGCGCACGCGGATGCCGGCGTCGCCCAAGGTGGCGAACACGCGGTTGAGGTCCATCGCGCGCGGCATCTCCAGGTCGAGGGTGTGGTCGTCGCTGGCGACGAGCGTGGTGCCCTCGATCCGCGGCAGCGTCGCCGGCAGGGTGCCGTCGATGTCGAGCACGAAGCCCTCGATGTCGAGCATCGCCAGCAGCGCCTTCATCGGTCCCTGCTGGACGATGCGGCCGCGGTCGATGATCGCCAGGTTGCGGCACAGGCTCTCGGCTTCCTCGAGGTAGTGGGTGGTGAGGATGATCGTGGTGCCGGCGGCGTTGATCTCCTTGAGCGTCTTCCACATGCCGCGGCGGATCTCGATGTCGACGCCGGCGGTGGGCTCGTCGAGGATCAGCAGGCGTGGCCGCGTCATCATCGCGCGCGCGATCATCAGTCGCCGCTTCATGCCGCCCGACAGCGTGCGGCTCATCATCTGCGCCTTGTCCCACAGCTGCGCGCGCTTGAGTTCTTCCTCCGCGCGGAGCACCGCCTCGGCGCGCGGCACGCCGTAGAAGCCGGCGTAGTTGGTGAGGATGTCGAGCGGCTTCTCGAACATGTTGAAGTTCAGTTCCTGCGGCACCAGCCCGATCAGGCGCATCGCGGCGCTGCGGTCGGCGACCAGGTCGGTGCCGAAGATGCTCACCGAGCCGGCGCTGAGGTTGACCAGCGAGCTGACGATGCCGATCAGGGTCGACTTGCCGGCGCCGTTGGGACCGAGCAGGGCGAAGAAATCGCCGGGCGCGACGTCGAGCGACACGCCCTTGAGCGCCTCCACGCGGTTGTCGTAGGTCTTGCGCAAATCGCGCACCGACAGCGCCGGTGCAGCGGTCGAAACCGCCTGGTTCTGGGTCATCTGGAAGGCCTGCGCCGCGAGCCGCGCGGCGATTGCCGGTAGTATAGGCGGCCCCGTGGCGACGCTCTGGCCACGCCGTGTTCCCAGGTTCCGCGTGGCCATCCAGCACTTCCCCCTGAAGCTCGTATCGCGCCGCATGCTGGCGCCCACGGTCGGCCACTACGCGTTCGTGCGCGACGACGGGCAGCCGCTGGACTACATCCCCGGCCAGTTCATCCAGGTGCACTTCCACTACGCCGACGGCACCCCGACCAAGCGCAGCTACTCGCTGGCGACCATCCACGACCACGCGATGGGTCCTGGCGAGGCGGTCGAGATCGCGGTCAGCTACGTCGCCGGCGGCGCGGCCACAGCGTTGTTCGAAGGCCTCGGCGATGGCGGCACGATCGACGCGAGCGGGCCGTTCGGGCGCTTCTGCCTGATGCCGGCCGATGCCAACCGGCGCTACCTGCTGATCGGCACCGGCACCGGCGTGACCCCGTACCGCGCGATGCTGCCGCAGCTCGAAGCATTGATTCGCGACCGCAATATCGAAGTCGTGTTGCTGTTCGGCGCGCGAACCCCGGTCGAGCTGCTGTACGGCGACGAGTTCCGCGCGTTCGCCGACGCCCATCCGAACTTCCGCTTCGTGCCGTGCTTCTCGCGCGAGTTGCCGGCGGCCGGATCGGCGCACGCGCACGCCGACGTGCGCCACGGCTACGTGCAGCAGTTCATCGACGAGTTCGCGCCCAGCGCCGAGGGCGACATCGCCTACCTGTGCGGCAACCCGAACATGGTCGACGCCTGCTTCGAGGCGCTCAAGGGCCACGGGCTGGCGGTGCCGCAGATTCGCCGCGAGAAGTACGTCAGCAGCAAGTAGGCGATCGCGCATCGCCGGCCACGCGGCGCGCGTTGCGCCCGCCGCGAAGGTCGTCGCCCGCGGCTCGCCAGCGCACAGCGCCGCCGCCATCGGTCACATTTTCCGCGCCGCCTGCGTCTGTCATCCTTGAAGGCGATACGCCTCAGGACGCAAAGGGACCCATGCGCACGACCCGACTATTGACCGCGGCCCTTGCCGCGGCCGCGCTGCTGGCTGGTTGCGACAGCAAGCCCGCGGACAAGAAAGCCACGGCCGCTCCCGCGGTGACCCGCCAGTTCGGCCAGATCGCGTTCGCGCCGTGCTCGCTGACCAGCCCCGGCGCGGCCGCGGCGATCGATGCGCACTGCGCGACGTTCGCCGTGCCCGAGAACCGCGCCGCACCGAACGGTCGCAAGATCGCCTTGAACCTGGCCTGGCTGCCGGCCACCGACAAGGGCGGCGCGACCGCCGACCCGGTGCTGTTCCTCGCCGGCGGTCCCGGCCAGGCCGCCGCGCAACTGGCCGGCACGGTGGCCGGCCCGCTGCGCGACGTGCTCAAGCAGCGCGACGTGGTGTTCGTCGACCAGCGCGGCACCGGCAAGTCCAACCCGCTCGATTGCCAGGACGCGACCGGCAAGGCGCTAACGATCGCCGACGACGCCGATGCCAGCGCGGTCGCCACGTTCGCCGCGCAGTGCGCGCAAGGCCTGGCTGGCAAGGCCGACCCGCGCTTCTACACCACCGGCGAGGCGATCGCCGACCTCGACGCAATCCGTGCCGCGCTCGGCGCGGAGCAGGTCAACCTGATCGGCGTGTCGTACGGCACCCGCGTCGCCCAGCAGTACGCGGCGCGCTACCCGGCGCACACCCGCGCGATCGTGCTCGATGGCGTGGCGCCCAACGACCTGGTGGTCGGTGGCGAGTTCGCGCGCACGTTCGAACGCGCACTGCGCCTGCAGGTACAGCAATGCCAGGCGCTGCCCAGCTGCAAGGCGCGCTTCCCCACCGACTTGCGTGCGCAGCTGCGCACGCTCAAGACCCGCCTGGAGACTGCGCCGGTCGAGGTCGAGTACCGCGACCCCGCCACCGGCGCGAGCAAGCGCGACACGCTCAACGCCGACACCGTGGTCGGCCTGACCCACCTGTTCTCGTACATGCCGCAGATGGCCGCGTTGCTGCCGCTGGTGCTCGACGAGGCTGAGCACGGCCGCTACGCGTCGCTGATGTCGCTGGCGCAGATGATGAACCAGGAGGTCGGCGAGCAGATGACCCGCGGCATGCAGTGGTCGGTGATCTGCGCCGAGGACGCGGACCGCTACCGCGCCGATCCGGCCGACGCCGACACCGTGCTCGGCAGCGCCATGGGCGACGCGTTCTTCGCCGCGTGCAAGTCGTGGCCGACCGGCACGCGCGCGAAGAACTTCACCACACCGCTGCAGTCGCCGGTGCCGGCGCTGCTGGTGTCGGGCGAGATCGATCCGGTCACCCCGCCCGCCTACGGCGAGCGCGTGCTCAAGGGCCTGCCCAAGGGCCGCCACCTGGTGCTCGATGGCCAGGGCCACAACGTGCTCGGCGTGGGCTGCATGCCCAAGCTGGTCGGCCAGTTCATCGAAGCGGCCGACGCCAAGGCGCTCGATACCAAGTGCCTCGACGCGATCGGCTACGTGCCGCCGTTCACCACCTTCAACGGCTGGGAACCGTGAGGAAGCAACAGCGGGAACTGGGAACAGGGCACAGGGAAGCAACCGCAATAGCGCGATTGCGTCCCGACCCGATTCCCTCGCTTCCGGCTTTTGCTTCCCTGTTCCCTATCCTCTGTTCCCGCCTCTTCTCGAGCCCCCACCCATGATCACCGCACAAGACCTGCACAAGGCCTTCAAGACCAAGACCGGCACCGTCAAGGCGGTCGATGGCGTCGATTTCGAGGCCCGCGACGGCCAGATCACCGGCCTGCTCGGCCCCAACGGCGCCGGCAAGACCACCACGCTGCGCATGCTCTACACGCTGATGAAGCCCGACAGCGGCCAGGTGCTGGTCGACGGCATCGATGCCGCGCGCGACCCGGCCGCGGTGCGGCGCGCGTTGGGCGTGCTGCCCGATGCGCGCGGCGTCTACAAGCGCCTGACCGCGCGCGAGAACATCACCTACTTCGGCGAACTGCACGGCCTGTCGAAGGCCACCATCGCGCAGCGCACGCAGGCGCTGTCGGCGGCGCTGGACATGGGCGAGATCCTCGACCGTCAGACCGAGGGCTTCTCGCAAGGCCAGCGCACCAAGACCGCGATCGCGCGTGCGCTGGTGCACGACCCGAAGAACGTGATCCTCGACGAGCCCACCAACGGCCTGGACGTGATGACCACGCGCGCGATGCGCGGCTTCCTCAAGCAACTGCGCGACGAGGGCCGCTGCGTGATCTTCTCCAGCCACATCATGCAGGAGGTCGCCGCGCTGTGTGACCGCATCGTCATCATCGCCAAGGGCCAGGTGGTCGCCGCCGGCAGCGCCGACGAACTGCGCGCGCGCTTCGGCGAGGACAACCTCGAGGACGCCTTCGTCCAGGCGATCGGTTCCGAGGAGGGCCTGCACGCATGACTTCCACCCACCACAAGAGCAACGTCTTCGCCGCGCTGTGGGCGGTGATGCGCAAGGAACTGCTCGACGTCTCGCGCGACCGTCGCACGCTCGCACTTGCCTTGTTGCTCGGTCCGATCCTGTACCCGGTGCTGATGCTCGGCATGGGCGCGCTGGCCGAGAACCGCCAGAAGACCCAGCTCGACAAGGTGCTCGAAGTGCCGGTGATCGGCGCCGAACGCGCGCCGAACCTGGTCGCGTTCCTGGCCACCCACGGCATCGTCGCGACCAAGCCACCGGCCGACCTGGATGCCGCGATCGCGCGCCAGGACATCGACGTGGCCCTGCAGATCGACGCCGACTATGCGAAGGACTGGCGTGCCGGCCGGCCGGCGCTGATCCAGGTCGTGCAGGACAGCACCCGCCGCAACGCCGAGATCCCGAGCGCGCGCCTGCGCGCCGCGCTCACCGCCTACCGCGACCAGGTCGGGGCGCTGCGGCTGATGGCGCGCGGCATCGACCCGTCGGTCACGCGCGCGGTCAACCTCGGCAACCGCGACCTCGCCACCGAGGACGCCAAGCGCGGCCAGCTGCTCGCGGTGCTGCTGCCTTACCTGCTGATCCTGACCTCGTTCATCGGCGGCGCGTACCTGATCCTCGATGCCACCGCCGGCGAGCGCGAACGGCAATCGCTGGAGCCGCTGTTGGCGACCCCGGCCACGCGCGGCGCGATCGTCAGCGGCAAGATCGCTGCGGCCTGCTCGTTGGGATTGCTGTCGCTGCTGCTGACTTTGCTGGCATTCAAGCTCAGTGCGCAGATGGCGACCAGCGCCGGGGCAATGCTCGATGTCAGCTTCGTTGCGATCGGCAAGATGCTGCTGGTGCTGCTGCCGATGGTGTTCATCGGCACCTCGCTGCTGACCTACCTGGCCGCGTCGGCGAAAAGCATGAAGGAGGCGCAGAGCCACATGACCTGGCTGATGCTGCTGCCGATGCTGCCGACCTTCGTGCTGCTGGTGAACCCGATCAAGACCCAGCTGTGGCAGTTCGCGGTGCCGTTCCTGGCGCAGAACCAGCTGCTGCTCAAGGTGATCCGCGGCGAGGCGATCGACGCCCAGACCTGGGGCATCTACCTGGCGGCCGGCTTCGGCCTGGCCGCGGTGCTGTGGTTCGCGGCGGTGCGCCGCTACCACCAGGAAAAACTGGCGATCTCCGGCTGACGCGGCCGCGATCGCGAAACGAGAAGCCCGGCTCAGGCCGGGCTTTTTTTGGCATGACCCACAGCAAGCACACCGCCATGAAAGCGCGGTTGCCATCGCGCTTGTTGCTGCCGTTGCCGCTGCGGTCGCAGTTGTTCTTGCTCGTCATCCCCGCGAAGGCGGGGATCCAGCGACTTAAGTCTTTCTTGAGGTTGGGGTTGCGGGATCAAGGTCCACAGCAACAGGCGCAAAGGCAAAGGCAAAGGCAAAGGCAAAAACGAAAGCGAAAGCGAAAGCGAAAGCGCGATCAGAACAGATCGCCCTGCGGCGACGGCTTGCGCGGCGCCACGAACCGGCTCGTATCCAGCGGCGGCAGCCGCCCATAACCCAGGCGCTGGTGCGCCTTGCGGAAGCGCTGCTCGATCAGCTGCGCGAACGGCCCCTGCCCGCGCATGCGCGTGCCGAAAGCGCTGTCGTAGTCCTTGCCGCCGCGCATCTGCCGGATCAGGCTCATCACATGCGCAGCGCGCTCGGGATAGTGCAGTTCCAGCCACTCGCGCCAGACCTGCTTGAGCTCGTGCGGCAGCCGCAGCAGCACGTAGCCGGCGGCGCGCGCGCCGTGTTCGTACGCGGACGCGAGGATGTGCTCGATCTCGGCGTCGGTGATCATCGGTACCACCGGCGCCACCATCACCCCGACCGGCACCCCGGCGTCGCTGAGCGCGCGCATCGCGCGCAGCTTGCCGTGCGGCGCGGTAGCGCGCGGCTCCATCCGCGCGGCCAGATGGTTGTCGAGCGTGGTCACCGAGAAGTACACCGTCACCAGCCGCTCGCGCGCCATCGCGCCGAGCAGGTCGAGGTCGCGCTCGATCAGCGCGCTCTTGGTGATCAGGCTGACCGGGTGCCGGCATTCGGCCAGCACCTCGAGCACCTCGCGGGTGACCCGGTAGCGGCGCTCGATCGGCTGGTAGGCGTCGGTGTTGATGCCCAACGCGATCGGCGACGGCACGTAGCCGGGCTTGGCCAGCTCGTGGCGCAGGCGTTCGGCGGCGTTGGTCTTGGCGTAGAGGCGGGTCTCGAAGTCGAGCCCTGGCGACAGGTCCAGGTAGGCGTGCGACGGCCGCGCGAAACAGTAGACGCAGCCATGCTCGCAGCCGCGGTACGGGTTGAGCGACTGGCTGAAGCCGATGTCCGGGGAGTCGTTGCGGCTGATCACGCTGCGCGCGCGTTCCTGCGTGACCTGGGTCTGCGGCCGTGGCGCATCAACGAGGTCCTCGTAGACCGAGCCCCAGCCGTCGTCGACACCGACCGCGATCGACTTGGCGTAGCGGCCCGGCACGAGGGAAGCGGCGCCGCGGCCCTTGATCGGCGCCTGCGCCTTGCGTGCGTCGTCTTTGCTCGAATCGGCCATGCGCCCTAGGCTAGCCGCGGGGCGTCGCAGCATCCGCGACGACGCGACTGAACTAAACCCTGGAACCCGCATGCGCGACGCGTTGCAAGACCTGTGGCAGGCCGTGGCCACGATCCCGCACATCGGCCTGTACCTCACGCTGGGCTGGCTGGGCTACCTGCTGTGGCTGGGTGGGTGGATCGCGCTGCAGAAGCGCGAGCCGGCCGCGACCCTGAGCTGGCTGATCAGCCTGGCCGCACTGCCCTACCTGGGCTTCCTGATTTACTTCTTCCTGGGTCCGCAGCGGATCGAGCGCCAGCGCCTGCGCCGCACCCGCTCGCGCGCGGCGCTGCCACCCCCGCCGCACGGCTACCTGCCCAGCCCCGAGGCGATCGAGCTGGCGAAGATCGGCCAGGCGACCACCGGCCTGCCGCCGACCACCGCGACCCGCGCCGACCTGCTGATCGACGGCGCCGCCAAGTACACCGCGCTGCTGGCCGCGGTCGCGCAGGCGCGCGAGCACGTCCACCTGGAGTACTACATCTACCTGCCCGACCGCACCGGCACCGCGTTGCGCGACGCGCTGGTCGAACGCGCGCGCGCCGGGGTCAAGGTGCGCCTGCTGCTCGATGCGGTCGGCTCCGGCCCGACCAAGCAGCGCTTCCTGCAGCCGCTGCTCGACGCCGGCGGCGAGGTCGCGTGGTTCCACCCGATGCGGCTGCGCTGGTTCTGGAAGCGGCCGTGGCTGAACCTGCGCACCCACCGCAAGATCGTGGTGATCGACGGCGCGGTCGCGTTCACCGGCGGCATCAACATCACCGACGAGGAGGACGAGCGCCTGCGCGGCGATGCCTACCGCGACCTGCACCTGCGCTTGGAAGGCGACATTGTGGGCGCGCTGCAACTGGTGTTCATCGAGGACTGGGCCTACGCGACCGGGCAGCCGCCGCTGGCACTGCCGCATCGGGCGCCGCAGCCCGGGCCGGTGCCGGCGCAGGTGCTGGTCTCCGGGCCGGATTCGCCGTGGGAGGCGATCCACCGCCTGCACGTCGGCGCGATCCACGCCGCGCGCCGGCGGGTGTGGTTGGTGACGCCGTACTTCGTGCCCGGGGAGGCGGCGATGATGGCGCTGACCTCGGCCGCGCTCGGCGGCCTCGACGTGCGCCTGCTCGTGCCCAAGATGAGCGACAGCAAGCTGGTCACCTACGCCGCGCGCTCGTACTTCGACGACCTGCTCGCGGCCGGCGTCCGGATCCACGAATACGGCCCGCGCCTGCTGCACAGCAAGGCGCTGCTGTGCGACGACGACCTGGCGATCGTCGGCAGCGCCAACTTCGACCACCGCAGCTTCCGCCTCAACTTCGAGGTCTCGGTGCTGTTCCGCGACGCGGCGCTGGTGGCCGCGCTGGCCGAGCTGATCCAGCGCGAATGCGCGCACGCGCCGCGCATCCGCGACGACCGCGCCCGGCCGCTGTGGCGCTCGCGCCTGCCCGAGGCGCTGGCGCGGCTGGTGTCGCCGTTGCTGTGAGCCGGCGCGGCGCGGCCGCAGGCAGACCGGCGGTCGCCTGCGCGGCGTGGCCGGATCCTGCCCCCGCCGATCTGCGGCTACACTTTTCGCGCCCGTCCTAGGAGCGATCGCGATGCCCTGGCTCTACCTGTTGCTGGCCCTGGCCGCGCTCGCGGTCGCCTTCAAGACCACCTCGGTGGCGTTGCTCGTGGTCTGCCTGCTGGTCGCGTTCGCGCTGATGCTGGCCTGGGTGATGGCCCTGCTCGCGAGCCGCGTCGACAGCAGCAGCCGCAGCGAAGCGATGATGCTCGACCCGGCGGAGATGCAGCGGCTGCGCGAGCAGGCCGAGGCGCGCCGACTCGCCGCCGCGTCCCCCGCGCAGGGCGAACCCCAGCGCTGACCGGATTGTGTTGTAGATCCGAGCCTGCTCGGATTGCCTGCAAAGCTCCGCCCAAGCTTGGATCGGGGCAAGCAACCGCGGTCGCGTCCGCCCGGCTCTACAGAACTCGCGCCGCGCATTAAGCTGTGGCGATGACCGTCCTCAGCGTCAACGTCAACAAGATCGCGGTGCTGCGCAACTCGCGCGGCGAGCGCGAGCCCGACGTGGTTCGCGCCGCGCAGGCCTGCCTCGACGCCGGTGCGCACGGCATCACCGTGCACCCGCGTCCCGATGCGCGCCACATCCGCGCCGACGACGTCCACGCGCTGGCGGCGTTGACCCGCGCGCGCGGCGTGGAGTTCAACCTGGAGGGCAACCCGTTCGCCCCGCCCCGCCCCGGCTACCCGGGCTTCCTGGCGTTGTGCGAGCTCGCACGCCCGGCGCAGGCCACCCTCGTGCCCGACGGCGACGGCCAGCTCACCTCCGACCACGGCTTCGATTTCGCCCGCGACGGCGCCGCGCTGCGGCCGCTGGTCGCACGGCTCAAGGAACTGGGCTGCCGGGTCAGCCTGTTCGCCGACGCCCATGGCGACCCAACGCTCGATCACGAGCGCAGCATCGAGCGCGCCGCCGCCACCGGCGCCGACCGCCTCGAGCTCTACACCGGCCCGTACGCCGAGGCCTTCGCCGCCGGCAACGCCGAGCCGATGCTCGCCCGCTTCGCCGCAATCGCGCGGCGCGCGCAGGCGGCCGGGCTCGGCATCAACGCCGGCCACGACCTCAGCCAGCACAACCTCGGCGCGTTCCTGGCGGCGGTACCGGCCGTGCTCGAAGTCTCGATCGGCCACGCGCTGATCAGCGAGGCGCTGTACGCGGGGCTCGACCAGACCGTTCGCCGTTACCTGGCGATCCTCGGCGGCGCGACAGGCTAACCTGCGCCAGTGCCGCGCCTTCGACGACCCGGCCCGGCACTGGCCCGGCACTGGCGGCTGCGCGCGCCGCCGCGACAGCCGCGGCCGACAGCGAGCCCGGTTGCCAAGCGCCTGCGGCCAAACGCTGGCCGGTTCAGGGCGCCAGCGCGACGTGCTCGATCCCGCTGTTGCGCGCCGCCGACAGCGCCCGCGCGAAACCCTGGTAATCAGCGTCACCGGAGGCGGCGATCTCCAGTATCGCCGTGGGCACACGCGCGGCCTGGGCGTCCAGTGCCGGCTGCAGCTCATCGCGGCGCAACGCCTGCCCCGCCAGGCGGTAGCTATCACCGGCCAGCACCTCCAGGGTCAGGCGCGGCGGCGGCTTCTGGCCGGTATCGGGGCCGGGCTGCGGCAGCCGCAGGTCGAGGCGGGTGCTCAGGATCGGCGTGGCGACCATGAAGATGATCAACAACACCAGCATCACGTCGATCAGCGGGGTGATGTTGATCTGGGCGATGGCATGATCGCCACGGCGTTCGGACGGGGGTTCGGAAAACGCGGAGACGACGGCCATGTGCACCTCCTGGCGGGCGGGCTGCCCGAGTCCACGCTACGCCCGTCGGCGAGCCGCCCGCAATCGCTTGAGCGTACGCGCACAAAAAAACGCCGCCCGGAGGCGGCGCTTCAAGACATCACGACGGTAAGCGTCGACCGGGTTCAGTCCGCCTGGACGAACCCGATCTTTTCCATCTGCGCGTTCTTGGCATGCGCCAGTACCTTGGCAAGCAGGCCGTAGTCGGCGTCGTTGCTGGTGTCGATCTCGAGCATCGGCTGGTTGGTCGGGTCGCGGTTGACCTCGACTTCCATCATGTTCTGGATCGCCGTCATCGGCTGCGGCGTGTCATTCCAGAACACTTGGCCCGAGGCATCGATCCGCAGCCGGATCGGCGGCGGCGGTTCTTTCAGCTGCGGCGGCGGATTGACCGAGCGCTGCGGCAGGTTGACGTCGATCGGGTACGACAGGGTCGGCGCGGTGACCATGAAGATGATCAGCAGCACGAGCATCACGTCGACCAGCGGCGTGACGTTCATGTCGGACATCGGTCCGCCGCTGGAGTTGGAACTGAAAGCCATGACGTAAGTCTCCGGATTACTCTGACCGGTCGCGGATCGCGACGAAGCCAACCTTGCGCATGCCCTGGGCCTGGGCGATCTTCACCACGTCATTGACGATCCGGTACTTGGTCGTCTTGTCGCCGCGAACGTTGACCTGCGGCTGTGGCGTCTTCTGTGCCTCGATCGCCAGACGGCTCTCGAGCAGCTCGTTGGTGATCGCCTCGTCGTTCCAGTACAGCTTGCCGTCCTCGGTGACCGCCAAAGTGATTGGCGGCACCGGCGGCGCCTTCTCCTCGCGCTTGTCCAGATTGGCTTCGGGCAATTCGACCTTGACCTTATGCGACATCAACGGCGCGGTGATCATGAAGATGATCAGCAGCACCAGCATCACGTCCACCAACGGCGTGACGTTGATCTCGGCCATCGGGCCGCCGCTTTCATTGCCTGAACTGAAGGCCATCGTGGAACTCCAACTGCAAAGAAGTGAAGACGTTGGTACTTAGCGCTTCGCGGGCAGCTCGCCGACGCGGGCGCCGGTGGCGAAGAAGTCGTGCAGGTCGTGCGCGAAGGTGTCGAACTTGTTGTTCGTCACGCGGTTCAGGCGGATGAAGAAGTTGTACGCGAGCACCGCCGGGATGGCCACGAACAGGCCGATCGCGGTCATGATCAGCGCCTCGCCCACCGGGCCGGCAACCGCGTCGATCGACGCCTGGCCGGTCGCACCGATCTTGATCAGCGCGTGGTAGATGCCCCACACGGTGCCGAGCAGGCCGACGAACGGCGCGGTCGAACCGACGGTGGCGAGCACGGTCAGGCCGCTTTCCAGGCGCATGCTTTCGCGGGTCACGGCCTGGCGCAGGGCGCGGTCCACGAACTCGGAGCGGTTCAGCGACTCGACCAGGCGCGAACCTTCGTGGCGCTGGTGGTGGGCCGCGGCCTGGGCGGCGTCAAGCGCGATCTTGGAGAACGGCTCGGCGCGCGACTGCTCTTCCATGTAACGGATCGCGTCCTGCGCGTTCGGGGTTTCCCAGAACGTGCCGATGACACGGTCCGAGGTACCGCGCAGACGCATGTTCTTGATGAAGTTGATGACGATCCAGTAGACCGAGAGGATCGACATCAGCGCGAGGGTGATGAACACGACCCAGCCCACAAAGTCGAAGTTCTGCAACAGATGGGCAAAGCTCATCTGGTTGAGTGCTTCGGCGTTGTTGCCTCCGGCCGCAGCAGCGGTGGTGGTTTCCTGCAGCATGACGCTTACCTTTGATGTCGTGGAAAGGAATAGTTAGGAACGTGGTGCCTACAACAACCCCGTAATGCCGATCACTGCGGGGTAAATACGACCGGGACGCGGACGCGGCTGGCAACGCCGACACCGCCGCGCATCTCCGGATTGAACCGCCACTTGCGGGCCGCGTCCATCGCGGCGCGGTCAAGGGCGCGATTGCGACTGGATTTCTCGACCTGCACGTCCAGCACGTTGCCCTGGCCGTCGATGCTGATGACCAGCGTCACCGTGCCGCCCACGCCCTGGCGCAGCTCGGTCGGCGGGTACTTCGGCGGGTTCATGCGCTTGGACGACGCGTCGACGCTGGAGCCAATGTCGCTGACCGTGCTCGGCGGCGCCGGCGGCGCCGGCGGCGGCGCGGGGACGTCGACCGGGGTCGGGTCGTCCACCAGGATCGGCGGATCTTCCGGCGGCGGCGGCAACGGGGTCGGCTGCGGCGGCACCAGGGTCTTCGGCGGAGTGAGCGGCTTGGGCTCGTCCGGCGGCGGCGGCGGTGGGGGTGGCGGCGGCGGCGGCGGCTTGATCAGGTTGACGATGGTGACGTCTTCCTCCGCCTTGTCGGTCGCCGGCGGCGCCATCGGCGCGAGCAGCAGCAACAGCGCCGCGACGTGCACGGCGATCGCGGCGGTGATACCGGCAATGCGTGCCCAGTTCAGACCTGCGTCGCGGTCGTCTTGTTTTGCGTGGATTTCGAGGTCTTGCGTCATGCGCCGTCAGCTCGGGAAGTGTATTCCGGACGCCAGGGCGCCACGGGGCCGTCGTTTCGGTTCATACCGCTATTACAGCGGCGTGAACCTCCTAGCATATACCAATCCCCGCGCTTCGTTCCACGCGCGGGTTGGCATTTCAATGCCATTTCCGTGCTGCCGGTTACTTGCCGGGCAACGCGATGATCTTCTTGGCGTCGTCGGGTTTCTTCACGCCCTTGGCGATGGCCTGCTTGGCCGCTTCCTTGGCCTCCGGAACCCGGTCTTCCTGCCACAGCACGCGGGCCAGGTTGAGATAGGTCTCACCATCGGGCGCCAGCGGGGCCGCCTTCTTGTAGGCGTCGATCGCCGGGGCGACCTGCTCGGAGAAATAGTACGACTGCGCGAGCGCGAGGTAGGTCTGGAAGTCGGGCTTGATCACGCCCTTCTCGAGGCCCTCGTTGATCACCGTGGCGGCCTGCTTCTCCTTGCCGTCCAGGTTGAGGTAGGTCGAGTACAGCTGGCGGTAGTCCTTGTCCTCGGTGAACTGGCCGGCGGCGCGCAGCTTCTCCAGCACCGCGGCGGCCTTGTCGTACATGTCGTTCTGCAGGTAGACCACGGCCAGGTTGGTCTGCGCGCGCTTGTCGGTCGGGTTCTTGGCGGCGACGGCCTCGGCCATCTTGGCCGCCTCGGCGCCCTGGCCGCCCTCGGCGTACGCCGCCATCAGCAGCTGCTGCCAGTCGGCCTTGGGCTCGGGAGAAGCGTCGATCGCCTGCTTGAGCACCGCGGCCGCTTCCGGGAAGCGGTCCATGCGGTACAGCGCGTTGCCCTTGAGCACCAGGTGCTCGGGCTTGCTGCTCTTGGTCTCGGCGAAGAAGCGGTCGAAGGTCGCCAGCGATTGCGGGTACTGGTCTTCCTGCAGCTGCAGTTGGCCCAGCATCAGCATCGCGCCGAAGTGGCCGTTGTTGTCGAGGCCGTTGAACTCGAGCGCCTTGTTGAGATACGCCATGGCCGCGGCGGTGTCGTCGGCGTCGTAGGCGATCTGCGCGCCGATCTGCGCGGCGAAGGCGTGGTCGTAGGCGTTGGCCGCGGCGTTGGCGATGATCTCGTCGGCAATGGCGCGCGCCTCGGCGCCTTTGTCGGCGTCGTACAGGTCCATCATCTTCTTGAGCTTGGGCGTGACCTTGGCCGACGCCTTGGCGTCGGGCGACTGGCGAGTCGCGTCCGGGTACTGGTCGGCGACCTTGGCGGTCTCCTGCTTGGACTCGCCCTTCTGGGCCTGGCGATCGCGACGCGCCTGCGCACGGTCCTGGGCGGACTGCGCGTGGGCCTGGGCCAGGACGCCGAACGCGAGCACGGTGGCAACGGTGGCGGCCAGCACGTTGCGGCGGGTCATGGAATGCTTCATCGGATCACCTCGGGTTACCGGTACGAGCCGACGGCAGGTGCGGGACGCTGCCGGCGTACTAGAAAGACAACGGGGGATGGCGCTGGGCCGGACGGGGCGGTCACGCTAACAGAAACGCCGGGGCCGGCGAAACCGGGTTGCGCTCAACCGCCCAATCGTGTTTACCCGCAATTGGGCGTGCGCCCGCTGGCGCGCGCGCGCTGGTAGGTCGGCGCCAACGCGCCGGCACGGCCGCGCAGTTCGGCGATGCGCGCGCGCGGGTCCGGGTGGGTGGACAGGAACTGCGGTGCACGGCTGCTGCTGGCGGCGATCATGTTCTCCCACAGGTTGACCGCCTGCTGCGGATCGAAGCCGGCACTGGCCATCAGCTGCTGGCCGACCACGTCGGCCTCGGTTTCCTGGGTGCGGTTGTTGGGCAGCAGGAACGCCGCCTGCACCGCGGCGCCGCCGAGCTGGCTGGTCGCGTTGGCCGCGCCCTGGCCGTAGGCCGAGCCGACGATCGCACCGACGATGCCGAGGCCGGCCTGTGCGCCCATCTGCCGGGTCACGCGCTCGTCGTGGTGGCGCGAGACGACGTGGCCGATCTCGTGCGCGATCACCGCCGCGAGCTGGTCCTGGGTCTTGGCGACAGTGAAGATGCCGGTGTTGACGCCGACCTTGCCGCCCGGCAGCGCGAACGCGTTGGGCGAGGCGTCGGCGAACAGCGCGGTTTCCCACTGCGCCTGCCAGCCGGAGGGCAGCTCGCGGGTGATCGCGTTGACCACGCAGCGCACGTAGCCGCTCTGGCGGGCGTCGGTGCTCTGCCGGTTTTGTGCCTTGGCCTGCGTAAACGCCTGCGCGCCAAGCTGGTTGAGTTGCTCCTGCGAGACCGCGCCGACGCGCTGGGTGCGCCCGGTCGGGGAGGTGGTGGTGGCGCAGGCGGCGACCAGGGTCGCGATCGACAAGGCGAGCAGCAGTGGCTTCATGGTGGATCCCCGATTCATGTTCGTTACCGCGGTTGTAGCCGGGCGGGGATTAACGCTTCGTCAATTTCCCGGTCACGGTGGGACAAAGGCCGGCCAGCCGTTCAGCCGCCGCCGGTTGGTTCGCCACGATCACCCCGGTGTCACCAGCAGCACGCCGCAGGCGAGCGCGTTGTTGATCGCGTGCGCGGCAAACGCCGCCGACAGGCGCCGGGTGCGCCAATACACCCACGCGAACAGCGCCCCCATCAGCCAGTAGCCCGACAGCAGCCACAACCACTGGCCGGTCACGAGGTCGGCACGCGGCAGCGGCTCGTGCAGCCAGGCGAACACGCTGGTGGTCAACAGCACCCCCAGCCACGGCCAGCCGCGCGCCAACATGCGCCCGAGCAGCACCCGCCGCAGCAGCAGTTCCTCGACCCACGGCCCGAGCAGCACGAACACCGCCATCGCCGGCCACGGCTGCGAGGCGAGCGCGGCAAGGATCGGCGCGACGTTGCTCGGTTCCGGCACCTCGCCGACCAGCTGCGGCTCCAGCCAGCTGCGCAACGCGTTGACGGCGAACGTGGCCAGCCCGACCACGACCGCCAGGCCCAAGCTCGGTCGCAACGCCATCAGCGGCTGCACCGCCGCGTGCCGGCGCGACCGCTGCCACAACGGCCAGGCCGCGACCGCCATCGCGACGAAGCTGAGGCTCATGACCGCCAGCAGGTGCGCGTCCAAGTCGACCCGCCTGGCGAGCAGCGGCGCCAACCCGAGGAACGCGAGCGCCGCGGTCAGCAGTCCCAGCAGCAGCGCATCGGCGGCGAAGCCGAGCAATGCGGCGGCCAGACGCGACGGCCGGGTGGGCGCGGCGGCGGCGGCGTGCGCACCGATTGGCCGCGACAGGCCGCGGTCGATCGCCGGATCGATCGCCATCGGCGGGCGATCAGACGTCGAGGTTGGCGACCTTGAGCGCGTTGTCCTCGATGAACTCGCGGCGCGGTTCGACCACGTCGCCCATCAGCGTGCTGAAGATCTGGTCGGCGGCGACCGCGTCCTCGATCCGCACCTGCAGCAGGCGCCGGGTTTCCGGATTCACCGTGGTGTCCCACAGCTGCTCGGGGTTCATCTCGCCCAGGCCCTTGAAGCGCTGGATCTGGCGGCCCTTCTTGGCCTCCTCGAGCAGCCACGCCTGCGCCTGCGCGAAGCTGTCGATCGGCTGCGCGCGATTACCACGCACGATCTGCGCGCCTTCGCGGACCAGGCCGTGCAGCTGCGATGCCGCTTCGCGCAGCGCGCGCAACTCGCCGCCTTCGAACGCGGCCAGCGGCAAGACCTGGATCAGCTGGGTGCCCATGTGATCGCGGGTGACGATCAGCGCCGCGCCGCGCGCTTCGGTCGCCGGCTGCAGCTGCAGCTTGTAGCGCGGCTTGCCCAATCCGGTGCGGTTGAGGCGTCTCTCAAGCGCGTCCAGTTCGTGGCGCTCGTCGATGTTCTGCGCCAGGTGCGCGCCGTCGAGCGGGCTGAAGTCGATCAGCGCCTCGAGCACGTTCGGGTCGTAGCGGTGCGCGTTGCGGGCGATGGTGTCGCGCGCGCCGGCGAACACCAGCAGCAGCTTCTCCAGTGCCAGCCCGGTGATCGGCGGTTCGTCCTGCGCCGGGATCAGCGAGGCGCCTTCGACCGCGTTGCCGGCGAGGTAGACGTCGAGCGCGGCATCGTCCTTGAGGTACAGCTCGGTCTTGCCCTGCTTGATCTTGTACAGCGGCGGCAGGCCGATGTAGATGTGGCCGCGCTCGATCAGCTCCGGCATCTGCCGGTAGAAGAACGTCAGCAGCAGGGTGCGGATGTGCGAGCCGTCGACGTCGGCGTCGGTCATCAGGATGATGCGGTGGTAGCGCAGCTTGTCCGGGTTGTACTCGTCCTTGCCGATGCCGGTGCCCAGCGCGGTGATCAGCGTGCCGACCTCGGCGCTGGCCAGCATGCGGTCGAAGCGTGCGCGCTCGACGTTGAGGATCTTGCCCTTGAGCGGGAGGATCGCCTGGGTCTTGCGGTTGCGGCCCTGCTTGGCGGAGCCACCGGCGGAGTCGCCCTCGACGATGAACAGCTCGGACTTGGCCGGGTCTTTTTCCTGGCAGTCGGCGAGCTTGCCGGGCAGGCCGGCGATGTCGAGCGCGCCCTTGCGCCGGGTCAGGTCACGGGCCTTGCGCGCGGCCTCGCGGGCGCGCGCGGCGTCGACGATCTTGCCGGCGATGGCGCGGGCTTCGTTCGGGTGTTCTTGCAGGAACTCCTCCAAACGTGCACCGAACGTGTGCTCAACGACCGGGCGAACCTCGGAACTGACCAGCTTTTCCTTGGTCTGGCTGGAGAAGCTCGGATCCGGCACCTTGACCGACAGCACCGCGATCATGCCCTCGCGCATGTCGTCGCCGGACAGCGCGACCTTGGCCTGCTTGGCGATGCCGTTCTGCTCGATGTAGTTGCTGAGGGTGCGGGTGAGCGCGGCGCGGAAGCCGATCAGGTGGGTGCCGCCGTCCTTCTGCGGGATGTTGTTGGTGAAGCAGAACATCGTTTCCTGGTAGGAATCGGTCCACTGCATCGCGACGTCGACGGTGATGCCGTTCATCTCACCCGTGACCGAGATGACGTTCGGGTGCAGCGGGGTCTTGAGCTGGGCGAGGTGTTCGACGAACGAGCGGATGCCGCCCTCGTACTGGAACACGTCGCGCTTGCCTTCGCCGCGCTCGTCGACCAGGGTGATCTTGACCCCGGAATTCAGGAACGACAGCTCGCGCAGGCGCTTGGCGAGGATGTCGTAATGGAACTCGACGTCGGTGAAGATCCCGACCGCCGGCTTGAAGCGCAACAGGGTGCCGCGCTTGTCGGAGGCCTCGAGCGTCTTCAGCGGATAGAGCGGCTCGCCGAGCGCGTACTCCTGCTGGTGGTGGTGGCCGTCGCGCCAGATGTCGAGCCACAGGTGCTCGGAAAGCGCGTTGACCACCGACACACCGACGCCGTGCAGGCCGCCGGAAACCTTGTAGCTGTTGTCGTCGAACTTGCCGCCGGCGTGCAGCACGGTGAGGATCACCTCGGCCGCGGACACGCCTTCTTCCTTGTGGATGTCGACCGGGATGCCGCGGCCGTTGTCCCAGGACGACACCGAGCCGTCCTCGTGCAGGGTCACCACCACGTCGTCGGCGTGGCCGGCGAGGGCCTCGTCGATCGCGTTGTCGACCACCTCGAACACCATGTGGTGCAGGCCGGTGCCGTCGTGGACGTCGCCGATGTACATGCCCGGGCGCTTGCGCACGGCCTCGAGCCCGCGCAGGACGGTGATCCTGGTCGAGTCGTAGGTCTGGCTGGAAGGGGCAACGGACGCGACGTCTTGCGAGGGATCGTGCTCAGCGTGCTGATCGTTCGGGGTCATGCGGCAACAGGCTCCAGCGACGCGGCAACGGCGGGGCCGGGCGCGTCATGACACATTAGATATACGTGCGCGAAGTATAGCAGGGCGGTCGGCGCGACCGGTCTCGGCCAGACCCGGGGCGATGGCGTCGCGGCGGGGTTCTATGGCCCTTCACCGATGCTCGCGGTCGCGCGCGGTCGGGAATGCGCAGACGGGGGATCAGTCCGCTCGGTTGAGGTCCCGCAGCTCGGCATGTTCCACGTGGAACCTGTGGATCGCTACCCCGAGGTCGAGCAGACCCGGGGGAGCCTCGGTGCCGGTGATCAGCGCCTGCGCGCCGCTGGCCAGCAGCCGTGCGAGCACCCGCTGTTGGTGGTGGCGGTCGAGCTCCGACGCCAGGTCGTCGAGCGCGATCACCGGCCACTGCCGGCGGACCGCGGCGTGGTGCTCGGCCTGGGCGAGCAGGGCCGAGAGCGCCGCCAGCTTGGCCTGTCCGCGCGAGAGCGCGTCCCGGCCCGGCACCTGCGAGAACTCGACCTTCCAGTCGGCACGGTGCGGGCCCACCGAGGTGTAGCCCAGCTGCAGGTCGCGGTCGCGGGCCAGCAGCAGGGCGTCGGCCAGCGGCAGCTCCTCGCGCCGCCAGCCCGGCAGGTACTCGAGTGCGGTATTGCCGAGCATAGGCGCGAGTTCGGCCGCGAGCGCCGCGAAGCGCGGCTGCAACGCCTCCAGGTACAGCTGGCGGCGCTGGCTCAGGGGCTCGCCGGCCTGGGCCAGCTCGTGATCCCAGGCGTCGAGCTGGGCGTCGCGGGAACGCGCCTTGAGCAGGGCGTTGCGCTGCTTCAGCGCCCGAGCGTAGCGCCGCCACAGCGGCAGGAAGTCTGGTTCCACGTGGAACAAACCCCAGTCGAGGTAGCGCCGCCGCGACTCCCCACCGCCGGTGATCAACGCATGGCTGCCCGGTTCGAAGCTCACCACGGCCAGCGCCGCGCAGAGCTCGCCCAGATGCGCGACCGGCGCGCCGTCGAGCCTACCCGCCCATTCCCGGCCGCTGTGGCGCAGGCCAGCCTTGCGCACCAGCGCATGCTGGACCGCGCCATCGGTCGTGGCCGCATCGCCGGGGCGGGGTGGCTGGGGCGTCTCCTGCCACTCCACGAAGACCTCCAGCGCCTCCGCACCCGCCCGCACCAGCCCGTCGCGCACGCGGGCGCGGAAGCTGCGCCCGTAGGCCATCAGGTGCAGGGCTTCGAGCACGCTGGTCTTGCCCGCGCCGTTGTCGCCGGTGATCAGGTTCAGACCGGGTGCTGGCGCCAGGCTGACGTCCGCGAAGCGGCGCAGGTTGCGGATCTCGAGGCGGGTCACGTGCATGGCTCAGGGCCGGAAATGGACACGCCCGGGCAGGCCGGGCGTGTCGTCACACTGGTTCTGAGGTTCCACGTGGAACAAAGCGGATCCGGATAGCGCAGGCGCCCGCGTCAAAGCCGCAGCGGCATCACCACGTGCCGGCAGCGGTCGTTGGCGGCCTCGCGCACCAGCGCCGACGAGTTGGCGTCGCGCAGCGCCAGCACGATGTGCTCGCCGCGCAGCGCCCCCAGGGCCTCGAGCAGGTAGTTGACGTTGAAGCCGACGGCCAGGTCGTCGACCTTGGTCTCGGCCTCGACTTCCTCCTGTGCCTCTTCCTGCTCCGGGTTGTGCGCGCTGATCTTGAGCTGGCCCGGCGAGACCTCGATGCGCACGCCGCGGTACTTCTCGTTGGACAGGATCGCCGCGCGTTGCAGCGACGCCCGCAGCACCTCGCGCTCGATTCGCACTTCCTTGTCGGCGCCGATCGGGATCACCGCCTCGTAGTCCGGGAAGCGGCCGTCGATAAGCTTGCTGGTGAAGGTGACGTCGTCGCGCTTGACCCGGATGTGGCCGCGGCCCATCTCGATCTCGATCTCGCGGTCGCCGCCCTCGAGCAGGCGCTGCAGTTCGGACACGCCCTTGCGCGGCACGATGATCTGGCGCTTGGTCTGGCCGCCGCCCTCGTAGGGCGTCTCGCATAAGGCCAGGCGGTGGCCGTCGGTGGCCACGCAGCGCAGGCTGGTCTCGCGCAGGTCGAACAGCAGGCCGTTGAGGTAGTAGCGCACGTCCTGCTGCGCCATCGCGAACGCGGTGCGTTCGATCAGCTCCTTGAGCGCGGCCTCGGGCACCTGCACCCGCTCGGTCGCTTCCATCTCGTCGATCGAGGGGAAGTCGTTGGCCGGCAGGCTGGACAGGGTGAAGCGAGAGCGCCCGGCCTGCACCGTGACCTTCTCGGCGGTCTGGCTGACCGAGATCTTGCTGCCGTCGGGCAGGGCGCGAACGATGTCGAATAGTTTCCGCGCCGGGATCGTGGTTTCCCCGTCCTTGGCGTCGTCGACGGCGATGCGCGAGACCATCTCCACCTCGAGGTCGGTGCCGGTCAGCGACAGCTGCCCGTCTTTGACCTGGACCAGCAGGTTGGCCAGCACCGGCAAGGTCTGGCGCCGTTCGACGACGTTGACGACTTGCGCGAGCGGCTTGAGAAAAACTTCGCGTTGCAGGCTGAAGCGCATCCCCGATCCCCAGTACTAAAGAGTTGGATAAATCTAAATCTTGGTGGTGATGGTGTCGGCGAAAACCCGGGAAAACCCAAGCAAGCCGCTGATTCAACTACGTTTTTCGCCACCGCCAAGCCTTGTACAAGTGCGCCGGTGACGGCCCTACAACTTGTGGACAACTTTTGGGCGCAAACCGCGACCTGCACTTGTCCACAGCTTGTACGCGACTCGTCCACGGGGTTTCGGGGCGGGCCGTCACTCGCTGAGCTTGCGGATCAGCTTGTCCCAGTCTTCGCGCAGCTTGCCGTCGGTTTCCATCAACGTGCGGATCTGCCGGCAGGCGTGCAACACCGTGGTGTGGTCACGCCCGGCAAACGCGTCGCCGATTTCGGGCAGGCTGTGCTCGGTCAGTTCCTTGGTCAGCGCCATGGCCATCTGGCGCGGACGGGCGAGCGAGCGGGTCCGCCGTTTCGACAACAAGTCCTTGATCTGCAGGCCGTAGTAGTCTGCCACGGTCTTCTGGATGTTGGGGATGGAGATCGACTGCTGCTGCGAGCGCAGCAGGTCGCGCAGCGTCTCCTGGGCGAACTCGACGGTGATCGGCCGGCCGGTGAAGTTGGCGCGCGCGGTGAGGGTGTTGAGCGCCCCCTCCAGGTCGCGCACGTTGCTGCGCATCTTCTTGGCGAGCAGGAACGCGACCTCCTCAGGGATCGCCGCGCCGCGCTCGCTGGCCTTGGCCAGCACGATCTGGGCGCGGGTCTCGAAGTCCGGCGGCTCGATCGCCACCGACAGGCCCCAGGCCAGGCGCGACTTCAATCTTGGTTCGAGCCCCTCGACCTCGCGCGGGTAGCGGTCGCAGGTCAGGATGATCTGCTGCTTGCCGTCGAACAGCGCGTTGAAGGTGTGGAAGAACTCCTCCTGCGTGCGGTCCTTGCCGGCGAAGAACTGGATGTCGTCGATCAGCAGCGCGTCGACCTGCTGGAACTGGCGCTTGAACGCGTCCATGGTCTTGTCCTGCAGCGACTTCATCATCGCGCTGAAGAACTGCTCCGAACGCAGGTACATCACCCGCGTGCCCGGGTTGTTGGCGCGCATCGCGTTGCCGGCGGCGAACATCAGGTGGGTCTTGCCCAGGCCGGTGCCGCCGTACAGCAGCAACGGGTTGTGCGCGCGCTCGCCGGGCTTGAGAGCGGCCTGCCAGGCGGCGGCGCGGCCGAGCTGGTTACTGCGGCCCTCGACGAAGTTGTCGAAGGTGTAGTGACTGTCGAGGTGGCCGTTGAACGACTCCAGCGGAGTCATCGCGCGCGGCGCGGCGGGCCGCTCGGGCGTTGCCGCCACCGCCGCCGGCGCGGCGGCGCGCGGCAGCGAACCGATCTCGAGGCTGACGTCGTCGCTGCCGGCAAAGTGCGCGAGCAGCTCGCGGATCCGCGCCAGGTAGCGTTCGCGCACGTGTTCGACCACGAACGCGTTGGGCGCGTACAGCACGGTGGTGGTGTCGCGGCGGGTCGCCTGCAGCGGCTTGAGCCAGGTGTGAACATCCTCGGCCGGGAACTCGGCTTCAAGGCGTTCGAGGCAGCGGGGCCAGGCGTCCATAGGTGCGGCTACTTCAAGGAGTGACATTAACGTGGTGCCGACAAAGGACGAGACGGGCGCGATGGCGAGCATCGCGCCGCGCGTAGTGTGCGGGGGTCGGCCAGACTATCACCGCCACCCAGCCCATGCACTCGGGCCTGCCGTGGACAGCGACCACGCCCGCGCCGCCCGCGAAGGGGCGGCCATCCAACGCCACAGTTGACCGCTCCGTGGCAAAGTCGCTAGACTCCGCGGTCTTTTCCGCTGTACATACAGAGCCGGACCATGGCCACCAAGCGCACCTACCAGCCCAGCAACCTCAAGCGCAAGCGCGATCACGGTTTCCGTGCCCGCATGGCGACCGCCGACGGCCGCAAGATCCTCGCCCGTCGTCGTGCCAAGGGCCGCAAGCGCCTCTGCGCGTAAGCGCGGCACTTGCCCGTCCCAGCGGCCGCGATCGGCGGCCGCTCGCTCCCGATGAACTCGACCCGCTTCCCGCGCACCGCGCGGGTTCGCGCGCGCTCGGACTTCGACCGCATCTTCAAGCAAGGCCGGCGCGTGGCGCTGCCCGTGCTGGCTTTGCATTGGCAGGCCGTGGACGTGCCGCCGCGGCTGGGCCTGGCGGTGTCGCGCAAGGTCGACCCGCATGCGGTCGGTCGCAACCGCATCAAGCGCGTGCTGCGCGACAGCTTCCGCCACCACCGGCATGCGCTGGCCGACGGTGACTACGTCGTGGTAGCGCGTCCGGGCGCGTCGCGTTGCAGCGGCGAGGAGTTGCGTGCCGCGTTCCTGGCCCTGCTGCGCCGCGCCGGGGCATTCGCGTTGCCCGCACCCCCCGCGCCCGGCACAATGCCCGCCGTCGCCGACCCGTGTCTGTCGCCGTCCCCGTCCCCCTGATGCCACGCCGCCAACGCGCGTCGGCCGAGCCTGCCTGCTGCCCATGAACCAGACCCGTGTCTTCCTGATCTTCGCCTGGCTGATGGTGGCGACCCTGCTGTGGATGGAGTGGGGCAAGGAGCAGGCCGCCCCTGCACCGACGGTGGCGAGCGCCGCGGCCGTGCCCGGCAGCACGGTGCCGAGCGTCGCCGTGCCGGCCACCGCCTCGGGCGTGCCCGCGGTTCCGGCGGCGATGTCCGCCGCCGTCCCCGGCGCCACCGTCGCGTCGACCGCCACGCCGGCGGTCACCGTCACCACCGACGTGTTGCGCGCCACTCTGGATGGCGGCGAGCTGCGCCAGGCCGACCTGCTCGGTTACCCGAGCACCGCCGACGCCGGCAGCGCGCCGGTGCGCCTGCTGGCGTCGGATCCGGCCAACTACTTCGTCGCCCAGAGCGGCTGGGTCAGCAACGCCGGCGCCGCGCCGAGCCACGAGTCCGGGTTCGTGCTTGAGGGCAGCCAGCGCGAGTTCACGCTCGCCCCGGGCGCGGCCAGTGTGGTGGTGCCGTTCGTGTGGACCGGTGCCAACGGCGTCAGCATCCGCCGCAGCTACACCTTCAACCGCGGCGACTACGCGGTGCAGGTGCGCGACGAGGTCGTCAACGCCGGCAGCGCGCCGTGGCAGGGCTTCGTCTACCGCCAGCTCAGCCGCGTGCCGCGTGCGCTGGTCAAGAGCGGGCCGATGAGCGCCGAGCAGTACAGCTTCCAGGGCGCGGCGTGGTACAGCGCGGCCGACAAGTACGAGAAGCGACAGTTCGACGACTTCGTCGACGACGGCACGCTCGACAAGCCGGCCACCGGCGGCTGGATCGCGATGCTGCAGCACCATTTCTTTGCGGCGTGGATCCCCGCCGCGAACGACGCGACCACGTTCTCGCTGGCGACCCCGGCCGGCACCGGCGGCACCCAGTACCTGATCCGCGAAGTCGGCCCCGGCGTCAGCGTCGCTCCCGGCGCGACCGCGAGCACCCAGGCGCGGCTGTGGGTCGGCCCCAAGCTGGTCAAGCAGATCGACGCGCAGAACGTGCCCGGACTCGACCGCGCGGTCGACTTCAGCACCTGGTCGGTGATGGCCACGATCGCCAACGGCCTGTTCTGGGTGCTCGAGCGCCTGCACGGCCTGCTCGGCAACTGGGGCTGGGCGATCGTCGGGCTGGTGGTGATCCTGAAGATCCTGATGTTTCCGCTGTCGGCCGCGCAGTACAAGTCGATGGCGAAGATGCGCAAGTTCCAGCCGCGCCTGGCCCAGCTCAAGGAGCGCTACGGCGACGACAAGCAGAAGTTCCAGCAGGCGATGATGGAGCTGTACAAGAAGGAGAAGATCAACCCGGTCGGCGGTTGCTTCCCGCTGCTGCTGCAGATGCCGGTGTTCCTGGCGCTGTACTGGATGCTGTCCGAGTCGGTCGAGCTGCGCCACGCGCCGTGGATCGGCTGGATTACCGACCTGACCGCGCGCGACCCGTTCTTCGTGCTGCCGCTGATCAACGTCGCGGTGATGTGGGCGACCCAGAAGCTGACCCCGGCGGTCGGCATGGACCCGATGCAGGCCAAGATGATGCAGCTGATGCCGATCGTGTTCGGCGTCATGTTCGCGTTCATGCCGGCCGGTCTGGTGCTGTACTGGATCACCAACGGCGGCCTGGGCCTGCTGCAGCAGTGGTGGATGACCCGCCGCTACGCCGAGGCGCCGGCGCCGGCGAAGGCGTAAGCGCGCTCGCTGTGTGCTCATCGAAGCCCGCCAATTGGCGGGCTTCGTGTTTGTGGCGACGAAAAACAGGCGGGATTCCGTCTCGGTTGCAGGTCCATAACCAGGTCTTCTTTCGAGAAGGCCCGCCAGGAAGCATCACCGCACGATCACTGCGCCGCCGACACCCCGTGTACGGACTACGGCAAACTCCTACCAGGCAAGGAACCACCCGCATGGCCGACAGAGACACCATCGCCGCGATCGCCACCGCGCCCGGCGCCGGCGGCGTCGGCATCGTGCGCCTGTCGGGACCGCGATCGCGCGCGATCGCCGAAACCCTGTGCGGACGCACGCTGACGCCGCGCCACGCCCACCACGTGCGCTTCCGCGACGCCGCCGAGGCGACGATCGACGACGGCATCGGCTTGTATTTCGCCGCGCCGGCCAGCTACACCGGCGAGGACGTGGTCGAGCTGCAGGCGCACGGCAGCCCGGCGGTGCTGCGCGAACTGCTCGCGCGCGCCTGCGCGCTCGGCGCGCGCCACGCGCGCCCAGGCGAATTCAGCGAACGCGCGTTCCTCGAGGGCCGGCTCGACCTCGCCCAGGCCGAGGCGGTCGCCGACCTGATCGCCGCCGCCGACGGCCGCGCGGCGCGCGCGGCGCGGCGCGCGCTCGATGGCGAGTTCTCGCACCGGGTCGAGGCGCTGGCCGACGGCCTGCTCGCGATCCGCGTGCACGTCGAGGCCGCGATCGATTTCTCCGACGAACCGCTGGAGACCCTCGGCGGCGCCGCCCTGCGCGCGCGCTTCGAGGCGGTCACGCACGATCTCGATGAACTGCTGCGCGCCGCCGAGCGCGGCCGCCGGCTGCGCGACGGCCTGCACGCGGTGATCGTCGGCCCGCCGAACGCGGGCAAGAGTTCGCTGCTTAACGCGCTCGCCGGCAGCGACCGCGCGATCGTCACCGACATCGCCGGAACCACCCGCGACCTGCTGCACGAGGTGGTGCGCATCGACGGCGTCGAGCTGACCCTGGTCGACACCGCCGGCCTGCGCGAGGGCGGCGACGCGATCGAGCGCGAGGGCATGCGCCGCGCGTACGCCGAACTCGCCCGCGCCGACCTCGCGATCGTGGTGCTCGACGCGCGCGCCGCCGACGCCGGACGCGCCGCGGTCGCCAACGCGATCGCCGGCGTCGAGCGGCGGCTGTGGCTGCACAACAAGGCCGATCTGCTCGATGACGCCGACCGCGACGCGGCACAGGCCGCGCCCGACGATGATCATCTGTATGTCTCGGCCCGCACCGGCGCCGGCCTCGACGCGCTGCACGCGCGCCTGCGCGAGCTCGCCCAGGGCGATGGCGCCGAGGCCGGCGAGGGCGCGTTCACCGCACGCGCGCGCCACGTCGATGCGCTGCTGCGCGCGCGCGACGAACTCGATGACGCGCGTGTGCAACTCGACCACGAACTGCTCGACCTGGCGGCCGAATCGCTGCGCCACGGCCACGACGCGCTCGGCGAGATCACCGGCCGGGTGCGTGCCGACGACCTGCTCGGGCAGATCTTCTCGAGCTTCTGCATCGGCAAGTAGCCGGCCTTGGCGACAGGCGTAACTGCCATCGCCACTCACCGACGCCGCCGGCGTGCAGGAGCGGCTTCAGCCGCGAGCTTCGGCGGTGATGGAGCAAGGCTCGCGGCTGAAGCCGCTCCTAGCGGGTGCCGGGAAACTGCGCCGCGCCAGGCTCGCGCGACCGGGATGATTGCCGCGCACTCGTCCGCGGCCGGCCGCCGGCGGCCACCGCCAGACCGCTGACCACGCCCAGCGACGGGTCGCCCGCGACCAGCCGCGCGTCGGGGAATGCGGCCTGCACCGCGGCGCGCACGTACGGCGCGCGCGACATGCCGCCGGTCACGAACAGCGTCGTCGGCGCGGCATCGAGTTGCGTGCCCACGCGCGCGAGCAGCCGCTCCAGGCCGCCGAGGAAGCGTGCGGCGGCGATTTCGAGGTGCTCGCGCGTCGCGCTCGCGGCCAGCCCCGGCTCGATGTAGTCCAGTCCCGCCTGCCACGAGGCGTGTTCGCTGAGGCCGATCTTCGCCAGCTCGACGCTGCGGTTGAGCCGCACCGTGTTGCCGGCGGCCTGCAACGCCGCCAGACGCGAGGCGAACGGCGCCGGTGCGTCGTCGAAGCGGCAGCGGCGGAAATCGCGCTGGCGTTGCAGGTCGTGCACGCTGGCGGCCTCGGAGTAGCGGTGCACCGGCACCGCGCTCAGGTCCTTGCCGAACAACGGCATGAAGCGGCGCAGGCTCAGCGCCAGGTCGACATCGACGCCGCCCTCGGCGATGCCCCAGGCGCCGCGGATCCGCGGGCGCGCCGCGCGCCCGCCGAGCTGCGCAAACGCGACGTCGGTGGTGCCGCCGCCGACGTCGACGATCAGCGCGCGCTGCGGCCCGGCCTGGCTGCGGTGGAAGTCCAACGCGGCGGCGGCCGGCTCTTCCAGGAACTCGACCGCGTCGAAGCCGGCCGCGCTCGCGGCCTCGCGCAGGATCTCCAGCGCCTGCACGCCGCCGGCCTCGCCCATCGAACTGCGGAATTCGACCGGCCGCCCGATCACCGCGCCGCGCACCACCGTGCCCAGCTGCTGCCCGGCGGTCAGGCGGATGTGTTCGAGGATGTGGGTGGCGATGCCCAGGATCGTGTGGCGCGCCGCGCCGTGCAGCCGGTAGCCAAGCATCGACTTGGGGGAATCCACCAGGTGGCCGCCGCCTTCGGCGAGGTAGGCGTCGATCGCGTCGTCGCCATAGACCGCGTGCTGCAGCGACGCCGCCGACGCGCGCGCCTGCTGCATCTGCTGCTCGAGCCAGTGGCGGCGCACGCTGACGACCGCCTCGCGGCGCAACTGCTCGTCGCTGCGCAGCGACGGCGTGGCGACCAGCGCCAGCGCCTCGGCGCGCCGCGCCACGGGCGCCTGCTGGGCCTGCGCGCGCAGCAAGTTTGCGCGGTGGAGCGCGCGGGTCTGCGCGGCCTTGGCGCTGGCAAGCAGGCGCGCGACCTGCGCTTCCAGGGCCGGGGTCAGCGCGAAGTCGTTCGGGTCGGGGATCGCGTGCGGGAAGAACGCGGTGGTGCGGAACTGCAGCGCGTCGCCGAAGCGGACCAGCTGCACGCGGTCGTCGACCAGCGCGCCGGCGGCCGAGTAGCTGGTGCCGAAATCGATGCCAATGCGCATGCGTGCCCTGCCAGGTTCGAACGGTTCCGCGGTGCGACGCCGACGGCGACGCGCGACCGGGAAATCCGGGCCGCCATTCTCGCAGCCGCGGCCAGCGAATCGCGGCCAGGCGCGGCTCGCAGGCGCGCGATCCGCGGCGCGCGCGAAGGCGCCCGGCTCCCGCGTGGGGGCGACCGAATGCGTCAGCTTTGGCCGCTGCGCGACTGAATCGCGGGCACCGAAGTCACACTTTTTCGAGGCGTGCGCAAAGATGCGTGCGCGCGGTTCGCTGGCGCTTGACAAACGCCGGCCGCTGGCTCTTCCTAGCACCGTGCGCCCGGTCGAGCGCGCACTTCAGGGGAGTTCTGCCAATGATTTTCGCTATCCAAACCCGGCCCGCGCGCCGGTGGTCCGTCCTATCGAAAGTGTCGCTGGTGCTGGCCATGGGCCTGGTGCTGGCGGCGTGCAACAAGGAGCAGGCCGCGCCCGACGGCGCCGCTGCCCCGACCGCCGCCGCGCCGGCGGTGACGCCGGAAACCGCGGTGTCGGCCAAGGTCGCGAGCATGACCGTCGAGCAGCTACGCGACGCCGCCAGCCAGGCCTACAGCGACAACCGCCTGTACGCGCCAGCCGAGAACAACGCGGTCGAGTACTACCTCGCGCTGCGCGACAAGCAACCCGGCGATGCCTCGGTGGCGAGCGCGCTGACCGACCTGCTGCCGATGACGGTGATCGCCACCGAGCAGAGCGTCACCCGCGACGATTTCGCCGAGGCCCAGCGCCTGGCCGCGTTGCTCGAGAAGGCCGACGCGCAGCACCCGGCGCTGGCCCGCCTGAAGGCGAACATAGCTGCGCAGCAGGCGACCGCCGCGCAACGCGCCCAGGAGAAGACGCTGACCGCCGAGGAAGAGGCCAAGAAGCTGGCCGACCTCGAGAAGCAGCGCCTCGAGGACCAGAAGAAGCAGCAGGAGCAGGCTGCCGCGCAGCTGGCCACGAAGCAGAACGCCGACAAGCAGGCCGCCGACCGCGCGGCCGCGGACAAGCTCGCGGCCGACAAGGCGGCTGCGGACAAGGCCGCCGCCGACAAGGCTGCTGCCGACCGCGTTGCCGCTGCACAGCGGACCCAGGCCGCCGCCGCCCGCCCGGGCGCCGCGGCCACCGACCTGCGGGCGTTGTCGACGCCGGCGCCGAAGTTCCCGCCCGACGCGCTGCGCGCCGGCCAGTCGGGCGAGGTCCAGGTCGAGTTCACCGTCGGCACCGACGGCTCGGTGACCGCCGCCCGGGTGGTGCGCTCCAACCCGGCGCGCATCTTCGACCGCGAGGCGGTCAACGCGGTGCGCCGCTGGCGCTTCCAGCCGGTCGATGCACCGGTGACCACGCGCCGTACGATCGGGTTCAACCCGGGCGGTTAAGCGGTTGTGGCGGCCGTCCGCTAGCGCGGATCGGCCATATGCGGAAAAGCCCGGCTTCGGCCGGGCTTTTTTGTGGCCGTGGGCTGGTGGCCGTCTGAAGCAAGCTAGCAGCAGCGCTGTCTGCGTCGATCGTGAAGACTGAGGCGATGGCAGGTACTGTCGCCGTTGCCGTTGCTCCTAGGCTCTTCGCTTTGACTGGCGCCGTAGAGCCCGCCGAGCACCGGAGGGCAAAGGGGGGAAAAGGCGCCCTTGTCTGAGCGCAGCGAGTTTGGGCGCCGTACCCTTTGCTCGAGGAGCGCAGGGGACCGGAGACAGCTTCATCGTCTCCGGCGAGCGTCCGGCTCCAACGGTTTTGGTTACTTTTGCCAAGACAAAAGTGACTCGCGCGCGCAGCGTGCGAAAGCCCTTGATCTTGTCGTTGAACTTGCTCTTCGCATGACTGCGAAGCAGTAGCAACGGCAAGAGCTTTCGCCTGAAGGCGAGTTACTTTCTTTGCGAGGGCCAAAGAAAGTAACCAAAGAAAGGCCCTTCCCTGACAAACCTCCCGCTGGCGCACGTAGCCCTGCGCGGACTTTCCGAGTCGGCATCCTGCCTCCATCGGAAAACGCCCGGCATCCATGCCGGCCGCCCTTCGGGTTTGGGCACATCCCTGCGGTTGGGGATGAGGGATCAAGGGCAAACAACAGCAACAGCAACGGCAACAGCAACGGCAACGGCAACAGCAAGTCGTAAGTCACTGGATCCCCGCCTTCGCGGGGATGACGAGTCAGAGCAAAGCAAGTCGCGGCTAACCTTGTGATGTGGCTGCCGACACACAAAAGCAGAACCACCCTGCACGCGTGTCACAGCGGGCCCATCGCCCACGGCCACAACGGCCCGTCCAGCCACAGCCAGCGCACCATCCACGCGCTGACCCACGCGCACAGCAGCGTCAGCGGCAGGCCGACGCGGACGAAGTCGGCGAAGCGGTACTGGCCGGGGCCGAGGATCAGCAGGTTGCCGTGGTGGCCGATCGGGGTCAGAAATGCGACCACCGCTCCCAGCGCGGTGCACACCACGAACGGCGTCGGCGGTTGGCCGATCGATTCCGCCAGCGACACCGCCACCGGCCCCAGCAGCACCGTGGTTGCCGAGTCGGACAGGATCTGGGTCAGCAGCGCCGCGGCGGCGAACACAACCAGCAGCACTGACAGCGTCGACCAGCCGGCGACCACATGCAGCAGGCCCTGCGCGAGCAGCTGCGCGGTGCCGGTCTGCTCCATCGCGATGCCCAGCGGGATCACCCCGGCGATCATCACGAACACGCGCACGTCGATCTCGCGGTAAGCCTGGCCGATGTCGACGCAGCGCGTGGCCACGATCGCGACCGCGCCGAACAGGAACGCCAGCGACGCAGGCAACCACTCGCTGACCGCCGCGACGACGGTCAGCGCCAGGATCACCAGCGCCAGCGGCGCGCGCACGCGACGCCTCGCCTCGCCGGCGAACGGCACCAGCATCAGGAAGCCGTGGTGCGCGGCCAGGTCGGCGAAGCGCGACGGCCGGCCCCATAGCACCAGCAGGTCGCCCTCGCGCAGGCGCGCGTCGGCCAGCCGCGCCGACATCGCCGCGCCGCGGCGCCACAGCCCGGCGATCACCGCGTGGAACTGACGCGCGAAATCCAGCTCGCGGATGCTGCGGCCGATGAACTCCGAGCCCGGCGCGACCACCGCCTGCACCAGCTGCGGCTCGCCGTCGCCGGTGGCGGTGTCGCCGAAGCGCGCGATCGCGTACAGGTCCAGGCCGCCGTCGTCGTGCAGCGACGCCAGCGCGTCGGCCGAGGCCTCGACAAGCAGCACGTCGCCCTTGAGCAGCGGGCTGCCGCCGCCGAGGTCCTCGCGCGGCTTGCCGTCGCGCAGCCAGCCGAGCAGCCGGAACTTGTCGCCCAGCGCCTTCTGCAGTTCCGCCAGCGGCCGGGTGTTCCAGCGCGAGCCTTCGACGATCACCAGTTCGGTGCGGTAACGGTCCAGGCGCAGGTATTCGTCGTCGCCGGACTCGCCACTGCGCTTGGGCAGCAGCCAGCGCGTGAGCAGCATGTAGCCCACCCCGATCGCCACCAGCGCGATCCCGATCGGGGTGATCGAGAAAATCCCCAACCCTGGCGCGCCGGTGCGCTCGAGCAGGTTGTCGGCGAGCAGGAACGCCGGCGCGCTGACCAGGGTCAGGGTGGTGCCCAGCGAGGCGGCGAACGACATCGGCATCAGCAGCCGCGACGCCGAGAGCCCGCGCGCCTTGGCGAAGCGGGTCAGGATCGGCAGCATCATCGCCGTCACCATCACGTGGTGGGTGAATGACGCCATCGCCGCGACCGTCGGCATCACCACCGCGATCGCGCGGCTCTCGCTGCGGCCGGCGGCGTGCCCGATCCACTGGCCGATGCGCTCGGTGATGCCGGTTGCGGCCAGCCCGCCGGAGATCACGAACACCGCCGCGACGATGATCGCCGGCTCGCTGGCGAAACCCGACAGCGCCTGTTTCTCGTCGAGGATGCCGCTCACCACCAGCGCGGCCAGCGTCAGCATCGCGGTGACGTCCACGCGCAAGCGCTCGCTCACGAACAGGTACAGCGCGCCCGCGAGGATCAGCAGGAAGAGGAATTGTTGCAGCTCCATGCCTGCATTGTGCCTACCCCTTTACGACGCGTATGCACCGCCCCATCACGGCGCGCGGCTACACTCGCGCCCTGTAAGTGAGCCACCGATCTGCCATGTCGACCCCCCTGCCATCGCCAAGCGACACCCATCCCGACCGCTTCCAGCTGGCAATGGCGGCCTCCGGCATCGGCATGGCGATCGTTGACCTCGACGGGCGTTGGCTCGAGGTCAATCCCGCCCTCGAGCGCATGCTCGGCTACCGCGCCGATGAACTGATCGGGCGCCCGGCGTCGGCGGTCACCCACCCCGACGAAGTCGAGCCGTCGCGCGCCGCGATCACCGACCTGGTCGACGGCCGCATCGCGGTGATCGATGCGCCCCAGCGCTACCTGCACCGCAATGGCGAGGTGGTCTGGGTGTATGCCAACGTCGCGGCGATGCGCGACCCGCACGGCGCGCCACAATCTTTGCTGCTGCAGCTGCGCGACCTCACCGCGCAGCGCGCGGCCGAGTCGCGGGTCGAAACCCACGCCGCCGAGCGTGCCGACGCGCTCGCCGCGACCCAGCAGCAGCTGCAGCTGTTCGTCGATGCGGTGTCGCACGACCTGCGCGCGCCGTTGCGTTCGATCGAGAGTTTCTCGGCGTTGCTGGCCGAGCGCGCCCAGGCCCGCCTCGACGACACCGACCGCGACTACCTGGTGCGGATCCGCGCCGCGGCGCAACGCATGAGCGGCCTGCTCGGCGCGCTGAGCGAGCTGTCGCGCGCGACCCGCGCCGAACTCAAGCCGGCCCAGGTCGACCTGAGCCTGCTCGCCGAATGGGTCTGTGCCGAGTTGCACGACGCCGATCCGGAGCAGCACGCGCAGGTCACCGTGCAGCCCGGCCTGCAGGGCTGGGGCGACGAACGCCTGCTGAAGCTGCTGCTGACCCAGCTGCTCGACAACGCCTGGAAGTTCTCGCGCGGGCACGACCCGATCCGCATCGAGGTCGATGGCGAGCGCGAGGGCGACACCGTGCGCATGCGCGTCAGCGACCACGGCCACGGTTTCGACATGCGCTATGCGCACAAGCTGTTCACCCCGTTCCAGCGCCTGCACGGGCCGGAGCAGGGCGGTGGCCACGGCCTGGGTCTGGCGATCGCGCAACGCGTCGCGCAACGCCACGACGGCCGCATCCTCGCCCAGTCCGAACCGGAGCTCGGCAGCACCTTCACCCTGGAAATGCCCGCGGTCGCCGCCCCCGCGGCGCGCACGCCGGCCAAGGAAACATCGGATGCATAAGGAAATCCTGCTGGTCGAGGACAACCCCGACGACGTCGAGCTGACCCGGCTGGCGTTCAACGAGGCCAAGATCGCCAACAACCTGGTGGTGGTTGGCGACGGCGCGCAGGCGCTCGACTACCTGTTCGCGCGCGGCGCCTACGCCGACCGCTCGCCCGACGACCTGCCGTCGATCGTGCTGCTGGACCTCAACCTGCCCAAGGTCGATGGCCGCGAGGTGCTGCAGGCAATCCGCTCCCACGAGGCCACGCGCACCTTGCCGGTGGTGGTGCTGACCACCAGCGCCGAACCGTTCGACGTCGAGGCCAGCTACGCGCTGGGGGTCAACAGCTACATCCAGAAGCCGGTGGATTTCGAGCAGTTCGTGTGGGCGGTGAAGCAGGTCGGGCTGTACTGGCTGGTGCTCAACCACCCGCGCACGCCGTAGGGCGGGCTCAAGCCCGCCACCCCGCCACGGCCAGATTGCGAGGAATCGCGTTCGCTGTTTGACGCTCGACCTTCGCAAACGCTGTCGACGGGGACGGCGGGCTTGAGCCCGCCCTACGCACCGAACAACTGCTCGGCGCGCTGGAACAGCACCCAGCTGGTGGCGATGACCTTGTCGCCGCCGTGCGGCCGGTTGCCGCGGTGGGTGTGGGTGAACGCCGCCGGTGCGATCAGCAGCGCACCGGTGCGCGGCGCGATCTTGCGCTGCTGGTAGAGGAACTCGGTCTCGCCCTGGGCGAAATCCTCGTTGAGGTAGACCGTCCACAGCAGGTGCCGGTGCAGGGTCTCGGTGCCCGGGTCGCGCGGGTACAGCTCGCAATGCCAGTACGGGTAGCCACCGCGGCCGGCGCTGTAGCGCTGCAGGTTGATCGCGCCGGGTCGGAACACCGTCTGCGCCAGCGGCGCGAGTTCGGCGTCGTCCATCGCCAGCATGCGTTCGGGGGTCAGGCGGTGGCGCGTGCCGTCGGCGCTCGGGACTTCCAGCATCAGCGGCGCGATCAGCGTGTGCGGGTAGCGCCGCAGGTAGGCCAGCAGGCCCTTGAACACCGCGGTATTGAGCGCCGCCTCGGCGTCGCGCCACTGCGGGTGGCCGCTGATGGTGAGGTCGAGGCTGTCCTTGAGCTCGGGCTTGACGCCACCGCCGACCTTGCCCGGCAGCACGTCGCCACTGGCGGCGAAGCGCGCGACCAGCGCCGCGCAGTGCGCGGCATCGAGCGCCTCGGGATAGACCTCGATGAAGTCGGCGGCGGCGGTGGCGGCGGTGGCCGTGGCGGTGGTAATCGGCGAGGGGGTCGACATCGGGCGTCCGGAGCGGGCGGCGCAACGCATTGCGCGGGGAAAGCGGCCATCCTCGCACGCGAAAACCGCAGTTTAAAAATGCAACACCAGGCCCTGCGGCTCTGTCCGGAATTGGCATAACCCATGCTTTAGCGGATTTCGGGCCATGCTTGGGCGCAGCTGAACGCGCTCCGCGCCAGGGCCGCGCGTGGCTAGACGTTGCAAGCCTGCAACGTTTCGCGTCGCGAGCGCGCCAACGAGCGCGACCCTGCGATACAAAAGCCTGCAGATACAACGACTTGCTTGGTTGGCATGGATCTCGCTCTGGGTTCCCTCGTGTCCGCGTTGCCATCGGCAGCGTGGGGGGGAGCCACGGAGTGCACATGTCGGTCATTGCGTTGTTGGTCAGGAAGTCTGCGGCGCTGTCTGGTTTGGGGGCCTTGGCCCTGGTCGTGTCGTTGGGGCCGTTCGCGGTCCCCGGCGCGCGCGCGCAAGCCTTTCCCGGCGCGCCCGCGGCAGCCGCGCGCAACCACCAACTGGTGATCACCCGCACGGTCCAGCCGCGCATCGCCTACCGCGGCATTCCGCTGGCGGACCATCCGGTGCAGGCGCAGGCCACCGTGTTCCCCGGCGAGGTATTCCACGACACCCTCGGCCAGACCCTGGACCTGGTGCTGGGCACCGACCTGGACCAGCGCGGCTCGGTCGGGGTCGATGCGGGAGGCGCGGCGCGTTCGCTGCTCGCCCAGTCCCTGCCTGCGTTCGGCGGCGCCTCGCGCTTCGGCGGCCACGCCGCGGCTTCGGCGCCGCTCGGATCGGGCGCGTCGGTCGGCACTGCCGCGTCGGGCGCCACGCGTGGCCTGGGCGGACTGGTCACCGGCAGCCTGCTGCCCGCGCTCGGAGCGGGGAATGCATCGCAGCAAGGCGGCGGACCGTGAGTCGCGCTGGGTGGGCGGCGACGATGGTCGCCGCGGCGCTGACTCCGGTGCTGGCGCTGGCCCAGGTAGCGGCGCCTGCCGCATCGGGCCACGACCACGCCCGGATCCACGACGCCGCGGGCATCGGCGCCAGCGGCCGGGTGGCGATCAACCAGGCCGCCGGCAGCGGCAACACGCAGGCCAGCCTGGCGGCGCTCGCGATCGCCGGCGACGGCCGCGGCCTGGGCGGGCTGCACGCCCGCCAGCGCCCGCAGGCCGACCTGCCGACCGCGCTGCGCCAACGCGCGGCCAGCGCGCGGATCGGTGCGGAATCGTTCGCCGGCAGCGCGGGCCTGGTGTCGCTCAACCAGGCCGCCGGCAGCGGCAACGCGCAATTGAACCTGTTCGCGATCGGCCACGGCGACCCCGCCGCGTCGGTCGCGGGCGACATCGTCGTGCTCAACGACGCCGCGCTCGCGGCGGTCGCCGGCGACAACCGAACTGAGGGGGCTGAAACCGCGTCCGCGATCCGCGAGGCCGCCATCGATGGCGGGTCCTTCCGCGGCAGCCAGGGCGTGGTGCAGGTCAATCAGACGGCCGGGGTCGGCAATGCCTCGGTCAACGCCATCGTGCTCCAGCTGCCCCGGGGCGCGCTTTGAACGTTGCAACACCACCACGAGTGTCCAAGAAAACAACCTAGGAGCAATACATGAAACTGCATCGCACCCTGCTTGCCATCGGTCTGGCGTCCCTGTTCGTGGCCGGCCCGGCGCTGGCCGTCGAAGACGCCGACGACGCGTTCCTGGACAACGTCACCAGCCTGTGGGACATCACCGACACCTTCGGTCTGGTGTTCATCGACGGCTCGGTCGAAGTCAGCGCGCGCTCCGGCGCCGTGGTCGAGCAGACCCAGCTCACCGGCGGCCTGTTCAGCAACCACCTGACCGGCGACTCCAACCTCAGCGCGACGATGGGCTCGGCACTGGACGGCGCCAGCGGCAACATCGGCGTCAACATCGCCGCCGGCGTCGGCAACGCCCAGTCCAACGATGCCGCGCTGTCGTCGCTGACCGATGACTCCAACGCCGACGCCACCTACGCCTCGGCGATGGTGTTCTCCGACCAGACCGCCTACGACAACACCGCCGAAGCGACCTGGTTCAACGACTACGACGCCGCGGTGACCGACGGTGCCCTGGCCGGCGCGACCGGCAACATCGGCGTCAACGTCGCCGCCGGCGTCGGCAACGCGCAGTCCAACGCGCTGGCCGCCTCGACCAACAGCGCCGGTACCGTCGCCTATGCGACCTCCGACAGCAACCAGGAAGCCGACGGCAACGAGATCTCGCTCGATTTCCTGCCGAGCCTGAACCTGACCGCCAGCCTCGACGGCGGCGCGCTCAACGGCGCCTCGGGCAACATCGGCGTCAACATCGCCTCCGGCGTCGGCAACCTGCAGCACAACAGCCTGGCGATCGCCAGCGCCTCGACCTGCGTCACCTGCGCCAAGTAAGCGCAGCACACGTCACAACCGCGCTGCACGGAGGCGGCAGGATGCCGCCTCCAGCGCCGGCCTGCCGGCCAGCGCGGGTCCTGCACCATCGCCGAAGGGCGCCGCCAGCGAACGGCGGCGCCCTCCGGCACTCATCGCAACGGGGATCGGGCATGCGCGGACAGGTCACGTGGACACAGCGGCTTCGACGCGCCGGCGCGCGCGCGCTGCTGGCGGCCGTGGCGCTGGCGCTGGCGGCCCCGGTCGCCGCCCAGGCCACGCTCGACGCCAGCCGCATCGGCAGCGTGCCGGTAACCAAGCAGGTGCGCACGCTGCGTGACCTGCGCTACCGCGAGCTGGTGCCGCAACGCTACGACTTCAGCTGCGGCACCGCCGCGCTGGCGACGTTGCTGCAGTACGGCTACGGCTACGCGGACGTGTCCGAGGTCGAGCTGATCAAACGGATGATGGTCGGCGTCGACGCCCGGCAGATCGTCGCCAACGGCTTCTCGATGCTCGACATGAAGCGCTACGTAGAGAGCCTGGGGTTGAAAGGTCACGGCTTCCGCATCGACGCCGACGCGCTGTACCGGCTGAAGATGCCGGTCATCACCCTGATGGACATCAAGGGCTACAAGCATTTCGTGCTGGTGAAGGGCGCGCAGGCCGGGCGCGTGTTCATCGCCGACCCCGCGCTCGGGCACCGGGTGGTGTTCGAGGGCGATTTCATCAAGAACTGGAACGGCATCGTGTTCGCCGTGATCGCCGACCGGCCGCTGCTGGCCGACTCCTACCTGGTCAACAACCGCACCTCGCCGGCGCTGCAGCGGCGGGTCGACGCGCTGGACCGCGCGACCACGCCGCCGCGCGTGGTCGAGCTGGGCCTGGTCGCCGCTGACCTGTTCTGAAGCCGGGCAGCGTATCCAAGAATCGAGGGTTCCGTGAACCGACATACACTCCCCCGTGCCCTGTTCCCGGTCCTCGTGGCAGTGGCAGCCGCGGCGCAACCCGCGGCTGCCCTGCCTCCTCAACGCCCGCAGGTGGTCGACGAACTCACCTTGTCGCAGGTTAGCGGCAAGTACTTCGGCGCCAACATGCTGGTCGGCCTGCGGGTCGACTTGGTGTCCACCCTGCACACGCCCCAGCAAGGCAGCGCGAGCGCTTCGGGCTCGCTGTCGATCCGCCGCGACGGCAACGGCTTCGAGGTGCAGGTCGACACCCGCAGCGGCGCGGTCGCGGGCCAGCACGGAGCGGCCAGCGCCGCCGGCAACCCTGCCAGTACCACCGGCGCCGAGACCGTGCGCGTCAACGGCATCGGCCAGGTCAGCCAGATCGCCGGCGACGGCAACGCTATGGCCAACCTGACCACGATCAGTTTCGAGCCCTCCGCCACGACCGCGGCGACGACCCACTTCAACGGACTCGCCTCCAGCCAGGCCAGCGCCGGGCCACTGACGGCGCGGATCAGCTTCGAGGACGGGGGCCTGCAACTGGGCGTGGCTGGGCCGGGCGCGCGGTTGGGCCAGCAGTTCAACGCCGGGGTCGACGGCCAAGCCGGGCGGATCAGCCAGGTCGGCCAGCTCGCCGGCCACGGTCTGGTGGGCAGCAACCAGCTGCACCTGCGGCTGGCGACCGAGGCGATGCCGGTGCACATGCAGCACCAGCTCGGTATCCAGCAGGCGCTGGCCGGTTTGTCCGCCTTGGGCCGTTGAGACAGGCAGCGCGTTCCAGCGTGGCCCGGTTTTTGCCAGGGAAGACAAGATGAGGTTGCGCCCGTTGCACGCCGCACTGTCCGCGGCCATCGCGTTCGCGCTGGCCGGTACCGCCCAAATCGCCCATGCCGCGCAGGATCCCGCCGCCAGTACCACCGCGCTGGACGTCGTGGATCCGGCGGCGCTGCAGGCGCAACTGCAGCAGTTCAGCGACCTGCTGCAGTCGCAGCAGCGCGAGATCGAACGCCTGCGCCGGCAGGTGGACGACCTCGAACTGGCGCAACGCGGCCGCGGTGTGGGCGCGCCGGCCGGCACGCTGGAAAGCCTGGCGCAGGACGCGGCCGCGATCCCGGCCACCAGCCCGCCCGCCGCCGAACCGCCGCCCGCGCCCGCCGCCGCCGCCGAGCCGGTTCAGGTCGGCGAGGCACGCCGCGAGGAGGACGCCGCGCGGCGCGAACAGGACAAGGCGCTGGTGGTCAACGAACACGCGCCGCTGTTCGAGCGCCGCTTCACGTTCGACGCCGGCCTGACCTACAGCTACTACGACCGGCGCCAGCTCGCGCTCAGCGGCTTCCTCGCGCTCGACGCGATCTTCCTGGGGACGATCAACCTCGACCAGTCCAAGGCCACGGTCGGCACGCTCGACCTGACCGGCCGCTACGGCCTGACCGACCGCTTCAACCTCGAGTTCAGCCTGCCCTACGTCTGGCGCGACACCCGCTTCGTCAGCGCCGGCGCGGGCGGGTCGTCGACCGCGATCAGCGAAGTGCAGATGCGCTCCAGCGGGATCGGCGACGCCAGCGTCGCGGCGTACTACCAGCTGGTGAAGGAGTCGGCGCGCTGGCCCGACCTGGTCACCAGCCTGCGCGTGCGCGGGCCGAGCGGGCGCGACCCGTTCGGGCTCAAGCTGATCCAGCCCGACGGCACCAACAACAACCTCAACGTGCCGGAAAACCTGCCGACCGGCACCGGCATCTGGAGCACGACGTTCAACGTCTCGGCGTTGCGCACCTACGACCCGGTGATCCTGTTCGGCAACCTGGGCTACACCTGGAACCGTCCGCAGGACTTCGACGACATCTCGCCGGTGCTCGACCAGGTATCGCCGGCGCACGTTTCCCTGGGCAACACGATCGCGCTGAGCGGCGGCCTGGCGATCGCGCTCAACGACCGCAGCGCGGTCAGCCTCAGCGTTGCCAGCGCGTTGTCCGGCGCCACCCACACCCAGGCGCCGGGCAGCCGCGAGCAGCGCGTGGCCGGCAGTTCCAGCAACTCGACCACGCTCAACATCGGCGCGACCTACGCGCTGCCGTCGGGCTGGACGATCAACGGCCAGCTCGCCGCCGGGCTGACCCCGGACGCGCCCAATTTCGTGTTCGGGCTGCGCGCCTCGCATTCGTTCTGAGCGCACCTGCCGCGATCGGCCGATCGCAGCAACCGGCGGGCACAGACGCTCGCGCGGCTTGGCTATCGAGGAGCGCGGTTATCCGGAGGCCGCGTCGCCCGGTCACGCCTGCAAGCCCGGGCGCTGTTCTTCAGCTTAAACCCTAAGCCGTGCAACCCAAGCCGCCGACGTCAAGGGCCTGCGCCGCCGGGCCTCCCGCGTTCGCCGCAATGACCGCGTGCGGCCGCCTTCGAGCGGCGCTCAGGCGACGTTGACCGAGTGCGGCTCCTCCGCGTCGCCCGCGCGCAGGCGGTGGCGGACCATCAGCCGGTACAGGGTGACCCGTGACACGCCCAGTTCGCGCGCGGTGTCGATCAGCCGGCCGCGGTTGCGGCTGAGCGCGCGCTCGATCGCATCGCGGGTGGCGGCGTCGCGCACCTCGTCCAGGGTCGGCGGCGGGCGGCTGCTGTCGTTATCGATGTGCAGGTCGGCGGCGGTGATCAGCCGGCCTTCCGCCATCACCACCGCCTGGCGCACGCGGTTGATCAGCTCGCGCACGTTGCCCGGCCACGGGTGGCTGTGCAGCGCGTGGCGCGCGCACGGCGCGAAGCCCTTGAGCATGCGCTGGCCTTCCAGCGAGTAACGTTGCAACGCGTGGTCGGCAAGCTTGTCGATGTCACCGCCGCGGTCGCGCAGCGGCGGCTGTTGCAGGCGGAGCACGCACAGGCGGTGGTAGAGGTCGGCGCGGAAGCGGCCATCGGCCACGGCGGCGTCGAGGTCGTGGTGGGTGGCGGAGATGATGCGCACGTCGATCTTGATCTGCTCGTGGCCGCCCAGCCGCTCGATGCTGCCCTGCTGCAGGAAGCGCAGCAGCGAGGCCTGGCTTTCCAGGGGCAGGTCTCCGATCTCGTCGAGGAACAGGGTGCCGCCGTTGGCCATCTCGATGCGGCCGAGCTTGCGCGCCTGCGCGCCGGTGAACGCGCCGCGCTCGTAGCCGAACAGTTCCGACTGCACCAGCGAATGCGGGATCGCGCCACAGTTGATCGCGACGAACGGGTGCGCGTGGCGGCGCGACTGCCGGTGCACGGCCATCGCCGCCAGTTCCTTGCCGGTGCCGGTCTCGCCGGCGATGAACACCGGCGCCTCGGTCAGCGCTGCCTTGCGCAGCGTGCGCGACAGCGCGCGCATCGCCGGGCTGTCGCCGATGATGCCGTCGATGCCGGGCTCGGCCGTGGCCTCGGCGCGCTCGCAGGCCAGGGTGGCCATGCCGTGGGCGTGACCGACGATGGTGTCGAGCACCGCCTCCGGGCACGGCAGGGTGACGTAGTCGTAGCAGTAGTCGCGAATCAGCTGGCGCACCGGCTCGTCGTCGAGCTGGCCCGCATCGATGCCGGCGACCCAGCCGACGTTGCTGGCCGACAGCGCCGGCCCGAACGCCGCCAGCTCCTGCGTACTGAAGCCTTCGCGCAGGTCGATCAGCGCCGCGTGCGGGTGCCGCAGGTCGCGCTGCAGGATCCGCAGCACGCTGCGTGCATCCGGCGCGCGGTGCAGGCGCCACCCCAGCTGCTGCAGGCGGCCCAGCGTGAGCACCCGTCCCGCCGTCCCCCGCGTGACATAGATCAGTTCGCGGTCGCTCGCGTCTCGCGGCACGGCCTCGTCGGATCCAGACTCGCGAACCCCGGGTACGCGCGATCCATCGTTCGACATCTCCTGCTCCTTGCCCGTCGGCGCGTGGTCCGCGCACGACTCCTCCGGGCAAGTGTTATCAACGCCAGTGGTGACCGTTAGCGGTCAAGCCGATGACCGTGTCGCGTTCAGGTACATGAGCGAGTCAATCGCACCAAACCCCGCAAACACAACGCCGGGCGCGGCGGTCCGCACCGTCTACCTGAACCGCGAGCCGGATTCAGCCGCCGTGCGCGGCGTCGTGGGCGTGGTGGTAGGCCACCGCCGCCTCGACCTCGTGCTTCGATCCCAAGAACACCGGCACCCGCTGGTGCAGGTGCACCGGCTGCACCTCGAGCATGCGCTGGCGGCCGGTGCTGGCCGCGCCGCCGGCCTGCTCGACCAGCAGGCTCATCGGGTTGGCCTCGTACATCAGGCGCAGCTTGCCGCCCTTGTCGGCGCACTTGGCGTCGAGGGGGTAAGTGAAGATGCCGCCGCGGGTCAGGATGCGGTGCACGTCGGCGACCATCGAGGCCACCCAGCGCATGTTGAAATCCTTGCCGCGCGGGCCGTCCTTGCCGGCGAGCAGGTCGCCGACATAGGCCTGCATCGGCGCCTGCCAGTGGCGCTGGTTGGACATGTTGACCGCGAATTCGCGGGTCTGCGCCGGGATCGTCATGCCGCGAGTGGTCAGCATGAAGCTGCCGACCTCGCGGTCGAGGGTGAACGCGTGGGTGCCGTTGCCGACGGTCAGCACCAGCATCGTGCTCGGGCCGTAGGTGGTGTAGCCGGCGCACACCTGGGCGGTGCCCGGCTGCAGGAAGTCCGCGTCGACCGGGCTGGTCACGCCGTCGGGGCAGCGCAGCACCGAGAAGATCGTGCCGACCGAGATGTTGACGTCGATGTTGCTGCTGCCGTCGAGCGGGTCGAACAGCAGCAGGTAGTTGCCGCGCGGGCTGGCGTCGGACATCGGCACCGAGTGGTCCATTTCCTCCGAGGCCATGCCGGCGAGGTGGCCGCCCCAGGCGTTGGCCTCGAGCAGGACATCGTTCGCGATCACGTCGAGCTTCTTCTGCGCCTCGCCCTGGATGTTGATGCTGGCCTTGCCGGCGCCGCCGGCCTCGCCGAGCACGCCGCCGAGCGCGCCCTTGCCGACCGCGATCGAGATGGTCTTGCAGGCGCGCGCGACGACCTCGACCAGCAGGCGCAGGTCGGCGCTGATGCGGCCGGCGCGCTGCTCCTCGATCAGGTAGCGGGTCAGCGACACGGCGCCGGTCGACGCGGTGGGGGTCGGGGCGGGGTGGGGTGCGAGATTCGACATGGACGCAGGCGGGCGGCAACGGGGGCGCCATTGTCGCCGATGTGCGGGCGCGGCTTCAGCCCGGACCCGTGGGCCGTCCGCGGTTTCGAACCGCGGTTATGCGGCCTGTTGCGTCAACCGCGCGGCCTGCCGGCGCACCAGCGCGGTCAGGGTCTCGCGCGCCATCGCCAGCATCAGCAAGGGCGCGGCCGGGTCGGCGGCGTCGAGCACGCGCTTGGCGGCCTCGACGGTATCGGTCGCGACCTCGGCGCCGTTGCCGTCGAGCAGCGCGCGCAGGCTGCGCGCGTGGCCGTCGAGGCGGCGTTCGAACTCCGGCTCGCAGCCCTGCCCGGCGCGGCGTACGGCCAGGGCCAGGCTCGCGTCGGCGCGGGCCAGTTCGGTGAGCAGTTCGTCGGCGCCTATCGTCATGGAGCGATTCTCGAAGGGGCGGGTCGCAGGCGCTGAGATCGGCCCTGCGCTGACCGCGATGATCGGCAGGCGCTTGTGAGCGGCCGGTGAGGTCGGCCGCAGGTCGGGCGTTACTGGCCAATACGCCGTCCGCGGCGACCAGCGGCCGTGCCCGCGCCCTGTCTGGACTACCCGACGGCGAGGCGCGCAGTAGCGCGCGCGCGAACCGCCGTGCCTCAGTTTCCGGGCGGCAGCTGGACGCGCGGCGCCTGGTGCCGGCTGCGCGGCGGCTTCCGCAACTTCCGTCCGGACCGCATCGCCGCGTGCACCGCGACCGGCGCGACCTTCATCGACGATCCGTTGCGCGGTCTCGATGCCTAGCTGCGTGCGGTCGGCGCGCCGCAGTGATCCGGTCACCCGCGGCGCGACGTGCGCTCAGATCACCCGCAGGGTGATGGCCTTGAGCACGGCGCGGGTGCGGTCGCGGGTGTCGAGTTTCTCCAGGATCACCGACACGTAGTTCTTGACCGTTCCTTCGGCCAGGAACATCGCGCGCGCGATCTCCTTGTTCGAGTAGCCGCCGGCGAGCAGGCGCAGGATCGCGACCTCGCGCTCGCTGAAGCGTTCCTTCGGCGCGTCGGCGGCGTGGAACTGGTAGCGCGCGCGCACCGGGCCGGTGCTGACCGGCTGCAGCAGCGTCTCGCCACGGGCGACGCGCGCGATCGCGTCGCGCAGGTCCTCGGGCGCGGCGTCCTTGAGCAGGAAGCCCTGCGCGCCGGCTTCGGTCGCGCGCAGCAGCAGCTCGCTGTCGTCGAAGGTCGTGAGCAGCAGCACCGGGGTGGGGTCGCCGCGCTCGCGCAACTTGTGCAGCGCCTCGATGCCGTCGATGCCGGGCATGCGGATGTCGCTGAGCACCACGTCGACGCGTTGCGTCGCCAGTTGCGCGAGCAGCGCCTCGCCATCGCCGGCCTCGAACACGATCTGAATGCCGTGGCGTTCGAGCAGCGCGCGCAGGCCGGCGCGCACCAGCGCCTGGTCGTCGGCGAGCGCGATGCGCAGTGGTGCGCTCATGACCGGCGCTCGGCACTGCGCAGCGGCGCGTTCATCGCAGGCAGGCCGGAAGGCATGGCGCCGCGTTCACAGCGGCAGGCTCGCGTCGATCCGCAATGCGCCGCGCGCGCTGGTCGACAAGGCCAGCGTGCCGTCGGCCGCGGCGATGCGTTCGCGCATGCCGGCCAGGCCGTTACCCTCGCGCACCGGGCCGCGCAGGTGGCCGTCGTCCTCGACGCTCAGCGCCAGCCGGCGGCCGTCGCGCCGCAGGTGCACGTGCACCGTGTCGGCGTCGGCGTGGCGCGCGGCGTTGGTCAGCGCCTCCTGCACCAGCCGCAGCACCGCTTCGGCGGTGGCGGCGTCGGTGACCTGGACGTCGTCGTCGATCGACAGCGCCAGCGCGGGCCGCGGCAGCGGCGCGGCCAGCGCGCGCAACGCGGTGGCCAGGTCGAGCCCGCGCGTGTCGCGCAGCGCCTGCACCACGTTGCGGATGTCGCCGAGCAGTTCGGCCGACATCTGTTGCGCGACCGCGACCTCGTGGCGGCCGGCGAATGCGGGGTCGGCGGCCAGCGCGCGCAGGTTGAGGGTCATCGCGGTGAGCTTGTGGCCGGCGACGTCGTGCAGTTCGCGCGCGACGCGCAGGCGCTCGGCATCGCGCGCACTGTCGGCGAGCAGGGCGCGGGTCGCGAGCAGGTCGGCGTTGACCAGCGCCAGCTGGTCGCGCACGCGTTCGGCGGCGGTGGCGTAGTAGGCGCACAGCGCGGCGAAGGCCTGGAAGCCCGCGTACAGCGCGACGATGGTCAGCGGCGCGTCGTGTCCGGCCGCACGCAGGATCGCGTACACCGCGGCATTGGCCAGCAGCACCGCGCCCAGCGCCGCGCGCGGCGACCAGCACGCCGCGATCTGCGCGGTCCACACCACCAGCAGCACCTGCGCGGTGCCGATGCGCGGGTCGAGCCAGATCAGCGCCAGCGCGCATAGCGCTTCCAGCCACAGCAGCGCATCGGCGAGGAGCGGGCGGCGCGCGCGCGCCAGTTCGTGCGCGAGCATCGCCGCCAGGTACACCAGCAACAACGCCCACGCGCTGGCCAGCAACTCGGGCTTGATCCAGCGCAGTGACAACGCGACCGCGCCCCAGGTGAACAGCCCGGCGATATTGAACGGATGGATCAGCAGCCGCAGCCGCGTGTGCCACGCGGTGGCATGGGCGACGGGGAACAACGGATGGCCGGAGCGCGACATGCACCCATGCTGCGGCGCGCGGCCGCACGTCGCAATGGCACGCGCGTCGAAAGTGACTTCCGGCAGGGCGATTCAGCGCGTGCTTGGCGCGGCATGCCGCGCCGCGCTGAAGAGCGCCCGGCCATGGCTGGCCGGGCCGGACGATCCGAGGTTCGTAATGCGACGCCAAGGATGGCATCGGCTGAACTTCAGCAGGTCGACCCGATGACCGCGGCACTGCCGCGCTGCTCCGGCGCGCGCCCGGCCATGGCTGGCCGGGCCGGACGATCCGCGATTCGTAATGCGACGCCAGGGATGGCATCGAAGTGAAGTTCAGCAGGTCGACCCGATGGCTGCGGCACTGTCGCGCTGCTCCGGTGCGCGCCCGGCCATGGTTGGCCGGGCCGGACGATCCGAGATTCGTAACGCGACGCCAGGGATGGCATCGGAGTGAAGTTCAGCAGGTCGACCGATGACCGCGGCACAGCCGCGCTGCTCCGGCGAGCGCCCGGCCATGGCTGGCCGGGCCGGAAGATCCGTAGTCCGCAATGCCTCGCCGGGGATGGCGCCGGGAAGTGACTTTCAGCAGGTCAATCCGATGACCGCGGGCACTGCGAGCGCGCGCGGCCGCCGCGCAGCCTGTGCACACCCTGCCACGGAGCCGCCGTCATGACCGCGTACCAGATCCTCGTCGCCACCCATGCCACGGTCGGGGTCGCCGCACTGCTGACGTTCTGGTCGGCCGCGGTCCTGCGCAAGGGCAGCCCGCTGCACCGCCGCGTCGGCCAGGGCTACCTGCTGGCGATGCTCGGCATCATCGTCACCGCGCTGCCGATGGCGGCGGTCAAGTTCGCGCAAGGCCAACCGGTGATCGCGACGTTCCTGGCCTACCTGGTGGTCATCACCGCGACCGGCGGTCTACCTTGGCTTCGCGTGGTTGTGCCTGCTGTCCGGGGTGGGCGTGCTGGCGCTGGGCATCAAGGCCGGCGCGCCGCTGCTGATGGGGTTCTCGGCGATCGGCCTGTTCACCGGCCAGGACATGCTGCGCAAGCGCCGCCACCGCGAACGCTTGGCCGCGCAACCGCGCTGGTGGTTGGTCGAGCACTACAGCGCGATGCTCGGCAACGGCATCGCCACCCACATCGCGTTCCTCGCGATCGGCCTGCCCAGGTTGCTGCCGGCGATCGATGGCGCCGCGCTGCACTACGCCGCGTGGTTCGGGCCGGTGGTGGTGGCAATCATCGCCAAGGTGGTGATCGACCGGCGCTGGAAGCCGAAGGCCCGCGGCGCCGCGCCTGAGATGGCACGTGCGGCGTAGGCGGGTTTGACCCGCCGTCGCGTATTCGAGGCGACCTACCTTCACCCGGAGCGTCGCTGGCGCGGCACGCGGGGATGGCGATGGCGGGTTGAAAACCCGCCCTACACGTCGCCGTCGTTGAGCCAGCCTTCGCCGCTGCCGCGGTGGAACACGGCGTCGGTGGCCAGCACGTCGCCGGCCGGGATCGACTCGTGCTGCGCCAGCCGCGCGTAGATCGGGGTGAAGTCCGGCCCCGTGGCTTCCATCAACTGCTCGAAGCTGTCGATGACGAAGTAGGTCTTCTGGTAGGTGTCGATGCGGTAGCGCGTGCGCATGATCCGCTCGAGGTCAAAACCAATTCGGTTCGGCGCGTCGCTCTCCAGGCAATGGATCGACTCGCCCTTGCTCGAGATGATGCCGCTGCCGTAGATGCGCAGGCCGTCCTTCTGCCGAATCAGGCCGAACTCGACCGTGTACCAGTACAAGCGAGTGAGGTTGACCAGCGCCTCCGGCCCGATCGCGTGCGCCTTGACGCCGCCGCGGCCGTAGGCGGCCATGTAGTCGGCGAACACCGGGTTCATCAGCAGCGGCACGTGGCCGAACAGGTCGTGGAACAGGTCCGGCTCGGCCAGGTAGTCGAGCTGCTCGGGGGTGCGGATCCACCAGGTCACCGGGAAGCGGCGGTTGGCGAGGTGGTCGAAGAAGGTCAGCTCCGGCAGCAGGCCCTCGACCCCGACCAGTTCCCAACCGGTCGCCGCGCGCAGCACCGCGTTGAGGTCGTCGAATTTCGGGATGCGGTCCGGGGTCATGCCCATCGCGTCCTGCGCGACCAGGAACTCGTCGCTGGCGCGGCCGACCAGCAGCTCGCGCTGGCGCGCGAACAGCGTTGCCCAGACCTCGTGGTCGCTTGCGCTGTAGCTGTCCCACGGCTGCTCGACCACGGAGGTGGTGTAGACCGGCACGTAGCCCTTGTCGGTGAGCTGGTGTTCGACGCGGCTGGGCGTGGTGGCATTCATCGGCGGTCCTGGGTACGTGGGCGGTGCCGGCAAGCCGGCGCCTTCTGCAATGTAACCGCCGGATCGCGCAACAGGCTTGCGTTGTTGCGCCCATTCCCGGCGCTGGCGCATGATTCTTGCGTCATTAACGAAAATCTTGCACGACCATGCCTGCCGTCGACCTCGACCGCACCGACCTGCTGCTGCTGGCCGAACTGCAACGCGCCGGTCGCCTGACCAACGCCGAGCTGGCCGAGCGCGTGCACCTGTCGGCGTCGGCCTGCCTGCGCCGGGTGCAGCGCCTGGAGCGCGACGGGGTGATCGGCGGCTACGCCGCGCAGGTCGATCCCGAGCGCATCGGCCTGGGCCTGCAGGCGTTCGTGCGCGTGCAGCTGGGTCGCCACGATGCCGAGTCGATCGCGGCGTTCACCGCGTTCGTCGACCAGTGGGACGAGGTGGTCGCCTGCCACGCCCTGACCGGCGACATGGACTACCTGCTGCAGGTCGCGGTGCGCGACCTGGAACATTTCTCGCGCTTCCTGCTCGACCGCTTGCTCAACCAGGCCGGCGTCGCCGACGTCAATTCCAGCTTCGTGCTGCGCACGGTCAAGGCGTTCCGCGGGCTGCCGTTGCCGGCGCGCTGAGCGACAGCGCCGGGGCGGCTCCCGAGCAAGAATGCGGCCGCCGGATCGGCGCGGTCGCGTTGACAAGGCGTGGACGTCGGCTCACGGCATCGTGCGCTGCGATGCGGCCGGGGCATGACAGTGGCAGTCGCCTACCACGCCACGGACGCGGCGGACGGGGATCGAGGAGGGCGGATGTCGGACCTGATCCTGCGGGACATCGAACCGGGCCTGCTCGCCTGCGTGCAGCGCATCGCCGACGCGCGCGGCTGGAGCGTGCAGCAGGTGCTGGTCTACCTGCTCGAGCGCGGGCTGGCCAGCAGCAACGCGATCGATGAGGCGCTCGAGGGCCATGAAGTGCGGCTGCTGGAAGACGCGCTCGCGGCGCTGGAGGACGTGCCCAGCGACCCGGGCTTCGCCCTGATCGGGCGCGCGCCGGCCGTGCCGGCGGTGCCCGACGCGCCGGACCAGTCGATCGCCCCTTCCTGGGCATCGCCGGGACCGCGCGAGCCCTAGCGCCCGGGGCCGGGTCACCTGGCGCCCTGTCCGATCGGCGGTGGCGGGCACGTTGCCCTTGCCAGGAGCGGTGCGCGTTGGCGGCACCGGTGGCACGGGCAGGAACAGGGGCAGACGCGCAGGGCGGGATCGGCAACCAGCCGACCCGACGGGGCGCTGTCGCAAAGGGGGATGGATGGGTGGGTCTGGACGGGGCGGCATGCCGGGCCGCCGCATGCCCGCGATCGTGGTCGGCCGCGGTGAAACCGGCCTGGGAACCCTGCGCTCGCTGGTGCTGGCCGGCATTCCCGCCTACGTCGCATGCCCGAAAGACGACCTGGTGACGCATTCGCGCTGGTACCGGCCGGTGCCCGGCCCCGGCTGGGACGGCTCCACCGATGCGGGCACCGCCGAGCGGCTGCGCGCGCTGCCGCTGCCGGGCGCGGTGCTGGTGCCGGGGCGCGACGACGCGGCGCTGTGGCTGGCCGACCTGCCGCACGGCGATCTGGTCAAACGCTTCGCGGTCAGTTCCAGCCCGCGCGCGAGCCTGGAGATCCTGCAGGACAAGGCGCGCTTCGGCCGCTACCTGGCGACCACCGCCGTGCCGCATCCGCGCACCTTCACCATCGCCAGCGCGGCCGACATCGCCGCGATCCCGTTCGACGAACTCGACCGGGTGTTCATCAAGCCCGCCGATTCGCAGCGCTTCAACCAGGCGATCGGCGCAAAGGGCATCTGGGCCAAGACCCGCGCCGAGTTCGAGGCGATCTGGAGCCGGCTCGACAGCCAGGGCTTCGCGCTGATCGCACAGGAGTACGTGCCGGGCCGGGCCTCGGACCATTACTTCATCGACGGCTTCCGTGATGCCGGAGGTGCGCTGACCGGGCTGTTCGCGCGCCGTCGCTGGCGGATCTACCCGGCCGACTTCGGCAACAGCTCGTACTGCGAAAGCGTGCCGCTGGCGCAGCTGGGCGCGGCGGTCGGGCATCTGGAAGCGCTGCTGGCCGACCTGAGGTACCGCGGCATCTTCAGCGCCGAGTTCAAGCGCGATGCGCGCAGTGGCGAGCTGCGCATCCTGGAGATCAACACGCGCGCGTGGTGGTACGTCGAGTTCGCCGCGCGCTGCGGCGTCAACGTCTGCGCGATGGCCTACGAGGACGCGCAGGGGCTGCCGGTCACGCGCCCGGCGCGCGCGCCGGTCACTGGTGCCGGCTGCGTCAACCTCGACGGCGACCTCAAGGCGGTGCTCGCCGCCGGCGTCCACCAGTCGCGATGGCGCGCCGCGCGGCAGTGGCTGCACGCCCACTGCCACGTGTTCCGCTGGGACGACCCGCGCCCGGCGTGGTCGCTGCTGTGGGCACGGTTGCGGCTGCAGGCGAACCGTTGGCGCCGGCCCGCGCGCGAGCCGCTGGCGGCGCGCGAGCCGTTGCCGAGTGAGCGTCGCAACAGCACGGCGTGAGGGCCGGCGGCGTGGCAACCCTCAGAAGTTGTTGTCGCCGTCCAGCAGCCGCCCCAACCCGCCCAGCACCGATCCTTCGCCGCGATCCTTGCCGCCGCCCTGCGGCGCGGCCGCGAGCATCCGCCCGGCCATGCGCGAGAACGGCAGCGACTGCAGCCAGACCTTGCCCGGCCCGGTGAGGGTCGCCAGGAACACGCCCTCGCCGCCGAACAGCATGCTCTTGATGCCGCCGACCGCCTTGACGTCCATCGTCACCGACGGGTGGTAGGCCATCACGCAGCCGGTGTCGACGTCAATGCGCTCGCCCGCGGCCAGGTCGCGCTCGACCAGGGTGCCGCCGGCATGCACGAACACCCAGCCGTCGCCTTCGAGCTTCTGCATGATGAATCCTTCGCCACCGAACAGGCCGGTGAGGATCTTGCGCTGGAAGTGGATGCCGACCGTGACCCCGCGCGCGCCGGCCAGGAAACTGTCCTTCTGGCAGACCAGGCGTCCGCCGTGGTCGCTGAGCTTCATCGCCAGCACCGTGCCCGGGTACGGTGCCGCGAACGCGACCCGCGCCTTGCCCGTGCCGGTGTGGGTGAACATGGTGGTGAACAGGCTCTCGCCGGTGATCACGCGCTTGCCGGCCGACAGCAGCTTGTCCATGAAGCCGCCGCCCTGGCCGCTGTGCGAGCCGTCGCCGAACACGGTGTCCATCTGCACGCTGGCGTCCTTGTACATCAGCGCGCCGGCCTCGGCGATCGCGCTCTCGCCGGGGTCGAGCTCGACCTCGACGAACGGCATGTCGTTGCCGACGATGCGGTAGTCGATCTCGTCGCTGCGCGCGCGCTGGCTGCCCGACGCAGACGGCAGCGGCGGCATGTGCGGCGGCGGCGCGTCGTCGGAGGTCGCGAACTCCGGCATCGCCCGCACCGGCTGCCAGCCGCTGAGGCCTTCGCGCCAGCACTGGTGGTCGCGGTGGCGCTGCGCATGCGCGCGCGCGCCGGCGTCATCGAGCGGACCGATGCGCTGCGCGCTGTTGGGGGCGACGAAGTACCACTGGGTCATGACGCGGTCCTTGAGCAAAGGGAGGAAGGGCGGTGGCGGCGATCACGCCGGTGGCGCGCGCTGCACTGTGCGCACGCCGGCGGCCATCGTCATCGGCCGAAGGTCACTGCGCCGACGTCGGCGCCGGCGTTGCGGTGCGGCCGAAACGCTCGCCGAAAAAGTCGCCGCGGTGCCACGCCGGCCGCTGCGCGGCATCGCCGATCAGCGCGCCGATCCGCGCGTTAAGCCGCGCCAAGCGCGCGGCGTCGGGGTACTGGATCGGCTGCGTGACGTCGTCGCTGGGCTGGTGGTAGTGGTCGCGCAGGAAGACCTGCATCGCGAGGCTGGCGTCATCGCGCGCATGCGTGGCGTCGGTACCGGCGGTGAGGTACACCGCCGGGATCCCGGCACGGATGAACGCGTACTGGTCGCTGCGCACGAAAATCGTCTGCTCCGGGAACGGGTCCGGCGACAGCGCCACGCCGACTTCCTTGGCTGCGCGCCGCACCAGCGGTTCCAGGGTCGAATGCGACAGGCCGACCGGCACGATGTCGTCGGTCGGCACCAGCAGCATCGGCATGTCCATGTTGACGTTGGCGACCAGCGAACCGCGCGCGACGGTCGGGTGGCGTGCGTACCACTCCGCGCCGAGCAGGCCCTTCTCCTCCGCGGTCAGCGCGACGAACAGCAGCGAGCGCTTCGGCTGGCGTGGCAGCGCCGCCAGCTGCCGCGCGGCCTCCAGCATCACCGCCACGCCGAGCGCGTTGTCGAGTGCGCCGTTGTAGATCCGGTCACCATCGACCGGCGCGCCGATGCCGACGTGGTCGAGATGCGCACTGAACAGCACGTGCTCGCTCGCCAGGGCGCGATCGCTGCCGGGCAGCCGCGCCACGACGTTGCGCGACGTGACCGGCACGATCGCCGTCCGTGCAGCGAGCGCGATCGTGCCGGGCAATGCGAACGGCTTCAGCGTGCCGTCCTTCGCCGCGCGGAACAGCTGCGCGGCGCTGCGTCCGTCGCCGGCCAGCACCGCATCCGCGGCGGCGGCGCTGACGTGCGCGACCACGCGCAGCTGCGGAAACGTGTCGATGCCGCCGCCATCAGCCGCGCGCCCCGCAAGGGGACTTGCTTCGCGGCGTAAACACATGCCGGGTTTGTCCCAGGCCTGCATCGCGCGCGACCACGGCGAGCGCGCCTCGTCGGCGTCGGTGTCGACGAACACCGCGCCGACCGCGCCGCGCGCGCTGAGCTCGCGCAGCTTCTCGCGGGTCGACGAATGGAACGCGCGGCGGTCGGGGTCGAACGATGCGGGGGCGCCGGCAAACAGCACCGCGATCCTGCCGCGCAGGTCGACGCCGCGGAAGTCGTCGTGCCGCAGTTCGGGCGCGTGCACGCCCTGGCCGACGAACACCGCGGGCGCCTCGACCGCCATGTCGCCGCCGTTGTAGTTGAGCGCCGGCAGGAACTGCTCGCGGAACGTCAGCGCGGTGCTCGCGCCGTGGCGGGTGATGACCAGCCTGCCGCCATCGGCGACCCGGGTCGCGCGCAGCAGCGGCACGCGCTGGTAGTAGCTGCCGCCATCGCCGGCCGGCGACAGTCCGATCGCGCGCAGGCGCTGCGCGACGTACAGCGCCGCGAGTTCGTGGCCGCGGGTGCCGGCCTCGCGGCCCTCGAGCAGGTCATCGGCGAGAAAGCGCACGTCGGCCTCGATCCGCGTGGCGGCGGCGCTCGCCGCATCCGGCGCGGCCGCAGACAGGTCTTGGCGATCGCCTTTGCACGACGCGGTCAACAGCACGAGCAAGGCAATCGCGGCGCGTTTCATGCAGGCGACCCGGACGGAAAAGCCGACGCTAGCATCGCGCGCGGCTCACGCCCATCGCCGCATGGTCTTGGGTGTACGGACCACCACCGGGAGTAGCCCGTGATGAAGGCTTGCAGCAGCGGCTCGTCGCGCCGGGCGTCGCCCACCTTGGCGCTCGCGTCGTGGCATCTGGCAGTGCTGGTCGCGCTGGCGCTGGCGGCCTGCGCGCCCGCGCCGCAGGCCGACGGCGGCAAAACCCCGCCTGCGGCGTCACCGGCGCCGACGCCCGCGACCGGCACGTCGCCCGGCGAGCCGGTGCGGGTCATGTCGTCGCAGCTGGCCGATACGCAGTGGACGCTGCTCCGGCTGCGCGGCAAGCCGCTCGTCGAGGACTCGCACATCAACCTCGAGATCGGCCGCGACCTGCTCGGCGGCTACGACGGCTGCAACTGGTACGGGATGAAGTTCCGGGATACGCCGACCGGCAATCCGCGTTCGTTCGAGTTGCTGGGCGGCGTCGAGAGCTCCGCGCGCGGCTGCCAGAGCGAAGCGCATTTGCTGCAGTCGCAGCAGTACTACGCGGCGTTGCGGGCCGCGGTGACACTGCATCGGGAGGGCACGCGCCTGCTGGCGACCGACATCGACGGCCAGCCGCTGCTCGCGTTCGAGCGGCTGCCGCGCTTCGCGATGGATCCGGCGCTGCTGGCGGGCAGCGGCTGGCGGCTGGTGACGATCGATGGCGCCAGCCGCGCGCACCCGGCGGCACAGGCGATCACGCTGCGGTTCGCCGAGTCGACCCTGCGCGGGCACGCGGGTTGCCGCGATTACACCGCCACCTACCTCGCGCGCGAGGATCGGCTGTCCGTGCCATCGCTGGCGATGACGAGCACGGACTGCGCGAACCCGGCCGCGCTGCGTCGCGAAGGGGAATTCACCAGCCTGCTCAGCGAAACCGCCCGCTACCGCTTCGACCGGAAAGTCCTGACCCTGTTCACCTCGACCGGCCATGAATTGGGGTTCGTGCCCTGCGACGAGTGCTAGGAACGATGCGGCAGTCGACAGTTCGTCCTGAGATCGGCTTCGCGCGACTCACAGCTGGCACGCCGAAATCACCGCAGCCCCGAGTCCGCGTGGGCTGATCGGCGATGGCTTCATTCCCGTCGCGGCGGAAACCGCAGCACCACGCCGCGCTCCTCCGGCGGCCGCCGCCACAGCACCGGCACGTCGCGCGGCGCCGGCAACTCCAGACCGGAGCGTTCGAGCTCGTCGTGCGCGGGCACCGTGCTGTCGTCCTCGTCCTCCCAGCTGTAACGCTTGCGGGGCGCCTGCGGGTCGCGCTGGCGGAACAGCCCGGCGGCGAGCACGCCGGCGACCGCGCCACCCAGGTGCGCCTGCCACGAGATCCCCGGTTCGCGGGGCAGGATCGTCAGCAGCATCCCGCCGTACAGCAGGAACGCGATCATCGCCGCGGCAATCGCCGGGCGATCCCGGCGCAGCAGCCCGAGCACCAGCAGCAGGAACATCAAGCCGTGGGTCAGCCCGCTCGCGCCGAGATGGTGCGAGCCCGCCGTGCCCAACAGCCACGCGCCCAGCCCCGAGCCCAGCCAGATCAGCGGCAGCGCGCGCAGGGTCGCGCGCGGATAGACCACCCCGGCCAGCGTGCCGAGCAGCAGCAGTGAGAACGCGTTGGTCGCCAGGTGCTGGACCGAGCCGTGCAGCAGCGGCGCCGCGAGCAGGCCGCGCCAGCCATCCCACGCCCACGGTTGCACCGTCCACGCCGCGACATCGAACTGCCCCTGCGCGCTGAACACCGCCACCAGCACCAGCACGAACGCGAGGCTCGCATTCAGCGCGCGCAGCAGGCGGCGGCGATCGGACGCGCGCTGGTCCGGGCTGTCGGGCGGCTGCTCGGGGGTTGGCAGGTGCATCCCACCATGGGTGGCGACGCACCGGCCAATTGCAACCCCGCGGCAGCGGGTGTGCCGCGGGGTCGCGATGCCGATCCGTGACGCTCATTCCGCCACTGGCGGCCGCGGCGGGCGCGCGAGGCTGAGCACGATCGTCGCGCCGATCGTCACCGCGACCACCGCCAGCGACCACAGCACCGGGATCTTGTAGATATCGATCACCAGCATCTTCACGCCGATGAAGATCAACACCAGCGCCAGCCCGTACGGCAGCAGGTGGAAGCGGTCGGCCATCCCGGCGAGCATGAAGAACATCGCGCGCAGGCCGAGCACCGCGAACACGTTGGAGGTCAGCACGATGAACGGGTCGCTGGTGATCGCGAAGATCGCCGGGATCGAGTCGACCGCGAAGATCAGGTCGGTGATGCCGATCATCACGATCACGATGAACAGCGGCGTGTAGCGGCGGCGCGTGCCTTCGCTGATCCACAGCGCGCTGCCGTGGTAGTTGCGGGTCATCGGCAGGTGCCCGGTCAGCCAGCGCAGGATCGGGTTCTTCTCCAGGTCCGGCGCCTTGCCCGCCGCCCACAGCATCTTGATGCCGGTCAGCAGCAGGAACGCGCCGAACACGTACAGCACCCAGTGGAACTTCGCGAGCAGCATCGCCCCCAGGAAGATCATCCCCGCGCGCAGCACGATCGCGCCGAGCACGCCGATGATCAGCACCTTCTGGCGCTGCTCCTCGGGCACCGCGAAGTAGGTGAACAGCATCAGGAACACGAAGATGTTGTCGACCGCCAGCGACTTCTCCACCAGGTACCCGGTCAGGAACTCCAGCCCGACCCGGTTGCCCACGATCGCGCCGGACTGTTCGGTCACGTACCACCACAGCCCGGCGTTGAACGCCAGCGCCAGCGCGACCCAGCCGACGCTCCACAGTGCGGCCTCCCGGAACGTGACCTTGTGCGGCCCGCCGTGGCGCATCAGCACCAGGTCGACCAGCAACGCAATGACGACGAGCGCCGCGAAGGCGCCCCACAACAACGGACTACCGATGGTTTCCATGGATGACTCCCGACCGACACGTGTGGCCGCGGTCCGGGCTTCCGGTTGTCTGGAATGCACCTTCGCCGCGGGACGGCGAAGGTCTGACTCACAGGGCGCCTGGGCGGCCTGCCGCTGGACCGGAGCTTGCGCTCGTAATGACGGTGCCAGCGATTGGGAGCTACTCCCCTTCAGCGCCGATCCTACCCAAGCCCCCGGGCATGCGCAATGCGGCCGGTACAATGCCCGGATGAACACTGAAACCCCCACCGTCCACCTCAAGAACGCCTGGAAATCCACCCACCCGTGGATCTTCCAGCGCCTGGTCGAGAAACCCGCCGTCCGCCCCAAATCCGGCCAGATCGTGAACGTGGTCGGCGTGGACGGCGACTGGATCGGCCGCGGCTTCTACAACGGCCACTCGCGCATTGCCCTGCGCATGCTCGAGAACGACCCCAATGTCGCGGTCGACGCCGGCTGGTTCGCGCGCAAGATCGCCTACGCCGTGTCCCTGCGCCGCGACGTGCTCAAGCTCGACGAGGTCAGCGACGCCTGGCGCGTCGTGCACAGCGAGGGCGACGGCATCAGCGGCCTGGTGGTCGACCGCTACGGCGACCTGCTGGTGCTCGAGTTCTTCAGCGCCGGCGCGTTCCGTCACCGCGAGTGGATCCAGGCCGCGCTGCGCGAGCAGTTCCCCGGCTGCCGCTTCTACATGTTCGCCGACGAGCACGTGCAGAAGCAGGAGAGCTTCGACTTCCGCGGCACCGAGCCGCCGGCACCGTCGATCATCACCGAGTACGGCGTGAAGTTCCGCGCCGACCCGGCCGGCGCGCACAAGACCGGCTTCTTCGCCGACCAGCGCGAGAACCGCGAGTGGCTGTCGCAGCAATGCGCGGGCAAGCGCGTGCTCGACCTGTGCTGCAACACCGGCGGCTTCGGCGTCTATGCCAAGGTGCGCGGCGCCGAAGAGGTGGTCGGCGTCGACATCGACGACGACGTGCTGCAGATCGCCAAGGGCAACGCCAAGCTCAACGGCGCCCACATCAAGTTCGTGCAGGCCGACATCTTTCCGTGGCTGCGCGACATGGGCAACGCCGGCGAGCGCTTCGACGTGGTGGTCCTCGACCCGGCCAAGATGACCCGCGACCGCGAGCAGGTGATCCCGGCGCTGAAGAAGTACCTCGACATGAACAAGCTCGCGCTCGGCGTGGTCAAGCCCGGCGGCCTGTTCGCGACGTTCTCGTGCACCGGCCTGGTCAGCGAGGACCAGTTCCTCGACATGATCCGCCGCGCCGCGTTCTACTCGAACCGCACCGTGCAGATCCTGAAAGTGGCCGGCGCCGGCGCCGACCACCCGTGGCTGGCGCAGGTGCCGGAGTCGCGCTACCTGAAAGCCGTGTTCTGCCGGGTGCTGGATTGAATGTCGTTAATACCGACACTCATCACTTCTCAGAAGTCCCGCAAGCAATGATTGCCCTGGGCATGGCAGTTTTCTTCGCCGTCCTCGGCGCGCTTACCCAGTACTCACTGGCCTATATCGCCGCAGGCCTGATGGTGCTCTGCGCAGTTAGCATGCTCGGCACGACCACGGTGGGTCCACACTACATCGCGCGTTGCTCGCCCTTCAGCGACCGCAGAATCTTCTGGCAGGAGATCACCCACATCGAACTGGGGGCGGGTTGCACATGGTTCGTGCTGCACGGGAACAACAAACGATTGGCATTCGTCGCACCCAAGGCGCTTGGGACGCAGACGCAGGCTGGCCTGCCGAGATGCTGGAAACAATGACGATTGAGCGCGGTATCCCAGTCGAGGCAACGACCACCGCGTGGCTCAGGTTTTCACGGGGCACGTAGCGCGTAGGCTGGGTTGGCTCCATCAACCCAGCGCCTCATCCCGACGCCAGCTGGGTTGATGGAGCCAACCCAGCCAACGTTGCCGGACGCCTGCCGGGTCGCGGCCCCTGAGACGCGCGCGGCTACACTGGCCGCATGCCTGAAACTTCATTGCTCTTGGTCGCCCTCCTTGTCGCGGTGCTCATCGCGATCGTCCTGCTCGTCATCCTGCTGCTGCGCAAACCCGACGCGGTGCTCGAAAGCCACCGCGCGCGGCTCGAGCAGGCGCTGCGCGACGAGCAGCGCGAGGGTCGCGGCGAGTTGCGCCAGCAGCTGGAAGGCATGTCGCTGCAGCAGGAGCAGCGCATCGACGGCTTCGGCGGCCGCCTCACCGAACTGACCGTGCGCACCGACGCGCGCCTGGACGTGCTGCGCGAGGCGCTGACCGAGGACGCGCGCCGCGGCCGCGCGGAAGGCGCGGAGCTGCAGCAGCGCTTCGCCGAGTCGCTCGGCCAGCGCCTCAACGAGATGACCCAGCGCAACGAACTGCGCCTGGGCGAGATGCGCGCCACCCTGGAACAGAAGCTGCGCGAGCTGCAGCTCGACAACGCCGCCAAGCTCGAGCAGATGCGCGCGACCGTCGACGAGAAGCTGCACGCCACGCTCGAGACGCGCCTGAGCGAGAGCTTCGGCAACGTCACCACGATGCTGGCGCAGGTGCACCAGGGGCTGGGCGACATGGGCAAGCTCGCCGCCGACGTCGGCGGGCTGCAGCGGGTGCTGACCAACGTCAAGTCACGCGGCGTGTTCGGCGAGGTGCAACTAGCGGGATTGCTGGAGCAGGTGTTCGCGCCGGACCAGTACGCGGCCAACGTCGCGACCGTGCCGGGCAGCGCCGAGCGGGTCGAGTTCGCGGTGCGCTTCCCCGGCTCGACCGGCGACGCCCCGGTGTGGCTGCCGATCGACGCCAAGTTCCCGCGCGAGGACTACGAGCGCCTGCTCGATGCGCAGGAGCAGGGCGATCCCGATGGCGCGCGCGCGGCCGGCGACGCGCTCGAGCGCGCGGTGCGCAAGGAAGCCACGCGCATCCGCGAGAAGTACATCGCCGCGCCGCACACCACCGAGTTCGGGATCCTGTTCCTGCCGACCGAGGGCCTGTACGCCGAGGTGCTGCGCCGCCCCGGCCTGGTCGATGCGCTGCAGCGCGACCAGCGCATCGCGGTCGCCGGCCCGACCACGCTGCTGGCGCTGATGACCAGCTTCCAGATGGGCTTCCGCACGCTGGCGATCCAGGAACGTTCGAGCGAGATCGCGCGCACGCTGGGCGCGGTCAAGACCGAGTTCGGCAAGTTCGGCGAGGTGCTCGACGGGGTCAAGAAGAAGCTGGTCGAGGCCGGCAACAAGATCGACGACACCCAGCGCCGGACGCGGGTGCTGACCGGCAAGCTGCGCGACGTGGAGGCGTTGCCGTTCGAACAGAGCCAACAGCTGCTGGGCACCGACGCCGAGCCGGACGACGACACGGTCTAGCGGCCGTCGCGGCGGCTCGTCCCCAAGGGGGACTTCCTGCGGGGCGTCCGCCCAAGGGGGCTTGATTTGCGGCGTCCCCCAAGGGGACTTCCTTCGGGGCGTAGGAGCGGCTTCAGCCGCGAACGCATTCCGGACCTCGATGTACCGCAACAGCTCGCGGCTGAAGCCGCTCCTACCGGCAAGCGAAGTCGGTCGCGTAACGGCTCAACCGCCGTCGGTCGGCATCACCGGCATCGCGTCGACCGGCACCGTCGGGTTGTTCTCTTCCAGAAGGTAGTCGGGCAAGCGGTCGCCGTCTTGGGTCTGGCGGTCGCCGAAGATTTGGTAGTTGCGGCGCTGGCTCCACGCATCGCGCACCAGCGCGTAGTCGTCCTCGGCGCCTTCGCGCAGCGAGTCGGTCGACAGCAGCTGGGTGCGCACGTCGACCAGCTGCAGGCCCTGGATCGGGATGCGGACCTTGTCGGCATCGACCTGGCGCAGCGGGCTCAGCGGCGCGTCGCCGACCATGCCGACCACGTCGCGCACGGTGCGCGGGCCGAACAGCGGCAGCTCGACGTAGCGCGAGCGCTCCCAGCCCCACACGCCCAGGGTCTGGCCGAAGTCCTCGCCCTTGTTCGGCAGTTGCGCGTCCGAGGCCGGGTCGAACACCCCGCCGATGCCGAGCGTGCTGTTGAGCGCGAACCGCCCCAGCGACTGCGCGGCCTGCCTGGGCTTGCCCTGCAGCAGGGCGTTGACCGCCGACAGCGGCTGGCCGAGGTTGTTGAAGAAGTTGCTGACGCCCAGCCGCACCGGGCGCGGCACGACCGCGACGTAGGTGCGCGCCAGCGGCCGCGCGACGCGGCGGTCGACCGCGTTGTTGAGGCGGTGCATCTGCCGGTTGTAGCGCTCCCACGGGTCGTAGCTGCCGGGCACGTTGGCCGGCGCGGGCAGGGTGGGGTCGGCGACCGGGTCGTAGCCCTGGTCGCCATTGCCATCCCGCAAGGGGACTTCCTTCGGGGCGTACAGCGCGTCGAACTCGCGTTCGGCGTCGGTGCGGGGGTCGGCGCCGTTCGCCGGCGGTGCCGTGGCCGCTGCCGCCGGAGCGATGACAGCCGGGCTTTCGGCGACCGCATCGGCCGCTGGCGCGTCTGACGCATCGGCGGTTGGCGGTTCGGCCGCTTGCAGCTCAAGGGCCGGTGCTTCGGCGACCGGTGGCGCGGAGGCCGGCGTCGGCGCGTCCTGCGCGGACACTTGCGCAAACACAGGAGCGGTGGCCAGCAAGGCCAGGGCGAACAGGGAGCGGGCGTGGGGGCGCATGCGGGCAGTGTAAACGGGGCGGGGTGCAAGCCGGTCGCGGCAGCGCGCGACCGGCGCGCTCAGCGTGCGTAGGCCAGCTGCTCATCGAGCCGGTACGCGGCACGCAGCTCGGCCAGGCCCGGCGGCGTGCCAGTCACGGCGATGCCGCCCGCTGCACCATCGGCCAGCTCCGCCAGCAGCGCCAGGCCGGCGCTGTCGACGTGGCTGACCGCGGCCAGCTCGATCCGGCGCACGCCGGCGCGCAGCGGCGGCAGCTGGCGCCAGAGTGCGGCGACCGCGGCGCGATCGAGCGCGCCGGCGAACACCAGCGCGTCGCCGTCGCGGCGCACGCTGGCTTGCACGCCGCTGCCCGGGGCAACCGTCGCGGCCATGCTCAGTTCGCGTCCGCCTGCAGCTTGCCGGCCTTGAGGTCGGCCGCGACCTGGGGGATCGACTTGCGCTTCAGCGGCGCGTCGAACTGGGTGCGGAACGTCTGCACGAAGCTCACGCCCTCGACCATCACGTCGAACACCTTCCAGGTCGAACCGCTCTTGCGCATCAGGTAGTCGACCGGGATGGGTTCGCCGCCCGAGCGCAGCATCTCCGAAGCGACCTTGACGATCGCGCCGCCGCGCAGCGGCGTTTCCGACTTCACCCGCACCTTGAGCTTGGTGTTGAAGTCGAGCAACGACGAGCCGTAGCGCTGCATCAGGTTGTCGGCCAGCGCGTCGGCGAACAGCTTGACCTCGGCCTCCGAGGCGCCGCGGCCGTGCACGCCCAGCACCAGCCGGCCGGCGTAGTCGCGGTCGAACATCTGGTTGAACTCGCTGGACACGAAGCGGCTCAGCGCGGCGCGGTTCTTGGTGAACTCCGGGCGGCGCGCTTCCAGCGTGGTCAGGATGCGGGTGGAGTTGTCGAGCACCAGCTGGCTCGGCGAGCCGGCCTTGACGGTGGCCTTGGCCGCGACCGTTGCCTTCTGCGCGAACACCAGCGGGGCCGCGGCGAGCAGGGCCGAGGCGATGACGAGGGTGAGGAGGCTGCGCTTCATAAGGTTCATTCCTGGGGGAGGTCGGGAGCGGCGGGATCTGCATTGGCCGAATCGGGCGTCACTGGATCGGAGCCGGCCGCGTCGGGTGCACTGTCACCCGGCTTAGCGCCACCGCCGCTGAACATGTATTTGCCGACCATCTGGATCAGGTCGACCGCGGACTGCGTCAGGTAGATCTCGTCGCCGGGCTTGAGCGGCTCCGGGTCGCCGCCCGGGGTCAGGCCGATGTAGCTCTCGCCCAGCAGCCCGCTGGTGAAAATGCCGGCGGCGGTGTCGCCCGGCAGGTCTTTGAACTTGTTGTCGATCGCCAGGGTCACCACCGAGTCGTACTTGACCGGGTCGACCTGGATGTCGGCCACGCGCCCGACCGAGACGCCGCTGATCTTGATCGGCGCGTTCGGGCGCAGCGCGCCGATGCTGGTGAAGCGCGCTTTCAGGGTGTAGCTGTCGCTGCCACCGAAACCCCAGTTGCCGTTGGTGGAGGCGATCGCCAGCACCAGCAGCGAGGCCAGGGCCAGCAGCAGGAACGCGCCGACGGCGAATTCGATACGCGGTGCACGGATAGTCATTGGATCACCTGGAAGGTCGGGTTCACTTGAACAGGAACGCCGACATGACGAAGTTGAACATCAGCACCAGCAGCGAGGCGTTGACCACCGCCTTGGTGGTCGCGACCGAGGTGCCCTCGATGGTCGGCTCGGCGTGGAAGCCGACGTAGGCCGCGACCAGCGCCGCGGTCGCGCCGAACACCGCCGACTTGACGAACGCCATCAGGAAATCGTCGACGAAATCGACGCTGTCCTTGAGCACCTGCCAGAACGTGCCGGCGTCGAGCCCGATCACGTGCACGGTCTGGAAGTAGCTGGCGGCGATCGCCAGGCTGCAGAAGAACCCGGTCAGCAGCGGCACGCACAGCACCGCCGCCCAGAAGCGCGGCGCGACGACCTTGCCGACCGGGTCGATCGCCATCAGCCCGAGCGCGGTGATCTGGTCGGTGGCGCGCATCAGCCCCAGCTCCGCGGCAATGGAGGAACCCGCGCGGCCGATAAACAGCAGCGCGGTCAGCACCGGGCCGAGCTCGCGGTACAGGCCCAGCCCGAGCATCGCGCTGACCTGGTTGCTGGCGCCGTAGGTGTCGAGCGCGCGGTAGCCGAGCAGGGTCACCGACAGGCCGACGAACGCGCCGCCGACGGCAATGATCGGCAGCGAGCGCGCGCCGATCTTGTAGATCTCGCGCACCAGCTCGCGCAGCAGGTCGGCGCTGGGCCGGGACGCGCGCAGGACCGACAGCGTGAACAGGCCGGCGCGGCCGACCGAGCGGGTGGCGGCAACGAAGGGCATCAGGCGGGGTCCGTCTCGGGGGCGTTGGCGGTGCGCGGGGCGGCATCGAACGCGATCGGACCGTCCGGCTCGCCTTTGAGGAACTGGTGGACCAGCGGGTCCGACGAGGCTTCCAGCTCAGCAGGCGACCCCGAGAACACGATCCCGCCGTTGGCGATCACGATCGCGTGGTCGGCAATCGGCAGGGTCTCGTGGACGTGGTGGGTTACCACGATGCTGGTCAGGCCGAGGGTGTCGTTGAGGCGGCGCACCAGCGCCATCACCACGCCCGAGGCAATCGGGTCGAGGCCGGTCAGCGGCTCGTCGTAGATCATCAGCGGCGGGTCGAGCGCGAGCGCGCGCGCCAGCGCCACCCGCCGCGCCATGCCGCCGGACAGCTCGCGCGGGTACGCGTCGGCGGCCGCGCGCAGGCCGACCGCGTGCAGCTTCATCAGCACCAGGGTGCGGATCACCGCGTCGGGCAGGTCGGTGTGCGCGCGCAGCGGCAGCGCGACGTTCTCGGCCGCGGTCAGGTCGGTCAGCAGGCCGTTGCCCTGCAGCAGCACGCCAATGCCCTTGCGCAGCTCCAGCAGCGCGCGCTTGGCCTGCGGCACGGCCTGGCCGAACACCTCGACCGTGCCGGCGGCCGGCGCCAGTTCGCCGGTCAGCGCCGACAGCAGCGTCGACTTGCCGCTGCCCGAAGGCCCCAGCACCGCGGTGATGCTGCCGCGCGGAACGTTGAGATTGATGTCGCGCAGCACCGCCCGTCCCCCGCGATCGAGGCGCAGGTCGGTGAGGCGGACGATGGGCGGGGCGTCGGTCATGCGTTTCTATAGGGGCGCGGCCGGACAGGCACGCAAAACGTGCGCAGCTTGGCGGGCGCTGGCTGAACGTGGGTTGTAGCGGGCCGGCATTGTCGCAGGGGGCGGGCGGGGGCGCACGGCGAGTACTCGGTGCCGGTGTGGTTGCTCGTCATCCCCGCGAAGGCGGGGATCCAGTGACTTAGCTGTGCCGTTGCTCTCCTTCGCAGATTTGATCCGAGCGAAGAGCAAGATCAACTACAGGATCAAAAGCTTTCGCACGCTGCGCGCGCGAGTCACTTTTGTCTTGGCAAAAGTAACCAAAACCGTTGGCGCCGGACGCTCGCCGGAGACGATGAAGCCGTCTCCGGTTCCCTGCGCTCCTCGAGCAAAGGGTACGGCGCCCCAACTCGCTGCGCTCAGACAAGGGCGCCTTTTCCCCCTTTGCCCTCCGGTGCGGACTTCGACACATCCATGTGCCTCACCCGCTTCGCGGGCGCCTGCGGCGGTCCAAATCGCTCCCGGCGATTTGTCGGCGAGCTCTACGGCGCGGACAAAGCGAAGAGCCCGAGATCAAACCCAACGGCAACCGCGGATCTCGCCGGCTGCGACGCCCCTGCGGCAAGATGCGCCATGCCCGCCGCGCCCGACTTCCGCCTCTACCACTCCAATGCCTTGGACGTGCTGGCCGGATTGCTCGCCACCGAGCTGCGCACGCCGGCGCCGGGCCAGCCGCTGCTGGCGCCGGACCTGGTGCTGATCCCGCAGGTGGCGATGCGGCGCTGGTTGCAGGCGACGCTGGCGCAGGCGCACGGGATTGCCGCCAACCTCGAGTTCCTCACCCCCGGCGAGTTCGTGCAGCGCGCGCTCGATGCCAACGTGCCCGGCCGCGGCGAGGACCTCGATGCCGACGCGCTGCGCTGGCGGCTGTACGCGGCGCTGTCCGATCCGGCAGTGCTGCGCGAGCCGGCACTGCGGCCGCTGCGCGCCTACCTCGAGGGCAGCGGCGGCGACGACCCGCTCAAGCCGTGGTCGCTGGCCGGCGAGCTGGCGGCGACGTTCGAGAAGTACCAGGCCTGGCGCCGCGACTGGCTGCTGCGCTGGGAGGCCGGGCAGGCGCCGCGCGATCCGCAGGCGCTGCTGTGGCGGCGCATCGCCGGCGGTCGCATGCACCGGGCGCGGCGGATCGACGACTACCTGGCGCGCTTTGCGGGCGACGAAGCGCCGCTGCCGGCCGGGCTGCCGTCGCGGCTGTTCGCGTTCGCCACGCTCAACGTCTCGCCGGACGTGCTGCGCGTGATCGCGAGCCAGGCGCGCGTCGGCACCCTGCATTTCTACCTGCCGACGCCGACGCGCAAGTACTGGGGCGACCTGCGCACGCTGGCCGAGCGGTTGCGTCACGGCGACGACGCCGGTTTTGGCGGCGAAGACGACAACCCGCTGCTGCAGGCCTGGGGCGCGGCCGGGCGCGACTTCATGGCGGTGCTCGGTGGCTACGAGGTCGTGCACCCGTCCGGTGAGATCGCCGCCTACGCCGACCCCGAGCAACGCGACGACGACCGCCCGCAGGCCGACACCCTGCTGCAACGCCTGCAGCGCGACTTGCTGCACCGGCGCGCGCCGCCGCCGATGCCGTGGCGCACCGGCATCGAGCGCGACGACCCCAGCGTGCAGGTGCACGCCTGCCACACCCCGCTGCGCGAGGTGCAGGTGCTGCACGACCAGCTGCGCGGGCTGCTCGACGACCCGCGCTTCGACCCGCCGCTGCAGCCGCGCGAGATCGCGGTGCTGGCGCCGGACATCGACCCGTACGTGCCGCACGTGCAGGCGGTGTTCGGTGGCCTCGCCGGGCGCGCGGAGTTCATCGCCTACACCCTGGCCGACACCAGCCCGCTCGCGGCCGAGCCGCTGGCGCAGGTGTTCGTGCGCCTGCTGGCGCTGCCGGTCTCGCGTTTCGGCTTGAACGAGGTGCTCGACCTGCTCGCGACGCCGGCGCTGGCCGAGCAGGCGGGCCTGGATGCCGCCGCACTCGAACGCCTGCGCGGCTGGCTGCAGGCCGCCGGTGCGCGCTGGGGGCTAAACGCCGAGCACCGCGCGCGCCACGACGCGCCCGCCGACGACGCCAGCACCTGGGCGTTCGCGCTCGATCGGCTGCTGCTTGGCCATGCCAGTGGCAGTGACGTCGATATTGCCGGCGTCGCGCCCTACGCCGACATCGAAGGCAGCGCGCTCGACGCGCTCGGCGCGCTGATCCGCGTGCTGCGCGTGCTCGCCCGGCACGAGCGCGCGTTCGCCTCGGCGATGACCCCGTCGCAATGGCGCGACCGCCTGCTCGGCCTGCTCGACGCGCTGCTGCCCGAGCTGCCGCGCCAGCCCGCCGACCAGCGCACGCTCGAACGCCTGCGCACGCTGCTCGACGCGTTCGCTGCCGACGCGCAGGCCGCCGGCTTCGACGCGCCGGTGCCGCCGGACGTGGTGCGCGCGCATTTCCAGGCCGTGCTGGCCGAAGCCGACACGCGCGCGCCGCTGCTCACCGGTGGCGTCAGCTTCGGGCGCATGGTGCCGATGCGGCTGATCCCGTTCCGGGTGATCTGCCTGCTCGGCATGAACGACGGCGACTACCCGCGTCGCGACCCCAGCGGCGGCCTCAACCAGCTCACCGCCGAACTGGACACCGCCGCACGCCGCCGCGGCGACCGCTCGCTGCGCGACGACGACCGCTTCCTGTTCCTGCAACTGCTGGCCGCGGCCGGCGAGGTGTTCTACCTCAGCTACCTGGGCGCCGACCCGCGCGACGGCAGCGAGCGCGAGCCGTCGGTGCTGGTGGCCGAGCTGCTTGACGCCGCCGCGCGCTACCACGCCGGCGACGACGCGCGCGCCGCGCTGGTGGTGCGCCAGCCGCTGCAGCCGTTCGCGGCGGCGGCGTTCGGCGCGGCCGACGAGGCCGGCGGCGAGCCCGAGCCGCGCCGCTTCAGCTACCGCAGCGAATGGCGTCCTGCTGCGGCCGCGAGCCACGGCGAACGCCACGAGCTGGGCGCTTGGCTCACCGCACCGCTGGACGCGCGCAGCGAGGAGGTCGACAGCGACGTCGCATTGGCCGACTTGCGCGCATTCCTGCGCGACCCGCCGGCGGCGTTCCTGCGCCAGCGCCTCGCGCTGCGCTTGCCCGAGGAGGCCGATCACGCCGACGACGTCGAGCCGCTGGTGCTGCCCGGCCGCGGCCTGCAGCGGCAGCTGCTGCAGCAGGCGGTGTTCGACGCCTGCGTCGCCGGCGACCGCGCGCTGGATGGCGACGCGCTGCACGCCCACCTGCGCGCGCGCGCGCTGCTGCCGTCCGGGCCGCTCGGCCGGCAGCAGCTGGCGGCCCTGCTCGGCGAGGTGCGGCCGTACGCCGACGCGTTCGCGCAGTGGCGCGACACCTACGACCAGCCGGCGCTGCCGCAATCGCGCACGTTCGAACTCGAACTCGACGGCACCCGCCTGCACGGCTGCGTCGAGGGCTTGTATTCCGACGCGCTCGTGCGGCTGCGCTTCGACGAGCTGCACGGCCCGGCGCAGGTCGCGCACGGCCTCGACTGGCTGGTGCTGTCGGCGTTGGGCGAACCGCACGCGTTGCTGCAATTCGCCGGCAGCACCGGCGACCCCGGCCCGCACCGGCGCGAACCGATCTCACGCGAAGCGGCGCGCGCCGCGTTGCGCGCGCTGCTGACCCTGCGCCGCCACGGCCTGCGCGAACCGCTGCCGTTCGGGCCGCGCGCCGGCTGGCTCTGGTACGACGCGCACGCGCAAGGCAAGGACGGCTGGGGCAAGGCCGAGCAGCAGTGGCACGGCAGCGACCGCAGCTGGGGCGAGGCGAGCACCGCCAGCGCGCGCCTCGCGCTCCGCGGCCGCGACCCATTTGGCGACACTGCCGCCAATGACGAGCTGGGCGAGAGCTTCCGCGCGATCGCGACGATCGTGTTCGACGCCGTGCTCCACGGCCGCAGCGACGAGGCCACGGCATGAACCTGCCTGCTACCGGCGCCGTCGCGCGCGACCCCTACCTCGACCTCGAGCTGCGCGGCCTGCGCCTGATCGAGGCCAGCGCCGGCACCGGCAAGACCTACACCCTGGCGACGCTGGTCACCCGGCTGGTGATCGAGCGTGGCCTGCGCGTGAGCCAGGTGCTCGCGGTGACCTTCACCGAGGCGGCGACCCAGGAGCTGCGCGAACGCCTGCGCCGGCGCCTGCAGCTGGCCGCGCGCATCGCCACCGACTTGCCGGCGTACCGGGACGACGACAACGCCGAGGTCGCGCTGACCCGCACCCTGATCGAGGCGCAGCTGCAGCGCGAGGACGCGGTGGCGCTGCGCGCGCGCCTGCAACGTGCCGCGCACGAGATCGACCTGGCCGCGGTGTTCACCATCCACGGCTTCTGTGCGCGCGCGTTGAGCGAGCACGCGCTGGAAACCGGGCAGGCGTTCGTGGCCCCGACCATGGTCGGCGGCGACCGCGAACTGCGCGCCGCGGTCGCGACCGACCTGTGGCGCGCACTCGGCGCCGATCCGCTCGACGCACAGTTGCTCCAGCGGCACTGGCCGGGCGGCCCGGACGCGCTCGCCGCCGACCTGGGCGCGTTGCTGCGCGCCACGCGCGTGCTGCCGGCGCTGCCGTCGCCGAGCCCCGACCCGCTGCCGGGCTTGACCCAGGCGTTCGCCGCACTGCGCGCCGCGCAGGGCGCGCACGGCGACGACGCGCGCGCGCGGCTCGATGCCGCGATCGACGCCAAGGTCATCGACGGCCGCAAGGCGCGCGCGGCCAGCTACGCGCAGGCGTGGGCGTCGCTCGCGCAGGGCGTGGCCGGCGGCACCCTCGTGCGCGACGCCGCGCACCTGGACAAGCTCACGCCCGCGCGCCTGCGCGAGTGCGCCAAGGCCGGGCGCGAGGACGACGTGCCGGCCTCGCCGCTGTTTGACGCGCTGGCCGCGTGGTTCGCCGCCGACCTCGCGCGCGAGCAGTGGCTGGCCGCGCAGGGCGTCGCGCTGGTGCACCGCGTGCGCGCCCAAGCCGGCGCGCGGCTCGCGCAGCTCAAGCGCCTGCGCCGCGAGCAGACCTACGACGACCTGATCGACGGCGTCGCCGCCGCCCTCGACGGCCCGCACGGCGCCGCGCTCGCCCGGCGACTGCGCGCGCAGTACGCGGTGGCGCTGGTCGACGAATTCCAGGACACCGACCCGCGCCAGTGGGGGATCTTCGCGCGCGTGTTCGGCGGCGCGGCGGATCGCGACGACGGCGCGTTGGTCGAGGTGGACGAGGCCACCGTCGCGGATCACGACGCGCCGGCGCTGTTTTTGATCGGCGACCCGAAGCAGGCGATCTACCGCTTCCGCGGCGGCGACGTGCACACTTACCTCGATGCCGCCGCGAGCGCGCAGGACGCGCCGCCGCTGGCGCACAACTTCCGCTCGCGCCCGGCGCTGCTGCGCGCGGTCGACGCGCTGTACGCGCGCGCCGGCGCGGGCGCGTTCGTCGACGAACGCATCGCGTTCCGGCCGGTGACCGCCGGGGGCCGGGTCGCCGACGCCGATTTCCAGCGCGCCGGCCGACCCGCGCCGGCGCTGACCGTGCGCGCGCTGCCGCCACCCGCCGACGGCCGCAAGTCCGCGCAATGGAGCGCGCCGGAGTCGCGCGAGCTCGCTACCCGCGCCTGCGTCGCCGAGATCCATGGCGTGCTGCACGCCGCGCGCGACGGCGACGCGACGATCGTGGGCCGCGCACTGCAACCGGCCGACATCGCGGTGCTGGTGCGCAGCCACGCCGAGGCCGCGCAGGTGCAGGCGGCGCTGGTCGCGGCCGGCATCCCCGCGGTCGCCGCCGGCCGCCAGAGCCTGTACGCGAGCGAGCAGGCGCTCGAGTTGCTGGCCTTGTTCGAGGCGCTGCTGCAGCCCGGCGACGACGGCCGCCTGCGCGCCGCGCTGGCCACGGTGCTGCTCGGCCTGGACGCGCACGCGATCGCGCGCGGCGACAGCGATGCGGCCTGGCAGCGCGACTGGCAGTTGCGCGCCCTGGCCTGGCGCGAGCGCTGGCAGCGCCACGGCCCGCTGGCGCTGGTCACCGACCTGTGCGCGCAGCACGCGCCGCGGCTGCTCGCGCTGGGCGATGGCGAGCGCCGCCTCACCAACACGCTGCAGCTCGGCGAGGCGCTGCAGGAAGCCGACCGCCGCGCGCTCGGCCTGCACGGCCTGGTCGACTGGCTGCGCACGCGCATCGCCCAGGCCGACGATTTCGACGAGACCCAGCAGCTGCGGCTGGAGTCCGATGCGCGCCGGGTGCAGGTGATGACCCTGCACAAGAGCAAGGGCCTGGAGTTCGGGCTGGTGCTGCTGCCGTTCGCGGGCATTGGCAAGGAGCGCAAGCCCGGGCGCTGGTGCGAGGTGCCGGCGGCGCTGCTGGCGTCTGCCGACACCAACGCGAGCGCCGATGGCCGGGTGCTGCAGCTGCCCGGCGACGACGCGCAGTGGGCGCTGGCGACCCGGGCCTGGCAGCGCGAGGAACGCGCCGAGGACGCGCGCCTGCTGTACGTCGGCCTGACCCGCGCCCGCCACGCGCTGTGGCTCGCGGGCGGACCGCTGTACCGCCACGACGACACCCCGCTGGCGGCGATGCTCGGCGATCTGGCCTCGTTGCCGGAAGACCACGGCATCGTCGTCGATGCCAGCGGCCTGCCACCGCCGCGGCTCGCGCCGCTGCCGCCACCGGACGCCGGCGCGCTGCCCGCCGCGCGCCGCGCGCGCCGCACGCTGGCGCGCGACTGGTGGGTGTACAGCTTCACCCAGCTCACCCACGAGGCCGCCGGACAGGGCAGCGCCGCCGCTGCCGATGAAATCCCGTTGGCTCGCGCCGAGGCCGGCGAGCGCGGCGCCGCCGACGAAACCCGCGCCGTCGACGCGCTGCCGCGCGCGGCCGACGCCGTAAACGAGCCCGCGTTCGACCGGCGCTACAGCGGTAGCCGCTTCGGCAACGTGCTGCACGCCGCGCTCGAGCACGTCGATTTCGCCGCCTGGCGCGGGGTCTGCGACGGCAGCGCGCCGCCCGCGCAGGACGCGCCGCTGCGCGCGGCGCTGCACGGTGAAGGCTACGCGCAGGCCGACCTCGACGACGGCCTGCCGCTGCTCGCCGCGCTGGTTGGGCAGACCCTCAACGTCGCCCTGCCCGAGGGCGTGCGCCTGTGCGAGCTGCCTGCCGACGCGCGCCGCGCCGAGATGGAATTCCACTTCGCGCTGCAACCGACCCACGTCGACGAACTGCTGGCAGTGCTGCACGCGCACGGGGTGCTGCGCGAGCGCCACGCGTTCGGCGCGCGGCGCCGGCTCGAAGGCCTGATGACCGGCAAGATCGACCTCGTCTACGCTCATGAGGGCCGCTATTACGTGCTCGACTACAAGTCCAACCGGCTGCCGGCGTACGACGCCACCGCGGTCGCGCAGGCGATGGCCGACAGCGAGTACACGCTGCAGGCGCTGATCTACACCCTGGCGCTGCACCGCTGGCTGCGCTTCCGCCTCGGCGACGGCTACGATTACGCGCGCGATTTCGGCGGCGTGCGTTATCTGTTCTGCCGCGGCCTCGATGCGCACGACCCGGCCTCGCCCGGGGTGCACGCGCAGCAGCCGGCCGCGGCGTTGGTCGACGCGCTCGACGCTCTGTTCGCCGCGCCTGGCCACGACCCAAGCGAGGCGCGCGCATGAGCCTGCTCGACGCGCTCTACCGCCATGGCGCGTTGCGCGTGGTCGACCACGCGCTCGCCCAGAGCCTGCGCCGGCTCGACCCGGCGCACACCGGCGCGGACACGCCGGACAGCGTGTTTACCGGCGCGGCGCTGGCCTCGCTGGCGATCGGCCACGGCCATGCCGCGTTTGATCCGGCGCGCCCCGGGCTGCTGCTCGATCACCCGGTCGAGTGGCCCGACGCGCGCGACTGGCAGGCCGCGCTCGCGGCGTCGGCCTGGGTCGCCACGCCCGGGCCGGACGCGCCCGCCGACCCCGGCGCGCCGCTGGTGCTCGAGCAAGGCCTGCTCTACCTGCGCCGCTACCGCGAGTACGAGCGCCGCCTCGCCGCTGGCCTGCGCCGGATCGCGGCGCAGGCCCTGCCGACGATCGACGCGCCCGCGCTGGCGCCGCTGTTCGCCACCCTGTTTCCCGACGCGCGTAGCGGCGACCGCCAGGCGCGCGCGGCGGCGCTGGCGCTGCTGCGGCCGCTGCTGCTGGTCACCGGTGGCCCCGGCACCGGCAAGACCACCACGATCACCCGCCTGCTGCTGTTGCTGCTCGCGCAGGCCCGGCACGCCGGCAGCGCGCCGCCGCGGATCGCGCTGGCCGCGCCGACCGGGCGCGCCGCCGAACGCATGGCCGAAAGCCTGCGCGCCGCGAGCGCGGCGTTGCGCGCGCTGCCCGGGGTCGAGCCGGCGTGGTGCGACGGGTTGCCGGCCGAGGCGCGCACGCTGCACCGCCTGCTCGGCACGATCCCGGACAGCCCGCGCTTCCGCCACCACGCCGACCATCCGTTGCCGTTCGACGTGGTGGTGGTCGACGAGGCCTCGATGGTCGACCTGCCGCTGATGTGCAAGCTGGTCGATGCGGTCGCCGACGGTACGCGACTGGTCTTGCTCGGCGATCGCGACCAGCTGCCGTCGGTCGAGGCCGGCGACGTGCTCGCCGCGATCGTCGATGCGGCCGGTGACGGCGACAGCCTGTCGCTGGAGGCCGCGCAGGCGCTGGCCCCGTTCCTCGGCGCCGCGACCGCGGATGCCATCCCGGCCGATCCCGCGGATTCCTCGCCGCTGGCCGGACACCGCGTGCAGCTGCGGCGCGGTTACCGCCAGTCCGACGCACTCGACCTGGCGCCGCTGGCCGACGCGGTGCGCGCCGGCGACGCCGATACCGCTTTGGCGCTGCTGCGCGCCGGCACCCTGGCCGGCGTGCACTTCCACGAAGACCTGCACGACCCACTGGCCGGCGCGACCCGCGAACCGCTGCTGCGCGCCTGGCGCGCGATCGGCGCGGCCGCCGACCCGGCCGCCGCGCTCGCCCAGGCCGCGCGCGTGCGCCTGCTGACCGCGTTGCGCGACGGCCCGCAGGGCGCGGCCCTGCTCAACGCGCGCATCGAGGAGGCGTTGGCCGGCGCCCACCGCAACCCGTACTTCCACGGCCGGCTGCTGCTGGTGACCCAGAACAGCTACCGCCACGGCCTGTTCAACGGCGACATCGGCGTGTGCTGGCGCCCCGACGGAAATCCCCTTGGGGGACGCGGCGACGACGGCGCGGCCGTGGCCTGGTTCGCGGGCGGCGCCGACGGCGTGCGGCCGTTCCACCCGGCGTCGCTGCCCGCGCACGCCGGCGCGTTCGCGATGACCGTGCACAAGGCGCAGGGCTCGGAGTTCGACAGCGTCTGGCTGCAACTGCCGCGCGCCGACGCGCGCAGCGGCTCGCGCGAGCTGCTGTACACCGCGCTGACCCGCGCGCGCCGCGAACTGCACCTGTGCGCGAGCGAGCCGGTGCTGCGCGCCGCGCTCGGCCGCCACGCCGCGCGCGTGTCCGGGCTGGCCGCGCGGTTGCGCGCCCCCGGGGCCGGGGCCGGGCGCACAGTTCCGGCGCCGGGTCCCGGCTAGACTCGCGTCCGGACGCGCATCCGCGCGGCGGCCTCGAGGTCCCGAATGCGCGAGTTGGTGCGCGGTTGTGCGGTGCTGCTCCTGCTGCTGGTGGCCGGCCTGTGCGCGCCGCCGCTGGCGGCGCAGTCGCTGCAGGCCGAGTTGCTGCTGACCCAGGACGACCTCGACGGGCCGCCGGCCTCGGCGCCGGTGCTGGCACGGGTCGACGCCGGCGCGCGCGGCCGCGTCGCCCGCGTGGTGCTGCCGCAGCGGGTCGGCAGCTACTGGCTGCGCCTGACCACCGACGCGGCGATCGCCCCAGGCGAGGACACGCTGCTGGTGCTCGAAGGCGCGCAGGGACTGGGCCCGGTCACCTTCTACCCGCCGGCGGCCGAGCCGCGCGTGGTGCGCGAATCCGGGCAGGGCGGCTCGCAGCTGCTGCGTCGCGGCTGGGTGCTGAGCCTGCCCAGCGGCTGGCCGGCCGCGTCCGTCGCCTACCTGCGCGTCAACGGCATGACCACGCAGCCGCTGCGCCTGCGCCTGGCCAGCGCCGGCGAGATCGCGCATGGGCAGCGCACGCACGCGCGCTACGCCATCGCCGCGTTCACCGTGCTGATGCTGATGGCGGTGGCGATGCTGGGCATCTACGTCGCGTTCCGCGACCTGCTGTACCTGAGCTACGCCGGCTACCTCACCGCCGCGGGCATCCATGCGCTGCTGCTGTCCGGCGACGCCGGCGAGATCTGGGGCCTGGCCAACCTCGCCGCCTATGGCGCGACCGGCAACTGGGCAATGGCGACCCTGGCGGTGGCGCTGCAGCTGGTGTTCACCTGGCGCTTCCTCGAACTCGACCGCCTGCTGCCGCGCGGCGCGATCGCGGTCAAGGTGCTGTTCTGGGCGCACCTGGCGTTGCTGGCGACGCTGCTGTTCGGCGGCGCGCGCGTGCATGGCTGGTACTACCTGGTCGGCAACGCGCTGCTGATCTGCACGGTGCCGGTGCTGCTCGCGGTGGCAGTGCTGGCCTGGCAGCGCGGCGCCACCTACGCCAGCTATTACTTGCTGGGTTGGACGCCGCTGTTCGCGGTCGCGGCGCTGGCCGCCAGTAACCAGTTGGGCCTCGTCAACGCGCCGTGGGCCGAGCGCGCGCTGCCGCTGGCGGCGGTGATCGAATCGGCGGTGCTGGCACTGGCGCTGAGCCAGCACGCGGCCAACCGCCACCGGATCGCGGTGCTCGCGCAACAGACCCTCGGCCGCGACCCGCTGACCGGCGCGCTCAACCGCGAGGCGCTCGAGCAGATGCTCGAGTCCTGGCACCAACTGGGCAGCCTCGGCGCACGCAGCTACGGCGTGCTGCAGCTCGACCTCGACCGCTTCGGCGAAATCAACGAACGCTACGGCCGCGCGGTCGGCGATGCGGTGCTGCAGCAGGCGCTGGTGCGCATCCGCGCGGTGCTGCGCCCCGACGACACCATCGCGCGCATGCCCGGCGACGGCTTCGCGGTGGTCACCAATTGCCCGCCGGAAGACTGCCACCACCTCGCGCGCCGGGTCGCCGACAGCTTCGCGCTGCGCCCGTTCCGCATCGACGGCCACGAGATCGCGGTCAGCGTCAGCATCGGCATGGCCAGCTCTCAGCGCGGCGAGTCGGTGCCGGCGCTGCTCGCGCGCACCGCGCAGGCGCTGCGCAGCGCGCGCGGCGTCGGCCGCAACACCGTCAGCATGGACCTGCCCGGACGCGAGTCGGCGCTGATCGGCGAGGCGCGCGAGTCGGCGTCGAGCGCGTTCTGATCGCCGCGTCCTCGCGCGTCGGCACGGCAGGCGCTGCGGAAATCTTGACTGGGAAAGATGCCGCAATCGCGGCTGAACGGTTTATGCCATTCAGAAAATTCTGCGCGCGCTTCACTCGGGTTGCACCGGGGCGCGACTAGGTTGGATGGCACCGGCGCCGTGGGCGCAGGTTCCCCCACCAGTCAAACGGAGTACGAGATGAGCGACGTCAAGAAAGACCATAGCCTCGGTGCAGGCACGGGTGCGGTAGCAGGCGCGGTGACCGGTGCGGCGGTCGGTTCGGTGGCCGGTCCGGTCGGCAGCGTGGTCGGCGCGATCGCCGGTGGCGTGATGGGCGCGAAGGCCGGTGATTCGATCGCCGAAGCCGTCAACCCGACCGAGTACATCAGCGGTTTCAAGAACGAATACCGCAACACCCCGTACTACAGCGCCGGCCGCGAATGGACCGACTACGAGCCGGCCTACAAGTACGGCTACGACACCTACGGCCAGTACCGCGGCCAGAAGTTCGAGGATGTCGAAGGCGACCTCGAGCGCAAGTGGGACGCGACCCGCGCCGACTCGCGCCTGGCCTGGAACGAAGCCCGCGGCGCCGTGCGCGACGGTTGGCATCACATCGAACGCGCGATGCCCGGCGACGCGGACCGGGATGGGCGATAAGGGACGCTTTTGCGCCATTGGCGCACGTCCTGAAGAACGCCGCCGCGTCCAGCGGTGGCCGGTCGCTGAGCCACACCTAAAAAAGTGATCCACCCAGCGGGGCCGCGAAAGCGGCCCCGCTTTCTACATGGCGCGTTGTCGTCGCAGCGAGCGCGTGGAGTACGATGCGCGTCCCCCATCGCGATGCCCACCATGGCCAGCCCCGGACCCAACGCCGACGACAAGCCGACCCGCGAACAGGCCGAGGCCGCCGTCCGCACGCTGCTGAGCTGGGCCGGCGACGACCCGCGCCGCGAAGGCCTGATCGACACCCCCAAGCGCGTGGTCGACGCCTACGGCGACTGGTTCAGCGGCTACGCCGAGACCCCGCCGGAGTACCTCGCGCGAACCTTCGAGGAAGTGGCCGGCTACGACGAGATGATCGTGCTGCGCGACATCGAGTTCGAGAGCCACTGCGAGCACCACATGGCGCCGATCATCGGCAAGGCCCACGTCGGCTACCTGCCCGACGGCAAGGTGGTCGGCATCAGCAAGCTCGCGCGCGTGGTCGAGGCCTACGCGCGGCGGCTGCAGGTGCAGGAGAAGATGACCGCGCAGATCGCCGACTGCATCCAGCACGTGCTGATGCCGCGCGGCGTCGGGGTGGTGATCGAGGGCGCGCACGAGTGCATGACCACACGCGGCGTGCACAAGCGCGGGGTCAGCATGATCACCTCGAAGATGCTCGGCAGCTTCCGTGATGACGCCCGCACCCGCGCCGAATTCCTCCAGTTCATCGACGTCGGCCCCGGCCGCTGACAACCGGCGTGCGCGCGGCAGCGCCGCGCCGGCCGCCACGCTCGACTGCCTGGTCATCGGCGGCGGCCCCGCGGGCCTGACCGCCGCCACCTACCTCGCGCGCTTCCATCGCCGCATCCTGGTGGTCGACGACGGCCACAGCCGTGCGCGCTGGATCCCGACCAGCCATAACTGTCCGGGCTTTCCCGGCGGCGTCGCCGGCAGCACGCTGCTGCAGCGGCTGCGCGCGCAGGCGCAGGATTTCGCGGTGCCGATCATCGACGGCCGCATCGAGACCCTGCAGCGCGACGGCGACGACTTCATCGCCGGCAACGGCCGCCGCCAGTGGCGCGCGCACTACGTCTGCCTCGCCAGCGGCGTGGTCGACCGCATGCCGGCGATGGAGCAGCTCGACGAGGCGATCGACAGCGGCGCGGTGCGCCTGTGCGCGGTCTGCGACGGCTTCGAGGCCAGCGACGAGCGCATCGCGGTGTACGGCCCGGTCGAGCAGGCGATCGAGCACGCGTTGTTCCTGCGTACGTTCTCGCGCAGCGTCGCGGTGGTGCGCTCGCAGGACGGCGAACCGGATGCCGAGCACGCCGCGCGCGCACGGCGCGCGCACGTCGCGCTGCTGCCGCCGGCCAGCGCGTTGCGCCACGAGCGCGGCTGCGTGGTCGAGTTCGCGCACGGCGAGCCGTGGCGCTTCGACACCCTGTACCCGGTGCTCGGTGGCGACGCGCAGTCGGCGCTCGCGCTGGCGCTGGGTGCGCGCTGCGATGACGAGGGCGCGCTGGTCGTCGACAAGCACCAGCAGACCTCGGTCGACGGCCTCTACGCGATCGGCGACATCGTCAGCGCGCTCAACCAGATCAGCGTCGCGGTCGGCCACGCCGCGGTCGCCGCCTGCGCGATCCACAACCGGCTGCCGAACAACTTCCGCGAGGACCGCGCGCACCAGGCGCAGGCCGGCGCGTAGCCGCTCGCCGCGCGGCCTCCGCGCCGCTGTAGATCCGAGCCTGCTCGGATCGCTGCTGCCCGTCGCGGCGAAGGCATCCTCCTGCACGGGTGACAATCCGATCCGCGCAGGCTCGGATCTACGACAGCCACGCGTCTGCAGTTCAAGAGCACCGCCGCGCTAGACTGCGCGCCTCCCAAAGTTCCCCACCATTTCCCGATGGCATCCTCTGCCCCGCGTGCGCGCCGCGCCGCGCTGATCTTCATCTTCGTCACCGTGCTGATCGACGTGCTCGCGTTCGGCGTGATCATTCCGGTGCTGCCCCACCTGATCGAGGACTTCGTCGGCGGCGACACCGCGACGGCCGCGTACTGGGTCGGGATCTTCGGCACCGTGTTCGCGCTGATCCAGTTCGTGACCGCGCCGATCCAGGGCGCGCTGTCCGACCGCCACGGCCGGCGCCCGGTGATCCTGATGTCGTGCCTCGGGCTCGGGCTCGACTTCATCTTCATGGCGCTGGCCAACTCGCTGCCGTGGCTGCTGGTCGGCCGCATCATCTCCGGCATCACCTCGGCGAGCTTCACCACCGCCAATGCCTACGTCGCCGACGTCACGGAGCCTGCGCAGCGCGCCAGGAGCTACGGCATGATCGGCGCGGCTTTCGGGCTCGGCTTCATCGTCGGGCCGCTGATCGGCGGCTGGCTCGGCGCGGTCGACCTGCGCCTGCCGTTCTGGTTCGCCGCCGGGCTGGCGCTGCTGAACTTCCTGTACGGCCTGTTCGTGCTGCCCGAATCGCTGCCGGCGGAAAAACGCGCGGTGAAGTTCGACTGGTCGCACGCCAACCCGCTGGGGTCGCTGCTGCTGCTCAAGCGCTACCCGCAGGTGTTCGGGTTGGCGGCGGTGGTGTTCATCGCCAACCTCGCGCACTACGTGTACCCGAGCATCTTCGTGCTGTTCGCCGACTACCAGTACCAGTGGGGCCCGCGCGAGGTCGGCTGGGTGCTGGCCGCCGTCGGCGTGTGCAGCGTGATCGTCAACGCGGTGCTGGTCGGGCGCGTGGTCAAGCGCCTGGGCGAGCGCCGCGCGCTAATGTTCGGCCTGGGCTGCGGCGTGGTCGGGTTCGTGATCTACGGCTTCGCCGGCGTGGGCTGGATGTTCCTGGTCGGCATCCCGATCAGCGCGCTGTGGGCGCTCGCGGCGCCGGCGACCCAGGCGTTGATCACGCGCCAGGTCGGCGCCGACGTGCAGGGCCGCATCCAGGGCGCGTTGATGAGCCTGGTGAGCCTGGCCGGGATCATCGGCCCGGCGATCTTCGCCGGCAGTTTCGGCTTGTTCATCGGCGAGCTCGCGCCGCTGCACCTGCCCGGCGCGCCGTTTCTGATCGCGGCGGTGTTGCTGGCTGGCGCGGTGTTGATCGCGTGGCGTTATGCGCGCTTGCCGGCAACCGCGTCGGGCGGCGCCATGGCGGACGGGTAGGGCGATGAACCATTCACTGATATGCACGTTGTCGCGACATTTTCTTTATCCACGCCTAACGTCCGCGTCGCTAGCCTGATCCGACTCGAGGCATCCCCTGGCCGCGAGACAGAGGACGACACAAAGGAGACGTTCTGATGGCGACGCAGAAGAACCCACGCAACATCGATCCGACCACCGAGAACAACTACTGGAAGAACCAGTACAACAGCGAGAGCTACTACGAGCCCGGGCGCAAGTTCGAGGACTACGAAGGCGCGTACCGCACCGGCTACGAAGGCTACGGCCGTTACGGCGACCGCGGCTTCGACCAGGCCGAGAATGAGCTCAAGTCCGAGTACGAGAAGTTCAAGGGCAACTCCGAGCTCGCCTGGGACCGCGCCAAGAACGCGGTCAAGGCCGCCTGGCACCGCGCCGAGCGCGCCATGCCCGGCGACGCGGACAACGATGGGCGCTAATGCCCTGCTTGCGAACCACTGGTTCGCAGGGCATTAGCGTGACCGCGCGTCTAGCGCGGGCCGGACGGTGAAGCCCGCGCGGCCGCGTAGTCGTAGTTGATGTGGTGCACAGCTGTATCGGCATCACGATTTGTCCTGACGAGGAAAGAAAGCGGGCTCCGGCCCGCTTTCTTTTTTCCTGACGCGAGCGCCGGCCACACCGGCTTCCCACGCCCTTGACGCCCGCGCCGCGATCCTGCGCCCATGCCGCGCACACCCGCCAACGCCATCACCGCCAACAACCACGACAACGCCCAGGCCGCCACCGACAGCGGCCTGCGCTACGTCAGCGACCTGGAGCCGGGCTTGCGCCGCCGTCGCGCGGGCAAGGGCTTCCGCTACCTCGATGCCGGCGGCCGCGCGGTGCGCAACCAGGACACGCTCGACCGCATCCGCGCGCTCGCGATCCCGCCGGCCTACACCGACGTGTGGATCTGCGCGCGCGCCGATGGCCACCTGCAGGCGACCGGCCGCGATGCGCGCGGGCGCAAGCAGTACCGCTACCACGCGCATTGGCAACGCGTGCGCGGCGACGGCAAGTTCGCGCGCGTGGTCGCGTTCGGCGAAGCGCTGCCACGGCTGCGGCGGCGCCTGCGCGCCGACCTCGCCCTGGCCGGGTTTCCGCGCGACAAGGTGCTGGCGATGGTGGTGGCATTGCTCGCCGAGACGCTGGTGCGGGTCGGCAACGACGCCTACGCGCGCAGCAACAAGTCGTACGGCCTGACCACGCTGCGCAACCGCCACGTCGCGTTCGTGCAGGACGGACGCGCGCGGTTCCGCTTCCGCGGCAAGGGCGGGCTCGAGCACGACGTGGTGCTCGACGACCGCCGCCTAACCGGGCTGATCCGGCGCTGCCAGCAGCTGCCGGGGCAGGCGCTGTTCCAGTACCGCGACGACGACGGCGCGGTGCAGCCGGTCGACTCGGGCGAGGTCAACGACTACCTGCGTGCGGCGATGGGCGAGGCGTTCACCGCCAAAGACTTCCGCACGTGGGGCGGCACCCTGACCGCGTTCCAGCAGTTCGCGGCGACGCCGCTGCCCGGCGATGCGGCCAACCCGCCGAGCGAGACCGCGCTGGCCGCGGCGCAGAACGAGGTAGTGAAACGGGTCGCGCACGAGCTGGGCAACACCCCGGCGGTGTGCCGCAAGGCGTATATCGACCCGCGCGTGTTCGCCGGCTGGCGCGACGGTTCGCTGCAGCGCGCGGCCGCGGCGGCCGGCTCGGATGGCGCGCGCGGCGCGCGGCAATGGGAGCAGGCGACGCTGAAGTTCCTCAAGCGCGCGCAACGCCAGGCAGGTCGCTCCCGCAAACCGTGAGCCACGGCGGCGCGCAGCGCGCGGCGACCTTCACTTGGCGTGGCGCTGCGCGGCGCGACACTGCGGGCCCGACCCGAGTGCGAGGTGTGCGATGGCCCGCTGCGACGTGTGCGGCAACGATTACGACAAGGCGTTCACGGTCACCACCCCGACCGCGAGCGGCACCTACGATTCGTTCGAATGCGCGATCCACGCACTGGCCCCGGCGTGCGCGCACTGCGGTTGCCGGATCATCGGCCACGGCGCCGAGCACGACGGCAGGTTCTATTGCTGCGCGCACTGCGCCAAGCACGCCGGGGTCAAAGGCATCGACGACCGCGTGTAGGGCGGGTTTCAACCCGCCGTGTCGGGCCAGCGCCCCAGGTGGCGGCGGGTTGAAACCCGCCCTACCGAAGCGCCCGTCCTCGCAAAAGGAATACTGGCGAAGAGTGGCTGGTGCCTCGGAACCGGACTGCGCTCAGCCTGCCTCGAGCGTCGCCAGCACGTCCTCGGGCAGCGGGATCAGCGCCCAGAACGCGACGTCGCGCTCGGCCCAGTCGCTGGCCGCCTCATTGAGGATGTCGAGCGCGGTGTCGAAGTCCTCGCCGGCGCGCGCGTCCTCGGACTCTCGCCACGCCGCGGCATGCTCGATCAGCAGCAGGTAGCCCGCCGCCGGCAACCACGACAGGTCGCGCAGCGAATCGGAGAACGCGTCCCAGTTGCCGCCGAACCAGCCCGGGAACCCCAGCGCGCGCGCGAATCGCGCCAGCGCCTCGTCCTTGTCGACGCAGCCGCGCAGGTCGATACGCACGACCTCGTACTCGAGCGCCGCGCCGGCCTGCGCCATCGCCTCGCTGTCGCTGTCGGCGACGAAGAACGCGCCGCTCTGGCCGGCATCGGCGAGCAGCGCCTGCAACGCGACCGCGGTCATCGCCGCGCCTCGCCGCGCAGTTCGAAGCGGCGGAAACTGCGGTAGTGGTCCTCCGTGTAGAAGTATTCGACCGGTGGCTCGCCGCCGGTGATCAGGCGGCGCGCGCCACGGTCGTCCGAGCCCGGCGTCGCGACCGTGAACTCGCGGTAGTAGCCGCGCGGCTGCGCCGGCAGCAGGCGCTCGCGGTTCTGGAATACGCCGCCGTCCTGGCGGTAGGCGTACGGGCCGCCGCGGGCGATCGCGGCGAGCACCGCGTGCGCCTCGCGCGGCAGGAATTCCGGGTAGGCGCTGGCCGGGGAACGCCCGGCCTCCGCGGGCTGCGGCGGGCGCGCATCGGACAGCACCACCGGCGGCGAGCCGGGCGGTGTGGCCGGCGTGGCCAGTTCGCCGCCCTGGTCGGGACGCTGGGTCCAGAACCACAACCCGAGCAGCACGATCGCGGCGAGCAACCAGTGGTGGCGGCGCATGGCGTTTCTCCGGTGGCGTGCGCCCAGTCTAGTCCCGTGCCCGCGTGTTGGCAGTCGGCGCCGTTACGCGCGCCGACTCCCGGTGCCGGAGCAATGGGGCGGCCAATCCCAACGTCGCCCGGCCTGAGCGGATGCCGCCTCAGCCGCAGCGCAGGTTGGTGATCACGTTGCCCGCGTCGACGTCGATGTTGAGACGGCCCTCCATGTACTCCATGGTCACCATCTGTCCGGGCTTGAGCACCCGCGCCATGCGCGCACCGGCGTCCTTGCGCGCCTGCTCGACGACCGCGGCTGTGGCGACCTTGCCGAGCGCGTTGGCGCGTGCGGCATCGGGATTGCAGCTGTCTGCGGTGGCGGGAGGGGTCGGGTCGCTCATCGGCGGATCCGCGGCGGTGGCACAGCCGGCCAGGCCGAAGGCGGCGGCGAGCAGGACGGGAAGCATCGGGTTGCGCATGCGAACTCCTTAGGAGTGGATGGGGACGGCATCGGGGTCAACGAGCGGAAAAGCCGCTCGCCGTGCCGCGGGTCGTGGTGATCGTGGTGGTCTCGGCCGCCGCGGCGTGCGGCGACGGCGCGGGGCGCGCCTCGGCCTCGGTCACGTTGCGCAGCGCGCGCCAATGCGCGGCGAGCGGACGCGTGCGCATCGGCCACGCGCGGCGTTCGGCGCCGGGATCGGGCGCGGGATCCGGTGGGGTCGGGGAGCAGGCCAGGTCAACCACAGGTCACCCCCTCGATTGCATCGCGCGCGTTGACGTTGAGGTTGAGGCGGTCGCTGCGCAGGTCCTTGGTCACCGCGTCGCCGGGACGGATCACGCGCACGCTGGCGCTGCCTGAATCGATACGCGCGCGCTCGACCACGTCCGCGGTCGGGGCGCGGCCGATCGCGCCGATCGCGCCCTGCGCGTTGCACATCGCGCTCGGCGGCGGGCCGCCGGGCGGCGGCATCGTGGCGCAGGCACCGGCCGCCAGGACCAGCACGATCGCCGGGAGCAACAGGTGCGAGGAAGCGGGGGTCTGGTCGGACATGGCGAGTTCCGGCAGGAGGAGGTTGCCGGCAGCCTGCGGCGCGCTGCGTGTGCGGCGCGTAAACACCCCGTGCGCAGGCCCGGCGCGGCCGCCAGCGGCGGAGATGGCGCCCGGCGCGGCTCAGCCCGGCACGGCCTGCGCCTGCACCAGCCGCTCCATCAGGCGCGCGAGCGTCACCACGTCCTGGTGGTTGTGCTCGGCCACCCGCCGCAGGTTGCGGGCCGGGCCGCCGCGCAGAAACGACAGCCACGCCGCCGGCGCCTCCGAGCCGGGCAGGTCGTCGTCGCGCACGATCTTCAGCAGCTCGCGTTCGATCGTCGCCAGCCGGCAGTTCTCCCACACTCCGCGGTAACGGCGCCGGGTCGGGAACAGCAGGTCGACGTGGTCGAGCGCCGAGATCGGGCAGGCCATGCGCGCCAGCCGGTAACGCGTCTTCAGCAGCGGCGAGTCGTAGCAGCGGCCGTTGTAGCTGGACAGCACCGTGCCCGGCGCCAGCCAGCCGGCGAACGCGCGCAGCATCGCCGGCTCCGCGGCCATCGTGGTGATCAGCAACTGGCGGATGCGCAGGCCGTCGCCACGCTGCGGGTCGTGGTGCCAGTCCGCCGCGCCGATCATGAACGCGCGCGTGCCGGTGCCGCCGGCCAGGCCGGTGGTCTCGGTGTCGAAGAACAGCAGCGCGCGCGGGTCGACCGCCTCGCCGTCGCGCTTGGCGAACGCGAGCGACAGCGCGGTGGCGGGGGCGGGATACGGCAGGTGGGTTTCGATCAGGCGCAGGCCGGGGGCGACTTCCTCGCCGGGCAGGGCGCGGTCGAGCGGGCCGCGCGACACCAGCGGAACGACCTTGCGTTCACGCACGCCGAGCAGGCGACGCAGCGATTCGATCGAGGCTTTGGCTCCCTCCCTTTCGCGTGGCGAAGGGGGTGATGAGTCGCGCTTACGAACTGCCAGTGGCAGTTCGTGCGACGAAGAACGTCCGGCAGGACCGGAGGGTTGGGGAGGGGTGCTCTGGCTCAGCTGTACGCCGTCCTCCGAACAACCCCTCCCCAACCCTCCCCTTCCGCAAGCGGAAAGAGAGGGAGCTGATGCCGTTCCATCTTTCGAGATCGGATTGGATTGGGGGACCGGCGGCACCACCGTGCGCAACGAAGCCTGGCTTCCTGCCAGCCCCGCCTGCGAACGCAGCGCGCGCAGTTTCTCCGGCGTCACGCCCATGCCGGGCTCGCGTCGCGCGATGCGTCGGCTTCGACCAGCAAACCCAGCACCCGCCGCGCCAGCGCCTTCGGCGTCATCGCGTCCTTGTGCTCATCGACCGCGAGCACCGGCCCCACGCACGCCGGGCAGCCGGAGCGGCAATCGCAGCGCTCGACCAGCTCGATCGCGCGCCGCACCAGTTCCTCCTGGCGCGTCCACAGCGGCTCGCTCAGGCCGACGCCGCCGGGGAAGTTGTCGTACAGGTACACGGTCGGCACGAACTGCCGGCCCTGGTCGAGTTCGATCTCGCCCACCGCGAGCGCATTGCCCTCGACCCCGCGCAGCTGCCCGCGCCCGCCCGCATCCGCGGTCGCGAACCACGCGCCATCGCCGTTGCCGACCGATTTCTGCAGGTCGCGCGCATCGGCCATCACCGCCACCGTCGCGACGATGTGCAGCGCATACGCCGCGCCGAGGAAGCCGTCGAGCGCGTCCTGCCTGGAGCCGAACCACGCCAGCAGCACCGCCTGCGGCAGCTGCCACCACACCGCGGTGGTGTGCAGCTCCTGGTCGGGCAGGTTCACCGGCCCGTAGCCGATGTTCTCGTGGGTGTAGTAGCGGATCTTCTTGTAGCCGGCCACCCGCCGCACCACGTGCACCTCGCCGTGATGCGCATCGCCGCGCCCGGCGCCGCCACCGTCGAAGCGCTCCAGCACCTTGAGCTTGGTGTAGTCGATCGAGTCGGTGTAGTAGTCCACGCGCGTGCGCGTCACGAACGCCTTGCGCCCCTCCCAGTCGAGCCGCTCGACCTGGTACGGCGTCGACTGCACCATGTGGATCGCGCCTTCGTACAGGGTCAGCGCCGCGGCCGAGTAGTCGACCTCGGCGATGATCACCTGCCGGCCGTCGCTGCGGTCGACCACCACGAAGTTGCCGTCGGCGACCGAGCGCAGCGACACCGCGTTGGCCGGGTAACTGTCGGCGATCCACTCCCAGCGCTCGCCCTCGCGGTGCACGACCTCGGTCTCGGCCAGCGCCTCCAGGTACACCTCGGGCTCGATCGGCCCGAACAGCTCGCGCACGGTGAACGGCAACTCGAACGCGGCGCAGCGGATGTGGTCGAACAGGATCAGCGGCTGGTCCGGCGCGGTGCGCGCGTGCTCCGGCGGCGCGTCGGCGAAGAAGTCCGGGTGCCGCACCACGTACTGGTCGAGCGGCTGCGAGTTCGCGACCAGCACGCCCAGGCTCGGCTTCTGCCGGCGGCCCGCGCGGCCGAAGCGCTGCCACGTCGCCGCGACCGTGCCCGGGTAGCCGTTGAGCACGACCACGTCCAGCGAGCCGATGTCGACGCCCAGCTCCAATGCGGACGTGCTGATGATCCCGTCGATGCGGCCGTCGCGCATGTCGCGCTCGGCCGCGCGGCGCTCGGTCGGCAGGTAGCCGCCACGGTAGGCACGAATGCGCGCCGGCTTGCGCGGGTCGTGGTCGAACACGTCCTTGAGGTACTTGGTCAGCACCTCGACCATCAGCCGCGACTGCGCGAACACCAGCGTCTTCAAGCCGGACTTGATCGCGATCCGCGCGATGCGGTTGCTCTGCGAGCGCGCCGACGCGCGCAGGCCGAGGTCGGCGTTGACCACCGGCGGGTTCCACAGCAGCACGTGCTTGTCGCCGGTCGGCGCGCCGGATTCGGTGATCGCGTGCACGGCGTCCTCGATCAGCGCCTGCGCGTGCTCGCGCGGGTTGCCGATCGTCGCCGAGCACAGGATGAACTGCGGCCGCACGCCGTAGAACGCGCAGATGCGCTTGAGCCGGCGCAGCACGTTGGTGACGTGGCTGCCGAATACACCTCTGTACGTGTGGATTTCGTCGATCACCACGTAGCGCAGGTTCTCGAAGAACTGCGCCCACTTGGTGTGATGCGGCAGGATCGCCTGGTGCAGCATGTCCGGGTTGCTGACCACGATGTCGCCGTTCAGGCGGATCGCCTGGCGCGCATCGCCGGGGGTGTCGCCGTCGAAGGTGAACGCCTTGACTCCGAGTTCGCCGGCGCGGTTGAGCTCCAGCAGCTCGGCCACCTGGTCCTGCGCCAGCGCCTTGGTCGGGAACAGGTACAGCGCCTTCGCCCGCGACGTCATCGCCGCGGCGACCACCGGCAGCGTGTAGCACAGCGACTTGCCCGACGCGGTCGGGGTGACGATCGCGACATGCTCGCCGCGCTGCGCCGCGTCCCACGCCTGCGCCTGGTGGCGGTAGAGCCGGTCGATGCCGCGCGCGCGCAATGCCGCCTTCAGGTTCTCCGGCACGTCGTCGGGAATTGGCGCGTACAAGCCTTCGCGCCCGGGAATCATGAAGCTGCCGGTGATGCGGTCCGCATACCGCCGCGACAGCGCCTGCGTCAGCGCCGCGCCGTCGCCGCGGACGATCGCGCCGCCGTCGCGAACCGAGCCCGGCACCGCCGGATACGCGTTGCCCGCGGCGTCGCCGCCCTCGGCGTTTCCTTCTTGAGCTTGCCGCGCGAGTGCCTGTCCCGGTGCCATCTGCGTCCCCTTGATTCTGAGGAGCGCAGTGGGCCCGATCCGCGTCGCAGCCTGTGAGACTGGCGATGCGACCCCGTCGCGGGCGGCCCGGGCCCTAAAATGGCCCGTCCATCCCGATCTGCAGCCTGGCCCCGCATGCTCCGACTGACCGACATCAAGCTGCCGCTCGATCACCCGGAGGCCGCGCTCACCGACGCGATCCTGGCGCGGCTCGGGATCGGCGCGGGCGACCTGGTCGGCTACACGGTCGCCAAGCGCAGCTACGACGCGCGCAAGCGCGGCGGGATCGTGCTGATCTATTCGGTCGACGTGGACACGCCGCGCGAGGCGGAGCTGTTGCGTCGGGCGCAGGCCGCCGTCGCGGGACCGTCGCCGGCAGCGAACAAGGTCGCGCCGACCCCGGACACCTCCTACAAATTCGTCGCCCGCGCGCCGGCGAGCCTGCCGCTGCGGCCGCTGGTGATCGGGATGGGCCCGTGCGGGCTGTTCGCCGGGCTGGTGCTGGCGCAGATGGGGTTCCGGCCGATCATCCTCGAGCGCGGCAAGGCGGTGCGCGAGCGCACGGTCGACACGTTCGGGCTGTGGCGCAAGAAGGTGCTCAACCCGGAATCGAACGTGCAGTTCGGCGAGGGTGGGGCGGGCACGTTCTCCGACGGCAAGCTCTACAGCCAGATCAGCGACAAGCACCACCACGGCCGCAAGGTGCTGACCGAGTTCGTCGCCGCCGGCGCGCCGGAGGAGATTCTCTACGTCAGCAAGCCGCACATCGGCACGTTCCGCCTGGTCGGCATGGTCGAGGAAATGCGCGCGACGATCGAGGCGCTCGGCGGCGAGATCCGTTTCTCCAGCCGCGTCGACGACGTGCTGGTCGAGACCGATGCCGCCGGCAGCCGCCACGTGCGCGGGGTGACGCTGGCGAACGGCGACGAACTGCGCGCCGACCACGTGGTGATGGCGCTGGGCCACAGCGCGCGCGACACGTTCGCGATGCTGCACGCGCGCGGCGTGTTCGTCGAAGCCAAGCCTTTTTCGATCGGTTTCCGCATCGAGCACCCGCAATCGCTGATCGACCAGGCACGTTTCGGGCCGCAGGCCGGGCACCCGCTGCTCGGCGCGGCCGACTACAAGCTGGTGCACCACTGCCGCAACGGACGCTCGGTCTACAGCTTCTGCATGTGCCCGGGCGGCACCGTGGTCGCGGCCGCGAGCGAGCCCGGGCGCGTGGTCACCAACGGCATGAGCCAGTACTCGCGCAACGAGCGCAACGCCAACGCGGCGATCGTGTGCGGGATCACGCCGGAGGACTACGCGGAGTATGGCGACGGCCCGCTCGCCGGCATCGCGCTGCAGCGGCACTGGGAGTCGCTCGCGTTCGAGCTCGGCGGTGGCGAGTACGAGGCGCCGGGGCAGCTGGTCGGAGATTTCATCGGCAACGTCGTGTCGCAGGCGTTCGGCGCGGTGCAGCCGTCGTACACCCCGGGCGTGCGCCTGGGCAGCCTCGACGCGTCGCTGCCGCGCTACGCGATCGACGCGATCCGCGAGGCGTTGCCGGCGTTCGACAAGCAGATCAAGGGCTTCGCGATGAGTGATGCGGTGCTGACCGGGGTCGAGACCCGGACCTCGTCGCCGGTGCGCATCACCCGCGGCGTCGACGGCCACAGCCTCAACACGCGCGGGCTGTTCCCGGCCGGCGAAGGCGCGGGCTACGCCGGCGGCATCCTGTCGGCCGGCGTCGACGGCATCAAGACCGCCGAGGCGGTGGCGCTGAGCATCATGGCCGGCGTGTCGCGCGCGACCGCGAGTGCGTGAGCGCGACGGCATGAGCGACAAACCGTTCTCGCCCTCGTGCGAACGCAACCGCGAGCCGATCCTGGCGGTGCTGCGGCAGCACTTCGCCGATCGCCAGCGGGTGCTGGAGATCGGCAGCGGCACCGGCCAGCACGCGGTGTACTTCGCCGCGGCGATGCCGTGGCTGCAATGGCAGTGCTCGGATCGCGTGGAGTACTTGCCGGGGATCCGCGCCTGGCTGGACGAGGCGCAACTGGCGAACACGCCGGCGCCGATCGAACTGGACGTGGCGACGGGGCCTTGGCCTTGCGTCGATGCCGATGGTTCGCGTGACCCCTCCCCAGCCCTCCCCTCTCCCCTAGGGGGACAAGGGAGGGAGCTCCAGCGGTTCGACGCGGTGTTCAGCGCCAACACCCTGCACATCATGGGCTGGGCTGAGGTCGAGGCGTGCTTCGCCGGTCTCGACGCGGTGCTGGCCGACGACGCGACATTGGTCGTGTACGGGCCGTTCAACTACGCCGGCGCCTACACCAGCGACAGCAACCGCGAGTTCGACGGCTGGTTGCAGGCGCGCGACCCGCGTTCGCGGATCCGCGATTTCGAGGCGGTCGATGCGCTGGCGCGGTCGATCGGACTGCAACTGGTCGAAGACGTGGCGATGCCGGCCAACAACCGTTGCCCGGTCTGGCGGCGGCAGTCGTAGGGTGGATTAGCCGCGCAGCGGCGTGACCCACCACCGCGCCGGGATGGAGCGGGCGATGACGGGTATCGCTGCGCTCAACCCGTCCTGCGAGGGCTGAGGACGCCGCCGCGGCTGAACGAGTCAGTCAGCGGCGGCGCCTCCGGCCCCGATTCAGCCAGCCGGGTGCGTGCCGCGCGTATCCTGCGGCCATGATTCGCAACTTCTTCACGGCATTCGTGCTGGCCGCGGCCTTCACCGCGTGTTCGTCGACCGACTCGCGCCCCGATGTGCAGGTTACGCCCGGGCCGCATGCGCCGGTGGCGAGCACCGCGGCGCCGGCCGCGCCGGCCGACGCCGTGCTCGAGCAGGTCAGGCGCCTGGCGCCCGACGCCGATCCGGGCGTGCTCGCGCTGGCGCTGGAGGCGCGCGCGTGTGCGCTGCGCAACGGCGCGGCGCGCGGCACGCGGCTGGCGGTGATCGACTATTCGCGGCCGTCGACGGACAAGCGGCTGTGGGTGTTCGACCTCGAACGCAAAGCGCTGCTCCACACCGAGCACGTCGCGCATGGGCGCGGCAGCGGCGAGAACTTCGCGCGCTCCTTCTCCAACCGCGATGGCAGCCACCAGACCAGCCTCGGCCTGTTCACCACCGCCGAGACCTACGACGGCGGCAACGGCTATTCGCTGCGCATGGACGGGCTGGAGCCGGGCGTCAACGATGCCGCGCGCGATCGCCTGATCGTGATGCACGGGGCGCCGTACGTGGACCCGGCGCAGGCACTGCGGCAGGGTCGGCTCGGCCGCAGTTATGGTTGCCCGGCGCTGCGGCCGCAGGTCGCGCGCGCGGTGATCGACACCCTCAAGCACGACCAGCTGCTGTTCGCCTACTACCCGGACGACGCGTGGCTGGCGGGTTCGCGGTGGTTCGGCTGCAGCGGCCGCAGTGCCCGCGACATCCTCGCCGCGGCGCGTGGCGACGCCGCCGGCGCTGCCAGCTCGCAGGCCGTCGCCGCGCGCTGACCCGGGCCAGCGCCGCGCCGGCGCTTACAGCAACGCCAGGAACGCGACCACCGACGGCGGCCGCGGCCTACCGGCCAGCTCCAGCCGGAACAGCGGCCGCGAGAAATCCTTGTCAGCCCCGACCCGCACCGTGCGCAGGCGCCCGGTCGCGATCAGGTCGGCGACCACCGCCGCCGGCAGCACCGCCATCCCGGCGCCGTGCGCGACCGCGTGCGCGATCGCCTCGTTGCTGCCGATTTCGACCTGCCGCTGCGGCGCGATGCCGCGCGCGGCGAGCAGCGCGTCGGCGACCTGGCGGGTGCCGGAACCCGGTTCGCGCACCAGCCAGGTCTCCCGGTTGAGCGCGGCCGGCGTCGGCCGCCGGCTCGCGCCGCGCGTGGCATCGCCGGCTTCCACGACCTGCAGCGGTTCGCTGCGCCAAAACGTGGCGACGATGCGCGGGTCGTCGACCGCGCCCTCGACGTACGCCACGTCGAGGCGGCCATCGACGATCGCGCGGCTGGTGTCGCCGGTGTTGCCAACCTGCAATTCGACCTGCACGTCCGGGAACTGCTGCATGAAGCGGGCGACCAGCGGCGGCAGCCAGTAGCCGGCGACGGTGGTGCTGGCGCCGACGCGCAGCCAGCCCTTGCGCAGGCCGACCCGGTCGCGCACGTCCTCCAGCGCCAGGCGCTCCATCGCGAAGATCCCGCGCGCGTGCTCGTACAGCGCCTGGCCGCCGTCGGTCAGGCGCACGCCGCGTCCGGACGAAGTGCCGCTGCCCGCGCCACGCTCGACCAGCGGCAGCGCGAGCTGGTGCTCGAGTTCGCGCACGCCCTTGGACACCGCCGACTGGGTGACGAACAGCGACTCGGCCGCGCGCGAGAAGCCCTGGTGCTCGACCACGGCGACGAACATGCGCAGCAGGTGCAGGTTCACGGTATGACCTGAGTTCATCGGGGCTTGAAGTATATGCATTGGACTCATCGAGGCCCCGCGTCCACGCTGGCCGCCTTTTCCGCCCCTGGATCGATCCGTGGCCCACGCCGCCAGCGCGTCCTCGCCTGTTTCCCTGCCACGCCATCGCCCGCACGCGTTTTGGCTCGGGCTGCTGCTCGCCGCGGTGATCGCGGCCGTGGCGATCGCGGTTGCCGGACTGCCGCGGGTGCAGGGCATGGGCCTGAGCGCGCTGACGCTGGCGATCGTGCTCGGCATCGCGATCGGCAACAGCGTGTTCCCGGCGATCGCGGCGCACACCGCGGCCGGCGTGGACTTCTCGCGCAGCACGCTGCTGCGCGTCGGCATCGTGCTGTACGGATTCCGGGTCACCTTCCAGGACATCGCCGGGGTCGGCGTCGCCGGCCTGCTGATCGCGCTGGTGGTGGTCGCGTCGGTGTTCGGGCTGGCGGTGTGGCTGGGTACGCGCGTGTTCAAGCTCGACCGCGAGACCGCGATGCTGATCGGCGCCGGCAGCGCGATCTGCGGCGCGGCGGCGGTGATGGCCGCGCAGCCGGTGGTGCGCGGGCAGGCGCCCCAAGTGGCGGTCGCGGTTGCGACGGTGGTGGTGTTCGGCACCCTGGGCATGTTCGTGTACCCGTGGCTGTACCCGCACTTGGGCTTCAGCGAGCATGCCTACGGGATCTACGTCGGCTCGACCATCCACGAGGTTGCGCAGGTGGTGGTCGCCGGCAAGGCGGTGGGCGAACACGCCGCGTCGGTCGCGGTGATCGAGAAGATGCTGCGGGTGATGCTGCTCGCGCCGTTCCTGCTGCTACTGTCGGCGCGCTTGCGCCAAGGCGCTGGCGGCGGCGATGTTGCCGCGGGCGCACGCGGTCGGGTCACCGTGCCCTGGTTCGCGGTGCTGTTCATCGTCGTCAGCGGCTTCAACTCCTTGCAGCTGCTGCCGCCGGCGTCGGTCGCGGCGATCGTGCAGCTCGACACCGCGTTGCTGGCGATGGCGATGGCCGCGCTCGGCCTGCGCACCCACGTCGGCGCAGTTCGCCACGCCGGAATGCGGCCGCTGGTGCTGGCGGCGAGCCTGTTCGCGGTGCTGGTGGTCGGCGGCTGGGCGCTCAACCTCGCGGTCGGCGGTATGTTGGCGACGGCGGCCTAGGTGCCGCCGGCGGCGTGTCGACCACCGCGCGGGTGCGGCCCGCCCCGGCGCCGCGCTAATCCACCCAGGTGCCGATCGGTGCCGGGTGCCCGAACAGGTAGCCCTGACCGAACTCGCAACCCAGCCCGATCAGCGCGGCGCGCTGCTCGCTGGTCTCGATGCCTTCGGCGACCACGCCCATGCCCAGGGCCCGGGCCAAAGCCAGCACCGCGGCGATCACCGATGCGCTGTTGTCCTTGCCTTCCTTGCCCAGTTCGGCGACGAACGCGCGGTCGATCTTGAGCACGCGCAGCGGGAAGGTGTGCAGGTAGCTGAGCGAGGAGTAGCCGGTGCCAAAGTCGTCGAGCGCGGCGCCGACGCCGGCGGCCTGCAGGCGGCCCAGGGTCGCCCGCACGCGGTCGGGATCGTCGAGCAGCGAGCCCTCGGTGACCTCGATCACCAGCCGTGCCGGCGCCAGTCCGCTGTCGCGCACGATGCCGAGCAGGCGCTGGTCGAAGTCGTCGCGGCGGAAGTGCCGCGGCGCGACGTTGATGGTCACGTAGCGGTCTTCGGGGAAGCGCGTGGCGAGCTGGCAGCTCAGTTCGAACATGCGCCAGTCGATCGCCTCGATGCAGCCGCTGTCCTCGGCGACCTGCAGGAAGTCGGCCGGTCTGAGCAGGCCATGCAACGGGTGGTGCCAGCGCAGCAGCGCCTCGTGCCCGACCACGTCGCCGTCGAGCAGGCGCACGATCGGCTGGAAATGCGGCTCGAAGTGATCCGTCAGCAGGCCGGTGCGCAGTTCCGCCTCCATGGCCAGCACGTCGATCGCGTTGCGCTTGAGCGTCTCGTCGAACATCTCGAAGCGCTTGCGGCCCAGCCCCTTGGCGCGATAAAGCGCGGTGTCGGCGTCGCGCAGCAACTCGTCGGCATCGTGGTAGTCGTCGTTGCCGACCGCGATGCCGATGCTGGCCGACGGCTCGAGCGTCTTGCCGGCGACCTGCATCGGCGTGCCGAGCACGTCGAGCACGCGCTGGGCGACGTGGAACGCGGTCTGCGGCACGTCGACGTCGTCCAGCAGGATCGCGAATTCGTCGCCGGACAGGCGCGCGACCAGGTCCGGTTCGCGCACGCACGACTGCAGGCGCTGGGCGACCTGGCGCAGCACCTCGTCGCCGGCGAGGTGGCCGAGGCTGTCGTTGATCACCTTGAAGCGGTCGACATCCAGGTACAGCAGCGCGCAGCGCCGGCGTGGATCGTGGCGCACGTGCGCGAGCACGCGCTCGATGCGGTCGAGCAGGTGGCCGCGGTTCGGCAGCCCGGTCAGCGCGTCGTGCATGACCTCGTGCTCGAGCTGGTCCTGGATGCGCTCGCGCTCGTGGATTTCCTTGCGCAGTTCGTGGGTGCGCTCCTGCACGCGGTCCTCGAGCAAGGCGTAGGCCTGCTGCTGGATCTGCAACGCGCGGCGGCGGTTGAGGCTGTTGGCGATCTGCGAGGCGACGAAGCCGAGCAACTCCTGGTCGGCGGGGCCGTAAAGCACCGCCGGGTCGTAGCTTTGCACCACGATCAGCCCGACCACCTCGTCGCCGGACACCAGTGGCACCCCGAGCCACCACACCGACGGCCGATCGCCGAACGGCAGCTCGATCTCGCCGCGCGCGGCCATCGCCCGGATCAGGCCGTGGTCAGCGAGCAGCGGCCTGGCATGGCGCAGCACGTGCTCGCTCAGTCCGCGCGCGAGCGGGCGGGCCGGATGGCCGCATTGCTGGTCGTCGACGAAGTAGGGGAACTCGAGTAGCTGGCGGTCGTCCGACAGCAGGCCGATGTAGAAATTCTCGGCGTTGAGCAGCTTGCCGACCACGTCGTGGATGCTGCGGTAGAACGCGTCCTCGTCGATGCCGGCCGTGGCCAGCTGAGCGATCTGGAACAGCGCCGCCTGCAGCCGCTCGGCGCGTTCGCGCTCGACGATCTCCAACTGCAGGCCTCGGTTGGCCTCGGCCAGTTCCAGGGTGCGCTGGTGGACGCTGTGTTCGAGGTCGTCCTGGGTGCGCTTGCGCTCCAGCGCGGTGAGGATGTGGCTGCCGACGAAACCGAGCAGCGCCTGGTCCTCGGCCGAGTAGACGCCCCGGCGTTCGTAGCTCTGCAGCACGATCGCGCCCTGCACCACGCCGTCGCGCAGCATCGGCACGCCGAGCCAGTCCTGGCTGTCGGTGCCGAACATGTGCAGCGGGCCGGACACCTGCGCGCGCAGCTGCTCGGCATCGCCGCGCAGCGGCTTGCCGCCGTGCAGCAGGTACCAGGTCAGGGTGCCCTCGCGGTCGCCCAGGCGCACGTCGCCGTCCGGCGGCGGATCCTCGACGTCGGCGAAGTAGAGGAAGCGGATGAGGTCGTCCTCCAGGCGCACGATGAAGAAGTTCTCGGCATGCATCAGCGTGCCGACGACGGCATGGATGCCCTTGAGCAGGTCGGGCATGTCGCGGTCGGAGCCGGCCAGGTCGGAAATCTCGAACAGCGCGCGCTGCACCAGCTCGGAATGCTCCAGCCGTGCCAGCGTGCCGTGCAGCTCGGCGATCTCCAGGGCGTGGCGCAGGCGCTGGTCGGCGATCTGCAGCGGTTCGGCGGCGTGCTCGAGCAGTTGCGTCGCGCGGCTGCGCTGGTCGAGTTCCACCAGCACCACCGCGGCGCTGCGCCACAGCGGGATCGCCAAGCGCGCGCGCGGCTGCGGCGCCAGTCGGGGCAGGTCGTCGGCGGAGACGGCGAAGGCCAGGTCGAGGTCGGCGGCGATGTCGTCGCTGGCGATCGGTTGCGCCGGCTCGCTCGCCGGGCCTTCGGCGCCGTTCAAATCCCACAGCACGCGCACGCCGCGACAGCCGGGCAGGCCGCGCACCAGCTCCACCGTGGCCAGCGCCACCGCGCGCGGCGTGGTGGCGTCCATCAGGGGCATGAGCCAGGCCAGCGACGAAGCCGCGAGCGGGGGCAGGATGTCGGTGCGTGCAGGCATCGCGGTGGGACGGAACGTGGATTTCGGGATGCCAGCTCTACCACGGCCCCGGTGAGAGACGCGAAGTCAAGCCAGTCAGCACTCTGAACCATGCAAAAAGTGCGACCGCTGTCGCGGTTGCGGGCACGCGAACGCGCGCGCGGCTGCCGCGCGTGGTCCTGATCTGCCGTTGCACGACACCGCCGAAAAACCCACTGCGCAGAAAAAAGCCCGCCTGGGCGGGGCTTCGGGGCTGCGTTGGCGCGGTGGCGGGTTACGACACCTGCACCAGCCGCAGCGGGTTGCGCCACTGCGCCAGCAGCGTCGCTTCGCGCGCCTTGGCCTCGTGCAGGTGCGCTTCCTTGACGTGGCCGTAGCCGCGGATGTGCTCGGGCACGCTGGCGATCTGCGCGGCGAGGTCGACGTTGCCGGCGTGGTGGCTTCCAGCAACGGCGTCCACCCTGCCAGCGGCGGTCCTAGCGCGGAGCCGGGGAGGGTGGCGCCCAGCCGTGCTCGCGTTCGAGGATGCGGTACAGCGCGACGGTGTAGCGGTCCGCGTCCGCTGCAGCCATGTGCGACCACTCGGGTAGCCAGTAGCCCTGCAGTTCCGGGTAATCCTCGAAATGGATGCCAGGCGCGCCGGTGCGCGCGAGCAGCAGGTCCCAGCTGTCCGCGCGCGGGACGGTTTTGTTGTCGAAGGCGGCATACGGCCCAACAGTGGGATGGCGGATGAAGATCACCTGCACGCCGCGGGCACGCAGCTTCGCCACGGCAGCGACCACGCGCTGGAGGGTCTCTTCGCGCTGGCGCGGCAATTTCGCCTGCTCGGCCGGCGTCGGTGGCGGGGCCTGCCAGTTCAACTTGGCCCAGCCGTCGCGCACCTCCGCCAAGTACCGCGGATCGTGTTCGAGTTTGTCCCATAGCCGGTTGTTGCGATCGGCCGTGCCAACGAAGAGCTTGCGCACCGCGGGCCGCGGCGCAAGCCCGGGCCGTTGCGGCCAGGCCTGCCGCCGGACCACGCGCGCGAGGGCGAAGTCGGGATCGTAGAATGCCAGGTACGGCTCCAGCAGCCGCATCGACAGCCACTGGCCGATCCGCTGCGACGGCCCTTCTTCGCGATAGCGCTTGAACGCGCTGACGCGCGCGCCGCCGGCGCCGCCGGCCCGGAACAGGTTCGCTGTAATGTCGACCAGCAGACGGCCGGTGAAGTCGGGATCGTCGGCCAGCTGCTCCAGCGGAACCGTGGGAGTGGTGCCCTCCAGCGCCAGTTGGATTGGACGGCGCCCGGACAGGCGCTCCCACACCGGCAGCTGCACATCCGAGAGCATGCGCGACGAGCCGAGCAGCACTGTGGCGTCGCCTTCGCCGTGATCGATGCGGCGGCGTTGCAGGGTCCATGCGCCGTCGCTGTTGCGGTACGCCGGCGTCGCGCCGAACGCGCGCCAGTGCCACTCCCAGGCCGCCATCAGCAGCAGGAACAGCACCAGCGCGCCGAGCAGGATGCGTCCCCACGGCTGCGGGGGGATGTCGCGTTCCGGTACCGGCTGCGCGACGCCGGGCCGGTCGGAGGCCGTTAGCCGTACGAAGCCGGGGCGCTCGAAACGGTCCGCGGTTGCCATGCCGCCGTCGCCGGCCATCGCCATCGCGACGTCCGCGGCCAGCTCAGAACTGGAAGTAGATGAAGGCATTGCCCGCTCCCTGTGCGGCCACCACCGCGAACGCCATCAGGCCCAGCGCCGCCGACAGCGGCACCGGGTGTTGCCGCGCGAGCATCGCTTCCAGCGTGCGGCTGCGCATCAGCCAGTGCGCGGTCACGATGCCGCCGACGATCAGCGCCACCATCGCCAGATGCGCCGTGCTCAGGATGGGTGTTGCCTTCGCGTTGCCACCGAACATGCCGCGCAGCACTCCCCACGCCTGCTCGAAGCCCTTGGCGCGGAAGAACACCCAGGTGATGTTGATCAGCGCGTAGGTCAACAGGCCCAAGCCGAGCATCGCCAGTGGCCCCGGACGATAGCCCTTGGAGCGCGCACGCAGCGCGCGTTCGACTGCCAGATACAGTCCGTGCAGCCCGCCCCAGACCACGAATGTCCAGCTCGCGCCATGCCACAGGCCACCGAGCAGCATGGTCGCCATCAGCGCGAAATAGGTGCGCGCTTCGCCATGGCGACTGCCGCCGAGCGGGATGTAGAGGTAATCGCGCAGCCACGCCGACAAGGTGATGTGCCAACGCCGCCAGAAATCGGAGAAGCCCACCGCCGCATACGGGAACCGGAAGTTGTCCGGCATGGCGAACCCGAGGCACATCGCCGCGCCGATCGCGGTAGTCGAATAGCCGGCGAAGTCGCAGAAGATCTGGCCGCTGAAGGCGAGCGTCCCCATCCATGCGTCCAGCGCGCCGGCCAGCCGGCCTGGCGTGTCGTAGACCGCTTCGGCCGCCGGCGCCAGAAACGCGTCGGCCAGCACGACCTTCTGGAACAACCCCAGGACCATTAGCGTCAGGCCGAAACGCAGCTGGTCGGCGCTGGCGCGGCGCTCGTGCGCGAACTGCGGCACCAGCTCGGTCGGGCGCATGATCGGCCCGGCGACCAGGTGCGGGAAGAAGGTCACGAACAGCGCGTAGTCGAGGAAGTTGCGCGCAGGCCGGGCGCGGCGCAGGTAAATGTCGAGCGTGTAGGACAGCGTGGCGAAGGTGTAGAACGAAATGCCGACCGGCAGCACGATGTCTAGTTCGGGCGGTTGGTAGACCACGTCCAGCGAGGCCATCAGCGTCTCGAAGTTGTCCATCAAGAAGCCGCCGTACTTGAAGTAACCCAGCATGCCGAGGTTCACAACCACCGACAGCAGCATCCAGGCGCGCCGTGCGTGCGGCTTCTCGGCATCGACCAGTTTCTTCGCCGCCCACCAGTCGACTACGGTCGACACCCACAACAGGATCACGAACGGCGGGTTCCACGCCGCATAGAACAGGTAGCTGGCCACCAGCAGGTTGATCTTCTTCGTGGTCCAGCGCAGCGGCAGCGCATGCAGTACAAGTACCAGCGCGAAGAACACAACGAACGTCAGCGAGTTGAAGACCATCCGCGTCCCCAGTCAGGCCGATCGCGGGGCGGTCGGGCACTAGCGAAAGAACGCGGCACTCGCCGGCGATAGGCCAACGCGGGTGAGGCGGACCAAGCTGCAAAACGCCGGATACGGCGCTGCGCGAGCTGATCCGACCTGAGCGGGTTGCGCAGAAAAAAGCCCCGCCTGGGCGGGGCTTCGGGGCTGCGTTGGCGCGGTGGCGGGTTACGCCACCTGCACCAGCCGCAGCGGGTTGCGCCACTGCGCCAGCAGCGCCGCTTCGCGCGTCTTGGCCTCGTGCAGGTGCGCTTCCTTGACATGGCCGTAGCCGCGGATGTGCTCGGGCACGCTGGCAATCTGCGCGGCGAGGTCGATGTTGCCGGCATCGAGCGTGGCCAGCAGGTTTTCAATCGTCGTGAAGTAATCGACGATCAGCTGGCGTTCCATCCGCCGCTCCTCGGTCTTGCCGAAGATGTCGAACGCGCCGCCGCGCAGGAACTTGAGCTTGGCCATCAGCTTGAACGCCGGCAGCACCCAGCCACCGAATTCCTGCTTGATCAGCCGGCCCTGCGCGTCCTTCTTGGCTAGCAGCGGCGGGGCGAGGTGGAACTTGAGCTTGTAGTCGCCCTCGTACTGCTGCTCGAGCTTCTTCTTGAAATCGCCGCTGGTGTACAGGCGCGCGACCTCGTACTCGTCCTTGTAGGCCATCAGCTTGAACGCGTAACGCGCGACCGCCTCGGTGAGGTCGGTGCTGCCCGGCGCGCGGTTGGCCTCGGCGTCGCGCACGCGGCTGACGAAGCTCGAGTAGCGGTTCGCGTACGCGGCGTCCTGGTAGTCGGTCAGGAACGCGACGCGGCGGCTGATCAGTTCATCGAGCGAGCGAGACAGGCGTGCGTCGTCGAGTGGTGCGAACGCGAGCTGGTCGCCGTTGTGGGTCGCGGCGCCGCCGCTCGAGTTCGGCAGGTGGCGCAAGTCGTCGCCGTTGCGGCTCGGCGCGGGGGCCGCATTGGCGCCCCACTCGTGGCCTTCCCACTCGCCCGGCGACAACATCGGCAGTGCGTGCGGGGTCGACTCGGCCGTGGTCTGCGCGTTGCGGATCAGGCCGGCGGCCTCGGCGACCGCCTGCGGATCGACCACCGCCAGGCGGCCCCACGCGAACGCGGTCTTGTTCATCTCGATCGCGGCGCCGTTGAGTTCGACCGCGCGCATGATCGAGTCGAACGCCAGCGGCACCAGGCCCTTCTGCCAGGCGTAGCCGAGGATGAACAGGTTGGTCGCGATCGCGTCGCCCATCAGCGCGGTCGCGAGCTGGGTCGCATCGACCTGGTGCAAGCCGCTGCCGCCCAGCGCGCTGTTGATCGCGGCGACGATGTCGGTGGCCGGGAACTGCATGTCCGGGCGGGTGGTGAACGTGCCCGGCATCGCCTCGTAGGTGTTGAGCACGACCTGGGCGCGACCGCTGCGGATCTTCGACAGCACCCAGTAGTCGTTGACCACGACCATGTCGCAGCCCAGCACCAGGTCGGCCTCGCCGGCGGCGATGCGCACCGCGTGGATGTCGCCCGGTGCGTTCGCGATGCGGATGTGGGTGGTGACCGCGCCGCCCTTCTGCGCCAGCCCGGTCTGGTCGAGCACGCTCGCGCCCTTGCCCTCCAGGTGGCCGGCCATGCCGAGCAGCGCGCCGATCGTGACCACGCCGGTGCCGCCGACGCCGGTCAGCAGGATGTTCCAGGGCTGGTCGAGCGCGGGCAGGGTCGGCAGCGGCAGGTTCGCGAGCAGGTCCTTCGCGCCCGAGCCCTTCTTCTTGCGCAGCGCGCCGCCGTGGACGGTGACGAAGCTCGGGCAAAAACCATTCACGCAGGAATAGTCCTTGTTGCAGTTGGACTGGTCGATGTCGCGCTTGCGGCCGAACTCGGTTTCCTTCGGGAGCACCGACACGCAGAACGACTTCTTGCCGCAGTCGCCGCAGCCTTCGCAGACCAGCGAGTTGATCATGACGCGCTTTTGCGGGTCGACCATCTTGCCGCGCTTGCGGCGGCGGCGCTTTTCGGTGGCGCAGGTCTGGTCGAAGATCAGCACCGAGGTGCCCTTCACTTCGCGCAGGCGCTTCTGCACCGCGTCCAGTTCCTTGCGGTCGTAGTATTCGAGGCCGCTCGGGAACAGCGACCGGTCGGACCACTTCTCGATGTCGTCCGACAGCAGCACGATTGTTTGCACGCCTTCTGAGCGCACCTGGTGCGCGATCTGCGGCACGGTCAGGGTGCCGTCCACCGGCTGGCCGCCGGTCATCGCGACCGCGTCGTTGTAGAGGATCTTGTAGGTGATGTTGACGCCCGTGGCCACGGATTGCCGGATCGCGAGCGAACCGGAGTGAAAGTAGGTGCCGTCGCCGAGGTTCTGGAACACGTGCTGGGTTTCGGTGAACGCCGCCTGCCCCGACCAGGTCACGCCTTCGCCGCCCATGTGGGTGAAGGTGTCGGTGCTGCGGTCCATCCACGTGACCATGTAGTGGCAGCCGATGCCGCCGAGCGCGCGCGAACCTTCCGGGACCACGGTCGAGGTGTTGTGCGGGCAGCCCGAGCAGTAGTGCGGCACGCGCGGGAACTGCGCGCGCGGCAGGGCGAGCTCGGATTCCTTCTGCGCCATCCACTGCAGCACGTCGCGGATCTGTTCGCTGTCGTGGAATTTCTGGATGCGGCGGCCGATCACGCCGGCGATCGTGGCCGGGGTCAGCTCGCCGGTGCTCGGCAGGATCCACTCGCCGGACTCGTCGTACTTGCCGACGATGCTCGGGCGCGCACCGTGCGACCAGTTGTACATGTACTCCTTCATCTGCCGCTCGATGAAGGCGCGCTTCTCCTCGACGACGACGATGTCTTCCAAGCCCTTGGCGAAGTTGGCGATGCCGACCGGCTCCAGCGGCCAGGTCATGCCGACCTTGTAGACGCGAATGCCGAGGTCGGCGCAGGCCTGCTCATCAAGGCCGAGGTACTCGAGTGCCTGCAGCACGTCGAGGTAGGACTTGCCGGTGGTGACGATGCCCAGCCGCGCGCGCGGCGAATCGATCACGGTGCGGTCGATGCCGTTGGCGCGGGCGAACGCCTGCGCGGCCTTGACCGCGTACCGGTGCAGGCGCATCTCCTGGTCCATCGGCGGATCCGGCCAGCGGATGTTGAGGCCGCCGGCCGGCATCTCGAAGTCGTCCGGGGTGACGATCCGCAGCGCCAGCGGGTTGGCGTCGATCGAGGCCGAGGACTCGACCGTCTCGGCGATCGTCTTGAAGCCGACCCAGCGGCCGGTGTAACGGCTCATCGCCCAGCCAACCAGGCCCATCTCGAGGATGTCTTGCACACCGGCCGGATTCAGCACCGGCATCATCGCGCTGACGAACTCATCTTCCGAGCCGTGCGGCAGGGTCGAGCTGCGGCAGGCGTGGTCGTCGGCGGCCAGCGCCAGCACGCCACCGAACTTCGAGGTGCCGGCGGCGTTGGCGTGCTTGAACACGTCGCCGGTGCGGTCCACGCCCGGGCCCTTGCCGTACCACATGCCGTACACGCCCTCGACCTTGGCGCCGGGGAACAGGTTGGTCTGCTGGGTGCCCCAGACCATGGTCGCGCCGAGGTCCTCGTTCAGGCCCGGGGTGAACTTCACGCCGGCCGCCTCGAGGTGCTTCTTCGCCCGCCACAGCTCCAGGTCGAAGCCGCCCAGCGGGCTGCCGCGGTAGCCGGAGATGAAGCCGGCGGTGTTCAGGCCGGCGGCCTGGTCGCGCAGGCGCTGCATCAGCGGAAGGCGCACCAGGGCCTGCACGCCCGACAGGTAGATGCGGCCCTGTTCCCGGCTGTACTTGTGCTCGAGCGTGTAGTCGGCGTCGAGCACCGAGTTGGTCAGGCCGGTGTTGGCCGAGGACGGCGAGCTGAGTTCGGCGGTGCTGGTCATGCGTGGCTCCGGGCGCGAAAGGGGCTCGCGGCGTGGCTGCGGGAAAGGCGGGGCGGCTGGTGGTGCGCCGGTCCGGAACGAGCCGGGCCGGTGAAAATCGCGGGATTTAGCCCCGGAATTGTATCAGCCGGGTCCACCCAAAGCCCCGTACGGGGTAGCATTGCCGGGCATCACAGGGGGACCACCGCATGCATTTCCGACCGATCGTACTCGCGGCCGCGCTGGCCGCCGCCCTGGCCGCCTCCGGCGCCCACGCCCAAGCAGCCGCGTCGACCGCGCTGCCCAAACCGGCCGAGTTCTATTTCGATGCCGACGCCAACGCCACCAAGCCGGTGGTCGCGGTGCGCGAGACCGGCGAGGCCGCGATGGCCAAGCTGCTCAAGCTGATCGAACGCAAACCGCACGCGAGCGCCGAACGCGCGCAGCTGGCGCACCTGGCGATGGAGGCCGGCCGCGTCGAGCTGGGCCGCGAGTTGTACGCGCGCGCGCTGCAGCGCCTCGACACGAGCGACGCCGCCTGGCGCGCGGTGATGTGGAACTACGGCTGGGACCTGTACCGCGCCGGCGACGATGCCGCGGCACTCGAGCAGTGGCGCACGCTGATGACCGCGCGCAGCGTGACCGCGGCGTGGATGCCGCCGACCTTCGCGTTGGCGCTGTGGTCGTTGGGTCGCCGCGACGAGGCCGTGCAGTGGTACGCCGCGGCCGTGCGCACCGAGCCGGACCAGTGGGCCGGCACGCAGCGCTACGCGCAGCTGCTGCCGGCCTGGCTGCCGGCCGAGCGCGCAACCCTGGCCGAAGTGCAGGCCGCCTGGGCGACGAAGGTCGTCGCCGGGCAGTAATCCCCGGCGCGGCGCTCGCCGACAGCAACCACCCGCGTCGAGGGCCGGCGCCGTCGCGGGTGCCCGCAAGCGGCCGCCAGACCTTGGTGCGCCGCGCCGACCCTCCAGACACGAGCGCTCCGGCGCGAATGGGCAGTGGCCACGCCCGCGACTGCGCGACCGTGTCGCCTGCAGCCCACCTCCCCACTACCCCGAACGCCCGCACCTGCAGGACGCGGGCCAAGCTCGGCCGCGGCGCGCGAAGCGGACGCGCGATGCCACCGTGATTCGCGGCCACGATGGCTGGCGTGCGTGCGGGAGGACTAGTATTGGGCGCGACCCACCCCGTGCACCGGAGCGTGCCAGCCATGTCACCGCTTTTCACCTTGCGAAAGGCCCAGCGTGCTGGCGACACCGACACGTCCGCCGAGCGCTACACCCACGCGTTGGTGCGGCTGACGCGCGAGGTCTGGCACCCGGACTGCACGTTCGATAGAGCGGTGGGCCTGATTTGCGAGGTCGCGGCCGAGGCGCTGCAGGTCGAGCGGGTCAATGCCTGGCGCTACGATCCGCAGCGCCGTTGCCTGCAATGCACCCACGCCTATACCCGCAGCGACGACCGCCACGCGCACCCCGAGGAACTGGAAACCCTGTCGCTCGACGGCAACGACTATGCGGTGACGCTGGAGGAGGTGCGCGCGATCGACGCGTCCGATGTCGAGTCGGACCCGAGCACCGCGCATTCGGTCGGCGCCCTGCGCCACTACCTTCGCCGGTACAACATCTGCGCGTTGCTGGACGCGCCGGTGCGGATCGAAGGCCAGCTGCTCGGAGTGATCTGCCACGAGAGCGTGGATTCGCCGCGGCAATGGACCCGCGAGGAGTTCGCCTTCGCCGGCAGCATGGGCGACTACGTCGCGATGGCCCACGAGATAGCGCGCCGGCAGCGCGCCGAGGACGAAGTGCAGCACCTGCGGCTGCACGACGCCACCACCAACCTGCCCAACCGTGACTACATGGTCGAGCTGATCCGGCAGCGGCTGGCCGCGCCGCATCCGTTGGCGCGCCCGGCGGCGGTGGTGCACGTGCGGATCAACGCCGCGCACGGCACCGCAATGTCCGCCAGCGCGCCGACCCTGGAAGACGTGATGGCGCAGGTCGCGCCGCGATTGCGCGAACTGGTCAGCGACCAGCCCGCGAGCAACCCGCTGAGCCTGGCGCGGGCGCGCGCCGATGCGTTCGCGTTCGTGGTCGCGCGCGGCGCCAGCCAGGCCGACGTGGTGCGGCTGGCCGAGCGCTGCGTGATCGCGGTGCAGACGCTGCCGCGGCAGCACGAGGAGATCGAGCCAGTCGCCGCGGTCGGCATCGCCTTTGCCGAGGTCGACGAAAGCGATGCGCGGGTGCTGATGCGCAAGGCCGAACAAGCCGCTGACTACGCCCGCGAGCAAGGCCGTCACGCGGTGGAAGTGTTCGACATCGACCACCACCAGGAACTGGTCGAGCGCCTGCGCCGGGAGCGCGCGCTGCGCGCGGCGTTCGCGAACAACCACTTCGAGCTGCACTACCAGCCCGAACGCGAACTCGGCGGCGGTTGGTCCGGCGCCGAGGCGCTGCTGCGCTGGCGCACCGACGACGGCCTGGTGGTGGCGGCCGAGTTCATCGCCACCTTGGAAGCGTCCGACCTGATCCTGCCGGTCGGCCGCTGGGTGCTGGGCCAGGCCTGCGTCGACGCCGCGCAGTGGCCGCATTGCGGCAACGCGCCGCCGATGCTGCGGGTCAACGTCTCCGCGCACCAGTTCGATGGCGCTGGTTTGGCCGGCGATGTCGCCGCCGCACTGGCCAGCTCCGGCCTGCCGCCCGGGCGGCTGTGCCTGGAGATCACCGAAACCACGCTTATGCACGACATCGACCGCACCCTGGCGGTGCTGCAAGAACTCAAGGCATTGGGGGTGCGCATCGCGATCGACGATTTCGGCACCGGCTATTCGTCGCTGGTCTACCTCAAGCGCTTCCCGATCGACACGCTCAAAATCGACAGGAGCTTCGTGCAGGACCTGCCGCACGACCGCACCGACGCCGCGATCGTCGCCGCCGTGGTCGGCCTGGCCGAAGCGCTCGGGGTCGAGGTCGTGGCCGAAGGGATCGAGCGGCTCGAGCAGCAGCACGCGCTGCAGGCGCTCGGGGTCGAGCGCCTGCAAGGCTGGCTGTATGCGCCGGCAATGGCCCAGGCGCAGCTGCGCGAGCTGTTCGCCGCGGCGCCGGGTTGACCACCGGCGGGCCCGGCGGCGCGCGGCCGTCCAGGCCAGCGGAGCAGCGCCCCAGACCGGGCGCAGTCGCCTGCGCCGTCGCCGCCTGTATTCTTCGCCATCATCTCCGTGGAGTCGTGCCATGTCGGCAGCATTCCTGATCCGCTGCGGCCTGTTGGCTACCGCCGCCGCCGCAGCCCTGGTCACCGCCATCCCGGCCGCGGCCGCCGACCGCGTCACCGGCAAGCCGTTCGCGACCCGCTCCGAGGTCTACGCGCCGCACGCGATGGCCGCGACCTCGCACCCGCTCGCCACCCAGATCGCGCTCGACGTGATGCAGGCCGGCGGCAGCGCGGTCGACGCCGCGATCGCTGCCAACGCCGCGCTCGGCTTGATGGAGCCCACCGGCAATGGCGTCGGCGGCGACCTGTTCGCGATCGTCTGGGACCCGAAGACGAAGAAGCTGCACGGCTACAACGGCTCGGGCCGCTCGCCCAAGTCGCTGACCCTGGCCGAGTTCCAGCGCCGCGGCCTGACCGACATCCCGGCGCACGGCCCGCTGCCGGTGACGGTGCCGGGCACGGTCGACGCGTGGTTCGCGCTGCACGGCAAGTTCGGGCGCAAGCCGATGGCCGATAACCTGGCGCCCGCGATCCGCTACGCGCGCGAAGGCCACCCGGTGCACGAGGTGATCGCCTACTACTGGAACGCGTCGGTGCCGCGCCTGTCGAAGTGGCCGGGCTTCGCCGAGCAGTTCACCGTCGACGGCGGCGCCAAGGGCGAGCGCCGCGCGCCGCGCCGCGGCGAGACCTGGAAGAACCCGAACCTCGCCAACACCCTGCAAGCCATCGCCGATGGCGGCCGCGACGCGTTCTATCGGGGCGAGATCGCGCGCAGCATCGACGCCTACTTCAAGGCCAACGACGGCTTCCTGTCGTACGAGGACCTGGCCACGCACGCCGGCGAGTGGGTCGAGCCGGTCTCGACCAACTACCGCGGCTATGACGTCTGGGAACTGCCGCCCAACGGCCAGGGCATCGCCGCGCTGCAGATCCTCAACCTGCTCGAACCCTACGACCTGAAGCGCTACGGCTTCGGCAGCGTCGAGCACGTGCACCTGTTCACCGAAGCCAAGAAGCTCGCGTTCGCCGACCGCGCGCGCTGGTACGCCGATCCGGCGTTCGCCAAGGCACCGGTGCAGAAGCTGATCGGCAAGCCGTACGCAAGGCAGCGCGGCAAACTGATCTCGATGGACAAGGCCGCGCGCGAGGTGCAGCCGGCCACGCCGGCCGAACTCGACGAGGGCGACACGATCTACATGACCGTCGCCGACGCCGACGGCATGATGGTCTCGCTGATCCAGTCCAACTACCGCGGCATGGGCAGCGGCATGGCGCCGCCGGGGCTGGGCTTCATCTTCCAGGACCGCGGCGAGCAGTTCGTGTTGAAGGAAAATCATCCGAATTCCTTCGCCCCCGGCAAGCGTCCGTTCCACACCATCATCCCCGCGTTCGTGACCAAGGCCGGCAAACCGTGGCTGTCGTTCGGGCTGATGGGCGGCGCGATGCAGCCGCAGGGCCACGCCCAGATCGTGATGAACCTGGTCGACTTCGGCATGAACCTGCAGGAAGCCGGCGACGCGCCGCGCATCCAGCACGACGGCTCGACCGAACCGGCCGGACAGGCGACGGTGATGAGCGACGGCGGCGAGCTCGACCTGGAAACCGGCTTCGACTACGAGACCGTGCGCGCGCTGATGCGCAAGGGCCACAGCGTGCGTTACGCCGACGGCCCCTACGGCGGCTACCAGGCGATCATGGTCAACCCGCACGGCGGCTACATCGGCGCCAGCGAGTCGCGCAAGGACGGCCAGGCGGCGGGCTACTGACCTTGCGTAACTCGCTACTGCACGCGCGCTGCCGCCGGTGATCAACGACGCCCTCGACCTTCCGCACTGGCGCGCGCGGCTGCAGCGCGACGGCCGCGCGCAGATCGACAACTACCTGCAGCCCGACGCCGCGCAGCGCCTGCGCGCCTGCCTCGAGCGCGAAGTGCCGTGGACCTTGGCGCTGCGCGATGCGGAGGGTGCGCGCACGCTCGACCATGTGAGCTACGCGGCGATGGACGACGCCGCGCGTCGAGCGCTGTACGCGCAGGTCGCCGGCTCGGCCGGCGAGCAAGGCCGCGATGACGACGGCTTCCGCTTCGCTTACGACAGCTACATGATGGTGCGCGCCTACCAGGAGGGCCGCGACCCCGGCCTGTTGCTGCACCGGGTGCTGGAACTGTTCAACTCGCCGGACTACATTGCCTTCGCGCGCGCGTTGACCGGCGACGCGCGCATCCGCCGCACCGACGCACAGGCCACGCGCTACCGGCGCGGCCAGTTCCTGCGCTACCACACCGATGCGGAGTCCAACGAAGGTCGGCTGTACGCCTACGTGCTCAACCTCAGTCGCGGCTGGCAGGCCGACTGGGGCGGGCAGCTGCAGTTCATCGGCGACGACGGCGCCGTGCTCGAAAGCTACCTGCCGCGCTGGAACGCGCTGTCGCTGTTTGCGGTGCCGGCCGGCCACGCGGTGTCGCTGGTCGCGCCGTGGGCCGCCGATGACCGGCTCGCAATCACCGGCTGGTGGCTGGCGTGAGCGCGCCCGGCAACGGCAACCAGGACGTCGCCGCGTTGCTGCGCGACGCCTGGGCCGCGTTGCAACGCGGGCAGCCGGCGCAGGCGCAACGCGCGTGCGAGGCGGCCCTGCAACTCGCACCGCAATCGTTCGACGGCTGGCGCCTGCTCGCGGTCGCGCGCCAGGCGCTCGGCGACGCCGACGGCTGCCGCGATGCCCTGCAACACGCCCACGCCCTGCGTCCGCACGACGGCGCGACCGCGCTCGACCTGGGCACCGCGCTGCTGCACGGCGGCGACCCGGCGGCCGCGCGGCCGCTGCTGCGCGTGGCGATGGACGCGTTGGCCAGCGAACCGCGCGCCGCGTTCCGGTTCGGCACTGCCGCGTTCGTGGGCGGTGATTTCGCCGCGGCGGTGGACGGATTCGAGGCCGCGACCCGACGCGACCCGGCGTGGCCCGAGGCCTGGAACAACCTGTCGGCCGCGCACGGCCGCCTGCAGCAGTACCCCGCGGCGATCGCCGCCGCGCGCAACGCCTTGCGCCTGCAGCCGCAGTCCGCGGGCGCGCACCAGGCGCTGGCCGCGTTGCTGTCGAACCTGTTCGACCGCGAGTCATTGCAGGAAGGCCTGCAGTTCGCGCAGCGCGCGCTGCAGCTCGATCCTGACCTCGCCGAAGCGCACCGCAACGCCAGCATCGTGCTGCGCAAGCTCGGCGATCCCGCGCGCGCCGAGTCCCACGCGCGCCGCGCGCTGCAACTCGCGCCGCACGACCCGCACACCATCGACACCCTCGGCGAACAACTGCTGCTCAACGGCCGCAGCGCCGAGGCCGTGGCCACTTACGCCGCCGCGGTGGACGCCGGCGACGCCAGCGTCGCGCTGCGCCGCCAGCACGGCATCGCGCTGCTGCACGCCGGCCAGGCCGGCGCCGCGCGCGATGCGCTGGCAGCGTTGCTGCGCGAGCACGGCGATGACCAGCGCGCGATCGCGCACCTGGGCGTGGCGCTGGCCGCGAACGCGCAGCTCGACGCCGCCACGCACCTGCTCGGCCTGCACCGCCACGTGCACGCGCTCGCGGTGCCCGTGCCCGACGGCTTCGCCGGCGCCAGCGCGTTTAACGCCGCGCTGGCCGACGACATCCGCCGCCACAGCCAGCAGCGCTGGCAGCCGGCCGGCCTGGCCGCGCGCAACGCCTACCTCAGCGGCGACCTGCTCGCTGACCGCACCGCCGCGATCGCCGGTTTCGAACAGCGGCTGCGCGAGGCAATCGACGCGTTCATCGCCCGCTGCCGCGCACAGGCCAATGCCGGCGCGGCCGACGACCTGTTCCTGCGCCACGTCCCGCGCGACTACCGGCTGCACGTCTGGGCGACCCAGGCCGCCGAAACCGGCTACATCGACACCCACATCCACGAGGAGTCGTGGCTGTCCGGCGCGTACTACGTCGAACTGCCCGCGGCTATTCGCGACGACGACCCCGACCACGCCGGCTGGATCGAGTTCGGCCGCCCCTACGCCACGCTGCCGCCCTGGCCCGAGCACGCCCTGCGCCGCGTGCGCCCGCAGGTCGGCACCCTGCTGCTGTTCCCGTCGTACCTGTTCCACCGCACCTTGCCGTACCGCGGCGACGGCGAGCGCATCAGCATCTCGTTCGACCTGGCCGCGGTTTGAGCGTAGGCATCGGCCCGCTCGCCAACGCCTCGCGGCGGCGCGGACGCAGTGGATTTCTGAACGACCAGGGCCGGCATCCGTTGCTGCTGCGCGGTTTTCCGTACCAGATAGACCGCGGAAGCGAGGAAATAAAGGGCATATGTGAAAAAGCGCCCGATAAAAAAATCGGCCCGGTGAAGCTGGGCCGATATAGCCACTGCGCAAGTGCTTGATACCGAGCAACTTATTGCCTTGACGCGCCCCGGACGCGCAGCTGACCATCGGTGCATATGACCCGATCCGGGGTCTACTAGGCGTTAGGCCGCATCAAACACAGGTGCGTTGTTGTTGGGCTTGGGTTGCTTCGGCCAGGTCGTCAGTCTGCGCGTAGCGCCGCTTCGGCGGCATGGCGCGTCGCGGCTTCTCGGCAAAGCGTCGGTCTGCGGCGATCGGATCGGCTCGCAGCTCGCGGAGTGTTCGGTGGGTAGTCTTTCGGTAGAGCCACAAGTGGGAGCTGGCGGGTTGCTGCGCCCTAACAACTCATTCAAGCCGAACCCGCTTCGTTGCTTCGTTCGCCTGTGCCGTTGTTCAATTGCAGCCACTCACCGACTGGCGTGCTGCGGGTCGGCTTAATTCAGGCGTTAGGCATGCCACGGAATCGCACAGCACTCGAACAAGCAGCCGGCAAGCTCACGTCGGCCATCCAAAAGGATTGGGTGGCGGAGATGGGAGAGCCGCTTGCTAATGAGAGCGAACTGGCGATGCACAGGAGCCAGCTATTGGCGCGAGCTGCGGTGGAAGGTCGGCTTGCTGACGTGTTGGGCGGCCAATCCATTAGTGAGTACCTTGGCTGCAGCTGGCTCCGTTCCCACCCAAATATCTTCCCAGCCGTGAGGGCTCTTGAGGCGCTCATTGCTGGTGAGTCGCATGCCTAACAATTCATTCAAGCCGAACCCGCTTCGTTAGGTGATTCAGTTGTGTCGTTGTTCCAGTGCAACCACTCACCGACTAGCGCGTTGCGGGTCGGCTTAATTCAGGCGTTAGCGCTCATGAGCAAGGTCATCGCATTTGTCGTTTTACTAGCCGCATCTTCTGGATGTGCGGCGCGAGATTTCTTTAGTGATGCACGCGATCTGGCTCTCGAGATCATCAATGCGGAGCTTGATGGGCAGTTCTGTCAACCCGCGCCAATCCCGGAACATCAGCGTAAAGCCATGGCTCAGGCCCTAGCTCGCATTGACCGAGGCGGGTTGTCCGATCCTACGGGCCTTAGTCCACTAAACCTAGCTGTCATTTCCGACGACATTCCAACTTTCAAGCGCCTTAGCACTCTCGGGTACTCTTTTAACTCCCCTGGCAATACCTTGCTCCATGACGCGGCGCTTCATAATTCAATGCAGGCGTTGCCGTTCTTGTTAGCTAGTGGCGTCGCCCCAAACGCTTCTAGCTCCTACGGAGCAACTGCGCTTATGTCGGCCGCCGCTAACGGCAGAGTTGATGTAGCTCGCGCCCTGTTGGTTGCCGGCGCAACGCCAAACGCAAAGAACACAGATGGTGGCACTGCATTGCACTACGCAATTGGCTGTCGCAATCAGGAGATGGTAGATGTGTTGCTTTCTGCTGGTGCAGCCATCGACCCCAGAGCTCAATCGCTTGCTGAGAGACACGGCCTCAAACTCTCCCGGCATGAGCGCTAACAATTCATTCAAGCCGAAGCCGCTTCGCGGCTCGGCTTAACTCAGGCGTTAGGTGCCATGGAAAGAGTCGTATCACTCGTGGCAACTATTTCGGCAATTCTTCTGCCAATAGCGGTCGGCTACGCGCTCCGGCCAACCGCCGAGCACAGCAAGCACGCAATGCTGTGGTTGCTTCTTACGGCAAGCGCACTCGTTGTCTCCGGCCTGCTGTCTGCCATCGCAATCCGGCTCGGCTACTCGGCGTTCCAAGATCTTCCCGCACCCCGCCCATTGCATCGCAAGCTGGAGCTGGGCGTGCTCGCGCTGCCGCCAATATTGTTTGTGGCTATCATCGCGTGGCAGGTGCTGTCAGCTGGCACCTAACAATTCATTCAAGCCGAAGCCGCTTCGCGGCTCGGCTTAATTCAGGCGTTAGGCAGCATGGACAGATGGTCGAGTTTGGGAGAGTGGGCCGAGGCGTACATCCGCGCGCAGGATTCCTACGAGGACTCGGACGAATCACATCCCGACCGGCCAGCAATCTATGAGTTCATGGTCGAGCTCACCGGAAATTTAGCGGAAGAGTGCTGGGCCGGCATTCTACAGGTCGTTAAACGTCGCCCCTCTGAGAAAGTTTTGGGCATGGTGGGTGCGGGCCTCTTGGAAGATCTGCTTAACTGCTCAGGACCGCAGTTCATTGATCGCCTTGAACTACAAGCGCGCATGGACCCAGTGTTCCGCCGCATGCTCCACAGTGCCTGGGAGAGTGGTCCGCCTGAGGTTTGGGCTCGCGTTGAGCTCGCACGCGCAACACCCGACAATTCTGCCTAACAATTCATTCAAGCCGAACCCGCTTCGTTGCTTGGCTCATATGTGTCGTTGTCCCATTGCCACCACTTCCCGATCTGCCGGTTGCGGGTCGGCTTAATTCAGGCGTTAGACCCCGCAAGAGCCATGACCTCTCAATCCCGCAAGCTAGTCGCGTATGCAAACTTCCTGGTGGCTACGGGCATCGGCGCTTGGAGCCTCTACCTCATCTCAATGCCATTGCATCCTCTGGCGGGCGACTCTCATGGCGGCCTACTCGCGGCTTTCTCCGGCATGTTCTTGGCACCTGTCGCGCTTGCGGCCTTCGCAACCGGGCAACTTTTTCTGCGGCAATCCAAAGGCGCTTGGCTCATGCAGCTGATAGCGTTGGCTTTGGTTGCGGCGCTCATGCTGGCGCTCGCTCTGTGATGGGCCGCGCGGGGTCTAACAATTCATTCAAGCCGAAGCCGCTTCGCGGCTCGGCTTAATTCAGGCGTTAGCACTCAGGACTGAGAATGTCGCAACCGGAGAAAGCGATAAAAGCGAAGACACGCTGGCTGGCGTTGATCATCGCCCTTCTCGTCATCGCATACGGTGCCTACATAATTGTTCAGGCGCACGCGCCGGAACGCTTCACTCGGTTTGGCTATGCGGGCCCGCTGTTCGGGAACGATGCACGTGCCTATGGCCTAGTTGTGGTGCTGTTGGGTTGCTTGCCACTGCTGTTGTTATGCCGCACCCCGCGTCAGGCCGCACTATTTGGCGCTTTACTTGGGATTCTTTTACTTATCGCCATCTTTGCACTCGCTTATGCGTAGCCAGAGTGCTAACAATTCATTCAAGCCGAAACCGCTTCGCGGTTCGGCTTAATTCAGGCGTTAGCGCTCATGAGCAAGGACAACGCCGCTCCACTCGTTTCGCTCGCGTTGCTGGCTTCGGCAGTGTTCTACCTGTGGGCCATTTCCGGTCCGCCCAGAATGCTGGATGGCGGCCTGACCGGCGAAGAGATGAGCTTCGGGGAGAAGGCATTTGTTCTGTTGGTGGCGCTGTCGGTGTTTGCTTCAATGTTCGTAGCTTTGCGTCGCGCCGCTCGTGCCGGTAGCAAGTTCTGGTTCTTCGTTTGCCTCTTCCTTTGGCCGGCCGCCTACCTGTACACACTTGTGGTCAGTCGCGCGGATGAGCGCTAACAATTCATTCAAGCCGAAGCCGCTTCGCGGCTCGGCTTAATTTCAGGCGTTAGGCGCTTTATGAAACAGCTGCTCGCATTGATGGCCTTTCCAATCGTGGCTCGCGCAGAGGTCATGGATAAGGAGCCGTCCATGACATCGATCCTTGCAATGACAGCGGTAGTCGGCTTTCTAGGCTTTCTGGCGGCGCGGTTCAAGCCTGGCTGGCTCTTCGTCCTGCTCCCCATCACGGGTGTCCTCTTTGCAGCCCAGCTCATTGAGGTCCACAGCCCAGACGTTGGCCCCGCCATACTCCAAGAGGCAAGCTTCTTGTATGTGGTCGCTTCCTGGGCCGGCCCGATCGTCCAAATTCTTGCTGTTGGCGGCGGTTGGTGGCTTCGTCGCCGCGCGCCTAACAATTCATTCAAGCCGAAGCCGCTTCGCGGCTCGGCTTAATTCAGGCGTTAGGCGTGCATGGATCATCAGTCGCAATCGGCTCTCTTGTCTGCCCTAGACGCAGTGTTTCCTACCTTCCAGGCAGAGTGGATTCGCGACAGCGAGGGCGCGCTGCTACCAGATGCATCGCTGCATTCTGTGTACATGACTCTCTTGCCGTTCCTCGCGCGCATAGATGCCTCGCCCAATCAACTTGAGCGGCTAGCTGCCATCCTCAACGATGCCGTCGCGTCTGGAGGCGATGCTGAGAACGCGGTGGCTACGTCGTTCTTTGAGGGGCTAGGCCCCAGTGACCTTCTACGAAAACTCCGCCCATTGCTCAGCAGGGAGGCCAAAGCTAGGCTGCACCCCTAACAATTCATTCAAGCCGAACCCGCTTAGTTAGATGGTTCAACTGTGTCGTTGTTCTGTTGCAACCACTCACCGGCTAGCGCGTTGCGGGTCGGCTTAATTCAGGCGTTAGGCGCTTGAACCATTTGTGCGAGGTGTCTATGAAAACCATCATCTACACAATGTGCCTTTCGTTCCTCCTCTCCACGGGAGTTCATGCGCAATCAAAAGCTGTGGTCGCCGACTCCGCTACTGCGAAACAACTAGGCGCGGACGAGCGCGGGATGCGTCGGTACATCCTAGTTATCCTGAAGACGGGACCTAAACGAGTTCCGGACGGACCGGACCGCACCAACATGCTCAAGGGACACTTTGACAACATGGAGCGCCTAGCCAAGGCGGGAAAGTTGGTGCTTGCCGGACCATTCGAAGACAAAACTGACTGGCGCGGCATGTTCATCTTTGCCGTTCCATCACTTGAGGAAGCCGAAACACTCGTTGCCACAGACCCTGTAATCAAGTCGGGCGAGATGGTTGCCGAATATCACGCTTTATACGCCTCAGCCGCGCTGATGACGGTAAGTTCTACACATGAGCGTATTGCCCCCCAGTAGCGGGCAAGCGTCTACCGATTCATTCAAGCCGAGGCCGCTTCGCGGCGCGGCTTAACTCAGGCGCTAGGCCGCTATGAGAGTTCTCGTTTTCGGCAACTCAGGTTCTGGCAAGAGCACGTTGGCCAAGCAATTGGCCGAGGAGCATGGGTTGGCCCACCTCGACCTCGATACCATCGTCTGGGAGCCCGGCAAGATCGCAGTCCAGCGTCCAGCCGATGCGATCGCGACTTCCTTGGCTGCGTTCCTGTCCGAGCACCAACGCTGGGCCATTGAGGGCTGCTACGGCGAGCTCGTGCAAGCTACGTCCCACCATTGCACCGAACTAGTTTTTCTCAACCCGGGGCTGGAGACGTGCCTGGAGCACAACCGCACGCGTCCGTGGGAGCCTCACAAGTACGCCTCAAAAGAAGCCCAAGACGGGATGCTGGAGAATCTGCAAGCTTGGGTGGCTGGCTACTACGAGCGGCAGGATCAGTGGTCGTACCACGCCCACCGTCGGATCTTCGATTCTTTCAGGGGCCGGAAGAGCGAGCGCCTAAGTGGCAGCGCGGTCGCGGCCTAACGATTCATTCAAGCCGAATCCGCTTCGCGGCTGGGGCTAATTCAGGCGTTAGCTTGTTATGGCCGTAATGCAGCAGTTCAGGGAAAAATCTTTCGGTTGGGCGTTTTGGCTTGTAGCCACCTTGGTCACTTGCGGCGCTTCGTGGGGTCGGACCATTGGCCTGGAGTCCGGAGTTCGGGCAGTCCTCATCGCGATCGCTGGCTTGGTTCCGCTCGCTATCCAAGTAGTCACCGGTTATGGCCTGGATAGCGGCTGGGTAGCTCGCTTCAGCAAGTCAGAGCAGCCCGAGCACTATTGGGGCTCTCTTGCGGCGTCGGCAGCCGTTGCGCTGGCTTTGGGTTACGGCGCTTATCATTTCTTGGTTGCCCAAGCTTCCGGCGTGGCAACCTGACAATTCATTCAAGTCGAACGCCACAAGTGGCGTCGGCTTGGTTCAGGCGTTGGGCCCCACAAACGAGGTGATCGCTAGGAAACTTCATGATCGAGCGACTTGCCTCATGCAGTTGTGGTCAGCTCACCGCCCACGTCGCGGGCGAGCCAGTGCGGGTGTCCATCTGTCACTGTCTTGCTTGTCAGCGGCGCACAGGTTGCGCCTTCAGTCATCAAGCCCGATTCCTTCGTGCAAACGTCTCGCCTTCGGGTATCTCGTCTGAGTTCGTGTTGGCTGGAGATGAGGGCCCGGGCGCCAAGTTCCACTTCTGTCCCAGGTGCGGGGCAACCGTCTACTACGAGCCGCTGTCCATGCCCGACTACGTCAGTGTTCCAGTAGGCGCGTTTGCTGATCCGGGCTTTCCTCCTCCCAGCGTTTCCGTGTATGAGGAGCGCATGCACAGTTGGGTCGTTCCACCGGCATCCGCCGAGCACCTTGCTTGATCCGGCGTGGTCCCTCGAGCCAACTGCGGTGAAGCCCGACAGTTCGTTCAAGCCGACGCCGCTTGACGGCGTGGCCTAGCTCAACGGTCAAGCATCAGATGAAGATGTTCTGCGGCCTTGGAGGAAACAGATCATGAGCAAGATTGCCGCTAGCGCGGAAATGCTGATCCGCAAGCCGCCGAACGACGTCTTTGATGCGTTCACTGATCCGCGCACGCTTGAGAAATTCTGGCTGAAAAGCGCGAGCGGCCCGCTAGCCGAAGATGCGGTCGTTGAGTGGGAGTTCTTGGTTCAAGGTGCGCGTGAGACCGTCAAGGTCACCAAGTTCGTTGCAGGTGAAGCCATCACGTTTGTGTGGTCTGACGGCATTGCCGTCACGATCAAACTCCATCCGCAAGATGCAATAGGCACCAGGGTCTCGGTAACTGCCATCGGCTTCAAGGGCACAGATGCATCGTCGCAGGCCCTGAACGCTACGGAGGGGTTCACGATTGTTCTGTGTGACTTGAAGAGTCTCTTGGAGACGGGGCAGTCAGGCAACATGGTGCGTGACAAGGCTGCTCTTATCACCGCAGACAAGGCTGATGCCTGACAGTTCATTCAAAGCTGAAGCCGCTTCGCGGCTCGGTTTGATTCAGAGGCTAGCGATCATGCACAGATGGCTCGCAGTCTTCAGTATCTTGGCCAGCCTCAGCGCCTGTGCGTCGGTAGCGCCGATTTCGCACCGCGTGGCTGGTTGTTATGCGGCAGGCGATGGCATCGGCTACAACCGGCTGCGTCTGTGCCTGGACCGCGATGGCACGTACACCTCGCAACTGGCAGGAGACATCGGCCCGTGGCACGAGGCCTCGGGCACGTGGTCGCTAAGCGGAGACATGATTCAACTGGTCGCGAAGACGGAGAAGCCTGTGGACTGGCTGGCGCGAGTACGAGTCGCCAGCGATAAGGTCCTCGAGCCACTCAGCCCTTCGGGCGAGTTGGCGTGGGAGCCTCTCAAGCGCGAGTCGCCATGAGCGCTGACAGTTCATTCAACCCGAAGCCGCTTCGCGGCTCGGCCTAGTTCAGACGTCAGGCGGCAGGGGGAACAATGTTGGGACTCATGGATTTCATCGTTGGCATCGTGGATCTGTTCGCGTACTGGCGGCTGGGTGTCGGCCTTGCGCTCACCGCTCTGGCTTGTTGGCTGCTGGTCGTATTGATCCCCAACGACACGGCCCAATGGATCGTCTGTATTCCACTTGGGCTTGTCGGCGTGTTTCTGGTCTTCCGTTGGCAACACCGCGCGGACTTGGGCAGCTGATGTGTTTCAGCGCGCGGTAGGTCGCCGGCCTCGGTCGGCCGCCCAACAATTCAAGCCGAGCCCGCGGCGCGGGCCAATCCAGTTCTGGCGTCAGGTCTGTGCATGATCCATATCCGCGACATGGTCGAGTCCGACTTCGAACGCGTCGTCAGGCTCAATGACGCCGAGGTTCAACAAACCAGCCAGATGGACCGGGATCGGCTTGGCCTGCTCGTGCACTTGTCCAGCTATTGCAAGGTGGCAACGGTCGATGGCCACGTGGCGGCGTTTCTGATTGCACTGCGCGAGGGTGCGCCTTACCAAAACGACAACTACCAATGGTTTGCTGGTCGCTTTCCCAGCTTCCTGTACGTGGATCGTATTGTCGTGGGCGCCGATTTCTCGGGGCGCAAGATCGGTAGCAGCCTGTATGGCGAGATGTTCGAGTTCGCGCGGGCGCATCGCGTCGAAGCAATCACCTGCGAGTACAACATCGAGCCGCCCAATCCGGCGTCTCGTGCGTTTCACGACAGGTTCGGCTTCAAGGAGGTGGGCCGGCAGTGGGTTGCAGCTGGCACCAAGCAGGTTTCGCTGCAAGCAGCGATGATCTGAATTCGACCGGCAGGCGCGACCACCCTTGGCGACCGAATAGCCGTTGCTTCGCTGATACAGGTAATGGCAGTTGCTGCGTCAAGTTTCGGCGCGTGCGTTGCGCCCCGGCCCAGTTCAGGCGAGAGGCATCCCACCATGGCTCATCGAGTTTTCCCGGCGCTGCTCCTGTTCGTGCTGATTGCGCCGGCTGCGTGCCATGCGTCGGGCGAGCCCGCGGTTCGGGCGGCCAGGCCCATGTTCAAGGGGGTCGAGCTCTACAGCTGGGTCGATCCGGCCACGCGCGAGTGGCGGTTCGTACTCGTGCCTGGAACGAACCGCAACAAGACCGCGCAGAAAGTTCTGGCAGCTGCCGGCGTGATGCGGTCTGTCAGGGAGCTGAAAGCCCGCCTGTCAACGTTGGCCAGTGGAGAAAGCGTCGTCTGGATCGAGTCTGGCCCGGCGTTCGCCATCCCCGATCGAGCGACAGTCGACGAGATCGTTGCCGGTGGCGCCATGCAGGGCGTCACCGTGCAGGTTGCACGGCGGTGATGCCCGGGGGTTCAATTGGGCCGAGGCCGCGTCGCGGCGTGGCTTGATTGCGGTGTCGGGCGCCGAGAACCGGGAACCACGGACTATCCCCATGACCCAGAACAAGACCCAGCCCACCGACGCCAGCGTCGAGGACTACATTGCCTCCAGGGCCAGCGCGCAGCAGCGCGCCGACTGCGCCGAGTTGATGGCGCTGTTCAAGCGGCTCACCGGCGACGCGCCAAGAATGTGGGGGCCCAGCATCGTCGGCTATGGCTGCTACCGGTACACCTACGCCAGTGGACGAACCGGGGAAGCCCCGTTGGCGGCCTTTGCCATCCGTGGCCGAGAACTGGTGGTGTACCTGGCGTGCGAGGGCGAGGAGCCCAAGTCCTTGCTGTCCAGGCTGGGCAAACACAAGATGGGCAAGGCGTGTCTGTACTTCAAACAGCTGGCCGATCTTGACCGGTCGGTGCTCGAAGATCTTGTCGTCGGTTCCATCGCCGAAGTAAGGCAGCGTTATGGCTAGGGCGGCGGCGCTCGACAATTGGTTCAAGCCGAGGCTGCTTCGCGCTTCGGCGTAACGCCGGAATCAGGGGCACTGCCCCCACCCGAACTCTCGGAGAGCAACTGCGATGGCTACTTCGCTGACCCGCGCCAAAGACAAGCCTTGGAAGCTGAAGACACCGCCAGGCACGTCGGAGTACCTGATGCACACCGATGAAAAAGACGGGAAGAAGCTGCTCGTGTGCACAGTCGGCAGCACGGTCCTGCACTATGACGCGCGTTGCATCGACGACTTGCACGCCATGCTGAAGAGCGCCGGGGACTGGGTTGAACTGGGCGGCGCAGACGAGCAGAAGCCGGCCAAGGCAGGCACGGTAGAAGCGTGGGGGCGATCGGAGTCCAATCCGGTCGGTGGCTGGTACGGTCTCAAGAAGGGCCTGCGCGGCCGCTTCGGCGTTTACATACCGCCGCTCATGGAAGAACTGGGTCTGTGCGAGCTGGAGCACAACCCCAGGAACAATCGCATGCGCGCCAAGTAACGGCGGTGACGGCTGGCATTCATTCCAGCCACCTGCCTCGCGGGGCCCGGCCGGGCGGGATTGCAGGCGCTGCGACTAGCAATGCGGAGATCGGCATGGCCAACAAGGCAACGGCGATCGAGTACCTGCGCATGGCCGCGGCCGGCGAGGTGCGTGAGGCGCATGCACGCCACGTCGCACCCGGGTTCACCCATCACAATCCCGGCTTTGCGCACCACCGCCCGTCGCTGCTGGATGCCATGGTGCAAAGCGCGGCGACCGCGCGCAACCAGTCGTTCGAGGTCCTCCAGGCGATCGAGGACGCGGACACCGTCGCGATCCACTCGCGCCTGACGCGTGCCGGCGCGGACCTGCGCTACGCCGTCGTGCATATCCTGAAGTTCGATGGCGACGGCAAGATCGTGGAGATGTGGGACGTGGTGCAGGAAGTGCCGGCGCAATCGCCGAACGCACGGGGGATGTTCTGAGAAGTGGAAGCCGACCCGATGCAGGCCGGCGTGATCCGGCGTTGGGCCGACCTGGAGCAGCGATGCTGGCGTTGAGACCAGCCACGGCTCAGGACCGCGCCTTCTGCTGGGACCTGCACCGGCAGACGATGCGCGGCTACGTCGACGCGACCTGGGGTTGGGAGGAGGTCGACCAGGCGCGGCGGTTCGACACCAGCTTCGATCCGGCCAGGGCGCTGATCATCCAGTGGCATGCGCGGCCCATCGGCATGCTGGTGGTGGATCACGGCGCTAACCCGGTCAAGGTCTGTTCGCTGGAGATCCTGCCCGCGCAGCAGAACCGGGGGCACGGCACCGCCGTCCTCTCGGGGGTCATCGCGCGCGCCGGCGATCAGCCGGTCTGGCTGCAGGTGTTGAAGGTCAACCCGGCCAAGGCCTGGTACCAGCGCCTTGGCTTCGTGGTGGTGGGCCAGACCGCGACCCACTGGCAGATGCTCCGCGCGCCGTCGGCGTAGCGGTGCGAGCGCGGCTTTTGCCTCGACGCCCGCCGCGCGGTAGCTTGCCCCTGCGCCGACAGGGAGTTTTTGCGATGGCCGTCGAGCTGGATCACCCGATCGTCCTGTGCCGCACCGCGCTGCGCGCGTGGTTGCTCGCGACCTGCGCGCTGGCGCTCGCGGCCGGTGTCGGTTGCAGTTCGCGGCCGCGCCCGCCGCACGAAGCGCACACCGCGGCACCGCCACCGGCCGTCGCGGAAACGGCGCCGCGCGAGCGCGCGGAGTTCGCGATCGCCGCGAGCATGCTCGACACCTGGAACGCGGTCGGCCAAGTGCTGGTGCGGCTGGACGGGGTGACCTACGAAAGCCGCGCCCAGATGCTCGGCATCTACGCGGTGCGCTATCGCGGCGAACGGTTCCTGGTCATGACGCGCGCGCTGGTGATCGACGATCCCAAGCGCGGCATGCTGACCCGGGTGCGCGCGGGCTGGTTGGACGGCAAGCCCAACGACAGCGCCGCGGCGCGCGAACTGCTGCGCGAGTTGCAACAAAGGCTGCCGGCGGAGCTGGCGCGGATCGCGGCCGGCGAGCGGTAATCGCGGCCCGGGTGGCGCGCCGCGGTCCTCGCGCACAGGGCCGTCGGCGGCCGCACGTTGGGTCTGCGTCCATACCAACACGGGCAAATACCCTTACCAACTGCGGGTAGGCGGATCGGGTGGGGCAGCGCTTAGCGTGGACGCGTGTTTAACGCGCCCATAACGCTCAGCGGAGATGACCCCATGAAGCACCCCATTCCACGGCCTGCGGTGCCGTTCGCCTCCTTGCCCGCCGCCATTGCCTTGGCCTTGCTGCCCGCGCTGGGCCACGCCCAGGACGCGCCGCCGCCGCCGGACGAAGACACCACCACGCTGGACCGGATCGAGGTCACCGGTTCGCGCATCAAGCGCGCCGATGTCGAGACCTCGCAGCCGATCTTCTCGCTCAGCCGCGACGACATCACCGCGCAGGGCCTGACCTCGGTCGGCGACGTGATCCAGAACATCACCACGAACGGGTCCGCGCTCAACAGCGGTTTCAACAACGCCGGCAACGGCGAGACCCAGGTCAGCCTGCGCAGCCTCGGCTCCAACCGCACCCTGGTGCTGGTCAACGGCCGCCGCTGGGTCGGCGGCACCGGCCTGGGTGGCGCGGTCGACCTCAACACCATCCCGACCGCCGCGGTCGAGCGCATCGAGGTGCTGAAGGACGGCGCCTCCACCATTTACGGCTCCGACGCGATCGCCGGCGTGGTCAATGTGATCCTGCGCAAGAACTTCGAAGGCGCCGAGGCCAATGCGTACGTCGGTGTGTTCGACAAGGGCGACGGTTTCCGCCAGTCGTACGACTTCCTGATCGGCACCGCGTCGGATCGCTTCAGCGCGATGATGGGCTTCAACTACGTCAAGGAAGAGCCGGTGGGTGCCGGTGACCGTGCGATCTCCAAGGAGCCGATCATCGGTACTGGCGCGGCGCTGGGCGGCAGCGGCACCAGCCCGAACGGCCGCTTCGGCTTCGGCACGACCCCGTGCACCACTGCAACCGGCGCCGTGGTCGGGGTGGGCGCGCAGTTGCCCGGCGGCGGCTGCCGGCCGGGGACCTTGACCCGGGACGGAGCCGGCACGCCGTTCCGGCCGTACATCAACGGCGCCGACCTCTACAACTTCGCGCCCGAGAACTACCTGCTGACCCCGCAGGAGCGCCGCTCGGTGTTCGCCAGCGGTTCGCTGGACATCAGCGACAACCTGCGCTTCAAGACCACCATCATCTACAACCAGCGCATATCCGAGCAGTTGCTGGCGTCGTCCAACATTGTCGGCGGCACCGCCTCCGGCGCCACGCCGGTGGCGAGCACGCTGTTCATCTCGGGCAGCAACTTCTACAACACGTTTGGCGAGGACATCACCCGCATCAACCGCCGCGTGGTCGAGACCGGCGGCCGCTCGTTCAACCAGGACGTGCGCACATTCGCGATGAACGCCGGCCTGGAAGGCACGCTGACCTTCGGCGAGAGGTACTTCGACTGGGAAGCGGGCTACTTCCGCGGCGAGAACAAGGCCAACAACACCACTCGCGGCCTGGTCAGCCTGGCGGCCCTGCGCCAGGGCATCGGTCCGTCGCTGCTGATCAACGGCGTGCCGACCTGCGTCGCCACCGCCGGCGATGCCAGCACCGCGATCGCCGGCTGCGTGCCGGTCAACCTCATCGGTGGCCCCGGCACGATCACCCCGGCGCAGCTCGCGTTCATCGGCATCGACGCGCACGACGAATACAACTACACCCAGCAGACCTACTACGCGAATATCGGCGGCGACCTGTTCGACCTGCCCGGCGGCCCGTTCGCGGTCTCGTTCGGGGTCGAGCACCGCACCGAATCGGGGTACGACTCCCCCGATGCACTGATCAATTCCGGGCAGACCAACGGTAGCGACCGCACCGCCACCAACGGCGGCTACAGCCTCGACGAGGCCTACCTGGAGTTCGCGATCCCGGTGCTGGTCGACATGCCGTTCGCCAAGCTGCTGGATTTCTCGCTGGCCACGCGCTACTCCGACTACAGCAACTTCGGCGACACGCTCAACAGCAAGTTCGGCTTCCGCTGGAAACCGATCGACGACCTGCTGGTGCGCGGCAACTGGTCGGAGGGCTTCCGCGCGCCGTCGATCGCCGAGCTGTTCGCCGGCCAGGCCGACAACTTCCCGACCCTGAGCGACCCGTGCAACGTGGCCAACTTCGGCAACCTGTCGCCGGCCGCGCAATCGCGCTGCATCGCCGAAGGCGTGGCGCCCGGGGGCTACGCCCAGGACAACCCGCAGATCCGCATCACCGCCGGCGGCAATCCCAACCTGCTGCCCGAGACGTCGACCTCCAAGACCTTGGGTCTGGTCTACAGCCCAGGCTGGATCACGGGCTTCGACATCGCCCTGGACTGGTGGAACATCAAGATCGAGGACGCGATCACCACCATCGGCGGCGAAAACATCATCCAGCAATGCGTCGACTCCGGCGGCACCGGTCCCAGTTGCGCGCTGTACACGCGCCGGGCCGACGGCAATATCCAGACGCTGCTCGACACCACCACCAACATCGGCGGCACCGAGGTGGAGGGCTACGACCTGACCGTGGGCTACCGTCTGCCTGAGACCGCGTGGGGCAAGTTCAGCTTCGTCTGGGACACGACCTACCAGGCATTCGTCAAGAACGACATCGACGGCGACGGCGTGTTCGGCGAAGACGAGCAGGACGTGCCCGCGATCGGCCAGCCGCTGTTCTTCAACGAGGGCGGCAACACCGTGGGCGAGGCCGACGGCCCGACCTTCACCAACAACTGGCGGATCCGCTCCAACCTGTCGGCGCGCTGGGAGAAGGGCGACTGGGGCGCGACCTGGAACGCGCGTTACTACTCGTCGGAGACGGAGACCTGCCAGGCGTTCGAGGACTACGGCTACGGCTTCCTGTGCACCGACACCGAACGCACGATCGCGGTGCCCAACGACGCCAACAACAACGGCGTGTGGGACGGCGTCGCCGGCGGCGACGCCTTCGAGCAGCGCGACGCCGCGGAAACCCGCATTGGCGGCGTCACCTACCACGATGTCAGCGCCTACTGGAACGCGCCGTGGAACGCGCGCATCACCGTCGGCGTCAACAACCTGTTCGACAAGGATCCGCCAACGCAACCGCGCGCGTTCGCCAATTCGTTCGACCCCGCGTACGAGATCCCGGGGCAGTTCGTCTACTTCCGTTACTCGCAGAAGTTCTGATCCCGCAGCGCTAGCGCGGCCAGCGATCCTGGCCGGCGGTATGTGTCAGCAAGGGCGGCCCACAAGGCCGCCCTTTTTTTGCGTCCGCGCGGCCGGTCAGGCCGGCTTTTCTCGTGCCACTCGGCCTGGCGCGCCGGCGCGCGCGCCCCAATGGCGGCGTGACTTTCGGCCTTCGCGAATGCCGCCGACGCGTGCACACTCGAACCACCTGAGCATCTGCCGCCGCCGGACGGTGCCCGTCCTCACCCGCAGCGTCGCGCCTTCCGGTTCCCCCCGACCCATGCCGAAACTCCACCACAGCATCCTGCAGTCCCTGCCGTCCGAGCGCCTGCGCATCGGCGATTGCGTGGTCGACGCGGCGGTGCGCGAGATCACCCCGGCCGGCGGCAGCCCGCACCGCGTCAGCCTCAAGGCGGTCGACCTGCTGCTGGTGCTGGTCGCGCACGCGGGCAAGGTGGTCAGCCGCGAGACCCTGCTCGAGACGGTGTGGCCCGACACCCTGCCCGGCGACGACGTGGTGACCCAGGCGGTCGCGCAGCTGCGCAAGGCGTTCGACAGCGCGGAGCCGGTGATCGAGACGATCGCCAAGCACGGCTACCGGTTGCGTGCGCCGATCGAATGGCTGGACAGCCCGGCGGCGCCCGCGCTCGCGACCGCGCCGGTCGTCGAACCGATCGTTGCCGTGGCGCCGCCGGCCCCGCCACGCGCGTTGCGCCCGGCACTGCGGCTGGCGGCGGTGCTCGGCGTGGCGCTGCTGGCGACGGCGATCTGGGTGGCCATCGGCACCTCCAATCGCCGCGGACCGGCCGCGGCGGATGAATCACCGCCGGCGATCGCCTTCGAGAAAATCACCTCGGCGCCGGGCGGCGAGTTCGCGCCCAGCGTCTCGCCCGATGGCGCGCTGGTGGTCTACAGCGCCTACCTCGAGGACCAGCACCGCACGGTGCTGATGCTGCAGACCACCGCGCCGGTCGAGCCGCGCGCGCTGACGACCCCGGCGCGCGGCGAGCGCGATGTGATGGCGGCCTGGTCGCCGGACGGCCGCGAGATCGCCTTCGCGCGGCTGCCGGTCGACGGCCGCTGCCAGCTGATGCGGGTGGCCGCGGCCGGCGGCGACGCGCGCCCGATCGGCCCCTGCGACGGCGCCCGGGTCGCCAGCCGGTTCAGCTGGCATCCCGACGGCAAGAGCCTGCTCATGGCCGGCAGCATGTCCGGCCCGGCGCACACCGGCGCCATCCAGCGGTTGGAACTGGCGACCGGTCGCAGTCGCACACTCGCATACGCGCGCGGGCCCAACGACATCGACATCAGCCCGGCGTACTCCCCGGACGGCCGCTGGATCGCGTTCCAGCGCAACATCTCACGCGGCGACATCTGGCGCATGCCCGCCGCCGGCGGCACCCCGGAGCGGCTGACCAAGCTGGAAGCCAATCTGTATGGCCTGTCCTGGGCGCCGGACGGCAACGCGATCGTGTTTTCCGCCCACGAAGGCCTGGGCCCGATGCTGTACCGGCTGGCGCTGCCGTCGCGCAAGGTGACGCCACTCGGGATCGAGGGCGCGATGTCGCCGAGCGTGGCACTGAAGAATCCGTCGCTGGCGTTCGTGATCGAGGACGGCCGCACCGCGCTGTTCCGGGTGCCGATCGCGGCCCCGGCCGGAGGCGCGCGGTCGGCGCCGGAGCCGGTGTTCGCCTCGTCGGGCAGCGAGCTGCTGCCGTCGGTGTCGCCCGATGGCCGCCAGATCGTGTTCGCGTCCGACCGCAGCGGCGACCTGCGCCTGTGGTGGGGGCAGGTCGGGCGGCCGACCTCGCTGCGTCCGATCGAAGGCTTCACGCCGTTTCCGCGGCACCCGGCGGTGTGGGACGGCGACGGCCAGAAGCTGCTGATGGTGGGCAGCGAGGGTGGCGACGAGGCCTTGTTCGAGATCTTCCCGGCCGGCGGCCGCGTCCGCAAACTGGCGCTGCCGGACGGCAAGCCGACGTTCGCGAGCTACCTGCCCGACCCGCAGCACTTGCTGGTGATCGCCGATCGCGGCGCCGGGCGCCTGGGCATGACCCTGTACGACCGCGGCAAGACCCCGTGGCAAGTGCGCGCCCAGCTCGACGACGTCGCCATGGCCCGCTTCGACCCGCTCGGGCAGCGCATCATCTTCGTGCGCACCGCCTCCTGGGGCGTCTGGCAGACCGACCTCGCGCTGCGGGCGCCGACCCTGCTCGACAATCTGCGCACCGGCGGCGATCCGTCGGCCCCACTGGTGATGCCCGAGGCCGGCTTCTACGTGCAGACCCGACGCCTGGTCGTGTCTCCCGCGGGCACCTGGGTGCTGGGCTCGGACAGCGACTGCAATCTGCGTTGGATCGCCGTCGCCGCCCCCGCCAGCCGCACACCCGCGCCGTGCCTCGACGAGCGCGGTGGCGCGCTCAGCGGGATCAGCTTCGACGCCGCGCGCCGCCAGCTGTACTACTCCTACAGCACCGACGGCAGCCAGGACATCGGCTGGGCGCGGCTGCCGCGCTAGGGCCTGCTCGGATAGCGTTAGCAGGCCGCCGCGCAAACCGTTGCGGAGCGGGGCTTTCAGGTTTTCTTCAGAACTTCTGCGCGGCAATTTCGGCAAGGCTTGCGGACAACGCTAGGACATCGCCGGCCAAGGCGCGCACACAGGAGGCCGTTCTCTCGACAGGAGGCCGGCCATGGCCAGCACACGGATCCGCAGCGCCCACCCGCACGTCACCACCTTCGCCGACGTCCTGCACGGACGCGACCCGGCCGCGCCGGCCGACGTCGCCGCGCGCCACCACGCCTGGGCCGACCAGGGCCGCTTCATCGAGATCGGCCCCGGCCGCGAGCACCGCCGCGTGTGTTGGGCCGGGCTGTCGCGCTTCGGCAGCATCAAGCTGGCGGCGCCGGCATTCTCGGTCTGGGTGCAGGTGCGCGGCAGCACCCAGGTGCGCGCCCGCGAGGGCGCGTTCACGCTGCACGCCGGCGACTGGATCGCGTTCGACGCCGACTCCGCGCCGGAGTTGCAGTGCGGGCGCGGCGGCCTGACCCTGGGACTTCTGCTGCCCAGCGAGCTGTTCAATTCGCCGCTCGAGCACGGCCTGTTCGTCGGCAAGGGCCGCATGGCGGCGCGCCACCTGGCCGTCGCGCTGCGCCTGTGGCGGGTGCCGATGCGGCAGCTGCCGGCGCACATCACCTGCCCGGACGAGATGCTCAAGCGCAGCCTGCGGCCATTGGCACTCCACCTGGCGGGCGTGCAGGAAAACGCGATCGCCGGCCTCGGGCATTGCCCGGGTTACTCGCTGACCCGCAAGCGGCGCGTGTTCAACCGCATGCAACGCGCGCACCTGTACCTGGAAGGCAACGCCCACCGCATCGTACGCATCAGCGAGCTGGCGGAGATCACCAACTACTCGATCTGGTACGTGTCCAAGACCTTCCACACCCTGTACGGCGAGGGCGTGCAGGCGGTCGCGTCGCGCTTGCGGATCGAGCGCGCCTGCGAGCTGCTGGCCACCACCGCGATGGACATCACCGAGGTCGCCGAGTCGTGCGGCTTCGACAATGCCTGCAGCTTCGCGCGCGCATTCCGCGCCCGCAGCGGCACCACCGCCACCGAGTTCCGCCTGCGCCATCGCGCCGCACGCCGCGCGCGGTTGCGCTTCGAGTTGGGGGATAGCGCGCGGCTCTAGGGCCGCGAGTTTCCCAACTGTCATTCCGAGCGTAGCGAGTGACCTATTGCTGCGCGCCAGCGCACCGTCGGTCTTGCACGCAGCGTTCGCGGTGACGGGGCGGCGCGTGGCGAACGCGCGGCGCCACGACGACGGTTGACCACGGTCGCTGCGACGGATTGCTGGTCTTGCCGTCGCACGCGCCGGGAGCGGTGGGGTAGGCTGACGCGTCCGCCATGGGCGCTCCGGGAATAACCAAGAAATGGATTTTCGACGGCTGTCAGTGCTGGCCCTGATTGCCGCGCTTTGCCTCGGCTGCGAGCGGGCGCCGCATGAGGGCGCCGCCGCAGCCCCCCCGGGAACTGCCGTGGCGCCTATCCCCGATCAGGCACCAGCATCGCCCCCGACCATCCCAGCGTCGCTGCTGGCGCTGCTGACCGCGCAGACGCCGGCCGCTCGTGCCACGCGCGCCGAGATCGAGCGCTGGCAACGCGACTGGAACGCCGCGCTCGCAAACCGTCTCCAGCAACTGTCCACCCAGGCCGACGCGCGCAGCCAACTGGCGTACGCGCTGTTGTTGCCGCTGGCGTCGGGCGATGCGGACCCCGCGGCGATGCAGGCGGCACGAAGGCAGGCGTTGGAGCGCGCTGCACAACTCGACCCCGATGACGTGTTGGTCGCGTGGTTGCAGGCCGTGGACTGCCCGGGTGCGCAATGCGACCCGAACGCAGCGCTGGCGCGCCTGCAACGGCTGGAGCCGGACAACGCCGCGGTCTGGCTGATCGAACTGCAGGCCGCGCACCAGCGCGGCGATGCCGCCGCCGTCGACCGCTACCTGCGGCTGGCGGCGGCCGCGGATCGCTACGACCTGCACTTCGGTGATGCCGGCCTCGCGGGCTATGCCGAAATTGCAGAGCTGCCATTGCCCCCGCTGGGCCAGGCCGAACGCGAACTGTTCGGCCAAGGCATGGGTTGGAAGCGTCCCGCCAGTGATGTCGACCTGCGCGTATCGCAGGTTGCCGCAGTGACCAGCGCGTTGCTGACGCCGGCGCTGCAGGGGCTGATGCAGGCCTGTGGGCTGCGCGACGGGATCGGGCCGCCACCCGCACGACGTGCGCCGTGCATCGCAGTGCTGTCGCACTTGGCCGGCAGCGACACGTTGATCGGCCCCGGCATGGCGCTGCCGACGCTGGTGCAACTGACCGCCGATGGCCCCGAGGGCGGCGCCTGGCGCGAGCGCTATCGCTTGCACCACTGGCAATACCAGCAGTACTCACGAGGAGGCTTGTTCATGACGGGCGAGCAGGTGCTTGCCAGTTGGCGCCTCGGCGAGGTCCCCGCCCTGCAACAGCGGCTGCAGCAACTCGGCCTGGCGTCACCGCCACCCGGATGGTTGCCCAGCAACCCGTACAACCGCGCTCTGGTCACCAGCGGCCGCCCGCCGCCGCGTGGTTGAGCGTGATCGCACACCGCGCTGGCGGTGATGGTCGCCTTCGCAGGCCCGGTGTACGCTGCAGGCTCCGTCGAGTGAGCGCCCAAGGGGGCTCGATGAAGACCGTACTGGTGGCCAGTTCCAAGGGTGGCGTCGGCAAGTCCACGATCGCCACCCACCTCGCCGCACACGCGGCGCTCGACGGCCTGCACACGGCCTTGCTCGACGCCGACCCGCAAGGTTCCTCGACCCGCTGGGCGCATCGCCGCGCGGTGCTCGACTCGGCGGTGCTGCCGATCGACGGCACCAGCCGCAAGGCCTGGCGCAAGCAGCTGCCCGACGACACCCAGCGGCTGGTGATCGACGCGCGCGCCGGGGCGATGGCCGACGACCTCGACGGCCTGCTCGAGATCGCCGACGCGGTGGTGGTGCCGGTGCCGCCGTCGACGCTCGACATCGAGGCCACCGTGCCGTTCCTGGATTCGCTGGCGCGCCACCCGCGCGTGCGCAAGGGCGCGCTGCGCGTGGGCCTGGTCGGCAACAAGCTCAAGCCGTGGACCAACGCCTCGCAGCAATCGGTCGACCTGTTGCGCGCGTGGCCGTACCCGGTGGTCGCGCAGCTGCGCGACAGCCAGGCCTACGTGGTGATGACCGCGCTGGGCAAGAGCCTGTTCGACTACCACTCGGCGCAGGTGCGCGAGCACCAGGCCGACTGGCAGCCGTTGCTGAAGTGGCTGAAGAAAGCGTGATCCGCGGCGCGACCGCGCGAAACGTTATGGCCTTGATCGCAACCACTGATCGCACCCTCCCGAACGTCCCCTACCGAGGCCACGAATGCGCGAACTGATCCTGCTCCGCCACGCCCACGCCGAACCGGCCACCCCCGGCCAGGCCGACATGGACCGGCCGTTGTCGGCCGAGGGCCTGGCGGAAGCCGAGGCCGCCGGCCGCTGGCTGGCCGAAAACAAGCTGGTACCCGACAGCGTGCTGTGCTCGCCGGCCCGGCGCGCGCGCGAAACCCTCGAGGCGGTGTTGGCTGCGGTCGGCTACGTCGACCAGCGCATCGAGCCGTCGATCTACGAGGCCACCCCGGGCACGCTGATCGCGCTGGCCGACACCCACCACGACGCCGAGCGGCTGCTGCTGGTCGGCCACAACCCCGGCTTCGAACAGCTGGCCGCGCTGATGCACTCCGGCCAGTCGGGCGACTACCGCGGCATGCCGCCGGGCGGGATCGCGGTGCTGACGGTGCCGGTCGGCGCGGCGATCGAGCCGGGCGTGGCGCAGCTCAGCGCCTTCTGGTGGCCGTGACGCGCAGCGCGCGGCTCGGCCTGCTGCTGCTTTGCCTGCTGGCGTGGCCCACGGCCGCGCAGCAGTTCGACCCGGCGCACACGCGCTTCGGCTTCGAGGTGCGCACGCGCTGGGGGCCGCGCATCGCCGGGACTTTCCCGGACTACGACGGCGAGGTCAGCGCGCTGCCTGACGGCCGCCACCAGGTGCGGATCCGCCTGGCGACGCGCTCGGTCGAGGTCGCCGGCTCGCCGCGTTACGCCGCACTCGCGCGCGGCCGCTATTTCTTCGACGCCGAGAATTACCCGCTGATCGAGTTCGTGTCCGAGCCCTACGCCGACACGCTGCTGCGCGACGGCGGCCCGCTGCGCGGCACCCTGTCGCTGCACGGCACCCGCCACGTCGAGACCTTCGGCCTGGAAGCGGCCACGTGCGCGCGCCCCGGCCGCGACTGCGACGTGGTCGCGCGCGGCAGCGTGCGGCGCGAGGACTACGGCCTGGACAGCTGGCAACTGGCGCTGCATGCGCGCGTGTCCTTCACAATGCGCGTCCGCCTTCGCGACCAATCGCTCTAACAGGTCCCCGTCGATGCCCCTGCTGCGCGCCCTGCTGGCCACCTTGCTGCTCGCCCTGTCGGCGTGCGCGACGCTGACCCCGGCGCAGCGCGACCGCGCCAGCGCGATCGCGGTCGCCGCCCGCAGCGCACAGGTCGAGTGCGCGACGCAGGACGCGTGCGCGCAGCCGTCGCCGCTGCGCGGCCTGGCCGCGCGCGCGTTCGCGCAGTCCACGCCGGACGCGCCGCGCCACTACGCATTGATCCTCGACCGCGGCACCGACGCGCTGCTCGCGCGCATCAACCTGATCCGCAGCGCGACCACCGCGATCGACCTGCAGACCTACATCTTCGACGAGGACGATGCCGGCCGGCTGGTCCTGGACGAGCTGCTCGCCGCCGCGCGCCGCGGCGTGCGCGTGCGGCTGCTGATGGACCAGCTGTCGGCGCTCGAGCACGTCGACACGCTCGCCGCGCTGGCGGGTGCACACGTCAACTTCGAGGTGCGCCTGTACAACCCGATGCTGCGCCGCGCCCAGATCAGCTCGCCGCAGTACCTGCTGGCCGCGGCCTGCTGCTGGCGCAAGCTCAACCAGCGCATGCACAGCAAGCTGCTGCTGGTCGACGGCGCGGTCGGGATCGCCGGCGGGCGCAACTACCAGGACGACTATTACGACTGGGACGACGAGTACAACTTCCGCGACCGCGACGTGCTCGTCGCCGGTCCCGGCGCGCAGGCGATGGACGCGGACTTCGTCGCGTTCTGGAACGACCGGCGTTCGGTGCCGGTGGAGCGCCTGACCGATGTCGGCGCGCGCCTGCTCGAAGGCGGCGTGCCGGCGTTGCCGGCGGCGGTGTTCGAACGCCCGCAACGCGCCGCGGCGATGCTCGCCGACGCCGCCGACGCCGCGCTGGTGGAGCGCGCGCTGGCGTCGCAGGCATTGCCGGTCGGCGCGGTGCGCTACGTGTCCGACTCGCCCGACAAGCACCGTGGCGACGCGCGTGACAACGCGGCCGCGTCCGAGTCGCTGCGCGGCCTGATCGAGTCGGCGCAGCACGAAGTGCTGCTGCAGACCCCGTACCTGGTGCTGTCGAAGCCGGCCCAGCAGATGTTCCGCGCACTGCGCGCGCGCGCGGATGCACCGCGGGTGGTGGTGTCGACGAACAGCCTGGCCTCGACCGATGCGTTCATCGCCTACGCGTTGTCGCACAAGTACAAGCGCCGCTACCTGCGCGAGTTCGGCTTCCAGATCTACGAGTACAAGCCATTCCCGCTCGACGCGCCGATCGACATCGCCAGCACCGGCGCACCGTTGCCGGATCTGCTGCCCGACACCGCGCCCGAACCGGTGCCGCGCCCCGACCGCAAGCAGCTGCGCCGGCGCTACGACCGCGGCAGCGCGGTCGACCGCGCGCACTACCGGCATGCCTTATCGCGCGAGTACGCGGCGCTGCGCTACGCCGGCCGCCGCGCCAACCAGCCGGTGCCGCTGGAGCGCGCCGGCGTGCGCATCGGCATGCATGCCAAGTCGCTGGTGATCGACGAGCGCATCGGCGTGGTCGGCACCCACAACTTCGACCCGCGCGGCGACCACTACAACACCGAGAGTGCGGTGGTGATCGACGACCCGGCGTTCGCCCGCGCGCTGGCCGCGAGCATCCGCCGCGACATCGCCCCGGCCAACTCGTGGGTGATCGCGCGCCGCGACAAGCTGCCGGTGCTGTCGGGGCTGGACTACTCGGTCGGCAAGGTGTTCGAGCAGTTGCCGGTGTTCGACCTGTGGCCCTGGCGCTACGCGACCAGCTACGAGTTCGTGCCCGGCCCGGCGTGCCCGCAGCCGCTGCCGCCAGACGCCCCGGGCTTCCGCGCGTGCTACCGCCCGGTCGGCGATTTCCCCGAGGTCGACCTCGGCCTCAAGGGCCTGACCACGCGGATCTTCACCGCGTTCGGCGCGGGGCTGGCACCGATCCTGTAGCGCCGTCCGGCGGGGTGTACCCCGTAGTGCCGAGCCTGCTCGGCACGCTTTTCGTTATGGGACGTGGGGGTGCCGAGCAGGCTCGGCACAACAAGGGCCTGGCGGCGCTGCGGCTAGCTCGGTGTAGGCGCCAGCGGCGTAATCCGGGACGGGGGTGTGCTCCGGGTCGACGATCGGGTCGCGTCGCCATCCTGGCCGGGCGTTCAGCGGCAGCGAATCCTTGGTTCGCCAGCGTGCCGCTTCACCCCCTGTCGTCGGTCATGGCAACCCACCGCCCCTGAAACCCATCTGTAGAGGGGTATTCCGGCTGCGGCCGCCCCGATGCGACCCGTTTTGCCTAGGTCTTCGGTGGGGTGACTTCCGGCCCATGGCGGAATCGATCTGGTGTTGTACTTTACCAACACACCAAGTCACACCCCCCGCCAGAGAGACCGCCATGAACGCCACCCGCACCCTCCCGACCCCGTCCACCGTGAACGCCGCCTCCGCCGCCGCCATCCCGATGCCCACCCGCCATGTCCACCGCGCCCGCGACTTCGGCGTCGGCTACGGCAACAGCAGCGGCTACGCCAGCGACCGCAAATACGTCAGCCAGTGGGCGCCGCCGCGCTTCAAGTTCGCCTGATCCACCGACCGACCCCGCTACCCCGCCTCACCCCGCGACCCGTCCCCCCAGGATCCCGCCATGAACGCCACCATCTCCCTGCCGGCCCCGACCCCCGCCTCCGCCCAGCCCGCGAACGTCGTCACCATGCCCGCCCGCCATGTCCACCGCGCCCGCGATTTCGGCGTCGGCTACGGCAACAGCAGCGGCTACGCCAGCGACCGCAAGTACGTCAGCCAGTGGGCGCCGCCGCGTTTCAAGTTCGCCTGAACCGCTGGCCGACCTGGCTACCCCGCCTTACCCCGCGACCCGTCCCCCCAGGATCCCGCCATGAACGCCGACCTCTCCCTGCCGACCCTGAACCCGACCGCCTCCGCCAAGTCCGCGAATGTCGTCGCGATCCCGACCCGCCATGTCCACCGCGAGCGCGACTTCGGCATCGGCTACGGCAACAGCAGTGGCTACGCCAGCCAGCGCCGCTACGTCAGCGACTGGGCCCAACCGCGTTTCCGCTGCGCATGACGCGGCGAGCCGGGGCTCGCAGTCGCCGCCCGCCTTGGCGTCGCGACCGTGCCCCGGCCCTCAGGCGCAGCCTTCGGGGGTTCGCCGGACCGCGAGCCGATGGCTTGCAAGCGGCCCGCCTCACCCCGCAACGCGCTGGCCGCCACCCGAGCGCCTCCGCTATCGTGGCCCGATGAACCCATCCGCCACCCCCGCCGCGCCGCTGTTGCGCGGCACCACCACCGTCGCCGACCTCAACGCGCTTTCCGCCGGGACCGCGATGCAGCCGCTGGGCATCGTCTTCACCGAGATCGGCCCCGACTACCTGCGCGCCACCATGCCGGTCGATGCGCGCACGCTGCAGCCTTACGGCCTGTTGCACGGCGGCGCCTCGGTGCTGCTCGCCGAGACCCTGGGCAGCAGCGCCGGCGGCATGTGCGTGCCGGCCGGCAAGGGCGTGGTCGGGATCGAGATCAACGCCAACCACCTGCGTGGCGTGCGCAGCGGCCTGGTGACCGGCACCGCGCGGCCACTGCACGTCGGCGCCAGCACCCAGGTCTGGGAAATCCGCATCGAGGACGAGCGCGGCCGCCTGGCCTGCGTCTCGCGGCTGACCCTGGCGGTGATCGCGCGCAGCGGGGACTAAAGCGGGAGCGGGGAACAGGGAACACGGAACCGGGAAGCAACGGCGGGTGCGCGTCGCTTTGTTTCCCTGTTCCCCGTTCCCGCCTTTCCCCCGCTGTTCCTGTTCCCCGTTCCCGCCTTTCCCCCCGCCACTGCTATCGTTGCGCGCAATGAATGCGCCGATTCCCCCCGCCGGCGCCGCCGCGCCGTCCGCTGCGCCGGCCGCGCGCGCCCTGCGTTACCTCTACCGCGTGCCGCTGCTGCTGTGGCACCTGCTGGTGCACCTGCCGCTGACGCTGCTGCTGCTCACGCCGCTGACCGCGCGCCTGCGCGTTGGCGACGAGAGCCTCGAGCACCGCGTGATCCGCGCCTGGTCGGCCGGCCTGCTGCGGGTGTTCGGGTTCCGCCTGCGCCGGGTCGGCACGCCGTTGCCGGGCGCGACCATGTTCGTCGCCAACCACGTCAGCTGGATCGACATCTCGCTGCTGCACAGCCAGCGCATGATGGGCTTCGTCGCCAAGCGCGAGATCTCCAACTGGCCGCTGATCGGCTGGCTGGCGGCGCGCGGCGAGACGATCTTCCACCACCGCGGCAACACCGAGTCGCTCGGCGGGGTGCTGCACGAGATGCTGGCGCGGCTGCGCGGCGGGCGCTCGGTCGGGGTGTTCCCCGAGGGCGGCACCCGCGGCGGCAGCGAGGTCGGCCCGTTCCACGCCCGCATCTTCCTGGCCGCGGTCGAGGCCGGCGTGCCGGTGCAACCGGTGGCGCTGCGCTACGGCGCCCACGGCGACGCGCAGCGGGTGGTCGCGTTCGGCCCGCGCGAGGGCTTCCTCGGCAATTTTCTGCGCCTGCTCGGCGAGCCGGCGCGGCTGGCAGAGGTGCATTTCCTCGCGCCGATCGGCCCCGGCGAGACCGACGGCCGGCGCCGCATCGCCGACCTCGCGCGCCAGCGTATCGTCGAGGCGATGGGCCTTTGAACCGCGCCGGCCGCGGCGGCGGCGCCGACCACGCCCTGCAGCCGTGGCTCGCCGCGGCGCGGTCTTGCGTTAGCCCAGACAAGGCCCTCACTGTCCCGGGAAGCCCATGTCCAACCCGCATGCCGAACGTTGCCAGCCACCGCCCACCGGGCTGGCGGAGTTCGACGCGGTGATCGGCACCCAGGAGCTGGGCTACGACGACGAGCGCGTGCCGCTCGCGCGCCGCGCCGCGCTCGCCGGGATCGACACCGGTTCGCTGACCGCGGCCGATTACCGGCCGCCGCGCTGGCTGCACAACGCGCACGTGCAGTCGGTGCTCGGCTCCAGCCCGCAGCGCCGCCGGCATGGCGAACGCCGGCTGGCGGCGTCCGGCGCGGTCACCACGCCGCACCTGGTCGACGGCGGCGACGGCGTGCGCCTGCAGGGCCTGCACAGCGCCGTGCCCGGGGTCGAGCCGCGCGGGCTGGTGCTGCTGCTGCACGGCTGGGAGGGCAGCGTCGATTCGAGCTACATGCGCCTGACCGCGGCGCAGCTGCTGGCGCGCGGCTTCGAGGTGTTCCGCCTCAACTTCCGCGACCACGGCGGCACCCACCACCTCAACGAAGGCCTGTTCCACTCCAACCGCATCGACGAGGTCGTGCACGCCGCCTGCGACGTCGCCCGCCGCTTCCCGCTGCGGCCGCTGTCGGTCGCCGGCTACTCGCTGGGCGGCAACTTCGCACTGCGCCTGGCGCTGCACGCGCCGGCCGCGGGCCTGCCGCTGGCGCACGTCGCCGCGGTCTGCCCGGTGCTGGACCCGGCGCGCACCATGGACGCGATGGAGCACGGCTTCCCACTGTACCTGTGGTACTTCGAGCGCAAATGGCGCGAGTCGCTGGCGCGGAAGCGGGCGCTGTTCCCGCAGCAGCACGCGTTCGACGACCGCACGCTCGGGCTGCGGATGCGCCCGCTGACCCAGTGGATGGTCGAGCGCCACACCGACTTCGGCAGTCTGGACCGCTACTTCGACGGCTACTCGGTCGCCGGCGAACGGCTGGCGGCGTTGCGAACGCCGGCCAGCATCCTGATGGCGGCCGACGACCCGGTGATCCCGGTCGACGGCTTCCACGCGCTGCGGCTGCCGGATTCGGCGCGGCTCGAGATCGCGCCCTGGGGCGGGCACTGCAGCTTCCTGGAGAACGCGCGCCTGGACGGCTTCGCCGAACGCTGGATCGCGCAACGGCTGGACGACACCGCGGCCGCGGCCTGAGCGAACGCCACGCCGGCCGGCGAGGGCCGCCGCGCGGCGCCGCCGACCCCAGCCGCTACAATCGGCCTCTTTCGTCCCAAATCCTCCTACTTCCCGAGCCGTCCATGTACGAACCCATCATCGACGCGCTGCGCCGCGGCGCCGCCGCCGAAGCCCTGTCTGCCGCCCGCGAGGCGGTGACCGCGCAGCCGCACGACCCGACCTCGCAGCGCCTGCTGGCCGCCGCCCTGCGCCTGGGCGGGGACCGCGACGGCGCGCTGGCCGCGATCGACCACGCGATCGGCCTGGCCCCGGACGACGCCAACCTGCACCTTGAGCGCGCCGGCCTGCTGCTGCAGGAGCGCCAGCTCGATGACGCCCAGGCCGCGCTCGCGCGCAGCATCGGCCTGGACCCGAACCAGTTCCCGGCCTACATCGTCCAGGGCCAGCTCGCGCTCGGTCGCGGCGACCTCGACGAGGCCGAGCGCCTCGCCCGCACCGCCTCGCGCATCGCCCCGGAGCACCCGCAGGTCGCCGCGCTCGAAGGCACCCTCGCGCTGCGTCGCGGCGACGCCGACCGCGCGCTGGCGATCCTCAGCGGCGCGGCCGAACGCGGCGGCGCCGACGAGCCGACACTGCGCCACGCTTTGGGCTTCGCCTATCTCGCCAAGGGCCACTTCGCGTTCGCCGAGCAGGCGTTCCGCGGCATGCTCGAAGGCAATCCGGCGTCGCGCCCGTTGCGCGCGCTGGTGGCCGACATCGTCCGCCGCCAGGGCCGCCCGGCCGAGGCCGCCGATGAACTCGCGCCGCTGCTCGACGAGGCCGACGCGACCCCGGCGCTGCAGCGCCTGGTCGGCGAGCTCGAACTCGAGGCCGGCCGCAACGAGCGCGCGCTGCCGCGCCTGCGCGCGGCGTTCGACGCCGCCCCGCACGACCGCCGCACGCTGATGGCGCTGATCGAGGCCTGGCAGCGGCTGGGCGCGCTCGACGAGGCACGTACGACGCTCGACGCCACGCTCGCCACGCACCCGCAGTCCGCCGACCTGTGGCGCGCGCGCCTGCTGTTCGAACCGTTCGCCGGCGACGAGGCGCGCGCGGTGGTCGCGCGCTGGCTTGAGGCGATGCCCGATTTCGTGCCCGCGCTGGAGGCGCAATCGACGATCCACGACCACGCCGGCGAGAGCGCGCAGTCCGAGGCGGTCTCGGCCCGCATCACCGAGTTGCAGCCCGGCCACACCCAGGCCGAACTGCGCCTGATCGACGCGCTGCTGCAGCGCGAACCCGAAGCCGCGATCGCGCGCGTGGAAAGCCTGCTCGCGCGCGCCGAGGACGACGGCGTCAAGCGCATGCTGCGGCAGCTGCTCGGCCGCTCGTTCGACATCGCCGGCCAGCCCGACGCGGCCGCGGCGACCTGGGCCGAGCTGCATGCCGAAGTCGTCGACCAGCGCCTGCCCCTGCTCGAGGCGACCGCGCCGCGCAGCGAATGGCCGGAACTGGCGCCGCTGCCGGAGCCGGCCCCGGGCGTGCTGCTGCTGTGGGGCGCGCCGGGCTCGCTGGTCGAGCGAATCGCGCTGACCTTCGAGGCCGGCGGCGGCCCGTTGCGCGCCGACCGCTTCGGCGCGCAGCCACCGCAAGACCCGTTGCAGCGCTACCCGACCCCGGCCGAGCTGGCCAGCGACGCGCTCGACGGCAGCTTCCTGGTGAACCAGTGGCGCGCGACGCTGCCGGCGCGCGGGATCGCCGACGGCAACGTCTTCGACTGGCTGCTGTGGTGGGACAACGCGCTGCTGCTGGCGCTGCGCCCGTACCTGCCCGAAGCGGTGCTGATGATCGCGTTGCGCGACCCGCGCGACATGCTGCTCGACTGGCTCGCGTACGGCGGCCCGGTGCCGCTGGCGCTGGAATCGCCCGAAGCCGGCGCGCGCTGGATGGCGACCGTGCTCAACCAGATCGCCGCGCTGCACGAGCAGGACCTGTTCCCGCATCGCCTGGTCCGGCTCGACGCGATCGCCGACGACCCGATCGCGATCGCGCAGGCGCTCGGCGACGCGCTGGACACCCGGATCCCGGCGCTGCCCGAGGGCGCGTTCGGTCCGCAGCGCTTCGCGCCCGGGCACTGGCGCGCGTTCGCGCAGCCGCTGGCCGCGGCGTTCGCGCTGCTGACCCCGGTGGCGCAGCGGCTGGGGTATTCCGAGGGTTAAGGTTCTTTGCCCCCTCCCTTTCGCACAGCGAATGGATCACGGAGGAGTGCTTGGATATTGCCCCCTCCATTTCGCGTAGCGACGGGGAGGGCTGGGGAGGGGTGCTGTTCGACCGCGACGCAGAATCAAAATCAACAGCACCCCCTCCCAGCCTCCCCCTGCGCTGACGCGCAAAGGGAGGGGTCGAACACGAATCAGGAGACCCCATGCGCATCCGCAGCGACAGTTTCGAACACGGCCAGCGCCTGCCGGCGCAGTTCGCCGCCGGCCAAGCCAGCCCCGACGGCGGCGTCGGCTTCGCGCTCAACCGCAACCCACACCTGGCCTGGGACGGCGTGCCCGCGGGCACGCGCTCGTTCGCGCTGCTGTGCATCGACCCCGACGTGCCGACGGTGGCCGAGATGGTCGGCCAGCCCGGCGTCGAGATCCCGGCCGACCAGCCGCGCACCGACTTCATCCACTGGGCGATGGCCGACCTCCCTGCCGACCTGCGCGAGATCCCGGCCGGCAGCTGCAGCGACGGCGTGGTGCCGCACGGCAAGCCGGCGCCCGCCGGTCCGGCCGGCAGCCGCCAGGGCCTCAACGACTACACCGGCTGGTTCGCCGCCGACGCGGCGATGGCCGGCGACTGGCGCGGCTACGACGGCCCGTTCCCGCCGCCCAACGACCTGCGCCTGCACCGCTACTTCTTCCGCCTGTTCGCGCTGGATGTCGCCACCCTCGAACTGCCCGACCGCTTCACCGCCGCCGACGTGCTGCGCGCGATGCAGGGCCACGTGCTCGCCGAAGCACTGGTCTACGCGACCTACTCGCTGCACCCGGGCGTCAAGGGCTGACGCCCACGTGGCCGGCTGGCGCGCGCGCCTGCACCACCTGAAGCGCGAGGCGCTGACGGTGTACTTCGCCGCGCGCGACCCGCGCCTGCCCTGGCCGGTGCGGCTGCTGGCGCTGGGAATCGCCGCCTACGCGCTGAGCCCGATCGATCTGATCCCGGACTTCATCCCGGTGCTGGGCTACCTCGACGACCTGGTGCTGGTGCCGCTCGGGGTCGCATTGGTGGTGAAGCTGACCCCGCCGGCGATCCTTGCCGACGCGCGGCTGCGCGCCGAACGCGTCGCCGTGCGCCCGGTCAGCGTCGCCGCCGCGATCGTGATCGCCGCGATCTGGCTGCTGCTGCTCGCCGCCGTGGGCTGGTGGCTGTGGCGACCCTGGCAGGGCTGACGACGCGGTCGCTCAGCCGCGCAACGCCGACAACTCGGCGCCGAAATTGATGTGGAACGGGGCGCCGCCGATGACCAGCGCGGGCACCGACTTGACCCCGGCGCGCGCCGCCTCGTCGATGCGCCCGGACTGCTCGCCCAGGTGCACGACCTCGACCTCGTAGCGCGCCGGGTCGAGCGCTTGCGCGACCTGCCGCTCGGCCTCGACGCAGACCGAGCAACCGGCGTGGTAGAACGTGGCAGGCGTCTTCATCGCAGCACTCCCATGCAGCGCCGCGCACTGGCGGCACCGCTATCAGGCCACGCGCACCGCCGCCGCGCCAGCACGCACCGCGCGGTACCCCAGGCACAAAACGGTGACGATCGATGAAATCGTTGGCGAAAAGAGATATCGCCGCCGACCCCACGCAACGCGTCTACCGCTGCCTGGAGGACGTGATCGGCTGCAAGTGGTCGGTGAGCGTGCTGCTGGCGCTGCACGACGGCGTGCGCCGGCCGGGTGAACTGGTGCGGCATATCCCCGGGCTGTCTACCAAGGTGCTCAACGAACGCCTGCGAAAACTCGGTCACTACGGCTTGATCGAGCAGCACCGCTACCCCGAGGTCCCGCCACGCACCGAGTACACCCTGACTGCGTTTGGCCAGGCGCTGCTGGCGCTGGTCGGGCAGATCCGCGAGCTCGACCGCGGGCGTCAGCGCGACAGCCGCGCGATTCAGTCGCCGGCCGGCACCAGCAGCAGCAGCGCCGCGCCCAGCACGAAGCGGTAGACCGCGAATGCGGTGAAGCGGTGGCTCTGGATGTAGTGCAGCAGCCACTTCACCGCGACGAACGCGGTCACCGCCGAAGCGAGGAACGCGACCGCGAGCGCGGCCCAGTCCTCGTGCGCGGCCTCGGGCGTGCCGTGGATGTCGAACAGCTCGTACGCGGTCGCCGCGAACATGGTCGGGATGCCGACCAGGAACGCGAACTCGGTCGCCGCCGCGCGGTTGGTGGTGCCAGCCAGCAGCGCCACGAAGATCGTCGCCGCCGAGCGCGAGGTGCCGGGAAACACGCCGGCCACCACCTGCGCGATCCCGACCAGGATCGCCACCGTCCAGGTGATCGCCGCACGTTCCCCCAGGGTCGCCGCGCGCTTGGCCGCGAAATGCTCGGCCGCGATCATCCAGATGCCGCCGAGCACCAGCGCCCACGCGATCGGTGCAACCTCTGCCGACAACTCCCAGCCCAGCGCCTTGACCAGCAGCCCGAGCGCGGCGGTCACCCCGAACGCGGCGGCCAATTTGAACGCGTAATCGCGCGATTGCGCTGGTGTGGCGCTGATGCCGAGCGGGTCGTACTCGGAGGGCGCGTCGTAACCGAAGAACGCGACCAACATGCCCCATAGCCGCTTGCGGTAGATCAGCACCACCGCGCCGATGGCGCCGGCCTGGATCGCGATGTTGAACAGGTCGGAGCGGTGCCCGAGCCAGCGTTCGGCGAGCAGCAGGTGGCCGGTGCTCGAGATCGGCAGGAACTCGGTGATGCCTTCGATGATGCCGAGCAGGAGGGCGGCGAGCAGGTCGGTCATGCGCGGGGTCGGCGGGGAAAGGCGCGCCAGCATAGCCGAACCGTCGCGCGCACCATCTAGGTGCATCGGCCCGCCGGGACGCGCCGAGATGGTGCTAAATGCCCGGCCGAGCCGAGGCGGTGCTAGAAGAATCAACGGCTTGGAAGCCAACCAACGTTGGCACGGCCATTGCTTTGCTTAAGCCATCCATTCCCGCCGAGGCTGCCCCATGTCGCTCGAACACGTCGAAAAAATGATCAAGGACCACAAGGTCGAGTTCGTCGACCTGCGCTTCGCCGACATGCGCGGCGTGCAGCACCACGTGACCTTCCCCAAGTCGATCATCGAGCCGGGCCTGTTCGAGGACGGCAAGATGTTCGACGGCTCCTCGATCGCCGGCTGGAAGGGCATCCACCAGTCCGACATGGTGCTGCTGCCGGACGCGTCGACCGCGTTCCTCGACCCGTTCACCGCCGACCCGACCCTGGTGCTGACCTGCGACATCCTCGACCCGGCGACCATGCAGGCCTACTCGCGCGACCCGCGCGGCATTGCCAAGCGCGCCGAGGCCTACCTCAAGTCCAGCGGGATTGCCGATCAGGCGTTCTTCGGCCCGGAGCCGGAATTCTTCATCTTCGACTCGGTCCGCTACGCGAACGAGATGGGCCACACTTTCTTCCACGTCGACTCGGAAGAAGCGGCGTGGAACTCGGGGAAGGAATACGACGGCGGCAACACCGGCTACCGCCCGGGCGTGAAGGGCGGCTACTTCCCGGTCGCGCCGCTGGACTCGCTGCACGACATCCGCGCCGAGATGTGCAAGACCCTCGAAGCGGTCGGCATCGAAGTCGAAGTGCACCACCACGAAGTCGCCAACGCCGGCCAGTGCGAGATCGGCACCAAGTTCAACTCGCTGGTGAAGAAGGGCGACGAACTGCTGACGATGAAGTACATCATCAAGAACGTCGCCCACCGCAACGGCAAGACCGCGACTTTCATGCCCAAGCCGCTGGTCGGCGACAACGGCAGCGGCATGCACGTGCACCAGAGCCTCGCCAAGGGCGGCACCAACCTGTTCACCGGCGACGGCTACGGCGGCCTGTCGCAGATGGCGCTGTGGTACATCGGCGGCATCTTCAAGCACGCGCGTGCGATCAACGCGTTCGCCAACTCGACCACCAACAGCTACAAGCGCCTGGTGCCCGGCTACGAGGCGCCGGTGATGCTGGCGTACTCGGCCTCGAACCGTTCGGCGAGCTGCCGTATCCCGTACGTCGCCAACCCGAAGGCGCGCCGCATCGAGATCCGCTTCCCGGATCCGATGAACTCCGGCTACCTGATTTTCGCCGCGCTGATGATGGCCGGCCTGGACGGCATCAAGAACCAGATCGACCCGGGCGCGCCGTCCGACAAGGACCTGTACGACCTGCCGCCGGAAGAGGAGAAGGGCATCCCAACCGTGTGCCATTCGCTCGACCAGGCGCTGGAAGAACTCGACAAGGACCGTGACTTCCTCAAGGCCGGGGGCGTGTTCACCGACGACTTCATCGACGCGTACATCACCTTGAAGATGAAGGAAGTCACCGCGTTCCGTGGCGCGACCCACCCGCTCGAGTACCAGATGTACTACGCGATCTAGCGGCGTTGGACTTTGCTCCCTCCCTTTCGCGTAGCGAAGGGGGTGAGGAGGGCCGCTCGCAAGCCATTGGCTTGCGGTCCGACGAACGCCCGCAGGCTATGCCTGCGGGCCGGACGGGCTGGGGAGGGGTGCTGTTCGACCGCGACGCAGAATCCAAATCAGAAGCACCCCCTCCCAACCTCCCCCTGCGCTGCGCGCAAGGGGAGGGGCAAAAAGCAAAAAGCAAAAAGCAAAAAGCAAAAAGCAAAAAGCAAAAAGCAACACCCCGGTCTACGCGAGCAGGCCGGTTTTGCCCCCTCCCTTGCGAAGCAGGGGAGGGCTGGGGAGGGGTGCTCTTCGCGCTTTCGTGCAGAACAGATCAACAGCACCCCCTCCCAACCTCCCCCTGCGCTGTGCGCAAGGGGAGGGGCAACAGCCAAGTACCAAACAGCAAAAAGCGAAAAGCGAAAAGAAAAAAGTAGAAACGAGCAAGCACGCCGGCGCCACGCCGGCCTGCGTCGAACACGACAACGGCGAGGCGTCGCCCGCGGCGATGCCTCCAACGACCACGGGGGCGGGCATGCACGGCAAGCGACGGCAGCGGCAATCATCTCGGCACACCTCCCGTGCGCAAATCGCGCGCGTGCCCCTGCTCGCCGCGCTCACGTCATTCACCGCCCTCGCCCACGCCGCCCCGTCCACCATCGACAAGGGCGACACCGCCTGGATGCTGGTCGCCACCGCGCTGGTGGTGCTGATGATCGTGCCCGGCCTGGCGCTGTTCTACGGCGGCCTGGTGCGTGCCAAGAACATCCTGTCGGTGCTGATGCAGGTGCTGGTGGTGGCCGCGCTCGCGTTCGTGCTGTGGGTCGCCTACGGCTACAGCCTCGCGTTCGACGGCGGCAACGCGCTGATCGGCGGCCTCGGTAAAGCGTTCCTGCACGGCGTCGGCGTCGACTCCGCGGTCGACACCTTCAGCGCGGGAGCGCAGATCCCGGAACTGGCCTACGTCGCGTTCCAGGGCGCGTTCGCCGCGATCAGCTGCGCGCTGGTGGTCGGCGCGATCGCCGAGCGCGCCAAGTTCGCCGCGGTGCTGCTTTTCACCGTGCTGTGGTTCACCTTGGCCTACCTGCCGCTGGCGCACATGGTGTGGGCGAGCGAAGGCCTGCTGTTCAAGCTCGGCGCGCTGGATTTTGCCGGCGGCACCGTGGTTCACATCAACGCCGGCGTCGCCGGCCTGGTCGGGGCGTGGATGCTCGGCCCGCGGATCGGCTTCGGCCGCGAGCGGCTGTCGCCGCACAGCCTGCCGCTGACGATGACCGGCGCCGCACTGCTGTGGGTCGGCTGGTTCGGCTTCAACGCCGGTTCCGCGCTCGAGGCGAGCGGCATTGCCGCGCTCGCGTTCCTCAACACGCTGGTCGCCGCGTCGGCGGCGGTGCTGGCGTGGAGCGCGGTCGAAGCGCGCTTCCGCGGCCGCGCCTCGATGCTCGGCGCCGCGTCGGGCGCGGTGTCGGGCCTGGTCACCATCACCCCGGCCTGCGGCACGGTCGGCGTCGGCGGCGCGCTGCTGATCGGCGCGCTCGGTGGCATCGCCGGCTTCTGGGGCGTCAACGCGCTCAAGCGTCGCCTGCGCGCCGACGACAGTCTCGACGTGTTCGGCATCCACGGCGTGTGCGGCATCGTCGGCGCGCTGCTGACTGCGGTGTTCACCGCGCCCGCGCTGGGCGGCAGCGGCGCCGCCGATTTCGCCTGGGCCGCGCAGCTGGGCGTGCAGGCGCTGGGCGTGGGCCTGACGGTGGCGTGGTCCGGCATCGCCGCGCTGCTCGCGTTCTTCATCGCGCGCGCGGTGTTCGGCCTGCGCGTCGACCACGAGGCCGAACGCGAAGGCCTCGACATCAGCGCCCACGGCGAATCGGCGTACGAGATCTGACGCGGCCCACCCTCGCCGCCGACATGCGGCACACTCGCGGTTCGCTCCCGACCCCGGACCCCCGCGCATGAGCTTCGTGATCACCCCGCACGCCCTGGGCAGCTTCGTCGCCTACCTGCTGACCGGCATCGCCGTGTGGGCGATCGCGCTGGCGGTGTACGCGCTGGTCACCCGCCACGGCGAGTTCAGGCTGATCCGCACCGGTAATAGCGCCGCGGCGATCGCGTTCGGCGGCGCCGCGATCGGCGTGGCATTGCCGGTCAGCAGCGTGATCACGCACGCGGTCAGCCTGCTCGACGCGCTGGCGTGGGGCGCGGTCGCGGTGGTGTTCCAGCTGATCGCCTACGGCGTGTCGCACCTGTTCGTGCCGAACATCTCGCGCAAGATCGAGGCCGGCGACACCGCCGCCGGCACCTTCCTGGCCGCGGCATCCATCGCCATCGGCCTGATGAACGCCGCCGCGATGACCCCCTGAGGCTTGCCGATGAAACGCTCCCGCCACATGAAGCTCGTGCTGATGGCCGCCGTGCCGGTCGCCCTCACCGCCTGCCAGCCCGAACCGACCGGCACCGTCGTGCAGACCGTCGCCGAATGCCAGGCCGGCGGCTGGATGACGCCCGCGCAATGCGAGACCGCGCACAACGAGGCGCTGGCCGCGCACGCCACCAGCGCGCCGCGCTACGAGAGCCAGGCCGACTGCGAAGCCGAGTTCGGCCAGTGCACGCCGGCCCCACAACAAGGTGCCGAAGAAGAAACGCCGCAAGGCCAGCGCACCGCGTACATGCCGCCGATGAGCGGCTTCCTGATCGGCTACCTGATGGGCAGCATGGGCGGCCGCGGCATGGCGCCCGGCCCCGCCAACCCTGCCACCTACACCGGCGCCGCACCGCTGTACCGCACCCGCGCCGGCGGCGAGTTCCACAACGCCCGCGGCGACGCCGTGGCCAAGAGCAGCGGCACCGTGTTCGGCAAGCGCGGCGCGTTGCCCGCGCCCGGCCGCGCAATCACCGTGTCGCGCGGCGGCTTCGGCGCGCGCGGCGCGTTCACCGGCGGCCGCGGCGCCTGACGTGCAGCGCATCGCCATCGCCCCGCGCGCGGACTGGCGCGACCAGGCCGAGCAGCACGGTTTCGAGTTCCACACCATCGACGGCGCGCCGTACTGGGACGAGTCGGCGTACTACGCGTTCACCCTGCGCCAGGTGGAAGACGACATCGAGGCCGCCACCGAATCGCTGCATGCGATGGCGATGGACCTGGTTGGCGAGGTGGTCGGTTCCGAATCGCTGCTGACCCAGCTCGCGATCCCGGCCACGCACTGGGACTGGATCCGCGACTCCTGGCAGCGCGACGAACCGCACCTGTACGGCCGCATGGACCTGGCCTACGACGGCCACGGCCCGGCCAAGCTCTACGAGTTCAACTACGACACCCCGACCGCGCTGTACGAAGCGGCGTACTTCCAGTGGCTGTGGCTGGAGCAGCAGCTCGCCGCGGGCCAGCTGCCGGCCGGCGCCGACCAGTACAACCGCATCCAGGAAGCGCTGTGCGAAACCCTGGCCACGCTCGCCAGCACGCAGCGGCTGGCGTCGCCGATGCACTTCTCGTGCGTGCGCGGGTCGGCCGAGGACCGCGGCACCGTGCGCTACCTGCAGGACTGCGCCGAACAGGTCGGCATCGACACCCGCTTCGTCGCCATCGAGGACATCGGCCTGAGCGCCGAGGGCTGGTTCACCGACGCCCAGGACTACGTGATCCGCACCCTGTTCAAGCTGTACCCGGTGGAGTTCCTGATGGAGGACAGCTTCGGCGCGCAGCTGCGCGGCGAGCGCATCCAACTGGTAGAGCCAGCGTGGAAGGCGGTGCTCAGCAACAAGGGCATCCTGCCGCTGCTGTGGGACCGCCACCGCGGCCACCCGAACCTGCTCGAGGCGCGCTTCGACGCCGCCGGCGGCGACCTCCCGCGCGGCTGGGTGCGCAAGCCCCTGCACTCGCGCGAAGGCTCCAACATCGAGATCGTCACCCAACACGGCGAGCGCCACGCCTCCGACGGCCCCTACACCGGCCCCGCGATTCTGCAGGCGCACCACCCGTTGCCGCAGTTCGCCGGCCGCTACCCGCTGGTCGGCAGCTGGGTGGTCGCCGACCAGGCCGTCGGCATGGGCCTGCGCGAGGACGCGGGACCGATCACGCGCGACACGTCGTGCTTCGTGCCGCATGTGATCGTGGGGTAGATCCACTCTTCCGGTTGCTCGGGGCAGCCACTTTGAACACGAGCGAAGACCGCGCATGGAAGCGGCGATAAACGATGACTGCGCATCGAAGAACTTGAAGTGGAGGTTGTCCAGACCCTTGGCCTGAAAGAGTTCGTCGCTCGGAAATACCTCGACAGCACCAACGAACTTCCCGTGGTACAGCGGAACGCGCCCAGCACGGTCCGAGTAGATCGAGATCGGGACGCCTTACGTCGAGTCAGTATCGAGGTTGAACTCGATCGTAGTGCCCAGGGTCCTTAGCGCGCTGCGCAGACCGCCTCTGAACGCTTCAGCCTGCACCCTTCTGTCGAACTCGCCCCGCACGAATTGCTGGGAGTTGACGGCCAAGCGATCGAGCGTGGCGGATCCTCACGAACACGAGGCAACAAGCGCCATAGACAAAATCGAAATCGCCCAGCGCGCGCCCTGCATCTCGATGCGGTCACTTCCCCGCCACTATCTTGATCCAGCCGGCAACTGGCCTGTAGATGATTACACGGAGAAAATTCTATAGCCACATGGCAGAGTGGGGCTATTTCTGTTCCCTGGTTGCCTTTAAATAACGCTCAATCTCAGCCCTCTCGGCGGCTGAAAAGTTGCCGTTTCTAAGAATTTCCATGACCTCTTCGGCGCTAAATCTAACCCCTTTAACAAACTCGAGAATGTCATCCTTGGAAACCGGGTCGGCCGATATGGGGGCAATCGAGCCATCAACGTTGCTTTCTTCATTAAGTCCCGGCTTGACGTTGATATAAATTCTGTAGCGCGATGTGCCTTCCGACAGTGATCCGTCGTAATAGAGCGTGGTTCCGGCAGGAATCATGTAGGGGCTGGGGTAGGTTTCCGAGCCTATGTAAAGCGGAGTCTTTAGAACGTGGACTTTGTCCATTTTGGCATCCTGTGTGCACCCGGCCATGGCGAGTGCCATTGAACAAACGTAGGTGAAGGATCGAACACTCATCTTGCACCCGCTTGGTAGGTCTTGCGTTTATCCACCCGGATCCTTACGTCGTTTGAACCATAGTAGGTTCGCAGATTTGCTGGTAGGAACAAGCGTTTAGGTGTTCCGTACTTTGCCTTCATCGCGGTCGACACCAAAGTGGACAGGACATCCTCGGGTCGAATGTGCTTTTCGGACCCTTCAACGACTCTAGGAATCGCTTGCTTCGCGCCATCAATGCTCAGCGTCGTGCAATTGGGGCCGAGCGCAAAATAGTCTGTCGAAATTTTGTATCGTTTGTAGCTGGCAGTTGTTTTTAAAGGGTTGGATCCAGCGATCATCTTGTCGAAGTAGGCGATGGTCCGATTGGCTTGGGCTTCGAATATCGCGTACTGATATCCCCAGGACGTGCGCCCGGTTTGATTCTCGGAAGCGATGTACGCCCCGAAATTAGCCCAAATATTGAGAATACCTTCGCCGCGCGGACTGTCTTCGCCATCAAGGTCGATGCCAAAACCCAGCGACTCTGGGTAGATTCTTCCATAACGCCCGAAGTCATAGGTATGTTCGGTGCGAGGTGTCTTTATCCTCAGCGCGGTGTGCCCATACTTGTGCTCGACTCCTTGTCGCGTATACGGCCCGCCTATAATGATCTCGAGCTCCGAATCTGGCTTGAGCGCCGCTCGCACAACGCTATTCTGCGGAGCGACCGTTTGCGCCTTCGTTGTGGGCTTAGGCATTGGACGCTCCCGCTTGTGTTTCGCCCCATACGACTTTGGCTTCTTCGCTCGCCACAGAACCAACGCGCAGCGTTTTGCCTTCATGGTCGGTGCTGCCGAAGTACTCGTCTCCCGATGCAAGTAGCAGCTTGTATGGCATGCCTTCGACAGGCTCCCCCGTCAGTTCGTTGATCAACTGGAACTGCTGATCGAATCGTTTGATGCGCGTATCCGGCAATTTGGCCAAGATCGCCGCATCCCTAGCCCCGCTCAAAAACGGGTTCTCACTGGCCTTGACCGTGAAATTCCCGGGGCACGCAAACGTGATGTTGCCGCCTTCGAGAGTGACCTGGGTCTGCCCCGCCTGCAGCACGATCTTCTTGCTCGCCAGCACGTCGATGCGCTCGTCGGTGGCGGTGATGGTGACGCTTTGGTCGGCCAGCAATTCCAGCGGGCCGACGTGGGCCTGCAGGCTGACCGGGCCGTTGGCGGCGATGGTGCGGATCGGGCCTTGCTGGGCGAACAGGGCGACGTGCGCGCCGCTGACGGCCGCATAGGTCTCGCCGGCGACGAGGTGGAGGTCTTGCTGCGCGGTCAGGTGGACGTTGCCGCCGGCGTAGGCGAGTGCGCTCTTGGGCGTGGCCAAGGCAATGCGGTCCGGACCTTCGACCAGCAGCAGCGGCCGGGCGAAGCGTTCGACCGGATCGCCGCTGGCCGCGCCTGCGCCTCCTGCGCCCGCGGCGCTCGCACCTCCTTGTGCACCGTCGCGCTTGCCGCCGCTGGGCTTGGTCGTGGCTTGGCCGTTGACGGCGCCGGCGTATTTGCCGTCCTGCTCGACGTCGAGCATGGTGATGAACTGCGTCTGCTGCGCGTTGGCACTCAGTGGCGCGACGTGGTGCTGGCCGGCGGCGTCGCTGAGCGCTTGCGCGGTCTGCGCGGCGGCCTGCAGTTGCGACACGGCTTCGGCGACGTCGAACTGGGTCGAGCTTGCATTCGCCCTGGCGGTGCTCGAGACCAGCACGCCGGCGCCGGCGCGCAGGTTGCCCCAGCCCAGCGTCGCCAGGTCGAAACCTTGGCCGCGCAGGTTGCCGCGGTGGCCGTTGCCGTGCTCGACCAGGTAGCCCAGTTCCAGCCGGCTGTCGGCCAGCGTGGTGTGCAGCCGCTGGCGCAGCTGGCCGGGGGCGTCGTCGAGCAGCCATTGCTGCTGGCCGCCGCCGTCGAGCGACTGGGTGTGCAGGCCCGAGAGCGTGCCCAGGTGGTTGCTGGCATCGCCGAGCGCAAACGGCGGCGCGACCTCGCCGTTGTACAGCTGGCCGGTGACCAGCGGCTGGTCGATGTCGGCGTGCAGGAACTCGACCAGCACCTCGCTGCCGATCCGCGGCAGCGCGTGCGAACCCCAATTCGGCCCGGCCAGCCACTCGGCCACGCGCACCCATGTGCCGCTGGTCTCGTTGCCCGGCGCGTGGCCGTCCGGGTGCGCGCTGGAGCCGCTCTCGCTCAACCCGCCGGCATGCGGCTGCGCGCCGCGCTGCCAGGCAAACTGGATTCGCACCTGATGGTCGCGGTTGGACGTGTTGGCCGCGTCGGGCAGGCCGACCACGCGCGCGGTCTGGGCGCCGGCGATATGCGGCTTGCGGCCGGGCATCGGCACGATCGGGGTGCCTTGCGGCACGGCGAGGAAGCGGTTGCGGTAGCTGCCGTGCTCGAGGCCAGCGTCGTCGAGCAGTTCGACGATGCCGCTGCCCAGGTTGTTGGCGGCCAGGTGCTCGACGGCCAGCGGCACGAAGGCTTGTCCCGACAGATCCGGATGCTGGCTCAGGGTGAACACCACGCCGGCGTCGAGGCCGCGGCCGTTGCCGGAGCCGGCGTGCAGGCGTTGCGGCAGGCGCAATGCATCCAGCCGCAGTTCGGCCGTCAGCTGCGCGTGCTCGCGCTGCGCGAAGCGGCCGGCGCGCGGCACGCGGTAGGCCTCGCGCAATGGCAGGTGCGGGCTGGCGGGATCGGCTTCGCTGGTGGCCGAGAGCGCTTCGACCTGCTCGGGCATCCAGCTCGCGGTCGTGAATGCATCGACCGTGGCCTGGCGTTGCTCGCCGAACTGGGTGATCGCATCGAGCGACTCGGTCGCATCGCTGCGGTGGAAGCGCAGGGTGTCTGGGGTCGCGGCGGGAAGCTGCGCCGCGCGGTCGAACACCACCAGCGTGTGCGCCCCGAAGGAAGTCCCCCCGGGGGACCTGGGTTCGTCGGTCTGGGCGTGTTCGAAGCGCCACGCCAGTCCGGCGTCGGCGAGCAGCCGCACCACGAAGTCCCAGTCGCTCTCGCGGTACTGGGTGGTGATCGCGGGTGTCGTCAGCGCCTGGCCCGCGTCGAAGCGGAACGCGGCCTGCGGGTAGTCGGCGAAGACCCGCTCGAGCACGCCGAGCGCATCGAGGTCCTGGAAGATCAGCGCGTTGCGGCGTAGGGCCAGGAACGCGGTCCACGGCGCCATCGTCAGCCGGTAGCGGGCCAGCCCACCGTCACTGCCCAGCGGTGCGAGCTGGGTGCAGTGGCCGTGCCACTGGCGCTGCGCACCCGTTGCCTGGCGCAGGCGCAAGGCGATCGGCTGGCCGATCAACGCCCGCACGTCGAGGAACGCCGATGCCGACAGGCAGTCGATCGTGAACTCGAACGGCGCGCACACCGCCTCGCGACCGGCGAAGCGTTCGACCACGAACGCGCCGGGCAGCGCGGTGTCGATCTCGATCAGGCGTGCGTGTTGCGACGCCCCGAAGGAAGTCTCCTTGGGGGAGAGTCGCCCTAGCCAGTCGCCGGCGTGGCGGGCGAGTGACTGGATATCCATATCCATACCGATCCCATTGAAGAATGAAGCGCTGCGTCAGGGCAGGGTGATCGTCAGGTGTGCGGTGCGCGCCGGCAACTGGACCACGTCGTGGTAGCCGGCCAACTGCTTTTCCGTATGGCGACCGAGCAGCGTGTTCAAGCCGACGTAGCCGAGCACGCCGACCAGCGCGAGCACCGCTGCCGGCGCCCACAGCGGCGTGACCCGGCGCAGCGCGTGGGCGATGCGGTCCGGCGGCGCCCAGTGCGGCGCGAAGCCGGTGCGCTTGCCCTTGAGGTAGACGATCTCGTCGCCGAGCCGCGCCGTGAGATACCCGAGTTTCTCCGGGCCTTCGAGCCGGTACTTGCCCTCGAAGCCGAGCAGCAGGCAGTAGTGGTAGACCTCCAGCGAGGCCAGCCGCGGCGCGCCCTGCGCGCGCAGTTGCTCGAGGCGGTCGAAGAAGTGCTCGCCGGCCAGGTGCTCGCCGAACAGCCGCAGCTGCAGTGGGTTGCATTCCCACGCGTCGCGCAACGCGGAGGGCTGTGCGAGCACCGCCTCGTCGACCGCGGCACAAAACGCGTACTTGCCGGCGTAGACATCCTCCGAGGCGATCCCGAGCTTGATCGCGCCGCGCTCGACGGTTTCCAGGAAGCGCTGCACCGATTCGACGAACGCCGCTTCGGCCTGCGGCAGCTGGCCGCGCTTGAGCAGCATCAGCAGGTAGAAGCCGTCGGACATCAGGTCGAGCAGGCTGCGCGCGCCACCGGCACCGGACGGCGCGGGCTGGGCCAGCGCCGGCGACAGCGACGGCATCGATTGCGGGACGGGGGGCAGGGGATAGGTCATGGCGTCAGGGCGATCAGTTCGAGCTTGAGGTCGCGCATGCCGCCGGGCACGTAGATCATCAGCGACTGCGACTTGAGCATGCGCTCGTACAGCGGGCCGCGCGGTTCGATCGCGAAGTAGTGGCTGCCCGGGCGCAGCGGGATCGCGGCCGGCACCTGCGCGGCATGGGTCAGCTTGACCCCGGGCAACGCCGACAGCACGCACTTGTCGACGTCGTCGGGCGCGCCGACCTTGAACCGCACCGGCACCGTCTGCACCAGTTCCGGGCCCGGGAGGTCGGCGGCGACGCTGAGGTAGAACGCCGACTGCAGGTCGATGCGCTGCGAGTCGAGGCGACCAAGATGAAACGACGGCTTGACCTCCGACAGCGCGATCGCGAAATAGCGCGCCGAGATCACCGTGTCGAGCAGCTCGCGGATGATCTCGAACAGCTGGTTGAGCCCGGCCTCGGGATTGCCGTGCTGGTAGATCGGCAGGTCGGCGAGGCTGTAGCTCTTGGAGAACGTCAGCAGGCCGCCGGCCAGCCGCAGCAGCTCCTGATGCAGGCGTTCGGGGTGCAGGCCCGGGTGCCGGAACAGGTGTGACAGCGCGGCGAACGCGGCGTTGGCGGTGTGCAGCAGCCAGAACGAGGCGATGTCGCCGGAGCGAAATTCGATCACCGACTGCGACGGCTCGCGATGCAGGCCGTACAGCGCGTCGGTCTTGGCCTGCAGGCTGTCGAGCAGGCGCCGCAGTTGCAGCAGCAGTTGCGGCGAGGCGGCGAGGGTCAGGCTCGGCGCGAGGAAGCTTTCATCGAGCTCGAAGCCACCCGTCGCGGTACGGCGCACGCGCGCCACCGGCAAGGTGACGTACGGATCACGTGGCTCGTCGTCGGTGAGCAGGCGCACGCTCTTGCGCAGGTACGACAGCTCGGCCTCGCCGGCATCGGTGTACAGGTCGGGGGTCGCGCGGTTGCTCTGGGTGTAGCGGGTGGCGACCGCGCCATCGGCCTGCGCCGCGCAGTTGCCGCCGTACTCCTTCAGCAGCGGCAGCGCGAGGTGGATGGTGGTCGATTGCAGGCCGGCGGGCAGGTCGGCCAGCGACACTGCCTCGGGCAACTCGTCGTCGCCGGGCGCGGCATACACCTCGCCGTCGGGAAATACCGCCGACAGTTGCTGCGCGCGCAGCGTGCCGCTGGCCAGGCTCTGCAGATCGAAGCGCGCCTGGCGCACGCCCCAGGCATAGGGATGGAGCGCGGCGGCCAGATCCTGCAGGCGCGCCTCGTGGTACGCGTCTTGGCGCTGGAAATGTTGCGGGCGCAGGAACAGTCCCTCGCCCCAGAAAACCTTCGACATCCTGGTCACTCGTGCCTCGCAATCCGTTGACGTACCGCGGTGGTGCTTTCCTTCGACCGTGCCCCACCTGATGGGCGGTGGCCGTGCCGGACGAGGGTACTACATGTGTTTGGTGTAGTGCCGCTCGCGTCCTGACCGATTCAACGCTTGCCGGCGCAGTTGACCGCCGACAGGCTGTGCGGCGGGCTGGCCAGCGCGGTGATCAGCGCGGGGCTGGTGGTGGTCATCGCGCAGGCATGCAGCCCCAGGGTGATGCCGTCCTTGGCCGCCTTGCGCGCGTCGAACACGAAGCGCCAGCGGTTGGCCACCGGCGCGCGGAACAGCGCGACGGCGCCCAGGTGGCTGCCCTCGGCGGCGACCGTCTCGGCCAGTTCGTGGCGCTGTCCCGGCATCAACAGGATTTCGGTGGCCTTGATGAGGTCGTCGCCCAGAGCGGCCTTCTCGCTGGCCTCGTCGAGGAAGGCCTCGAACGGGGCCTGCTCGAAGCGTTGCGCGCCGCGCAGCTGGTAGACGCGCACCACCAGCGCGAGTCCGCGCTTGTCCTTGCCGGCGTTGAGGTTGTCGCCCGCGTACAGGCGCAGCGGCACCGCCTGCTCGCGCGGCGCCTGGCCCTTGAGGCCGACCGCTTCGAGGGTCTTGCCGACCATGCCGCCGACCCCGCCCTGGCTGGCGCAACCGCCGGCCATAAGCAGCACGCCGGCGAGCGCGACAGCATGGGCCGCGCGGGCCGCTGTCCGGCTTTCCGGCGAGGGCAACTCAAGGATGCGGCGAGCGCCGCCCGGTGCGGGACTGTCCATAGTGTGTTGCTCCATTGAGGGGACGTTTGGCAAGGCTGCGCAGCGGCGTATCACCAATCCTGCCGAGCACTGTCACCTTGACGGCAGGAAGAAAGGCTACTATATCGGCTACTGGCGCCGACGGCGTCACGGTTTGTCACCCAAGGATTGGGATCGCGCGGGCAGTGCGCGGACCTTACAAGGAGAGTGCAGGGATGCAGTCGTTGCCCCCCCCGTTTCGTTCCCGCCGCATGCTGGCTAGCGCCGCGCTGCTGGCGATCGCCCTGTGCCTGTGTGCCACCCCGGTACTGGCGAAGAAGCGCCCGAAGGATGTCGACAAGCTGCTCGTCGCCGCCGAAGCCGAGGTCGGGCGCGGGCGCATCGAGACGGCACTGGTCGCGTTCGACGCGGCCGCCCAGGCCGACCCGACCCGCAAGGAACCGTGGGTGCGCACCGCGCAGCTGCAGTTCGACGCCGGCAACTACGGCCGCGCGATCGTCGCCGCCGAGGAAGTCCTCAAGCGTGACCCCGGCGACCTGGTCGCCGACAGCGTGTTGACCGTTGGCGGCCTGCGCGTCGCCTCGCAGTCGCTGCAGCGCCTGCGCAAGAACGGCGTCCTGGAAACCTCCGATACCGCCCGCAAGGAAGCCGAACAGCTGGCCGCGACCATGCGTGCGACTCTGGGCGACGACATCCTGGTGTCCGACGAACAAAAGGCCGCGCGCGCCGCCGCCACGCGCCGCCGCGTCAGTACCCGCGGCGCCCCGCGGCGTTCGTCGAGCCAGGCCGCCGCGCCCGCTCCGCAGGCCCCGCCCGCCGTACCGGCCGCGCCGAAGCCGCGCGCCGGCAACCCGTTTGAAGTCCTCGGTGGCAACTAAGCCGTTGCCACCGGTCCGTACTGTCGTCAGGGAGACGATGTGATGTCGAAGAAGGAAAGCATCCAGAAGCGCCTGCAGAAGGTGCGTCCGCCGCGCGTGCAGCTCACCTACGACGTCGAGAAGGGCGACGCGATCGAGCAGAAGGAGATCCCGTTCGTGGTCGGCGTGCTCGGCGACTTCAGCGGCAAGCCCGAACAGGCGTTGCCGAAGATCAAGGACCGCAAGTTCGTCAACGTCGACCTCGACAACTTCGACGAGGTCATGGAAGGCATGGCGCCGCGCGCGGTCTACCGCGTGCCGAACAAGCTCAGCGACGAGGGCGGCGAGTTCGCGGTCGAACTGAAGTTCAACTCGATCGACGACTTCCGCCCCGAGGCGGTGGTGCAGCAGGTCGAACCGCTGCGAAAGCTGCTCGAGGCGCGTTCCAAGCTGGCCGACCTGCGCAACAAGCTGGCCGGCAACGAGAAGCTCGAGGACCTGCTCAGCGACGTGTTGGGCAATACCGAGCAGCTGAAGAAACTCGGCCAGGCTGGCCAGGAGTAAGTGATGAACGGACACGCGGTTACTGCAGCGCAGGCCAGCACCGGCCTGACCGAAGCGGGCTTGGACACCACCGGCCTGCTTGACCAGATCATCGAGCAGAGCAAGGTCGCCAAGTCCGAGACCGAGCACCAGCGGGCCAAGGACATCATCTCCGAGCTCGCCCGCGAGGTGCTTGAAGGCACGATGGTGGTCTCCGACAACCTCAACCTGACCCTCGACGTGCGCGTCGCCGAGCTCGACCGGATGATCTCCGAGCAGCTCACCGCGGTGATGCACGCGGCCGAGTTCCAGCAGCTCGAGAGCACCTGGCGTGGGCTGCATTACCTGTGCGAGCAGACCTCGACCGGTGCGCAGCTGAAGATCAAGGTGCTCAACGCGCCGAAGAAGGACCTGGTGCGCGACTTCAAGTCGGCGATCGACTTCGACCAGAGCGCGCTGTTCAAGAAGGTCTACGAGGAGGAGTTCGGCACCTTCGGCGGCTCGCCGTTCGGTGCCCTGCTGGGCGACTACAACATCGGCCGCCAGCCCGAGGACATGTACTTCATCGAGCAGATGTCGCACGTGGCCGCGGCCTCGCACGCGCCGTTCATCTCGGCCGCGTCCGAGGACATGTTCGGCCTGGAGAGCTTCACCGAGCTGGGCAAGCCGCGCGACATGGCCAAGGTTTTCGACACCGTCGAGTACGCCAAGTGGAAGTCGTTCCGCGACTCCGAGGACGCCCGTTACGTCGGCCTGACCCTGCCGCGGTTCCTCGGCCGCTTGCCGTACAACCCCAAGGACGGCACCACGGTCGAGGGCTTCAACTACGTCGAGGACGTCGACGGCGCCGACCACGGCAAGTACCTGTGGTGCAACACCGCGTATGCGTTCGGCGCGCGCCTGACCCGCGCGTTCGAGGATTTCGGTTGGTGCGCGGCGATCCGCGGCGTCGAGGGTGGCGGCCTGGTCGAGGACCTGCCCACGCACACGTTCCGCACCGACGACGGCGAGGTCGCACTCAAGTGCCCGACCGAGGTCGCGATCACCGACCGCCGCGAGAAGGAACTCAGCGACTTGGGCTTCATCCCGCTGGTGCACTGCAAGAACACCGACTACGCCGCGTTCTTCGGCGCGCAGTCGATCCAGAAGGCCAAGAAGTACAACACCGACGCGGCCAACGCCAACGCGGTGCTGTCTTCGCAGCTGCAGTACATTTTTGCCGTGTCGCGCGTCGCCCATTACCTCAAGGCGATGATGCGGGAGAAGATCGGCAGTTTTGCCTCGGCAGGGAACGTCGAGGATTTCCTCAACCGGTGGATCGCCCAGTACGTCTTGTTGGATGACAACGCGACGCAGGAAGCGAAAGCGCAATACCCGCTGCGAGAGGCGTCGGTGCAGGTGTCGGAAGTGCCAGGCAAACCCGGTGTGTACCGGGCGGTGGCCTTCCTGCGCCCGCATTTCCAGCTCGATGAGCTGTCCGTTTCGTTGCGACTGGTGGCCGAGCTCCCGGCCGGTGCCAGGAAGTCGTAACGCGCAAGCGCTGCACCAAGGGGCGCAGATCCTGACTTCGTTGTGAGCGGTAACGCATCGGGTCGTCTGTAAACCACCGTCGGGCCGCCGCATGACGCATCGGCCCGGCACCCAATCTCACGGAAGAACGGAACAAAGGAACCAGACCATGCAACACGCATTTCTGAGCATCGACAGCATCAAGGGCGAATCGCGCGACAGCCTGCACAAGGACTGGATCGAGATCGAGTCGTTCAACCACGACATCCTGCAGCCTCGTTCGGCGACGGCATCGACCAGCGGTGGCTCCAGCTCCGCGCGCGTCGAGATGCAGCCGATCGAGATCCTCAAGCAGATCGACCTGGCCTCGACCGCCCTGCACCAGGCCTGTGCCAACGGCACCACCTACCCGAAGGCGCAGATCAAGTTCATGCGCGCGGACAAGGACGGCAACGCGATCAACTACTACCAGATCGAGTTGATCAACGTGCTGGTACACCGCGTCGCCACCACCATCGGCGCCAATGGCATGCCGCAGGAAGTGGTCCAGCTGAGCTTCGGCTCGATCAAGTGGACCTACAACCAGCAGAAGCCGGAAGGCGGCATGGGCGGCAAGGCCGTCGCCCAGTGGAGCAACACGCTCAACAAGCCGACCCACGGCGTCTGATGTGAACTTGCGGTGGCGGCCCTGGCTGCCACCGCATTTGCCGGGTGCACGCCGCCTTACGCGCGCAGTGGCACCGCAACCAAGTTTCAACCGTGTTTCGCCAGCAACGCCGGCCTGTCCTGGTCGTCTCGCAACCGCTTCAGCGCTGCCTGCCGCGCGCCGAGTCGAACGCGACGCCAGCGCGGCAGATGCCCGGCCTGCGGGAAGCGGTATGCCGACGAGCTGTTCGGCCGAAGGAATGCCATGAAAGGATTCGAACCCAGCCTGCTGGAAAAGCTCTTCGACAATGACTCGCGCTCCAGCGCGGCCAGCGGCATCTTCAAGTCGATCTCCCTGGAGCAGTACAAGGAATCGGTCGCGCGCGACCTGGAAGGGCTGCTCAACAGCCGCGCCGCGTTCACCGAGGACGCGCTCAAGGCCTACCCGAACTGCCAGAAGTCGATGATGACCTACGGCCTGCGCGACTTCTCGACGATGAGCCTGGCCAACGCCCACGACCGCGCCTCGATCTGCCGCTCGCTGGAGCAGTCGATCGCCCGCCACGAGTCGCGCCTGCACAACGTGCGCGTAACCCTGGAAGGCAACTCGCGCAGCGTCGGTGGCCTGCATTTCTCGATCCACGCGCTGCTCGACCTGCAGCCGGCACGCGAGCCGATCAGCTTCGACGCGATGCTCCAGCCCAGCACCCTGCAGTACTCGGTCAGCCGCCTGCGGCGCGCAGCGGCGGCGTGAGATGACCACCGGCCACGGGGGGCACTGAGCGATGGAAGACCTGCTGCCCTATTACGAGCGCGAGCTCGCGTTCCTGCGCCGTTCCGGGCGCGAGTTTTCCGAGAAGTACCCGAAAATCGCCGGCCGCCTGCTGCTGTCGGGCGACACCAGCCAGGACCCGCATGTCGAGCGTCTGATCGAGTCGTTCGCGCTGCTCAGCGCGCGCGTGTCGAAGAAGATCGAGGACGACTACCCCGAGTTCACCGAAGCGTTGCTCGAGGTGCTGTACCCGCACTACCTGCGCCCGTTCCCGTCGTGCTCGATCGCGCGTTTCGAGATGGGCCCGGCGTTGGCCAAGCTCAGCGCGCCGGTGACGATCCCGCACGGCACGCTGCTGCACTCGCGCAGCGTGCGCGGTGTCAGTTGCAAGTTCCGCAGCAGCTACGACGTCACCCTGGCGCCGATCCAGCTGAGTGATGCGAAGTTCCGCGCGGTCGCCGAGGCGCCGATGGCGGTCAGCCTGCCGCCAGGCTCGGGCGGGCAGGTGTCGCTGGCGTTCGAGCTGCTCGGCGAGCAACCGTCGCTGGCGGGGCTGGGACTCGACCGCCTGCGCCTGTTCGTCGACGGCGAGCCCTCGTTCTGCGCGGCGTTGCGCGATGCGCTGTCGCTGCGGGTGCGCGCGGCCTACCTCGAACCGGCCGGCAGCGGCCGCTGGCTGGCCTTGCCGAAGGTGCCGCTGGCACAGGTCGGGTTCGGCGAGGACGAGGCGCTGATCGACTTCCCCGAGCGCTCGCACCCGGCCTACCGGCTGCTGACCGAGCTGTTCGTGTTCCCGGAGAAGTTCGGCTTCTTCGACCTCGACCTGACAGCGTTGCGCGGCAGTGCCGGCAACGCGTTCACCCTGCACCTGGTGCTCGGCGCGACCCCTCCCGAGGCGCCGGCCACGCGCGTGCTCGAAGGCCTGAACCGCGAGCACGTGCAGCTGGGCTGCACGCCGGTGGTCAACCTGTTCGCGCAGCACGGCGAGCCGATCCGCGTCACCCACCGCGCCGCGAGCTACCCGGTGGTCGCCGATGCGCGGCGCGCGTTCGCTTACGAGGTGCATTCGATCGATTCGGTCAAGCGCGTGCGGCAGACCCCGCAAGGCGAGAAGGTGACCGAGTTCCGGCCGTTCTACTCGCTGCACCACGGCGAGACCCCCGACAACACCGGCCACTACTGGCTCGCGCACCGCGACGAGCAGGTCGCGCGGCAGAGCCCCGGCTTCGAGACCGAGCTGTCGTTCGTCGACCTCGACTTCAACCCGGTGCTGCCGCAGACCGACGTGGTCAGCCTGGAGCTGACCTGCACCAACCGCGACCTGCCCAGCCACCTGGCGTACGGCGTGCAAGGCGGCGACCTGACGATGGAAGGCGGCGGCGTGGCGCGCAGCATCGCGCTGCTGCGCAAGCCGACCCGGCCGATGCAGTTCGACCGCGGTCGCGGCGCGCAGTGGCGGCTGGTCTCGCACTTGGCGCTCAACCACCTGTCGCTGACCCAGAGCGGGCTGCCCGCGCTCAAGGAAATGCTGCGCCTTTACGACCTCGCGCGCACCGCGGTATCGGGCCGGCAGATCGAGGGCATCGTCGCGCTCGAGCACGTGGCGACCACCGCCTGGCTGCCGGGCAAGCACTTCGCCAGCGTGGTGCGCGGGATCGAGATCCGCCTGACGATCGACGAGGCCCACTTCGTCGGCACCGGCATCGCCGCATTCGCGCGCGTGCTTGAGCACTTCTTCGGGCTGTACGTGCACGCCAACAGCTTCACCCAACTCACGTTGCTGTCCGCCCATGGCGGCGAGGTCCTGGTCCAATGCGCACCGCGAAGCGGCGAATCGATCCTGGTGTAGCGCAGCAGCTGCTCGCGCAACCGCATCGCTTCGAGTTCTTCCAGGCGTTGCGGGTGCTCGAACGGCTGTTCACGCGGCAGGGCGTCGCACCCGAGGAGGTGCTGCCGCGCAAGCTGCGCTTCCGCAACTCGATGTCGCTCGGGTTCCCGCCCAGCGAGATCGAGTCGGTGCAGGCCTACTCCAACGACGGCCTGGCGCTGGAGCGCGAGGCCGCGGTCGCGCACGCGGTGACGATGGAGGACGTCGGCCAGGTGCACCTGACACCGGCATTCATGGGCCTGCTCGGCGCCGGCGGCGCGTTGCCGCTGCACTACACCGAGCTGCTCGGCGAGCGCGAGACCTACCAGCGCGACCGCGCCGCGCGCGCGTTCCTGGACGTGTTCACCAACCGCGCGGTCGCGCTGCACTACGGCGCGTGGAAGAAGTACCGGCTGGCGCTGCAGTACGAACTCGACCGCAAGGAACGCTTCCTGCCCTTGGTATTGTCGCTGGCCGGTGTCGGCCAGCAGGCGCTGCGCGGGCGCATGGCTGACGGCGCCGGTGACGTGTTCGACCAGGCGATCGCGCACTACGCCGGCGGCATCGGCCAGCACCCGGTGTCGGCGACGCTGCTGCAGCGGGTGCTGTCGGACTACTTTCGCGTGCCGATCCGGATCGAGCAGTTCGTCGGCGCGTGGTACCCGGTGCCCGTCGCGCAGCGCACCCGGCTGGGTGTCGGCAACGCGGCGCTGGGCTCGACCGCGCTGGCTGGCGAACGGGTCTGGCAACGCGACTTGCGCATGCGGGTGTGGATCGGACCGCTCGATCGCGACGACTTCGACACCTTCCTGCCCGGCGGCAGCGCCGCGCTGGCGCTGGCCAAGTGGCTGACGCTGCTGACCGGCGCCTGCCTGGAGTACGAGATCCGGCTGACCCTCAAGGCCGAGCACGTGCAGGGGATCACCCTCGGCGCGGGCCTAAACAAGGACGGCGGCGCGCGCCTGGGCTGGGACAGCTACGTCTGTTCGCGCCCGGCCGTCGCGCCGCGGTGGGACACCGGCTATGGGATCCATACCTTGCAGTAGACCGCCCTGCGCAACCGCCGCTGGCCACATTCAACAAACCGCCCCGCACCCGCATGGAACGCATCGCATGAGCATCAACCTCAAGACCCTGATCGGCAAACTCAACGACACCTGCCGCACGTCGGCCGAGCGCGCCGCGAATCTGTGCATGACGCGCGGCCATTACGAGGTCGACCTTGAGCACCTGTTCCTGGCCCTGCTCGAACACCCCAAGGGCGACGTCGCGCTGATCGCGCAGCGCAGCGGCGTCGCACCAGAGGCACTGCGCCGCGATCTCGAGGACGAGATCGCGCGCTTCAAGCACGGCAACGCGCGCACCCCGGTGTTCTCGCCGCACCTGCCGACGCTGTTCGAGCACGCCTGGCTGCTCGCCTCGCTGGACGCGCAGACCACCCGCATCCGCAGCGGCCACCTGCTGCTGGCGATGCTGACCCAGCCCGATCTCGCGCAGCTGGCGCAGCGCGGCTCGGCGCGGTTCGCGCAGATCAAGCGCGACGAGCTCAAGCACCACTTCGCCAAGCTCACCGAAGGCTCGCAGGAAGCCGGCGGCGTGCGCCAGGCCGGCGCTGGTCCCGAGGGCGCCGCGCTGCCCGACGACGCGGCCACTGCCGCGCAGGCGGCACAAGGCGGCTTCTCCAAGACGCCGGCGCTCGACCAGTTCACCACCAACCTGACCCAGCGCGCGCGCGACGGCCACCTCGATCCGGTGATCGGCCGCGAGGGCGAGATCCGCCAGGTGATCGACATCCTGATGCGCCGCCGCCAGAACAACCCGATCCTCACCGGCGAAGCCGGCGTCGGCAAGACCGCGGTGGTCGAAGGCCTGGCGCTGCGCATCGCCGGCGGCGACGTGCCCGCGGTGCTGCTCGGGGTCGAGCTGCACACGCTGGACATGGGTCTGCTGCAGGCCGGCGCGAGCGTCAAGGGCGAGTTCGAGAACCGCCTCAAGACCGTCATCGACGAGGTCAAGAAAAGCCCGCACCCGATCGTGCTGTTCGTCGACGAGGCGCACACCATGATCGGCGCCGGCGGCCAGGCCGGGCAGAACGACGCCGCCAACCTGCTCAAGCCGGCGCTCGCGCGCGGCGAGCTGCGCACGATCGCGGCCACCACCTGGGGCGAGTACAAGAAGTACTTCGAGAAGGACGCGGCGCTCGCGCGGCGTTTCCAGGTAGTCAAGGTCGAGGAGCCTTCCGAGACACTGGCCGCGGCGATGCTGCGCGGGATGGTGCCGCTGATGGAGAAGCACTTCGGCATCCGCGTGATGGACGAGGCGATCACCGAGGCGGTGCGCCTGTCGCACCGCTACATCAGCGGCCGCCAGCTGCCGGACAAGGCGGTCAGTGTGCTCGACACTGCCTGCGCGAAGGTCGCGCTGGGGCGCAGCGCGACCCCGGCGATCATCGAGGACACCCGCAAGTTCCTCGACCGCCTTGCGGCCGAATTGAACGCGCTGCAGCGCGAGACCGCCGGTGGCGCGCGCCATGACACGCGACTGGCTGAATTGCTCGAGCAACAAGCACAGGCGCGCCGGGTGCTGGCCGACAACGAGAAGCGGCTGACCGCCGAGACCGCGATCGCGGAGAAGATCCAGGTCCTGCGCGCGCAGCTCGAAGCCAGTTCTGCTCCCTCCCTTTCGCGTAGCGAAGGGGAGCGTTGGGGAGGGGTTGCTTTGGAATCCGGGGAACCCCTCGGCAACACCGATGCCAACGTCGCGGTCGTTATCAACCCCAAAGCCAAGCCCAGCAAACTCAAGGCCAAGCAGGACGCCAAGCGGCTCAGCCCCAAACTCGCCGAACTCGACCTGCTGCTGGCCGAGCTGCGCGCGCTGCAGGGCGAAACGCCGATGGTGCCGCTGCAGGTCGACGGCACCGTGGTCGCCGAGATCGTCAGCGCCTGGACCGGCGTGCCGCTCGGGCGCATGGTCAAGGACGAGATTCGCATCGTGCGCAACCTCAGCCCGTTGCTGGCCGAGCGCGTGATCGGCCAGGATCACGCGCTCGACGCGGTCGCGCAGCGCGTGCGCACCGCAAGCGCCAAGCTCGAGGACCCGAACAAGCCGCGCGGCGTGTTCCTGTTCGTCGGCCCGTCCGGCGTCGGCAAGACCGAGACCGCGCTCGCGCTGGCCGACATCCTCTACGGCGGCGAGCGCAAGCTGATCACCATCAACATGAGCGAGTACCAGGAGGCGCACAGCGTCTCCGGCCTCAAAGGTTCGCCGCCGGGCTACGTCGGCTACGGCGAGGGCGGGGTGCTGACCGAGGCGGTGCGCCGCAACCCGTACTCGGTGGTGTTGCTCGACGAAGTCGAGAAGGCGCACCCGGACGTGCTGGAGATGTTCTTCCAGGTGTTCGACAAGGGCGCGATGGACGACGCCGAAGGTCGCGAGATCGATTTCCGCAACACGCTCATCATCCTCACCAGCAACATCGGTTCGGCGCAGATCATGCAAGCGGCGTTGAACAAGCCCGCCGCGCAGATCCCCAAGGCCGACGAGCTCGCCGACGCCTTGCGCCCGGTGCTGATGAAGTCGTTCAAGCCGGCGTTCCTCGGGCGCACGAAGGTGGTGCCGTACTACCCGATCGCCGACGAGACCCTGGTGCGCATCATCGAACTCAAGCTGGGCCTGATACGCGACCGCATCCAGGCCAACCACAAGGCCACGTTCGAGTGGGACGCGAGCCTGGTCGAGGGCGTGCTCGCGCGTTGCACCGAGGTCGATTCGGGCGCGCGGAACGTCGACCACATCCTCAACGGCACGCTGCTGCCGGAGATCGCCGAGTCGGTGCTGGCGCGCATGGCCGAAGGCGACGCGATCGCTAGGATCAAGGTCGGCGCCGCGAAGAACGGCGCGTTCAAGTACAAGATCAGCTAACCCGCAGCCACGGACAGGAGCAGCGTATGCACAGCAACCAGCGCGAACAGGCGATCCGCAACTGCAGCCACAAGTGGAGCCGCCAGTACCAGCCCGGCGACACCCGCGTGCGCAGCTGGCAGAAGCTCGGCCCGGAACACGTGATCCACCTGCTCGAGACCGCCACTGCCGGGGCCCGCACCGACGCCAATGCCCTGCTGCGCCAGCTGGCGCGCTCGCCGTGGCGGATCGGTGCAACCGTGCACGCCGGCGGCAATGGCGACGCACGCGGCGTCGATGCGCAGCCGCATCTCACCGTGGCGGTCGCCGGCCGCAGCTACCATCTGCGCTGCAAGGAACAGCCGGGCCTGCACGTGATCGGCGTCACCGCCTGAGTTGTTCGATCGATGCGCAGGCGGGTAGCGCCCGTCTGCCGCGCGGCAATCCGCGGAGCCGTCGCACCCCGTAGTTTGTGTTGATCGCAAGGAAGCGAACCGATGGATGACCTCGCCACGTTGTTGACGGCCCTGGCGGCCGGACCGAAGCAGCACGACCGCCTGCTGCGGCTGCACACGCCGCTGGGCGCGGACGTGCTGGTCGCCGAAACCCTGGACGGGGTCGAATCACTTTCGCCGTCGCCGCGCGGCCTTGCCGGCTTCGCACTGCAGCTGACCGCGTTATCGATCGACGCGCACCTCGACCTGGCGGAATTGCTCGGCCAGCAGGTGCTGCTGGAACTGCGCACCGCAGGAAGTCCTCTTGGGGGGCTGGCCGCCGATTCGATCGATGAGCTGCGCCCCGAAGGAAGTACCCCTGGGGTGCGGCCGTTCCACGGTCATGTCAGCGCGTTCGAGCGGGTCGGCAGCAACGGTGGACTCGCGCGCTACCGGCTGCGGGTGGAGCCGTGGCTCGCGTTCGCGCGCCAGCGGATCGACAGCTACGTGTTCCAGGACATGAGCGTGGTCGAGATCGTCGAGTCGGTGTTCGCCGACTACGCAGAACAAGGCAAGCTGGTGCCGGCGTGGCGCTGGGAGCTTGCCGATCCGGCGGCCTACCGCACGCGCAGCGTGACCACCCAGTACGAGGAAAGCGACCTGGCCTTCGTCGAACGCCTGCTCGCCGAGGAAGGACTGTTCTACTGGTTCGAGCACGCCGGCGACCCCGACGGCGAGAGCCTGGGCGTTCATACCTTGGTGCTGGCCGACGACAACGCCGCGTTCGGCGACGCCGGGCGGGTGCGCTTCCATCGCAGCGATGCGACCGAGCGCGAGGACAGCATCCAGCACTGGAGCGCGACCCGGCGCTGGCAGACCACGCGCCTGCAACGCGCGAGCTGGGACTACCGCAGCCTCGACGTGCGCACCACGGAGGCCAGCGGCGCGCCGACAGGCGAGGTCGCACTCGAGGACATCGACACCGCCGGCCCGTACGCCTACCCCGATCGCGCCACCGGCGACCGCCGCGCGCGCCAGCAACTAGAAGCGCTGCAGGTCGCGGCCGACAGCGTGCGCGGCCGCGGCAGCTGGCGCCGGCTGCGGCCGGGCGCGTGTTTCGAGTTGACCCAGCATCCGGCGTACCCGGACGCGAGCAGTGCCCGCTTCGCCTGCGTGGGCGTGCGCCACCGTGCGCGCAACAACCTCGGCGCGGAAGTGTTCGCGCAGATCGAACAGCAGCTCGGCTTGGCCACGCTGCCGGCGCTGCGGCTGCCCGCAGGACTGGACGGGGCCGCTTTCGAGCCCCTCTCCCCCCGGGAGAGGGGTTGGGGTGAGGGTTCGGGACCCGAAGGCGCCCCAGCCCGCGTCGACTCCGCGTCGAAGCCCGCCACCGACTTCTACCAAAACACCTTCGACGCCCTGCCCGCCGCCGTTCCCTACCGCGCGCAGACCGCCGACGGCCACGGCCTGCGCCTGCATCCCAAGCCGACCGTGCACGGCACCCAGACCGCGATCGTGGTCAGCGACGGCGCGCCGTTGCAGACCGACCGTGACCACCGCATCAAGGTGCAGTTCGCCTGGCAGCGCGGCAGCAACGCCGGCAACCGCCTCAACCACGCGGCCGGCGACGACAACGCCCCGGCCACCGCCGGCGCCTGGACCTGGGTGCGCGTGGCCACGCCGTGGGCCGGCGACAACTGGGGCGGCGTGTTCGTCCCGCGCCGCGGCCAGGAAGTGCTGGTCGCGTTCCTGGAAGGCGACATCGACCGCCCGGTCGTGATCGGCAGCGTCTACAACGGCCGCGGTCAAATCGATGCGCCGCACAACCAGCTGGTCGGCGGCGCCGCCGGCGCGACCGGCAACGCCCCGGCTTGGTTCGACGGAAATGGGCACGCGCCGGTGTTCACCGGCTTCAAGACCCAGGCGCTGGCCGACAGCCAGGGCGGCAGCGGCGGCTTCGGGCAGTTGCGCCTGGACGACACTCCCGGCCAGGGCCGCGCCCAGGCCTCGACCACCCAGCACGACAGCACCCTGACCCTGGGCCACCTCAAGGGCGGCCGCGACAACCTGCGCGGCACCGACCGCGGCTTCGGCGCGGAACTGGCCACCCAGGCCGGCGGCGCCCTGCGCGCCGGCGCCGGCTTGTTGCTGAGCACCGAGTCTGGCGCGCAGCAACTGTCCGCGCCGATCGCCGAACAGCAACTCGCGCTGGCCGAGCAACTGCTCGCCGGCCTCAACGACGCCGCCAGGAACCAGGGCGCCGGCCTGCCCGAGGAAGCCGCCGAGCTGCGCGCGCAGACCGCGCTCAAGCAACTGCAGGAAACCCTGCGGGCGACCCAGTCCGGCCGCGCCGCCGGCGACGGCATCGGCGGCGGCGAAGGCAGCGCTCCGGGCTGGTCGAACCCGGCCATCGTCGCCAGCAGCCCCGACGGCATCGCCAGCGTCACTCCGGCCGACCAGGTCTGGGTCGCCGGCACCCAGGCCACGCTCAGCGCCGACCGCGACCTGCACTGGCTCAGCCAGGGCGAAACCGTGGTCAGCGTCGCCGGCGGCATCGCCCTCTACACCCAAGGCCATGACGCCCCCGCCGGCAAGCCGAACCAAGAGAAAGGCATCGCCCTGCACGCCGCGCACGGCCCGGTCAGCGCCCGCGCCCACGCCAATCGGGCGCGCGTCGCCGCACAGACCAGCGTCACCATCGCCAGCACCCAGGCGGACATCAACGTCGCCGCCAGCCAGCACATCCTCGCCACCGCCGCCGGCGCCTACCTGCGCATGGAAGGCGGCAACATCGAACTGGGCGCACCGGGGAAGATCGAGTTCAAGGCGAGCAAGAAGGCGTGGACGGGGCCGCACGCGTCGCAAGCCAGTCTTCCATCGCTACCGAAAGCTGCCCTGAACCTCCCCGAGACCAAGAAGAAATACAGCCAGCGCTTTGACTTCAGCGAAATGGTGGTGAGCGGAAGTCATACCGGTCTGGCCCTCGACAACGCGCCGATTACCGTAACCACCAAGTCGGGGGAGTACCTCGCTACGCTGCGCACCGACGCTCAGGGAGTATCGACCCGCCTCTTCACTGATGCTGAGCAGGACGTAATCGCATGGGTAGGCGACGGAGAGTGGGAGATGGAAGAGGAGTTCGAAGTGGACTGCAGCGGGGATGACGACGTCGACGGCGAACTGGTTGAGGATGCGACATGACGGACGCCGCAAGGTTCTACAGGGTTCGCGCCGGAGACTCCCTGAGTCGCATTGCCAAGCGGAACAACACGACCGTTACACAACTGGCAAAAATCAACGGGATCAAGGACGTCAATCGAATAGGCGCGGGTCAACTTCTGGCGTTGAAGCCCGAGAGCGTCCTACGGGTGGACGTCCAGCTGCTGGATCGTGATCGCAACCCTTTGCCGAATGCGAAGGTCAGACTTGAGCACAACGGCCGGATACTCGACCGAGCCAGCGGAAAAGATGGGCGAGTGCCAGGGGTTACGACCCAGCAGCCAGACGACGTAGTAAAGGTATGGATCCAGCGCGCCGATCAAACGTGGAAACTAATGGCGCAAACCACCTCGGACTGGGGCAACAAACTGGTCACCTTGGTCAGTCCTAAGATCAGAATCGAGGCCAAGACCTACCCGCACCCTCAGGATGGCCAAGGTCGCCCGGTAGCAGAGTCTAAGAAACCGCAGCGCGTATCTGCTGCAAAGGCACCCGATGCCAATCCGCCAAACACCAAGAGCGGCAACGTTCAAGGACGTGAGCCACTGAACTCGCCAAGAGCGACCGTCGCCACGGGTGACCCGCAAAGCTTGTTCTCGAATGTGCTGGCCCAGCTCGGGATCAAGTCAACCGCAGTGACATATCAGAACGGATTGCCTTCGTACCTGATTACAAACGACCAGTCTGAGCTCGAGTTTCTGGGTGGATACACTGGCGCGGTGGTTAGCGAAGCGGACTATCAGGCGGCAGCGAAAAAGCTGAATTGCGAAGTGGCCGCCATCAAGGCGGTTGCAAAAGTCGAGTCCGGCGGCAAGAGGTCATTCGACAGCAAGAATCGACCAGTCATCCTCTTCGAGCGACATAAGTTTCACAAGCATACCGGCGGAAAATTCTCGGAAGAGTATCCCTGGCTATCGTCGAAGAAGGGCTACAGTCTTGCCAACACCAAAGCAAAGAAGGCGCTTCTGAAAGCGGAACGTCAGGCAGGTACGCACTCGACTGGCGACTTCTATGGTGCTACGTCGGACACCAACTATGTGCGCCTGGCCAAGGCTTATCTCCTCGATAAGGACGCGGCACTAAAATCCTGCTCTTGGGGAAAGTTTCAGGTGCTAGGTGAGAATGCCGAATGGTTGGGCTACCGCGACGTTTCCGAGTTCGTGAAGCTCATGGCTGTTTCCGAGAGTGAACATCTGGATAGCTTTGTTCGTTTCGTCAAGAACAACCATGCCGCTCTCAAGGGAGTTCAGACCTTGGACTGGGCAAAGTTCGCCAGCGCCTACAACGGCAAGAACTACAAGGCGTTCAACTACGACGAGAAGATGCGGAAAGCTTATGAAATATATGCAAAGAAATAGCTTGTACGCGATAGCTTTCGTCGTTCTTGCAGGCTGTGGCCAGGAAAGCGCAGACGCTCGTGCGACAAGCGCCAAACAGCCACCTGCAAGCGACATAAATGAAACAGCAGGTGCGACGCTGTGCCAATCCGATGAACATGTCGTGTTCAGCTGCGGAATCGAGCGAAGCAGGAAGACCGCCTCGGTTTGCGCATCGCCAGATATGAACGATAGTCAGGGCCACATCGTCTATAGGTATGGACGGCCGGGTCGTGTCGAGCTGACCTATCCTGAGATCGCCTCAGGAAGCTTCTCCAAGTTCTTCTACGCCGAGTACACGCGGCCGCTGCTTACTCGGCAGACCTTGCGGTTCATCAACAAGGATCACGAGTACCTGATCGAGGTCGAGAACAACTCCGAGGAGTCGCCTCACACCTATGGCGCCGGAATCTCTGTGTCGGGACCCAGAAGCCTGGAGCTCGAGTTGAAATGCGCAAGCGACGGCTTGACCGGCATCGACGCCAATGTCGAGGGCGTATTACCTTGTGATGGAGAAAGCGTGTGGGCCGAATTCAGTTGCCCCAACTGACTCGCAGACACGGCGAAGGTCGTGGCCCTGATCATTTTCATGTGCTCGGACCTAGGCGCTCGATAGCCGTTCTGCTGGCGGTGCTTTGTGTCAGTTCAAACGTTGCGAGCGCCTATGCGGGTGCCCCGTTGAGGGTAGGCGGCGGCGCCGAGATTGATGCCTGCGGCGCGGTCGGACGGGTGGCGGGGCTGCGCGCCGGAGGAGATGGCTTCCTGGCCGTGCGGAAAGGGCCTGGCAAGAACTTTGATCTGGTGGACAAGATCTTCAACGGACAAGTCGTTTTCATGTGCGACTCCGCGAAGAACGGTGCTTGGCTCGGCATCGTCTATTCCACGTCCGAAGAAAGTGATTGCGACGTCACCTCGCCCCTAGCGGATGCACGCGCTTACATGGATGTGTGCAAATCGGGATGGGTGAGAGCGTCCTGGGTAAAGCTCATCGCGGGCTGATCGCTTCTGGCGGCCGGTTCGAGTGAACTGCCCCCGCCTGCGGAGTACTCACAACTCGCAGTCGATTCTGTCGGAACATTGCCATGGCACATTCAACGCCACTTCTAGCCGCGTTCCTTGCTACGGCAGCGCTCTGCAGCTGCACTACAGGCGCGCCTTCCGGCAAGGTTGCAGCAGGCCTCGCGCAGCACTGCATGGCCGTAGCCGGCAGCGATCGAATCGCAATAACGGCCTATGCCCGCAATGCCGTCAGCGTGTGCGCGGTCGGCGGCGATGAGGATTGTTTGTAAACGGGCGAGTCTGGCAAGACCTACGGGCATGCCACGCCGGACCTCAACGCCGATGGTCGCGCCGATGCAGTAATCAAGGATTACACCAATGCGTACGGACTGCACGAGGTCGTCCACTTCATGTCGTTTGCGCAGTGCGACGACGGTAGTTACATCAAGGTTGCCGACGACATGCTCCGGGACGTGTCAGTTGCACTTTCGCAGGGCCGGGAAGGTTGGGCGGATCTTGAGGTGGCGAGAACCTGCTTCAACGATGCGTTAGGGGAAACTCAGACCCGTCAGTTCCGACTCAGTTTTGATCCCGCGCAGTTCCGCTACGGGCCGCCAGACGACGATCCGGAACTCGCCGAGTTCTGCAGCGCCAAGGAAGTGGCGCTGCCAACAGCAGACAACAAATCGGGCTGATGTCATGTTCAGAGCACTTTCCAGGGAGTAACGATGATCCGATTGCGTGGATGGGCGACGGATCTGCCGGGGCTGTTGATTGGCTTGGTGTTGCTGGGCTGCAAGCCTTCGGCTTCGGTGTCCGCCGTCGAGGCCTCGCGTTCGCGGCTGGCCGTGCCGACACCGGCTGCGACCGAGTCCGCCGTTACCGAAGAAAGCGGCTTGCCGAAACGGCTGACGCTGGGGAGCGGAGAGGGCTGCCAGCGAGCGCTCGAGATCCTCGCGACCTGTGCGCACGAGACGTCCTGCTCGGCCGAGATGACGATGTTCCTGCCGTCTGCGTCCCGCAGTCAGCACGTGTTGTTGACTCGACAGTCCTGGTTCTCCCCGCAGCAGTTTGATCGTTACTGCGAGCGGGCGTGCAACGTTAAATCGGCTGAGGTCGATCGGGCCCAGTTTGAACAGGATGTTTGCGCCGGGGAAACGGCGCCTGCCAAGCAGGCAGAACATGCGGAGGCAATCGCGTTGACCATCGACGGGGTCCCCATGCCGACAGACGGATTTCCGCTAGATCAATTGATCCGGAAACTGGGAAAACCCGAGCACATCGCTGAATCGAAGTTCAGCTGTGACAGCGCCTTCGAGGAAGAGGGCACGCAGGAATACATTTATCCGACCTTGACGTTCGAGACCGACGGGGGCATGGCCGTGCTGCGCTCAATGAAGGTGGTGGGTGGCAACCGGGTCGCACTGCCGGGCGTCGTGTCCATGGCGGGGTATGCCGAAGCGGAGTTCCAGAAGCTGCTTGGCTTGAAGGCCGAGTTGTTGAAGGGCCACACCTACCGAACCAGCATCGTTCCCGGCGGCGATTTCGAAACCGCGTACGACTTCTCCTTTGTCCACGGCAAGCTCGACAGAGTCGAATACTGGATCGGCTGCTGAGTCTGGAGCGACGTTGACGGGGCCATCCGGGCCCGCGCGGCGAACATGGATTTCTCGCTCGGCAGCAACGGCAGCACCGCCGTCGTTCGCTGGCCGACGCCAGCGACCTCTAGGTTGCCAATCAGGTTGTACCGAGGCGCCCAGCAAACCAGCGCCGCGGTCACAGGACCATCAGGCACGCCCGTCAGCCCTCCGCGCGGTTGTTGCGAGCGCGTCTGAGCGACGACAATGGGCCTTTCCCGCCGGATCGTCGGGTCCGGCCTGGATCCGACGTCCTCGATGAGCCGTCGATGACGAATCGCAGTTTTCCCGACTATCCCTTTACGCCCCAGCGCTTCGACGTTCGCCCCGGCATCGCCATGAGCTTCCTCGACGAGGGGCCGCGCGATGGCGAGGTGGTGGTGATGCTGCACGGCAACCCGTCGTGGAGTTTTTACTGGCGCAAGCTGGTTCGCGGCTTGTCCGATCGCTACCGCTGCATCGTGCCCGATCACGTCGGCATGGGCCTGTCGGACAAGCCAGACGACGCGGCTGGTGCCGCGCCGCGCTACGACTACACGCTGCAATCGCGGGTCGATGACCTGGCGGCGCTGCTGCGGCACCTGGGCATCGACGGGCCGCTGACGCTGGCGGTGCACGACTGGGGCGGGATGATCGGCTTTGGCTGGGCGCTGACCCACATGCCGCAGGTGCGGCGGCTGGTGGTGCTCAACACCGCGGCGTTCCCGTTGCCGGCGACCAAGCCCATGCCGTGGCAGATCGCGATGGGCCGCCATTCGCGCGTCGGCGGCCTGCTGATCCGTGGCTTCAACCTGTTCGCGCGCGGCGCAGCGTGGTTCGGCACCCGGCGGCGGATGCCGGCGGCGGTGCGCCGGGCCTACATCGGCCCCTACCGCGGCTGGCGCAACGCGATCAGCACGCTGCGCTTCATGCAGGACATTCCGTTGGATGCGCGCGACCGCGCGTGGCCGCTGCTCGAGGCGTCGGCGCAGCGCTTGCCGCAGTACGCCGACCGGCCGGCGTTTATCGGCTGGGGGCTGCGCGACTTCGTGTTCGACCGGCACTTTCTCGCCGGCTTCACCGCGGCGTGGCCGCAGGCGCAGGTGCACGCATTCGAGGACGCGGGGCACTACGTGCTGGAGGACAAGGCCGGCGTGCTGGTGCCGGCCATCCGCGAATTTCTCGACACGCATCCGATGGCCAAGGCCGATTCCGCCTGAACGGTAACGGCCGGCGGCTTGCCGTCGACAATGAATGCGCCGATCGTGACTTCGTGGACACACTGCTCGTGACACGGTTGGGACCAGGTTCCGGGGGGCGCGGGGAATGGCCTACGAAGTAAAAAAAGATGAGCAGCTGGAAATGGTCGATGTGCGTTACAGCGACCGCGTGCCGGTCGCCGAACGCGTCCTGGCGCTGGACGAAACCCTGGAGATCCTGCGTGCGACCGAGATCCGCCGCATCCTTATCGACTACGACCGCGCGCGGTTGCCCGACGACCCGATCCCCACCCAAAGCGGGTTTGCCACCCTGATCGCCACCAACGCTGAACTGAAGCGGTGCCGGATCGCGTTCGTCGGCAGGGCTGGGCATACCTTCAACATCGCCGTCGAGAACATGTCATCGGCGCGCGGCTATTCGTTCGAGCGCTTCTTCGACCGGGATTCGGCGCTGGCGTGGTTGCTGGCCTAGCGGCGGCTCGCGGCTACGGCCTGGCGTAAGCCTCGACGCGATCGCGCCCGGCGCTCTTGGCGGCGTATAGGGCGGTATCGGCATTGCGCAGCAACGATTCCGCGGACTCGCCCGGCTGCGCGCTGGCCAGGCCTATCGAGATGCTGACCGACTCCAGCTGGTCCATGCCAAGGCGGACCCGCAGTTTGCCCACCTGGACACGCAGCGCCTCGGCCCGCTCGATCGCCACCGGAAGCGGGCTGTCCGGCATCAGCAGCACGAACTCCTCGCCGCCGTAGCGGCAGACGATGTCGCTGCTGCGTACGAACTTCTGCAGGATGGCCGCCAACTCCACCAGCACCAGGTCGCCGGCCTCGTGCCCGAAGCGGTCGTTGAACCGCTTGAAATGGTCGACGTCGATGACCGCCACCACCAGCGGGTTGCCAGTGCGGGCGGCGAGCGCCAACTCACGGATCATCGTCTCCTCGAGGAAACGCCGATTGAACAGCCCGGTGAGGGGGTCGCGGATCGACTGGTTGTGCAGTTTCTCGCGAAGCTGCAGGTTGGCCCATGACATGGAAAGCTGTTCGGCAATCAACTCGGCCGACTCGCGTTGCCGGTCGGTGAAGGGCACGGCCGGTGTGTCCTCGAAACGGCACAGCTGCAGCACGCCCAGCATCTCGCCTTGCGCCGCCAATGGCAGGCACAGGCTCCAACTGACCGGCACGCCAATCGACGCGGTGTGCGGGCAGGGAATTTCGACCATGTTGACGCCTGTGCAATAGGGCTGTGCGGCACGCACCGCGCGGCACTCGTCCGGGTGCCACACCTGGCCTTGGCCGATGTCCGGCCAGTTCCACTGCGCGAGCCGCTCGGCCAGGTCGTGCGAGCCAGACACCGCGTAAATGGCGCCCGCCATGCCCGGAAACATCACCTCGCTCATGCGTGCGGTGACCTCCTGGGTTTCCGCGATGCTGTTGGACGTGATCAGCAGCGCCTGGAAGCTGTCCATCGCCGCGCTGCGACGGCGACGGTCGGCAAGTTCGGCCGCCATCAGGTTGAAGGCCGTGCTCAACGCGCCGATCTCGTCGCGCCGCAGCACGCGCACGCGCTTGTCCAGGTCGCCGCGGGCCACGGCGACCGCCGCCCTGGTCGCGGCGGTGATCGCGCGGATCGCGTCGAACATCAACAGCAGGATCAGCGACAGCCCGATCGCGAGCGCTGTTACCGGCCCCAGCATGGCGATCCAGCGCGCACGGTCTGCCTCCGCGGTGGCCCGGGCGGCGTCGCTGCGCTGCTCGGCCAATTCTTCCTGGAACGAGGCCTGCATCAAGCTGCGGATCCGGTCGATGCGGTGCTTGCCGCGCCGGGTTTCGGCGATCGCCACCAGCCGCCGCTCGTCCGCCTGAAAGCGTTCGGCCAATGCCAGCAGCCGCGGAGCATAGGGGCCGCGCGAGCGGACCATCGACAAGGCAGCCGCCAGCTCCTCGGCACGTGGGCCAGCGGGCACGAGCCGCTGCCGGTCCTGCAGCACAGCAAGCAGCCGTGCCTGCTCCCCGGTGGGTGACCCGCCGACCGAAGGCGCCGATGGCGGGGTCGCGGCAAGCCGGCGCAGATCGTCGTGGAGGCCCACCGGTGATCGCCGACGCAGCGCGATCACCGGGCTGGCGAAGTCCTCGCGCCACAGCAGCAGCAACGCGCGCACCTCGTGCAGCTTGGCGAGGTGATCGGGTTCATCGGCTTCCGTCTCCTCCAGGCGTGCGAACACCTGGGGCAGCTGCGTCCACACCGTGTGATACGGCTGCAGGAAATCGGGGCTGCCGGTGATCAGGTAGCCGCGCAGGCCGGTTTCGGCGCTGAGCACGAGGTTGAGCAGGGTGTAGCGCAGCGCCATCGCCTCGCTCGACTCGGCGATGGCGGCTTCGCTGTCGCTGGATGCATCGAGCGTCCTCACCAGCGAGACGGACGCCAGCAGGACGATCAACAACGGCACGACGAAGCCGAACGCCATCTGCTTGCGCAGGGAGATCCGGCGCCACGCCCGCACCCGCGCGGGGCTGCCATGGGAACCCGGTGCGATCCCGATTTCTTTCTCCACCTGCGAAACCGCATCTCGCATGCAACTCTCCGGTCAAGCGCACCTACGACTGACAGCCAGGGCATCCGATACCCGAAGCCCGCGCGATAACGGGCGAGTAGAACAGGGTTTCGGGAGCGTCTGGGTGAAACCATTCCGCGCCGGTGCGCCGAACCCAGGCGGGCGACGGACACCGCGCCTTACAATCGCGCCATATGATCGCCCCGTGCAACATCGCCGCGGCCTTGCCGTTGTTGGCCGCGCAAGCCCCCGACCGCATCGCGATCCGCTGCCCCGGCACCCGTGGGCCAGACGGCTTCGCGCGCTACGACCTGACCCTGAGCTACCGCGAGCTCGACGCGCGCAGCGATGCGATCGCGGTGGGCCTGGCGCTGCGCGGCATCGCGCGTGGCACCCGCGCGGTGGTGATGGTGCGGCCGGGGCCCGAGTTCTTCCTGCTGATGTTCGCGTTGTTCAAGGCCGGCGCTGTGCCGGTGCTGGTCGACCCGGGCATCGACAAGCGCGCGCTGCGGCAATGCCTGGACGAGGCACAGCCGCAGGCGTTCATCGGCATCCCGTTGGCGCAGGTCGCGCGCGTGCTGCTGGGCTGGGCGAAATCGGCGCGCATCCGCATCACCACGGGTACGCGGGCGTGGCTCGCCGATGCGACGCTGGCGCAGGTCGAGCGCGACGGTGCGGACGCGCCACAGCAACTGGCAGCGACGCAGCCCGACGACGTCGCCGCGATCCTGTTCACCAGCGGCTCGACCGGCGTACCCAAGGGCGTGGTGTACCGACACCGTCATTTCACCGCGCAGGTGGCGATGCTGCGCGACGCCTTCGGCATCGTGCCCGGCGGCGTCGACCTGCCGACGTTCCCGCCGTTCGCGCTGTTCGATCCGGCGCTGGGCGTGACCTCGGTGATTCCGGACATGGACGCGACCAAGCCGGCGCTGGCCGACCCGCGCAAGCTGCACGATGCGATCGCGCGCTTCGGCGTCGACCAGCTGTTCGGCTCGCCGGCGTTGATGGCGGTGCTGGCACGGCATGGCGCGTCGTTGCCTGGGGTGACGCGGGTGACCTCCGCCGGCGCGCCGGTGCCGGCCGACGTGGTCGCGCGCATGCGCGAACTGCTGCCCGACGACGCCCAGTTCTGGACGCCGTACGGCGCGACCGAGTGCCTGCCGGTGGCAGTGATCGAGGGCCGCGAACTGCAGGCCACGCGCGACGCGACGCAGCGCGGCGCCGGCACCTGCGTCGGCCGCGCGGTCGCGCCGAACGAGGTGCGCATCATCCGCATCAGCGACACGGCGATCGCGGACTGGTCGAATAGTTTGCTGGTGCGTGAGGGCGAAGTCGGGGAGATCACCGTCGCCGGGCCAACCGCGACCGACAGCTACTTCAACCGCGACGCTGCCACGGCGCTGGCCAAGATCCGCGAACGCCTGGCAGATGGCAGCGAGCGCGTGGTGCATCGCATGGGCGACATCGGCTACGTCGATGGCGAGGGCCGCCTGTGGTTCTGCGGGCGCAAGTCGCACCGCGTCGAGACCGCGATGGGGCCGCTGTACACCGAGCAGGTCGAGCCGGTGTTCAACCCGCATGCGCAGGTGCGGCGCACGGCGCTGGTCGGCGTCGGCGCGTTGGGGGCACAAGTGCCGGTGCTGTGCGTGGAGCTGGAGCGCGGCGTGCCGGCGCGCGACTGGCCGCGGATCGAACGCGAGCTGCGCGTGCTCGGCGCGACCCAGCCGCACACCGCGCGGATCGAGCGGTTCGCGCGGCATCCAGGGTTTCCGGTCGACATCCGCCATAACGCCAAGATCGGACGGGAGAAGCTTGCGGCGTGGGTGGCGAAGAAGGTGTAGGGGAAGCGACAGCAAGAGCCGACCCCCTCCCAACCTCCCCCTGCTTCGCAAGGGGAGGGGCAAGAAGCAACAACACCAACAGCAACAACACCAACAGCAACAGCAACAGCAACAACACCAACAGCAACAACACCAACAGCAACAACACCAACAGCAACAGCAACAGCAACAACACCAACAGCAACAACACCAACACCAACACCAACACCAACACCAACAGCAACAGCAACAGCAACAGCAACAGCAATCGGACGCGAAGCTGGTTTTAGCTCCCTCCCTTTCGCATAGCGAAGGGGAGGGCTGGGGAGGGGTAGCTCATGGAGGAGGCGAATCATGGACAGCCTGCGTCGCAATGCACGTGCGCTCCGCAACAGATCGACGGATGCCGAGCGCCAGCTCTGGCGCTACTTGCGGGGACGACAGCTGGATGGGTTCCGCTTCCGTCGGCAAGTGCCGCTGGCCGGCTATGTCGTGGACTTCCTTTGTCCACAAGCGAGGTTGATCATCGAACTCGATGGCGGCCAGCATTTGGAACAGATCGCGTATGACCAACGGCGGACTGCGGCGTTGGTGGGGCTTGGATATCGTGTGGCGCGGTATTGGAATGACGATGTACTGATGAAAATCGACGACGTCGTCGCGGATATCCATCGGCATATCACGGAGGGCTTTACCCCTCCCCAGCCCGTCCGGCCCGCAGGCATAGCCTGCGGGCGTTCGTCAGGCCGCAAGCTGATGGCTTGCAAGCGGCCCTCCTCACCCCCTTCGCTATGCGGAAGGGAGGGGGCCAACAGCAACAGCAACAGCAACAGCAGAAACAGCGAAAGCAACAGCAACGAAAGCAGCGAAGGCGAAGGCGAATGAAGATCCTGGTCACCGGCGGCGGCGGGTTCCTTGGGCAGGCCTTGTGCCGCGGGCTGCGCGCGCGCGGGCACGAGGTCGTCAGCTTCAACCGCGGCCGTTACGACACGCTCGACGCGCTCGGGGTCACGCAGGTGCAGGGCGACCTCGCCGCGCGCGATGCGGTGGTCGCCGCGGGCCGCGGCTGCGACGCGGTGTTCCACAACGCCGCCAAGGCCGGGGCGTGGGGCAGCTACGACAGCTACCACCGCGCCAACGTGGTCGGCACCGACAACGTGCTGGCCGCGTGCCGCGCGCACGGCATCGGCAAGCTGGTCTACACCTCGACGCCAAGCGTCACCCACCGCGCCACCCACCCGGTCGAGGGCGGCACCGCGGACACGGTGCCCTACGGCGAGGGCTTCAAGGCGCCGTACGCGACCACCAAGAAGATCGCCGAGCTCGCGGTGCTCGCGGCCAACGACGCGACCCTGGCGACGGTCGCGCTGCGGCCGCGGCTGATATGGGGCGTCGGCGACAACCAGCTGCTGCCGCGCCTGGTCGCGCGCGCCAATGCCGGCCGGCTGCGTTTCGTCGGCGACGGCGAGAACCGCGTCGACACCACCTACATCGACAACGCCGCGCAGGCGCACTTCGACGCGTTCGAGCACCTCGCACCCAACGCCGCGTGCGCCGGGCGCGCGTACTTCATCAGCAACGGCGAACCGAAGACCATGCGCGAGACGCTCAACGGCCTGCTCGGCGCGGTCGGCGCGCCGCCGGTGACGAAGTCGATCCCGTTCGGTGCCGCCTATGCCGTCGGCGTGGTCTGCGAGGGGCTGTGGCATGCGCTGCCGCTGCGCGGCGAACCGCCGATGACGCGTTTCCTGGCCGAACAGCTGGCCACGACCCATTGGTACGACATGGCACCGGCGCGGCGCGACTTCGGCTACGTGCCGCAGGTGTCGTTCGCGGAAGGACTGGCACGCCTGCGCGCGGCGCATGTCGCCGGCGCAAGCGGTCGATCCGCGTAGGGCGGGTTTCAGCCGGCCACCGCGACACGGCGGGTTGAAACCCGCCCTACGCCGGGAAGGAAGGGGCGCCCCGAAGGAAGTCCCCTTGGGGGACAATGCCGGCATGACCCGACGCACCTCGCCCCTCGATTCCCTCAAGCCGCTGGCCGGGCGCGCGCTCGAGGCCGCGCTCAACCGCGCGCTTGCGCTCGACCCGGACACCCGCGATGGCCTGCGCGCGCTCGACGGCCGGCGCGTGGCCCTGCACGTGGTGGCGCCGCCGCTGGCGCTGCAGGTGCGCGTGGCCGGCGACCGGCTCGAGGTCGGGCCGGTCGATGGCGACGAGCCCGACCTGGGCGTGCGCGGCACGCTGGGTGGCTTGATCGCGCAGCTGCCGTTCTTCAAGCGCGACGATGCGCCGCCGGTCGGCAAGCTGCGCATCGAAGGGGATGCCGACCTCGCGCGCCGCCTGCAGAAACTCGCCTCGCGCTTCGATCCCGACTGGCAGCAGCCGTTCGCGGCGGCGTTCGGCGACGTGCTCGGGGTGCAGATCGCCAACGCGCTCGCCGCCGGCCTGAGGCACGCGCGCGGCGCGGCCGGCGCGTTCGCCGGCAACGCCGCCGAATTCGTCACCGAGGAATCGCGCGACGTGGTCCCGCGCGAGGAACTCAACGCCTTCCACGACGACGTCGACACCCTGCGCGACGATGTCGAGCGCATCGCCGCGCGCGTGACCCGCTTACGTGCGCGCGTGGGCGATGCCGGAGGCGCGGCGTGAGGCCGCTATTCCGCGCCTGGCGCATCGGCCGGGTGCTGTTGCGGTATCGCCTCGACGACCTGCTCGACGACACTCCGGTCGAGCCGTGGCTGAAACTCGCGCGCCCGTTCGTGCCGCGCGCCTCGGCCGAGGTCGCCGCGCAACCGCGCGGCGCGCGCCTGCGCCTGGCGCTGCAGGAACTCGGGCCGATCTTCGTCAAGTTCGGGCAGATCCTCTCCACCCGCCGCGACCTGGTGCCGCCGGACGTCGCCGAGGAGCTGGCGCTGCTGCAGGACCGGGTCGCGCCGTTCGATGGCGAGGCCGCGCGTGCGATCGTCGAGCAGGCGCTCGGCCTGCCGATCAGCCAGGCGTTCGAGCAGTTCGACACCACGCCGCTGGCGTCGGCGTCGATCGCGCAGGTGCATGCGGCGATCCTGCCCGCGGCCGACGGCCGGCCGGCGCGCGAGGTCGTGGTCAAGGTGCTGCGCCCGGATATCGAGAAGCAGATCGCCGGCGACATCGCGCTGCTAAAGGCGGTGGCCGGCGTGGTCGACCGCACCCACCCGAGCGCCGACAAGATTCGCCCGCGCGAGATCGTGGCCGAGATCGAGAACACGCTCGCCGCCGAGCTCGACCTGCAGCGCGAGGGCGGCAACGCCAGCGTGCTGCGCCGGTTCTGGCTCGACAGCGACGACCTGTACGTGCCCGAGGTGATCTGGTCGCACACCGCCGAGCGCGCGCTGACCCTGGAACGCGTGCGCGGAATTCCGTCGGATGACATCGCCGCGCTCGACGCGGCCGGCATCGACCGCCACGCGCTCGCCTCCAAGGGCGTGCGCGTGTTCTACACCCAGGTGTTCCGCGACAACTTCTTCCACGCCGACGCGCACGCCGGCAACATCTGGGTCGATTCCGATCCGGCGCGCAAGCTCAACCCGCGCTTCATCGCGCTCGACTTCGGCATCATGGGCCAGCTCTCCGACGAGGATCAGTACTACCTCGCCGAGAACTTCATGGCGATCTTCAACCGCGACTACCGCCGCATCGCCGAGCTGCACGTGCAGGCCGGCTGGATGCCGGCGCACATCCGCATCGACGAACTCGAGGCGGCGACGCGATCGGTGTGCGAGCCGTACTTCACCCGGCCGCTGAGCGAGATCTCGCTGGCCGAGGTGCTGATCAAGCTGTTCCGCACCGCGCAGCGCTACGAGCTGACGCTGCAGCCGCAGCTGATCCTGCTGCAGAAGACCCTGCTCAACATCGAAGGCGTCGGCCGCCTGCTCGACCCGAAGCTCGACATCTGGGCGGTGGCGCGACCGGTGCTGTCGAAGATCCTGGTCGAGCGCTACAGCCCGCAACGGCTCGCAGCCGAATTCCGCAAGCGCCTGCCGGAGCTGGTTACGCATGCGCCGGAGATGCCGCGGCTGCTGCACGCGTGGCTGACCCAGCAGGTCGAGGGCAAGCACCAGCTGCGGATGCGCTCGGACGACATGGCCGAGCTCACCCGCACGGTCAAGGATGCGCAGCGGCGCACGGTCGCGGCGATCCTCGGCACAGGCCTGCTGATCGCGGCGGCGGTGCTGTACGGACTGGAAGCCGGCGGCCCGCGTTTCTGGTCGGTGCCGGCGTCGTCGTGGATCGCCGGGGTGGGTGGCCTGTGGGCGTTGCTGGCGGCGTGGCCGCGGCGCGGCTGAGATCCGCGGCCGAACGCAGTCAGCCCGTAGGCTGGGTTGGCTCCATCAACCCAGCACATCGACCAGGCAAAGCGCTGGGTTAGAAGGGCCAACCCAGCCTACGGCCCTGGAAGTAGGTGGCAGGACGAGCTGGCCGCCGCCTGTTCTTAGGGCGTAGCAGTCACGCGTTCGATCCAAGAGAGCCGACGTGCGTCCTTCGTCTCACGTCGCACCGCCGCCAACCCCTCGGCCCGGTTGAACGCATGCAACAGTAGGGGGCCCAGGTCTGCCACCGGTGACTTGGTTTGGGTCATATCCCGCAGCAGCGCGAATGATCGTTCTTCGAACTCGCCCAATACATCGGATCGGTAGCGGGCGGCATGGCTGATGCCCGAGAGGTACATCGCCTTGGGCACCTCGTGGTCCGGCCAATGGAGCGCCATGCGCAGCGGCCACTCGAGCATGTTCCGCTCGCCCCACATGGCATCCTTCGGGATCATCGCGTTGGCGACCAGGCCGAGCATCAGCGACTGCGCCAGCGCGTTGAGATACGGCTGCATCTGATCAAGCGTCGGTCGCGTATAGAGGCGATCGTGTGGCCGCGCCTGTGCCCCTCCAAGTCGCGCGAGGAGCTTGCCCTCCAACTCAAGGACCGCCGCCTCCAGCCCGGCATGGTGCGTCGAGACAGTTTCCCGTCCGATCAACTCGAGTCGGGCCGTATCCCAGATGCCAACGTCGATCGTCCACGCGTCGTCCGCGCTCGCGATCGAACCCTGCACGAGCACGTCAGTGTGGGCCGCGAGCTGCGCAGCCGTCTCGCGCTCGCCTGCTGCATCCTGCGCGCCGAACACAACTGGCCCGCCACCCATGACGACGGTGACCAGCGATTGCGCGTGCGCGGGCGTCCATTCGTAGATGCTCTCCGCCAGATAGAGCGGGATCGCGCGGCTTAGCCGTCCGAGGTCGTCCTCGCGCTGCTCCTCGGCGTGTTCCACGCCACTCAGAACCTTTCCGAGCATGAGGAACGTCACCTTGCGTGCATCGGCTGGCTTGGGAGCAAAGAGCCAATCTGGATCGCGCAGGCCGTACATCCAGATGGGCAGCTCGAAGGGAACCTGGCCGATCTGGAGGTCGGACTCATCGACCGGGCGTGAGCGCGCCGCTTGGCGGCGGCGGTCCTGGAACTCGCCCGCCATCGCGTCCAGATGCTGCTTGAAGGGCGGCATGTTAAGCGCGTACAGACGATCGAGCAGCGCCTCGCCTTCGTCCAGCCGACCCAGCTGCAGGTAGGCCCGCAGCAGGTTCAGTCCGACCTGCGGCCCGTGCACGGCCGCGTCGTAGTACGGCCCGGTGAGGTCGACGAGCTCGGCGATCTTGCCTGCGTTGCCGAGGTCGCCAGAGACCGTGAGCAGCGCGTCCGTGTTCTGTGCGGCCTGTGCCAGCACCTTCCGGAACAGCTCGAGCGCCGCGGGCACGTCACCGGCGCCAAGACGCTCCCGCCCCAGGTAGAGCGTGGCGCGCCAGCTGCCCGGCAATGCCGCGGCCTTTTCCAACGCCGCGATGTATCCCGCGTCCCCGCTGCGTTCACGCTCGCGCGCGAGCCACCATCCGAGGCCATTGTCCTGGTTGGGGTCGAGCGTGATGGCTTTCCAAAGGGTGGCGTCGGTCTTCGCCTGATCCCCGCGCGCGTCGTAGACCTTGGCGAGATTGGTGAGGATCGTTCCGGTCTCACCGACCTTTGTCGTCGCATCGAGCAGCACGCGCTCGGCCTCATCCAGCGGCCCGTGCTTCATCAACACGATCGCACGGATCACGTGGCTGCGTTCGACAATCGGATCGGTCGCGATCAGGCGGGCGGAGGCCGGCCCGATCTCCGCAACAAAGTCGTCGTTGAGTGCGTTGACAATCAGGCCGTAGAGCTCGTCAGGCTGGTTCCACTTCGCCTGTAGCTGCGGCAGTAGCATCTTGTCGCGCCAGTCCGCGCGCGTGATCTGAATTTCGCGGCCGTGCACGTCGTACGCGGTGATGAGCTCAGATTGCTCGGCGCGTGCTACCGATGGCGCGGCTGGCTCATGCGCAGGAGCTTCGCTGCCGATAGACTTGCCGGTCAGGCTCTCGATCAGACGTTTGAACACCATTCCTCCAAGGGAAGATTGCGGGCATCAGTGTGTAGGATCGGCCAGCCCGTCGCCCTTGTGCAAAGGATATTAGCCGCTCGAGACCTAGACCTCTTGCGACCGCTTTGGGTCGGGAGCGGTCATCGCACCTCCGGATTTATCGCGGGCCCCGCCAAAGCGTTCCGGAAATGCTCGCAAGCAAACATCCCATCAAAAGACCGGACCCAGCTGGCCCGTTGTTCGCTTCAGGAAAGCCGGCTCATCTGACAGGCACGTTCGCCGGTGGCGCGCCGTTCTCCGCCTTCGCAAAGTCTCCGGCGACATAGACGCTCAGCGCATCGGGCTTGAAGTGCTTGCGGATCGCGGCATTGACCTCGTCGACAGTCAGCGCCTGCAGCTTCGCGTCGATGCCGGCAGAGAACGCCATGGTGCGGTCCATGAACAGGTTGCGCGCGAGCAGTCCGGCCACGGTGCTGTCGGCGGCGCGCGCCTGCTGGCGCTGGGTGAGCAGGCCGGAGACCGCGTCGCGCAGTTCGTCGGCGCTGATGCCGTCGCTGACCAGGCGCGCGAGTTCCTCACGCAGCGCGGCTTCGACCTTGTCGATGTTCTGCGGCGCGGCGATCGCCTGGATCGACAGGCTGCCGGCGTCGTCGCGGCCGACGCGGCTGGCGTCGGCGTTGAGGTCGCTGGACACGCCGTAGCTCAGGCCGTCCTTCTGGCGGATGCGGTCGCCCAGGCGCGACTTGATCGTGCCGCCGCCAAGGATGTGGTTGGCGACGATCAGCGCGGGGTAGTCGGGGTCGGCCTCGTTGAGCGAGAGGTTGGCGCGCGCGAGCAGCACCGCGTTGGGCTTGTCGGGGGTCTCGAAGCGCGCGCGCCTAGCCGCGACGTCGGTGTAATGGGTGGCGATCGTCGCGAACGGCTTGGGCGATTTCCAGCCGGCGAACAGTGCCTGCAATTGCTGCTTGACTGCGGCCACGTCGAAGTCGCCGACGATGCTGATCTCGCCGGTGGCAGTGCCGTAGAAATCGCGGTGGAATGCGCGCACCTCGTCGAGCGTCAGCGCCTTCAGCGCGGCCAGCGATTCGTCGATGCTGCGGCCATGCAGCGGGTGGCCTTCGGGCCAGGGTTCGAAGTGCTCGGCCAAGGCCTGGCCGGCGACGGTGCCCGGCTCCTTGCGCGCCGCTTCCAGGCCGGTGATCGCCTGCAGGCGGAACTGCTCGAACTCGCTGTCCGGGAACGTCGGCGTGCGCAGCACGTCGGCGGCCAGCGCGAGCGCCTCACTCAGTTGCGCGCGCCGCGTGTTGAGGACGATGCCGCCCGATTGCAGGCCGCCGCCGACCGAGGCCTGGGTCTTGAGCGCGTCGAAGCGCTGGGTGATCTGCTCGCGGCTGAGGCCCTGGCTGCCGCGCATCAGCAACGCGCCGGTAATGCCGGCAGCGACGTCGCGGCCGGCCAGCGTGTGTTCGTCGCCGAAGCGGAAGGTGGCGGTGACGATCGCGGTTTCGCCGCGGGTCTTTTTCGGCAGCAGCGCGACCTTGAGGCCGTCGCCGATCGTGTAGGTCTGGGTGCGCGCCTGGATGTTGGCCGGGGTCGGATCGAAGTTCTCGCCGGCGGCGACCGCGGCACGGCCGCTGTAGCCGGCGACCAGCGCGGCGGCAGGCGGCGCGACCGGCACCTCGACGCGGTCGGGCGCGTCGGTCGGCACGAAGCGGCCGAGCGTGCGGTTACTCGGCTTGAGGTAGGTGCGCGCGACGTGGTTGACGTCGTCGAGCGTGACCTTGTCGACCGCATCGCGGCGCACGAAGTACAGGCGCCAGTCGCCGGCGGCGACCGATTCGGACAGGCCCATCGCCACCGCATTGACGTTGGTGTAGTTGAGTTCGTAGGCGTTGCCGATGCGCTGCTTGGCGGCGTCGAGTTCGGCCTGGGTGATCGGCGTGGCCGCGAGCTGCTCGAGCTGCGCCAGCAGCACCGCTTCAGCGCGGGCGTCGTCGCCGTCCCTGGGCAGCGCGGCGATCGCGGTCAGCAGGCCGGGGTCGCGCAGGCCATCGCTGCCGATGCCGATGCCGGCGGCGAGCTTGCCCTCGACCAGCGCCTTGTGCAGCCGCCCGCTCGGCACGTGGCCGAGCACGGAGTCGAGCACCGCCAGCGCCGGGCTGTCCGGGTGGGTGCCGGCCGGGATGTGGTATGCCGCGGCCACCAGCGCGATGTCGCCGCTGCGGCGCACGGTGACGCTGCGTTCGCCGTCCTGCGCGGGATCGGCGGTGTAGAAACTGCGCATCGGCACGGCCGGCCGGGCGATCTGGCGGAAGTTTCGCGCAATGGCGGCCAGCGTCGTGGCCGGGTCGATGCGGCCGGCGACAATCAGGGTCGCGTTGTCCGGCCGGTACCAGGTCTTGTAGAACGCCTGCAGCCGCTCGATCGGCATGTTCTCGACATCGCTGCGCGCGCCGATCGTGTCGTGGCCGTAGTTGTGCCAGAGGAACGCGGTCGAACGCAGGCGTTGCATCAGCACGCCGCCGGGGTTGTTCTCGTTGCGCTCCAGTTCGTTGCGGACCACGGTCATCTCGCTGTCGAGGTCCTTGCGGGCGACGTTGGCGTTGCGCATGCGGTCGGCTTCCAGGCGCAGCAGCCAGTCCAGGGTGGCGTCGTTGGCCGGGAACGAGGCGAAGTAGTTGGTGCGGTCGAGCGCGGTGGTGGCGTTGAACGCGATGCCGCGCTTCTTCATCTCGCCGGGGATGTCGGTGTGGGTCGGCGTGTCCTTGAACAGCAGGTGCTCGAGCAGGTGCGCCATGCCGGTCTCGCCGTAGTTCTCGTGCTGCGAGCCGACGCCGTAGGTCAGGTTGACGGTGACCGTGGGCTTGCTCGCGTCCGGGAACAGCAGCACGCGCAGGCCGTTGCCCAGGGCGTACTCGCAGATGCCCTCGACGCAGGGACCGGCGCTGACGCCGGCCGGTAGCACCAGCGCGTTCGCGGCAGCCGCGGGCGGCGCGGTGGCGCGGGCCGGCGACGCGGCGGGCGTGGCGCCGTTGGCGAGCGCCGGCAGGCTGAGCAGGGCGAGCGAGCAGGCCAGCGCGAGCGCGCGCGGCAGGTGGGCGTTGGGCGACATGGGATTCCTGTGGTGAAGGTCGAACAGCGGAATCTTTGCTCGTCATCCCTGCGAACGCAGGGATCCAGTGCCTTGCGCGCTTGCGAGGCGAAGGCGCTGGGTTCCTGCTTCCGCAGGAACGACGGCCGGGGGAGTGCTGATCCGATTGCCATGAACGTTGCGACGGAGAACGGGTGCCAAGGCCAGGCATCGGCAATCGGCGACAATGGCCGATTCTAACGACGCTGCCGGCCGCTTCGATGTCCGCTCCGCTTTCGCTGCCCGTGCAGGCTCTCAATGTGCTTTACGTCGACGACGTCCTGGCCGTGGTCGACAAGCCGGCCGGGCTGATGGTCCACGACAGCGCGCTGGCGCGCGGCGAGACCGACTTCGCCGCCGACCGCCTGCGCGCGCAGTTCGGCAAACCCATCTTCCTCGTGCACCGGCTCGACCGCGCGACCAGCGGCTGCCTGCTGCTCGCGTTCGACCGCGACACCGCCTCGGCACTGGGCAAGGTGCTGATGTCGGGCGAGGTCGAAAAAGACTACTGGGCGGTATGCCGCGGCTGGCCGGAACAGAGTTTCGTGATCGACCACGACCTCGACGGCGGCCCGGGAAAGCCGCTCAAGAAGCCCGCGGTCACCCGTTTCACGCGGCTGGCGACCACCGAGCTGGCGCTGGCCTCGGCCGGGTTCGAGACCTCGCGCTATGCGTGGCTGTGCGCGCAGCCGCAGACCGGGCGCTTCCGCCAGATCCGCCGCCACCTCAAGCACGCGTTCCACCACCTGATCGGCGACACCAGCCACGGCGACGGCCGCCACAACCGGCATTTCCGCATGCTCGGCGTGCACCGGATGCTGCTGCATGCGCGGCGGCTGGCGTTCGTGCACCCGGGCAGCGGTGCGCGGGTGGAGGTCGTGGCGCCGGTGGATACGGAGTTTGCCAAGGCGCTGGCGTTGTTCGGCGACGTCCCGGCGGCGGCGTGCCGAGCAGGCTCGGCACTACAGGAAGCTTAGCCGCCGCTCGCCGCGGGTTTCGTCGCCTCGGCCTGGATGTCCTTCTGCATCTGCTGCAGCAGCGGCACCATCACCCTCTGCATCGCGCTCATCGTGTTCTGCATCAGCTGCGGCATCTTGTCGAGCAGGTTCTGCCCGGCCGGGCTGCCGTAGAAGCCGATCATCGCGTCCATGTCCTCGCCGCTGAAGGTCTGGCGGTAGATCTCGCGGTACAGCGGCTGCATGTTGTTCCACGACACCATGCCCAGCAGTTGCGCGTTCGACTTGTAGACGATGCCGTCGAGCTTCTGCTTCTGCTCGGGCGTGAGTTGCTGGCCGGCGGTGACCTGCTCGACCATCTGCTGCTGCATCGCTTGCACCTGCGGCACCATCGCCTCGACGGTCTTGCGCGCGCGCATCACCTCGAGCAGCTGGTCGACCTGGGTGTCGGTGGGCGGCGCGGCGGCCGCGAACGGCGCGGCCAGCAGCAGCAAGGCCGCCAGGGCGAGGGATTGCACCAAGGCGTGCTTCTGGACGAGGTGTTTCATCGGATCGACTCCCCAAGTTGATCGTGCGCGGTTGGCCGTGCCTCGGCCGGTTCAATGCGCTGGCGTGTGGAACCGCTGGCGGCGACTACAATCGCCCGCATCCCCGCCGGCTCCTCCCATTACAACGCATGTCCGACCCCAGTCCAGCCGTGCCGATCCCCGAAACCGAGCTGGTCGAGCGCTTCGTGCGCGCGACCGGGCCGGGCGGGCAGAACGTCAACAAGGTCGCGACCGCGGTCGAGCTGCGTTTCGATGTCGCCGGCTCGCCCTCGCTGCCCGAGCCGGTGCGCGCGCGGCTGCTGGCCAAGCGCGACCGCCGCATCACCGACGACGGCGTGCTGGTGATCAGCGCGCAGCGCTTCCGCACCCAGGACCGCAACCGCCAGGACGCGCGCGAGCGGCTGGCCGCGTTCATCGCCAGCGGCTGGCGCGCGCCCACGCCGCGGATCGCGACCAGGCCCACCCGCGGTTCCAAGGAGCGCCGGCTCGGCGCGAAACGCGAGCGCGGTACGATCAAGCGCACTCGGGCGAAGACCGAGTGGGATTGATCCGCGCCCCAACGGGTCAAGTGCACCCGGGCGAAGACCGAGTGGGACTGATCCGCGCCCCCACGGTTCGAGCGCACCCGGGCGAAGACCGAGTGGGATTGGGCGGGCGGGGGCCGGAAACACAGGGGAACGCATGACCGACACGCACACCGACATCGTCCTGCCGCTGCCGCCGAACGCGCCGCGGGTGCGCCCGAATGCGTTCGGACGCTGGCTCGGGCGCACGATCCTGCGGCTGGGCGGCTGGCGCATGGTCGGGGCGTTTCCGGACATCCCCAAGCTGGTGCTGATCGGCGCGCCGCATTCGAGCAACTGGGACGGCATCTACGGCTTCGCCGCCAAGCTGGCGATGGGCCTGGACGTCAGGATCCTCGGCAAGCACCAGCTGTTCTGGTGGCCGCTGGGGCTGCTGCTGCGGCGGCTGGGGGTGATCGCGGTCAACCGCAGCGCCGCCCACGGGGTGGTCGAGCAGCTCGCCGACCGCATCCGCGACGAGGAGCGTTTCTGGTTCGGGATCGCCCCGGAGGGCACGCGCAAGCCGGTCGAGCGCTGGAAGACCGGGTTCTGGAAGATCGCGCGCGCCGCCGACGTGCCGGTGCTGCCGGCCTACTTCCACTACCCCGACAAGACCATCGGCATCGGCCCGGTGTTCACCCTGACCGACGACATGGCCGCCGACATCGCCCGTATCCGCGCCTTCTACCGACCTTGGCAGGGCAAGTTCCACGGCACCCCGTAGGGCGGGTTTCCACCCGCCATCGCCATCGCCACCGCGGGTTAAACCCCGCCAAGGGCCAACCGCAAGCGGGAATGGCAATCCCGCCCCACCGGGCGCGAACCACCGCCACCGGCGGCCGGCTTGGCACGTTGCTTGCGTAGGTTTCCCTGACGACGCCGCGGCCAGCGCTCGATCGCAGATCGACGGTGGCGGCCGGCACAGGGGGGCGATTGGATTTCTCCAGCCACGCCGAACGCGACGGCACGCGCCTGCACGGGCGTGCCAAGGGCGCCGCGCGTTTCATGCTCGGGCCCAGCGCCCTGATCGGGGCGATGGGCCTGTTGCGTGGCGCCGATGCCACCGTGCCGACCCCGGCCGAGGACTGGCGCCGCGCCACGGTTGACCTGGTGATCCACGTGCAGCGCCACCAGGCGACGATCGTGCATTGCCTGGCCGGCCTGCGCGCGCAAACCCGCCAGCCGCGGCGGATTGTGCTGGTCGACGACGGCGGCATCGACCGCGACGGCTCGCTGGTGCTGGCGCGCGAGTTCGCCGCGGTGAACGCGATGGCGATCGAGGTGATCGCGCGGCGCTGGTCGATCGGCCGCACCCCCACGCTCAAGCGCCAGGCCAGCGAGTGCGACGGCGACGTGCTGGTGGTGCTCGACGCCGATACCGTGCTGGAGTCGCCGGAGTTCCTGGAACGCTGCGTGCGCGAGCTGTTCCAGGGCGCCGGCATCGCCAGCGTCTGCGGCACCGTGCTGCCGTTGCGCGGCCGCGACCGACGCGCGATGGCGGCAACCGCCGCATTCCGGCGCTGGCTCGGCCCCGATGCCTACCGCGACCTCAACGCCAGCCGCGACCGCGCCGCGCGCATCGAGCAGTGGCTGATCGACGGCTACCGCCAGTGCGTCGGGCTGGTGCAGCAGCGCTTCGTGCATCGCGGGCAGATGCTCGCGTTCGGCGGCATCGCCCACCCGGTCGGCGCGGTCGCCTACCGGCGCGGCTACCTCAAGGACCTGTTCGACCGCTACGAGCCGGTGCACGGCGAGGACGACCAGACCCATGCCGAGGACATCTTCATCGGGGTGGCGTTCGGCAACGAGGGCTACCGCAACGTGCAGCTGGCCGACGTGGTCGCGCGCGTGCAGCAGCCCGCGCGCATCGAGCACCTGCCGGCGCGGCGCGCGCGCTACACCCAGGCGTTCCTGCGCGGCTGCTACTTCTTCGACGCGCTGCTGCAGTCGCCGCTGAAGGCGCCGCGACGCGCGTGGCGGCGGTTGCGCCGGCCGGCGCCGAAGGTCGAGCAGCGGCGCGTGCGCGAGGCCTACCGGCAGCCGTTCGGCGAGCGCCTGACCCGCGAGCAGGGCCGCCCGATCGGCTGGGCGCTGGCGTTCACCGCGCTGGAGAAAATCCTGCTGCCGCTGATCGTGCTGGTGCTGCTGGCCACCGGGCAGTGGCGCGCGCTCGCGATCGGGGTGCTGGCCGAGCTGGCGCTGTGGCTGGCGCTGCTGGCCGCGGTCGCGCCGGCGCCGCGCGCCGCGACGCTGGCCAGAGGCCTGCTGGCGGCACCGCTGCGCTACGTCGAACTGGCCGCCGACCTGGTCGGCGTGCTGCGCTTCGGGCGCGAGCTGCGCGGCCGGCAGGCCGATCGCGCGCGCCGGCGGATGCGTTGACGCCCGGGTTTTAACCTGCCGAATCGACGCGCGGCGGGTTTTAACCCGCCTTCGGGGCCGACGCGATGGTCGCGTATGGCGATGGCGGGTTGAAACCCGCCCTACACACCCTCGGCAGTCGCATGCGGCGGGTTGAAACCCGCCCTACCGCTCCGACGGCCCGGTCGCGTAGTAGTCGCGGCGCACGAACAGGTCCGGCTGGATCAGCTCGGTGAACGCGCGCGCCTGCGGCGACAGGTACTTGCCCTTGCGCACCACCACGCCGTAGCTGCGCGACGGGAAGTAGCGCGCCAGCGAGCGCGCCGCCAGCCGCTCGCGGTCGGCGTCGGTCAGGCAGATCGCGGTGACGATGCTGATCCCCAGCCCCATCGCCACGTACTGCTTGATCACCTCCCAGCCGCCGACCTCCAGCGCCACCGTGTACGGGACCCGGTTTTGCTGGAACACCAGGTCGACCATGCGGTAGGTGGTCAGCCGCTGCGGCGGCAGGATCAGGCCGTACGGCGACAGGTCCTGCAGGGTGAGGTCGGGCTGGCGCGCGAGCGGGTGGTCGCGCGGCGTGATCAGCATCGGCTCGAACTGGTAGATCGGCGCGTAGTCGAGGTCGGCCGGCACGTCGAGCATCGACCCCACCGCCAGGTCGACCGCGTCCGAGCGCAGCAGGTCGAGGCCGCCGGCGCCGGTGACGTTGTGCAGGCTCAGCCGCACCTCCGGGTGCGCGGCGCGGAACGCCTCGACGATCCGCGGCAGCAGGTACAGGATCGTGGAGCTGCCGGCGGCGACGTTGAGCTCGCCCGCGTCGAGCCCGCGCACGCGCTCGCGGAACACCCCGTCCAGCCCGTCCAAGCCCTCGACCAGTGGCCGCGCCAGCTCGTACAGCTCCTGGCCCTCGCGGGTCAGGGCCAGGCGGCGGCCGCTGCGCTCAAGCAGGCGCACGCCCATTTCGCGCTCCAGCGCCTGCAACTGCAGGGTCACCGCGGGCTGGCTCAGGTACAGGGCCTCGGCCGCGCGCGACACCGAGCCCAGCCGCGCGGTCTGGCAAAACGCGCGCAGCGGCTTGAGGCGGTCGCCCTTGTAGGCGAAGCGGGGGCTGGGAGCGCGTTTGCTGGGCACGTTCACGGCCTATGTATAAGCATGGCTAATGATATGTATTGATAGAACTTTATTGTCAAATACGATACCTGACCGCATGGTCGCCTCCTACACGTAAGCCTGGTTACAGGCGGGAGAGCAAGGCATGTCGGCAGTGGTTTTCCAGCAGCCCGAGCAGGATCGGACCGAAGCCCGGACCGAGCCGCGGATCGAACTGACCGGCCAGGTCGCCGGCCAGGAACAGCTGCTGACCCCGGCCGCGCTGGCCTTCCTGGCCGACCTGCACCGCCGCTTCGAGCCGGCCCGCCAGGCGCGGCTGGCCGCCCGCCGCGAGCGCCAGGCGTTCTTCGACGCCGGCGGCCTGCCCGACTTCCGCGCCGACACCGCCGCGATCCGCGCCGGCGACTGGCGGGTGGCGAAGCTGCCGGCCGCGCTGCTCGACCGCCGCGTCGAGATCACCGGCCCGGTCGAGCCGAAGATGGTGATCAACGCGCTCAACTCCGGCGCCAACTGCTTTATGGCCGACTTCGAGGACAGCACCGCGCCGACCTGGGCCAACCTGCTGACCGGCCAGCGCGCGCTGAAGAAGGCGGTCGCCGGCACCCTCGACTGGATGGCGCCGGACGGCTCGAAGCACTACACGCTGCGGCCGTTCGACCAGCAGGCGGTGCTGATGGTGCGCCCGCGCGGCTGGCACCTGGACGAGAAGCACCTGCGGGTCGATGGCGCGCCGATCTCGGCCAGCCTGTTCGACGCCGGCCTGTTCGCCTTTCACAACTCGGACGTGCTCGCCGCGAAGGAACGCGGACCGCATTTCTACCTGCCCAAGCTGCAGTCGATGGAGGAGGCGGCGCTGTGGAACGAGGTGCTCGGCCACGTCGAGCAGGTGCTGGGCCGCGCGCCTGGCCAGCTCAGGGTCACCGTGCTGATCGAGACGCTGCCGGCGGCGTTCGAGATGGACGAGATCCTGCACGCGCTGCGCGGCCGCGTCGTCGGCCTCAACTGCGGCCGCTGGGACTACGTCTTCAGCTACATCAAAACCTTCCGCGCGCACCGCGACAAGGTCCTGCCCGAACGCGGCCAAGTCACGATGACCCAGCCGTTCCTGCGCGCGTACTCGGAGCTGCTGATCCAGACCTGCCACCGCCGCGGCGCGCACGCGATGGGCGGGATGGCCGCGCAGATCCCGATCAGCGGCGATGACGCCGGCAATGACCTGGCGATGGCCAAGGTCCGCGCCGACAAGCTGCGCGAGGTCACCGCCGGCCACGACGGCACCTGGGTCGCGCACCCGGCGCTGATTCCGCTGGCCCGGGAGATCTTCGACGAGCGCATGCCGACCCCGCACCAGCAGCACGTGCTGCGCGAGGACGTCCACGTCACCCGCGACGACCTGGTCAAGCCGCCGCTGGGGACGATCACGCGGGCCGGCTTCGAGGGCAACGTCGAGGTCTGCGTGCGCTACCTGGCGGCGTGGCTCGACGGCAACGGCTGCGTGCCGATCCACTGGCTGATGGAGGACGCCGCGACCGCCGAGATCGCGCGCACCCAGCTGTGGCAGTGGCTGCACGCCGACGGACTACATCTGGCCGATGGCACCGAAGTCGACTTCGCCCTGCTCGAACGCGCGCTGATCGGCCTGCCCAGCAAGCTCGCCGACCGCCTGCAGCTGCCCGGCGCCAGCCGCCTCAACGAGGCGATCGGGATGCTCGACCGCATGACCCACGCCGACACGCTCGAGGAATTTCTGACCCTGCCGGCCTACGCCCGCCTCGATTGACCGACCGCAGCACGCAACCCGCCACGTTCCCATTCCAACCAAGTCGAAAGGATTTCCGCCATGACCACCTTGCCCACCGCCGACCAACTCCGCCACGACTGGGCCACCGACCCGCGCTGGGCCGGGATCCAGCGCCCGTACTCCGCCGAGGACGTGGTGCGCCTGCGCGGCACTGTCGGCGTCGAGCACACCCTGGCCAAGCTGGGCGCCAACAAACTGTGGAAGTCGCTGCACAGCGAGCCGTTCGTCAACGCGCTCGGCGCGTTGACCGGCAACCAGGCCATGCAGCAGGTCAAGGCCGGCCTCAAGGCGATCTACCTGTCGGGCTGGCAGGTCGCGGCCGACGCCAACCTTGGTGGGCAGATGTACCCAGACCAGTCGCTGTACCCGGCCGACTCGGTGCCGGCGGTGGTCAAGCGCATCAACAACACCTTGCTGCGCGCCGACCAGATCCAGTGCGCCGAAAGCAACGGCAATGGCGGTGATGGCGACATCGACTTCCTGCAGCCGATCGTCGCCGACGCCGAGGCCGGCTTCGGCGGCGTGCTCAACGCGTTCGAACTGATGAAGGGCATGATCGAGGCGGGCGCCTCGGGTGTGCACTTCGAGGACCAGCTCGCGTCGGTAAAGAAGTGCGGCCACATGGGCGGCAAGGTGCTGGTGCCGACGCGCGAGGCGGTGGAGAAGCTGGTCGCCGCACGCCTGGCCGCCGACGTGATGGGCGTGCCGACCCTGATCGTCGCGCGCACCGACGCCGAGGCCGCCGACCTGCTGACCGCCGACATCGACCCCAACGACCAACCGTTCACCACCGGCGAGCGCACCGTCGAAGGCTTCTACAAGACCCGCAACGGCCTGAACCAGGCGATCAGCCGCGGCCTGGCCTACGCCCCGTACGCCGACCTGGTGTGGTGCGAGACCGGCAAGCCCGACCTCGCGTTCGCCAAGGCCTTTGCCGATGCGATCCACGCGAAGTTCCCCGGCAAGCTGCTCGCCTACAACTGCTCGCCGAGCTTCAACTGGAAGAAGAACCTCGACGACGCCACGATCGCGAAGTTCCAGAAGGAGCTCGCCAGCTACGGCTACAAGTTCCAGTTCATCACCCTGGCCGGTTTCCACGCGCTCAACTACGGCATGTTCAACCTCGCCCACGGCTACGCGCGCCGGCAGATGAGCGCGTTCGTCGAGCTGCAGGAAGCCGAGTTCGCCGCGGCCGATCGCGGCTTCACCGCGGTCAAGCACCAGCGCGAAGTCGGCACCGGTTACTTCGACGCGGTGACCCAGACCATCCAGGGCGCGACCTCCTCGACCGTCGCGCTCAAGGGCTCGACCGAGGAGGAGCAGTTCCACGGTGACGTCGCCACCTCCGCGCCGGCCGCGATCGCGGCCTGAACGGCCACCGCGCGTACCTCGCAGCGGCGGCCACGCATTGCGTGGCCGCCCTTTTTTGCGTCTCGCGTTAGGGCCTCCGGCTCGCTCTCAGGCGCGCCACCCCGGTGCTATCCTCGCCTGCAGTCTCCTGGACGACGGAGTGCGGGGTCGTGGAATGAAGGGTGAAAACGCCGCGTCGCCCACGCGCGACGAACCAGCGCAGCGCACCGCGCCGAACGGCGACCTCGCCGCCGCGGCGTTGACCGCCGACGAGTTCGCCCTGTTCGCGCAGGTCGGCCGCATGCGCCGCGCGTATGCCGGCGAGGTGCTGTTCCGCCGCGGCGACCTGGGCACGACCATGTACGTGGTGTCCAAGGGCGCGGTCGAACTCGACTTCGGCGACGACCTGATCGCCAAGCGGCTGGGGCCCAACGAATTCTTCGGCGAGCTCGGCCTGCTGATCGGCGACCACGCCCGCAGCGCCGATGCCACGGTGCCGGTCGACGGCATGCTGATCGAACTGCGCGCCGAGGAGTTCCAGCGCCTGGTCGACCGCGAGCCCGGGCTGGTCTCGTACTTCCTGCGCCGCGCGATCATGCGCGTGGTGCTGAACGAACAGGGCCTGATCCGCCGCCTGCGCCGCCGCAACCACGACCTGCAGTCCGCGCTCGACAGCCTGCGCGCCACCGCGGCCCAGCTCAACCAGACCGAAGCGCTGATCCGCACCGACGAGCTCACCGGCCTGTTCAACCGCCGCGGCCTGGCCAAGCACCTGCAGGACCGCCACCGCAACGGCAGCACCCACGGCCTGGGTCTGCTGCTGATCGACTGCGATCGCTTCAAGGCCGTCAACGACGACCACGGCCACCTCGCCGGCGACCGAGTACTGCAGGCAGTCGCCCACATCCTGCGCTCGGTGGCCGGCAACGGCGACATCGCCTGCCGCCTCGGCGGCGACGAGTTCGCGCTGCTGGTCAAGGCCGACAGCCGCGACGACGTCATGCGCTACGCCGACTTCATCGTCAGCACCGCGCACGGCCTGCTGCAGATGCCGCACACCACGCCGCTGATCTGCACGCTCAGCCTAGGTGCCTGCCTGGTCGCGCCCGACACGCAGTGGAACGATTGGTACGCGCACGCCGACGCCGCGCTGTACCGCGCCAAGCGCTTGGGCGGCAACCGCGTCGAATGGCAGGACGACGCGCTCGCCGCCACCGCGTGAGCGCGCCCACCGCGACGCCGTCATCCAGGCCACCGCCATGAACGACCTCAGCCAGCACAGCTCCGACGCGCCGCAGCTGCGCACCTTGCTGCTGACCGACCTGTGCGACTCGACCTCGCTGGTCGAACGCCTCGGCGACACCGTCGCCGCCGAGCTGTTCCGCGAACACGACCGCCTGGTGCTGCAACTGCAGCAGCAATGGCGCGGGCGCCTGATCGACCGTTCCGACGGCCTGCTGCTGCTGTTCGAGCGGCCGATCGACGGCCTCGGCTTCGCGCTCGACTACGGCCACGGCCTGCGCGCGCTCGGCAAGGCGCACCAGCAGACGCTGCTGACCCGCGCCGGCCTGCACGTCGGCGAGGTGCTGACCTGGCGCAACAGCGACGAGGCCGTGCGCGTCGGCGCCAAGCCGCTCGAGGTCGAAGGCCTGGCCAAGCCGACCGCGGCGCGCCTGATGTCGATGGCGCGGCCCGGGCAGATCCTGCTGTCGGCGGTGGCCGAGCCTCTCGCCCACCGCGCCGCGCGGGAACTGGGCGAACGCGGCCTCGGCCTGACCTGGAAATCGCACGGCCGCTGGCACTTCAAGGGCGTGCCCAACAGCCAGGAAGTGTTCGAGGTCGGCGAGCCCGGGATTGCCCCGCTGCGCGCGCCACCCAGCAGCCCCAAGGCCTGGCGCGACATCCCGCTGTGGCGGCGCCCGGCCGCGCTCGCCGCCGAGGTCGCGCTGCTGGCCGGCATCGGCATCGGCGCCTGGTTCGTCACCCGCCCGCAGCCGGCGATCGCGTTCAACCAGCGCGACTGGGTGGTGGTCGCCGACCTGCGCAACCTCACCGGCGACCAGTTGCTCGACGACTCGCTGGAACAGGCGTTCCGCATCAGCCTGGAGCAGTCGCGCCACGTCAACGTGCTCAGCGACCTCAAGACCCGCGACACGCTGAGCCGCATGCAGCTCAAGCCCGGCACCGTGCTCGATCGCGCCATCGCCTCCGAGGTCGCCGTGCGCGACGGCGCGCGCGCGGTGATCCTGCCGACCGTGTCCGAAGTCGGCGGCCGCGTCCGCGTCAGCGCCGAGGTGATCGACCCGCACACCCAGACCACGGTCTACGCCGAATCGGCGGACGGTACCGGCGCGGTGTCGGCGCTGGATTCGATCGATACCGTCACCGCCGCGCTGCGCGGCAAGCTTGGCGAGGCGCTGAAGTCGATCGAGAAGGATTCGGCGCCGTTGCCCCGGGTGACGACCAAGAATCTGGATGCGTTGCGGGCGTATGCATTGGGTGTGCAGGCTTACTCCAAAGCGGATACGCAACAGGCCTTGCGGTACTTTCAACACGCTATAGAGCTCGATCCGCAGTTCGCATTGGCTTATCTGGGCATCATGCGTACATACGTCGCTGTGCCCGATGCCGCCAATGCAAAGCACTACCTGCAACGGGCAGAAGCATTGCGCTCCCACCTTCCGCTTCGTGACGCGTTGTATCTGGACGCTTGGGTTGCCGAACTTGGTCCAAAGCCCTCGCTTCACGCCCCGGAGAAGTGGAAGTTGTTGTCGGGCGTCTATCCGGATTACCACGCGGGTTCCGCCAACTATGCCTGGGCGGCGTTCACCGCGGGTCGCTACCAGGAGTCGATGAAATCGGCCCTTCTCGCCACCGCAGCGCAGAACCCGCTTCGGGGCCATGCAGTTGACCAGGTGGGGCGCGCGCAACTGGCACAAGAGCAGTACGCAGCAGCGCTCCTTAGCTTCAAGCAGGCAGGGGCGGCACAGCAAAGACGCGCGAGCCGTCAACAGGCTGCCGCATTGGCGGCCACTCGGCGCTTCACGGAGGCGGACGCGGTACTTAAAGCCTTGCCGCAGGATGTTCCCAGCGGGTATCTCGAACGCGTCGCGATCCCCTTGGACCAAGGGCGCTGGGATCAGGCACTGCGGAATGCCGTGAGCGTCAAAGCTAAAGTGAGCCGCAAGAATTTCTTGTTGAGGGACGTGACTGATTTGGTCGAACTGTCGGTACGCGCCTTGCGCGATCCTGGCAATTTGAAGTCTCAGGCTTACTTGGACGTCATCTATGCCGCGCTTGACGGTGTCGATTTGCAGGGCGCCGCAGACGTTTCGGACCGCGTCTATGTGGCTTTGACAGCAACTTATCTGGCTCAGCGTGCCGGGCGAGGCGATGTGGCAGACAAAGCCATGCAAAAGCTGGCCAAGCAAGTGGCGGAGAGCGGTGACCCTCGGTTAGCGCAAATGCTGCAGATCATTCGTGCGGGCCAACTGCGCCTGGCAGGGAATGCGCCAGCCGCAGTGGCACAACTAGAACGATTGATGGACGGCTCCGAGTTGTTCCAAGCGCACGTCGCGCTGCGCGACGCCTTGCGCGCCGCGGGTCGCTACGATGAGGCGCTGAGAGAAGATCGTTGGCTTGCGGCCCGTCGCGGCCTTGCATATGTCGAGCTGACTGGCGCACAAGCCCAGCAAGCCATCAATGTGGCTGATACGACGCTGGCTCGATTGGACGCGGCCGAGGTCTTGCAGAAGCTGGGTCGCATCGGTGAAGCGCGGCTAGAAGCCGAAGCTTTCAGCCGCGCATGGCCGCAAGCGGGACTACCTGACTACTTACGTGACAGAGCCTTCTCGATCTTGCCGGCCACGAAGCAATGAGGATTGGTCAAAGCCTGACTTGATACCAGGTAATCCTTGAGCTGGTCGCGGGCCGCAGCGATCTCCTTTTTTGACCCCAAACTGTCCACTGCCGCACAGGCCATCAGAGCCATGGCTTCCTTCGCCGGCGGATAGCCAACGTAGGCGAGCCCGGCTATCGGGTTTCTCTTAAACAGCCTGCGAAACTCGCTGTCGGTGCTCAACAGGTCCAGCAACTTGTCCGCGGTCTTCGCATTGAACGGTATCGCCTTAGTCTTCGCCATTCCCCTTTCCCCCTGTGAGATCCATAACGGACCGTTGGTTTTCGGAATCTATCCCTGCCTGCTCTACGGAACAACCGTTTGAATTCGGACGCCGGGACTGGGCGAAGCAAAATGGCTCGTTGGAGCCGCAAGTAAAAAGTGGGAGGCTCCTCCAGCTTTCTCTGGCCAGTTACGAGACCGAGGGGAACGATCAGATGATCGCCAGTTGGCCTGAAAGGCGCAGGAGCTATTTTTACCCCTGCGCCTGTCAAGAGTTGCAGCTATTTGCGGCGCAGGGCTGCCGTGATACTCCCGGCTTCGAAGCAGTGCGGGTTCGTGAATATTCCAGCCGACGTAATGTGAGCTTTCAGATGATCTCGCGCAGAAATGAACTCGTTCTTCGACGCGATGCGATTCACCGGCCCGCATCTGGAAATCGACTCGGTGGAGATGGGGTGGCCTAGCATCGCTAGTGCCGCATTCGGATCTTTCTCGAACAAGTCGCGAAACATGTTGTCGGTGCTCAAGAGTTCCAAGAGCCGGTCGGCGACTTGGGGTTGTAGCGGGTTTTTCCCATTGATCGCTACTGATAGCTGACGCGTGGGTTGAGGCGCTTGACGGTGTGCGGAAACAGTTTGCATATCGCTCTCCTCTCGTTGGTGATGACCCGCTGCATGATGCCGTCGCGTGTCACCGCATAAGCTATCTGTCATCGTGTACTGCGGGGAAGTGGCCTAGGAGGTCAAATGCGCGTGCGTCGCTGTGCGGTGTTGTATCTGGAGCCGCGCGAGGAGATCAGCTTCGACCTGAACGTACTGCTGTCAGGTGGCGATGGCCTGCGCCGCGGCAGCCGCTGGTTGGCTCTGGCGCCGCACCTCGGCGAGGAAGTCGAAGTTGATTCAATGGAGCGCGAACTGCTCGGTGCACTTGGCCCCAGCCAATGGGTGGATGCGAACACGTTAGCCTCGCATCCGCCGGTCGCGCTCAAGCGCCTGCTGAAGCAAGGCCTGCTGATATCAGACGGCAAGCGTCACGCCGCGCACCGCGAACGCGACGATGCGTTGCGCTCGACCTACTGGCACCCGTTGGCCGCGACGCTGCATGCGTTTACCCGTTGGCGCGAGGTCGATGCGGTGCAAAGCATGAAAGACAGCGGCACCGAGACCGCCCTCGAGATGCGCCAGGTGCTCGGCGCGCCGCCAGCCGAGGCCGCGCGTCGCGGCGAGGATTCGCAACGGCTGCCGCTGCCGCGCGCCGCGCCGACCGACTTCGACCGCCTGCTCGCGCGCCGCGCCACCTGCCGCAACTTCGATGCCGCCAGGCCGCTGCCACACGCGCTGTTCGCGCAGCTGCTCGAACGCGTGTTCTCGGCGCAGGCCGAGGTCCGGGTCAGCGACGACACCGTGTTCCTGAAGAAGACCAGCCCGTCCGGTGGCGGCCTGCACCCGGTCGAGGCCTACCTGATCGTGCAGCACGTCGAAGGGGTCGCCCCCGGCCTGTACCACTACCAGGCGCGCGAGCACGCACTAGAACCGTTGCCCGCACCCGCGCAGCCGCTGCGCGAATTCGTCATGGACATGGTCGCGCAGCAGCACTGGTTCGCAGACGCGCACGTGCTGGTGCTGCTGTCGCCGCGCTTCGATCGCACGTTCTGGAAGTACCGCCATCACGCCAAGGGCTACCGCGTGGTCGCCCTCGAAGCCGGACACCTGTCGCAGACCCTGTACCTGTCCGCCACCGAGGCCGGGCTGGGCGCCTTCATCACCGGCGCGATCAACGAGGTGCAGCTGGAACGCGCCTTCGGCCTCGACCCGATCCAGCAGGGCGCGCTGGCGGTCTGCGGCTTCGGCTGGCGCGGCGAGGTGATGACGACCACCGAGCTCGACCCGGCCGGCGAGGTCTGGGTACGCACCGCGGAGCTGGCCGCCGATCCGCGCGACTGAGAAAAACTCCCTCTTCCGGCACATGGACACGGTTGCGGCGCGTCGATAGGGTGGCGCGACCAATCAGGGGTCCAATCGGAAGGGGTAGTGCGAGATGCGTTTGTTCATATTCATGGGGCTGTTGCTGGCGTCCTTCGGCGCGTTCGCCGATTCGGCCGGGCGCAAGCCGCTGGCAGTGGTGGCGATCACCGCGCAGCAGAAGCAGATCCACGACGACGTCATCGCGGTCAGGGGCCGCTACAAGGACATGCCCTCGTCGAAGCGCGTAGACCTGCTCGCCAAGCAGGCCGGACTGATGGCGATGCTGGAAGGCAAGACCACCACCGACGAGCTGTCCGAAAGCGAGCAAACCGAGGCGTTCAATACCCTCGAATGGATTGAGGCGGCGATCAACAATGCCGAGGACGAGCGCATGGTCTGTCGCCGCGAAAAGGTGCTGGGTAGTACCCGTCTGACCCGGGTCTGCCGCACGGTGGAGGAAGAGCGCCGCATGAAGGAGCTGGCGCGTGACCAACTCGACCGTGGCGATGCTCAGATGCGTCGGTAACGGAATCGCGCTGGAAAAAAGGGCGGCCAATGGCCGCCCTTTTTGTTTCAGTCCGGAATCGCCGGGAACCTGAACAGATGCCGCGTTGAAGCGGGCCGTCAGCCGGCGTAGTGTCGGCCGCTCACCCCGTGGAGAACCGCCGTGAAGATTCGTGCCTGCCTGCTCGCGCTGCTGTTGGTCGCCCCCGTCGCCTCCGCGTCCGTCGACCGCGGCGTCCTCCAGTTCGAGGCGATCCGCACCCAGCAGGCGCAGATCCGCACAGGCGTCGAATCGCGCAGCGGCCGCTTCAAGGAATTGCCCGCGAACACGCGCAGCGAACTGCTCGCCAAGCAGGCGCAGCTGCTGTCGCTGATGGAGGGCAAGCAGTCGACCGATGAGCTAAACGAGACCCAGAAGACCGAGGTCTTCAACACCCTCGAGTGGATCGAGGCGGCGGTCAACAACGCTGACGACGAACGCATGGTCTGCGAGCGCCGCGCGATCCTGGGCAGCACCCGCAAGGAGCGCGTGTGCAAGACCGCCGGCCAGTTGCGCGTCGAGCGCGAGGCCGCCCGCGAGCGCATGGACAGCCGCGACATGCAGCGCTGAAGCGCGCTACCTGATGCGACCCGAACGGGCGGCCCAGGCCGCCCGTTCCTGTGTCCGGCCTCCGAATCCGGCGCCGTTGTAGGCGGTATTGACGCGGCAGTACGGGAGATTGCAATGAACCGGCACGCCTTCACGGTCACCTTGCTGCTGTCGCTGGCAGCCACGGCCGCCACCGCCAACGTCGGAAAAATCGGCCAGATCCTGCAGCAGCAACGCGAGATACGCGACGCATCCGAGCACTCGACCGGCGCTTATGCCCGGTTCGGCGCTGAAGCACTGGGGCGGATGCACGCCGCGCAGGACCGCATCTTCGAACTGCTTGATGGCGTGAGCGCAGTGGAACAACTCAACCGTGACCAGCAGGCTGAGCTGTTCAATGCACTGGAAGAGGTCAAGGCGGTGATTGCCGACAATCAGGCGAACAAGCAGGTCTGCTGGCGCGAGCACAAGCTGGGCACGACATTGAGGCAGACGCGATGCGCGACGGTTGCCGAACGTGCACAGGCCCGCGAGGAGTCGCGCCAATGGCACGGCGACACCAGCATATGCGGCCAGGCCAGCACCGGAATCTCGTGTGGGACGGACGCCGTCGGGCGCCTCGGGCCGTAGAATCGCCAGCGAGATCCCTGTTCCCGTGTGCCGACAAGGAGTAGCGAATGAAGCGACTGATTGCGATCGTGGTGGCGTGCATGGCACTCAGCGGCGCCGCGCTGGCACAGGCGGGCGACGAGGGCGACGGTTTGCAGCGGATCCTCAAGCAGCAGCACGCGCTCAAGGCCGACCTCGACGATGGCGGCATCGACGGCCTGACCGCGCGCCAGGGCAGTGCGATCCGCAAGGCGCAGGCCGAGGTGTTCGCGCTGACCGAAGGCAAGGCGGCGCTGGCCGACCTGTCGATGGACCAGAAGGTGCAGCTGGAGAACGCGCTGGAGCGGATCAACGCGCAGGTCAAGAACAGCAAGGCCGGCCACGACGAGCAGCAGGTGTGCTGGCGCGAGCAGAAATCCGGGTCCAGCGTGAAGGTCACCCGCTGCGGCACCGAGGCGGAACGGCGCGAGGCCCGCGAGGGTGCGCGCGATTTCCTGGAACGCCCGAAGGTCTGCGGCGAACGCTGCGGTTGAGTGGATGACGTACGGCGGGTTTCAACCCGCCATGGCTGTCCGCGCCGCAAACTAGGCCGGGCTGGTCCGGGGCGCTCAGGCCGCCTGGGTGGACTGGCTGCCGCGGTCGATCCGCCGGTAGCCGATCGCCTCGCTCAGGTGCGCGGTTAGGATCTGCGGTTGGCCGGCAAGGTCGGCGATCGTGCGCGCGACCCGCAGGATGCGGTGCAACGAGCGCGCCGACAGTTGCAGGGTGTCGACCGCGCGTTCGAGCAAGGCGTGGTCGGCGTTGGAGAGCCGGCAGGTTGCCATGGTTTCGGCCTGGCTTAAGCGGGCATTCGGCTTGCCGGCGCGACCGTGCTGGACCGCGCGCGCCTGCACCACGCGCTCGCGCACATCCAAGGTGCACTCGCCGTCGGGCGCATCGGGCCGCAGCTCGGTCGGCGGCAACCGCGGTACCTCGATGTGCAGGTCGATGCGGTCGAGCAGCGGCCCGGAGATGCGCGCGCGGTAGCGGCGGATCGCCTCGCCGTTGCAACGGCAGCGCCCGCTGCTGTCGCCGGCCCAGCCGCACGGGCAGGGGTTCATCGCCGCGACCAGCTGGAACTGCGCCGGGAACTCCGAGCTGCGCGCCGCGCGCGACACCGTGACCACGCCCGACTCGAGCGGCTCGCGCAGCACCTCGAGCGCACGCCGGTCCCATTCGGGCAGTTCGTCGAGGAACAGCACGCCGCGATGTGCGAGGGAAATTTCGCCCGGGCGCGGCTCGGCGCCGCCGCCGACCAGCGCCACCGCGCTGGCGGTGTGGTGCGGCGAGCGGTAAGGCCGTTCCCGCCAGCGCGCCGGATCCAGACCGCGACCGCTGACCGAGGCGATCGCCGCCGCTTCCAGCGCCTCCTCCTCCGAGGCCTCGGGCAACAGGCCCGACAAGCGCGAGGCGAGCAGGGTCTTGCCGCAGCCCGGTGGGCCGATCAACAACAAGTGGTGGCCGCCGGCCGCGGCGATCTCCAGTGCGCGCCGCGCGTGCGCCTGCCCGCGCACGTCGGCCAGGTCCGGGCCGCGCTCGCGCACGGTCGGCAGCGCGATCGCGTGCGGCAGCGGCTTGCGCCCTTCCAGCATCGCGCACACCTCCAGCAGCGTGCGCGCGGTGCAGGCCTCGACCTGCGTCGCCAGCGCGGCCTCGGCGCCGTTGCCGGCCGGCACGACCAGCTTGCGCCCGGCCTGCGCGGTGGCGAGCGCCGCCGGCAGCACGCCGTCGACCGCGCGCAGCTCGCCGGTCAGGCCGAGCTCGCCGAGAAACTCGTACTCCTGCAACGCCTCCAGCGGCACCTGGCCGCTCGCGGCAAGGATGCCCAGCGCGATCGCCAGATCGAAGCGGCCGCCGTCCTTGGGCAGGTCAGCCGGCGCGAGGTTGACGGTGATGCGCCGCGCCGGGAATTCGAACTGCGCGCACTGGATCGCCGCACGCACCCGGTCCTTGGCTTCGCGCACCGCGGCTTCGGGCAGGCCGACGATCGACATCGCCGGCAGGCCGCCGCCCAGGTGCACTTCCACCCGGACCGCGGGCGCACGCACGCCCGAACGCGCACGGCTGTGCACGAGTGCCAGGTTCATGGTGGCCGGCTCAGTGGCGCGGCGGCGCGGGGCGGTCGAGCTGCGATTCGAGCTCGGCGACCGCGGCCTGCAGCTGTTCGAGCTTCTCGCGGGTGCGCAGCAACACCGCGCGCTGCACGTCGAACTCCTCGCGCGTGACCAGGTCGAGCTTGGCCAGGCCCGACTGCAGCACCGACTTGAAGTTCTGCTGCAGTTCGTCGCGGCCCTCGCGCAGGCCCGGCGGCACCAGCGAGCTGAGGCGGCGGGCGAGGTCGTCGATGTGGCTGAGGTCGATCATGGGATGGCTCCTGCGGCGGTGCAGCCAGCGTGGCCGTGCGGCCGGGGCTGCGCTATCGGCGCCGGCCGCGCTGCGCTGTCGGAAAAATCCGATACGCCCGAGGCGGTGGGCCGGGACGGCGCGCACTCTACCGCAAGCCCGGGCCGGGCCGCGTGACCTTCGCGTTATCCTGCCGCCAGCGAACAGTGCCCGCAGGGGAGAGGCAGCCGATGAAGATGGTCATGGCGGTGATCAAGCCGTTCAAGCTCGACGACGTGCGCGAGGCGCTGGCCGAGGCCGGCGTCGCCGGCATCACCGCCACCGAGGTCAAGGGCTTCGGCCGCCAGAAGGGCCACACCGAGCTCTACCGCGGCGCCGAGTACGTGGTCGACTTCCTGCCCAAGATCAAGCTCGAGGTCGCGGTCACCGACGACCAGGTCGACAGCGTGGTCGAGGCGATCATGAAGGCCGCCGGCACCGGCAAGATCGGCGACGGCAAGATCTTCGTCTGGGAGATGGAGCGGGTGGTGCGGATCCGGACCGGCGAGATGGACGGCGACGCGTTGTAGCCGCATCCGCGTGGCGGGCATCGCCGGCGATCACGCCGACGCGGCGAGCGCCTCGTCCTCGATCCGGTTGCGGCCGTCGTGTTTCGCCCGATACAGCGCGCTGTCCGCGCGCCGGGTGAGTTCGACCAGGCCGCGGTCCTCGCGGCGCAGGCGGGCGACGCCGACGCTGACGGACACCCGCAGGCCAGGCGCGAGGTCGTCCAGCGCCAACCGCTCGACGCTCGCGCGCAGGCGCTCGGCGATGCGCAGGCCACCGGCCTGGTCGGCGTCGGGCAGCACCACCAGGAACTCCTCGCCGCCGCTGCGGCCGAGCAGGTCGCCCTGGCGCAGTGCTCCCGAGCAAGTCTGTGCGACGCGCGTCAGCACCGCGTCGCCGACGTCATGGCCGTGCGTGTCGTTGATGCGCTTGAAGTGGTCGATGTCGATGACCAGCGTGGTCAGTGGCCGCCGGTCGTCGCGCGCGTGCGCGATCGCGTCCTCGCCGAACTGCTCGATCCGGCGCCGGTTGGCGACCCCGGTCAGCGCGTCGGTGTGGGCGAGGTCGCGCAGCCGGCGCGCGCCGCGCACTTGCCGCAGCACCAGCGCCACCATCAGCAGGATCAGCACCGCGCCGAGCCCGAGCGCACTCCACTGCCAGCGCCGGGCGCGCAGCAGCGCCTCGAGCCGGGCGTCGCGCAGTCGCGTTTCGGCGACCAGCCGGCGATTCTCGTGCTCGCGCTGCTTCGCATCGAAGCGGTGCTGGAGCAGGCGCGTGCGCTCGTCGCCGAGGCGGCGTTGCAAGGCGTCATGCAGCTGCAGGTAGCGCCTGAAATCGGCGAGCGCGGGCTGCGGCCGGCCCAGCGCTTCGAGCGTGGCGGCACGCGCAAGGTGGAACATCGCGAGGTAGCGCTCGTTGTCCTCACGCTGCAGCAGCGGCGCCGCGCGGTCGAAGTGCCGCAGCGCGCGCGCATGTCGGCCTAGCGCCGCATTCGCTTCACCGCGACGCAGTTCGAGCATCCCCGCGTTGGTGTGGTCGCCGGCCGCGGCGAACTCGGCCTGCGCCTGGTCGAGCAGCTGCAACGCCCGCGCGGGTGCACCGAGCTGCGTCTGCGCATAGGCCATGCCGAGGTGGATGAAGCCGAAGTGGTTGTCAAAGCCGTGGTCCCGTGCGACCTGCAGCGCGCGTTCGTAGGCCGCGAGTGCCTGCGCGGCTTGACCGAGGTCTTCGAAAGCGTACGCGGTCTGCAGTTCGTCCGAGATCAGCGAGATCCAGTTGCGCTCGCGCAGCGACACCACGCGGCTGCGTTCGAGATAGCGCAGCGCCTGCCGGTGCTCGCCCATGCGCCGGTAGACGATCGCGACGCGTTGCAGGTTGGCTTCGGCGCGAGCGCGCAAGCCGGCACGTCGGTAGACCGCGCCTGCGTCCAGCGTGTCGATCAGCGCCAGCGCCTGTTCGCCGAGCCGCGAGCGCACGCCGCCGCGCAGCGCCAGGCCATCGCCGTGCAGTCGCGCCTCGCCGAGGCTGCGCGCGAGCATGATGCCGGTACCGTAGTCGGTGATCGCCGCGCGCGTATCGAGCGCGACCTCGGCATGACTGGCGCGGCAGTAATGGAAGTGCACCTGCAACTGCGGCGCGCGCGCGCGGCGCGCGTCGGCGATGCCGCGCTCGGCGAACGCGCGTCCGCTCGCGGGCTCGTCCGGGTGCCAGGCGCAGGCGAGCGCGCGGTAGCCAAGTTCGCGGCGGGCGTCGCCCGGCGGCAGCAGCTCGTGCAGGGTCGCGAGGTCGGCGCGCGCGCGCTTTTCGTCGAACTCCCAGGCAGCGTCCGCGGCGATCCGCTCAAAGGCGCGATCAAACGCCGCGGCGGTCGTCGGCCGTGGGCCACGACCGTCAGGCCGCTCCTGTGCCGCTGCCGGCGCGCACGCCCCGGCGAGCGCGAGGAGCGCGGCGAGGGCTGGCAATAAAAGGCTATGGAACGGCATCGACGCACCCGCGAGCAAGGGACCACGCAATCACGCTTCAATCCCTTGCGCCGAGAGCCCCCGGCCGGTGTTGCCTACGCCACCCCTCCCCGGGTGGCGGTGTCGTGGCGACCGACGGCACGGCCGTCATCGCGGACTGCGGCGACTCGCGCCGAACCGGATCAGCCGTTCAGCGCCGGCGCGCCACGATGGATATCGGCCGGGTAGTAGCGGATCTGAAGGCTGGCGGTACCGGCAAGTCCGGCGACGGCAAGATCTTAGTCTGGGACCTGGAGCGGGTGGTACTGATCGCACCGGCGAGATGGACGGCGACGGGCTGTAGCCAGCGTAGGGACGAAAACGCATTCCGCCAATAACGACGCGCCACTACACTTTGCAACCGCCCACGCCGGGCGATCGACACCAATGATGCGCACGACCCGCCTGCCCGGCCTCGATCTCCTCCGCGCCATCGCCATCGTCTGGGTGATGTTGTTCCATTCGTTCCTGGTCGGTGGGCTTGCGCCCGACCTTGCATGGCTTTCGCGCTATGGCTGGATGGGCGTGGATATCTTCTTTGTCCTGAGCGGGTTCCTGATCGGTCGCCAGGTGCTTTCGCCGCTGGCCCACGGAGGCGACCTTTCGTTTGGTTCGTTCTACGTCCGCCGCGCCTACCGAATTCTGCCCGCGTTCCTGGTGGTGCTGGCGATATACGTCGCATTTCCGGCGATGCGCGAGGCGCCCGGGCTGGCGCCGTGGTGGCAGTTCGCTACCTTCAGCGTCAACCTGTTGATCGACTACGGCAGCCAACAGGCGTTCTCGCATGCCTGGTCGCTGTGCGTCGAGGAGCACTTCTACCTGTTGTTTCCGGCACTGGCGTGGGGTTTGACGCGTCGGCCGTCGACGGCGAAGTTCCTGGCCGTGTGCGCGGTCCTGGTCGTGGCAGGCGTAGTGCTGCGGGGCGCCGTGTGGCTGCATTACACCGCCTTGGATCCGGATCGGAACTGGTTCGTCGAGGATATCTTCTACCCTACCTGGAGCCGCCTCGATGGGCTGCTCGCGGGAGTGATGCTGGCGACCGTGGCGGCTTTCCGGCCGGCGTGGTGGGAGCGCCTGCTCGCGCGCGGAAACAGCTTCTTGCTGCTCGGGTTGCTCGGCATGGCGCTGGCGTTCTGGCTGTTCCGCGACCGCACGGGCCTGCTTGGCAACACGATCGGGTGGCCGCTGTTGTCCGCGGCGATCGCGTGTCTGGTGGTGGCGGGCATCAGCACGACGAGTTGGATCAGTCGATTTTCGTGGCCGGGTGTGGGCTGGATCGCGGCCGCGTCCTACAGCCTCTACCTCAGCCACAAGCTTGTATTCGTGGCGGTGGAGCGGGGCTCCGGGGAGTGGCTTCAGGGCCGCGGGCTGCTCGCGTTCCTGGTGTATGCGGCCGCCACCGCATTCGGCGGTGCAGCGCTGTATTACGGAGTCGAGCGGCCGTTCCTGCGGCTGCGCGAGCGACGCCGGCGACATCTGATCGGCGTACCGTTGCCTGCAGCGATTGTGGAGCCGTCGGCGGGCTGATACCGACGCTGCTGAATTGTCGCTTCTGGAGACCTGACCTCCCTCGGCCGTCGGCTGGGTTGGCTACATCAACCCAGCGCATGGGTGGGTCGCGCGGCGATAGCCAGCAAGCGCACCCAGGGGGACGTGCGCGATGCTGGGTTATGGCGCATTGCGTCTAAACCTCCCTACGAAAAGCCCCGCGCTTGGCGGGGCTTTCGCGTCCAGGAGATTCCTTGCTGCGCTCGGGATGACGGCAAGGGCAGGGTGACGGTGGCTTACTCGCCCAGCGCGGCGGCCACGAACGGCGGCAGCGTCGCCGCGCCCTTGTGGATGTCGGCGCTGTAGTACTTCGAATCGAATGCCTTGGCGCGCGCATCGGCTTCGCGGAACGCGAAGCCGCCGGACTTCCTGGCCAGCGTGCACGACCACCAGCCGGTCGGGTAGCACGGCTGCGGGAACGGCAGGGTCTGGAACGTGGTGAAGCCGGCCTTGGCCATCTCGGCGCGCATTTCCTTGATCAGTTCCAGCAGCACCAAAGGCGACTCGGACTGCTGCACCAGGATGCCGTCGTCCTTGAGCGCGGCGAAGCAGCTGGCGTAGAACGCCTTGTTGAACAGGCCTTCGGCCGGGCCGACCGGGTCGGTCGAGTCGACGATCACGATGTCGACGCTGCCCGGCGCGCAGTTCGCCATGTAGGCGATGCCGTCGTCGAACAGCAGCTCGGCGCGCGGGTCGTGGTTGGAATCGCACAGCTCCGGGAACCATTTCTCGGCCATTCGCGTGACCTGCTCGTCGATGTCGCACTGGGTCGCGCTCTGCACACCGGGGTGCTTGAGCACCTCGCGCAGGGTGCCGCAGTCGCCGCCGCCGATGATGACCACCCGCTTCGGGTCGGCGTGGGTGAACAGCGCCGGGTGCGACATCATCTCGTGGTAGAGGAAGTTGTCGCGCGTGGTCAGCATCATCGCGCCGTCGATGAGCATCAGGTTGCCCCAGTCGGTGCTTTCGTAGATCTCGATCTTCTGGAACGGCGACTGCACTTCATCGAGCTTCTTGGTGATGCGGTAGCCGATGGCCGAGCCGGCGGGTTCGAAGTTCTCGTAGTGCCACGTCGTATTCGCGTTCATTCCAGTCCGTCCAGTGCAGTGGCCCGTTCCGACGCACACGATCCCGCAAAAGGCATCGCACGTCGATCGGGCCGAAGTTAGGGGCGCGGATTGTAGCGAACGCCGGCGAACACGCCGGTGACGGCGTGATCCGGGACGCATCGGCGCCACGCTACGGCCGCGTACAGACACCGGGGGTAGAATGCGCGTCCCCCAACCCTGCCGGTGCCACGCCGATGTCCGACTGGTCGATTGATCAGGCCCGCAAGACCTACTCGATCCCGCACTGGAGCGAAGGCTACTTCGACGTCAACGCTGCCGGGCAGGTCAGCATCAGCCCGCGTGGCGCGCAGGGCCCGAGCCTGGCGTTGCCGCAGATCGTCGACGCGGCGCGCGCCAACGGCGCCAAGCTGCCGATGCTGGTGCGCTTCCCGGACATCCTCGGCGACCGCCTGGGCAAGCTGCAGGGCGCGTTCGCGCATGCGATGGACGAGTGGAGTTACCCCGGCGGCTACACCGCGGTGTACCCGATCAAGGTCAACCAGCACCAGGGCGTCGCCGGCACCCTGGCCTCGCACCACGGCGAAGGCTTTGGCCTGGAGGCGGGCAGCAAGCCCGAGCTGATGGCGGTGCTGGCGCTGAGCCGGCCGGGCGGGTTGATCGTATGCAACGGCTACAAGGACCGCGAGTACATCCGCCTGGCGCTGATCGGGCGCAAGCTCGGGCTCGAGACCTGGATCGTGGTCGAGAAGCCGTCCGAGCTGGCGCTGGTCATGGAGGAGGCCCAGGCGCTGGGCGTGAAGCCGGGCCTGGGCGTGCGCATGCGCCTGGCCAGCCTCGGTGCCGGCAAGTGGCAGAACAGCGGCGGCGACAAGGCCAAGTTCGGCCTCAGCCCGCGCCAGGTGCTGGACCTGTGGAAGCAGCTGCGCGACGCCGGCATGGAGGATTGCCTGGGCCTGCTGCATTTCCACATGGGCTCGCAGATCTCCAACGTGCGCGACATCGCCAACGGCATGCGCGAGGCGGTGCGCTACTTCGTCGAGCTGTCGGTGCTCGGCGCCCAGGTGCGCTACATGGACGTGGGCGGCGGCCTGGGCATCGACTACGAGGGCACGCGCTCGCGCAGCTACTGCTCGATCAACTACGGCGTCAACCAGTACGCGTCCAACATCGTCCAGCCGTTGGCCGAGGCCTGCGAGGAATACGGGCTGACGCCGCCGCGCATCGTCACCGAGTGCGGCCGCGCGATGACCGCGCACCACGCGGTGCTGGTCGCCAATGTCGCCGAGGTCGAGGAGGCGCCCGAAGGTCGCGTGCCCGACGAGCACGAGGACGAGCCGGCGGTGATCCGCCACCTGCGCGAGATCCACGCCGAGCTCGATGCGCGCCCGGCGGTCGAGCTGTTCCACGAGGCCCAGCACCACCACAGCGAGGGCCTGTCGCTGTATGCATTGGGCCAGATCGACCTGACCCACCGCGCGCGCATCGACGACCTGTTCTACGCGATCGCGCACGAGGTGCGGGCGCGCCTGAGCGCGGGCGAGAAGAGCCACCAGGCGGTGCTCGACGAGCTCAACCAGCGCCTGGTCGACAAGTACTTCGTCAACTTCAGCGTGTTCGAGTCGATGCCCGACGTGTGGGCGATCCAGCAGGTATTCCCGATCGTGCCGATCGAGCGCCTGGACGAGGCCCCGACGCGGCGCGGCGTGATCGCCGACATGACCTGCGATTCGGACGGCAAGATCGACACCTACGTCGAGAACGAGTCGCTCAACAGCTCGCTGCCGATGCACGCGCTCAAGCCGGGCGACAGCTACCGGCTCGGTTTCTTCCTGGTCGGTGCGTACCAGGAGATCCTCGGCGACATCCACAACCTGTTCGGCGACACCGATGCGGTCGAGGTGCGGGTGGACGGGAATGCCGACGGCGGCGGCTATCGCCTGGCCCAGCAGCGGCGCGGCGACACCACCGACGTGATGCTCGACTACGTCGGCTACCAGCTGTCCGACCTGCGCGCGGCGTACCGTTCCAAGGTGGCGGCCGCCAACCTGCCGGCCGACGAGGCGGAGCGCTTGAACGCCGCGTTGGAGACCGGGCTCACCGGGTACACCTACCTCGACGACGCGCCGCTGGCGTAAACCGGAAATCCCCATGAAGCGCTATCTGGTACTGGCCTGGCGCAACCCGGGCTTCGACGCGGCCGTGGTCGCCCCGCACCGCGGGTTTCTCGACGGCCTGCGTGCGCAAGGCCGGCTGGAGCTGACCGGCGCGTTCTCCGACCAGACCGGCGGCGCCTACGTGCTGCTGGCCGCGAACCTCGACGATGCCCGCGCGATTGTCGACGCCGATCCGCTGCACACCGCCGGCGCGTCGCGGCTCACCGTCCACGAATGGAATGCCTGACCGATGATGAACACCGCAAGCGATGACCGCAGCGCCCCCAAGGTCGGCTTCATCGGCCTGGGCGCGATGGGCGCGCCGATGGCGCGCCACCTGCACGCGCGCGGCCTGCTGACCGCGGTCGCCACCCGCACCCAGGACAAGGCCGACGCGTTCGCCGCCGGACTGGGGGTGCGCGCGGCGCGCTCGGCCGACAATTTCGCCGACTGCGACGTGGTCGCGCTGTGCGTGCCGCTCGATTTCGACGTGCTCGAGAACGTCACCGCGCTGGCGGCGGTGCTCAAGCGCGGCGCGATCGTGATCGACCATTCCACGGTCGCGGTCGACACCGCGCGCCGCGCCGCGGCGATGCTGGCCGTGCACGACATCGGCTTCCTCGACGCGCCGGTGTCGGGCGGCGTCGAAGGCGCGCGCAACGGCAAGCTGTCGGTGATGGTCGGCGGCAACGCGGACGTGCTCGAGCGCGCGCGCCCGGTGCTCGACAGCTACGCCGCGCGCATCAGCCACATGGGCGCCACCGGCGCCGGCCAGGCGACCAAGGCGATCAACCAGGTGCTGGTCGCCGGCATCAACGAGGCCGTGTGCGAAGGCCTCGCGCTGGGCGAGAAGCTCGGGCTGGACGCGGAGCGGCTGTTGCCGACGCTGATGGCGGGCGCGGCCGGCAACTGGTTCCTCGACAAGCGCGGGGCGACGATGCTGCGCGACGAGTTCGCGCCGGGTTTCAAGTGCGGGCACATGCTCAAGGACCTGCGCATCGTCCAGGGCATGGCGCGTGACGCCGGCATCCGCAGCCACACCATCGACCAGGCCGCCGCCGACTACGCCGAACTGGTCGAGCGCGGGCATGGCGAGTCGGACACGTCGGCCTTGATCACGCTCAAGCGCGGTTGAGCGCGGGTCGGCTTTGCCAGGGTGGTTTAGCCGCTCGCTCCCGGTTGGTCAGGGGGTAGCCGGCAGGCCGCGGCGCGCGGCAAGGCGCTGGCCGAGCATCGCGCCGAGCCACGACGCGGCCAGGCTCAGCACGATCCCCAGGCCGCTGAACTTCAGGATCGCCGACAGCGACGCGTTGGCGTCGGTGGGCATCGCGACCGAGTGCAGCACCGCGATCACCATCACCCACAGCACCGCGTTCAACGCCAACGCGACCCAGCGGAAGTCGCGGCGCGCGATCCACGCGCCCAGCGTCATCGCGGCGAAGGTCACCAGCACGCCTCCGGTGGCGATGCTGCCCAACGGCGTCGAGACCGGCAGGTCGAGTTCCACGCCCGAGGCCCGGGTCAGCAGATCGAAGCCGAGCATCACGCCCAGCGCCGCGATGCAGCCGTACAGAATGCGTTGGTCCACGTCATCGCTCCCCAGGATGGATGCCGCAGAGTCTATCGCTGCCGCGCTTGGGCGGTGCCTGGCGAGCAGGCGTTTTGCGACCGGCGTCGACTGCGCGGTCGCACCGTGCGCCGTCGCGAGCGCGCGAGCCGCATGGCTAGATTCGAAGCGGCTGCGCCGCGGTCGAGGCCGGCGACGAGCGCTTGCCGTCGGCCGGGATCCTGCCAGGGCAGCTACTTGACCTGGATCGCCATGCCCGGCAAGCCGCCGCTGGCGAGTTTGCGCTTGGCCTCGGCCAGGTCGCTGGCGGTGCCGTACGGCCCCATGCGCACGCGGTACACGGTCTTGCCACCGATCGCGGCCGACTCGACCCGCGCACCCAGGCCGAGCAGGGCGATCTTCGCCTTGAGTTCCTCGGCCTGGCCCGAGGCCTGGAACGCGCCGGCCTGCAGCAGGTAGCGGGCGCTGTCCTCGGCCGCGGCGGGCGCCGCCACCGGCTTGGCCGGGGTCGCGCTGGCCACCTGGGTCGGCGCCGGCGGCGCGGCGGCCGGGTCGGTACTGGGCTCGGTGTCGACCGGGCGCGGCAACGCCGGGGCGGGCGTCGCGCCAGCGCTGGCCTGGGCGGCGGCCGCGGTGCGCGCCTGCTGTGCGTCGCGCTGGGCTTCGGCGCGTTCGGTCGCGGCCAGCTCGGCGTCGGTCAGCGGCACCTCCTTGCCCGGCAGCAGGGTGTAGAAATCGAACTCGGTGCCGCCCTCGTCGTCCGCCTTGGCGTCCGTCGCCGGCTTGCCACCCGATTTGGCCGAGGTCGGCGCGCTGTCACCGTCGGGCGCCACCACCTCGTCCTCGGCGCTGGCCACCGGCGCGGGCTGCGCGTCCGGGTTGGGCTGCGGGCGGAAGAAGCCGTCGCCGTCGGACTTGAGGTACTTCGGGGCGAGAAACACCACGCCCAGCGCCAGCACGATGCCGAGCACCATCCACGCCCAGCCCGGCAATCCGCCGTTGTTGCCGCCGTTGCGCCGTGCCTGCGATTTGTTGCGCCGTGCTGCCACTTACATCACCTCGGGGGCGCTGACGCCCAATAGATCCAAACCGTTCGCCAGTACCTGGCGCGTGGCCGCGGCAAGCACCAGGCGCGCATCGCGGGTCGCGGCATCGTCGACCAGGAACTGGTGGTCGTTGTAGTACGTCTGGAAGGTCTGTGCCAGCTCCAGCAGGTAAGCCGCGAGCTGGTGCGGTTCGAGGTCGCGGCCGGCGCTCTCGACCACGTCCGGGTAACGCAGCAGCGTGGTCACCAGCTCGTGCGCGGCGTCGTCGGCGACGTCGAGCGCCTGCGCCAGGCCGTGCTCGCGATCGAACGCGAAGCCGCGCTCCGTCGCTTGCCGGAACACGCCGCAGATGCGCGCATGCGACAGCTGCACGTAGTACACCGGGTTGTCGAGCGACTGCGAACGCGCCAGGTCGATGTCGAACGTGAGCTGCGAATCAGGCTTGCGCGCGACCAGGAACCAGCGGGTCGCGTCGCGGCCGGCCTCGTCGACCAGGTCGCGCAGGGTGAGGTAGCTGCCGGCGCGCTTGGACAGCTTCACTTCCTCGCCACCGCGCATCACCGTGACCATCTGGTGCAGCACGTACTCCGGCCAGCCGCGCGGGATGCCCAGGTCGAGCGCCTGCAGGCCGGCGCGCACGCGCGCGAGGCTGCCGTGGTGGTCGGCGCCCAGCTCGGTGATCGCGCGGGTGTAGCCGCGCTGCCACTTGCTCAGGTGGTAGGCGACGTCGGGCACGAAATAGGTGTAGCTGCCGTCGGACTTGCGCATCACGCGGTCCTTGTCGTCCTCGAAATCGGTCGTGCGCAGCCACAGCGCGCCGCCTTCCTCGTAGGTGTGGCCGTGCGCGATCAGCTCGCGCACGGTCTCCTCGACCTTGCCGTCGTTGTAGAGCGAGCTTTCCAGGAAGTACACGTCGAAGCCGACGCCGTACGCGGCCAGGTCGCCGTTCTGCTCGTTGCGCAGGTAGGCCACGGCGAAGCGGCGGATCGCGTCGCGGTCGTCCGGGTTCTTCTCGCCGGTGACCGTGTGGTCCTCGAACTCGACCGTGTCGCCGCGCAGGTAGGCTTGGGCGACATCGGCGATGTAGTCGCCGCGGTAGCCGTTCTCCGGCCAGCCGGCGGCGTCGGGCGCGATGCCCTGCGCGCGCGCCTGCACCGACAGCGCGAGGTTCTCGATCTGCACGCCGGCGTCGTTGTAGTAGAACTCGCGCGCCACGTCCCAGCCGTTGGCATCGAGCACGCGCGCGATGCAGTCGCCGATCACCGCCGCGCGGCCGTGGCCGACGTGCAGCGGCCCGGTCGGGTTGGCCGACACGTACTCGACGCCCGCGCGCTGGCCGCGGCCGCTGTCGTTGCGGCCGTAGCGCTCGCCCGCGGCGAACACCGCGCCGAGCTGCTGCCGCCACGCGGCTTCGGCGACATGGAAGTTGATGAAGCCCGGCCCGGCGATCTCGACCCGGGCGATGTCGGTATTGGCCGGCAGCGCGTCGACCAGCGCCTGCGCGATCGCGCGCGGGTTCGACTTGGCCGGCTTAGCGAGCAGCATCGCGGCGTTGGTCGAGAAGTCGCCCTGGGCGCGGGTCTTGGGGCGCTCGATCACGAAGTCGGGCAGCGCGGCCTCGGCCGGCAAGGTGCCGGCGGCGCGCAACGCATCGATGGCCTGCGCGACGAGCGCGCGGAGAGTGGATTTCACGGGGGTTCTGCGAGGTGTTGCGGGAGCGGGGATTGTACGCGAGGGCGGGCGGGCCTCGGCCGCCCCTTCCCCGCTGTCATCCCGAACGCAGTGAGGGACCTGCTGGCGCCGCGCGGTCGTCCACCCAGATTGCTGCCAAGTCCTCCCACGTGGGTTGCCAGCCTCGATGAGCGCCATCTTCTTCTCCTGTCGCCAGCCCTTGATCTGCTTTTCGCGGACGATGGCGGCGTATGGGTTATCCGTTGCCTCGAAAAACACCAATCGGGTAATCCGATATCGGGATGTGTGCCCCGGTACCGCGTGCGTCCCGTGCTCGAAGACGCGGCGCGTGAGGTCGTTGGTCATCCCGACGTATATCGCTCGGGATCGGCTGGAAAGAATGTAAACGTAGTAGGTCACGACCACGGCAAGAGCCCACAGCAGGTCCCTCGCTGTGCTCGGGATGACGGCATGAGCAGAAGCACGGGCAGCAGCGCAGGCAGCAGCGCAGGCAGAGGCTGCTCCACGCTCACACCCAACCCCGCGCCGCCAGCGACACCGGCGGGCCGTCGGCGATCACGAAATGGTCGAGCAGGCGGATGTCGACCAGCGCCAGCGCCTGTTTGAGCCGCGCGGTCACGGCGCGATCGGCGGCGCTGGGCTCGGGGTTGCCGCTGGGGTGGTTGTGGCCGACGATCAGCGCCGCCGCGTTCAGCGCCAGCGCGTGACGCACGACCTCGCGTGGGTGGACCTCGGCGCCGTCGACGGTGCCGCGGAACAGCTCCTCGAACGCGATCGCGCGGTGGCGGGTGTCGAGGAACAGGGCGGCGAACACTTCGTGTGGCGAGCCGCGCAGGCGCTGGGCGAAGTAGCGGCCGGCCGCCTGCGGGTCGCTGAGCGCGGCGCCTCGTTCCAGATCGGCGGACAGGTGGCGGTGGCCCAGTTCGAGTGCCGCGGCCAGCGCGCAGGCGCGGGCCGGGCCGAGCCCGGGCAGCCTCATCAGCTGGGCCGGAGCACGCTCCAGCAGCGCGCGCAACGGGCCGTGCTGCGTGAGCAGTTCGCGCGCGGTCGCCACCGCATCGCGACCGGCCAGCCCCGAGCCGAGGAAGATCGCCAGCAGTTCGGCGTCCGACAGCGCGCCGGCGCCGCGGGCCAACAGCTTCTCGCGGGGGCGTTCGGCGCTGGGCCAGTCTCGAATATGCATGGCCGCAGCGTGGCGTCCGGGAGCGCGCGGCGGGCATCGGGCCGCGCAGGCCCATCGGGTAAGCTAACGGCCGGTTCGGCGGTAGGAATTTCCTTAACGTGAGCGTGCTGCAAGGCCAGAAACTGCCCGGGCACCAAGTGCTGCTGTGCGTGTGCGGCGGCATCGCCGCGTACAAGGCCGCCGAACTCGTGCGCCGGTTGCGCGACGCCGGCGCCGAGGTGACCGTGGCGATGACCGATGCCGCGCAGCAGTTCGTCGGCGCGACCACGTTCCAGGCGCTGTCCGGCCACCCGGTGCGCACTTCACTGTGGGACGCCGCCGCCGAGGCGGCGATGGGCCATATCGAGCTGGCGCGCTGGGCCGACCGGATCGTGGTCGCACCCGCCACCGCGAACACTCTGGCCAAGCTCGCCCACGGCTTCGCCGACGACCTGGTCAGCACCTTGTGCCTGGCCACCACCGCGCCGATCACGGTCGCGCCGGCGATGAACCACCGCATGTGGCTGCACCCGGCCACCCAGGCCAACATCGCCACGCTGCGCGCGCGCGGGGTGCAGGTGGTCGGCCCCGACGACGGCCCGCTGGCCGAGCGCGAGTCCGGCCCCGGGCGCATGAGCGAGCCGGGCGCGATCGTCGCGGCCGTCATCGATGCCGCCCTGGTCGACGCCGCTCGGCCGCGCGACGCATGACCCCTGCCGCGTCCCTCGCCGGCCGGCGCATCGTCGTCAGCGCCGGGCCGACCTTCGAGGACATCGACCCGGTGCGGTTCATCGGCAACCGCAGCAGCGGCAAGATGGGCTTCGCCATCGCGCAGGCCGCGGCGCGGCGCGGCGCGCAGGTGCTGCTGGTCGCCGGCCCGGTGGCGTTGCCGACCCCGGATGGGATGGAACGCATCGACGTGCGCTCGGCCGCGCAGATGCACGCAGCGGTGCTGGCCGCGCTGCCGGCCGACGTTTACATCGGCGCCGCCGCGGTCGCCGATTTCGCCCCGGCCCGGGTCGCCGCCGACAAGATCAAGAAGCAGGCCGGCGTCGACACGATGACGCTGCAGCTGGTGCGTACCGCGGACATCCTGGCCGATATCGCCGTGCACCCGCTGCGCCCGGCGCTGGTGGTCGGCTTCGCCGCCGAGACCGGCGAGGTCGCGCACTACGCGCGCGGCAAGCTCGCCAGGAAGAACCTCGACCTGATCGCGGCCAACCGGGTCGGCGTGGCCGGCAGCGGGTTCGAGAGCGACGACAACGCGTTGACCGTGTACTGGGCCGATGGCGAACGCGCGCTCGGCCCGGCGCCGAAGACCCGCTTGGCCGACGAACTGCTCGACCTGGTCGCCGAGCACCTCGCAGATCGCCTCGCCAATCGCCTCGCGCCGCCGACCGGCGCCATGAAGCGCACGCCATGAACCACACCCTCGAACTGAAAGTGCTCGACCCGCGCTTCGGCGGCGACTGGCCACTGCCGGCCTACGCCACCGCGGCCAGCGCCGGCCTCGACCTGCGCGCCGCGCTCGACGCCGAACTGACGCTGGAGCCCGGCGACGCCGCGCTGGTGCCGTCGGGGCTGGCAATCCACGTCGGCGACCCGACCATGTGCGCGGTGATCCTGCCGCGCTCCGGGCTGGGCCACAAACACGGCATCGTGCTGGGCAACGGCACCGGCCTGATCGACGCCGATTACCAGGGGCCGCTGCTGATCAGCGTGTGGAATCGCGGGCGCGAGGCTTTTACGATGCAGCCGGGCGATCGCATCGCCCAGTTGGTCGTGCTGCCGATCGTGCGCGCGACGCTGCAGGTGGTCGACGAATTTGAATCCACGGCGCGCGGATCCGGCGGCTTCGGCCACACCGGCGTGCGCTGAAATCGGCGCGGCAAACAAACCGCGCAAACAGGGGCAACACCGCAATGGTCGATCTGAAGATGGAACGCCCGCAGCTGTCGGCGGCGCAACTCAAGCCGCTGCTGCCGCTGGCGATCGGCGTGGCCGCGCTGCTGGCGGCCTGGTTCGGCTGGAACGCGTGGGAGCAGTACCAGGACGGTGCCCGCCGCGGCGCGGTCACCGCGGCGCGCGACGCGGCGGTGCGCAGCGCGGCGCAGGCGCTGGCCGCCGAACAGAAGCGCTTCGCCGCGCAACTGGCCGATCCCGGGGTGCATTCGGCGCTCACGGCGGGCGACCTGGCCACCGCCGGCACCCGGCTGACCGCCGGCTGGCCGGGGGCGAGCGACGGCGCGGTGCTGGCCCCAGACCTGGAAACCGCCTACGCCGGGCTGGCCGGCAGTGCCAAGGCCGGCGGCTACGGCCGCCTGGCGGCGCTGGAGGCCGCGCTGGCCGAGGACAAGACCGTGGCCTGGGTGATCCGTGACGGCGGCGCCGCGCAGCTCGCGCTTGCCGCGCCGCTGAAGCAGGCGGGGCAACTGGCCGGGGTCGCGATCGCGCGCCTGCCGCTGCAGCGCGTCAGTGCCGGCATCGATGCGGCGAGCCTCCGCGACGACAGCTACCTGGCGCTGCGCCAGGGTGGGGCCAGCGTCGTCGAGCGCGGCGACACGGCGCTGGCCGGCGGTGCCGAAGCGCTCGCCAGCAAGGTCCCGGGCAGCGACCTGCGCGTGGTCGCGGCGGTGCCGGACGTCGCCGGTGGCCCGCTGGGCCTGGGTGCGCTGGGTTGCGCGCTGGCGGCGGCGCTGTTCGCGCTGCTCGCGCTGTTGGCTTGGCGCGGCCCGGCGTTGCTCGCGCGCCGCCAGGCCGCGCCGCTCGAGGATGCCGAGGGCTCCGCGCAGACGCTCGCCGAGGCGATGAACCAACAACCAACGATGGAACCCACCTTGCCTGCCGTGACCGAAACCGCTGCCGACACCACCGCCACCGCCCCGCTCGGCATCGACCGCGGCATCTTCCGCGCCTACGACATCCGCGGCATCGTTGGCCAGAGCCTCGACGCCGGCGTCGCCGAACTGATCGGCCACGCCATCGGCACCGCGATGCACGAGCAGGGCCAGCGCGACATCGTGGTTGGCCGCGACGGCCGCCTGTCCGGGCCGATGCTGACCGAGGGCCTGATCGCCGGACTGCGCAGGGCCGGCCGCAATGTCATCGACATCGGCCTGGCGCCGACGCCGCTGGTGTACTTCGGCGCCTACCACCTGCGTGCCGGCTCCTGCGTGTCGGTCACCGGCAGCCACAACCCGCCCGACTACAACGGCTTCAAGATCGTGATCGACGGCGAGACCCTGTCCGGCGACACCATCACTGCGCTGTACGCGCGCATCGCCGAGGACCGGCTGTACCACGCCGACAGCCTCGGCGGCCTGGAGCAGCGCGACATCAACGACGACTACGTGCAGCGCGTGGCCTCGGACGTGCAGCTCGACCGCCCGCTCCGGGTCGTGGTCGACGCCGGCAACGGCGTCGCCGGCGAACTCGGCCCGAAGGTGCTGGAGGCGATCGGCGCCGAGGTCACGCCGCTGTACTGCGAGATCGACGGCACCTTCCCCAACCACCACCCCGACCCGAGCGAGGCGCACAACCTGGTCGACCTGATCAAAATGGTCGCGCGCCTGGATGCCGACCTGGGCATCGCCTTCGACGGCGACGGCGACCGCCTCGGCGTGGTCACCCGCGACGGCCAGAACATCTTCCCCGACCGCCTGCTGATGCTGTTCGCCGCCGACGTGCTCGAGCGCAATCCCGGCGCGCAGATCATCTACGACGTCAAGTGCACCGGGCGCCTGCCCGGACACATCCTGCGCCACGGCGGCAGCCCGTTGATGTGGAAGACCGGGCACTCGCTGATCAAGGCCAAGATGCGCGAGACCGACGCCGAGCTGGCCGGCGAGATGAGCGGCCACTTCTTCTTCAAGGAGCGCTGGTACGGCTTCGACGACGGCATCTACGCCGCCGCACGCCTGCTCGAGATCCTGGCCGCGCAGCCGCACACCGCGACCGAGGCGCTCAACGCGCTGCCCGACGGCGTGTCGACCGCGGAGATCAAGGTCGATGCGCCCGGCGGCGACCCGCACGCGTTCGTCGAGCGCTTTCGCAATGCGGCGGTGTTCGAGGGTGCGCGGCTGTCGACCATCGATGGCCTGCGCGTCGACTTCGCCGACGGCTGGGGCCTGGTGCGCGCGTCCAACACCACCCCGGTGCTGGTCATGCGCTTCGATGCCGATTCGCGCGAGGCGCTGGCACGGATCCAGGGCGAGTTCCGCGCGCAATTGCTGGCGCTGAAGCCGGACCTCGCGCTGCCGTTCTGAAGGGTTCGGCGGACGCGACGAAAAAGGGCGCCAGCGGCGCCCTTTTTTTTGTTGTCCGTTGCACGGAGCGGTGTGTAGGGCGGGTTTTCAACCCGCCATCGCCATGCCTCGCCAACGCAGGGAAAGGGCGGCGGGTTGAAACCCGCCCTACACCCTACGGATGCCGGCAGCGAGGCGCTCGTCAGCCGCCGTTGCTGGCCGGCGTTGCCGGCGTCTTCAGCGCGCGGTAACGCGCCAGGGCATCGCCGAACTCGCCCTCGATCTCACCGGCCTCGCGCTGCTGCTGCACCAGCATGCCCTGCTGCCGCAGCAGTTCGCCGTGCTGGGCGCGGATGTTCTCGGCCAGCGGCCTGGCCACCGGCTTGCCGGCCAGCTCGGATTCGCCGGCGCGGCGCAGCAGCGTCAGCAGACTCTGGCGCAGGGCCGCCACGCTCATCCGCGAGGCCTTCACCGTGCCCGCGCTGAGCGAGATGCGGTGCTCGTAGGCGCGGCGCAGTTCGGCTTCGCTGGCGTAGGACTCGACCATCGCCATCTCGCGCCGCAGCCGGGCCTCCTTGGCGAGCGCGGCCTGCCGGTCAAGCTCGGCCTGCGCGGCCGCGGCGCTGCGCTCGTCGGCGCTCGGCGCGCGGTCGACGCGACCGGTCGCCAGGCCGCTCTTGGCGCTGATCTCGGTGCGCGCGCTGTCGACCGCTTCGGCCGGCAACGCGTCGCCGCAGACCTTGCGGCCGTTCTCGGTCCAGCAGTACAGCTTCTTGCTCGGCGCGTTCTGCGCGAGCGCGTGGCTGCCCAGCATGGCCAGCAGCGCGGTGGCGAACAGCGGGTGGAGCTTGCTCATGTCAGTCCGTCTCTCTCGGCCGGTCATTCCAATGACCATTTGGGAAGAGCAATGCAAAACTCGGGCCAGCTTGGCCACGAACGGCGGCCGGCGCCGCGGCGGAGAATCTGCGCGCGGTCCGCTCAGTCCCCGATGACGCTGCCGTAGGCGTCGCGGTAGGCGATCAGTTGCGCGCGCTGTGCCGCCAGGGCGGCGTCGGCGCCGGCCAGCGCGAGCAGGTCGTGCAGGCTGGCCACCGCGACCACCGGCAGTGCGTGTTCGAGCGCGACAGTTTCTGCCGCCGAGCGTCGCGAAGTGGCCGGGTCGACCGCCTCCTGGCGGTCGAGCGCGATCACGATCCCGGCGGCCGTGCCGCCGGCGCCGGCGATGATCGCCAGCGCCTCGCGGATCGCGGTGCCGGCAGTGATCACGTCGTCGACGATCAGCACCCGGCGGCCGGCCAACGGCGCGCCGATCAGGCTGCCGCCCTCGCCGTGGGCCTTGGCTTCCTTGCGGTTGAACGCCAGCGGCAGGTCGCGGCCGCGGCGCGCGTACTCGCAGGCCAGCGCGGTCGCCAGCGGAATGCCCTTGTACGCCGGGCCAAAGAGCATGTCGAAAGCCGGCAGGTCGACCTCGGCAAAATGCGCATCGATCGCGTCGGCGTAGCAGCTGGCCAGCTCCGCCATGGCCACGCCCGAATCGAAGCGGCCGGCGTTGAAGAAGTACGGGCTCTGGCGCCCGGACTTGAGGGTGAACTGGCCGAAGCGCAGCGCCTCGACGCGCAGGGCCAAGCGCAGGAAGCGGGAGCGGTGGTCGGTCATGGCGTTCGTTCAGTGGTCGGGGATGGCTGCAGGCGCAGCAGCAGCAGGTGCTGCGGGCCGGCACTGCCGCCGTGGTAGAGCTCGCCGGTGTCGACGAAACCGGCCTTGCGGTACATCGCGATGCCGGCGTGATTCTCGCAGTTGACCGTCAGCACCAGCAGCGCGCGCTGCGGATGGCGCCGGCGCAGGTCGTCGCGGCACGCGGCCATCGCCTGGGCGCCGATGCCGCGGCCCTGCCACGCGCGGCCGATCACCAGCGCGCGCAGGCCGACGCTGGGCTCGGCCAGCGTGCGACCGGCGACCGCGTTGGGCGCGAAGTCGAGCCGGTAGAAGCCGACCACCTCGTCGCCGACGCGCACCGCCATCGCCTCGCTCATCGGGTCGCGTAGGCTGTCGCCGAGGTTGAACGCGATGTCGCCGACGTAGCGGGCCTGTTCGGGCGCCAGCTGCAGCGCGTGCACCGCGCGCGCGGTGGCGTCGTCGCCTACCGGCATGACATCGACCATGGAAGAGATGATGCGGGACATGCGCCGCATGATAGGCCAGCGGCTCCGGGCTATGATCGCCCGCACACCAGTGGAGCGCGCATGCGGATCATCAGCTTCAACGCCAACGGCCTGCGATCGGCCGCGACCAAGGGCTTCTTCGACTGGTTCGCCGCGCAGGACGCCGACCTGCTGTGCGTGCAGGAAACCAAGGCGCAGGAGCACCAGCTGGCTGGTCCGGCGGGCTTGGACAGAAAATTCCTGCCCGAGGGCTACCGTGCGTTCTTCCGCGACGCGACCACCAAGAAGGGCTACAGCGGCGTGGCCATCTACAGCCGCCGCGAGCCCGATGAAGTCCGCACCGCGCTGGGCTGGGCGCCGTTCGACGACGAAGGCCGCTACATCGAGGCGCGTTTCGGCAACCTCAGCGTGGTCTCGTTCTACATCCCGTCCGGATCGTCCGGCGAGCTGCGCCAGGGCTTCAAGTTCGAGGTCATGGACTGGCTCAAGCCGGTGCTGGACGAGTGGCTGACTTCCGGGCGCGACTACGTGCTGTGCGGCGACTGGAACATCGTGCGCAGCGCGCTCGACATCAAGAACTGGAAGTCCAACCAGAAGAATTCCGGCTGCCTGCCGCCCGAACGCGACTGGCTCAACGGCCTGTGCGTCGCGGAGCAAGGCTGGGTCGACGCCTACCGCGCGCTGCACGCCAACGGCCAGGACTACACCTGGTGGAGCAACCGCGGCGCCGCGCGCGCCAATAACGTGGGTTGGCGGATCGACTACCAGCTGGTGACGCCGTCACTGGCCGCCAAGCTGCGCGCCTGCGCGGTCCACCCCAGCCCGCGTTTTTCCGACCACGCCCCTTTCAGTGTCGACTATGACCTCTGACGCCGCGCCCGCGCCGACCAAACCCACCCGCCCCGGCTGGCGCGACGTGCTGCGCCGGCTGCGCCAGCCCAAGGTCGCGGTGATGCTGCTGCTCGGCTTCGCCTCCGGCCTGCCGTTCATGCTGGTTGGCAACACCATGGGCTTTTGGCTGCGCGAGGGCGGCATCGAGCTGTCCGCGATCGGCTTCCTGTCGTGGGTCGGGCTGGCGTATTCGTTGAAGTTCCTGTGGGCGCCAGTGATCGACAAGGTCGACGCGCCGATCCTCGGCCGCTGGCTCGGCCGGCGCCGCGGCTGGATGGCGCTGGCCCAGCTGACGGTGATGGCGGCGCTGGCCGGCATGGCGATCCTCAAGCCCGAGGGCGGGCTGGTCGCGTTCGGGGTGATGGCGCTGGTCGCGGCGTTCGCGTCGGCGACCCAGGACATCGTCATCGACGCCTGGCGCATCGAAAGCTCGAACGATGGCGAGGAGCTGGCGCTGCTCAGCGCCGGTTACCAGCTCGGCTACCGCGCCGCGTTGCTGGTCACCGACGCCCTGATCCTGATCGCCGCCGCCTACGTCGGCTGGACGGTGTCGTACCAGCTGATGGCGGTGCTGATGGGGCTGGGCCTGCTGGCGACCTGGTTCGCGCGCGAACCGGCGTCGTCGCTGCGCGCGGCCACCGCGCACGGCTCGCTGCTCACGCCGCAGGGCCTGTTCGACGCGATCGCCGGGCCGTTCATCGCGTTCTTCAAGCAGCACGGCAGCTGGGCGCTGCTGATGCTGGCCGCGATCAGCCTGTACCGGTTGCCGGACTTCGTGATGGGGCCGATGGCCAACCCGTTCTACGCCGATCTGGGCATCGCCAAGGAAACCGTGGGCGCGGTGCGCGGTTCGTTCGGGCTGGTGGCGTCGATCGCCGGGATCGCGGCGGCGGGGCTGTTCGCGCTGCGCTTCGGTTTCGTCGCGACCTTGCTGATGGGCGCGATCCTCGGCCCCGGCTCCAACCTCGCGTTCGCCTACCTCGCCCACCACGGCGCCGACACCAACGTGTTCACCGCGGCGATGATCATCGACAACGTCAGCACCGGCTTCGCCGGGGTGGCGCTGGTCGGCTACATGTCCAGCCTGACCAATGTCGGCTATACCGCGACCCAGTACGCGCTGCTGAGCTCGTTCTACGCGCTGCTCGGCAAGGTCCTCAAGGGCCTGTCGGGGGTCGCGGTCGAGCAGTTGGAAACCGGTCGCACTCTGCTCGAGGCCTATTCGCTATTCTTCATCGGCACCGCCCTGGTGGGCCTGCCCGCGCTGCTGCTGTGCGTGCTGCTCGCGGTCCGCAAGCCCGATCCGCGGGTGCTCGCGAACACCGCGGCCTAGTACCCGAACGCCCGGACTCCGCCATGACCAACGCCGTGTTGATCGACATCGACCCGCTGCTGATGGATCGCATCCAGCGCATCGCGGCCGCGCGCGGGATGGGCATGCAGGCGGCCCTGACCCACCTGATCGAACACGGGCTGTTCGCCTGCGAAGCCGAGCTGGCCGCGCGCTTCGACGATTCCGACGCCAAGGCGTTGCAGGCCGCAATCGAGGCGTTGAAGGAAATCCCCGACGATCCGGGGTTCTCGCTGATCGGCCGGATCGAGCCGTCGACCGGGTAACGGCGGCCGTCGTGGGCTGGCGTCGCCGGCCCGGGTTTGCCTAGGCGGGGTACAGCACCCCGAGCACGCGCGGCCCGCGCGCGCCGGTCACGCTGGGGACGTTGCCCGGTAGCCCGGCCAGCGCCTGCCGCGCCAGCCACGCAAACGCCATCGCCTCGACGAAGTCGGGGTCCAGGCCGTGCGCCACGGTCGATTCGACCAGCGCATCGGGTAACAGCGCCGCGATCCGCGCCAGCAGGCGCGTGTTGCGCACGCCGCCACCGCAGGCCAGCACGCGAGCGGTACGCGGCTGCTGCGCGCGCAACGCCTCGGCGACGGTGCGCGCGCTGAGCTCGAGCAGGGTCGCCTGCACGTCGGCCGGCGCTTCGTCGCCGCGCAGGCGTGCCTGCAGCCACTGCAACTGGAACTGCTCGCGGCCGCTGCTCTTGGGTGGCGGCAGCGCGAACCACGGCTCGTCCAGCAACCGGGCGAGCAGGCCCGCATCGACCGTGCCCTGCGCCGCGAACGCGCCGTCGGCGTCGAACGGCTGGCCGCGGTGGCGCTCGCACCACGCGTCCATCAGCGCGTTGGCCGGGCCGGTGTCGAAGCCGCGCACGTCGCCGCGCGCCGGCAGCAGGGTGAAATTGGCGATCCCGCCCAGGTTCAGCACCGCGCGGTCCTCGTCGGCGTCGTGCAGGAGCGCGGCGTGGAACGCCGGCACCAGCGGCGCGCCGTGGCCGCCGGCGGCGATGTCGCGGCGGCGGAAATCGGCGACCGTGGCGATGCCGCTGCGCTCGGCGATGACGTGGCCGTCGCCGAGCTGCCAGGAGAACGGGTGGACGCCATCGAGTCGCGCGCCGGCCGGGCGGTGGCGCACGGTCTGGCCGTGCGAACCCAGCGCCCGCACCTGCGCCGCGTCGACGCCGGCGTCGGCGATCAGGCGCCGCGCGGCGTCGGCGAACGCCTCGGCGATCTGCACATCGAGCGTGCCCAGTTCCTCGAGCGACCGCGCGTCGCCGCCCTGGCCCAGCTCGACCAGGCGCGCGCGCAGTTCCGGCGACCACGCGTAGGTGCGGCCGAGCAGCAGCTCGCAGTGCGCGGTGGGAGACTCGTCGAACCGCACCAGCGCGGCATCGATGCCGTCGGCGCTGGTGCCGGAAATCAGCCCCAGGTAGAGGCCGGGCTCGGATGGGTTCTCGGAAGCAGGCTCGGAAATACGGTGGGGCATCGGTCGACCGTCGCAACGGCCCCATGCGTCGCGTGGGACGCGATCGCGGGGGCGGGACCCACAGCATCGCGTCCGCACCGCGCGGCGACAAGCCGTCGCCGCCTCGCCGACGAATGTCAGCGCCTGTGCGTCGCCCGCGCGGCGGGCGAAGCGGTCAACCCCGGTTCTTCGCGGTCCGCGCCGGCTTGGCGGCGGCGACCAGCTTGGATGGCGCCGGCGACACGTCGGCGTAGATGATGTCCTCCACTTTCTCGATCCGCGCCAGCGCGACCCGGGTTTGGCTGCGGAACTGCGCCAGCGCCGTGCCCGACAGCGGCTCGGCCGGGGGCATGGTGATCGAGAGCGGGTTGCGGTGCACGCCGTTGACCTGGAACTCGTAGTGCAGGTGCGGGCCGGTCGACATGCCCGAGCTGCCGACGTAGCCGATCACCGAGCCCTGCGCGATGCGCTGCCCGGCCTTGAACTTGCCGAAGCGCGACATGTGGCCGTACAGCGTGGTGTAGCCGCGGCCGTGGTCGAGCATCACCGCGCGGCCGTAGCCGCCCTTCCAGCCGACGAACTTCACCCGCGCGTCGCCGGCGGCCATGATCGGGGTGCCGGTGCCGGCGGCGTAATCGACGCCCTTGTGCATGCGGGTACGGCCCAGCACCGGATGGCGGCGGGTGCCGAAACCCGAGGTCAGGCGCGCATACGGGATCGGCATACGGATGAAGCTCTTCTTCAGTGGCCGGCCTTCGCCGGTGAAGTACTCCGGCTTGCCGTTGCGCTCGAAGCGGAAGCCGGTGTGCAGCTTGGCGCCGGTGGTGAAGGTCGCGGCCAGCACCGGGCCGGTGCGGATCAGCTCGCCCTCGCGCCAGGTCTGCTCGACCACGACGCTGAAGCGGTCCTTGGCGCCGACGTCCTCGTTGAAGTCGATGTCGTACTTGAAGATCTCGTCGGTGAGCGTGTCGATGTGGCCGCCGTTCAAGCCCAGCTTGCGTGCCGAGCGGTACAGCGACTTGCCGACTTCGCCACTGATCACCACCGTGCGGCTCTCGGTCGGGCGCACGATCACCTTCTCGACGATCTTGTCGCCGGCCAGGCTCAGCTCGACGCGGTGGCTGTCGTCGCGGTCGAAGCGGAAGGTGCGCAGCTCGCCGGCCTTGCCGGCCTGCACCGGCAGGTCGAAGCCCAGCTCGGTTCCGGGCTTGAGGCGGGTCAACACTTCCTTGCTCCCCGGATGCTGGAGGATGCGCTGCATCGTCGCGGCCGGGATATCGAGTTGCTGGAACACCGAGCCCAGGGTCTGGCCACGCGACACGCGGACCAATTGCCAGCTGTCGCCGTTCTCGCCCCTGATGCGCGCCAGGGGCAGCGGCGGCAGGGTCAGCGCCATCGAGTGGCGGGCCACGTGCAGCGGTCGGACGTCGGTACCGGGGCCGAAGCCGGGCACGATCGCCGCGACCAGCATGCCGAGGGTGGCGAACAGGCTCGCCTGCACCCACTGCCGGCGCGACCAGCGACCATTGAAGCCATCGGACAAGTGGCGTGCCAGCACCGGACGGTGCAGGGCGGCTTCGCGCAGGGCGTTGAGGCGCTCGCGCCGTTCGCGGCCGGATCCGGATACTTTCATTGCAAACCCCCTGAGGTACCAACCCGCGCCGCTGTGTAGGTCGCGTTACGGGGGTACCATAGACACGCGAGCTGTATGCGTCAAACCCTTGAGCTGAATAGAGTTTTTATGGGTTTGGCTATTTAACCAGCACTTAACTTTCTTTAAGACGCCCGTCGCATTCAGTGACGACCGCCATCCCAACGAGCCCGCCCGTGCCCGCCCCAGATCCCGTTTTTGCCCCCCAGACTCCCGACGAACGGCAGCACGCGCTCGAGCTGATCGGCCGCGGCGCCGACGAAATCCTCAAGCGCGACGAGCTCGCGGCCCGCCTCGCGCTCGGCCGGCCGTTGCGGGTCAAGGCCGGCTTTGACCCGACCGCGCCGGATCTGCACCTCGGCCACACCGTGCTGCTCAACAAGATGCGGCAGTTCCAAGACCTCGGCCACCAGGTGATTTTCCTGATCGGCGACTTCACCGGGATGATCGGCGACCCGACCGGCAAGAACGTCACCCGCAAGCCGCTCACCCGCGAGGACGTTCTGGCCAACGCCCAGACCTACGCCGAGCAGGTGTTCAAGGTCCTGGATCGCGACAAGACCGAGCTGCGCTTCAACTCCGAATGGTTCGGGCAGATGACGGCCGCCGACATGATTCGGCTCGCCGCCCAGCACACCGTCGCGCGCATGCTCGAGCGCGACGACTTTTCCAAGCGCTACGCCGCGCAGCAGCCGATCGCGATCCACGAGTTCCTGTATCCGCTGGTGCAGGGCTACGACTCGGTCGCGCTCAAGGCCGACGTCGAGCTCGGCGGCACCGACCAGAAGTTCAACCTGCTGATGGGCCGCGGCCTGCAGGAAAGCCACGGCCAGCCGCCGCAGATCGTGCTGACCATGCCGCTGCTCGAGGGCCTGGACGGCGTCAACAAGATGTCCAAGTCGCTCGGCAACTACATCGGCATCAACGAGCCGGCGATCGACATCGTCACCAAGATCATGAAGATCGGCGACGAACTCATGTGGCGCTGGATCGAGCTGCTCAGCTTCGAGATCACCCCGGCGCACGTCGTGGCGCTGAAGCGCGAGATCGACGCCGGTGCTCTCAACCCGCGCGACCTCAAGCTGCGCCTGGCGCGCGAACTGGCCGCGCGCTTCCACGATGCCGGCGCGGCCGACAACGCCGTCGCCGGCTGGAACGCCGCGGTGCGCGGCGAGGGCGACACCGGGTCGCTGCCGATCACTGACGTCGCGGTGTCCGCCGAAGGGCTGCGGATCGCGGCGTTGCTGACTGCGGCCGGGCTCACGCCCAGCAACTCCGAGGCCAACCGCAAGCTCAAGGAGCGCGCGGTGCGCATTGACGGCGAGATCTTCGAGGACCCGCAGCGCGTGTTCGCGGCCGGCTTCGAGGGCGTGCTCGCGGTGGGCAAGCGCACGTTTGCGCGCGTGCGCCTCGTGCCTGCCTGAATCGGCGGCGTCGATCCAAAAAAACTTCACTGCGGGGCTTCCCAACCCGGGTGGCGATCTGCATAATGCGCGGCCCCGCTGACCGGGCCGGAACACAGGCTGGGTCAGGGCGGGAAGCGGCAGAAAAAGATTTCACAAGGTGTTGACGGACGTGGAATCTGCTGTAAGATGTGCGGCTCACTTGATCACTTCGGTGGCAAGTACGAAACGCGG
>NZ_JBHTIH010000005.1:0-1019 GCF_042677045.1 Lysobacter koreensis
GTAATGATAATAGTATTTTAAGCATAATAAAGTCCGTGAATTCAAGTTATAAATGCAACATTAGTCATTTTATCTAGTTTCTCTGCAAAAACTTCATTAGGCGATTTAAAATCAAATCTCTTTCTCGGTCTATTGTTTAAAATATTTACAACTCTATCTATTTGCTGTTGTGTAATAGAATCGAAGTTACTCATTTTCGGGAAATATTGTCTGACTAAACCATTTAAATTTTCATTAGCCCCTCTTTCCCAACTATGATAAGGTTTAGCAAAATAATAAGCAATCTGTAAGGCATTAGCTATATTTTGATGGTTCGCAAACTCTTTTCCATTATCAGAAGTGATTGTATGTAGAAGAGGTTTGTAATCCTTTAATAACTCTATTGTTTTAGCCTCTATCGCATGAGCTTGTTTAGATTCAACCTTTCCCATTAGTAAAATCCCTGTGGCTCTATCGTTAATAGTTAGTAAGGCTCCATTATGATTTTTTCCTATTATCAAATCAATTTCTAAGTCTCCTATTCTTTCTTTTTTGTCAACAACACTAGGTCTTTCATCTATATCTAATCTATTGGTTATTAATCCTCTACTATCTTTACAACTTCCTCTTTTACGATATTTTTTCCCTTTATTTCGAAGATGCTTATAAAGCTTTCCTCCTTGCTTTTTATCCTTCCAANTAAAGCTTTCCTCCTTGCTTTTTATCCTTCCAAATGAACTGATAAATACATTCTACTGAAACCATTTCTATCTTCTCTACTTTACATCTTCCTACTATTTGTTCAGGACTATAATCTTTATTGAGCTGCGACAAAATGGTTGCTTTGACACTTTTATTTAAGCGTTTATGTTTTCGCTTTTCTTTGTGCCTAAGTGTTGCCTTTTTTTGGGCAAGAGAGGCTTTATAAACACCATTTCTACCATCTGAATTACGTTTAAGTTCTCTGCTAACAACTGACCTGTCTTTGCCTATATAGTCACCTATATCACTAAGTGATTTACCTAAGTTTTTATAAGCTT
>NZ_JBHTIH010000006.1:0-144976 GCF_042677045.1 Lysobacter koreensis
CTCGCCACCGAAACGCTCGGCGCCCACCTTCGTCAGCGCTGCCGTCAGCGTGGTCTTGCCGTGGTCGACGTGGCCGATGGTGCCCACGTTCACGTGCGGCTTGGTGCGCTCGAATTTACCCTTGGCCATGACTGTCGCTTCTCGTTTTTGGACGGATGGTGGTGGCGATGACTTGCGAATGTGGTGCTCACGAAAGGAATCGAACCTTCGACCTCCTCCTTACCAAGGAGGTGCTCTACCGACTGAGCTACGTGAGCGGATTGTTCCCAACAGGTTTCAGCAGCGGCGATTCAATGGAGCGGAAGGCGGGAATCGAACCCGCGTAATCAGTTTGGAAAACTGATGTTCTACCATTGAACTACTCCCGCGCCGAAACCACCGTGCTGGGCCTTGCGCCGGTGGCTGGTAGGGCCGCCGGTACTGCGTGACGCACTTGCCTGATCAACTTACCTGACCAGCTTGCTTGATCGACCAGTGTAGAAGATTTCGCTTCTCAACTGGTGGAGGGAGGTGGATTCGAACCACCGAAGGCGTAAGCCAGCAGATTTACAGTCTGCCCCCGTTGGCCGCTTGGGTATCCCTCCAAAGAGCCCGCAATTTTGGCGGCCCCGTGGATGGATGTCAACGCATTCTGAACCCGGATTCGTACTTTGTTGCGCTACGACCGCGGCGATGCTTCGCCGGGCGGGCTTCGACCCGCCTCCCGGAATGGCGATGGCAGGTTGAAACCCGCCCTACACGTTGAACAGGAAGTGCAGGATGTCGCCTTCCTTGACCAGGTAGTCCTTGCCTTCCTTGCGCAGGCGGCCGGCGTCGCGCGCGCCCGCCTCGCCCTTGTACTGGATGAAATCGTCGTAGCCGACGGTCTCGGCGCGGATGAAGCCCTTCTCGAAATCGGTGTGGATCACCCCGGCCGCCTGCGGCGCGGTCGAGCCGGCCTTCACCGTCCAGGCTCGTACTTCCTTAACGCCGGCAGTGAAGTAGGTCTGCAGGCCCAGCAGCTTGTAGGCGGCGCGGATCACCCGGTTCAGGCCGGGTTCGTCGAGCCCCAGGTCGGCCAGGAAGGCGTCGCGGTCGGCATCCTCGAGCTGGCTGAGCTCTTCCTCGATCGCGGCCGAGACCGGCACGACCTCGGCACCCTCGCCCGCCGCGCGGGCACGCACGGCGTCCAGGTGCGGGTTGTTCTCGAAGCCGTCCTCCAGCACGTTGGCGACGTACATCACCGGCTTCAGGGTCAGCAGGAACAGGTCGCGGACCGCCAGCCGGTCGTCCTCGGACAGGCCCAGCGCGCGCGCCGGCTTGCCCGAATCCAGCCCGGCGCGGACCCGGCCGAGCACCTCGGCGCGGACCTTGGCGTCCTTGTCGCCGGTCTTGGCCGAGCGCTCGGCCCGCTGCAGGGCGCGCTCGACCGAGTCCAGGTCGGCCAGCGCCAGCTCGGTATCGATGGTCTCGATATCGGCGATCGGGTCGACCTTGTTGTTGACGTGGATGACGTCGGGGTTCTCGAAGCAGCGCACCACGTGGGTGATCGCGTCGACCTCGCGGATGTGCGACAGGAACTTGTTGCCCAGGCCCTCGCCGCTGGCGGCGCCGGCCACCAGGCCGGCGATGTCGACGAACTCGACCGCGGTCGGGATCAGCTTCTGCGGGTTGACGATCCCGGCCAGCGCGTTCAGGCGCGGGTCCGGCACCGGCACCACGCCGACGTTGGGCTCGATCGTGCAGAACGGGAAGTTGGCCGCGGCGATGCCGGCCTTGGTCAGGGCATTGAAGAGGGTCGACTTGCCGACGTTGGGCAGGCCGACGATGCCGCATTTGATGCCCATGACGCTGTACTCGCTGTGGTGCGACACCGGCAGCTGCCGGCGTCGTGGAAATGTGTGCCTTCGACCGGAGGGAATCGATAGGCGTCAGGCGCGCGGCGTGTGCAGCCGCTTCATCGCCTCGTTGATGTCACCCGTGACCGCCAGCGGCAGCACGTCGAGCGCGTCGTCGATGGCGCGCAGGATCGCCGCCTCGTCGTCGCGGCCCGGACGGCCCAGCACCCACGGGGTGACCTTGTCCTTGTGGCCCGGGTGGCCAATACCCACCCGCAGCCTATGGAATTGCCCATGCCCGAGCAGGCGCATGCTGTCGCGCAGGCCGTTCTGGCCGCCATGGCCGCCGTCGAACTTGAGCCGCGCGGTGCCTGGCGGCAGGTCGAGCTCGTCGTGCGCCAGCAGCGCCTCGTCCGGCTCGATCTTCCAGTAGCGCATCGCGGCGGTGACCGACTTGCCCGACAGGTTCATGAACGTGGCCGGCTTCAGCAGCCAGACCGGGGTGCCTGCGATCTCGACCTTGGCGGTCTCGCCGAACAGCTTGGATTCCAGGCCGAAACGCCCGCCCAGCTTTTCCGCGAGGGCGTCCACAAACCAGAACCCGGCGTTGTGCCGGGTCCGGGCGTGCTCGGGACCGGGATTCCCCAGCCCGACGATAAGGCGCAAACCCGCCATCGATGACAGTGCCAAGCGGCGCGGACGTGCCGGGACGCCTGCACGGGCAGGCATCCCGACCCGACGCGATTACTTGGCGTCGTCCTTCTTGGCGGCCTTGGCGGCCGGCACTTCGGCCGTTTCGGCAGCGGCTTCGGTGGTTTCCTCGGCCTCGACGCGGCCGTGCTTGGCGATGACCACGGCCACGTCGTGTTCCTTGCCCAGCTTCAGCTCGGGCAGCTCGACACCCTTGGGCAGCTTCAGGTCCGACAGGTGGACGATGTCGCCGACCGCCAGCGTGGCCAGGTCGATCTCGATGAACTCCGGCAGGTCGGCCGGCAGGCAGCTGACACTGACCTCGTTGAGCTCGTGCAGCACGACCACGTCGGCGGCCTTGCCGGCCGGCGAGCTGTCCTGGTTCAGGAAGTGCAGCGGCACCTTGGCCCGCAGCGCCTGGTTGGCGTCCACGCGCAGGAAGTCCAGGTGCATGATGATCTGCTTGTACGGGTGGCGCTGCATGTCACGCAGCAGCACGCTCTCGACCTTGCCGTCGACGTCGAGGCTGAGGATCGACGAGTAGAACCACTCGTTCTGGCTGGCCAGCCAGATCTTCTCGTGGTCGAGCTGGATCGGCTTCGGCGCGGCGCTGCCGCCGTAGACGATGGCCGGGATGCTGGCGGCATGGCGCAGGCGGCGGCTCGCACCCTTCCCCTCGACATTGCGGCCAGTGGCCTTGATGGTGTGTTCGGACATTTCGTGTACTCACTTTGCTTGCAGGATCCGCCTCGCGGCGGTGGAAACGCTCATCCGCGACCAGATGAGCGGGTTGCGTCGCCGGACGGATCCGGCGACGCGGGTTTGGGTGCGCTCAGTCGACGTAGAGCGAGCTGACCGATTCGCCGAAGGCGATGCGGCGGATGGTCTCGGCCAGCAACTCGGCGACCGAGAGCTGACGGATCTTGCCGCACGCCCGCGCCGCCTCGGTCAGCGGGATTGTGTCGGTCACCACCAGCTCGTCGAGCGAGGACTTGCTGACGTTGTCGATCGCCGCGCCCGACAGCACCGGGTGGGTGCAGTAGGCGACGACCTTGAGCGCGCCGCGCGCCTTGAGGGCAGCGGCAGCGGCGCACAGGGTGCCGGCGGTGTCGACAATGTCGTCGACCAGCACGCAGATCTTGCCCTCGACGTCGCCGATGATGTTCATCACCGTCGACACGTTGGCGCGCGGGCGGCGCTTGTCGATGATCGCCAGGTCGGCGTCGTCGAGGCGCTTGGCGATCGCCCGGGCGCGCACCACGCCGCCCACGTCGGGCGAAACCACGATCAGGTTGTCGGTGCCATGCGCGCGCCAGATGTCGGCCAGCAGCAGCGGCGAGGCATAGACGTTATCGACCGGCATGTCGAAAAAGCCTTGGATCTGGTCGGCGTGCAGGTCGACCGTCAACACCCGGTCGGTGCCGACCGCGCTGAACATCTTGGCCGCGACCTTGGCCGTGATCGGCACCCGCGAGGAACGCGGGCGGCGATCCTGGCGGGCGTAGCCGAAGTACGGCACCACCGCGGTCACGCTGCTGACCGAGGCGCGCTTGAGCGCGTCCACCAGCACCAGCAGCTCCACCAGGTTCTCGGCACTCGGCGCGCAGGTCGACTGGATCACGAACACTTCCTGCCGGCGCACGTTCTCCTCGATCTCGACCTGCACCTCGCCGTCGGAGAAGGTGCCGACCAGCGCCTTGCCCAGGCGGATGCCGAGCTCCTTGCACACCGCCTGCGCGAGCGGGCGGTTGGCATTGCCGCTGAACACCAGCAGGCTGCGATCGTTCTTCACTTGCCTATCTCCGCTTCGCTCTGACCGTGGCGGAAGTTCGTACCCGATCCGGCCCACGAAGCCCGACCAAGCCTTGCATCACACAGGAACACGACAACCGATTTTTGGCAGGGGCGGTAGGATTCGAACCTACGAATGCCAGGATCAAAACCTGGTGCCTTGGGCCTCTTGGCGACGCCCCTGCGGAACAACCTGTGTTTCGAGCGCGTCGTGCAGCGGTGACCGCGCGACGCCGGCCGCGACCCAGGCGGTGAAGCCCGGGGGCAACTCCGCCAGCGCCGCTTCGGCCGATTCGCGGCTCGCGAACTCGACGAAACAGCCGCTGCCGGACCCGGTCAGGCGCGCCGAACCGATCCGCGACAACACCGCCAACGCCGCCTCGACGGCGGGTTCGCGCGCGCGCAATACCGGCTCGAAAGCATTCCCGAGCGGTTTACCCGAAACGAAGTCGGCCATTGTCGCGGGCGCGGCATCGCGCGTCAATTCAGGGGACTGGAACAAAACCGCGGTCGGGGCCGGCACGCCGGGGTCGCCCAGCACGTACCAGGCGGGCGGCAGGTCGACCGGCGCGAGGCGCTCGCCGACCCCTTCGGCCCAGGCGTTGCGGCCGCGGACGAAGACCGGCACGTCGGCGCCGAGCTGCAGCCCCAACTCCGCGAGCCGATCCACATCGAGTCCGGCCTCCCACAAGGCATTGAGCGCCACCAGCACGGTGGCCGCATCGGACGAGCCGCCACCAAAGCCTCCACCAAGCGGGATCGACTTTTCGACGACGATATCGACACCTTTCGCGCATTTAGCTGCTGATTGCAACAAATACGCCGCGCGAACCGTCAGGTCGTCGGCCTCGGCCACGCCCGGCGCCGAGGCGCCGTGGCGGACGATCCGGCCGTCGTCGCGCAGCCGCAGGCGGACGCTGTCGCCCCAGTCGAGCAGCCGGAACACGGTCTGCAACTGGTGGTAACCGTCGGGCCGGCGGCCGGTGATGCGCAGGAACAGGTTCAGCTTGGCCGGGGCGGGCCAGCGGGTCCATTCCTTGAGGGGGTTGGGATCGGTCATACCAGTGGGGGCCGAGCTCGGCGGGTGCTCGCGGCAGCAGCCGCGGGAGGGCGATGAACGCAATCGCGCGCTAGGGCTCGCCCGGATTCCATGCATCGACGATCAGGCGCACCCGGGCGTCGCCGCGGCGCGCGTCCAGGCGCGCGGGCAGCGCCTGCGCGTCGGCGCTGGCCGCGCCCGCGGCTGCGTCCGGCCAGCGGTAGTCGATTTCCCAGCCGCCCTGGGCGAGGCGGGCGAGGCGGCCGTCGGCGCCGTAGCTGACCACGGCCGGGCCCAGCCCGTCGGCGCGCACGCCACGAACCCACTCGGCCAGCGCCGCCACCGGAATGTCCCAGCCGGTCGCCGCGCGCAGCAGCTCGCCGGCATCGGCGCCCTCGCGCGGGCCGCCGTCGATGCCTTCCAGCCGCGCGCCGGCCGCATCGCCGGCCAGGCGCCAGCTCTGGCGGGTGACAGGCGCACTCAGCGAAACCTCATAACGCGGGCCCACCTGCTGCCAGTCGATGCGGCCGCTGCCGCCGTTGCGCCCGTTCGACACCGCGATCCGGCCCGCGAGCGACCAGTCGGGCTCGCCACGCAGCGCGGCTTCGCGCGCCAGCTGGCGCGCCTGCGCGGCGGCGACCTCGGCCGCCGGCAGGCTGGTTCGGATCGGCTGGGTGGTCGCGCAGGTGGCGAGCAGCGCGACCGTGGCCGCGACCAGCAACGCGCGCGACGCCGCCGCGATGCGCCGCGTCATGCGCCGGTCTTCGCCAGCGCGCGCTTGAGGGCGCGGCTTTCGGGGTCGAGCTTGCGCGCTTCCTCGAAGTACTTGCGCGCCTCGTCGGTCCGGCGCAGCGCCCATAGCACCTCGCCCAAGTGCGCGGCGATCTCGGCGTCCTTCTGCAGGGTGAAGGCGCGGCGCAGTTCGACCAGCGCTTCCTCGTTGCGGCCCAGGCGGTAGAGCACCCAGCCGTGGCTGTCGATGATCGCGGCGTTGTCGGGCTCGGCGGTACGCGCCCGGTCGATCAGCTCCAGCGCTTCCTGGTAGCGGGTGGTGCGGTCGGCGAGCGTGTAGCCCAGTGCGTTCAATGCGGCGACACTGTCGGGCTCGGCGACCAGGATCCGGCGCAGGTCGGCCTCGGCGCGCGGGATGTCGTCGCGGCGCTCATAGCTCAGGGCGCGCGCGTAAAGGATCTCGGGCTCGTCGGGAAACGCGGCCAGGCCGCGGGCGAACGCGTCGAGCTCGCCGGCGGGATTCTTGTCCTTCTCGCGCAACGCCGCCTCGAGCAGGTAGGCGTCGCGGCGCGCGTCCTCGTGCACGGCGGCGTCGGCCTGCAGGTCGGTCAGCGACTTGTAGGCTTCCGCGCCGCGGCCGAGTTCGTGCAGCACGTTGGCGCCGCGCAGCAGCGCCGGCCAGCGCTGCGGGCCGCCGGGGACGCCGCGGTACCACGCCAGCGCCTCCTCGTTGCGTTCCAGGAACTCGGCGACCTGGCCCAGCAGCAGGCGTCGCTGCGGATCGGGCTTGGCGGCGGTGCGGCCGAGTTCCTCGTAGAGCTTGGCCAGCGCGGCATTGTCCTTGGCGCGCGCCAGCAACGAGGCGCGCAGCGCGTAGCTCTGCTCGTCCTGCGGGCCGCGCGCGAGCGTGGCCGCGGCGCTGGCGAGGTCGCCGAGCTGGTCGTACTCGCTGGCGATCGCCAGCCGCAATTCGGCGTTGCCGTCGGCCTGCGCGGCAACGCTGGCTAGCACCGCGCGCGCCTCATCGGGCTTGTCGGCCTCGCGCAGCTGGCTGGCGCGAAGCAGCGCCACGCGCGGCTCGCCGGGAAAACGGCGCACGACTTCGCTGACGATGCGCTCGGCCAGCACCGGCTGGTCGAGCCGCTGGGCCAGGCCGCCAAAGGCCAGCCAGGCCTGCAGCCGGGTCGGAATGAGGTTGCGGTCGACCAGGTGCTCGAGCAGGCGCGCGGCCTGCTGCGGGTCGCGCGCGCCGGCGCCGATCACGCCCAGCGCCTGGCGCCAGCCGTCGTCGCCGGGCGCGCGCAGCAGCGCGGCCAGGTGCGTGCGGGCGGCGCGGTCGTCGCCGCGGCGCAGGGCCAGGGTGGCCTCGGCGGCGAGCAGCGATTGCGCGTCGGCGCCGGGGCGGGTCTTGGCCAGCGAGCGCCACAGGTCGAGCGCGGCGCGGGCGCGGACGTCGTCCTTGGCCAGCAGCGCGATCCGGGTCGCGCGCTCGGCCAGCGCGGCATCGTTGGCGGCGCGGGCGGCGTCGAGATAGGCCTTGGCCGCCTCGTCCAGCTTGCCGGCCTGCAGCGCGAATTCGCCGGCCAGCAGCGGCTCCAGCGAGCGGCCGGTGGGGTCGTCCGCGGGCGGCGGATTCGCAGCCTCCGCGGGCGTAGCCAGCAGCGCTAGCAGCAACGCGGCGGCGAGGAACATGCGCAGGAGGTGGTGGACAGCTGGTGGCATCGAGTCGGGGAACCTAGTCAGCAACGCAGGCATTTATTGCCTCGAAGCCGGGGCCGGTAGAATGTCGGCCCTCGGCAGCCAGCAGCTTATCGCAAGCGCCTGAACGGAAATTGCCCCACCCGTGAGCCTGTTCGTCCTCGGCATCAATCACCAGACCGCGCCGGTCAGCCTGCGCGAGCGCGTGGCGTTCTCGGCGCAGGCGGTGCCGGCCGCGCTGGCCGCGCTGCGCGCGTTGCCGCCGGTGCGCGAGGTCGCACTGCTGTCGACCTGCAACCGCACCGAGCTGTACGCGGTCGCCGACGACGACGGCCGCGCGCTGGGCGACTGGCTGGCCACGCATCCCGATGACCTTGGCGACCTGCACGCGTATCTATACCGGCACACCGACGCCGACGCGGTGCGGCACCTGTTCCGGGTCGCCACCGGGCTGGATTCGCTGGTGCTCGGCGAGCCGCAGATCCTCGGCCAGGTAAAGGACGCCTGGGCCTCGGCGCGCGCCGCCGGCAGCCTCGGCAGCCAGCTCGACCGCCTGTTCCAGCACGCCTTCAGCACCGCCAAGCGCGCGCGCACCGACACCCGGATCGGTGCCAACCCGGTGTCGGTGGCGTCGGCGGCGGTACGCCTGGCGCAAGAGTCCTTTGCGCGGCTCGAGGATTCGACCGTGCTGCTGGTCGGCGCTGGCGAGACCATCGAGCTGGCCGCGCGGCATCTGGTGCAGGCCCGCACCAAGCGGCTGCTGGTCGCCAACCGCACTCTCGCGCACGCGCAGGACCTGGCCAGCCGCCACGGCGGGGTCGCGCTGCCGCTGACCGAACTCGACCGCCACCTGGGCGAGGCCGACATCGTGATCTGCGCCACCGCCAGCCGCGAACCGGTGGTGCTCAAGCAGCACGTCGCCGCGGCGCTGGCCACGCGCAAGCACCGGCCGATGCTGCTGCTCGACCTCGCCGTGCCGCGCGATGTCGCCGCGGACGTGGCACAGCTGCGCGACGTGTTTCTGTACACCGTCGACGACCTCGAGCGCACGATCGAAGACAACCGCCGCAGCCGGCGCGAGGCCGCGACCGAGGCCGAGGCGATCGTCGAGCTGCAGGTGGCGCGCTTCGTCGAGACGCTGGCCGCGAGCACCCGCACCGAGCCGCTCAAGCGCCTGCGCGCGCACGGCGAGGCGGCGCGCGCCGAGGTGCTGGCGAAGGCGAAGCTGCAACTGGCCGCGGGCGAGCAGCCCGACGCGGTGCTGGATTTCCTCGCCCACACTCTGACCAACCGCTTGCTGCACGCGCCGACGGTCGCGTTGCGCGAGGCGGCGCTGACCGGCAACGGCGAACTGGCGCGGGCGGCCGACAAGCTGTTTCCTGCCACTGACCCGGCCGCCGACGACACCACTTAGCACGGCTAGCGACGCTGGCGTGCTTGGTGTCCCGAACTCAGCAAGGGACATGTTTTGCTCTCGGTTCCTCCGTCAAAAAAAAGCAGGTCCCTCGCTACGCTCGGGATGACTGCGTTCGGGCGAATCGACGCAGCAACCCCCCCCCGAATTCCCCAAACCTCTAGTTTCGACGTCCCCCATGACCCCTACCCTGCGCCGCAAGCTCGAAGCCCTCGCCGAACGCCGCGAGGAACTCGAGCGCCTGCTCGGCGACCCGACGGTGATCGCCGACAACGACCAGTTCCGCAAGCTGTCGCGCGAATTCGCCCAGCTCGAACCGGTCGCCACCGCGCTGGCCGACGAAGCCGCCGCCAAGGCCGACCTTGCCGCCGCCGAGGCGATGCGCGGCGACCCGGAGCTGCGCGAACTGGCCGACGAGGAGATCGCCGCGGCCACCGCGCGCCTGGCCCAGCTTGACGTCGAACTGCTCGCGCACCTGATCCCGAAGGACGCGCGCGACGACGGCGACATCTACCTGGAAGTGCGCGCCGGCACCGGCGGCGACGAGGCGGCGATCTTCGCCGGCGACCTGTTCCGGATGTACTCGCGCTACGCCGAGCGCCAGGGCTGGAAGGTCGAGATCGAGTCGGCCAGCCAGGGCGAGCACGGCGGCTTCAAGGAAGTCATCGCCCGGATCGAGGGCCGCGGCGCGTACTCGCAGCTGAAGTTCGAATCGGGCACCCACCGCGTCCAGCGCGTGCCGGAGACCGAGTCGCAGGGCCGCATCCACACCTCGGCGGCAACCGTGGCGATCATCCCGGTCGAAGCCGAGGGAGAGCCCATAGAGATCAACGCCGCCGACCTGCGCGTCGACACGTTCCGTTCCTCCGGCGCCGGCGGCCAGCACGTCAACAAGACCGACTCGGCGATCCGCATCACCCACCTGCCCAGCGGCGTGGTGGTCGAAAGCCAGACCGAGCGCAGCCAGCACGCCAACCGCGACAAGGCGATGAAGCGGCTCAAGGCGATGCTGCTCGACGCTCAGGTCACCAAGGCCGCCGCGGCCCAGGCCGAGACCCGCAAGCTGCAGGTCGGCAGCGGCGACCGCAGCCAGCGCATCCGCACCTACAACTTCCCACAGGGCCGGATCACCGACCACCGCGTCGAGGGGCTGACCTTGTACGACCTGCCGAACGTGCTGACCGGCGCGCTCGACGACCTGGTCGCGCGACTGCAGCAGGAGCACCAGGCCGACGAGCTGGCGCGGTTGACGCAGGGCGCTTGAGCAGGATCGCGTGCGGGCCTGCCGCGCGGGAGCGATCTGCTCGTCGGACACCCGCTCTTGTAGATCCGAGCCCGCTCGGAGCGCTTCTTGGAGGTTTTAGGAGCGATCCGAGCAGGCTCGGATCTACAGAGACCATGACATCACCGCCTTCGCGGTTGCGCACAAACCATGGGGCCAAGATCAGTAAGCTTGCCGCCATGACCCTTTCCATCCGCCGCGCCACCGCCGCCGACCTCGACACGCTCGCCCCGCTGTTCGACCGCTACCGCCAGTTCTACGGCCAGCACGGCGACAGCGCCGCTTCGCACGCGTTCATCGCGCAACGGCTGCAGCGCGACGAATCGGTGGTGCTGCTGGCGCAGCTCGATGGCGCGGCGGCGGGGTTCACCCAGTTGTATCCGTCGTTCTCGTCGGTGCGCGCCGCGCGGGTGTGGGTGTTGAACGACCTGTACGTCGACGATTCGGCGCGGCGGCGCGGGGTGGCGCAGGCGCTGCTCGCGGCGGCGGCGGAATTCGCGCGCGGCGACGGCGCACTCCGGCTGGTGCTGGAAACCAATCCCGACAACCACGCCGCACAGGCGTTGTACGAATCCCGCGGCTGGCAGCGCTACGACGACACGCTGCGCTACCTGCTGCCGCTAGCCGCCGGCTGACGCGGTGGTGCACCAGTCCAACACCCGCCACCCAGCCCGGCTCGCGGTCGAACGCGAGCCCGGCAACGCACTGGCGTGGATCGTGCTGGCCGAACACGAACTCGATGCCGGCGACGCACGCGCCGGCGAAGCCGCGGCGCGGCAAGCGCTGGTGCTGCGCCCCGGCCATCCGGAAGCGTTGGCCCGCCTCGGGCGCGCGCAATGGATGCTCGGCCGCCGCGAGGACGCGGTCGCGAGCCTGCGCGGCGCGGCCGCGAACGCGCCCGACCACCCGGGCATCGCGGTCTGGCTCGGGCACGCGCTCGAGGACAGCGGCGAGGCCGAAGCCGCCGCCGAGGCCTACGCGCGCGCCTACGCGCTGGCGCCGCAGGAACCGCAACTGGCCGCGTACCTGCTGGCGTGGCGGCGCAAGCTGTGCGACTGGCGCGACCTCGATGCGCTGGCCGCGCAGGTGCGCGGCGCGGTGCGCGACGGCCGCGCCGCGGTCGAGCCGTTCGCGTTCCTCAGCGAGGACGCGAGCGCGGCCGAACAACTGCAATGCGCGCGGTTGCGTGCGGCGGAAGTGGCGCGCGCGGTGCAGCAGGGCCAATCCCCCCCAGCCCGCCTTTTGCAACGGGGGGAGCACCCGCTGCGGGTCGGATTCCTGTCCAACGGTTTTGGCGCGCACCCGACCGGCTTGCTGACCGTGGCGTTGTTCGAGGCGTTGCGCACGCAAGCGGATATCGAAGTCCACCTGTTCGCGCTCAACCGCGACGACGGCAGCCCGATCCGCCAGCGCCTGCACGCGGCGGCGCACGCCCTCCACGACGTCGCCGCGCAGCCCCACGCCCAGGTCGCCGCGCGCATCCGCGACGCCGGCATCGACGTGCTGTTCGACCTGCGCGGCTGGGGCGGGGGCGGCGCGCCGGAAGTGCTGGCGCTGCGCCCGGCGCCGGTGCAGGTCAACTGGCTCGCGTATCCGGGCACCTCGGGCGCGCCGTGGATCGACTACGTGCTGGCCGACCGCTTCGTGCTGCCCGAATCCTTGGCTGCGCACTTCAGCGAGACCGTGGCCTGGCTGCCGCGCTGCTTCCAGCCGTCGGACACCAGCCGCGCGATTGCGCCGACACCCACCCGCGCGGAGTGCGCCCTGCCCGAGCGCACCGCCGAGGGCGCCGGTGTGGTGTATTGCTGCTTCAACAACAGCTACAAGCTCAACCCGCACAGCATGTCCCGCGCACTGGCGGTGCTGCGCGAAGTGCCCGGCAGCGTGCTGTGGTTGCTGTCGGGGCCGGGTCAGGCCGATGCGCGGTTGCGCGCGTTCGCGCAGGCGCAGGCCGTCGACCCGCAGCGGCTGGTGTTCATGGCCAAGCAACCGCACCTGCACTACCTCGCCCGCCTGCAGCTGGCCGACCTGTTCCTCGACACGCAGCCGTACAACGCCCACACCACCGCCTCCGATGCGTTGTGGGCCGGCTGCCCGGTGCTGACGCGGCCGGGCGATACGTTTGCCGCGCGCGTCGCCGGCAGCCTCAACCACCACCTCGGCATGGGCGCGATGAACGTCGACGACGATGCCGCGTTCGTCGCGCGCGCGGTCGCACTGGGGCGCGACCCGCACGCACTGGCCGCCGTTCGCGCGGAGCTGGCGCAGCGCCGCGAGGACAGCGGGCTGTTCGACATGGACGGGTTCGCCGCGGATTTCGCCGGTGTGGTGCAACGCATGGCGCGGCTGTTGTAGGGCGCGGCCGTTGTAGGCGGTTTTCAACCCGCCATCCCGCCCCACCAGATAGCGAGGAATCGCCGCCCCGGATCGACATCCCATATTCCGGGAAACCTTGCATGGCGACGGCGGGTTGAAACCCGCCCTACACTGCCGGCATGACCGCCGACCGCGATTTCATTCCTTTGAACCTGTGCGTGCTCACCGTGTCGGATTCGCGCACGCTGGCCGATGACAGCTCCGGCGACTACCTCGCCGCCGCGCTGGTCGAAGCCGGCCATGCGCTGGCCGAACGCGCGTTGCTGCCCGACGACCGCTACCAGCTGCGCGCGATCGTGTCGCGCTGGATTGCCGATCCCGCGATCGACGGCGTGCTGGTCACCGGCGGCACCGGCTTCACCGGCCGCGACTCCACGCCCGAAGCCTTGCAGCCGCTGCTCGACAAGCTGATGCCCGGCTTCGGCGAACTGTTCCGCGCGCTCAGCTTCGACGAGATCGGCACCTCGACCCTGCAATCGCGCGCGTTCGCCGGGCTGGCCAATGGCACGTTCGTGTTCGCGCTGCCGGGCTCGACCTCGGCCTGCCGCACCGCGTGGGAGAAGATCATCCACGCCCAGCTCGATGCCCGCACGCGGCCGTGCAACCTGGCCACGTTGCGTCCCCGCCTGAAGGAATGACCGGAGTGCTCGACATGCCGCTTGCCACCACCCTGCGCCTGCTCGCCAAGGCCCGCGGCATGAGCACCGCCGACATCGCCACCGCAATTCCCCGCGCCGGCGTCGCCACCGTCAGCGCCTGGCTGCAGGGCGAGAAGCTGCCGGGCAAGGACCAGCTCGACGCGCTCGCGCGCACCTTCGGCGTGCCCGCCGGGGCGTTGCTCGCCGAACTGGCCAGCACCTTCGACCCGGCGCGCAGCCAGGGCGAGCACGACCTGCTGGCCGCCTATCGCGCGCTCAATGCCAAGCAGCAGGGGGCGCTGCTCGAAGTCGCCTCGGGCATGGCCGGCACCAAGCGCACGCCGGCACGCAAGGCCAAGCCATGAGCAAGCTCAAGCGCAAGGAGTACGAAGCGCTGCTCGAACCGCTGCAGCTGGAACTGGCGGCGATGGCGCGCTGGCTCAAGCACACCGGCAAGCGCGCGGTGGTGCTGCTCGAAGGGCGCGACACCGCGGGCAAGGGCGGCGCGATCGAGGCGATCGCCGCGCACCTCAACCCGCGCCAATGCCACGTCGTTGCGCTGCCCAAGCCCAGCGAGCGCGAAGCGGCGCAGTGGTACTTCCAGCGTTACGTGCCGCACCTGCCGGCCGCCGGCGAGATCGCCCTGTTCGACCGCAGCTGGTACAACCGCGCCGGCGTCGAGCAGGTGATGGGCTTCGCCGACGCCGCGCAGGTCAAGGCGTTCCTCAAGCAGGCGCCGACGTTCGAGCAGCTGCTGGTCGACGACGGCATCGTGCTGTTCAAGTACTGGCTGTGCTGCGACCAGGCCGAGCAGGAGGCGCGCTTCGCCGAACGCCTGGCCGACCCGCTCAAGCGCTGGAAGCTGTCGCCGATCGATCTCGAGGCGCGCAAGAAATATGCGCAGTACACCAGTGCACGCGAAGCGATGCTCAAGGCCACCCACACCCCGCACGCGCCGTGGACGCTGGTCGACTTCAACGACCAGAAGCGCGGGCGCCTGACCCTGATCCGCGACCTGCTCGACCGCCTGCCCGACACCCACGTGCCGCTGGTGCCGCTCGAGTTCGCGCCGCTGCCGGGCAAGCCGCGCCGCGAACGCTACGGCGTGCTCCAGCCGATCCCGGCCTACGACGGCGAGTAGTGCCGCCAAGGGTCGCGGCGGCCGCGGCGGCAAGCAGCCGCCCGTGCCACCAGGCCCGCCGCACGGGCACCGCGGCACCGATTCACAAAACCCGTATGAGCCCGATGCGATGCTCGATCCAGGCACCCCCGCCCGATCGACTCGGCCTCTGCTGGATGGCGACCCGCAAGACCCTGCTGCGCGCGTGGCTCCGCGCCACCCGTTCGACCACCCGCCGCTCCGCCCGCCGCGTGGCCCGGCGTGGTGCCCTCGCCAGTGAGCCGCCGTTGCGCGCGCAGCTGTTCAGCGCCGAGCAGATGGAGCGCCACGGCAAGGCGCTCGCGCGCGCGCACCGGGTCAGCACCGCGCCGGCGCCGGACCTGCTGCTGCAGCGTCTGGGTGAGAACCAGCAGGTGCTCGACGACGTCTGCAGCCTGCTCAACGAGGCCGCCCATGCCAACCGTCGGCTGACCCCGGCCGGCGAGTGGCTGCTCGACAACATCTACCTGATCGAGGAGCAGATCTCGATCGCGCGCCGGCATCTGCCCAAGGGCTACAGCCGCGAATTGCCCCGCCTGACCCATGGCGCGTCGCGCGACCTGCCGCGGGTCTACGACATCGCTCTCAACGCGATCTCGCACGGCGATGGCCGGGTGGATGCGGACAGCCTGGCGCGCTTCGTCGCGGCCTACCAGAGCGTGACCCCGCTCAAGCTCGGCGAACTGTGGGCGATCCCGATCATGCTGCGGCTGGCGCTGATCGAGAACCTGCGCCGGGTCAGCGCGCGGATCCTCGCCGACCGCACCGACCGCAACCTCGCCGACCTGTGGGCCGACCGCCTGACCGAAGTGGCCGAGTCCGACCCCAAGAACCTGGTGCTGGCGGTGGCCGACATGGCGCGCTCGCAGCCGCCGGTGGCCAGCTCGTTCGTGGCCGAACTGGCGCGCCGCCTGCAGGGCCAGAGCTCGGCGTTGTCGCTGCCACTGACCTGGGTCGAGCAGTGGCTGGCCGACAGCGACCAGACCATCGAGCAGATGGTGCAGACCGAGAACCAGCAGCAGGCCGCCGACCAGGTCTCGGTCAGCAACTCGATCGGCAGCCTGCGCTTCCTGGCGATGATGGACTGGCGCGAGTTCGTCGAGACGATGAGCGTGGTCGAGCACGCGCTGCGCGAAGACCCCAACGGCACCTACGGGCTGATGGACTTCGCCACCCGCGACCGCTACCGCCACGTCGCCGAACAGATCGCGCGGCGCGGCGGGCTGCTCGAAGTGGATGTCGCGCACAAGGCGCTGGAGCTGGCCCGCCAGCGCGCGGCCCAGGGCGACCCCAACGACGTCGCCGCGCACGTGGGCTACTACCTGGTCGACGACGGCCGGCGCGAGCTCGAAGTGGCGCTGGCGCCGCGCCACGGCGTCAACGCCGCGGTGCGCAAGACCGCGCGGCGGGTGCCGCTGCTGGCGTACACGCTGCCGATCGCGCTGATCGTCGCGATCTTCACCCACGGGCTGGTGGTCGCCGCGGCGCCGGCCTGGCTTGGCCCGGCCTGGCCGTGGCTGGTCGGCGTGCTGTGCGTGATCGCGTTCAGCGAGCTGGGCGTGGCGGCGGTCAACTGGGCCACGACCCTTCTGGCCACGCCGCGCGCACTGCCGCGGCTGGATTACTCCGAAGGCATCCCGGCTTCAGCGCGCACGCTGGTGGTGGTGCCGACGATGTTCGGCAGCGAAGCGGCGTTGCGCGACCTGGTCGAAGCGCTGGAGGTGCGCTTCCTGGCCAACCGCGACCGCAACCTGCGCTTCGCACTGCTCACCGACTTCTTCGATGCCGACGCGGCCGAACTGCCCGGCGATGCGGCGCTGCTGGTCGCGGCGCGCCGCGAGATCGAGGCACTGAACCTGCGCCATGCCAATGGCAGCGGCGACATCTTCTTCCTGTTCCAGCGGCCGCGGCTGTGGAACCCGCGCGAAGGCACCTGGATGGGTCACGAACGCAAGCGCGGCAAGCTGGCCGCGCTCAACGCGCTGCTCCGCACGGGTGCGCGCGACGCGTTCTCGCTAATCGTCGGCGACACCGACGCGCTGGCCGGGGTGCGCTACGTCATCACCCTGGACACCGACACCCAGCTGCCGCGCGATGCCGCCCGGCAGCTGGTCGGCACCCTCGCCCACCCGCTCAACCGCGCCCAGTTCGACCCGGTGCGGGGCGTGGTCACCCGCGGCTACGGCATCCTGCAGCCGCGCGTGGGCATCGCGATGAGCGGCCAGGCGCGCTCGTGGTACGCGCGCCTGTACGGCAGCGAGCCGGGCATCGATCCGTACACGCGTGCGGTGTCGGACGTCTACCAGGACCTGTTCAGCGAAGGCTCGTTCGTCGGCAAGGGCATCTACGACGTCGAGGCGTTCGAGTGCGCGCTCGAGGGCCGCATGCCGGCCGACAGCATCCTCAGCCACGACCTGCTCGAGGGCTGCTACGCGCGCGCCGGACTCGTCAGCGACGTGCAGCTGTACGAGGACTACCCGTCGCGCTACGCGGTCGACGTCAAGCGCCGGCACCGCTGGATCCGCGGCGACTGGCAGCTGCTGCCGTGGATCTGGCCGTGGGTGCGGCGCACCGACGTGCGCGGCGAACGCAACCCGTTGTCGCTGCTGTCGCGCGGCAAGCTGGTCGACAACCTGCGCCGCTCGCTGGTACCGGCGGCGATCACCGCGTTGCTGGTGCTGGGCTGGTTGTTCGCGCCGGCGCCGCTGGCGTGGACGGCGTGGGTGCTGGCGATCGCGGTGGTGCCGCCGCTGCTGGCCTCGATGATCGACCTGGCCAGCCGCCCGCCCGACCTGCCGCTGCGTGCGCACCTGCACCAGGCGATGGCCGCGGTGCTGCGCAACTTCGCGCGCGTGCCACTGGCGCTCGCGTGCCTGCCGTACGAGGCGTACTTCAGCCTGGATGCGATTGCGCGCACGTTGTGGCGGATGGGCGTGTCGCGCCGGCGCCTGCTGCAGTGGAGCCCGTCCAGCGAGGTCGAGCGCACGCTCGGCGACGGCGCGCTGGCGGCGTTGCGGACGATGTGGTTCGGGCCGGCGTTCGCGCTGGCCAGCGCCGCGGCGATCGCCTTCGTGCAGCCCGCCGCGCTGCCGGTCGCCGCGCCGGTGCTGGCGTTGTGGGCGCTGTCGCCGTGGCTGATGTGGTGGCTCGGGCGCCCGCGCCAGCGCGCCGGGGTGCCGCTGTCCCTGACGCAGACCAAGTTCCTGCGCCGCCTCGCGCGCCGCACCTGGGCGTTCTTCGACACCCACGTCACCGCCGCCGACCACTGGCTGCCGCCGGACAACGTGCAGGAGCACCCGACGCTGGTGGTCGCGCGCCGCACCTCGCCGACCAACATCGGCCTGGCGCTGCTCGCCGACCTGGCCGCGTACGACTTCGGCTACGTCCCGGTCGGCGAGCTGATGACCCGCTGCCGCAACACCCTGCACACGCTGGAGTCCTTGCCGCGCCACCGCGGCCACTTCTACAACTGGTACGACACCGAAACCCTGCAGCCGCTGCCGCCGCGCTACGTGTCCACGGTCGACAGCGGCAACCTCGCCGGCCACCTGCTGACGCTGCGGCAGGGGCTGCTGGCCTTGCCCGATGCGCCGCTGCTGTCGCCGGCGACCTGGGCCGGGTTGGCCGACACTCTGGCGGTGCTGGTCGAAGCGCACGGCGACGCGAGCGGCGGCGGCCAGGCAGCGCACGCCGCGGTGGCGCAGTTCCAGGACGCCCTCGACGACGCCGGCACTGCCGCGCCGACCAGCCTGCGCGATGCGGCCCAGCTGCTGGCGAGGCTGCGCAGCCTCGCCCGCGACCTGCAGCAACCCGCGCCCGATGCCGACCCCGCGGCGACCGACGACGAAGCGCGGTTCTGGCAACGCGCGCTGCTGCGCCAATGCGAAAGCGTGCACGACGACCTGCTGTGGCTCGTGCCGTGGCTGGCGTCGTGGCTGGATGCGCCCAGCGATGGCGACGGCGTGCCCGCTTCCGTGCAACCGATCCCGACCCTGCGCGAACTCGCGCGCGGCGTCGCCGCGTCCGCGTCCGGGCCGCACGACCCCGACGACGAACGCGCGCACGCCGTCGCCGTCGCCGCCACGCGCGCGCAGGCGCGGATCGCCGAACTCGAGCGCCTCGCGCACGTCGCCAGCCAGTGCGCGCAGCATCAGTACGGCTTCCTCTACGATTCGGCGCGGCACCTGCTCGCGATCGGCTACAACGTCGATGAGCAGCGCCGCGACCCGGGCTACTACGACCTGCTCGCCTCCGAGGCGAGGCTGTGCAGCTTCGTCACCATCGCCCAGGGCCAGCTGCCGCAGGAGACCTGGTTCGCGCTGGGCCGGCTGCTGACCGAGATCGACGGCGACGCCACGCTGCTGTCGTGGTCGGGCTCGATGTTCGAGTACCTGATGCCGCAACTGGTGATGCCCAGCTTCGAGGGCACCCTGCTCGACCAGACCGCGCGCAACTGCGTCGACCGCCAGATCGAATACGGCCGCCAGCGCGACGTGCCCTGGGGCATTTCAGAGTCCGGCTACAACCTGGTCGACACCCGCATGAACTACCAGTACCGCGCGTTCGGCGTGCCGGGGCTGGGCCTGAAGCGTGGCCTGGCGCAGGATCTGGTGATCGCGCCGTACGCGAGCATGATGGCGCTGATGGTCGCGCCCGAGGCCGCGTGCGAGAACCTGCAGCGACTCACCGCCGAGGGCTTCGCCGGCCGCTTCGGCCTGTTCGAGGCGATCGACTACACCGCCGCGCGCTTGCCGCGCGGGCAGAGCCACGCGGTGATCCGCTCGTTCATGGTCCACCACCAGGGCATGGGCCTGCTGTCGCTGGCCTACCTGCTGTGCGACCAGCCGATGCAGAAGCGCTTCGTCGCCGACCCCGAGTTCCAGGCGACCTTGCTGCTGCTGCAGGAGCGCATCCCGCGCACCGGCGTGTTCCACCCGCACGCGGCCGAGGTCGCCGGCGCCAGTCCGCTGTCGGAAGTCGCCGAGACCCGGCTGCGCGTGTTCCGCGGCACCGACATGGCGCGCCCGGCGGTGCAGATCCTCTCCAACGGCCGCTACCACCTCATGGTCAGCAGCGCCGGCGGCGGCTACAGCCGCGTGCACGACATGGCGGTCACGCGCTGGCGCGAGGACGGCACGCGCGACCACTGGGGCAGCTTCTGCTACCTGCGCGACGTCGACAGCGGCCAGTTCTGGTCGACCACCCACCAGCCGTGCACGGTCGCGGTCGAAGGCTACGAGGCGATCTTCTCCGACGCCAAGGCCGAGTTCCGCGGCCGCCACCTGGGCTTCGATACCCACACCGAGATCGCGGTGTCGCCCGAGGACGACATCGAGCTGCGCCGGCTGCGCATCACCAACCGCACGCGCGAGCCGCGCGCGATCGAGATCACCAGCTACGCCGAGGTGGTGCTGGCGCCGGCGATCTCCGACGAGCTGCACCCGGCCTTCAGCAACCTGTTCGTGCAGACCGAACTGGTGCCGATGAAGCAGGCGATCGTCTGCACCCGGCGCGCGCGCGGCCACGACGAGAGCCCGCCGTGGATGTTCCACCTGGTGGCGGTGCACGGCGCCGACATCGACGCGATCTCGTACGAAACCGATCGCGCGCGCTTCGTCGGCCGCGGCCACAGCCTGCAGCGACCGCGCGCGCTGACCGGCACCGATGCGTTGTCCAACACCGACGGCTCGGTGCTCGATCCGATCGTCGCGATCCGCAGCCGCATCACCCTGGCGCCGGGCCAGACCGCGACCGTCGACATGGTCACCGGCGTCGGCGGCACGCGCGACGCCTGCGCCGGCCTGATCGAGAAGTACCGCGACCGGCGCCTGGCCGACCGCGTGTTCGACCTGGCCTGGACCCACAGTCAGGTCGTGCGCCGCCAGATCAACGCCAGCCAGGCCGATGCGCAGTTGTACGAGCGCCTGGCCGGGCTGGTGCTGTACGCGAACCCGGTGCTGCGCGCCGAACCGGCGGTGCTGCTGCAGAACCGCCGCGGCCAGTCGGGGCTGTGGGGCCAGGCGATCTCCGGCGACCTGCCGGTGGTGCTGGTGCAGATCGCCGACGCGGACAACATCGAGCTGGTGCGGCAGCTGGTGCAGGCGCACGCGTACTGGCGGCTCAAGGGCCTGGCAGTCGACCTGGTGATCTGGAACGAGGACCAGGCCGGCTACCGCCAGCAGCTGCAGGACCAGATCATGGGCCTGATCGCGGCGGGCGTGGAGGCGCACGTGATCGACCGCCCCGGCGGCATCTTCGTGCGCCCGACCCAGCAGATCTCGCAGGAGGATCGGATCCTAATCCAGTCGGTGGCGCGGGTGATCCTCAGCGATGCGCGCGGCAGTCTGGCCGAGCAGGTCGGTAGACGCCCGCCCGTCGTGCCAGCGATGTCGCTGCTGCTGCCGGCGCCGGTGCAGCCCGACCTGCTCGACGAGGCGCCGGCGCCCGACACGACCGCTGCGGACGCGCACGCGCGCGGCGCACCGGCGGCGGCTGTGCTCGACCCGTGGCCGTTCGATGCGGTCGCCGACACCCGCCTCCTCGGCAACGGCCTCGGCGGCTTCTCGCCCGACGGCCGCGAGTACGTGATCGACCTCGCCGACGGCCAGACCACGCCGGCGCCGTGGTCGAACGTGCTGGCCAACGCGCAGTTCGGCTGCGTCGTCAGCGAGAGCGCGCCGGGCTATACCTGGGGCGAGAACGCGCACGAGTTCCGGCTCACGCCGTGGCACAACGACCCGGTCGGCGACGCGTGCGGGGAGGCGTTCTACCTGCGCGACGAGGACAGCGGCCGGGTCTGGTCGCCGATGCCGCTGCCGTGCCGCGGCGAAGGCCCGTACCGCACCCGCCACGGCTTCGGCTACAGCGTCTACGAGCACGTCGAGGACGGCATCGCCAGCGAGCTGTGGGTGTACGTCGCGCTCGAGGACGCGGTGAAGTTCAGCGTGCTCAAGCTGCACAACCGCAGCGGGCGGCCGCGGCGGCTGAGCGCGACCGGCTACGTCGAGTGGATCCTTGGCGACCTGCACGCCAAGACCCAGATGCACGTGGTCACCGAGATCGACGGCGACAGCGGCGTGCTCACCGCGCGCAACGCCTACAACACCGAATTCGAGGGCCGGGTCGCGTTCTTCGACACCGACCCGGTCGCGCCCGGCGCGCCGGCGCGCAGCGTCACCGGCGACCGGGCCGAATTCCTCGGCCGCAACGGCCACCCGCAGCGGCCCGCCGCTATGGGGCGCGAGCGGCTGTCGGGCAAGCTCGGCCCGGGGCTGGACCCGTGCGCGGCGATCCAGGTGCCGCTGCAGCTCGATGCCGTGGAGGCCAGCGAGACCGTGTTCCGCCTCGGCCTCGGGCGTGACTGGGCCGATGCGGTCGCGCTGGCGCGGCGCACGCGTGGTGTGGATGCCGCCTACGACGCGCTCGACGCCGTGCGCATCTACTGGCTGCGCACCCTGGGCACGATCCAGGTGCAGACGCCCGATCCCAGCGTCGACGTGCTCGCCAACGGCTGGCTGCTGTACCAGACGATCGGCTGCCGCTTCCTCGCGCGCAGCGGCTACTACCAGTCCAGCGGCGCCTATGGCTTCCGCGACCAGTTGCAGGACACCATGGCGATGGTCCACGCCGAGCCGCAGCGCGCACGCGCGCACCTGCTGCTCAGCGCCGCGCACCAGTTCCCGCAGGGCGACGTGCTGCACTGGTGGCACCCGCCACTGGACCGCGGCGTGCGCACGCGCTGCTCCGACGACTACCTGTGGCTGCCGCTGGCGGCCTGCCGCTACATCGGCGCGACCGGCGACGCCGGCGTACTCGACGAGGTCGTCCCGTACATCGAGGGCCGCCCTGTCAACGCCGACGAAGAGTCGTACTACGACCTGCCGCTGCGCTCGCTGCTGCGCGAGAACCTGTACGCGCACTGCGTGCGCTCGTTGCAGCGCGGGCTGGAACTGGTCGGCGAACGTGGCCTGCCGCTGATCGCGACCGGCGACTGGAACGACGGCATGAACCGCGTCGGCGAGCGCGGCCGCGGCGAGAGCGTGTGGCTGGGCTTCTTCCTGTTCGACGTGCTCAACCGCTTCAGCGGCGTCGCCCGCGCGCGCGGCGACGCCGGCTTCGCCGACCACTGCCTGGACGCGGCGGAGACACTGCGCGGCAACCTCGAACTGCACGCCTGGGACGGCGCCTGGTACCGGCGTGCGTGGTTCGACAACGGCGCGCCGTTGGGATCCACCGCCAGCGACGAATGCCGGATCGATTCGATCGCGCAGAGCTGGTCGGTGCTGTCCGGCGCCGGCGACCCCGAGCGCACGCGCCAGGCGATGGCCTCGCTTGACCGCTATCTGGTCCGCCGCGACGCCGGCCTGGTGCAGTTGCTCGACCCGCCGTTCGACCAGACCGCGCAGGACCCGGGCTACATCCGAGGCTACGTGCCCGGCGTGCGCGAGAACGGCGGCCAATACACGCATGCGGCGATCTGGGCGACGATGGCGTTCGCGCACCTGGGCGACAGCGCGCGCGCGTGGGAACTGCTGCGCATGATCAACCCGGTGCACCACGGCGACAGCCCCGAGGCCGTGGCGACCTACAAGGTCGAACCCTACGTGGTCGCCGCCGACGTGTACGCGGTGCCGCCGCACGTCGGCCGCGGCGGCTGGACCTGGTACACCGGCTCGGCCGGCTGGATGTACCGGCTGGTGGTCGAGTCGCTATTGGGCCTGCAGCGCGAAGGCGACCGCCTGCGCCTGGCGCCGTGCATCCCGCACGACTGGCCCGAGTACTCGCTGCGCTACCGCTACCGCGACAGCGTGTACCGGATCCGCGTGCGGCAGCTGCCGCCGGGCGGGCAGTCGCGGCTCACGGTCGACGGCATCGAGCAGGACGGCTTGGTGATCCCGCTGCAGGACGACTACGCCGAGCATGTGGTCGAGGCGTGGGTGGCGCCGCGCGCCGGATAGCGGCGCAATCTGCGTGCGACGCGAAGTGCCAACCCGATGTGCAGCGCCATGCCGGGCAGTTGGAGGCGAGGCCGGCGCATGCGTGAAATCCGACCCACGTCCACTGGCGTTCGAGCGGAACTCACTCGCCGCCGAGCCGAAATCACTCGCGCGCGAGTGAAATTCACTCGCGGCCGAGCCCGAAATCACTCGCGAGCGAGGAAAATTCACTCGCCGCCAAGCCGGAATCACTTGCGCGCGAGTGAAGTTCACTCAACGCCGAGCCCGAATCACTTGCGGGCGAGTGAAATTCACGCAACGCCGAGCCGGAATCACTTACGCGCGAGTGAAATTCACTCAACGTCGAGCCGGAATCACTCGCGCTCCAGCAGCCATCGAGCTTTAGGGTCAGGAGAAAGTCGAACCTGACCCCGTTTCGGTTGACCCCGTTTCGGTTTCTGGTGGTGAAAAGCACTCCGCGTGCACGCGCAAATCACGGCCGAACATAAACCATGCCGAGGCCTGCTTCGCTGGCGCCGCCGGCGGATCATCAGCGTTAAGTGTCGAAGCGAAGGAATCCAGAAATGCACCATATCCAACGTGGCACCGGCCGCAAGCTTCTGCTCGTCCACGGTCTGGGCGGAAGTTGGCGGTCATGGAGCACCATCCTGGATGCGTTGAGCATCGACCGAACCGTCATCGCGATTGACCTGCCCGGACATGGTGCCTCGCCGGTTGAGCATGACAGCGGAGCGTTTTTCGGTCTGGTGGGAAGTGTCGAGCGCTACATCGCAGACAATGATTTGGTGGGGATCGATCTCGTCGGCAGTTCGATGGGCGCGCGAATCGTGCTTGAACTCGCTCGACGCGGCAACGTGGGAAATGTTGTCGCACTTGATCCGGGCGGCTTCTGGCGGGGGTGGGAGCGAACGTTTTTCCGGACCACCATCGGGATTTCAGGGCGACTGCTGCGGGCAATCCGGCCCGGACTGCCAATGCTGAGCCGGAACGCGGCGACGCGCACCGTATTGCTGGCGCAGCTCTCCTCGCACCCCTGGGCGCTCGACCCTAAGGTGGTCGCGACCGAGTTGACGGGCCTGAGCACCACATCGACATTCGATGCCCTGGTCCGCGATCTTGCCACCGGACCGGAGCAGGCCGGTCCTGCCGCCGACCCCGCTCGGCGAATCGTGATTGGATGGGGCCGGAATGACCGTCTGTGCCTTCCAAGACAGGCGGCGCGGGCCCAGTTGGCTTTTCCTTCCGCGGTCCTGCATTGGTTCGAAGCCAGCGGGCACTTTCCCATGTGGGATATGCCGGAGGAGACGGTCGCCGTCATTCTTGCCGCGACGCGATGACGGTCCTGTATGGGGTCAGAGAACAATACCGTTTGAATCCGCCGCAGAGTGGGCCGGCCGGCCCGGCGGGCGCAAACGCAAGAAAGAGAAACAGGGGTCAGGTTCGTTTTTTCTGCCTGGAACTTGCCCACTCCGGACTGATCCCTTTCGAACCAAGGTACCGCCTTCAATCGATGCTGAAGCCGACGTGGGCCTCGCCGGCATCGGCTTCGAATCGCTCCAGCTCCTCCACGCGCGCCAGCGGCGGGCCGATGCGCAGCCAGGCGGCCAGCTCGTCGATCGCGGCGTCATCGCCGACCGCGAGCACTTCCACGCGGCCGTCGGCGAGGTTGCGGGCATGGCCGCGCAGGCCCAGCGCCTGCGCCTGGTCGCGGGCCGAGGCGCGAAACCACACGCCCTGCACCTTGCCGCCGACCAGGAACCGTGCCGCGCTCACGGCGCCACCTTCCCGGCCGCGATCGCCGCCTCGATCTCGCGCGCGGTCACCGGGCCGAGGAACTTCTTCGCGACCGTGCCATCGGGCGCGATCAGGTAGGTGGTCGGCAGGCCGCGCGGCGTGTCGAAGTCCTTCGGCGGGTCGTAGGTGTCGACGATCGCGATCGGGTACACCACCGGGTGTTTCTTCAGGAACGCGCGCATGTCGGCCGGCTCGATGTCCTCGTAGGCCAGACCGACGACCTCGATGTTCTCGCGCATCGCATCGAGCGCGGACAGCTCCGGCATCTCCTTCAGGCACGGCGCGCACCAGGTCGCCCAGAAGTTGAGCACCACCCACTTGCCGCGGTGCGCGGACAGCTCGTACGGCGTGCCGTCGAGGGTGGCGATGCGCAGCGCGGGGATCACCGGCGTGGCGCGTGCGGCGTCCGGCGACGGGGTTGGCGAGGTTTTCGTTGGCCGGGTGGCCGGCGCGGCGGTCGTGGGCGCCGGCCCGGCGGCGGGCTTTTGCTCGCCCGGCGGCGCCGGCTTGCAGGCCGCCAGCAGCAGCGCGATCGACAACAACAGCACGGGTGAGGCGGAAGACGGCATCGGGTCAGTCCTGGTGTTTGGCCGGGTCCGCGTGGATGCTGCCCACGCGGCGCTTGAGCAGGTCGCGCAGCGGAATGCGCAGTTCGTCGATCGCGGCGGTGGCGGCGTGGCCGAGCGAATCCTCGCGGCACGGCAAGTGCGCCTCGGCGATCGGGATGCGCAGCTGGCAGGCCTCGTAGAGCTCGGCGAGAGTCAGGTCGTCGAGATCCCGCGACAGCAGCCACTCGCCGTCTTCGGCGCGCCGCACCAGGTTGATCTGGCACAACTGCGCAAGCATTTGCTGCACCAACTCGTCGGTAAGCATCGGCTCGAGCTGCTGGATCTGGTCGCTGTGCAAGCCGCTGCCCTGCTTACGCGCCTCGTTGAAGCGCGCGACCAGGCGCAGCAGGCCGTACATCTCGTAGCCATGCGGCAGGCGCATGTTCGCCGGCTGGTAGCGGAACGCGGAGATCGACGAGGCCAGCGACGCGCCCAGCAGCACCGCGACCCAGCCCAGGTAGATCCACAGCAGGAAGATCGGCACGAACGCGAGCGTGCCGTAGATCTTCGCGTACGCGCCCGCCCCGAAGCTGCCCAGGTACAGGCCGATGGCCCACTTGATCGCCTCGAACAGGAATGTCGCCAGCACCGCGCCGGCGACGGCGTGCCGCCACTTGACCGTGCGGTGCGGCACCACCCGGTAGATGGTCGCGATCGCGAACAGCTCGATCATCATCGGCGCCAGCTGCAGCATGAAACGCTCGAGCAGGTTGCCGACCTGGGTCTCGAACACCGACAGCGCGAAGAAGCGCGCCGAGATCGCCATGCTCGCCACCGCCAGCAGCGCGCCCAGGGTGAGCACCGTCCAATAGACCAGGAACCGGCTGAACTTCGGCCGCGCCGACTTGACCCGCCAGATGCGGTTGAAGGTCGACTCGACGCTGGTCAGGGTAATCAGCAGCGACACCAGCAGGGCGACGATACCGGCGGTGGTCAGCTTGCCGGCGTTGGCGGAGAACTGCTTGAGGTAATCCTCGACCGAACGCGCCGCGGACGGCACGAAGTTGGAGAACACGTAGTCGCTGAGCTGGTCGCTCCACTGACTGAACACCGGGAAGCCGGCCAACACCCCGAACACCACCATCGACAGGGGCACCAGCGCGAACACGGTGGTGAATGCCAGCGAGCCGGCGGCCTGGAACAGGTTGTCGTCGAGCGAGCGTTTGGCGAGGAAGCGGAAGAACGTGTCCGCGCGCGCGCGGTCGCGCAGGCGGTCGCTCCAGCGGTTCAATGAATCCAGCGGTTCCATCGCGCGAGGGTAACCGATGCGTGGTGTGCATCGCATTGGCCGTTCTTTTTCTCCTCCCCTTGCGCGAAGCGCAGGGGGAGGCTGGGAGGGGGTGCTCTTGCTTTTCTTTTTGCCAAGGCACTCGTTGCTTGTTGATACGAAATGGAGGCAACAGCAACAGCACCCCTCCCCAACCCTCCCCTGCGCGTTGCGCAAGGGAGGGAGCAGAAGCCTCCGCTGTGCTTTGCGCTAGGGAGGGAGCAAAAGCGTTAGGCTTGATCGGCTTTGATGGAGGAACGCATGCCTGAGATCCTGGTGCTCTACTACAGCCGCGGCGGTTCGGTCGCGGGCTTGGCGCGGCAGGTCGCGCGTGGCATCGGCGAAGTCGAGGGCATGGCGGCGCGCGTGCGCACGGTGCCACCGGTGGCCGCGGTCACCCAGACCGCCGCGCCGCCGGTGCCCGACGACGGCGCGCCCTACGTGCAGGCGCACGACCTGGTCGAATGCGCTGGCCTCGCGCTCGGCAGCCCGACCCGCTTCGGCAACATGGCCGCGCCGCTCAAGCACTGGCTCGACGGCCTGGGCAGCGAATGGGCTAGCGGCACCCTGGTCGGCAAGCCGGCGGCGGTGTTCACCTCCACCGCGAGCATGCACGGCGGCCAGGAGTCGACCCTGCTGACGATGATGGTGCCGCTGCTGCACCACGGCTGCGTGCTGCTCGGCATTCCCTATACCGAGCCGCGGTTGAGCACCACGCACAGCGGCGGCACGCCGTACGGCGCCAGCCACGTCGCGGGCACCGGCGACGATCCGCAGCTCAGCGACGACGAGGCGCAGCTCGCGCGCGCGCTTGGCCGGCGGCTGGCGATGACCGCCGCGAAGCTGGGCGCATGAGCGCTTCCACGAATTCCGGCAACGGCGTGCCGCCGACCACCCGCGCCGCGCGCGTGCTGGTAGCGGCGCTGGCGCTGCTCGCGGTGTTGTTCGTGGTCTGGTTCGCGCCGACGCCGTCGCCGTGGGTCGCGCTGGTGGTGTTCGCGCTGCCGCCGGCGCTGCTCGCGCTCGGCCGCTGGCGCGGGCGCCGCACCGCCGGCTACTGGGCCTCGGTGTTCGCGCTGTTCTGGTTCAGCCACGGGGTGATGGTCGCCTACTCGCGCCCGGGCGAGCGCGGCTACGCGCTGGCCGAGGTCGCGCTGGCGCTGGTGATCATCTTCGCCGCCAGTGGCCCGGGCATGCGCGCGCGATTGGCGCAGAAGAAGGCCGCGCGCACGAAGTAGTTGAGCGAATTTAGAGCGCGAGGACTGTTTTGCTCCTCCCCTTTCGCGCAGCGAAGGGGGATGAGGAGGCCCGCTTGCAAGCCACTGGCTTGCGGGCTGACGAATGACCGCAGGCTTTGCCTGCGGGCCGGACGGTTGGGAGGGGGTGCTTTGGGTTTTCCGCGCGGTGCGAAAAGCACCCCTCCCCTAACCGTCCGGCCGACGGGCATAGCCCGTCGGCGCTTATCGGGGCGCGAGCCAATGGCTCGCAAGCGCCCCGCTTCGCCCCCTGCTTCGCAAGGGAGGGAGCAAAGTTCGGGGGGCTTATAATCGCAGCCTCTTCTTCGCACGCGATTGCCCACGATGGACCAGCTCTGCATCGTCACAACCGGCGGCACGATCGACAAGATCTACTTCGACGACAAGTCGGACTACCAGATCGGCGAGCCGCAGATCGGCGGCATCCTGCGCGAGCTCGGGGTGACGTTCCAGTTCACCGTGATCCCGATCATCCGCAAGGACTCGCTGCACATCAGCGCCGAGGACCGCGAACTGCTGCGCGCCACGATCGCCGCGCAGCCGGCGCGGCACGTGCTGGTCACACACGGCACCGACACCATGGTCGAGACCGCCAGGGTGCTGGCCAGCCTGGCCGACAAGACCATCGTGCTTACCGGCGCGCTGAGCCCGGCGCGCTTCCGCGGCTCGGACGCGGAGTTCAACATCGGCACCGCGGTCGGCGCGGTGCAGTGCCTGCCGCCGGGCGTGTACATCGCCATGAACGGCCGCATCTGGGACCCGGAGAAGGTGCGCAAAAACGTCGACGCGAACCGCTTCGAGGCGCTGGGTTGAGATACGCGGCGTTCCAGTAGCCACGTCTTCGCCATGCGACCTTGCCGCGGATTTTCCTCGCCTCCCCAACGAAAAGCCCCGGCCGAAGCCGGGGCTTTTTTCTTGCGTGCTATCGCGACTCGATCAGAAGGTGACGCTCCAGCTGTTGATGTAGCCGGTGTCGGCGTTGGCGTTGTCGTTCACCCGCAGTTTCCAGGTGCCGTTGAGCGCCTCGCTGGACAGGTTGCGGCTGTAGGTGGTGTTGATGTTGTCGGCGCTGCCGCCAGTGCGGTTGTGCAGGTTGTAGAGCGTGCCGTCGGGCGCGACCAGGTCGACCTTCAGGTCGCCCTTGTAGGTGTGCACGATGTTGACCGCGATGTTGACCGCGCTGGGCGCATTGCCGGTGCGGCCGGAGACCGTGATCGGGCTGTCGACGGTGGCGTTGTCGGCAATCGGGTAGTCGCTGGCGTTGGTGTACGTCTGCGGCCCGCCCCCGCCGCCCACCGTGACCGAGGAGGTCCTGGTGTTGGTGGCGCCGTCGTCGTCGGTGACCGTCAACGTGACCGTGTAGGTGCCGGCCGCGGCGTAGGTCCTGCTCGGGTTGGTCGCGGTCGACGTGCCGCCGTCACCGAAGTTCCAGCTGCGCGAGGCGATGGTGCCATCGGAGTCGGTGGAGCTGTCGGTGAAGGTCGCGGTGAGCCCGCTCACGCTCGAGCTGAAGTTCGCCACGGGCGGGGCGTTGCCACCGCCGCTCGAGTCGATGCCGTCGATGAACTGCGCACCGGTGCCGCCGGCATCCAGCCAGTTGCTCAGGCGCGTGGCGTTGCTGCCGCCGCCGGTCCACGACACCGACACCCGGCCGTAGTAGTCGCTGCGGCTCTGGCCGGTGGCGCTGCATGACGACGGCCCACCGTGCAGCTGGCCGATCACGCGCTTTTCCGGGCTGAACAACGGCGAGCCCGAGGAACCGCCTTCGGTGATGCCGCCGGTCGGCTGCCAGAACACCCAGATGTGGCTGCCATTGCCCGGCGACGCGGTGCCGCTGTAGCTGGTGGTGCGGGTGGCCGTGTCGGAATGGCTGATGCGCTTCTCGGCGACGCTGGGATGGTGAATGCCGGTGGCGCCGGCGAAGTCGCCGCTGCGACGGTCCCAACCGCTCCAGAACAGGTTGAACGCCGCCGGCGCGGCATCGTCGAGCTCGGCCAGGGTGAAGTCCGACGCGCTGCTGGCGGCGCGGAAGAACGCACCGGTCAGGAACTGGTCGAGGGTGCCGTCGCCGTCCTGGCCGCTGGACGGGCTGCCCGGCGCGCGGCAGGTCGAGTTCTGGTAGTTCCAGTAGGTCACCAGCGAGGCGGCATTGCTCGCGGTGATGCCGCAGTGCGCGGCGGTGAGGAAGAACATCTTGCGGTCGTTGCCGGTGTTGTTGAGCAGGCTGCCGCTGCAGAACAGGCTGCCGCCGGTGGAGATCGCCGCCACCGAGCGGATCTGCGGGCGATGGGCGTCACCGGCCGGGCAGACCACGTCGATGTTGCAGCTGCCGGATGTGCCCTGCGGCTGGATCAGCTCCATCTGCCGGGCCATGCGGCTGAAGCCGCGGTAGTCGTGGCCGACCTTCGCCAAGCGCAGCCTCAGCTGCCCCGCCAGCGCGCGCGGCACCACCACTTCGATCACGGCCTCGTCGCCGGGCACGATCGGCGTCCACAGCTGGCCGTGGGCCTCGTTGTCGGCCGCGGTGAAGCTGCGGACGAGACTCTGGTCGTCGCTCGGTGCGAGCGCCGCCGGGTACACCAGCAGGCGTCCGCCGGCCGGCATCGCGTACTGGCTGAAACCGAAGTTGAGCGACAACGCCCCGCGCGACCGCACGCGCAGGCGCCAGACCAGGTGGTTGGCGTCGAGGTCCTCCCACTGGCCCGCGTTCTGCGGGGTGAGGTCGACCGCGAGCGACTGCGCGAAGCGCGGGGCCAAGTCGCGAGCCTCGCGTTGCACGTCCTCGCTGCGCAGGCGTGCAACGTCGACGGCGGGCATGAGCCGCATCTCGACGTTGTCGAGGCGCCCGACGCGATGGTCGAAGGCCGCCGGGCGAGCGCCCGTTGCGGCGTGGGCCGTGCCGATCGACAACACGCCTATCGACAGCATGCCTACCGAAAGCATGCCCGCCAGCAACATGCCCGACAGGCCGAACCGCTTGGGGGAACCACTGGGTCGTTTCATTGAACTCGCTCCATGTACGGAATTGAGGGTCGCGGTACGCGTATCCATTCCCGGCAATCAAGGTTCCATGGATGGCCGTCGCCGATGCGGGCTTGCGGCAAACCATCCCAACTCAATCCAATCCCCTGTGGATCACGAAGCCGGCTGGCGATCCAAACCATCACCCCGGCAAGCCGAGGCTGGGACGCGGCGGGCGGCAGGCACCCGCCGCGTGTCGAGCGTGTGGATCAGAACGTGATGCTCCACGAATCGATCCTGCCGACGTCGCCGCTGGCGTTGTCGTTGACCCGCAGCTTCCAGGTGCCGTTCAACGCCTCGCTCGACAGGTTCTTGGTGAACGTGCCGGTGACGTTGTCGGCGCTGCCGCCGGTGCGGTTGTGAAGGTTGTAGAGCGAGCCGTCCGGCGCCACCAGGTCGACCTTCAGGTCGCCCTTGTAGGTGTGCACGATGGCGACGGTGATCGACGCATTTGTCGGCGCGTTGCCGCTGCGGCCGGAGACCGTGATCGGGCTGTCGACCGTGACGTTGTCGCTGATCGTGACGTCGGCGGGGTTGCTGTAGGTGATGACGCCCGGTCCGGTGCTGTAGCTGCCGGTGATGCTCAGGCCCGAGAACGCGCTGTAGCCCTTCACCAGCACGTGGTAGGTGCCGGCCTGGACGGTGCCGATGGTGCAGGTCTCCGCGTTGCTGCTGCCTTCGGACTTGCAGTCGTTGAGCGTGGTGGTCGGCGCGCTGCCGTACTTGACGTACAGGTCGGCGTCGCCGCTGCCGCCGGCGGTGACGAACTTCAGGTTGCTGATCGCGGTGTCGGTCGGCACCGGCAGGGTGTAGCGCAGTTCCGCCCCCGCCGCGCCGGACTGGCCGGTCTTGGCCACGCCGTTGCTCAACACGCTGCCGCCGCCACTGCCGACCGTCACCGAGCTGGTCCGGGTGTTGCTGGCACCGCCGTTGTCGGTAACCGTCAGCGCCACCGAGTAGGTGCCCGCGGCGGCGTAGGTCTTGCTGGGGGTGGCCGCCGTCGATTGGGTGCCATCACCGAAGGTCCAGCTGCGCGACGCGATGCTGCCGTCCGCGTCGCTCGAGGTGTCGGTGAACGCCACCGTGAGGCCGTTGACGCTGCTGCTGAAGTTCGCCACCGGTGGCGTGTTGCCGGTGGTGCCGGCGGTCTTGGCCAGTTCGCCGAGGAAGGCCAGCGCGAACTTGCCGATGTTGGCGCTGGGGTTGGTGTTGTTGCCCATGTTCGCCAGGGTGTCACCGGTGCTGTGGATCTGGTTGAAGGTGGTGGCCTCGAACATGAAGCCGGCCGGATAGCCGGCGCTGGTCCACGACGCGTGGTCGGAGCAGGCGTAGCCGCAGCTCGTGGTTCCGCGCACCAGGCCCAGCGGCGCCAGGTAGGTGTCGAATACGTTGCCCATGAACGCGTTGAGGCCGGTGTTGGTGTAATCGGTGGTGATGCGCATGTCGACCGACGAACCGGTGCGGTAGTTGGTCATGTCCAGCTGCAGCACGCCCACCACGTTCTTGCCGCTGTTCTTGAACGATTGCGCAATGGCATTCGAGCCACGCAGGCCGACTTCCTCGGCGGCGTAGGCCATGAACTTGACCGTGCGCTTGGGCTGCCAGCCGCTGGCGAGCGCGACCCGCAGCACTTCGGTCAGCGTGGCGATGCCCGAGGCATCGTCATCGGCACCCGGCGCACGCTGGGTGCTGCTGCCGCCGCCGCTGGAGTTGATCGAATCCAGGTGGCCGCCGAGCACCACGATCTCGTTGGGCAATTCGGCACCCTGGATGGTGAGGATCACCGACGGCTGGGTCGAACAGTTGCTGCAGGCGGTGAACAGCTCGCTGCTCACGTCGCTGCGGCCGGCGCCAAGGTTCTGCCAGGTGCTGCGGATCCATTCGGCGGCCTGCTGGCCGGTGGTGCTGGCGTAGTAGCGGTTCTGGTAGCCCTGCAGGTGGTCGATCGTGGTGAAGATGTTGCTGGCGCTGACCTGCGGCAGCCACGGGCTGACCGTCGCCTGGTTGTCGATGGTGTAGGCCAGCGTGGTGGTGGACGCCACCGCCTGCGCGGCGCGTTCGGAGCGGATGAACGCATCGGCCTGAGCGCGGCTGGCGAAGGCAAAGTAGCCGCCGCACTGCTTGCGGTCTTCGTGCACCCGATGGCTGATGTCGGTGAGCTGGTGGGCCAGTACTTGGGCCAGCACGAGTTCGCTGCCGACGCTGTCGCGGCGTCCGCTGGCATTGGTCGCAAAGCCCTGCAATGACGCCTGGTAGGTGTCGCGCGAGGTCACGATGTAGACGGGCGCGAACGGGTCGCGCTCGAGCTGCTGTGCGGTGGCGGCATCGATCGCGTGGTGGTGCTTGGCTTGCGATTGAGCCTGGGCGGCGCCCGCGAACAACGCCAGCGAGGCCAGCGCGAGGTGGAGGGGATGCAGTTTCATCGGTACTTTCCTTGTATGCGGGCACGCCCCGTCGACTCGGTCGTGGTCGCGCCAGGAGGAATTGCGGATCGATGCGGATCGACCCGAAAAAATCGGGCGAGGCCCTCCCTCGCCCGTAGCTCGCTTGCCTGGAGAGAACAGCCAACCAGGCTCCGGCCCGCACGGGCCGGAGCCGGATGGATCAGAACGTGATGCTCCAGCTGTCGATCCGGCCGGTGTCCTGCGCCGCGTTGTCGTTCACCCGCAACTTCCAGGTGCCGTTCAACGCCTCGGTCGACAGGTTCAGGGTGACCGTCTTGTTGACGTTGTCGGCGCTGCCGCCGGTGCGGTTGTGGAGGTTGTAGAGCGAACCGTCCGGTGCCACCAGGTCGACCTTCAGATCGCCTTGGTAGGTGTGCACGATCGCGACCGTCACCGAGGCGTTGCTCGGCGCGTTGCCGGTGCGACTGGAGACCGTGATCGGGCTGTCGACCGTGGCGTTGTCGGCGATCGGGTAGTCGGCGGTATTGCTGTAGGTCTGCGTACTACCGCCGCCGGTGGTGTAGCTGCCGGTCAGGTTGACGCCGGAGATCGCCGAGTAGGCCTTGACCAGCACGTGGTAGGTACCGGCCTGCGCGGTCGCGATCGTGCAGGTCTCGGCGTTCGTCGCGCCTTCGGACCTGCAGTCGTTGACCGTGGTGGTCGGTGCGCTGCCGAACCTGGCGTACAGGTCGGCATCGCCGGTGCCGCCGGCGGTGACGAACTTCAGCCCGGTCGCACCGGCCGGAACCACCATCGTGTAGCGCAGCTCGGTGCCGGTCGCCCCGGCCAGGCCGGTCTTGGCCACGCCGTTGCTGAGCACGGTGTCGCCACCGCCGCCACCGACCGTGACCGAACCGGTCTTGGTGTTGGTGGCGCCGCCGTTGTCGGTCACCGTCAAAGCCACCGAGTAGGTGCCGGCGGCGGCGTAGGTCTTGCTCGGGTTGGTCGCGGTCGAACTGGTGCCGTCGCCGAAGGTCCAGCTGCGCGACGCGATGGTCCCGTCCGAATCGGTCGACGTGTCGGTGAACGCTACCGTCAGGCCGCTGATGCTCGAGCTGAAGTTGGCCACCGGGTTGGCGTTGCCGCCACCGCCGCCGCAGTTGGTGCCCGACGCGGTGACGCCGACGGCCGAGAACGCGGCGATGACATCCGCAACCGGTTTGCCCATGTCGGTCGCGGCCTTCTGCACGCCGCATGCGCCCTGGTTGAAGGTGCTGCTGGCCGTCCAGTAGTCGCGGTTGGCGCGCGCGAACGCCTGGAACGCGCTCTTGGTGTTCCAGCCGCTGGTGGTGGCCAGCAGGTAGAACGCCTTGTTGTAGACGCCGGACGAGTAATGCACGTCCATGCCGCTGGTGTAGTTGGAGGCATGGCCGATGGAGCGGCCGTCCTGCGGCGGATTGGCCATGTAGCGCAGCGCGCCGGTGGCCTTGAAGATCTGCGCACCGACCAGGAAGTCGTTGCTGCCGTCCTTGAAGAACTCCGCCGCTTCGCCGGCGATGTCGGAATACGCTTCGTTCATGCCGCCGGACTGGCCGGAGTAGACCAAGCCCGAGTTCTGCTCGGTGTAGCCGTGCGAGACCTCGTGCGCGGACACGTCCAGGCTGACCAGCGGATGGAACGTGGTGGCGCCGTCGCCGAACGTCATCGCCGAGCCGTTCCAGGTCGCGTTCTCGTAGTTGTTGCTGTAGTGCACGCGCATCATCAACTGGAAGGTCAATGGCGGCGCGCCCATGTAGTCCTGGTACATGTTGAACACGACGTTGCCGAAGTAGTGGGCGTCGTTGAGCGGCGAGAACGCGCCGTTGATGCTCTTCACCGTGTTGCGCGGGCAGCTGTAGGAATACGCCGTCGAGCCGGAGGTGCCGTGGTTGAGGTTCACGGTCTTGACGTTGGCGTTGTTCATCGTGCAGGTGCTGCCGCTCTGTGCCACGTCGTTGAAGCCGAAGTCGGTGCCGTATTCGTACTGACCGGTCTTGGTGTTGCCACCGGGACCGGTGCCGATCAGGGCGTGCTGCAGGTTTTCCCACTGCTTCAGCACCCGGCCGCTGTTGGCGTCCACGATCACGAACGGTCGCGTCGGTGCGCCGCCGGCGAAGGAATCGGCGTAGTACGACACGGCATAGGCCAGGTGCGCGCGGCCGCTGTCGTCGATGAAAATGACCTTCTCGGACTTCTCGTTCTCGACGTGCATCGCGGCGAGGCGGTCGCCCAGGCCGGCGCGCTTGCCGATGGCCAGCGCCTGCGCCTTGTCGAGGCGGGCGTTGACCGAGGGCAGCTCGCTGGCCAGGCCGGTGGCCATGCGCCCGAACAGGGCCTGGGTGTTGCCTTGGCTGTCCTCGCTGACGATCACGCCTTCGCCGAAGATCGGCACGCCGCGGAAGGTCTGCTGGTAGCGGTGGTTGCGCACGCCCAGGTCGGCGTGGCGCTTCTTCAGCAGCAGGCGCGATTCGGCGTCCAGGCCGATCAGGGCGGCGTGGCGCGCGTGGTCCATGGTCGGCGCGCCGGTGCTGGCGATGCCGGCGCTGTACTGCTGTTTCAGCGCGTTGACATCGAGGCGGCCCAGGTCGACCCGGTCGGCGGCGGAGACACCGCCGGCGACAAGCGCCAGCGTGGTGGCGGCGGCAAGCGCCGTGGTGCGTGCAGTGCGATTCACTCTAGATACTCCCGAACAGATATGGAAAAGAGGCCGCGCTGGCGACCCGTTCACTACCGTTGGTGCATCCGCCCTGTCACTCGCGTCCTTGCGTTTCGTCTGCCGACGTAGCCGAGTGTCCCTTCGGATTGCCATGCGAGGCCTGCGGCGCTCGGTGGCCCGGGGAGTTGAAGGCGTGGTGACGCCCAGCGTCAACCGCCCAAGAGAATTTCTCGGGTGCGGATTACGCAAGGTCCTTGCCATCGCGGCAGCAACCCCCGCCACTGCGTGCTTTCAGCGCATCGGCCAGCGACGCTCGGCGTGCCAGCGACACGTTGGACATGACGTGGCACGTCAGTAATTCCGCACCGCAGCAACGGTTAGCGCGGGCGCTCCAGCGTGCCACCGTTACTGTGTAACGCGCGCGCCGGTGCGGACGCGGTCGGGCGCCTGGCCCGTCGTCGCCAGGGTGACCGCCGCAAAAAAAGAAAACCCGGCCGGAGCCGGGTCTTCTTCACGGCGGCTCGCGTGCCACCGTTTCGGCGTCACGCGTGGATCAGAACGTCACGCTCCAGCTGTCGATCCTGCCGACGTCGCCGCCGGCGTTGTCGTTGACCCGCAGCTTCCAGGTGCCGTTCAACGCCTCGCTCGACAGGTTCTTGGTGAACGTGCCGGTGACGTTGTCGGCGCTGCCGCCGGTGCGGTTGTGGATGTTGTAGAGCGTGCCGTCCGGCGCCACCAGGTCGACCTTCAGGTCGCCCTTGTAGGTGTGCACGATGGCCACGGTGATCGAGGCGTTGCTCGGCGCGTTGCCGGTGCGGCCGGAGACCGTGATCGGGCTGTCGACGGTGGTGTTGTCGCTGATCGTGTAGTCGCTGGTGTTGCTGTAGGTCTGCGGGCCGCTGGTGGTGCTGACCGTGACCGAAGACGACTTGCTGTTGGTCGCGCCATCGTCGTCGGTGACGGTCAGGGTGACGGTGTAGGTGCCCGCGGCGGCGTAGGTCTTGCTCGGGTTGGTCGCGGTGGACGTGGTGCCGTCGCCGAAGTTCCAGCTGCGCGCGACGATGGTGCCGTCCGGGTCGGTCGAGCTGTCGGTGAAGTTCGCGGTCAGCGCGCTGGTGGTGAAACCGAAGTTGGCGGTCGGCGCGACATTGGCCGGCGGCGCACCGCGGAAACCCGCCATCGTTGCCTTGGTATTCACCAGCACGCGCTGGTTGTGGTGGGTATTGGTCGTGCCCATCGCCTGGCCCTGGTAGGTCACGTCCGGGTTGGACCAGTAGTTGATGCGCGGGCAGCTCGGGCTGCAGTTGTAGGCCATCACCGTGCGCCAGGCGTTGTTCGGGGCGCGATAGCCGTGGCCGTAGGCGTACGGGGTGGTGGTGGGATCGGCGGCCGGGTCGTGGCGCGCCGACTGCAGGTGGCCGACTTCGTGGGCGAAGCTGTAGTAGCCGGTGATGCAGTCCCAGTAGGCGACGGCGAACGCGGTCGACGCACTCGAACCGATGCCCGAGGCCAGGCCGCAGGCCGACGAATCGTTGTCCACCAGCACCATCACGTCGGCGGCGTTGGCGTCGCGGGTGGCGTGCACGCTATCCATCGAGCCGTCGCTGGTGCCGCGGAAACGCGACAGGTCGGTGCTCATGCCGGCGGTGGCATAGCTGGTGGTCTCGTAACGGGCCAACTCCATGTTGATGCCGATGTTGGAGTTGACGTAGCCCTGGTTGGACTCGGCCACCGCCAGCTGCACCAACGCCTGCATGTCGCCGCCGTACGCGGTGACGGCGTCGTTGGTGGCCACCACCATGACCCGGATCGTCGCGGTCGGGCCCGGATCGATGGCCGCGGCACCGACCATGCTGGTGGTCGTGCGCTGCGCCTGCGCGGCCGCCATGCGGATGCTGGGCACGTGCGCGAACGCAGCCGGGTGTTCCGGCGGCATCAGCGCGTCGTTGACCTCGATCACGGCGTGGTTGCCGTCGCCGAGCGGGCGGATGCGGAACAGCTTGCCGTTCATGCGCACGTTGCCGGTGATGCCCTGGCCACGGCGGACGAGGATGGCGGAATTGTTGGCGTCGTGGCGCACCTCGCGCGAGGTGACCGCCGCGGGCTTGGCAGTCTCGCGGACATGACCGGTCCAGACCAGGCTGCCGCCCGACACGTTGCGGGCGTTTTCCAGCACCAGGTTGACGCGGCGGCCGCCCAGGTCGACTTCGATTTCCGGGGTGCCGGCCGAGACCACGGCGGGATTGGCGCGTAGCACGCGCAGCGCGGCCGTGTCGCGTTTGGCGGCCAGGCGGTTGGCCGTGCCCTGGGCGGCGGCCTCGGGCCGGGCTTCGCCAAGGAACAGCGGCTGGCCGGCGAATGCCGAAGCACTCACCAGGATGCCGGCAGACAGCAGAAAGCATCGTGCGAGGGAACGCGTGCGATTCATGCCTTTGTTACTCCATGTAAGTTGATGGGCCTGACATGCGCGACGTGCGGACATCGTGTGGCGCGCGCGAACCACACCGCAGAAAAGCAAAAGCCCCCGGCGGCAGGCCGGGGGCTTTGCGATTACCGCTTTAGAACGTGACGCTCCAGCTGTTGATGTAGCCGGTGTCGCCGGCGGCGTTGTCGTTGACGCGCAGTTTCCAGGTGCCGTTGAGCACTTCGGTCGACAGGTTCAGGGTGACCGTCTTGTTGACGTTGTCGGCGCTGCCGCCGGTGCGGTTGTGGATGTTGTAGAGCGAACCGTCCGGGGCCACCAGGTCCACCTTCAGGTCGCCCTGGTAGGTGTGCACGATCGCGACCGTCACCGAGGCGTTGCTCGGCGCGTTGCCGGTGCGGCCGGAGACCGTGATCGGGCTGTCGACCGTGACGTTGTCGCCGATCGTGTAGTCGCTGGTGTTGCTGTAGGTCTGCGCGCCGCCGCCACCGCCGGTGGTGTAGCTGCCGGTCAGGCTCAGGCCGGAGAACGCCGAGTAGCCCTTGACCAGCACGTGGTAAGTGCCCGCCTGCGCGGTCGCGATCGTGCAGGTCTCGGCGTTGGTGCCGCCTTCGGACTTGCAGTCGTTGAGCGTGGTGCTCGGCGCGCTGCCGAACTTGGCATACAGGTCGGCATCGCCGGTGCCACCGGAGGTGACGAACCGCAGGTTGGTGGCGCCCGCCGGAACGACCAGGGTGTAGCGCAACTCGGCGCCGGCCGCACCCGACAGGCCGGTGACGGCCGTGCCGTTGCTGAGCACGCCGGTCGGCGGCGGCGGCGTGCCGTTGACGGCGTCGACCGCGGCCCGGGCCTGGACGATGCCGGCGCCGTTGGGCTGCGTCTGCGCGACCGGGAACGCGCGCGCGGTGCTCTTGAGCAGCGCCTCGATCTCCGCGGGGGTCTTCGGCGTGGTCGCCACGGACTGCATCAGCGCGACGACGCCGGCCACGTGCGGGGTCGCCATCGAGGTGCCGCTGTAGGACGCGTAGCTTTCGGCGCCCGGGGTGGTGGCACCGGCGTTGAGGGTCGACATGATCGCGGAGCCCGGGCCGGCGACATCCACGCCCGCACCGTAGTTCGAGAAGCTCGAACGCGCACCGGTGCTGGTGGTGGAGCCGACCGCGACCACATTGGCGCAGTTGGCCGGGGACGCATTGGACACCGGGCCGTTGTCGTTGCCGGCGGCAATGACCAGGGTGGTGCCGCGCGACACCGCGCCGTTGATCGCCGACTGGGTGGTCGCGCCGCACGCGCCGCTGCCGCCGAGGCTGAGGTTGATCACCTCGGCCGGGTTGGCGTTGGCGGGCACGCCGCTGACGGTACCGCCGGAGGCCCAGATGATTGCGTCGGCGATGTCGGAGTCGTAGCCGCCGCAGGTGCCGAGCACGCGCACCGGCACGATCTTGGCGTTGTACGCCATGCCGGCGACGCCCTTGGCGTTGTTGGTCACCGCGGCGATGGTGCCGGCGACGTGGGTGCCGTGCCAGCTGGAGTTGGACGCCGGGACGCCCGCGCCGCACTGGTTGGCGGCGTAGTAGTCGCCCGGGTCGCTGGCGTCGCTGTCGCGGCCGTTGCCGTCGTTCGACACCGCGGTGTCGATGATGAAGTCGTAGCCGGGCAGGACGTTGGCGTTGAGGTCGGAATGGTTGGTGATGCCGGTGTCGAGCACCGCCACGACCGTGCCCGCGCCGCTGGTGACGTCCCACGCCTGGGTGGCGTAGGTGCCTCCGGCACCGGTGCCGAAGCCGAACTGCTGGCTGAAGTTGGTGTCGTTCGGGGTCAGCAGCGGCTTGTTGAGCCGGTCGACCTCGACGTACTCGACGTTCGGGTTCGCGGCGAGCTCGCGCATCAGCGACTCGGCTTCCGCGCGGTCGAGCTTGCGGTTGGCCTTGACGACGTCGGCGCCCTGGGTCATGCGGCGCACGTGGCCCAGCTGCACGGCCTTGCCACCGGCGGCGGTCGCGCGGTTGAGGCCGGAGCGGGCCTGGCTGATGTCGGCGCGCTCGGCGCTGCCGTCGCGGTACTTGACGATGAAGCGGTCGTGGCTGGTGGCGGACTGCAGGCCGCCGGTGTGGACCCGGCCCTGGCCGGCGGCGAACGCCGGCGCGGCGAACACGGAAGCGGTGAGGACGGCCGCGGTCGCAGCGGCGAGTGCGTGGGTGCGAAGACCCCGCAGGGTACGGTCAGACATCGTGTTGGAACCCCCGAACAGGAATGTGCCGCAGCGCGGCGAAGGGCGTCTGGCGGCGATCGATTGCCCGGGCCAGAGCGCGTCAAGACGGAGCACTTTGCCGACTGTGTCCGCTCGACGAACCTACGGGAGGTTGCAAGCTTGAAACAAACCGGGGCCGCCGTATGGAAGCGGGCGGCGCGCGAGCTCGTTCAGTAACCGGTCATAAAAGCCAGCAGCAACAAGCACATGGCGGATCGACCCCGGGAGTGGGCCCGGCCTGCCTAGCTGCAAAATTGCTGCGGCGCAATAGGAAAATCCGCCGATAGGTAACCGCACGGGACCACAACCGACCTTCCGGGTCGCCGCCGTCGACGGCGTCCGTACTGATCGTCAGGGCCTAGTCGGCCGACCCCATCGGCTGCAGGCCGATGCCGCCCTGCTGGTGGCTGACGATCCCGTCGACCTCGACGTACTCGACCGCCGGATCGACGGCGAACTGCTGCATCAGGCGCGCCGCTTCGGCGCGGTCCAGGGGCCGCTCGGCCCGGACCACATCGGCCGCCACCGCCAGGCGTCGCTGCCAGCGCAGCGCGAGCGCCCTGCCCGCTTCGACCCCGCCCAGGCTGCTGCCCGCGGCGGTGGCGTCCAGGCGTGGCTGCACCGCCGCCTCGTCGAGCTGCGGCTCGCTGCCGTCGCGGTACTTGACGATGAATTGCTGGAACGGCCCGTCGCCCGCCAACTCGCCCAGCTGGGCGGCAGCGGGATCAGCGGCGGCCATGGCGGCGCTCTTCCAGGCCGGGAACAGCAGGGCCGAGCCGCGGTGCCAGGCGTTGCGGCGACCGCGCATGCCCGGCATGCTGCCGGCGAAGTCGCATGGACATTGGACTTTCTCTCGGAATGCAACGCGGGATTGCCCGACGCACGCTACGCCGCCGGCGCTGAACAACAAAAGACCCCGGCCGAAGCCGGGGTCTGGTTGCTGCCCACGATCCGTTGCAGCCGATCGCGGCCTATCTCGCGCCGTGGATCAGAACGTGACGCTCCAGCTGTTGATGTAGCCGACGTCGCCGGCGGCGTTGTCGTTGACGCGCAGTTTCCAGGTGCCGTTGAGCACTTCGGTCGACAGGTTCAGGGTGACCGTCTTGTTGACGTTGTCGGCGCTGCCGCCGGTGCGGTTGTGGATGTTGTAGAGCGAACCGTCCGGTGCCACCAGGTCCACCTTCAGGTCGCCCTGGTAGGTGTGCACGATCGCAACCGTGACCGAGGCGTTGCTCGGCGCGTTGCCGGTGCGGCCGGAGACCGCGATCGGGCTATCCACGGTCACGTTGTCGCTGATCGTGAAGTCGGTGCCGTTGCTGTAGGTGGTGGTGCCACCGCCACCGCCGCCGTTGGCGGCATCGACCGCGGCCTTGGCATTGAGGATGCCCGGGCCGATGGTCTGGGTCGGGGTGACCGGGAACGCGCGCGCCGTGCTCTTGATCAACGCCTCCATCTGCGCCGGGGTCTTCGGCGTGGTCGCATGCGCCTGCACCAGCGCCACGACGCCGGCGACGTGCGGGGTCGCCATCGAGGTGCCGTTGTAGGACGCGTAGCTCTGCGCGCCCGGGACCGTCGTGCCGGCGTTGAGCGTCGAGTGGATGTCCGAACCCGGCGCGGCGATGTCGATGCCGGTGCCGTAGTTGGAGAAGCTCGAACGCTGGCCGGTGATCGTGGTGGAGGCCACCGCGATCACGTTCGCGCAGTTGGCCGGCACCGCGCCGGACACGTTGACGTTGCTGTTGCCGGCGGCGACGACGACGGTCGTGCCACGGCCGACCGCGCCGTTGATCGCGTTCTGGTAGGTGGCCGAACAGGTGCCGGAGCCGCCCAGGCTCATGTTGATGACTTCGGCCGGGTTGGCATTGGCCGGCACGCCGCTGACCGTGCCGCCCGACGCCCAGGTGATCGCGTCGGCGATGTCGGAGGTGTAGCCGCCGCACTTGCCGAGCACGCGCACCGGCACGACCTTGGCGCCGAACGCGACGCCGGCAACACCGCTGGCGTTGTTGGTGACCGCGGCGACCGTGCCGGCGACGTGGGTGCCGTGCCAGCTGGAGTTGGATGCCGGCACGCCCGCGCCGCATTCGTTGGCGGCATACCAGTCGCCTTCGTCGTTCGGGTTGGAATCGCGGCCGTTGCCGTCACGCGCCATCGCCGCGTCGTTGATGAAGTCGTAGCCCGGCAGGATGTTGGCGTTGAGGTCGGTGTGGTTGGTGATGCCGGTGTCGATCACCGCGACCACGGAGCCGACGCCGCTGGTGACGTCCCACGCCTCGTTGGCCTTCATGCCGCCGGTCGCGTTGAAGTAATGCCACTGCTCGCTGCTGTAGAAGGTGTCGTTCGGCGTCATCACCGCCTTCATCAACTGGTCGACCTCGACGTACTCGACGTTCGGGTCGGCGGCCAGCTGCAGCATCAGCGACTGCGCCTCGGCGCGATCGAGCTTGCGGTCGGCCTTGACCACGTCGGCGCCCGAGGACATGCGGCGCAGGTGCGCCATCTTCATGCCGGTGCGGGCACCCGCGGCGGCGCGGCCGAGGCCGGCGCTGGCCTTGGCGACGTCGGCGCGCTCGGCGCTGCCGTCGCGGTACTTGACGATGAAGCGGTCATGGGTGCCTGCGGATTCCAGGCCACTGAGCTCGGCCTTGCCGGCGAGCGCGGGTGCAGCGACGAACGAGGACAATGCGACCGCGGTAGCGGCCGCCAGCGCGTGCAGGCGCACGCGACGTTGCGAAATTACCGACATGAACTTCCCCGAAGCTGAGTGCTTATTGAAGGACCGCGCGAGGCGGCAGTGAGTCCTTGGCGGAGCGTGTTTCTGTGGGCGGCTCAGCGCCCTCGTCCGTCGGACTGGCAAATCGGGCACCCGAAGCCGCCCGATAACGCAAGCTAGCCCGGCAAGCGGACAAGTTCACGCTGCAGGTGCAGCATTAATTCACGCCTGAATGGCTGGCGACGTCACAACTTGACGAATTGGGCCTGTCGCGGGGAGCGTCGGCCCCGGCATCTGCCGGCGGTTCCACCCCTGTCAGGGTCAGAACATTCCGGTCTCGAGGCGCGCGGCCTCGGACATCATGTTGCGGTTCCACGGCGGGTCGAACACCAGTTCGACGTCGGCCTCGACCACGGTCGGGATCATCTCGAGCTTGTTGCGCACGTCGTCGACCAGGATGTCGCCCATGCCGCAGGCCGGCGCGGTCAGGGTCATGCGCACTTCAACGAGGCGCTGGCCCGGCTGCTCGTCGTGCGGCTTGACCACCGCCTCGTAGACCAAGCCCAGGTCAACCACGTTGATCGGGATCTCCGGGTCGAAGCAGGTGCGCAGCTGCTTCCACACCAGCTGCTCGACCGCCTCGTCGTCGGCGCCGGGAGCCAGCTGCAGCGGCTCGGGCGGGTCCTTGCCGATCGCGTCGGCGTCGTTGCCGGCGATCCGGAACAGGTTGCCCTCGACGAACACGGTGTAGCTGCCACCCAGCGCCTGGGTGATGTAGCCGACGCTGCCCGCGGGCAGGCTGACCACCTCACCTTGCGGCACGAGGACGGCGGCGCAATCGCGCTCGAAACGGACGGGTTCGCTGCTGCGGGAATACATGCCAGGGAGATGAGGCTGCGCGGAACGCCACGCAAGGCCCACCATTCTAGCGGTTGCTACGGCGTGGAAGCCGGGCCGCTATGCTGTGCGGCTTGTCCGCGCCGCGACCGAACTGCCGATGACCAACCCCGCCCTGCCCTCGCATCGCATTACTTGGTGGTCGTGGGCGCTGCTGCTGCTCGGCATCGGCGGCTTCGCCGCGCTGTGGGTGATGCTGGGCCTCAATACCGACCGCCAGCACAGCTGGATGGCGGTGCTGGGCGCGCTCGACGTCGCGCTGATGCTGCGCCTGGGCGGCTGGCCGCGCGGGCCGGGGCGGGTGGTGGCCGGGGTGCTGGCCACCGCGGCGATCGTGGCGATCGCCAACTGGGGCATCGCCGCCGCGCAGATGGGCTACGACCTGGGCATCACGCCCTGGGATTCGGCGCTGCGGCTGGGCAGCCAGCACGCGCTCACGCTGCTGCAGCTGGCCAACGGCGTCGGCGACGCGCTGTGGGTCGCGCTGGCGCTGGTGGTGGCAGCGTTCGCCTCGCGCTGAGGTCGTGCCCCTTCGCCGCGCTGCACAGCGCCGCTCAGCTTCTTGCAGGCAGGCCTGGCACAGCCCCGCCTGGCCGGTGCCACCTTCGATCGTGCGACCGCCTGCCCCCTCCAGGCCCGCCGGGGCCGTCCGGAACCGGCTTTCACGCTGTGAGACCCCGTCGTGGATGCTCCCGGAACCGCTCTGAAGCGGTGCAATAGCCGCTCTCGAGGCTCCGGGAACCGCTTTGAAGCGGTGCAATGACCGCTCTCGAGGCTCGCGGAACCGCTTGGAAGCGGTGCAATGACCGCTCTCGAGGGTCCGCGAACCGCATTAAAGCGGTGCAATAGGCGCTCTCGGGCCTCGGAGAGACGCTTTGGAGCGGTGCAATGACCGCTCTCGAGGCTCACGCAACCGCTCTGGAGCCGCGGGATGACCGCTCTCGAGGGCCCGGGAACCGCTTGGAAGCGGTGCGACCACCGCGTTGTCGCGTTCCAAGGAACCCTCGGCGCGAGCCGGTCCGCGACCACGGGATGCGGCGATTGGCTCCCTCGAACGCGCGCGGATTGGCGCTGCCGCGGAGCCGGCGGCGCCCTATCGGCCACGCCGCCCGCCGGGCCCCGCCATGGGACTGGACTACCACGCGATCCGCTTGCCCACGCCGCTTGCCCACGCCGCTGGGCCTGGCCAGCGTGCCGGGCGACGACCTGCACCCGGCACCTGGGTGCATCGGTCCACCACGACGGCGCCGGATTAGCGCCCGAACTGTTCCCTTGGGAAGGCGCCACGCCACGCGGGGTGCGCCGCGCGCTGGTGCCGGCTGGCGCGGGTGGCACCGCGTCCGGGCGACTCCGAGCGCGCCTGGCAGTTGGTGCGCGACACCGGGATGCCGGTGGGCGGGATCACCGAGGTGCTCGGCTTCGAAAGCCAGAGCGCGTTCTGCCGCGCGTTCAAGCACGCGTTCGGGGTCACCACCACGCAGGCGCGTCGGCATGCCGCGGCGCCGGCGTGCAACGCGGCTTGAGGGGCCGTCCGCATACTTCGATCGCAGATGAGTTCCGAGTCCACGCCACCCGGGAAGCACCTCGCACGGGTGGAGGTGATTCGGTTACTCCCTTGAACGCGGGAACGACTCGGGAAACTCCAGGCTGTGCATGGCGCGTTCGCCGAGGTCGCAGCTTGCCTGCGTCCCGCACCTCGCCGTCACTGTCAGCGACAGCGACTGATTCCAGATTCCGTAAGGGCTAGGCGTCTTCCCGTGAGCAGTCGGCGCTGCCGGCTGCGGAAAGTGCGCAACTGCCGCAAACGGCATGTCGCTCCCATTCGCAACGCGTCCACGGGTCAGGATTCCGCGCCGTCCATCCACCAGAATCTCTTTCCGCGTCCAGCCCTGCTCATCGGGAATGCCGCCGTGCTCGCCGTGGTCGGTGGATAGGGTCAAGTCGCTTCCCTGGAAATGCGACACGGCAGAATCGATTCCCTGGACCGGCATCGCCTTGAGTCCACGAGGTAGCGCGAGCATGAAGCCCCCGGCTGCCGTTACCGTTTGCCATCCCGGGACGTGCCCGGTTTTCAGCACGGGGCCCGAGCAACCCGCAGCGAGCAGTAGCGTAAGCAACACGGCGCGCTTCATTTCGCTTCTCCGCAATGGCGCTCAGGGACAGGCAGTGACTTTGCCTGTTGCACCCTACGCCTGCAGTGCACGTTTGCGCGCTTGGCGCGCCCCAAGCGAACGGCTATGGGCGCACACGGGGCCGGCGGGCTACCGATCGCCTGGTGCGCGCGGCATGCGCTGCTGCGCACTGCGCGCCCCGTGAGAGCGCCCATCGCCGACGCGGCGTGATCGTCTGAACTAATCCGGTCCGCTACCGGCTGATCGTGAGGTCGTGCAGCAATGCCGACGATACATTTCAACGAAGCAGCGAAGCGGGTTCGGCTTGAACGAATTGCTCGCCCTTACTGGCCAGAGACTTCAATACGCACTGACGGGTTTCGCGCTGCCGTCTCAATGATCTGCTTTGCGGTCATCCCCGCGACCTTGTCTTTAATTCGGCCTATCGAAGGAGACTGGAGCTCCGGGTTGTCCATCGCCTCTCGGGCGCTCTCGACCCCTTCCATGTTGAGTACCAGTACCGCCAAAGCCAACTTCTGCTGCTCGGCGGCAGATCGGTCTCGCATCATGGCCTTGTACGAGGCCTCGGCAGACTCGCTACTTGTTGCATCAATTCGCACCAACCCCCGTTGCGCGGGGACGCTGGCGGAGGCGACCGCGAGAGCTGAGGAAATCAGCGCAACCGCTACATGTTTCAACATCTGTGAAATCTCCTTGTAAGTCCTAACGCGCGGACATCACGCCCGCACGATGCCGCCATTAGCTGGCTCAGTGCCCGCCGTCGAGCGCCTTCAACTCCGACACCAATGCGCTGACCATCTCGGCGCCGTCGCCGTACAGCATCCGGGTGTTGTCGGCGTAGAACAGCGCGTTCTCAATGCCCGCGAAACCGGTGCCCTTGCCGCGCTTGATCACCACCGAGTTCTTCGCGTTGACCACGTCGAGGATCGGCATGCCGTAGATCGGGCTGGCCGGGTCGGTCTTGGCGACCGGGTTGACCACGTCGTTGGCGCCGATCACCAGCGCCACGTCGGTGTTGGGGAACTCGGGGTTGATGTCGTCCATGTCGGCGATCAGGTCGTACGGCACGCCGGCCTCGGCCAGCAGCACGTTCATGTGCCCGGGCATGCGCCCGGCGACGGGGTGGATCGCGAACTTCACCTTGACCCCGCGCTCGATCAGCTTCTGGGTCAGCTCCCACACCTTGTGCTGCGCCTGCGCCACGGCCAGGCCGTAGCCGGGCACGATCACCACGCGTTCGGCGTAGGCCATCATCGCGGCGACGTCGCCGGCCTCGATCGGCTTTTGCGCGCCGCCGATCTCCTGCATCTGCCCGCCGCCGCCGAAGTTGGAGAACAGCACGCCGCTGATCGGTCGGTTCATCGCCTTGGCCATCAGCCGCGTGAGCAGCATGCCGGCCGCGCCGACCATCATGCCGGCGATGATCAGGGCCTCGTTGCCGAGCACGTAGCCCTCGAACGCCACCGCCAGCCCGGTCAGCGCGTTGTACAGCGAGATCACCACCGGCATGTCGGCACCGCCGATCGGCAGCGTCATCAGCACGCCCAGCGCGAGCGCGACCAGGAAGAACGCGATGATCGCCGGCACCCCGAGCGAATAAATCACGATGCCGCCAAGCACCACCGCCGCGACCGCGACCGCGGCGTTGAACCACTGCTGGCCGGGGAACGTGTAGCGCTTGTCCATGCGCCCGTCGAGCTTGGCCCAGGCGATGATCGAGCCCGACAGCGAGACCGCGCCGATCAGCGCACCGAGCACCGCCAGCACCAGGGTCACCGTCGACGGCGGCGCGAGTGCGGCCGCTCCATCGGTACCAGTCCGCTGCGCGTACTTGAGCAGTTCGACCGCGCCGATCGCCGCCGCCGAGCCGCCGCCCATGCCGTTGTACAGCGCGACCATCTGCGGCATGTCGGTGATCGCGACCTTCTTGCCCGAGATCCATGCCAGCGCGGTGCCGATCACCAGCGCGGTGACGATCAGTCCCATGTTGTGCAGGTCGGGCAGCAGGAAGGTGGCCGCGGTCGCGATGACCATGCCCATGCCGGCCCAGCGGATGCCGCTGCGCGCGGTCACCGGCGAGGCCATGCGCTGCAGGCCGAGCAGGAACAGGGTCGCGGCAACGAAATAGCTGGCCGAGGCGATCCAGGCCAGGGTACTCATGCCTTGCCGCCTTTGAGGTCGGTGCCCGGCTTCTTGCTGGACTTGAACATCTCCAGCATCCGCTCGGTCACCACGTAGCCGCCGGCGGCGTTGCCCGCGCCGAGCAGCACCGCGACGAAGCCGATCGCCTTCTCCAGCGTGGTGTCGGCGTGGCCGAGCACTACCATCGCGCCGATCAGGACGATGCCGTGGATGAAGTTCGACCCCGACATCAGCGGCGTGTGCAGGATCACCGGCACCCGCGAAATGATCACGTGGCCGGCGATCGCCGCCAGCATGAAGATGTACAGCGCCACGAATCCGTTGCCCATCGTCCCTGCCCCATGCCCAGTCGCGGCCATCATAACCATGAGTGAACGACACCCGTCGCTGGGTGGCGCGGGACCTGTCAACCGGCATTGGGGCCGGGCGTTGTCCTCCTCGCAGGGGCAAGACACCACCCACCGCGACGAGGAGCAGACCATGAAACTACCCAAGACCTTGGCCGTGCTGTTGCTGTTGACCGCCGGCGCCGCCGGCAGCGCGACCGCCGGCGACTTCGGCGATCGCGTCGAACGCCGCATGGACCGCCACGGCGAGCGCATCGACCACCGCCTGGACCGCCGCGGCGACCGCATCGAGGCGCGCAGCGACCGCCGCGCCGACTGGCTGTACGACCACGGCCGCGAGCGCGCCGCCGCGCGGGTCGACCGCCGCGGCGAACGCACCGAGCAGCGCCTCGACCGGCGTGGCGACCGCCTCGCCGCGCGCTGGGAGCGGCGCGGCCAGCGCTTCGACCGGCGCTGGGACCGCCGCCATTAAGCCGGCGACCGTATGCTGCAACGCGTGACTGCCGATGCCGACGACGCCCTCCAGACCGCCGCGTCCGCGGACGCGGTCGGTCGCGACCCACGCGGCGCCGGCGCCGCGCCGGCGCCGCGCGAGCCGGCGACGCTGGAGGAGTTCCTCGCCGGCCTGGGCAGCCGCGCGTTCCGCTTCGCCGAACTCGGCCTGCGCCAGCGCGACGACGCGCTGGACGCGGTGCAGGACGCGATGATGAAGATGCTCGCTTACCGCGAGCGCCCGGCGGCGGAATGGACGCCCCTGTTCTGGTCGATCCTGCGCAGCCGCATCGTCGACATCCAGCGGCGGCGCACGTTCCGCCTGCGCTGGCTGATGCCGGCACCGCATAACGACGACGGCAGCGCGGTCGAATGGGCCGACGATGGCCCGGACCCCTCGCGCCAGCACGACGGCCGCGAGGCTTACGGCAAGCTCGCCGATGCGCTGCGCGCGCTGCCGCGCCGGCAGCGCGAGGCGTTCACCTTGCGCATCCTGGAAGAACTCGACGTCGCCGCGACCGCGCAGGCGATGGGCTGCAGCGAAGGCTCAGTCAAAACCCACCTGTCGCGCGCGCGCGAAGCGCTGCAGCGGCAACTGGAGGCATGGCGATGAAACACCCACCACCCAACCACGACGACCACGCGTTCGACGACGCGATGCGCGCGCTGCACGCGCAGTCGCTGGAGCGGATCAGCCCGAACACGCGGCTGCGCTTGCGCCCCGCGCGTCGTACGACCGAAGCCAGCCGCGCGCCAGCCCGACCAGCATTCGGTTGGGTACTGGCGACCGGCTGCGCGGCGGTGTTCGCGCTCGCGATCGGCCTGCAGCTGCGCGGCCCGACGCCGGCGACGTCGCCAGCCACCGAGCAACCGCTGGCACTGGCGGACACCACCGCCTCGGCCTTTGACGATTCGGTCGCCGTGCTCGACGAGAATCCCGACCTTTACCTGTGGCTCGCCGCGAACGACGAGCCGATGCCTGCGCTGGAGTGACCACCATGTCGATGTCTGCCTTTCCTGCCGTCGCGCGCCGCGTGCCGGGCCTGCGCGCGCTCGCGCTGTGTGCGCTGCTGGCCATCGCCGCGCCCGCGCTGGCCGCCGACCCGGCCGCGCCGTTGCCGGCCTGGGAACAGCTCAGTCCCGCGCAGCGAGAGCAGCTGATCGCGCCGCTGCGCGAGCGCTGGAACGCCGAACCCGCGCAGCGCCCGCGCATGCTCAACCACGCCCAGCGCTGGCAGCGCATGACCCCCGACGAGCGCCAGCGCGCGCACCGCGGCATGAAGCGCTGGGAACACATGGACCCGGAGCAGCGCGCCCAGATGCGCGCGCTGTACGGCAAGATGCGCTCCCTGCCGCCCGAGCAGCGCGCCGCGTTGAAGGCGAAGTGGCGCGCGATGACACCGGAGCAGCGTAAGGCGTGGCAGCAGGAGAACGCGCCGCAGCGTTGACGCGGCCTGGCAGCTGAAGCAGGTCGCGCCGCGCAGCGGCCTCGGCTCGCATCGATAGTCAGGCGTCCAGCTGCTTCTCCATGTACACCGTCGATGAGTCCGCCGTTTGAGCAGCGAATGGCGGACGACGGACATAGCCGAGGCTGGCGTACAGCGAAATCGCCTCCGGCTGCCTGATGCCGGTCGCGAGCCTCGCTACCCTCACTCCGGTGCGCCTAAGGTGCGCCTCCAGCTCACGCACGATGGCCTTGGAGTGGCCATGGCCACGGTGTTCCTCCGTGACGAACACCTTCTTGATCTCGCCGTAGGTGCAGTCGCCCTCGACGGTCCTGACCGCGCCACACCCGATCAGTTCGCCGTCAACGTATGCCCCCAGGAAGCGGACGCTGGGCAACTCCATCGACTGGACGCTCGCGGCATGGTTGATCGCAAAGTCGTACAGAGCGGCCAAATGCTCATCGAGCCTGGCAATCAGTGCCTGCGCCGCTGCCTCGAGCGGATCAAGTATCTCGACGTTCATGCGGATTTGTCTTAGCTCCGGTGACGCAAAGCTCCTAACAATTGCTAGACCTGCCACCAGAGGAGACTGAGTAGCGACGTCCCACTGTCGGGTAACGACACGCTAATGGTTCCTATGCCGCAGAGATTTCCGCAAGGGCTGCCTACATAGTGAATTGCCAGTTTGGGCTGAAACTGTCCGTCCTCTGATACCACCGCGGCCCTGCCTGCCTCTATTTCCTCCAGCAGCACGAACAAGGCGTTAATATCGACGGAAGCATTCACTGCCCGGCAACCGAAGCGGTCTGGAGATCTGGATGCAGCTTGCACCAACTGCCGCGCACGAAACGCAAATAGATTTGCCGTCCGTTCGGCTTCGCTACTCCACATTTTTCTGGTCTGCTGAGCCGCGTTGGAGATCCTGCGACCTTCGAACAGAATTGAAGCGCCATCCCGTGTGTAGGAAAGGCAATCCTGCGGAGTCTGCGAGAGGGCCGATACCATCCGGACGTCATCGACTTCCACGCCCCTAGGCGGCCGCGGCCCGGCAGTAGCCAATGCAAGCATGATCGGAATGGCGATATAGAACATGGCAGGGCTAATGCCTGAAATTAAGATGAGCCGCGAAGCGGGGGTGGCTGCGAGGAATCTTTCGGTGCCGCAAGCGATTCCTTAACCCGCAGCACGCCGGCGCGGTTCGGGACGCAGGACAGGTGATAGCGATGCCCTGCCCTGAAGTTCACCTGCTGGGGAATGTCTCGGTCGGACGTGGTGAACGAAACCAGCTGCCCGTCTTTTGTGACAAAGGCGCAGAAAATTGAAACAAGGTATGACCCAGCAGACAAGCGTGTCTCGAGCGCGAGCGAGCGCTCCGGGCTGAGAAGCGGCACTTCTCCTGCTGTAGCCCGAATCGAGACGACGACACCGGCATCAGCGGTCACAAACACGGAGTCAGATGGTCGCGCGCTAAGTACAGGCGCGATGGGTTGTGCAGTCAAAAGTAGAGCCAAGAACCAGCGGGCAAGAACCATCATGGGTACCTAACTTGTAACGAGTAGTTGCTGCCGACCACGATCGGCATCCGCTGGGCCGAGCGCGACCAGATCGCTGAGCTCCCGCCTACCCCCGCTCCGGCCACACTGTCTTCGTCAGCAGCTCGTCGTTCCAGTCGAACGCCAGCGCGCCGTCCTTGACGAACAGGCTGACGAAGTTGAGCACGTTGCGCGCGTACATCTCGCTGGCGTGCACCGCGCCCTGGCTGGCGAGGTTGAGCGGGCCGGCGATGGTGACGCCGTTGCTGTCGATGGTCTGGCCGGGATGGGTGAGTTCGCAGTTGCCGCCGGTCTCGGCGGCCAGGTCAACCAGCACGCTGCCGGGCTTCATGCCGGCGATCATCGCCGCGGTGATGATCTTCGGCGCGGGACGGCCGGGCACCGCGGCGGTGCAGACCACGACGTCGATGTTCTTGAGGTGCTCGCCGAGCCGGCGCTGCTGCTCGGCGCGTTCTGCGTCGGTGAGCGCGCGCGCGTAGCCGCCCTCGCCCGCGGCGCTGACGCCCAGGTCGAGGAACTTGCCGCCGAGCGATTCGATCTGTTCGCGGGTTTCCGGGCGCACGTCGAAGCCTTCGACCTGCGCGCCCAGGCGCTTGGCGGTGGCGACCGCCTGCAGGCCGGCGACACCGGCGCCGACGATCAGCACCTTGGAAGGCCGGATCGTGCCGGCGGCGGTGGTCAGCATCGGGAAGAAGCGCGGCGCGAGCGTGGCCGCGATCAGCACCGCCTTGTAGCCGGCCATGCCGGCCTGCGAACTGAGCACGTCCATCGCCTGCGCGCGGGTGGTGCGCGGCAGCCGTTCGAGCGGGAACGCGAGGATGCCGCGTGCCTGCAGCGCGTCGCCGCGCGCGGCGTCGGCCTGCGGGGCGAGCGAGCCGACCAGGGTCGCGCCGTTCTTCAGGCGGCCGATCGTGGCCGCGTCCGGCGGCTGCACGCACAACACCAGGTCGGCGCCGTCCAGCGCCGCGCCGGTGTCGTCGACCAGCTGCGCGCCGGTCTGGGCGTAGGAGTCGTCGGTAAAACTCGCGCCCAGGCCCGCACCGCGCTGCACGCGCACGTGCGCGCCGAGCGCGATCAGCTTCTTGCAGGTTTCCGGGGTGGCCGCGACGCGGCGCTCGCCGAGGGCGGTTTCGCGGGCAATGGCGACGATGATCGCCGCTTTGGGACTCGTGACGACGTTGCTTGCCGCAACGTCGGTCGTCGCATCGGGGACTGCCGTGTTCACCATGCCATGCGCTCCGCGAAGGTCGCCGGCATCGTAGCGTGTGCGCACGCTGTCTAGCGAACACGCGCCGGCGAACGTCGCCGGTCGCGCATGACCTGTGGGCTCAGCGCTGCCCGACCGCGTAGTCGAGGCGGTCCTTGAGCTGGCGCATCGCCTCGTTGAACGGCGTGCGTTCGGCGCCGACCAGCAGCCGCCCGGCGCCGACCAGCACCGCCAGTTCCTCCGGCGCGGCCACCAGCACGCGCAGGCCGCGGCGGTTGACCAGCAGCAGGCGCGAGGTCAGCGGGCTGATCCAGGCGACGCGCACCGAGACCGCCTCGCCGTGCGCATCGGTCAGGCGCAGCCACTCGCCCGGCTGCAGCCGGCGCATCAGCGCGGCGACGCCGGGATCATGGGCAATGGTGTCGGTGCCACCGGCGAGCCACAGGCGGGAACCCTCTTCGGCAGGCTCGTCGGACACGTCCGACGGCGGCGCGGCATGCAGCGCGCGCGGCGTGTCCGGGTTGGCCAGCTCACGCACCAGCCCGGCCATGCCGTGGCGCGCGGCGCCGTCGTCGAGACCGGAACTGGCCAGGCATTCCACGATCGCCGGCTGCAGCGCGAGCAGGCGGTCGGCCAGCTCGCGGCCGCGACCGGCCTCGGCCAAGCGGTCGGCCTCGACCAGCGCGTTGCCCAGCTGCACCGCATCGGCCAGGCGCACGCTTTCGGCGCCGTCGCGCAGCAGGGTCTGCACCAGGTGGTGGCGCCAAGGGGTGACCAGGAAGTTGGCCACCGCCGACGTCAGCGGCGGCGCGGTCAGCCGGCGTTGCAGCACGGTGTCGGCCTGCGAACGCGCCTCGTTGAGGCGCTCGCGGCCGTGGGTGGCCTTGGCCGCGCGGGTTTCCTGCAGCTCGGTGCGGCGGCGCTGCTGCACCAGCAGGTCTTCGAGCTCGGCGTGCGCCAGCTCGAACACCGCCAGGTCCTCGTTGTATTCGGCGACCACGCGTTGCGACACCGCGGCGGCGCGCTCAAGCAGCTCGCGGTCCTGCGGGGTGGCCGCGGAGTTGTCCTCGCAGGCCTCGGTGATCGCGTCGAGCAGGCGGCGCGCGGGGTGCTCGGGTTGCACGAACATCGCGTCGTTGACCAGCGCCACCTTGACGTAGGGCAGCACCAGCCGCGCGTACAGCCGGCGCGCGCGGTCCTGCAGCGCATGGGTGCGGAACAGCGATTCGAACAGCAGCGCGACCAGGTCGATCGCGTCTTCTTCGTCGACGCTGAAGCGGGTCTGCTCCGGGTTCAGGCCCAGCCGGCGCGCGCCCTCGGTGAGGTGCGCACGGATCGCCTCGGCGAGGCGGCCGGACACGGTCAGCGCGCGCGCGTACGCGTCCGGCGGCTCGGGCTGCAGCAGCGAGGCGATGCTGACCACTTCCTGCACGCGCAGCTCGCGCCGCGGCGGCGGCGGGCGATGCGGGTGGTAGCCGTACGGGGCCGGAGCCGCGTGCGGCGCGTGCGGTGCGTCAGTGGTGCGCCAGGCCCGCAGCTGCGCGCGCAGGCCGGCCAGCTCGGCCGAGACATGCTGGGTGGCGGCGGGCATCGGCGCCGATGCCGGCGCGGCGTGCGAATAGGCGGGGTGCGCGGGGTGCGCGGGGTGCGCAGCGTACTCGGCCGGGACGTTAGCGGAATTGAAGGCAGGCGGTTGCGGGTAGCGCGGCGCCACCTGCTCGTCGAGCGATGACGGCGACCGGACCGGCGCCGCCGGCGCCGCACGATTCGCGGCCGCGTAATGCCCGACAGCGTCGTAGCCGGCGTCCGCCAGCAGCGTGTTGATGCGCTCGTAGAGGTCGTCGAGCACCCGCGCGAGTTCCTGCTGGTACTGGCGGAACATCAGCCCGGCCAGCGCCTCGGGCAGGCCGGCATCGCCGAAGGTCTCGACGAACGCATCGGCCAGCCGCGCCGGCGAGATCGGGTTGCCGGCCGACTCCAGCCGCAGCGCCGCGGCCAGGCCGATCAGGCGGTGCTTCATCGCGTCCAGCGGCTGCTGGTAGCGCTGGTCGAGGATCTCGGCCAGGCGTTGCCCGGCGAGGTGGAAGTCGATCAGGTGCTCGTCGATCAGCCCCATCAGCGCGACGTCGCGGATCCGCGGCGTGCGGAACTCGTCGAAGCCCTGCGCGATCTGCTGGCGGAAGCGCATCACGTGGCTCGCGCTATGCTGGCGCAGCACCAGCAACGCCGCCTGGTCGTGGAACGACTCGGCGCTGGCGCTGGGCGACTGCAGGGCCTGCTCCACCGGCCGGTACAGGGCACCGGGGATTGCGCCGAGCTGTTCGACGGCGAGGCGTTTCATCTCTTCCAAAACGCGTACAGGATCGGTACGCGTGGCGTGCACGCCGAGCGGTTGGCCTGACACTGTGAGATCCCCAATAAAGCACCGCGGAAGCGCCGCGACTGCGCGCAACACCGACTACGACCGCAGGATAGTGGCAAGCTGCGTCACTTCCTGCCCCACATTCCAGATCTGTGATTCATGTCCCAAATAAACTTCGGCCCGCCCCCGGTGCCCGCGCCTGACCCGCGCCACGACGCCGCGCTGGCGAGCCTCGACGCCCGCCGTTCGGTGCCGATGCTGCACCTGGCCGAGCCCGGTCCCGACCAGGCCACGCTGCTGCGCCTGCTGCAGTCGGCGGTGCGCGTGCCCGACCACGGCAAGCGCGTGCCGTGGCGGTTCCTGTCGATCCGCGGCGACGCGCGCCACGCGCTGGGCGAACGCCTGGCCGCGCGCCACCGCGAGCGCGACCCCGACGCCGGCGAGGCGCTGATCGAGAAGGACCGCGGCCGCTTCTCGCACGCGCCGCTGATCGTGGTGGTGGTCGCCCGGCTCGGTCCGGACCCGAAGATCCCCGAGCAGGAGCGCCTGCTCAGCGCCGGCTGCGTGTGCTTCGCGCTGTTGCAGGCTGCGCAGGCCCTCGGCTACCGTGGCTGCTGGCTGACCGGGTGGGCCGCCTACGATCCCGAGATCGCGCGCTGGTTCGGGCTCGATGCGCACGAGCACATCGTCGGCTTCATCCACCTGGGCACGCCGACGCTCGCCGTACCCGAGCGCGAGCGCCCCGACCCGCGCGACCTGCTCAGCGAATGGGCGCCATGAGCGCCGTGGGTGCGCGCCCGCCGCTGTACCTGGTCGATGCCAGCCTGTACGTGTTCCGCGCCTGGCATTCGATGCCCAACGAGTTCCACGACGCCGACGGCTGGCCGACCAACGCCGTGCACGGCTTCGCGCGCTTCCTGCTGGAACTGATCGAGCGCGCGCGCCCGCAGCACATCGCGGTCGCGTTCGACGAGGCGCTCGACTCGTGCTTCCGCAACGCGCTGTACCCGGCCTACAAGGCCAACCGCGAGCCCGCGCCGGAGGAACTGCGCCGCCAGTTCGCGCACTGCAAGGCGCTGTGCGCCACGCTGGGGCTGAGCGTGCTCGGCCACCGCGAGTACGAGGCCGACGATCTGATCGGCAGCGCCGTGCATGCGGCGCGCGCGCACGGCTTCCGCGCGGTGATCGTGTCGGCCGACAAGGACCTGTCGCAACTCCTCGGCGAGTTCGACGAGCAATGGGACTACGCCCGCAACCAGCGCTGGGGCGCCGACGGCGTGCATGCGCGCCACGGCGTGCACGCGGGGCAGATCGCCGACTACCTGGCGCTGTGCGGCGATGCGGTCGACAACATCCCCGGCGTGCCGGGCATCGGCGCCAAGACCGCAGCGGCGCTGCTCGCGCACTTCGACACCCTCGATGCGTTGCTGGCCCGGGTCGAAGAGGTGCCGTTCCTGCGCCTGCGCGGCGCCGCGAGCGCCGCCGCGAAGTTGCGCGCGCACCGCGAGCAGGCGCTGCTGTGCCGGCAGCTGTCGACGATCGCGCTGGACGCGCCGCTGGACGGCGCCGCCGGCCACTTCGTGCGCGGCAACGCCGACGCCGGCGAACTGCGCGCGCTGTGCGACGTCATGCGCTTCGGGCCGATGACCCGGCGCCGGCTGTACGCGGCCGCGGGGCTGGAGTTCGCGCCGGCGGCGTGAAGCCGTCGTAGGAGCGGCTTCAGCCGCGAGCTTTTCCACCACCGCCAAGGTTGGCGCCCGAAGCGCGGCCGTCAGATCAAATTCAAGAGCTCGCGGCTGAAGCCGCTCCTACAGCAGGCACGATGGCGCGGCCGTGCTTCCGCCAGCGGCCGCGGTTAGCATCGGCCGCATGGACAACCCCGACCCGACGCTCGAGACCCTCTACGAAGGCCAGTGGCTGCGGATGCGCCGCCGCGGTCGCTGGGAGTTCGCCGAACGCACCCACGGCAACGGCATGGCGGTGATCATCATCGCCGTCACCCCCGACGACCACGTGCTGTTCGTCGAGCAGTTCCGGGTGCCGTTGAACAGCCGCACCATCGAGATGCCGGCCGGCCTGGTCGGCGACGACCATGCCCACGACACCCTGGCCGATGCCGCGCGCCGCGAACTGGTCGAGGAAACCGGCTGGGAGCCGGGCCGGGTCGAGGTGCTGCTGACCGGGCCGACGTCCTCGGGCATGAGCAGCGAGCGCATCGCGTTCGTGCGCGCGCGCGACCTGCGCCAGGTCGGCGCCGGCGGCGGCGTCGAGGGCGAGGACATCATCGTGCACCAGGTGCCGCGCGCCGACGCGCCGGCCTGGCTGGTGCGCAAGCAGGCCGAAGGCTTCGAACTCGACCTCAAGCTGTGGGCCGGGCTGTGGATGATCGATCGCAACCCGGATGGCAGTCCGGCCTGAGGGCAGACGGCCGGCGGGCCTGCCCCTACCGTAGGGCGGGTTTTAACCCGCCATCCCGCCGCCACAAGCTCGCGAGGAACCGCAACACCGGATCGCGATCCGTTATGCACCGTACACCGGGCATGACGACGGCGGGCTGAAGCCCGCCCTACGCGAACCGGTCAGTAGCCTGCACCAGCGCGTCGACGTTCTCCGCCTCGAACGCCGAGTGCCCCGAGGCCGGGGTGATCGTCAGCTGCGCCTTGGGCCAGGCCTGGTGCAGGTCCCAGGCGTTGGCGACCGGGCAGACCACGTCGTAGCGGCCGTGCACGATCACGCCGGGGATGTGCGCGATCTTGTGCGCGTCGCGCAGCAGCTGGTCGTCGGCGTCGAAGAAGCCGGCGTTGACGAAGTAGTGGTTCTCGATGCGCGCGAACGCGAGCGCGAACTGCGGGTCTTCGTGGCTGTTGGCGAAGTCTTGGTCGATGTGCAGGAAGCTGGTCGCGCCTTCCCAGACGCTCCACGCGCGCGCCGCGGCCAGCCGGACGACCTCGTCGTCGGAGGTCAGGCGGCGGTGGAACGCGCCGATCAGGTTGCCATGCTCTTCCGGCGGGATCGCCGCGAGGTAGTGCTCCCACGCATCCGGGAACAGGCGCGAGGCGCCTTCCTGGTAGAACCATTCCAGCTCCCAGCGCCGCAGCATGAAGATCCCGCGCAGCACCAGTTCGGTGACGCGCTGCGGGTGCTTCTGGGCGTAGGCCAGTGCCAGGGTCGAGCCCCACGAGCCGCCGAACACCTGCCAGGCCTCGATGCCGAGCTTGGCACGCAAGGTCTCGATGTCGGCGACCAGGTGCCAGGTGCTGTTGTCGACGAGGTCGGCGTGCGGGGTCGAGCGGCCGCTGCCGCGCTGGTCGAACAGCACGATGCGGTACCTGGCCGGGTCGTGGAAGCGCCGCATCTTCGGGCTGCAGCCCGCGCCCGGGCCGCCGTGCAGCAGCACCACCGGCTTGCCGTCCGGGTTGCCGCACTGCTCGTAATACAGCGTGTGGCGGTCGTCGACCTGGAGGGTGCCGGTGTCGAACGGTTCGATCTCGGGATAGAGCGCGCGCATCGGACACCTCGCAGGGGACTGCAGCCAGTCTAGCGATTCCGGGTCGGCGGCAGACCAAGGGCTACTTCACCGGCCTGGGCCGCAGCGCGGGCTACAGTCTTCGCCGAGCGCGCCGATAACGGCGGCAATGACACCCCAAGGCCGGCAGGCTCCGGGCGACGCCGAGGACGATGCCTTGCCCAACTCCCGATTGCCGACGCCAGACCGCGACCCGCTGTCGCCACGGCGGGTCGCCACGATCCGGCGCCTGATGCTGACTGGCCTGGGCCTGTTCGCGGTGCTGGCCATCGGCGATTTCTTCATCCTCGAGCGGCATACCCGACTGGTGCTGCTGCTGCGCTGCGGCTTGATCGCGATGATGTTCTTGCCCTGGCTGCTGGCGCGCAACGCTCGCACCTCGGGCCAGCTGGCGATGTGGGTCTATGTGCAGCTGCTGCTGGCTTCGACCGGCACCAGCCTGAATCTGTACTTCGACCAGACCCGACTGATGGCTCCGATCAACACCATGATGCTGGTGATCATGGTCTCGGGGCCGGCCTGGTCCAGCCTGCGCTACTTCGTGGGCGGCATGCTGGGCAGCCTGGTGCCCTTGGCCATCGCTCTGGCGATCGCGCAGGTGGACGCCGTCGCCTGGTATCACTACACGGTGTACCTGGGCGCCTCGGTGCTGTCCGCGTTTGCGTTGTGGCGCCAGCGCATGCACGCCGCCAATGCGTCGGCGCTACTGCGCGCGGAACTGGAACGTCGCGCGGTCGAGGACGCGCTGACCGGCGTGCTCAACCGCGCCGGCTGGAACACCCAGGCGACCGCGACGCTGGCGGCCGCCGACGCCAAGGATCTACCGGTGTCGCTGCTGTTCCTCGACCTTGATCACTTCAAGTCGATCAACGACCGCCACGGCCACGCGGCCGGCGACGCGGTGATCGAGCGCGCCGCGCAGCTGATCCGCAACGAGGTCCGCGAACACGACCTGGTCGCGCGCCTGGGCGGCGAGGAGTTCGCCGTGCTGTTGACCGGCGCCGGCGCGCTACGGGCCCACGAGGTGGCCGGGCGCATCCGCCGCAACTTCGAATCCGACAGCGGCCCGGTGCCGGGGACCTTGTGCGTCGGCGTCGCCGAGCGCTCTCCCGGTGAGTCTCTGGCTGGCCTGATGGACCGCGCCGATGCCGCCCTTCTGCGCGCCAAGCGCAACGGCCGCAACCGGATCGAGTCGGCCGTCGCGTCCTAGCCCGGCCGGTTGCCATTGGACCCGCTACGCGGCCCGGCGCCCGAAACTGATGCGATCGCGTTGCGCCAGGTCGGGTGCGGTCTGCACATCGATGAATCCCGCCGCGTCCAGCACCGCGCGCACCGCGTCGCCCTGGTCCCAGCCGTGTTCGAACAGCAGCCAGCCACCCGGGTGCAGGTGCCGGGGCGCATCGCGGGCAATCGCGCGGAACGCTTCCAGCCCGTCCGGACCGGACGCGAGCGCGCTGCGCGGCTCGAAGCGCAGATCGCCGCGCCCGAGGTGGTCGTCGTCATCGGCGAGGTACGGCGGGTTGCTGGCAATCAGGTCGAACACCTCGTCGACCAGCGGCGCGCACCAGTCGCCTTCGCGGAACGCGATGTTGCCCAGCCCCAGCGCCTGCGCGTTGGCGCGCGCGACGTCGAGCGCAGCGGCGCTGGCATCGGTGGCGACCACCTGCGCGAGCGGACGTTCGTGGGCGATCGCCAGCGCGATCGCGCCACTGCCGGTGCCCAGGTCGGCGACGCGCAGCACGCGCCCGGCCGGCAGGCGCGCGAGCGCGAGTTCGACCAGCAACTCGGTCTCCGGGCGTGGGATCAGCGTCGCAGGCGTGACCTGCAGGTCGAAGTGCCAGAAGCCGCGATGGCCGGTCAGGTAGGCGACTGGCTCGCCGGCAACCCGGCGCGCGAGCAGGGCGTCGAAGCTGGCTGCCACTTCTGCATCGAGTTCGTGGTCGCCATGTGCGTACAGCCAGCCGCGCGACTGGCCGAGCAGGTGCGCAAGCAGCCACTCGGCTTCGCCGGATTCGAGGTGGCCGCCGATTTGTGAACGCGCCGCGCGCAGCAATGCATCTATCCGGGCCATGCGGGCGTATTCCTCGGTGTCGGCAAAAAGCAGGTTCCGCCTGAGCGCGCATCGTACGCGGCGCCGACGCCACGCTCACCCTTGCTCAGGAACGCTCGACGCATGCCCCGACTGCGCCCCACCCTCTCCGCCGCTGCCCTGACCCTGACCGCGCTGCTCACTGCCGGATGCGAGCGGGCGATCTTCGGTTTCGCCAATCGCGGCCTGCCGCCGCCGGAGTCGACCGTCGCGTTCGCGCCGGAGCTGGGCCTGTCGCTCGACGTCTACCGGCCGCAGGGCGGCAGCACGGGGACGGTGCCCACGGTGCTGTTCTTCTACGGCGGCGGCTGGCAGCGCGGCGAACGCGAGCAGTACCGCTTCGTCGGGCGCCGGCTCGCGCAGCAGGGCGTGCTGGCGATTGTCGCCGACTACCGCACCTTTCCGCATGCGGGCTTTCCCGCGTTCGTCGACGACGCCGCGCGTGCAGTGGCGTGGGCGCGGCAACACGCCGCGGACTACCGCGGCGACCCGCGGCGCCTGTACATCGCCGGGCATTCGGCCGGCGCACAGATCGCGGCGTTGCTGGGCACCGACCCGCGCTACCTCAGCCGCCATGGCCTGCAGCCGCGCGACCTGGCCGGCGTGATCGGCCTGTCCGGTCCGTACGACTTCGTGATCAATGGCCAGTACACCAAGGTGTTCGGCCCGCCCGCGCAGTGGCCGCAGGCGCAGGCGATCAATTTCGTCGATGGCAACGAACCGCCGTTCCTGCTGATCCATGGCGACCGCGACCGCGTGGTCGAATCGCGCGACAGCGTCGAGATGGACGCGAAGCTGCGCGCGGCGGGAATCGATGCGCGCCTGCTGATCCTGCCCGGCGGCGGCCACAGCGCGCCGCTGGCGGGGCTGTACGACCCACAGCGATCGCCGGCGGTGCTGCCGGCGATCGTGGCGTTTGTCGACGGCCGGCGCGAACCGGTCGCGGCCGCGCCTTGAACCGCGGCCTGCGAGTTGCAGCGCCGCGATCGAACTGATTTCTCGCGGGGGATGACACGCGATAGATGCGACGCGCGACGCAGCGACGGTCAGCCGGCCGACTGCTCCAGCGTCACCGCGACCGCGTGCACGACCGCGCCGATCTTGAGCGCGCTCTGCACGCCCTCGGCCTTGACCTCGTGCTGGCGGATCACGCGCTCGTGCGAGTCCATGCACGCGCCGCAGCCATTGATTGCCGACACCGCCAGCGAGGCCAGCTCGAAGGTGATCTTGTCGACGCCGGGGTTGGCCATCACGTTCATGCGCAGGCCGGTGCGCAGCTTGCCGTACTCGTCGTTGTGGATCAGGTGGGTGGCGCGGTAGTAGACGTTGTTCATCGCCATGATCGCGGCCGCCGCCTTGGCGCCGTTGATTTCCTCGGGCGACAGTTGCTCGGCCGCGAACGCCTCGATCGCGGCGACCAGTGGTGCGTAACGGCCGGCGATCGCCGAGGCCAGCGCGATCACGCGGATCTGCTTGCCGTCGAGGCCCGGCGAACCGGACTCGCCGAGCACGCTGTCGAGGTTGAGCTTGAGGTCCTTGGCGTAGTCGGGCAGCGAATTGCGAAGATCGGAAAGGCTCATCGGGAAAGCTCCTGGGTGGCGTCATGCGGCGACGCGGAGGGCGCGCGCCTGGCGGCACGCGGTCGCCACCACCGTCGCGGGCTGCGGGCGGCGTGGCGCATAAGATTCGGAAAAAGCAGCCGGGGGCGAGCCCCGGCTGCAGCACCCCGCACGCTGGGGGGAGGGAGCGCCGGGGGGGAGCCGGCGGCGTGCGGAATGGGGAACGCAAGCCGGCAGTCGTGGCCGGCCCCGTGTAGCGGCGCGTGCGCGAGGTCAGGCGACCTTGAGCACGCTCTCGCCCTGGTGCCAGTTGCACGGGCACAGCTCGTCGGTCTGCAGCGCGTCGAGCACGCGCAGCACTTCCTGCGGGTTGCGGCCGACCGAACCGTCGGTGACGTAGACGAAGCGGATGATGCCGTCCGGGTCGACCAGGAACGTCGCGCGCTGCGCCACGCCGTCCTCCGTCAGGATGCCCAGCGCGCTGGTCAGGTCCTTCTTGATGTCGGCCAGCATCGGGAAGGGCAGGTCGCGCAGGTCCTTGTGGTCCTTGCGCCAAGCCAGGTGCACGAACTCGCTGTCGGTGCTGGCGGCCAGCACCTGGCAGTCGCGGTCGAGGAACTGCTGGTTGAGGTCGCCGAAGCCCTTGATCTCGGTCGGGCAGACGAAGGTGAAGTCCTTCGGGTAGAAGAACACCAGGGTCCACTTGCCCTTGTAGGTGTCGTTGTCGATGTCCGCGAACGCGCTATCGAGGCTGTCGATGCCGACGGTGGCCTTGACCTTGAACTGGGGGAACTTGTCGCCGATGGAAAGCATGTTCGACTCCTGTCGATGGTGGGTTGAAGAACGGGTGGGCCGCGGACCGCGCAGTGTGCGTCGGGCGCTGTTGCCGCCGTGTCATGCGGCCGCGATGGCAGGCATCTTGGACGAGCGCGATTGATTGCGGAAATGAATTGTTCCTATGATGGCGATAGCCAATCCCAATGGCTTGCCGGACCCCACCCGTGAACCTGCGCGATCTCAAGTATCTGGTCGCCCTCGCCGACCACAAGCATTTCGGCCGCGCCGCGACCGCCAGCTTCGTCAGCCAGCCGACCCTGTCGACCCAGATCAAGAAACTCGAGGACGAGCTGGGCGTGTCGCTGGTCGAACGCGCGCCGCGCCGGGTGATGCTGACCCCGATCGGCCACGACATCGCCCAGCGCGCACGCAAGGTGATCGCCGACGTCGAGCAGATGGCCGAGATCGCCCGCCGCAGCCAGGACCCCGAGGCGGGCACGGTGCGGCTGGGGCTGTTCCCGACCCTTGCCCCCTACCTGCTGCCGCACGTGCTGCCCGGCCTGCGCGCGCGCTTCCCGCGGCTGGAACTGCTGCTGGTCGAGGAGAAGACCGACCAGATCCTCGCCCGCCTGCGCGACGGTCGCCTCGACGCCGGCCTGCTGGCGCTGCCGATCCACGACGAGCAGTTGCACGTCGAGCCGCTGTTCGATGAGCCGTTCCTGCTGGCGGTGCCGCAACGCCACGCGATGGCGCGGCGCGCCTCGCTCGACCTGCACGACCTCGACGACCAGCACCTGCTGCTGCTCGAGGAAGGCCACTGCCTGCGCGACCAGGCGCTGGACGTGTGCCGCATGGCCGGCGCCGACGAGCGCGACGGCTTCCGCGCGACCAGCCTGGAGACGCTGCGGCAGATGGTCGCCTCCGGCGTGGGCATCACTCTGCTGCCGATGCTCGCGGTGCAGCCGCCGGTGCCGGTGTCGCCGGACATCGCGTTGCTGCCGTTCCGCGGCGAGGCACCGCACCGCCGCATCGCGATGCTGTGGCGGCGCAGCTCGGCGATGGGCGGGTTCCTGCAGCAGCTGGCGGCGGAGTTCCGCAAGCTGCCGCCGGCCTTGCTCGCAGCGCCCGTGGTGGCCGCCAAGGCGCCCAGACCGCGCGCGCCGCGCGCATGAGGGTTGGCCGCGCCGCGCTCGGGGCGTTGGCGCTGGCGGCGTTGGCGGCGTTGGCGTGGGCCGCGTGGTGGCTGTGGCTGCGTCCGCCGCGCGCTCCCGCGGCCGGTGCAGCATCCACCATCACCCACGCCGCCTGCGCGCTGCCGCCGCGGGTCGCCCCCGGCGACGCGCCGCGGCAGTCGGCGCCGCCGTCCACGCTCGCGCCGTTCCGCGCCGGCGACGCCACCTTGGCGCCGCTGGCCGGCTTCAGCATCGACGCCCGCGTGCTATCGCGCCGGGATTACGCCCACGGCCGCGAGGGCCGGCTGGCGCCGACCGACCTCGCGCTGGGCTGGGGCCGCATGCGCGACGACGCGGTGCTGGCACAACTGGAGATCAACCAGGCCGGCCGCTGGTACCACTACCGCTGGCGCGGCGACGACGCCCCGATCCCGCCACCGGAGATCACCCGCTCCAGCGCCAACATGCACCTGATCCCCGCCGACAAGGTGATCGCGCGCGCGCTCGACGCGGTGGACGAAGGCCAGCGCGTGCGCATCGACGGCTGGCTGGTCGACGCGCAGTCCGCCGATGGCTGGCGCTGGCGCAGCTCGACCTCGCGCGAGGACACCGGCGCCGGCGGCTGCGAAATCGTCTACGTCTGCGCGATCACGCGGGTTGAGTAACCGCGATTCTTGAGGGCGAGACCTTAGGCTGGCGTGACTCCTGAGCCGCAGCGCGTTGTCGCAGCCCGCCAGCTGTCATCAGCCGACGCGGACCAGTGACATGACCAGCGGATCGAACCAACATTCGAATGGAATCAATCTTGTGAGCTGGATGCTGATCGGTGCGCTGACCTTGCTAGTAGCTGGGCCGGCGCTTGCTCCACCTGACCATGCCCCCGACCTCTTGCCAACCCCGGCCGCGGTCGAATTCGCAGTTTGGACGCGCCGCTACACGGGCACGATTGGCACCCATCCCGTGCAGGTGAATTATCTGCAACGCCAAGGCGACCATATGTCGGGCACCTACTGCTACGACACATGCAAATCTGGCGGTGCCGTACTGCAATTGCATGGCCGCTTGCGGGACGGTGCCGCGGAACTGGCAGAATCCCATGAGGTCAACGATGGTCGCGTTACCGGTCGCTGGCACCTGCGGTTCCACGCCAACGGTGCGCACGGTTTCTGGCGCAGTCCGGAAGACAAGCGCACGCTGAAGGTGACATTGCAAGCGTCGATGGGCGCCGGAAACGCGTTCCCTTACGAGTTGGCTGTCGTGGCCGATGCCCTACCGAAATCCGAGGGTGACTGCGATAAACCGCCACGGGTAACGGCGATCCGCATATACCAGGATCGAAAGTTGATCCAACAGCTTGATACCAACTCAGAAGGCACTTGCAGCCTTTTTACGCCGGAGATCGTCGACATGAACTTCGACGGTTGGCTGGACATCAGCATTGCGCTGTCCCTGCCCGCCGGACCCAATGTCCCGCAGCAGTCCTGGCTGTTCGACCCGAAACGGAGGCGCTTCTTCGACGCGCCGCAAAGCTTGCAGGAAATTCCTTCTCCCCAGCTCGACCCTGAGCACAAGATCGTGCATAGCTTCTGGCGTGCTGGAGCTGGCTCCCACGGCATCGACACCTACCGCTGGAAGGACGGCGAACTAATCCAGGTCGATCGGCGGGAGAGCTACGTGATGCCAGTCCGCAAGGGCGGTCGTTTCAGCACCGTCTACGTGATGCCTGAATATCGCGATGGACGGATCTCGTCTGCACCAATGCTGACATTGCGTGAGGGGCGCCTACGTCTTGAGCCGGGCGACGCCCCAGAGGAATTCGATGACGAACTGGAGTACCTAGACCCGCGTACGCGGGTTGAAGTCTGGCAAGGGTCGCAAACCGGCGCTGGACCCCACCTCACGCACAGCCATGGCGTCGATTGGCAGCAGGTGTCGACCGCGCAAGGGATGCGCTGGTGTCCAATCGTTCCCTATTTTGATTTGGACACCGCCCGCATAGGACACCAGCTCATGGGCACACGCAACGGTGACCTGTGCAGTACGGAAAGGCCTTAATCGCGATCACGCGTTCATTCCCAACTGATTGTTGCATCCACCCTACGCATCGACCCCGATCGCGCAGCTCACGCCGGTGCCGCCCAGGCCGCAGTAGCCGGCCGGGTTCTTCGCCAGGTACTGCTGGTGGTCGTCCTCGGCGTAGTAGAAGGTCGGCGCCGGATGCACGATCTCGGTGGTGATCGCGCCGAAGCCGGCTGCGCTCAGGCGCAGCTGGAAGGCATCGCGGCTGGCCAGCGCAGCCTGGTACTGCGCGTCGTCTTCGCAGTAGATCGCCGAGCGGTACTGGCTGCCGGCGTCGTTGCCCTGGCGCATGCCCTGGGTCGGGTCGTGGCTTTCCCAGAACACCTTGAGCAGCGCTTCGAACGACACCAATGAAGGATCGAAGACCACCAGCACCGCTTCGGTATGCCCGGTCTCGCCGCTGCAGACCTCGCGGTAGGTCGGGTTGGGCGTGTAGCCGCCGGCGTAACCCACGGCCGTGGTGACCACGCCGGGCAGCGACCAGAACTTGCGTTCCGCGCCCCAGAAGCAACCCATCCCGAACTGCACCCGCGCCAGCCCGGCGAATGCATCGCGCAGCGGCCGGCCGTGGACGTGGTGGGCATTCGAGCGCAGCGGCATTTCCGTCGCGCGGCCGGGGAGCGCGTCCTCGGGACGCGGCAGGCGTTGTTTGTGGGCACCGATGCCGAGCATGAAGCGACTCCTCAAGACCTGAAGAACAGTTGACCTGAGAAGAAGTGGGACCGCGGCGCGCGGATGCAAGGGCGATGGACGGCAGTGCCACCGAAGCCGCGGCGCGGGCCAGCGCGCCGAGCGCGGTTCAGGCCTGGACGAACGCGTCGGTATCGACCACCCGGGCGGATTCGGCTTCGGCCGCGGCGCGCCATTCGCGCATCGCCGGCAGCGCGCACAGCGCGTCGACGTAGCGCGCGGCGTTGTCGTCCATCGCCACGCCATAGCCGATGAAGCGCATCGCGACCGGCGCGAACATCGCGTCGACGATGCCGAAGCCACCGCACAGGAAGTCGCCGCCGTCGCCATGGGCCTCGCGCAACCACGCCCACAGCTGCTGCACGCGGGCGATGTCGGCGTCGGCCGCGGCGTCCCAGCGGTAGGCGTCGGGCTGGCGGCGGCAGTTCATCGGCAGCTGCCCGCGCAATGCCGCGAACCCCGAATGCATTTCCGCCGCCGCCGCGCGGGCCTGGGCGCGCGCCGGCAGGGCGGCCGGCCAGCCGCGGCCGGCGAGCCAGCGTTCGTTGGCGTACTCACAGATCGCCAGCGAATCCCAGAGCACCAGCCCGTCGTCGTGCAGCGCCGGGACGCGCCGGCTCGGCGACCAGCGCCCGATCTGCTCGTGGAACGCGGCCGTGTCGAGCGGGAGCAGGTGCTCGTCGAACGCGATGCCGAAATGCCGCAGCAGCAGCCACGGCCGCAGCGACCACGAGGAGTAGTTCTTGTTGCCGATGATCAGCAGGGGCATGGCGGTTTCCGCGACCAGCCAGGATAGGCAGGCGGCCATGCTCGCGTTCGCCGGGTCCGCCGGCAAGCGCGTGGCGGTCGGCCCAGCGAGATCACGCCGGCTGCGGCAACGGCCCCGGGTCGTCCTCGTCCTGCGCGCCCAGCGCCGGCATCGCGATCGGCAGCGTCTCGACCAGGGCGCGCGCCTCGGGCCAGGCGCTCTCGGGCACGCACACCGCCACCAGCCCGAACAGCGGCAGCTCGCCCATCCCGCCGAGCAGGGCCTCGCCGCGCAGGAACACCGGCACCCCGGTCTCCTCCAGCGCATGCCGGACCAGGTGCGCGTCGATCAGGTTGGCGGCTTCGTAGACGACTTTCATCGGCGCACTCCAGGGCAGGCCTGGAGCCAGCATACGCCTGGGGTGAACGGCCAAAGCAAATCCTCCCCAGCCCTGCCTTTGCAAAGGCGGGAGCACGGCGATGTCCGCTCCCACAGCACTCCCGGCTGGTCTCCCCTCTTTGGAAAAAAGGGGCCGGGGGAGATTTGCTTGGCCGCTCGATGACGGCGGCCGCCGCGGCCAGCGGCTAAACTCCCCGGTCTCCCACGCCAGTGCCGCGCCGCATGTCCGCAATGCCCGACTCCCCCGCTCCCGCCGCCGTCCCGGCCGAGAAAAACGCCGCCGATGGCTTGCCATCGGCGAAACAGGATTTTATCCGCCAGATCGTTCGCGAGGACGTTGCCAGCGGCAAGCACGGCGCGATCAAGACCCGCTTCCCGCCCGAGCCCAACGGCTACCTGCACATCGGTCACGCCAAGGCGATCTGCCTGGACTTCGGCATCGCCCGTGAATTCGGCGGCAGCTGCAACCTGCGCCTGGACGACACCAACCCGGCCAAGGAAGACCCCGAGTACGTGGTCGCGATCCAGGACGACGTGCGCTGGCTCGGCTTCGAGTGGCACGAGCTGCGCCACGCTTCGGACTACTTCGAGGTGTTCTACCTGGCCGCCGAGAAGCTGATCCGCCAGGGCGACGCCTTCGTCTGCGACCTGAGCGCCGAGCAGGTGCGCGAGTACCGCGGCACCCTGACTTCGCCGGGCCGCAACTCGCCGTACCGCGAGCGCGGTGTCGACGAGAACCTCGACCTGTTCCGGCGCATGCGCGTCGGCGAGTTCGACGACGGTGCGCGCACGCTGCGCGCGAAGATCGACATGAGCAGCGGCAACATCAACCTGCGCGACCCGGCGCTGTACCGGATCAAGAAGGTCGAGCACCAGAACACCGGCGACGCCTGGCCGATCTACCCGATGTACGACTACGCGCACTCGCTGTCCGACGCTGTCGAGGGCATCACCCACTCGCTGTGCACGCTCGAGTTCGAGGACCACCGCCCGCTGTACGACTGGTGCGTGGACAAGGTCGACCTCGCGCACACGCCGGAGCTGCTCGCCCCGCTGCTCGCGAAAGGCCTGCCGAACGAGGCCAGCAAGCCACGCCAGATCGAGTTCTCGCGCGCCAACATCAACTACACGGTGATGAGCAAGCGCAAGCTGATGGCGATGGTGCAGTCCGGCCTGGTCGACGGCTGGGACGACCCGCGCATGCCGACCCTGCAGGGCATCCGCCGCCGCGGCTACACGCCCGCGTCGCTGCGCCTGTTCGCCGACCGCATCGGCATCAGCAAGCAGAACTCGCTGATCGATTTCTCGGTGCTCGAAGGCTGCCTGCGCGAGGACCTCGATGCCGCGGCGCCGCGGCGGATGGCGGTGATCGACCCGCTCAAGCTCACCATCACCAACCTGGCCGACGACCACGCCGAGACGCTGACGTTCGCCAACCACCCGAAGGACGAATCGTTCGGCAGCCGCCGCGTGCCGTTCTCGAACGCGTTGTGGATCGAGCGCGAGGACTTCGAGGAAGTGCCGCCGAAGGGCTTCAAGCGCCTGGTCCCGGGCGGCGAAGTGCGCCTGCGCGGCGCCGGCATCTTCCGCTGCGACGAGGTGGTCAAGGACTGCGAGCGCGTGGTCGAGATCCGCGGCACGCTCGATCCCGAATCGCGTCCCGGCATGGCCGGCGCCGACCGCAAGATCAAGGGCACGATCCACTGGGTCAGCGCGCGCGACGCGATCGCGGCCGAAATTCGCCTGTACGACCGCCTGTTCTCGGTGCCCGACCCGGACGACGACACCGACGGCAAGACCTACCAGGACCACCTCAATCCCGACTCGCGCCGCACCGTGACCGGTTATCTCGAGCCGTCCGCGGCCGACGTCGCGCCCGAACAGGCGCTGCAGTTCGAGCGGCTGGGCTATTTCGTCGCCGACCGCCGCGACCACCGCCGTGATGCGCCCGTGTTCAACCGCAGCGTGACCCTGCGCGACACTTGGGCCGCCAAGGCTTGATTTCCCTCAGAAGGAGCAGCGCCATGCGTCGTCCATTGATCCTGTCGATGTTGCTGTTGATGTTCGTCGCCGCGCTGGCCGCGTGCGCCGCGCCCACGCCGGGCAACGACGCGATCGCACCGCAGGCGGCGCCGCAACCCGCGCAGGAAGCCGCGGCCCCGACCGCTCCCGCGCGCAACGCGCCCGCACCCATCGCGTCCGAGCCAGCCCCGTCCGCGCAACAACCCCCGCGCAGCAAGCCGGCACCGCTGATGAGCGACCCGTTGCCGGCGCAGCGCGTGCCCGAGTCCGTCGCCAGGCCGGGCAAGGTCGACAGCAGCTGCAGGAGCGACGCCGACTGCACCGTGAAGGATGTCGGCAACTGCTGCGGCTATTTCCCCGCCTGCGTCAACGTCAACAGCCCGACCGATCCCAAGGGCGTGCAGGCGCAATGCGCGAAGAGCGGCATGGCCTCGGTCTGCGGCTTCCAGGAAATCAGCGGCTGCCAGTGCGTGCAGGGCCAGTGCCAGGCCGGCAGCGGCGCGGTGGCGCAGTAATGCTGTACGCCCAGGTGCACCTGACGTTACCGGCGTGGGTGCACGACTGGGTCGACACCACGCGCGCCTACCCCGGCGATGAGGCCAAGGTGGCGCTCGCCATCGGCCTGTCGCGGCAGAACATCCAGGCCCAGTCCGGCGGTCCGTTCGGCGCGGCGGTGTTCGATGCCGACGACCGCATCGTCGCGGTCGGCGTCAACCGGGTGCTGCCGCAGGCCTGCTCGCTCGCGCACGCCGAGACCATGGCCTACATGCTCGCCCAGCAACGCACCCAGCGCGCGCGGCTCAACGAGTCCGAACCCGGCGTACGCAGCGGGCCGATCACCCTGGCGACCTCGGCGCAGCCGTGCTGCCAGTGCTACGGCGCCACGATCTGGGCCGGCATCGACCGCCTGCTGATCGGCGCGCGCAGCGAGGATGTCGAAGCGCTGACGCAGTTCGACGAAGGCCCGCTGCCGGCGGACTGGCTCGGCGAACTCGAGCGCCGCGGCATCGCCGTGGTGCGCGACCTGCACCGCGACGACGCCTGCGCGGTGCTGCGCGAGTACGGCCAGAGCGGCCCGCATTACTGACGCATTGTTGTCGCCCGGGGGACTTCCTGCGGGCGTACGAGCGACGTCAGTCGCGACCCACGCTACCTTCACTCAATTGGTCGCGACTGACGTCGCTCCTGCAGAAGCCGACACCGATGACTACCCAAGCCCTGTTTTGCTGGTGCCGCGCCGGCTTCGAGCCCGAACTGGCAGCCGAACTGAGCGAGCGCGCCGCCCTCGCCGGCCACCCCGGCTACGCCCGCACCGAGCGCGGCAGCGGCTACGTCGAGTTCCATTGCGAGGACGCCGCGGCGCTGTCGCGCGCGCTGCCGTTCGCGAACCTGATCTTCGCCAGGCAAAAATTGCTGCGCCTGGCCGACCTGCCCGGGCTCGACCCGCGCGACCGGATCACCCCGATCCTTGCCGCGCTCGACGGCCTCGCCGCGACCGCGCGCGCGCCGTCGGCGTTCGGCGAGCTGTGGCTGGAGTACCCCGATTCCGACGCCGGCAAGCCGCTGGCCGGGCTCGCGCGCGCGTTCGGCAACGCGCTGCGGCCGGCGCTGCGCAAGGCCAACTGGCTGACCCGCGTCGACGACCCGACCCGGCAGCGGCTGCACGTGGTGTTCCTCGACGGCGACCACGCGGTGCTGGCCACCAGCCACCCGCGCGACAGCTCGCCGTGGCCGCTGGGCATCCCGCGCCTGCGCATGCACGCCGACGCGCCCAGCCGCTCGGCGCTCAAGCTCGAGGAGGCGCTGCTGACCCTGCTCGACGACGAGGAGCGCGGCGCGCTGGTGCGCGACAATATGCAGGCCGCCGACCTGGGCGCCGCGCCCGGCGGCTGGACCTGGGTGCTGGTGCGCAACGGCATGAAGGTGACGTCGGTCGACAACGGCCCGCTCGCGCAGAACCTGCTCGACAGCGGCCGCGTCGACCACCTGCGCGTCGACGGCTTCCAGTGGCAGCCCAAGCGCACCCTCGACTGGATGGTCTGCGACATGGTCGAGAGCCCGCGCAAGGTCGCCGACCGCATGGCGGTGTGGTTCGAGCAGAACTGGTGCCGGCAGGCGATCTTCAACCTCAAGCTGCCGATGAAGAAGCGCTGGGAAGAAACCCGCATCTGCCTGGAGGCGTTCGAGCACCAGGCCCACAGGCCGATGACGATCCGCGCGCGGCAGCTGTACCACGACCGCGAGGAGATCACCGTCTTCGCGACCGCAACGAAACGTTAACGTCGCCCATTCAGCTGCCGTTTCGCGCGTTTACACGCGGTTGACTTGCCCGGGTTTACGGTCGGCCGATCTCCCCAAACCCGCGAGGGCGCTGACCATGAAGACCAAGACCCATGTACTGACCCTGGCGCTGCTCGCCACGCTCGGCCTGACCGGCACCGCGATGGCCCAGTCGCAGTCCGAAACCGAAGCCGCCGCGAAGGCCGCGGTGGAGGCCGAAGCCGCCACCAACGCCGCGAAGAATGCGCGCGAAGACGCAGCCGCCGCGCAAGCCGCGGCTGAAACCGCCGCGGACACCCGCGATGCCGGCGCCGCGACTGCCACCGGCGCCGCCACCGCCGCCGTGACCGCGCACTCGGCCACGCAGTCGTCGATCGCCGCGGAGGCCGCGTCGAACGAGGCAGTGCAGGCCGCGCACGCCGCCCAGGGCGCGCAGGCCGCCGCCGAGGACGGTGCCAACCCGGTCGCCGCCGCGGTCGAGGCCCGCCAGGCCGCCGACGCCGCGCTCGACGCGAGCGCCGCCGCCAGCGACGCCACCGCCCGCGCCCAGAACGCCGCCGAGGCGACGGCCGAGGCCACCACCATGGCGCCGGAGCCGGCGACCCCGGCCATGGCCCCGACCGCGCCGATGCCGGCCGCGACCGCGCAGGCCGACGTCAAGGTCACCTCGAGCGCGCCGGACTCGATCGTCGGCGAGTACAAGATCGACTTCGCCGCACTCGACAAGAACGGCGACGGCAACCTGACCCGCGCCGAGGTCAAGTCGAACGCGACCCTGACCGGCGAGTTCCGTGCGGTCGACAACGACGGCAACGGCAAGCTCAGCCAGACCGAGCTCAAGGGCTGGATGTAAGCGCTGGCGGGTGACGGAACGGAAGCAGTCGTCAGTCGGCTGCTGAAGCAACCTCATCCAATGTGACCCGACGCCCCGCCTCGTGCGGGGCGTTTTGTTGCCCGACGTAGGACCGAGGCCGCTTCGCATCGCGCAGCCCAATCGACCGAAGCCGCCAGCAAGCTCGGCGCTACGACCACTGCGAGCTACGAAGTGGGACTGGTCGTTGTAGTGCCGAGCCTCCTCGGCACCACCCGTATCCAATCTGCGTCGGCTGGGCGCGGCGGCAGTACCGGCCCGGAACGGCGTGCCGAGCAGGCTCGGCACTACAGAGGCATGCAAACAATCGTCGCCCGGAACGCGGTGTCAAAGCCCCGCAGCGCGGCGCCACAACGCATGGGTGAGCGGCGACAGCTTGCCGGCCAGCCCGAGCAACGGCCCGCGCAGCACGGTCGCGGCCAGCGCATCGTTGGAGAACAGGCGGTTGAGCCCGTCGAACGCGTGCGCGGCCAATGCGTTCTCGCTGCGCCGGCTGCGTGCCCAGCGCGCCAGCCGCTGCGGCGCGGCGATGTCGCCGCCGCGCTCGTCTGCACGCGCCGACCGCAACGCCGCACGCAAGGCGGCGACGTCGCGCAGCCCCAGGTTGACGCCCTGCCCGGCCAGCGGATGCACGACGTGCGCGGCATCGCCGACCACCGCCACCCGTCCGGCGACATGGCGGCGCGCGAGTAGCCGCTGCAACGGAAACGCCGCGCGCCGCGACACCCACTGCACCGCGCCGAGCGTGCCGGCGAACGCCGATTCCAGTTCGCCGCGGAACGCCGCCTCGTCGCTGGCCAGCAGCCGTGTCGCCTCGACCTCGGGCAACGTCCAGACGATCGAGCTGCAGTGCCCGCGTGCGTCGCCCGGCACCGCATCGGCAAACGGCAGGAACGCCAGCGGCCCGGTCGGCAGGAAACGCTGCCAGCAGGTCGCCTGGTGCGGTTGCGCGCTCTGCACGAACGCGACCAGGCCGCGTTGGTGGTAGTCGTGCGCGGCGGTATCGATGCCCGCCAGCGCGCGCAGCTTCGAGCCGGCACCGTCGGCGGCCACCACCAGCCGCGCACGCAGCCGCCGCTGCGGACCGTCGTCGGTGTTGCCGGTGTCGCTGAGCAGCAACGTCGCTGCATCCTGGTCCTGTTCCAGACCCACCACCTGCGCGGGGCAATGCAGCTGCACGCCTGCGCCCGGCAGCGCCGCCCACAGCCGGTCGACCAGCAACGCGTGCTCGACGATCCAGCCCAGCTCGCGGCGCGCGAACGCGTCGGCGTCGAACACCAGCTCGCCACCGCCGGCCGCGTCCCACACCCGCATCGCGCGGTACGGCTGCGCGCGCGCCTCGCACACGCCGCGCCATACGCCCAGGTCGTCGAGCAAGGCGGCGTTGTCGGGCGCGAACGCGTACACGCGCAGGTCGATGTCGGCGCTGTCGGGCGGCGCGGCGTGCCAGCGCGGCGGTTCGCGCGCCTCGACCAGCGCCACCTGCAGCCCGTCGCGCGCGAACGCCAGCGCCGCGGCCGCACCGACCACGCCGGCGCCGACCACGACCACGTCGAGCAGCTCGCGGCGGCTCACGCGCGGCCTCCGTCGGGCGGCGCGCGGCACAACGCCGGCACGTCGCCGCGATATCCCATCGCGCCGCCCACCAGCATGGCCTGCGCCGACGGCAGCCGGTCGAACGCGAACAGGCCCAGGATGCGCAGCGGGCGCAGCAGCGACGACGGGTTCGACGCCAACCGGGCAAGGCCGTCGGAAAACGCCACCGTGCGCGCGCGGTCGTCGCGGCGGCGTTGCTCGTACGCGGACAGCAGGGCGGGCGCGCCGCAATCGCTACCGGCATCGCGGTCGTGCGCCGCCTCGATCAGTTCGGCCAGCGTCAACGCATCGCGCAGGCCCAGGTTGAAGCCCTGGGCGCCGAGCGGATGGATCGTTTGCGCGGCATTGCCGACCAGCACCGCGCGCGCCGCGGTGGTGCGCTGGGCGAGCAGCCGGAACGCCGGGTAGGCGCTGCGCGCGCCACACGCCAGGAAGCGCCCGACCCGCCAGCCGAACGCGTGCTGCGCCCGCGCCAGGAACCCCGCTTCGTCGAGCGCGGCCACCGCCTCGGCGTCGCCGCTGGCCACGCCATGGATCAGGCCGTAGTGGCGATCGCCGCGCGGCAGCAACGCGGTCGGGCCGCCGTCGCCGAGGCGCTCGTAGGCGCCACCGTCGGGGGAGCGCTGCGCGCGTAGGCGGGTCACGAACAGGGTCTGCGCGTAGTCGTGCTCGTCGGCCGCGATTCCCAGCGCGGCACGCACCGCGCTGCGGCTGCCATCGGCGCCGACCAGCAGGCGCGCGCACAGCACGCGCTCCGGGGCGCCATCGACAGCCCCATCGACGATGCGCACGCCGCGGTGCCCGGCGTCGGCCGGCTCGACGCCGACGAACCGCGCCGGCCGGTAGCGGGTCAGGCCGGGCAACTCCGCCAGCCGCGCCTCCAGCGCCTCGCCGAAATCCCGCGCAACCACCACCTTCCCGAATTCGCGACGCCCGTGGGCGGAAGCCTCCAGCGCGACCCGGCCGAAATCGCCACGCCGGCTGACATGGATCCGCTCGATCGCCCCGGTCGGCGCGCGCAGTTTCTGCAGCACGCCGAGCGCGGTCAGCGCATTGACCGTGGCCTCGGCGAAACTGAGGTTGCGCTCGTCGAACACCGCCGGCAGGGCGCCGGCGGGCGTGGCCTCGAGCAGTGCCACGTCAATGCCGGCGCGTTCCAGCGCAATCGCGAGGCTGGCGCCGACCAGGCCGCCGCCGACGATCAGCACATCGTGCAGGCGGGGCTGTGCAGGCGCATCCAAGGACGCGGAAGCGGCATATGCAAGGGGGGTTTCAGCCATTGCGTTATGCTACCGGCTCCCGTCTACACGCACCGTGCATCCGATGAATCGTCCAACTTCCGCGTCGTCCGCCTCCCGTTCGCCGGTGTCGGGTTCGCCTGCTTCGACCACCTCATTCGCCGCCGGGCCGCTGGTGCTGGTCGCGCTGATCGTGATCGCCGCGCTGACCCGCGTGCTGCCGCACCCGCCGAACTTCTCGCCGGTCGAGGCGATCGCGCTGTTCGGCGGCGCCTACTTCGCCTCGAAGCGCTGGGCGGTGCTGGTACCGCTGGTGGGGTTGTTGATTTCCGACCTGGTGCTCGCGCGCCTCAACGGCGGCCTCTACGCGAGCTGGTTCGGCAGCGCCGGCATCTGGCTGGTCTACCTGTGCATCGCGTTGACCAGCGTGCTGGGCTTCGGCCTGCGCGGCAAGGTCAGCGGCGCACGCGTGCTGGGCTACTCGCTGCTCGGCTCGGTGCTGTTCTTCGTGGTCACCAACTTCGGCGCCTGGCTCAGCGACCCGATGTACCCGAAGACCCTGGCCGGGCTGCTCGCGGCGTACGCGGCCGGCGTGCCGTTCTTCCAGTGGACCGTGTTGGGCACGCTGTTCTACGCCGCGATTCTGTTCGGCGGCTTCGCACTGCTGCGCCACCGCTTGCCGGTGCTGCGCGCGCAGACGGTCTGATCGCCGAGCGCGGCCGCGGTCGTGGGTAACCGCCTCTCCAAGATCTACACCAAGACCGGCGACGACGGCACGACGGGGCTGGGCGATGGCAACCGCGTCGCCAAGGACTCGGCCCGGGTCAACGCCTACGGCACCGTCGACGAGGCCAACTCGACGATCGGCCTGGTGCTGGCCTGCGAATTGCCGGTCAACGTGCAGGCGCTGCTGACCGCGGTCCAGCACCAGCTGTTCGACCTCGGTGGCGAACTGTGCATTCCCGGCCACGCGGCGATCTTCGATGCCGACATCGCGGCGCTCGAGCAACACCTCGACGCGTTCAACGACGCGCTGCCACCGCTGAAGGACTTCATCCTGCCCGGCGGTGGCGACGCGGCGGCGCGCTGCCATGTCGCGCGCACGGTGGTGCGTCGCGCCGAGCGCGAGACGGTCAGCCTGGCGCGCGTGGAGGCCATACGCCCCGAGGCGATCCGCTACCTCAACCGCCTCTCCGACCTGCTGTTCGTGCTCGCCCGGGTGCTGGCCCGCGCCAGCGGCCACGGCGAAGTGCTGTGGAACCACGACCGCCGCAACGCCTGACGTGCGCATCTACAGCCACCCCGCCTGCCTCGGCCACGAGCCCGGCGCCACCCATGCCGAGCGGCCACAGCGCTTGCAGGCGGTGACCCAGGCCCTGCAGGCGGCGTTCCCCGGACTGCCATGGCTGGAGGCCCCCCGCGCGAGCCGCGGCCAACTGCTGCGCGTGCACGACGACGCGCTGCTGGCGCTGGTGCTCGACACCGCGGTCGACGGACCGATGCCGCTGGATCCCGACACCGTGCTCGGCCCCGGCTCGGCCGAGGCGGCGTTGCGCGCCGCCGGCGCCGGCGTGGCCGCGGTCGACGACGTCCTTGCCGGCCGCGCGCGGCGGGTGTTCTGCGCGGTGCGACCGCCCGGCCACCACGCCACCGGCTCGGTCGCGATGGGCTTCTGCCTGTTCAACTCGATCGCGGTCGCCGCCGCGCACGCCTGCGACCGGCACGGCCTGGCGCGGGTGGCGGTGATCGATTTCGACGTGCACCACGGCAACGGCACCCAGGCGATCTTCGAGACCGACCCGCGGGTGATGTACCTCAGCTCGCACCAGCTGCCGCTGTACCCCGACAGCGGGTTCCGCGACGAGCGCGGGGTCGGCAACATCGTCAACGCGCCGCTGCCCCCGGGCACCGGCAGCGACGGCTTCCGCGACGCCTGGCGCCAGCAACTGCTGCCGGCGCTGGACGGCTTCCGGCCGCAACTGCTGTTGGTCTCGGCCGGTTTCGACGCGCACCGGCTCGACCCGCTCGCCCAGCTCGAACTCGAAGCCGATGACTACCGCTGGCTCACCGTCGAGCTGCTCGCGATCGCCCACCGCCACGCCCAGGGGCGGATCGTGTCGATGCTCGAGGGCGGCTACGACCTCGATGCGCTGCGCGAGTGTGCGGTGGCCCACGTCGGCGCGTTGCTCGCGCAGACCGCCGGCCACGCGCCCTAGCTAGATGAATGCCTCGGCGGCGCGCGCGTTGCCGGCATCGGAGGGATGCGGCAAGCTAGCGGCCCGATGTTAAGACGACATCCCCGTCCACGGATGCCCGCGTGCGCAAACCTTTCCGCCTGCTGCCGCTGTCGTTGTGCATAGCGTTCGCGCTGCCCGCGGTGGCCGCGGAAGATTCCCAGAACTGGGACCTGTGCCCGATCGGTGATGCGATCCCCGCATTCGGCGATGCCCCTGCGCCCACCGGCACCGCCGAGCAGCGCATCGAACAGCCCACCGACATCGAAGGCGACCAGCTCGAGGGCCAGGAAGCCAGCGACACCCTGGTGCAGGGCAACGTCCAGCTCAGGCGCGGCGATCAGTTCCTCGGCACCGACAAGCTGACCTACAACAGCGAGACCGGCCAGTACGTCGCCGAGGGCAGCGTGCGTTACCAGGACTCGGGCATGCGCATCGTCGCCCAGCGCGCCGAGGGCAACCAGGAGCAGGACAGCCACCGCATCTCCGACCTGCAGTACCAGCTCACCGAGCGCCGCGGCAACGGCGGCGCCGATCGCATCGAGCTGCACGGCGAACAGGGCGCGCTGATCGGCTCGACCTACTCGACGTGCGATCCATCGCAGCGCGCGTGGGAGCTGCGCGCCAAGCGCATCGACATCGACACCGAGGAAGGCATGGGCGTGGCGCGCAACGCTACCCTGCGGATCGGCAAGGTGCCGGTGCTGTACGTGCCGTGGTTCATGTTCCCGATCGACGACCGCCGCCGCACCGGCCTGCTGTACCCGGCGATCTCGCTGTCGGGGCGCAACGGCTTCGACTGGAAGCAGCCGATCTACCTCAACCTGGCGCCCAACTACGACGCCACCATCACCCCGCGCATCATGAGCAAGCGCGGCGCGCTGCTCGGCGGCGAGTTCCGCTGGCTGTACGAGCAGGGCCAGGGCCAGGTCTCCGGCACCTGGATGCCGACCGACAAGCTGCCCGAGGACGAGTCGTTCCGTTACCTCAACAACCCGGTCACCAACCAGCCCATCGTCCCCACCCCAAGCCTGCCCACCGACAACCGCGGCCAGGTCACGCTCAGCGCGCTGCACAACTTCGGCCCGCAGTGGCACGCCCGCGCCAACCTGGGCTGGATCAGCGATACCCATTACCTCGAGGACTTCAGCAACAGCCTGTTCGGCCAGTCCTCGTACAACCTGCGCAGCGAAATGGGCCTGTTCGGCCGCGGCCGTTACTGGGATGCCGGGTTGATGGCCGACAAATACCAGCTCACCGACTACACGCTGACCGAGCGCAACCTGCCGTTCGACCGCTTGCCGCGGCTGTATGCACGTTGGGCGCAGCCGATCGTCGGCAACTGGCTGGAAGCCGGCATCGACGCCGAAGCGGTGCGCTTCGACCACGAGGTGTTCGATGGCGGCAGCCGCCTCGACCTCAAGCCCTACGTCAGCATGCCGCTGGAAGGCGGCGCCTGGTTCGTGCGGCCAAAGCTGGCGTGGCGCTACACCGGTTACCAGCTCGACCGCGGCCTGGCGGATTCGGTCGCGCGGGATCGCGCGCGGGATGCGTTCGGCCTGCCCCCCGACGTAGATCCGAGCCCGGCGCAGCTCGCGCAGTTCCGCGACACCGCCCCGACCCGCAGCCTGCCGATCACCTCGGTCGACGCCGGCCTGTACTTCGACCGCGACACCAGCGTGCGCGGCGAGCGCTACCTGCACACCCTTGAGCCGCGGCTGTACTACCTGCGCGCGCCGTACCGCGATCAGGGCGGCCTGCCGTTGTTCGACACCGCACCGATGACCTTCAGCTGGGGCCAGCTGTTCCGCGACAATCGCTTCACCGGCGCCGACCGCCAGACCGACGCCAACCAGCTCACGCTCGCGCTGACCACCCGCCTGATCAGCGAGGACGACGGCCGCGAACGGCTGTCGGCCAGCTTCGGCCAGATCCGCTACTTCGACGACAGCCGCGTCAACCTGTCGGTCGCCGACGACGTCGCGGTCGAGCGCGGCAAGTCGGCCTGGGTGGCCGACATGACCGTCGCCCCCAGCGACCGCTGGACCATCAACGCCGCCTACCAGTGGGACCCGAAGTTCCGCCGCGAGGACCTGGCCAGCCTGCGCGCGCGCTACCTGATCGGCGACGCCGGCATCGTCAACCTGGGCTATCGCTACCGCCGCGACCTGCTCGAACAGGCCGACTTCTCGTTCCTGTACCCGATCAGCGCCAACTGGAGCGTGGTCGGCCGTTACTACTACTCGATCCTGGACCGCAAGGAACTGGAGACCATCGCCGGCCTGCAGTGGGAAAGCTGCTGCCTGGCGGTGCGCGTGGTCAGCCGTCGCTACCTGCGCAACCGCACCGGTGACCTCAACGACTCGCTGCAGGTCGAGTTCGAGCTCAAGGGCCTGGGCTCGGCCGGGCAGAACACGGAGCGCGTTTTGCGCCGTGCTATCCTCGGTTACGACCGCGACGACCTCTACCTGGTGCCGCCATCCTCGGTACAACGCACCAACAACGTCGGCGATCAGGCCGACAACGTCCCCGACCCGATCCTATGAAGACTCCTCTCACGATGAAGACGCTATTCGCGTGCCTGCTGGCCGTGTCCGCCCTGGCCAGCCCGGCGATGCAGCCCGCGCAGGCCCAGGCACTGCAGCCGATCGACCGCATCGCCGCGGTGGTCGACGAGGACGTGATCCTGCGCAGCGAGCTCGACCGCGCCGTGGCCAACATCACCGCCCAGTACGCCGGCCGCGAGAACCAGTTGCCGCCGCGTGACGTGCTCGAGAGGCAGGTGCTCGAGCGGTTGGTGCTGGTCAAGCTGCAGGTGGCGCGCGCCCAGGGCACCGGCGTGCGCGTGACCGACCAGGAAGTCGACCAGGCCATCGCCGGCATCGCCGCGCAGAACAAGGTCAGCGTCGAGCAGCTGCGTGAGCAGCTCGCGCGCGACGGCGGTTCCTACGCCGAGTTCCGCGTCTCGATCCGCGACGAGCTGCTGACCCAGCGCCTGCGCCAGCGCTTCGCGCAGGGCCGGATCTCGGTCAGTGAGGCGGAGATCGACGCTGCCCTGGCCGCGCAGCAGAGCGCCGGCGCGCAGTTCCACCTCGCCCACATCCTGGTCGCGCTGCCCGAGGGCGCCACCCCCGAGCAGATCGCCACCGCGCAGAAGAAGATCGACGGCGTGAAGGGCCTGCTCGACAGGGGCGAGCTCGACTTCGCGGCCGCCGCGGTGCGCTACTCCGACAGTCCCAACGCGCTGGAAGGCGGCGACCTGGGCTGGCGCAGCCAAGACGAGATCCCGCGCGCGTTCGCCGAGCTGATCGTCAACATGCAGGCCGGCCAGGTCAGTGCGCCGATCCGCGGCCCCAGCGGCTTCCAGTTGCTCAAGCTGGTCGAGACCCGCGACGCGGCTGCCGCAGGCGAGGCGCGCATGGTCACCGAGCTGCAGGCGCGCCACATCCTGATCCGCGTCAACGAGACCGCCACCGACGCGCAGGCCAAGGCCAAGGCCGACACGCTGGCCGCGCGCATCGCCGGCGGCGCCGACTTCGCCCAGATCGCGCGCGAGGAATCGCAGGACCCGACCACGCAGGGCAAGGGCGGCGACCTGGGGTGGTTCACCCAGGACGCGTACGGCCCGGACTTCGGCGGCCAGGTCGCGGGCCTGCAGGACAACCAGGTCTCGGCGCCGTTCCGCACCGACGCCGGCTGGCACATCGTGCAGCGTCTTGGCAGCCGCCAGACCAACGCCACCGACCAGACCCGCCGCGCCCAGATCGGCGAGACGATCGGCCGGCGCAAGCTTGAGGACGACTGGAGCCGCTTCCTGCGCGAGCTGCGCGGCGAAGCCTACGTCGACCTGCGGGTCGGCAAGGCCGCCACCGACGCCGCCACCCCGGCGACCCCGCCGGCCACCACCCCGGCACCGGGCAACGGCGGCTGAGATGGCCCCGCTCAGGCTCGCGCTGGTCCCGGGTGAACCGGCCGGCGTGGGCCCGGAGCTGTGCGTGCGGCTCGCCCAGCAGCCGCGCGATTACACCCTGACCGTATTCGCCGACGCGCGCAGCCTGCAGGCTGCCGCCGAGGCCCTGCAGCTGCCGTTGCGGCTGCGCGACGGCGACCACGCCACGACCACGCCCGGCGAGTTGGCCCTGGTCGAAATCCGCAATCCCCACCTGCCCGCCTTCGGCACCCCCGACCCGGCCAACGCCGGCGCCGTGATCGGCGCGCTGCACGAAGCCGCCGCCGGCTGCCTGCGCGGCGACTTCGACGGCCTGGTCACCGGCCCGGTGCACAAGGCCGCGATCAACGCCGGCGGCATCGCCTATACCGGCACCACCGAGCTGCTCGCGCAGCAGGCCGGCTGCGAGGTGGTGATGATGCTCGCCAACGACGTGCTGCGCGTCGCGCTGGCGACCACCCACCTGCCTTTGCGAGCGGTTGCCGATGCGATTGGTGCCGAATCGCTCACCCGCGTGCTGCGCACCACCCACGCCGCGTTGCGCGGCGATTTCGGCATCGAGAATCCAGTGATTGCGGTGCTCGGGCTCAACCCGCACGCGGGCGAGGCCGGGCACCTGGGCATGGAGGAGATCGAGGTCATCGAACCGGTGCTGGCCACGCTGCGCGGCGAAGGCATGCAACTGGCCGGACCGTTGCCGGCCGATACCGCGTTCCTGCCGGCTAAGCTGCGCGGCTTCGACGCGGTGCTGGCGATGTACCACGACCAGGGCCTGCCGGTGCTGAAGTTCAGCGGCTTCGAACGCGCGGTCAACCTGACCCTCGGCCTGCCCTACCCGCGCGTCGCGGTCGACCACGGCACCGCGCTCGACCTGGCCGGCCGCGGCATCGCCGATCCGTCGAGCCTGTTCGCCGCGGCCGATACCTGCGCGCGCATCGCCCGGCTACGCCGCACAATGCGCGCATGAGCACCCGACACTCCGCGTTTAGCGAACCGCCGAAGAAGAGCCTCGGCCAGCACTTCCTGCACGACCGCGGGATCATCGACAACATCGTGCGCGCGGTGAACCCGCAGCCCGGCGACCGGCTGGTCGAGATCGGCCCGGGCCAGGGCGCGATCACGTTCCCGCTGCTCGACAAGCACGGCGAGCTGACCGTGATCGAGTTCGACCGCGACCTGATCTTCCCGTTGACCCAGGCCGCGCATGCGCACGGCACGCTCGAGGTGATCCACCGCGACGTGCTGCAGGTCGACTTCAGCACGCTGGCCGCCAATGCCGGCCCCCGCGCGCGCCTGCGGCTGGTCGGCAACCTGCCCTACAACCTGTCCACGCCGATCCTGTTCCACGCGCTCGACCACGCCGCCGCGATCAGCGACATGGTGTTCATGCTGCAGAAGGAAGTCGTCGACCGCATGGGCGCCGACCCGGGCAGCAAGGTCTACGGCCGGCTCAGCGTGATGCTGCAGGCGTACTGCTCGGTCACGCCGTTGTTCGACGTGCCACCGGGTGCGTTCCGGCCGCCGCCGAAGGTCGATTCGGCGGTGGTGCGGCTGGTGCCGCACGCACCCGAGGCGATCGGGATCGATGACCCCGAGAAATTCGCCCAGGTCGTGCGCGATGCGTTCGGCCAGCGCCGCAAGACCCTACGCAACGCCTTGTCGAAGGTCTGCGATTCGGCCGCGATCGAAGCCGCCGGCGTGCGCCCGGACGCGCGCGCCGAGCAGTTGCCGGTCGCCGATTTCGTGCGCCTGGCCAACAGCCTGCGCGACTGAGGCCGGCGCGTTCGCGCCCGGCGACGCGCGCACTCGCATGACCGTCGAGAGCCCACGCTCACGGCGCATTGCTTACACTGTCGCGCATGGAACACCGCAACGACTACAACTTCGAGATCGACGTCGCCACGCGCTACCTCGACGACCAGTCCGAACCCGAGCAGGACCGCTATGTGTTCGCGTACACGATCCACATCCGCAACGGCGGCCGCGTGCCCGCGCGCCTGCTCGCGCGCCACTGGGTGATCACCGACGCCAACGGCAAGGTGCAGGAGGTCGAGGGCGAAGGCGTGGTCGGGCAGCAGCCGTGGCTGCGCCCGGGCGAGGACTTCCAGTACACCTCCGGCGCAGTGCTGGAAACCAGCCTGGGCACCATGTGCGGCAGCTACGCGGTGCTGGCCGACGACGGCACCCGCTTCGACGCGCCGATCCCGGCCTTCACGCTCACCGTGCCGCGCACGCTGCACTGAGGGCACGCGCATGACGGTCTGGGCCATCGGCGACCTGCAGGGCTGCTACGACGCTACCCAGCGGCTGCTCGAGCGCATCGCGTTCGATCCGGCGCGCGACACGCTGTGGTTCTGCGGCGACCTGGTCAACCGCGGCGGCCAGTCGCTGGAGACCTTGCGGCTGGTGCATTCGCTGCGCGACAACTCGGTCGTGGTTCTGGGCAACCATGACCTGTCGCTGCTGGCGATCGGCGAGCGTCGCGAGGAGGAGCAGCGCAAGGTCAATCCCGACCTGCAACGCGTGGTGCTGGCACCCGACCGCGACGAACTGCTGGGCTGGTTGCGCATGCAGAAGCTGGTGCACGCCGACCGCGAACTGGGCTGGATGATGGTGCACGCCGGGCTCGCGCCGAAGTGGACCACGCAGCTGGCCGAACGCTACGCGCGCGAGGTCGAGAAGAGCCTGCACGGCGACCAGTACCGGCGTCTTTTCAAGAACATGTACGGCGATCGCCCGGCGTGGAACCCGCAACTGGCCGGCGCCGACCGCCACCGCGCGATCATCAACGTCTTCACCCGGCTGCGCTATTGCTCGCCGCGCGGCCGCATCGCGTTCGAGGACAAGGGTAGCCCCGGCACCCAGCCGGCCGGCCTGTACCCGTGGTACGCGGTGCCCGGGCGGGTCGAGCGCGACCTCAAGATCGTCTGCGGCCACTGGTCGACGCTGGGGCTGTTCATCGGCCACGGCGTGCACGCGATCGACACCGGTGCGGTGTGGGGCGGCAAGCTCACCGCGCTGCAGCTGGACACCGACGAGCTGCGCGTCGTGCAGGTGCCGGGGCGCGACGTGCCGCCCGGCTCGCGGCCGCTTCCGAAGCCGCGCCCGTCGCAGCGTCGCCAGCCCGATTCGCGCGGCGCGCCGGCGGCGAAGTAGTCGCTGTGCCAGAAGGACCTGCTTCCGCGCGTCTGGTAGGCGCTACTTCGCAGCGTTCCCGAAGGGGACTTGCTTCGCGGCGTACTCGACGAACTCGAACGCATGCGGGTGCTGGGTGTCCGCCGGATGCGCTTCGCGCGCGAGCACCTGCCAGCGTTCGTGGTCGAACGCCGGAAAGAACGCGTCGGCATCGGCGACCACGGTGTCGACGTGGGTCAGGTACATCCGCGTCGCCAGCGGCAGGCACAGCGCGTAAACCTGTGCGCCACCGATCACGCACAGCTCGTCGGCGCCGTCGGTGGCTGCGATGGATCGTGCCTGGTCGAGCGACACCACCGCCTGCATGCCCGCGAATGGCACCTGGCCCGAACGCGTCAGCACCAGGTTGCGCCGCCCCGGCAGCGCGCGCCCGAGCGAGTCGGCGGTCTTGCGTCCCATCAGGATGGGTTTTCCCAGGGTCAACGCCTTGAAGCGCTTGAGGTCGGCCGGCAGGTGCCACGGCAGCGCGTTGCCGCGGCCGATCGCGAACGCGCGGTCGAGCGCGGCGAGCAGCACCAGCTCCATCAGGGCCTGTTACCGCTATGGACATAGGCCGCGCCGGGCCTGAGCGCACGCGCGGCAAGGAAGAACGAAGAAGTGTATGTCGATACACGCCTGAGTGATGACGCTGCCGCGGGTGTGCTCAGGCCCGGCCCCGGGGGTTGCGTCTCAGGGGCTGCCAGCCGGCGCCGCGAAGCTTGAACAGACGGCCAGTCTGCCCTGCGCTGCGCAACACCACCTGGCAGCCCCTGAGACGCAACGCGACCTGTGTCCATAGCGGTAACAGGCCCTAGACCGCCACCGGCGCCTTGATCGCGGGCAGCGGGTCGTAGCCCTCGATCGCGATGTCGTCGTAGCGGAATCCGAAAATGTCGCGCACGTCCGGGTTGAGCTTCAGCGTCGGCAGTGCGCGCGGGGTGCGCGCCAGCTGCTCGCGCGCCTGATCGTAGTGGTTCGAGTACAGGTGCGCGTCGCCGAGCGTGTGCACGAAGTCGCCCACGCCCAGCCCGCAGACCTGCGCGACCATGTGCGTGAGCAGCGCATAGCTGGCGATGTTGAACGGCACGCCGAGGAAGATGTCGCCGCTGCGCTGGTACAGCTGGCAGCTGAGTTTTCCATCGGCGACGTAGAACTGGAACATCGTGTGGCACGGCATCAGCGCCATGTGCGGCAGGTCGGCGACGTTCCAGGCCGAGACGATCAGCCGGCGTGAATCGGGATTGCGCTTGATCTCGTCGACCACCCAGCGGATCTGGTCGATCTCGATGCCATCGGCTCCGTCCCAGCGCCGCCACTGCTTGCCGTAGACGGGGCCCAGTTCGCCGTCGGCGCCGGCCCACTCGTCCCAGATCCCGACCTTGTGCTCCTGCAGGTAGCGCACGTTGGTGTCGCCGGCGAGGAACCACAGCAGCTCGTGCACGATCGAGCGCAGGTGCAGCTTCTTGGTCGTGACCAGCGGGAAGCCGGCATTGAGGTCGAAGCGCATCTGCCAGCCGAACACCGAGCGGGTGCCGGTGCCGGTGCGGTCGGCTTTCTCGCTGCCGTGTTCGAGCACGTGGCGCAGCAGGTCGAGGTATTGGTGCATGGGATCGCCGGAGGTGGGGCGGTGTCAGCCGCGAGGCGCGGCGGCCGCGGAGTTCGCCGGCGCGGCCGGGGTTCTTGGCTGCAGCGTGGGTGAGCGCCGCGACAACCACAGCCAGTACAGGCCGACCAGGATCAGCGGCGTGCTCAGCACCTGGCCCATCGTCAGCCAGCCGAACGCGAGGTAGCCGTTCTCGCCGATCTGCGCGTCGGGCACGCGCACGAACTCGACCAGGAAGCGGAAGCAGCCGTACAGCAGCGCGAACATGCCCGACACCGCGTAGCGCGGCCGCGGCTTGCGCGAGAACCACCACAGCACCACGAACATCGCCAGCCCCTCGAGCCCGGCCTGGTACAGCTGCGACGGGTGGCGCGCGTACGCATCGAGCGCGCCGGACGCGTGCAGTTCCTGCAAGCGTTCGATCGGCGCGCCGGTGTACGGCCCCAGCTCGCTGCGCGGGAACACCACGCCCCAGCCAGCCTGGGTGAACTTGCCCCACAGCTCGCCGCCGATGTAGTTCCCCAGCCGCCCGAAACCGAGCCCCGGCGGCACCAGCGGTGCGACGAAATCCATCACGTCGAAGAAATGCAGGCGGTGCTTGCGCGCCCACCACAGCGCCGCGCCCATCACCCCGAGCAGGCCGCCGTGGAAGCTCATGCCGCCTTCCCAGATGCGGAACAGCATCAGCGGGTCCTTGAGCAACTCGCCGAACGAATAGAACAGCACGTAGCCGATCCGGCCGCCTAGCACCACGCCGAGCATGCCGTAGAACAGCAGGTCGCCGAATGCCTGCTCGCTGACGCCGGGCAGGCGGCCGGCGCGGATGCGGCGGTTGCCCAGCCACCAGCACACGGCGAAGCCGAGCAGGTACATGATCCCGTACCAGTGGACTTGCAGCGGCCCGAGGCCGATGGCGATCGGGTCGATCTGATGCAGGGTGGTCATGCGGCCTCGTGCGTATCGCGATGGCCGTATTGTGCCCGAGCGTCCGCGTGCCGGTGTTCTCGCCTCTTTGGAAAAGAGCGGAATCGAGCTACAGCAGGTGCGGCAGGTCCGGCAGTTCGTTGCGATCGCCGCCACCGGCGTCGCGCGGGAAGTGCTCGGCCAGTAGCTCCGACAGCGCCTCGACCCCGCGCAGCACCGCCGCCTCCGGTTCGCCGGCCTTGAGCCGCTCCTCGATCAGCACGCACACGCCGCGCCACTGCTCGGCGCTGACCAGGCCGTCGAAGCCGCGGTCGGCGACGATCTCGATGCGGTGGTCGGCCAGCAGCAGGTACAGCAGCACGCCGTTGTTGGCGCGCGTGTCCCAGACCCGCAGCTGCGTGAACACGTCGGTGGCGCGATCGCGCGCCTGGCGGCCGGCCCACACCGCGGCCGCGGCCAGACTGGCCTCGACCGCGAAGCAGATCTCGCCGCTGTGGCGCCGTTCGCTGGCCGCGATCGCATCGGCGATGCGGTGCAGGGTGTCGGTCGGGAACAGGCGCCGGGCCGACGGCGCGAACAGGTGCTTGAGCAGTCGCATCACCAGCTCCCGGAGGCGCCACCGCCCCCGCTCATGCCGCCGCCACCGGACCAGCCGCCACCCCCGCCGAGTCCACCACCGCCACCAAAGCCACCGCCGCCGCCCCAGCCGCCGCCACCGAAACCGCCCCAGCCGCTGTCGCGCGCGAAACGGCCGGCCGGCGCGCTGGCAAGGCCCATGAACAGGCCGATCAGCGCGCCGATCCCGCCGACCAGCAGCAGCGACGAGATCAACCAGGCGATACCGCCGGCCGCGCCCGCCCCGATCACGCCGCGCAGCAGCGACGGCGCCTTGCCGAAGATGCCGCGCGCGACCTGGGCGACGATGAAGGCCACGAACAGCGCCATCAGCCAGCTGCCGCCGCCGTCGCCTTGCGACGCCGGGCGCTGGTCCACCATCGGCGCCGGCAGCGGCTCGCCGTCGATCAGCTTGACCAGCACCGCGGTCGCGTCGCTGATGCCGCCGGCGTAATCGTTGGCGCGGAACTTCGGCACCATGTATTCGGAGATGACCCGGATCGCGGTCGCGTCCGGGATCGCGCCTTCCAGGCCGTAACCGACCTCGATGCGCACGCGGCGGTCGTCCTTGGCGACCAGCAGCAGCACGCCGTCGTCGACGCCCTTGCGGCCGAGTTTCCATTGGTCGTAGGCGCGCACCGCGTATTGCGCGATGTCCTCGGGCTGGGTGGTCGGCACCACCAGCACCTGCAGCTGGCTACCCTTGCGTTGCTGCAGCGCGCGCGCCTGGGCCTCGAGGTTCTGCCGGGCGATGCCGTCGAGCGTGCCGGTGGTGTCGACCACCGGTGAATCCAGCGCCGGGATCGCCGCCAGCTGCTGCGCTTGCGCGACCGCGCAGGCCAGCAGCAGGGCGATCAACAGCAGCAGGCGCCGCCACATCGACGCGTCAAGCTTCATCGCAGGCGCGATCGGGACGGGTGGATGTCGGACGCGGCGTGCGTCCGATCAGCCATTGGCGGGTACGGGCTGCTGCTGCGGGGCCGGCTGCTGCTGCGGCACGGCCTGCGGCGGCGCGGCCGGCTGGCCGAACTCGACCTTCGGCGCCTCCTGGATCTGCGCCTCGTTGTCGACCGTGAAGTTCGGCTTGGTCTTGTGCCCGAACACCATCGCGGTGAGGTTGACCGGGAACTGGCGGATGTAGGTGTTGTAGTCCTGCACCGTCTGGATGTAGCGCTGGCGCTCGACCGTGATGCGGTTCTCGGTGCCTTCCAGTTGCGCCTGCAGCTGCAGGAAGTTCTGGTCGGCCTTGAGCTGCGGGTAGTTCTCGCTGACCACCAAGAGGCGGCCGATCGCGCTCTGCAACTCGCCCTGCGCCTGCTGGAACTGCGCCAGCGAGGCCGGGTCGTTGGCGTTGACGTTGATGCTGCCGACCTTGGCGCGGGCCTCGGTCACCTGGGTGAACACCTGCGCCTCGTGGGCGGCGTAACCGCGCACGGTCGCGACCAGGTTCGGCACCAGGTCGGCGCGGCGCTTGTAGACGTTGAGCACCTGCGACCAGGCGGCGGTGACCGCCTCGTCCTTCTGCTGGATGGTGTTGTAGCCGCAGCCGCTGAGCAGGGTCGCCAGCAACACGAGGAACACACTGCGAATGGCCAGGCTGCGCATGGAGCAAACTCCGTTCGTGGCAATGGCCGGCATTCCACCACCGCGGGGTGGCCGTTGCAATCGCGGGCATGTGACGACGCCCGCGCCTGGCCAGCGGCCGCAGGCAGCCGCAGAAACGAGAAAGCCGGCACGCAGCCGGCTTTCTCGTGTCACGCCCTGCGCGCGTCAATCCGCGGTGAGGCGCCGCTGCTGGGTGCGTTTGGACCACAGGTTGAGGCACTCGACCAGCGCCGAGAAGCCCATCGCCGCGTAGATGTAGCCCTTGGGGATGTGCAGCTCGAAGCCGTCGCCAATCAGGTACACGCCGACCAGCACGATGAACGCCAGCGCCAGCATCTTGATGGTCGGGTTGTTGTCGATGAAGTGGCCCAGCGGCTTGGCGGCCAGCAACATCACCGCCACCGCCATCAGGATCGCGATCACCATGACGATGGTCTGGTTGGCCATGCCCACCGCGGCGATCACCGAGTCCAGCGAGAACACGATGTCGATCACCGCGATCTGCGCGATCACCGCCATGAACGACGCCGCCGGCTTGGTGTGGATGTCCTCGGACTCGTCCTCTCCGATGATCAGGTCCTTGATCTCCATCGACCCCTTCACCAGCAGGAACGCGCCGCCGAGGATCAGCACCAGGTCGCGTACCGAGATGCCCTGGCCGAACAGCTGGAACAGGTCCTGGGTCAGTCCGGCCAGCCACGCCAGCGTCAGCAGCAGCGCGATGCGGCTGATGCACGCCACCGCGATGCCGAACTTGCGCGCCTTTTCGCGCTGCTCGTAGGGCAGCTTGCTCACCGCGATCGAGATGAACACCAGGTTGTCGATGCCCAGCACGATCTCGATCGCGCTCAGGGTGATCAGGGTGATCCAGACTTGCGGATCGGTCAGCAGTTCCATCACGAGCAGAAGTTCCTACGGTTGCGGCAAAGGGAGTGGTTCACAGCCAGCGCGGGCCGAGGATCGCGCCCCAGGTCAGCAGCACGTTCATCATCAGCACGAACACCGCGGCCGAGCCCATGTCCTTGGCGCGGCCGGCCAGTTCGTGGTGCTCGTCGCCGTAGCGGCCGATCACCGCTTCCACGGCCGAGTTCAGCAGCTCGATGCTCAGCACCAGCAGCATCGAGCCGACCAGCAGCACGCGCTCGACCGGGGTCTGCGCCAGCCACCAGCCCAGCGGCGCGAGCACCGCGAACAGGTAGACCTCGAGCCGGAACGAGGACTCGTGCAGCCACGCTGCGCGCAGGCCCTGGATCGACCAGCCGGCGGCCTTGAAGATGCGCCGCGGCCCGCGCGGCAGATGCCCGAATTCGTCCGCCATCGTGCGCGCGCCGTCAGGCCGCCGACGTCGGCGCGACGACGCTGCCGGCGGTCGGGGAGACGGCGGCACGACGGCCGCACGGGAGTTGCTCGAGGATCGGCATGGGCTTGGGTATCTCTGGGTCGCGTCGCGGACGCGTGGGGCGGGCCGGGACGGGCGCGCGGCCCGTGGCCGCGACAGGCCGTGGATTTTGCCACAAGGGCTGCCGCGCTGCCCCGGGCGAACCTGTACGGGCCGACCGGCCCGCAACGGCGCGGCGCCTTCGCGCAACGTTAGCGATGCCGATTCCAGACTGGCGGCCCGTGTGTCCCGGAGCACGCCCATGTCCCGGTTCGCCCTGCTCGCCCGCCCCGAAGCCAGGCCCGGCAAGGAGGCGCAGGTCGCCGAGTTCCTGAAGGGCGCGCTGTCGCTGGCCGAGGCCGAGCCCGGCACCCGCACCTGGTTCGCGCTGCAGTTCGGGCCGTCGAGCTTCGGCATCTTCGATTCCTTCGACCACGAAGCCGAGCGCCAGGCCCACCTCGACGGCCCGATCGCCGCGGCACTGCTGGCCCAGGCTGGCGAACTGCTGTCTCAGCCTGTGCGAATCAAAGCGATCACCCTGCTCGCCAGCAAGATCCCGACTTGATCGTTCCTGCAAAGACGTGCGCCGCCTGGCCGGTGCACGCTTGCCCAACCCCAGCGGAGACCGCGACATGGCAGTGAAATCCATTCCCGACGGCTACCACGCCGTCACCCCGTACCTGATCGTCGACGACGCCAACGCGGCGATCGACTTCTACGCCCGCGCGTTCGGCGCGCAGGAGTTGTACCGCTTGCCGATGACCGACAAGGACGGGGTCGCCAAGGTCGGCCACGCCGAGATCCGCATCGGCGACTGCAACCTGATGCTCTCGGACGAATGGCCGGACATGCAGGCGCTCGGCCCCAAGGCGCGCGGCGGCGCGACCGCCAGCTTCGTGATCTACGGCGACGACGCCGACGCGGCGTTCGAGCGCGCGGTCAAGGCCGGTGCGCGCGTCGACCGGCCGGTCCAGGACCAGTTCTGGGGCGACCGCATGGGCACCGTGGTCGATCCGTTCGGCCACAAGTGGACCCTGGGGACGCACGTCGAGGACGTGTCGCCGGAGGAGATGCAAAAGCGCATGGCCGCTTGGGCGGAGCAGGAGAGCAGCTGATTGGTGCTGTAGGAGCGGCTTCAGCCGCGAGCTGTACGCGACAGGCGCGTCGCGGCTGAAGACGCTGCTACACGGACGCGCTACGGCTCTTCGTGGATCGCGGTGCCGCGGCTGCCGTCGGGCTTGATCCAGCCGCGGAACATGCTGCCGCTGTTGAACGGCATCGCGATGTTGCCGTCGACGTCGAGCGCGATCGCGCCGCCGTCGCCGCCGGCCGCCGGCACCAGCTGGTTGACGACCTCGTTTGCCGCCGCGGCCAGCGTGTCGCCGCGGTAGGCCACGCGCGCGCAGATGTCGTGCGCGACCGCGTAGCGAATGTAGTACTCGCCCCAGCCCGTGCCCGACACGCCGCAACGCGCGTCGGCCCAGGTGCCCGCGCCGATCACCGGCGAGTCGCCGACCCGGCCCCACTTCTTGTTGGTCATGCCGCCGGTGCTGGTGGCCGCGGCGATATGGCCGTGGCGGTCGAGCGCGACCGCGCCGACGGTGCCGAAATACTTCGGCGCATCGTCCTCCAGCGGCCGCAGTGCCTGGGAGTCGTCGCCACCCTTCTTCGCCTGCTCCGCTTCCTCGCGCTGCGCCTTCTCCAGCGCGCGGCGGCGCGGCGGCGTGTCGAACCAGCTGTTCGGCACGCGTTCGATCTCGGGGCGTGAATCGGCGAATGCCTCGGCGCCGGCACCGGCCAGCATCACGTGCGGGCTGTGTTCCATCACCGCGCGCGCCAGCGTGATCGGGCTGCGCACGGTGGTGACACCGGCCACCGCGCCGGCGCGGCGGGTGTGGCCTTCCATGATCGAGGCGTCGAGTTCGTGCCCGCCCTTGGCGTTGAACACCGCGCCCTTGCCGGCGTTGAAGCGCGGCGACTCCTCCAGCACCACCACCGCCGCCGACACCGCGTCGAGCGCGCTGCCGCCGTTGGCGAGGATCTTGTTGCCGGCGTCGAGCGCGCGGTTGAGGTCGGCGTGGTAGCCGCGCACGTCGGCCGGGCTCAATGCATCCTTGGGCACGAAACCGGCGCCGCCGTGGATCACCAGCGCGGTCTTCGGCGCCATCGGCTTGGATTCGTCAGCGTGCGCGGTCATGGCGACCACGGCGAGCAGCGGGATCAGCAAACGACGCATGGCAGGCTCCGGTAGGCATTGCCCCGGAGCATACCGCCGCGGCGGCAACTCTCCACGGCGACCACGACCCGGGAATCACCCACGTACCCGGAACTGGACGTGACCGACTCGGTGCTCGCCGGCCATCAATAAGCGCCGATCACCACGCCCAACAATGACAAGGCCCGCCATTCGGGGGGACTTGTGCTTTTTATTCGGTTGAACGTGCGATGCGGGCCTTGTCGCGTGCGACGGGTCAAGACCCGCCCTACATATCGCGGTTAACCCGCCTTACGCGCGCTGCAGCTCGAAGCACTCCAGCAGTTCGACGACGACCAGCGCCAGACCGCGCAGGCCGTGCTGGAAGGATTGATCCTCAAACACCAGGCCAAGCAATCCCGGCTGCGCACTAGCAGGGCCAGCGCCACGCAGGCACGCAGGCACGCAGGCACGCAAGACCAAGAAGACCACGCAGCACGCAAGCGACAAACCGACCATCCAATGCAACAACAAAAAGCCCGCTCAGTGAGCGGGCTTTTTGCATGCGGCGGGTCGAGACCCGCCCTACTGATCGGGGCCTCAATTCACAGGTGTAAAGAAAATCCGTTCACCTTGCTGGGCGATCGTATCGGTGACTTCTACACCCTCAGCACCGATCTCGTAACGGAAGAACACCTCTGCGCAATAACCTTCTTGGTGCTCAAGTAAAACTTCTATCGCATCACTCTTGCTGCCGTCATCCCGGGGCAGCTTCACATCCACGGCGATTCCGAACGCTATCGCTTTGCCCTGCGTAGCTAACTGTTTGAATGACTCGATCAGAGCATCAATTTTTTGCTGCGACTTGCTGTTATCCGGGCTTGACTCCACACCGACATGCACTACAGCACCAGAAGCTCTCAAATAGCCTCCGAACGGATGAAATTCGCCATGCTCGTTGAGCATCTTCTCAGCAAAGCTGAGAAGTTCATTCATCAATCCTTCTGCCTGCTTCTTGCCGGTCACTTCTGCGGCCCAAGGTCGTCGCGGCGAACAACTGTAGATTGTTGCTCCACGGTGCTGCTCACCTTTGTATTTGTCCCTGTCACGACCGTATGCTCGCGCCCCGTTGCTTGAGCATGTTCCCGCTGGGCTCTGACTTGCGTAGTGTTCGATACGCGCTGCGTGTCCTTGATTTCGCCCACCTGCTTGGCGTTCTGGAAGTCAGGAATTGAGCGGCCTTGAGACGTGTCTATCTTTGCTGTGTTTTTTACTTCTCCGATGTCCTTCAAGACACGCGCCTCAGCCATGACTCCTCGCGCCATCGGCGCCATTAATCCTGGCACTGCTGCTGAAGCAACTGAAGCACCTAAATCGGCCCCAGTCTCACGCATTCCTTCTAAGCCAGCGGATCGAAGTGCATCGTTGCCAGTGACTGCCCCAACTGCAGCGGCAGCAGATGCGCCTAGGAACCGTCCCGTGTCATAGATGATGAATCCAGCATCGAGAATCGCATCTGGCGCCCGCCCATCCGGATCAGTGAACTTGTACGGGTTGTTGTTGGCGTAGTAGTAGCGGTTGAAGTTCGCTCCGGTATTGCTGTTTGCCGTTACCGGATCAGCGCTCAGGAACCTCCCGAGCGTCGGATCGTAGTAGCGCTGCTGCATATACGTCAGCCCGCTCGCCGAATCCATCACGTGGCCGGTGTAGCCGATGCCGTCGACGGTCTTGTTGATCGACGCGCCGTACGGCTCCCAGTGCGTGCGGTCGACCACCTGGCCCGCTTCGTTGGTAACCGCCACCGGGCTGCCCAGCGCGTCGGTGTGCTGGTACTTGGTCGCCCACGCCTGGGTGTCGATGTTGCGCTCCCGCGTGGCGATCAGGCTGCCACCCAGGTAGACGTGCTCGCTGGCCTTGCGACCCGATGCGCGGTAGTTCTCGTCGTACACCAGTTGTCCCGACTGGCTGTACTGCGACAGCACGCCAGGCTCGCCGCCCCGCCAGTTCAGCACCCGGCGTCCATGGCCGTCGTAGCGGTACCACTCCTGCGAGGAGGCACGCAGGCGGTTGCCGTAGTCGAAGCTGTAGCTCTGATTGTTCTTCGTTCGCAGGTTGCCCTGCGCGTCGAACTCGAACGCCGTGGTGGCGGCTCCGGCTTCGTTATTGATGAAAGACAGGCGATTAGCACTGTCATACACATAGGTTTGCACTGCAGTGGTCGAACCGTTGTAGTGCTCCTTGCGACGCAGGTTGTCCAATGCGTCATAGCGGTAGTTGTTGATCATCTGGTAGTGCAGGTGTGCGTAGGTCAGACGATCGAGCCCATCGTATTGCAGGTCGCGATTGCCACTGTAGGCACCCGCCACGGCGTTGACGTCACGGATGGTGACCGGGTTGGCATTGGCGTCGAATGCGTAGGTGAAGTCCGCGGCTCCAGCATCCGTCACACGCGACGGCAACTGCCGCGCGTTCTGTTCCATCGTGTGGACGACGCCGTTGCCGTACGTGAACTGCTTGATCGCGCCGTTGGGGTAATAGCTGACGCCGGTCGCCCAGCCGCCCGCACGGGTGGGCTGGCCCAGAGCGTTGGGCGCGTAGTCCACATGCAGGCCGGTCGGGTATCGCTGCCCAGCCAGGGCGCCATTGGCGTCGTAGTTGTAGCCAATGCCCCAGGTATACCAGCCCGACTGCCCCACACTTTCGCCTGTCAGCATCCGCCGCTTGTTGTACGCGTAGGCATTCGTGACCTGCGTAGTGTCGTTGTTGGTGATGATCTGCGAAGGAAGGCCGTCGGGCGTGTAACCCCAACTTTGATTGCCTTGACCGTCTGGAAAATACAAGCCCGTAAGTCGGTTACGGGCGTCATAAACGCGATTGACACGCCTGCCGGACGCATAGGCTTCGCTGTAGTTGCACTCAGTAGTGCTGGTGTAGCCCTGAAGACCGGCAGCCGACCACTGCAGATTCCCTGCCGCATCCAGCGCCGAAACCGTGGCGCCAGTTTCCGGCTCGATCGTCTTGCACAGCTGCTGATGCGCGTCGTAGACGTATTTTCTCGATAGCGAAAGCGGCGGCGGGATCGAGAACGTCCCCGAGTTTGCGATCAGCAAGTTCGCCTGACCATCCGGCGAGATTCCATGGAGGTAGATCTTCTTGTTCGCGTGATTCTGGCGGGTAGCGGCGGTGATCGGAATCGCGAACCGATATGCCGTGCCCTGCGCCTGGCACGCAGCCGCAACCGCAGGCTCGCTGCCCAGGTTGGCGGCGTACCCCGCTACCATCGCGCCGCTGCCTGCGGGCCCTCCCACATACAGGTGCACGTCAATGGATTGGTTGCGCCCCGTCGAACAGGCCCAACCACCGAGCGAGTACTGGGCGCCTACAAGGTTGACCCCTTCGATATGGCCGGTCACGGTAGTCGCCGCAATCGTGACCCCGACCGCCACGGACGTAGTCGAGATGCCGTTGTTGTCGAACGCCTTGGCGGTGACGCTGTGGTTGCCCGCCGGCGCACCGCCCCAGGTCATGCCATAAGGTGCCGCGGTGTCGGTGCCCACGTGGCCGCCATTGGCGTAGAACTCGACGCGGGTGATGTGGCCGTCGCTATCGGCGGCGCTAGCAGACAGCGGCACCGACGCGGGCGCGATGTACGACCCCGCCGAGGCCGAAACCGTTACCGTCGGCGGGTTGCCTCCCGGGACCACCACGGTGATGGTGACGGGAGTGGATTGCACGTACTCGCCCCAGGTGTTGGTGGCAGACGAGTGGAAAGTATGGGTGCCGGCCGGGAGCCCATTGACGGTCGTCGACAGCGTCCGCGTTCCCGAGGCGATCTGGGCGCCGTTGCGGTAGATCTTGTGAGTGCCCAGGCGCTCGCCGTCTTCCCACAACTCCACGAGCGAGGAGACGGTCACGTTTGCCGGTGCGGTGTAACTCGCGCCGTTGGCAGGCGAGGTCATCTGCACGGATACCGCCCCGGCCACGCTGGACCAGAGCAGTAGCGCCGCGAGAACGGGCAGGAACAGTCTGCGCGTCATGTAATCCTTCCTTGAGGCTGTCAGTCTTGGCTCCGATCCGTCGTGGATCGGAGCGACGTCGATACGGTTGCGTCAGCGCTCGCGCTCAGCCATCCGGCCCGGAACGCGTTACCTCCAGCGGCTTGCCGAAGCGGTCGCGCTCGATCACCGTCTTGACGCTTTCGGGCGCGTTGATGATCCAGGGAAGGTCATAGGTCGGCTGGTCGTAGGCCTGGAAGGTTTCCGTTGTCACCAGCCCACGCGGATTCGTCGTCCGGCGCTGGAAGCCGGTCAAGTACTCCGTAATCGTGGCCAACCGACCGTGCTCGGAGTCCTGCTCGACGCGGGTGACCCGGTCCAGCGCGTCGTAGGACGTGTGGATGCCACTGAGGGCAGCATCAAAGCGAACCCAACCAGAAATGAAGGGGTTTCGAGCGTATGACTCAAAAACTACATTACCTTTCGCGTCGTATCGCCTCGCAGTCCACTTCAACGTCTGCTCCTGGCGTGAAAAGTCATCTTCCTGTTCTGCGACAGGCCGCCACAAAGCGTCGTAGAAAACGAACTTGCGGTAGTTACCAGTTCGGATAGCTTGACGCCAATGGCCAGGCGCCAAGCCATACTCTTCAAAGTTGATCAGTTCAAACGCCAGCGTCTTGTTGGCCCAGCCAGTCGTATCACCGGCTGGATAGACCACACTGGCTAGCCGGCCCATGGGATCGTGGCCGTAGGTGGTCGTGAACCGGTTCTCGTCGGTGATGGATCGTACCCAGCCGTGGTCGTTGACGTCGGCGGTCTCGTAGGTGCCGTCCGCGTGGGTGATTCGCTGCGGGATGCCACGCTTCCATTCGGACGGCATAGTCGCATTGTTGTTGCCGTCGACGAACTTGGCCAAGGTTCCGTCGGCGTTGTACTCGAAGTACTGCTGCGCCTTGCCGAACGCCCAGGTGCGCTGCGGCAACGCGGTAGCCGGCCAGTAGTCCGTCTGCGACATCACCAGGCCGGTTTCTGCGTTGATCTGGCGCTTTGGCAGGCCCATGACCCACTTGCTGGGGTGGTCGTGGTACTCGGTAACTTCCGTTCGGCCTGGATTGCCTAGGGAACTCCAGCTGCCCACGTTGATGGGGCGGGCCATGCTGTCGAACTGGTTCACGAGCGAATTGAAGTTGGCGCCGTCCTGGACGATGGCGTGTTGCCGCTGAGGCGAGAGATACTCGGACGTAAAGCCGTCCCCTCTTGGCTGCGGGCTGGTCCCGATCGGCGTAGGAAACGGCAGCCCCGACGTACGCAACTCGTACGCCGTCGTTTCGGTCTTCGCAATGCTGCCGGGACCGTTGCCCAGCTCGACCTTGAGCAGCTTGCCCTCGTTGTAGCGGTAGCTGTTGCCGAATGTGTAGCGCGACCAGTCCCCGCTCGGCCCGTTGACGGTCGTGACCGCGGTCTTGGCGCAGGAATCGGAAGTACACACCGGGGCTCCGCAGTCGCCCGTGGTGCACACCGGGCCGGTATCCGGCGCCCAACTGATTTCGGCGCCGTATCCGTACGACCACTCCGCGGGCGCCAAGCCCGGGCCCGTCACCTTCTTGCTGATGAGCGAGAAGGCGTCGTAGTTCAACGGGTAGTAGGCACTGTCATCGTTCGGGTCGTTGTTGGGTTCGTTGTACCCGGTACAGACGCGGGGCACATTGCTTCTGCCATGGCGCACTGGACGGACGGTGAATTCCCCCGTCGCGCCTGAAGGATGGGTGATGCGGCCGGGTGAGGGATCGGGCGAGATGATTAATCCCGGGCTGTCGCAGGTACGCACCACGTCGCACATGCTCGTCGACCCGGTGGGTGCGCAGCGCGGTTTTTCGGAGCGAATGCCTGCGTTGAAAGCCGCGAACGCCATCTTCCATTGGCTCTGGTCGGGAAGCGTCACCGCCGTCAGCGAAGCGGCGCTGGGATCAGAGTAGTCGTACACGTAGGACCAGTGGCGATCTCCGCTGGTCACCAACGAGACATGCCCTTGCGCGTTGTAATCCAGTCCAATGACGCGGCCATCGCTGGAAGCGATGCGGGTCAGACGCCCGGGCGCGTTGGAGGCATTCGCGTAGTCGTAGGTCACCCAGTTGCCGAAGCGGTCTTCCACCCGGGTGGCATACAACACCGCCTTCCTGCGGGCGATGGTGCTTGCCCCCTTGCCGCCACCTTTGATATCCGGCTCGCGATACGAGGCGGCCCAGTCAAACCAATACCGGGTGCCGTCCGTGGTGAGCGCGCGAAAGCCCTGTCCTGAGCCATTCTTTATTTCTGCCAGGCACGCAAAGTGCGTGAAGCCCGACGTCAGCCAGTAGTAGGGACCGCCAGTGGTCGGCGCCGTCACGCCTGGCCTCACCAGCAACATCTCGCCGCCGCCCGGCAAGGACGCCTGGTTGCCCTGCCAATAGTCCTCCGGCTGGAGCCATTCGGTGCCGGTCCAGATTGAAGGAGGACGCGCTTGGAGGGGATCAGTTGCTACACAGGCAGTGCCGAAACCCGCGCCTGCACCGGCGTGCTGGAATACGCCGTGGATCCGGGGAACATCCAGATCCCAATCCGCGAACGGCAGGTCGTTGGCCTGGTAACCCTTGCGGTTGCCGACCGAGAGGCTCCGCCGCACCTCCACTGGCAGGGCGTTATTCCCGGGAACGCTGACGTCGGTGTTGGCAAACGACAACGCGCCATTGGAGAGGTTGACGTTGTCACCGAGCAGTGAGGGGCCGAGCGAAGTCACGGCCTCGCTGCTCTTGATGAGCTTGTCGTACTCGTCCCACGGCTGCTTTGCTTCCTGTGCATGCGCGTACGCGGACGCAAGGCACAGCACGGCTGCGACCCAAACACATTTCTTCATTGTTGCTTCCCCTTCCCTTTCAGCCCATTGCGGGCCGAAGTCCTTGGTCCCCATTCCGCAATCCCCGCGGAACTGTGCAGAGGACTTATAGCCGCTCCCTGTGGGTGCAGACAACAACGCGCGACGACTGATGCGGCCCGATGCCGGCAACCGTGTCGTATGTCACGTTTTGGCTTGCTCCAGCGCCCGTTAGAACCAGGCGGTGCGGCCGCTACTGCTGCCGCAACGCCTCGATCGGGTGCAGCTGCGAGTCCTTGCGCGCCGGGTAGTAGCCGAAGAACAGCCCGGTCGCGAGGCAGCGCGCCGAACTTGCCGACCAGCAGCGCCCCCGCCACGCCCAGCGCCATGCCGATCGCGCCACCGACCAGCGAGATGAGCCGCGTGTCCTGGGCCCGCGTGGCCACTACCTCAGCGGCAGTTCCGCGCGCCGCACTACGGATTGAAGCGAATCACCGCGGTGGTGCCCTCGCCGGGCACGCTGGTCAGCGACACCGGCCAGTTGAACCGCTCAGCCAGGCGCCCCACGATCGACAGGCCCACGCCCTTGCTCTCGGGCCGCGAGAAATCGGCGCGATAGAACGGATCGAACGCCTTGGCGATCGCCTCGGCCGACATGCCGATGCCGCTGTCGTGCACCTCGATGCGGTCCGGCAGCAGGCGCAGCTCGATCTGGCCGCGCTGGGTGAAATTCACCGCGTTGCTGAGCAGGTTGCCGAGCATCACCCTGAGCACCTGCGGCGGCGCGACCAGGCACGGTGCGCCTTCGTCGACCACCCGCAACTCGACCTGCTTGTCGGCCAGCAGCGGCTGCACGCGCGCAACTTCGCCGTCGACGATGTCGCGGACCTCGAACGGTTCGCGCACCGGCTCGATATCGCCCTCACGGGCCAGGATCAGGAACGCGTCGATCACCATCTCCATGTCGCGCCCCGCCAGCTGGATGCGTGACAGCGAACGCTGCGTGCGCGCGCTCATCTCCGGGTCGGCGAGCAGCAGGTCGGTGGCCATGCGGATCACCGTCAGCGGCGTGCGCAGCTCGTGGCTGGCATCGCGGGTGAAGTCGCGTTCGCGCTGCACGAACCGGCCGATGCGCGCGGCCAGCCCACTCAAGGCCTGCGACAGGGCCTGCACCTCGCTGCCGGCCTCGTCGGGCAGGTTGGCCGGCGCCAGCGTGTGGGCATCGGGCGCGCGCGGGTCCCACTTCGACACCTCGTGCGCCAGCCAGGTCACCGGGGTGACCAGCCGTTTCGAGGTGCGGTAGGTCAGCCACGTCGTCAGGTAGACCACCCACAGCGAGAGCAGGGCCGCGCTGAGCGCGGTCCAGAGGATCCCGCGATCCAGCAGCAGCGGCCGCAGCAGGAGGTAGAGCGTGCCTTCGGGCCGGCGGTCGACGTAGACCACGCGGTTGCCGGCAACGAAGGAGTTCAGGCCCGCGGGGAGTTCGCGCACGCCGTCGGGCAAGGCCGGGGCGCTGCTTCCCGGCCGCTCCAGGTAGCCGACCATCATCGCGCCCTGCGGCAGCGGATGCGCCGGGTCGGCGCGATAACCGTCCCAGAACGCCTGCGCCTCGGTGTCCATGCGTTCGTTGATCAGCCATTGGCGCACCAACAGGCCACCCAAGCCGACGCCGAGCACGATGACCAGCGTTGCGGTCAAGGCTTGGCCAATGAAGGCCAGCTTGATCTTGCGTGGAAGCCCCTGTGGCATGCCGGCGGCCGGCGGTCAGTCGGGTGGCTGCGAGATGTCCGCCACGCGGTAGCCCGCGCTCTGCACGGTGTGCAGAAGTTGCTTATCGAACGGCTTGTCGATGGTCTTGCGCAGGTTGTACAGGTGGCTGCGCAAGGTGTCCGAATCGGGCAGGCCATTGCCCCAGATCTCGCGCTCGATCTCCTGGCGGCTGACCACGCGCGGCGATTCGCGCATCAGGATGGTCAGCAGGCGCAGGCCGATCGGCGACAGTTGCAGTTCGCTGCCGCCGCGGGTGACGCGCAGCGATGCCGGGTCGAGCACCAGGTCGGCGACCTTGAGCACCTCGCCACCGACCTGGCGGCGCTCGCGGCGGATGAGCGCGCGCAGGCGGGCTTCCAGTTCCTGGATCGCGAACGGCTTGGTCAGGTAGTCGTCGGCGCCGGCGGACAGGCCGGTGAGCTTCTCGTCGAGCGTGTCGCGCGAGGTCAGCATCAGCACCGGCGTGGACTTGCGCGCTTCCTCGCGCAGGCGCTTGCAGACCTCGATGCCGTCCAGGCGCGGCAGCATCAGGTCCAGCACCACCACGTCGTAGCTGTTCTCCGCGGCCAGCCGGTAGCCGTCGAGGCCATCGGACGCGTAGTCGACCTCGAAACCGCGGCTTTCCAGGTACTCGCCGACCATCTCGGAAATGTTGCGGTTGTCCTCGACGATCAGTACCAGCCCCCCATCACGCGTACTGCCTTGCATAGGTCTCTCCATACCTTCAGTTTTGTGAAGGCTGCCGTGGTCGAGGTAGACGCGCCGTGAAGGCGGGGCGCTAATCTGTGCCCTCACCCTTACCAGCGAGCCGCCACCGTGTACGAGCGCCTGCTGCCCATTGCGTTGCTGCTGGGCTCGAATGTTTTCATGACCTTTGCCTGGTACGGCCACCTGAAGTACAAGTCCACGCCGCTGATGGCCGTGATTCTGGTCAGCTGGGGGATCGCCTTCTTCGAGTATTGCCTGATGGTGCCGGCCAACCGCCTGGGCAGCGCGGTGTACTCGGCACCGCAGCTCAAGGGCATGCAGGAGGTGCTGACCCTGCTGGTGTTCGCGGGATTCTCGACCTGGTATCTCGGACAACCGCTGAAATGGAACCACTGGGCCGGCTTCGGCCTGATCGCGGTAGCGACGTGGCTGATCTTCCTGGACTGAGCGGCGCGCTGCGGCGACCGCGTTGATCCAGCGTGGCCCGGCGCTGCACGGGATCGTTCCGACGCGGATGGGTCAGAACGGGATCCGGCCGCGCAGGATGTCGCGGAACATCGCCCAGTCGCCGATGAACGAGTACAGCGGGTGCTTGAATGTCGCCGGGCGGTTCTTCTCGAAGAAGAAATGCCCGACCCAGGCAAACCCATACCCGCAGACCAGCGCGGCCAGCAGCCACCAGCCGTTGCCGGTCACCAACGTCGCCAGCAGCAGCACGAGCACCCCGCAGCTGCCGATGAAATGCAGGCGGCGGCTGGTGCGGTTGCGGTGTTCTTCGAGGTAGAACGGGTAGAACTCGCGGAAGCTCGCGAAGCGTTTCATCTGCCCTCCCCGGCCTTGGCCCTTTGCCAGTAGTTTTCCTGCGCCTGCAGCGACAACGCCGCCAGCGCGGCGCCATCGGCCGCGGCCAGCGCCTCCATCGCGCGGAAGCGGCGCTCGAACTTGCCGTTGGCACGTCGCAACGCGCTGCCGACATCGACCTTGGCATGGCGGGCGAGGTTGGCGCATACGAACAGCACGTCGCCGATTTCGTCTTCGAGCCGGTCGTGCGCGGCCGCGTCGTCCGGGTCGGCCGCGCGTGCGTCGAACTCGACCCGCACTTCCTCGATCTCCTCGTGCAACTTCGCGATCACCGGGGTCACGTCGGGCCAGTCGAAGCCGACGGTCGCGGCGCGCTTCTGCAGTTTCACCGCGCGCTGCCACTCGGGCAGGCCGCGGGCGATGCCGGCCAGCGCGGACGCGTCCTCATTGCCGGCGGATTCGCGCTCGCGACGCTTGTGCTCGTCCCAGGCCACGGCCTGCGCCTGCGCATCCGCGACCGTGGCCTCGCCAAACACATGCGGGTGGCGGCTGACCATCTTGTCGCGGATGGCCGCAACCACGTCGGCGAACGCGAACGCACCCTGCTCCTGCGCCATGCGCGCGTGGAACACCACCTGCAGCAGCAGGTCGCCGAGCTCGTCCTTCAACGCCGGAAGGTCGTTTCGATCGATCGCATCGACGACCTCGTAGGCTTCCTCGATCGTGTAAGGCGCGATCGTCGCGAAGGTCTGCTGCACGTCCCAGGGACAACCGCCGTCGGGATCGCGCAGCCGCGCCATGATGTCGAGCAAGGTGTCGATCGCCGAGGTCGCCATGTCATTTCAATCCTTGTGCTGCGTTTTTACGACGGCATGATGATCCGCCGGTTCTGCGCATGCCATCCATGGCGCAGCTCCTGCCGCTTCCGGATCGCCCAGCCCGGCCATCCATGGCCGGGCGTTCGCAGGCGCAGCCGATGCCATTCATGGCATCGGCTAGACGCGCCCGCTCACCCACTCCCGCCAAGGCAACGAGGTGTCGCCCAGCGCGATGAAATCGCCGTTGAGCAAGGTGTCGCGCTGGTTGTAGCGCAGCGGCCGGCCGCGCGGGTCGAGCACCGCGCCGCCGGCGCCTTCGAGCACGCATTGCCCGGCCGCGGTGTCCCACTCGCTGGTCGGGCCGAAGCGCGGGTAGATGTCCATGCCACCCTCGGCGAGCGTGCAGAACTTCAGCGACGAACCCAGGCCGATCGCCTCGACCTCGCCCATCTTCTCCATGAACGCCGTAGTGCGGGCGTCGCGGTGCGAGCGGCTGGCGGCGACCCGCAGCGGCGCGCGCGCGGGGTTGCGCACCTGCAGGGGCTGGTCGCTGCCATTGTCGGCACCGCTGCCATCGCGGCGGAAGGCACCGAGGGCCGCGCCGCCATGCCACAACGCCCCGGTCACCGGCGCCTGCACCACGCCGAACACCGCGACCCCGTCCTCGATCAACGCGATGTTGACGGTGAACTCGCCGTTGCGCTTGACGAACTCGCGGGTGCCGTCGAGCGGGTCCACCAGCCATAGCCGCGACCAGGCGCGGCGTTGCGCGGTGGGTACGGTCGCCGACTCCTCGGACAACACCGGGATGTCCGGGGTCAGCCGCGCCAGGCCGTCGACGATGCAGTGGTGCGCGGCCAGGTCGGCGGCGGTCAGCGGCGAGGCGTCGTCCTTGTGTTCGACCGCAAACTCGCTGTCGTAGACCTGCAGGATCGCGGCGGCCGCGTCGCGGGCCAGGGCGATCACGCCTTCGCGCAGTTCGTCGGACACGTATTGTCCTGAAACAGGGGTGTTGCCGGTCACGTCGGTTGCATCCTCAGCCACTCGCGGGCAATGAACAGGGCCGCGATGCTGCGGCCTTCGGAAAAATCCTCGCGCAGGATCAGCTGGTGCAGCGCATCGAGCCGCCACGGGATGACTTCGAGCTCCTCGGGCTCGTCGCCCTGCAGGCGCGCCGGGTAGAGGTCACGCGCGAGCACCAGGTGGGTTTCGTGGCTCATGTAGGTCGGCGCCAGCGTCAGCGCGCGCAACACCGCCAGCGAGCGCGCGCCGTAGCCCGCCTCTTCCTGCAGTTCGCGGTTGGCGGCCTGCAGCGGCGATTCGCCCACATCGATCCGGCCCTTGACCAGCCCCAGTTCGTAGCGGTGCTTGCCGGCGGCGTACTCGCGCACCAGCAGCACGGTGTCGGCGTCGAGCATCGGCACCACCACCACCGCGCCATGGCCGCGCCCGTGAAGGCGCTCGTACTGGCGGCGCTGGCCGTTGGCGAACTCCAGGTCGAGCCGCTCCATGTGGTACGGCCCGACGTCGTGCGCGGTGATGCCGTGGATGATCGGCAGGCGCCGGCTCATGGCATCGCGCCTCGCCTGTTGAGGTGCGTGGCACGAATGGGCTTGACCCAGGCAGCGCGCGAAAACGCCTTGCGCGCGCCGGGGGCGCGGTCAGGCGCGATAATGGCGGCATGCACGAGAAGACAATCCACGATGCAACGATGCTAGCAGAGGCCGCCGTCGACGCGGCCGGCGCGGACGCCGCGCAACGCTGGCGCGAACGCGATTTGGCGGTGCTCTGGCACCCTTGCACGCAGATGCGCGAGCACCCGCACACGCTGCCGTTGCTGCCGATCGAACGCGGCGAGGGCGCCTGGCTGGTCGGCTACGACGGCCGCCGCTACCTCGACGCGATCAGCAGCTGGTGGACCAACCTGTTCGGCCACGCCGAACCGCGCATCGCCGCGGCCATCGGCCAGCAGGCGCGCACCCTGGAGCACGTGCTGCTGGCCGGCTGCTCGCACGCGCCGGCGGTCGAACTGGCCGAGCAATTGCTGGCGCTGGCACCGCGCCAGCCCGGGCGCGCGCCGCTGGCCAAGGTGTTCTACGCCGACAACGGCTCGGCCGGGGTCGAGGTCGCGTTGAAGATGGCGTTCCACTGGTTCCGCAACCGTGGTGAAGATCGCCGCACCAAGTTCGTCGCGCTTGAGGGCGGCTACCACGGCGAAACGTTGGGCGCGCTCGCGGTCGGCGACATCCCGCTGTACCGCCGCGTGTATGCGCCCCTGCTCGCCCAAGCGTTGTTCGCGCCATCGCCCGACGCCTACCTCGCCCGCCCCGCCCAAAGCGCGGCCAGCCACGCCGAGGACGCCGCCGATGCGCTGGCGCGGTTGCTCGACGACCACGCCGGCGAGGTCTGCGCGCTGATCCTCGAGCCGTTGGTGCAGTGCGCCGGCGGCATGCGCATGCACGACCCGGTGTACCTCAAGCGCGCGCGCGAATTGTGCGACGTGCACGGGGTGTTCCTGATCGCCGACGAGATCGCGGTTGGCTTCGGCCGCAGCGGCAGCCTGTTCGCGTGCGAGCAGGCCGGGGTGATGCCCGACCTGCTGTGCCTGTCCAAGGGCCTGACCGGTGGCGCGCTGCCGCTGGCGGCGGTGCTGGCCACCCAGGAACTCTACGACGGCTTCCTCGACGACTCGCGCGAAAAGGCGTTCCTGCACTCGCACAGCTACACCGGCAACCCGCTGGCCTGCGCCGCGGCGCTGGCGTCATTGGCGATCTTCGCCAGCGACGACGTCCTCGCGCGCAACCGCGCGACCGCGGCGCGCATGGCCGCGCTGGCGGCGCCGTTCAAGCTGCACCCGCACGTCGCCGACGTGCGCCAGACCGGCATGGTGGTGGCGTTCGAGCTCACCCGCAACGGCGACAAGCGCACGCCGTTCGACCCCGCGGCGCGGGTCGGCCTGCGCGCCTACCGTGCCGCGCTCGAGCGCGGCGTGCTGCTGCGGCCGCTGGGCGACGTGCTGTACTGGATGCCGCCGTACTGCATCGACGACGAGGCGCTGGTGCTGCTCGCCGGCGCCACGCGGGCCGCGATCGATGCCGCCACTGCGGATGCCGGCGCATGCGCCTGACCCGCGTCCATGTCGCCGCGCCGCTGCGCGCCGGCAGCGAGATCGCCCTGCCCGAAGCCAGCGCCGCGCACCTGTCGCGGGTGCTGCGGCTGGGCCTGGGCGATGCCTGCGTGCTGTTCAACGGCGACGGCCACGACTACGCCGCGCGGATCGTCGCGGTCGGCAAGCGCGAATTGCGGCTGGCGGTCGGCGACGCCACGCAGGTGCGACGCGAGTCGCCGCTGGCGATCACCCTGCTGCAGGGCATCGCCCGCGGCGAGAAGATGGACCTGATCCTGCAGAAGGCGACCGAACTGGGCGTCACGCAGGTGCGGCCGTTGTCCTCGCAACGCAGCGAGGTCCGGCTCGACGACGCGCGCGCGGAGAAGCGGCTCGCGCATTGGCGGGCGGTCGTCGCCGCGGCCTGTGAACAAAGCGGGCGCGCGACGGTGCCGGACGTGCACGCGCCGCTGTCCCTGGCCGCAGTGCTGGGCGCGTTGCCGGACGGCGGGCTGCGCCTGATCCTCGACCCGGACGGTGAGGTCGGCCTGCGCACGCTCGATGTGTTGCCCGGCACGCCAGTGCTGTTGGCGGTCGGTCCGGAAGGCGGCTGGTCGCCGCTAGACCGCGAACAGTTGCAAGCGGCGGGGTTCGGTGGACTGCGGCTGGGACCGCGGATCCTGCGCACGGAAACCGCGGGGCTGGCCGCGATCGCGGCACTGCAGGCGCGGTTCGGCGACCTGGCGTAGGGCGGGTTTCAACCCGCCGTAGTGTGTTGGTGTCGTCGGAACGCCCGACCGCGGGCCAGCCCCGGAACCAGCTCGAACGCGCGTTACGCGGCCTGCGCCAACGCGACCTGGATCATGCCCTCGATCGCCTCGAGGTCCGGCACGAAGGCGCTGTTGTCGTTGTGCAGCACGCGCGCGTGCACGCCCAACGGCAGCGCCCCGCCTTCGGGATCGAGCACCAGGCCCTCGTTCGACACTGTCACCAGGCGCGGGAAGCCCTGGGTCAGCATCGCGAAGTACGGCGTCTTGGGATTGCCGCCGACCGCCTTGAGCACCACCACCTTGCTGCCCAGGCCGGCGCGTTCGTCGGCCAGTCCGGCCAGCTGCGCGAACGCGACCAGCGGCAGCTGCCAACCGCGCCAGCGCATCCGGCCGAGCAGCCAGTCGGGCGCCGAATCGATCGGCTCCGGCGGCGCGTAGGCCAGCACCTCGGCAATGGTCGCGTTGGGCAGCAGCAGGCGCGCGCCGGCGAGCTGGATCAGCACGCCGCGGATGTCCGCCTGCTCGCCCGCCTGGACCGGCGTCACCGCTGCGGGAGCCGCTGCGGCCAGCACTTCAACCGATGTTGCGGCCGGCGGAGCGGGCTTCGCCGGGACGGCCACGTGCTTGGATTGCTGACGCGTATTCTTCTTCGACACGAGCTATTCCTCAGGTGCGCCAGCGTTCGGCCAGGCGCTGGGCCAGTTCGGCCGGTTGCCCGGCCGCGCCGCCACGCGCGATCAGCGCACTGGGCGCGGTCGCGTCGTAGCAGCCGTCCGGGGCCTGGCCGGCCACCAATGCGCCCGCCCAGGAGTGATTCATGACCGCGTCGACCAGCGCCGGGTCGCTGCCGCTGAGCAGCAACACCGCGCTGTCCGCGGACGGCAGCGCCGCCAACAGGTTGTCGCCGCCGGTGATGAACTGCAGGTCGTCGTTGGCTAGGGCGACACCGATATCGGGGGGCACGATGTACACCGCACCCGCCACCGCCAGTCCGCCGGGCTCGGCCAGCTTGACCCGCAGCGAGGTCGCGCGCTGCATCTGCGCCACCAGCTTGTCGAAGCGGCCGCCGTCGAGGCGTTGCTGGACCAGCACCGGCCGCGCGAAGTCCGCAGGCAAACCGCCGAGCAGCTGCCGCACCGCATCCGGGCCACCGATGCCGGACACCACCAGCACCGCGCCATTGGCCTGGGCCGGGCCCTTGACCACGCGGTCGTCGACCAGCTCCATGGAAGCGATGCGCCGGTCCAGCTCGTCCAGGTCGTGGCGGAAGCGGTGGTCGCTGGCGCGGGTGCCGCTCGCACTAGCGCCTGTCGCGCCCGGTTCGCCGCTGTCGTCGAGCGAAAGCTCCATGGCCGAGACGGCATCGCTGGCAGCGGTCGCCGGCAGGTCCAGCTCGGTCGCGAACCCAGTGAGGTCGCGTTCGGCCGGTGCGCCGGGAGCATCGTCCAGGCTGTCGCGATCGAAGGACAGTTCGGCGACGTGTTCACGACCCGCCGCGGATGGATCGCTGCGCAGGTCGTCCAGGGTCAGTTCGAAATCGTGGTCGAGCGTAAACGGCAGGACCACGCCCGCGGGCGTGCCCATATCGGCGGTTTCCGCCGTGACCGGGTCGAAGGCGCCACCGTAGACCGGCCCCGCGCCGTCGGAATGCGTCGACGGCGTCGGCTCGTGATGGTCCTCGCCGCCGGGCGGCAGCACATCGCCGTGCCGGTGCAACTTTGCGGCCAGATGGCGGACCCAGCGCGCCGCTTCCCAGCCTTCGCGGCGCGCGGCCAGCTCGGCCTCGTCGAAGATCACTTCGATCGCCGGGTCCTGCAGGGTCGCGTCGAAGCGCTCGAGCGCGTCCTCGGTCTGGGCGTCGAGCGCGACCAGCAGCACCTGCGCGCCCGCATCGGCGAGCGCGGCCGGGTCCAGCGTCGCCGGATCCCCTTCCAGCACCAGCTGCGCACCGGCTTCGCTCAGCGCCGCACGCAACCGGTCACAGGCCACGCCCGGACGCGCCAGCAAGGCGACGCGGCGGCCGGTGTCGGTCAGTGCGGCGCTGCTCACGGGCGGTCACTCATGGTCGCGGCCGGTCCCCAGCAGTTCGTGCACGTTGCGCATCAGCTCGGGCTCCTGATAGGGCTTGCCGAGGTAACGGTTGACACCGATCTCGAACGCGCGCTGGCGGTGCTTGTCGCCGGTGCGCGAGGTGATCATCACGATCGGCACGTCGCGCAGGCGCGGATCGGCTTTCATCGCGGTGGCCAGCTCGTAGCCGTCCATGCGCGGCATCTCGATGTCGAGCAGCATCAGGTCGGGGACCACGTCGACCATGCGCTCGAGCGCGTCGAGGCCGTCCTTCGCGGTCAGCACCTCGAAGTTGTGGCGCTCCAGCACGCGGCCGGTGACCTTGCGCATCGTGACCGAGTCGTCGACCACCATCACCAGCGGCACCGGGCGGTGCTCGACCACAGGGGTCGGAACCGCGACGAAGTCGCGCGGCAGCGCGGCATGGCGGCGCACCAGCGGGGCGACGTCGAGGATCACGACCACGCGGCCGTCGCCCATGATCGTTGCGCCGAAGATGCCCGGGACCGAGGCGACCTGCGGGCCGACCGGCTTGACCACGATCTCGCGGCTGCCGATGACTTGGTCAATGCTGACCGCGGCGCGCAATTCACCGGCGCGGATCAGCAGCAACGGCATCTGCAGGTGGCCTTCGGCCTTGGCCGGCGCATGGCCGAGCAGCAGGCCCAGGTCGTGGACCGCGTAGTCCTCGCCGCCGTAGCGGTAGTTCGCGTCGGCGCCGAGTTCGTGCGCCTTGGCCAGTTCGTCGCGGCCGATGCGGCCGACGCCGCGGACCGAGGCGATCGGCACGGCAAAGGTGGTCTCGCCGACCCGCACGAACACCGCCTGAGTGACCGCGAGCGTCTGCGGCAGGCGCAGGGTGAAGGTGACGCCCTGGCCCGGGTTGGAATGGATGTCGAGCGTGCCGCCAAGCTGGCGGACTTCGCTGGCGACCACGTCCATGCCGACACCGCGGCCGGCCAGACGGCTGACTTCGTCGGCCGTCGAGAAGCCCGGCTCGAGGATCAGCATGTCCAGGTCGGAGTCCGACAGCACCGCGTCGGCGCGTACCAGCCCGCGTTCCTCGCCCCGGCGCCGGATCGCGGCGCGGTCGAGGCCGGCACCGTCGTCGCCGACTTCCAGCACGACTTCCGAGCCTTCGCGGCGCACCGCGATATGGATCGTGCCCTCTTCCGACTTGCCGGCCTGCTTGCGCTTGCCCGGGATTTCCAGGCCGTGCGCGACCGAGTTGCGCAGCATGTGCTCCAGCGGCGCGGTCATGCGCTCGAGCACGTTGCGGTCGAGTTCGCCCTGGGCGCCGTCGAGCTTGAGCTGGACCTGCTTGCCCAGTTCGCCCGCGGCCTGCCGCACCACGCGGCGCAGGCGCGGCAACAGCGCATCGAACGGCACCATGCGCGTGCGCATGAGGCCTTCCTGCAGGTCTGAGCTGACTCGCGACTGCTGCAGCAGCAAGGTTTCGTACTGGCGCGTCAGGTCGTCGAGAGTGACCTGCAGGCTGACCTGGTCCGATGCCGACTCCGACAGCGCGCGCGACAGCTGCTGCAGGGTCGAGAAGCGGTCGAGTTCGAGGGGGTCGAACGTGGCGTCGACGGTCTCGTGCTCGCGCTGGTAGCGCGCGATGATCTGCGCCTCGGTCTCGATCTCGAGGCGGCGCAGCTGGTCGCGCACGCGGACGTTGGTCGCCGCCAGTTCGGTGATCGCGCCACGGAACGCGCCCAGCTGCTGCTCGAGTCGGGCGCGGTAGATCGCGACTTCGCCGGCGTAGTTGACCAGGCGGTCGAGCAGGTCGGCGCGGATGCGCACCTGCTCCTGCGGCGCGCGCACGCCGATGTCCTCTTCATCGCCGACCGGCGAATCGGACATCGGGGCCGACAGCGGCTTGAGTTCGACCTTCAGCGCCGGGATCGCGCCGCCCTCGGAGGCGAGCGCATCGGTCGGCGCGACGGTCTCGGCGCGGCTCCAGATCTGTCCGCGCGAACGCGCCTCGAACTCGGCGATGAGTTCTTCCGGCATCGCGATCGCGCGGCGGCTGCCGACCCGGGTGACCATCGCGTGCAGGCGGTCGAAGCCGCGCTCCAGCAACGGGATGCCGTCGCGGCCAAGCTCGCGACGGTGGTCGACCACCGCCTCGAGCAACGACTCCATGACGTGGCCAAGTTCGCCCACGGCCATGATGCCGGCCATGCGCGCGCCGCCCTTGAGCGTGTGCAGGTCGCGCTGCAGGCCGACCAGCGGCTCGCGCTCGCCCGGCGCCGCGCGCAGCTGCGCGAGCAGGCCGTCGGAATGGTCGAGCAGGTCGCTGCCTTCCTCTACGAAGATGTCGACCAGTTCCGGGTCGAGCCCGGTCAGGTCGAGGGCCTCGTCGGGGTCGTCGTTCGCGGCGAGTGCGCCGGCGAGCAACGCGGCCACCGCGGGTTCGGGAGCCGCTTCACGGCCGGATTCGGCCTCGGCGCTGGCGTCGGCCGCAGCCGCGTCGCTGTCGTCGCGGGCGTGAACGGCATCAGCGCCGGACGCGGACTCGCCTTCCAGAACCTCGACCAGATCGTCGCCCTGCGAGCCCGCAGCCAGGTGCTCGGCTTCGCGCTGCTGGGTCTCGCGCGCAGCACGTTCGGCTTCGGCGTACTCCGCTTCGAGGCGCTCGTACTCGAGGCGTTCTTCTTCCTCCAGGCGCTCGGCTTCGGCACGTTCGGCTTCGAGACGCTGGGCTTCGAGGCGTTCGGTTTCGCTGCGCTCAGCTTCAACGCGCTCTGCTTCGAGGCGTTCTTCTTCCGCGAGGCGCTCGGCTTCGGTGCGCTCGGTTTCCAGGCGCTCGGCTTCGAGACGCTCGGCATCAAGACGTTCGGCTTCAAGACGCTCGGCTTCAAGACGTTCGGCTTCGACGCGCTCGGCTTCAACGCGCTCTGCGTCGAGGCGTTGGGCTTCGGCACGTTCGGCTTCCGTACGCTCGGTTTCCAGGCGCTCGGCTTCGAGACGTTCGGCTTCGGCACGCTCGGCTTCGACACGCTCGGTTTCGAGGCGTTCGGCCTCAGCACGTTCGGCCTCGAGACGCTGGGCTTCGAGGCGTTCGGCTTCGAGGCGCTCGGCTTCAGCGCGCTCGGCTTCGAGACGTTCGGCTTCGACGCGCTCGGCTTCGGTGCGCTCGGCTTCGACACGTTCCAGTTCGGCACGTTCGGTCTCGAGCCGTTCGGCTTCGAGGCGCTCGGCTTCAACGCGCTCGGCTTCGAAGCGTTCCAGTTCGGCACGCTCGGCTTCGAGGCGTTCGGCTTCGAACGACCGCGCACTTTCCTCGGTCGCTTCCCCGGCATAGGCGCTCAGGTCGAGGGCGTCGAGCGTGGGCTCGGTGCCGGCGTGGACCGCATCGAGGTCGTCGCCTTCTTCGACCAGCATCGGTGCACGCACGTCCGGCAGGCTGTCGCGCAGGGCGACCATGCGTTCGGCCAGTCCCTCGAACAACGGTACGCGCGGCGACGACGATTCCAGCGTCGCCAGCGTGCGGCGGATCGCGTCGGCGACCGCCGCCACTGCCGCCACGCCTTCGGCGCTGGGTGCCGCGCCGCTGGCGAGCAGCCGCTTGACGTAGATCTCGGTGGGGGCGGTGGCATCGGTGATGACCGGCACTTCGGTCATCGCAAACGCGCCGTTGAGGGTGTGGATCGCGCGCTGCACGCCGTCATCCGCCGGCTGCGGCGCTGCCAGCCAATCCTCGATGGTGGCCAGGTGGCCCTTGACCTCGGCCCCCAGGATTTCCAGCAACACCGGGTCGACCGAGGCCGGCACGGTGGCCTCCTCGAAGTCCGCCGCTTCGGCGACCCACTCGTCGGCCAGCTCCGGGGTCTGTTCCGCGATTTCTTCCACGTCCAGGTCGCCGGCATCTGCCGCAGCGTCTTCGGCCGCGGCATCGACAAGCGTCTCGGCAATGGCTTCCTCGACCACCGGCGCGATTTCCGGCGCAGGCGCGGCAGCGACCGGGGCAACGTACAGCGCTTCCTCGCCCGCGGCCAGGCGGTCGGCGACCGCCTCGATGCCGGCGAGATCGGCGGTCACCGGCGCGGTGCCTGCCAACGCGGCGTGCAGGTGCGGCAAGGTCGCGTAGGCGTGCTCGACGATCGCGATCACGGCCGGCGTGGCCGGCCGCGTGCCATCGAGCACGCGGTTGAGCATGTTCTCGATCTTCCAGCTGAACTCGCCCAGCACGCGCGCGCCGACCAGCCGGCCACTGCCCTTGAGGGTGTGGAACACGCGGCGGATCGGACGCAGCTGCTCCGGCTCGCCGGGAGCGTTGCGCCAGGTCGGCAGCATCTGGCCGAGATTGGCGATCTCTTCGTCGAGTTCCTCGAGGAACACCTCGCGGATCTCGTCGTCGATATCGTCGCTCTGGTCGAACCCGCCCAGGCCCACGGTGGCTGCCGGGACGACCGGCGCCACCGGCAAAGCGGGCGCGTCCTGGGTGACCGCAGGCTCGGCGACCTCGGCCGGCGATTCGTTCGACGCGGCCAGCTCCGGCTGCGCCTGTGGACCGAGCGCAGCCGGCTCCAGATGCGCATCGATGATCTCGTCGGCGACCAGCGGCGCGTACGCGGCGACCTCTTCGGCCGGCAGCGGCCAGTAACGCAGGCGCTCAAGGCTGTGGCGCGCGATCTCGAGGATGTCGTCGCGGTTCGGGCGCTGGTCGCGCAAGGCTTCGAGGTAGTACTCGAGGCTGGCCAGGGCGTCGGCCAGGGTGTCGAGCTGCTGGCCGCTGGGCACGCGCTTGCGGCCGATCAGCTCGACCTCGGCGTAGCGCTTCACCGCGATCAGGTACTGCGCGGGCAGCGCCAGTTCGATGATGCGCAGGGCGCCGGCGACCTCGTCGAGCAGGCGCGGCACTTCGACCAGTTCGGCGTGGTCCCAGTTGGTCTCGACGAAGGCGACGAAGGACTGGCGGGCGTCGCCGAAGTTGGCAATCGCCTCGCGCACCACCACGTTCAACACCTTGCGCGACTCGCTGGCCAGCAGGTCCTCGTTGCCGCTGTCGTCGGGCAGGCCGAGACGGGCGACCTGGTCGTCCAGCGAGGCGTCGACGTAGAGCAGCGCGCCGGCGATGTCGAGCAACGCGGTCTCGTCGGCGGCGCGCTGGCCGCCGACGATCTCGCGCATGGAGTCGCGCTGCTGCAGCACCACGGTGCGGGCCACGCCCAGCCCCATCATGCCGAGGGTGTCGCTGACCCGGGTCAGTGCCTCGACTTGCGGGTGCAGTTCGGCGACGTCGCTGCGGCCGGTGCGCAGGTACAGGTCGAGCGCATCCTTGACCCGCAGCAGGTCTTCCTTGATCGCGGCCGACACGGTGTCGAGCAGCGCGCGGTTGCGGCCGCTGAGGCTGCCGCGCGCGTGCGCAAGCTCGGATTCGCTGGGCTGCGCATCGAGCTGGAAGGTCTGGCGCAGGCTGTCGAGCGCCTGGTGGCGGCCGTCGCTGTGGGCGACGTGGTACAGCAGCTGGCGGGTGGGTTCGGCGGCGGGCTCGAGCCGCGGCGCGCTGAAACCATCGTCTTCGAGCAGTTGCCGCGCTTCGCGCTCGACGCCGGAAAACGCCTGGCGCAAGGCCTTGGTCGGCGGCAGCGCGCCATCGCGCAGGGCGCCGGCGACCGACGAGGCCACCCACAGCATGCGCCGCAGCGGCTCGACTTCGACGTCGGCGAGCAGGTGGTCGACCGCGAGCGCGAGCTCGGACGCGTCGGACGGGGCGCCGTCCTCGGGCCATGCGGCCAGCGCCGCGCGGAACGCGGCCATCTGCGGCGCGACCGCGGCACGGCTGGACGGTCCCGCCGTGGGTGCCGGCAAGCCGGCCGGCAGCGGGCGGTCGAGATCGGGCGAGAACAAGGCGCTCTCGCTCAGGCCGGGCTCGCCATGCGTGGCGCGCAGCTCGTTGAGCAGCGGCAGCAGCACGATCGGGATGTCGCGGTGGCCGCCCTGCAGGCGTTCCAGGTAGTCGGGCAACTGCACCACGCCGCGCATCAGCGCCGCGCAGGCTTCGTCGCGGTCGGCAACTCGGCCCTGCTGCAGCGCGGTGGCGAGCCGCTCCATCTCCTCGGCCACCATGGCCGGCGCGTACAGCTCGATCATGCGCAAGGTGCCGTGCACCTGGTGCAGGTGGCCCGCGCACACGCGCATGGCGCTGCCGTCACCGGGGTTCTCGGCGTAGGCCTCGATCTCCTGGCGCGCGTGGCGCAGGGTCTCGTCCAGCTCGGGCTTGATCCAGCCCAGCGTGGTCGTGTCGATCGCCTCGCGCATCACGGTCATCGCGCACCCCGCATGGCAGCGGGGCCGCGCCGTGCGCAGCGGTGGCGACCGTGGGCGGACCAGGCCTTGTCAGACCGGCCCTGAGCAGACGTGTTCATGCTTCGATCCAATTGTTCGTCAGGCCGGCAGCTTGAAGTCGGCGACCGAGCGGCGCAGGTCGGCGGCCAGCTGCGCCAGGTTGCCAATCGACTCGGCCGTCTGGTTGGCGCCTTGCGTGGTCTGCGAGGTGATCTGCTGAATCGTGTTCATCGTCTGGGTGATGTTGGCCGCGGCGCCGGACTGCTGCTGCGCGGCGGTCGAGATGCCCTGAATCAACCCGGACAAGTCGGACGACACCTTTTCGATCTCGCCCAGCGCGGTACCCGCGTCCTCGGCCAGGCGTGCACCGGCGACCACTTCGGAGGTCGTCTGCTCCATCGAGCTGACGGCCTCGTTGGTGTCGGACTGAATGGTCTGGACCAGGGTCTCGATGCGCTTGGTTGCGTTGGAAGTGCGTTCTGCGAGGCGTTGCACTTCGTCGGCCACGACCGCGAAGCCGCGGCCCGCTTCACCGGCCGAGGCCGCCTGGATCGCGGCGTTCAGCGCCAGGATGTTGGTCTGTTCGGAAATGTCGTTGATCAGCTCGACAATCGAGCCGATTTCCTGCGAGCTCTCGCCCAGGCGCTTGATGCGCTTGGAGGTTTCCTGGATCTGGTCACGGATGTTGTCCATGCCCTGAATCGTCTGGCGCACCACGCCGGCGCCCTTGGTCGCGATCTGCACCGAGCGCTGCGCCACTTCGGCCGACTCGGTGGAGTTCTTCGAGACCTGGTCGATGCTGGCGGCGATTTCGCTGATGCGGTCGGAGGCCGAGGAGATTTCCTGCGCCTGGTGCTCTGCCGCTTCGGCCAGGTGCATCGCGGTGGCCTGCGTTTCCTGCGCGCTGGAGGCGACCTGCACCGAGGTGTCGGTGATCGTCTGCACCAGGCTGCGCAGCTGCTCGACGGCGAAGTTGATCGAGTCGGCGATCGCGCCGGTCATGTCTTCGGTGACCGTCGCCTTGACCGTGAGGTCGCCTTCTGCGAGCGAGCCCATTTCGTCCAGCAGGCGCATGATCGCCTCCTGGTTGCGGTCGTTGAGTTCCTTGGTGGTGAGGTAGCGCTTCTTCTGCTGGCTGTTGAGCGAGAGCACCAGGAACACGATCGCGGCCAACGCGGCAAAACCCGACAGGATCGAGATCCACAGGTTGCCCAGGATGCTGGTGTCCTTGAGCGAGCCGAAGGCGGTGAACGCGCCGAACAGGCGCTTGCTGTCGGTGAGCAGCTTGTCCGAGCCGGCGGTGATCGCGGCGGCCGAGGACTGCGCGCGGAACAGGTTCTGCGAGCTGGCGGTGATCGCGTCCAGGTCCTTCTTCATCTCCAGCCACAGGGTCTCGGCCTGACCGAGCGCGGCCAGCGCGCCGCCGTTGCCCAGCGGGGTCACGCCGAACGAGGCGTCGCCCTTGCGCAGGCCGGTCAGCACGTTGCCGAACACGGCGGCGTCGCGGCCGAGCGCCTCACCGGCGAGCGAGGCGCCAGTGCCACCGGCGCGGATTTCGGTGATGCGGCGGGCCATCGTTCCCGACAGCACGACCTGGCGCAGGGCGATGTAGACCTGCGAAGACGGCGAACCCGACGCCGACATCGCGCGCACCAGCTCGTCCAGGCGCGCCTGCAGCTGCGGCACGCGGCTGGCGAAGCTGTCGGCGTTGCCGGCCAGGGCCAGCACCGCCTTTTCGCTGGCGACCACCTGCTCGGCGCTCTTGCCCAGCGGGCCCCAGGTCGCGGTCACGGCCTCGATCGGGCCGGACACGCCGGCGGTCGTGCCGAAGTTGTTGTTGAGCAGGGCGACGTCTTTCTCGATCGAAGCCTTGGTGGCCTTGAACGCTTCGAACGACTTGGCGTCGCCGCCGACCGCCGCCTGGCCCTGCACCGCGAGCTGCTGCGAGAGCACCTGCAGGTCCGAGGCCGAGGAACTGGCGCCGCCGAGGCGGGCCGCCTTCCAGGTCGCATAACCGGTGTTGAGGCCGAAGACCAACACCGAGATGCCCAGCACGATCAACCAGGTGTTGACGCCCAGGTTGCGAGCCTTGCCGGCGACGGAGTTCATGTCAGTGCTCATGGTTTTATCTCAGCTGCGTTGCGTGTGCGACGTTCGCGGGCTTCATGCCGCGGCGGCTTGTCGGAATTCAGGCGTGCGGGCCAACCGTTCCAGGCTGAAGACACCCCACGGGTGGTCGCCCAAGCGGTAGGCCCGGTCGATGAAATGGGCGTAGCGGCCTTCGGCGAGGTGCTCGGAGGCGATTTGTTCGGACTCGATCTGCTGTTGTTCGTTGAAGCTGCGCTGGCCGAACAGTTCGTCGATCAGCACCGCGACGTCGCCGCCGGGCTGGCGCACCAGCAACACGCGCTGGCCTTCGTGCAGCACCGTGCGCTCGCCCTCGAGGAACTGCTTGAGGTCGACGATCGGCAGCAAGTTGCCGCGCACGTTGGCCACGCCGAGCATCCACGGCTGCGCGCCGGGCACCGCGGTGACCGGCGGCATCGCCAGGATTTCCAGCACCTCGTCGAAGCCCGACGCCAGGCGCCGTGCCCCGATGCGGTAGCCCACGCCACGCCACAGGCCCGGCGCGTCGAGCTGCTCGGGCAGGCCGGGCACGTGCGCCAGGGCGCGGCGCTCGTAATCGGCCAGCACCTCGAACGGCGACAGGCTGATGGCGGCGCGTTTCATCTCAGGCGCCCAGCAGCACGTTGATGCGGGCGATCAGGTCGTCCTCGCGCGGGGGCTTGACGATGTAGTCCTTGGCGCCCTGGCGCAGGCCCCAGGCCTTGTCGGTGTCCATGCCCTTGGTGCTGACGATCAGCACCGGGATGGCCTTGGTGTCGGCGTCGCGCGACAACGCGCGGGTGGCCTGGAAGCCGTTCATGCCCGGCAACACCAGGTCCATCAGCACCAGGTCGGGCCGCTCGCGGCGGCAGGCATCGATGCCGTCCTCGGCGCTGCCCGAGGACAGCACCTCGTGGCCATTGCGCTCGAGCAGTTGGGTCAGGACCGCCGTATCGGTCGGCGAGTCGTCGATAAGAAGAATACGTGCCATTGAGTGCCTTACCCCCCGGTCAGGCGTTGTTGACGTGCGTGCGGATCGCGTCGAGCAGTTCTTCGCGGGTGAATGGTTTGGTCAGGTACTGCTCGGAACCCACGATGCGGCCACGCGCCTTGTCGAACAGGCCGTCCTTGGACGACAGCATGATCACCGGCGTGCGCTTGAACAGCTGGTTGTTCTTGATCAGCGCGCAGGTCTGGTAGCCATCCAGGCGCGGCATCATGATGTCCACGAAAATGATCTGGGGCTGCTGGTCGGCGATCTTGGCCAGTGCCTCGAAGCCGTCGGTGGCGGTCACCACGTCACAGCCCTCGCGCTTCAACAACGTCTCGGCAGTCCGACGGATGGTCTTGGAATCATCGATCACCATGACCTTCAAGCCGTCGAGGCTGCCGTTGCGACCCTCGTCTTGCATTCTTTGCTCCCCCTGGCGAACGCCGCGCTGTCCCCGGCGCTCCGCGTAGATGTCCTTTATTCCAAGCCGCGTCCAGCCTGTCAACAGGCAATTTTTGTCACAACAAATCTGAACACGACCACATTGCGTCAGGCGCGCTGCAGGCGCCTGCTACCATCGCCGCCACCACCTCGCACAGCCCCGCCCATGCCCCTCGACATCGTCGTCGTGATGGACCCGATCGGGTCGATCAAGATCGCCAAGGATTCGACGTTTGCGATGTTGCTCGAGGCCCAGCGCCGCGGCCACCGCCTGTTTTACGTGATTCCCGGCGGCCTGTCGCTTCGCGATGGCGCCGCCCACGCCCGCATGGCGCCCCTGGGCGTACGCGAGGACGCCGGCGCCTGGTTCGAACTGGGCGCGGCGTCACAGGTGGCGCTGGGCGCCGGGCACGTGGTGCTGATGCGCAAGGACCCGCCAGTCGACGCCGAGTACATCCACGACACCCAGATCCTCGGCTTGGCCCAGCAGGCCGGGGCGCGGGTGCTCAACGACCCGCAGGGCCTGCGCGACTACAACGAGAAGCTGGCCGCGCTGCTGTTCCCGCAGTGCTGCCCGCCGACCCTGGTCAGCCGCGACCTGGCCGCGCTCAAGGCGTTCGTGGCCGAGCACGGCGAGGCGGTGCTCAAGCCGCTCGACGGCATGGGCGGGCGCTCGATCTTCCGCGCCCGCGCCGGCGAGGCCAACCTCAATGTGATCCTCGAGACCCTGACCCAGGGCGGGCACAGCCTGGCCATGGCGCAGCGCTACCTGCCCGAGATCAGCGCCGGCGACAAGCGCATCCTGCTGGTCGACGGCATCCCGATCGACTACTGCCTGGCGCGGGTCCCGCAGGGCGACGAGTTCCGCGGCAACCTCGCCGCCGGCGGCAAGGGCCACGGCCAGCCGCTGAGCGAGCGCGACCGCTGGATCGCCGCCCAGGTCGGGCCGGAGATGAAGCGCCGCGGCATGCTGTTCGTGGGCCTGGACGTGATCGGCGACTACCTGACCGAGGTCAACGTCACCAGCCCGACCTGCATTCGCGAACTCGACGCACAGTTTGGGCTCAACATCGCCGGCACACTGTTCGATGCGATCGAAGCAGGAATTCCAGGCACGGCATGAGCGCAGTTGCGGCAGGGGCCACCGCCGGTGGCTACGGCGGGGTCGGCGAAAACCAGCGGCTGGGCGCGACCATGGCGCTGTCGGTGCTGGTGCACGGCGTGCTGCTGCTCGGCGTGGGCTTCGCGCTGGAAACCGCCGCGCCGGTGATGCCGACCCTGGACGTGATCCTGACCCAGACCGCCAGCGCGCTGACCCCCAAGCAGGCCGATTTCCTCGCCCAGGCCAGCAACCAGGGCGGCGGCGAGCACGACAAGACCACCCGCCCGCGCGACAACCAGTCCGGCGCGGCGCCGCAGGCCGAGCCCGGGGTCGCGCCGCGGCCGCTGCGCGCGCAGTCGCCGGCGCCGCAACCGGCGACCCAGGCGCGCGTGGTCAGCAGCGCCCGCGGCGAGGCGCAGGTGGCCACGCCCCGCGCCACCCCCGCGCCGAGCGAACGCCCGCTGCCGGTCGGCCGCGAGAAGATCGAGCGCGACATGCGCATGGCGCGGCTCGCCGCCGAGATCCACCTGCGCTCCGAGCGCTACGCCAAGCGCCCTAAGCGCAAGTTCGTCTCGGCCAGCACCCAGGAGTTCGCTTGGGCCGGCTACATGCGCGAGTGGGTCGATCGGGTCGAACGGATCGGCAACCTCAACTACCCCGACGAGGCACGTCGGCGCCGATTGCAGGGCCAGGTGGTGATCTCGGTGGCGATCCGCCGCAATGGCACGGTCGAGCGCGCCGACATCGTGCAATCCAGCGGCACCCCGCTGCTGGATTCGTCGGCGCTGCGGATCGCCAAGCTGGCCGAGCCTTACCCGCCGCTGCCCAAGACCGACGACAACCCCGACATCCTGCACGTCACCCGGACCTGGAATTTCCTGCCCGAGGGCGCGCTGGTCGACGAGTAGCCACGGTGCGCCTGTAGGTCGGGGCCTGCCCGGACTGCTTCAGCGGCGGCGCGGAGAAAAGCGATCCGAGCAGGCTCGGAGCTACAAACTCAGGGCGTGGAACCCATCACTGCCGCGATGCGCGCAGCGCCTGCTGCTCGGCGCTGGTGAGCGCGACGTTGTTGCGCAGGTAGGCCGGCTCGACGCGCTCGGCCTCGATCGCTTCGCCCCGCTCCCAGGCCTTGACCGCCAGCCGCGCGACATCCGCCGCGCGGGGCAGCGCACCGGCGTCGATGTGGTCGAAGCGCGCCGCCAGGCGCCGTGGCAGCGCGCCGTCGCTGGCGGCGAAGCCGGTGCCGACCCCGTGCCAGCCGCTGGCCTCATCCGGCAGCGCGACAGCGTCGGGCGCGGCGAGCAGTTCGTCGCCGATCGCGAACGTGTCGCCGTCGCGCAGCTCATACGCGGCCGCATAGACCTCGCCCATGCGCGCATCGATCGACGCCAGCACGCGCGTACCTTGGGCCTGCAGCGCCAACGCCGCCAGCGTCGACACCGGCAGCAGCGGCCGGTCGAGCGCGAGCGCGATCCCTTGCGCGATCGCGATCGCCAGGCGCACGCCGGTGAACGCGCCGGGGCCGCGACCGAGCGCCACCGCGTCGAGCTGCGACTTCCGGATGCCGGCTTCGGCGAGCAGCTGTTCCGCCCATGGCAGCGACAGCTCGGCGTGCCGGCGCGGCGCGAGCTCGAAACGCTCACGCACCTCGCCGTCGATCCACAGCGCGACCGAGCACGCCTCGGTCGCGGTTTCGAAGGCCAGCAGTTTCATGGCGCTCGCTTCGTCATGCCGGCGCCTGCGACGGATCGTTCGGGTTGGGTTGCCACAGCTCGACCAGGTGCCCTTCCGGGTCCATCACGTAGCCGAACTTGCCCTGCTCGCTGTCCTCACCGCGCTCGAGCACGTTGCAGCCTTCCTCGCGCAGGGCCGCGAGCGTCGCATCGAGGTCGTCGACGCGAAAATTCAGCATGAAGGGCTTGTCGCTGGGCGCGAAGTACTCGGTGCTGGCCTTGAACGGCGACCAGACCGTGCAGCCACGCTCGCCGGTGGGCGCGTCCTGGCCCTCGATCCGGTTCCAGTGGAACAGCGCGCCACCCCAGTCCTCGACCCCGAAGCCCAGGTGCTTGGCGTACCAGGCCGAAAGCTGCTCGGGATTGTCGGACTTGAAGAACACGCCGCCCAAGCCGTGCACGCGCGGTTTCGTGTCAGCCATGGACCTGCTCCTGCGAAGGGTGGGACAGCGATTCTGCCGCAAAGAACCCGGCGACATCCTCGGCCGCGCGCGTGCGCGGCAGCGGCGGCAGCGACTCCAGGAACACCCGGCCGTAGCTCTTGGACAGCAGCCGCGGGTCGCACAGCACCAGCACGCCGCGGTCGGTCTCGCTGCGGATCAGGCGGCCGGCGCCCTGCTTGAGCGCGATCACCGCCTGCGGCAGCTGCTCGTCGCGGAACGGGTTGCCGCCGGCACGGCGGATCGCCTCCAGCCGCGCCTCGAACACCGGGTCGTCCGGCGCGCCGAACGGCAGCTTGTCGATCACCACCACGCTGAGCGCATCGCCGGCGACGTCGACGCCTTCGCGGAAGCTCGCCGCGCCCAGCAGCACGCCGTTGCCGGAGGCGCGGAAGCGTTCCAGCAGCAGCGAGCGCGGCGCCTCGCCCTGCACGAACAGCGGCCAGGGTCCGCCACGCAGCAGCTCGGCGGCTTCGCGCAGCGCGCGGTGCGAGGCGAACAGCACGAACGCGCGCCCCCTGGAAGCCTCCAGCACCGGGCGCAACGCCGCGACCATCGCCTCGTTGTAGCCGCGCACGGTCGGCTCGGGCAGGCCTCGCGGCAGGTAGCACAGCGCCTGGCGTTGCCAGTCGAACGGGCTGGGCGCGAGCAGCGTGGTCGGGTCGTGCAGGCCGAGCTTGGTCGCGTAATGGTCGAAACGGCCGCCGACCGCGAGCGTGGCCGAGGTGAACACCCACGCCGCCTGCGAGCGCACGCGGTGTTCGGCGAGCGGACCGGAGACGTCGAGCGGGGTGCGGCTGAGGCGGAAGCCGCGCGCGGTGAGCTCATACCAGCGCACGCTGTCGTCGTTGCGATCCACCAATGCCCCGGCCGAAGCGTCCTCTTCAGCACCGCCCGCGGCAGCCTTCGACTCAGCAGCCGCCGCAGCATCCAGCTCGGCGAAATCGTCCGCGTACTCATCGTGCGCCGCGTGCACGACCGCCTCGCCGCGCCAGCGCTGCAGGCGCAGCTCGAAGTCGCGCGCACGCACGGCGCAGCCCTCGAACCCGGGCGAGGTCGCGGCCAGCGGCAGCAACGCCGCGTGCAGTTGCCGCAACGCCAGCGCCAGCGCATCGAACGCGTCTTCGGCCTCGGGCCGTTCGGCGGCGCGCCCGCGGGTGCCACGTACCGGCAGCTCGTCCATCGCACTGCGCAGCGCGCGCACCGCGTGTTCGAGTTCGCGTGCCGGCGCCTGCAAGGTCGCCAGCGCCGCCGGCACGTCCTTGCATTCGGCCAGTGCGTCGCGCGCCAGCTCGACCAAGGGACGCGCGCTGAGGTTCTCGCCGAAGAACTGCGCGGCCAGGTCGGGGAGCTGGTGCGCCTCGTCGACCACGAACGCCTGCGCGCCGGGCAGGATCTCGCCGAAGCCTTCCTGCTTGAGGGCCAGGTCGGCGAGCAGCAGGTGGTGGTTGACGACCACGATGTCGGCCGCCTGCGCGCGCTGACGCGCCTGCACCACGAAACACTCGCCGAAGAACGGGCACTCGCTGCCGAGGCAGTTCTCGGCGGTCGAGGTCACCATCGGCAGCAGCGGCGAGTCCTCGGGCAGCGCTTCCAGTTCGGCCATGTCGCCCATCCGGGTGCGGCCGGACCAGGCGACGATGCGCTGGAACTGCGCGGCCAGCTCGCGCGATCCGAAGCGCGGCTCTCCCTGCGCCTGGCGCATCCGGTAGTGGCACAAATAGTTCGCGCGGCCCTTGAGCAGCGCGGTCTTGAGGCCGGTGCCGAGCGCGTCGCGCACGCGCGGCAGGTCGCGGTGGTAGAGCTGGTCCTGCAGCGCGCGGGTGCCGGTGGAGATGATGGTCTTCTTGCCCGACAGCAGCGCCGGCACCAGGTAGGCGAAGGTCTTGCCGGTGCCGGTGCCGGCCTCGGCGAGCAGCGTGCCGCGGCTGTCGAACGCCTCGGCGATCGCGGCGGCGAGGTCCTGCTGCGCCGGGCGCGGTGCGAATGCGGCGATGTTGCGCGCCAGCTCGCCGCCCTCGACCAGCGCCGCGCGGCTGGCCTGGCTTAACCGACTGTCGACCACGGGCGCCTCAGAACCGGTTGGGCGCGGCAACGGTGCAGGCGTCGCGTTGCTGGCGCGCGTCGGCGGCGGTGGCCGGCGCGGTCGTCGAAACGGCAACTTGCGGCGGCCGCGCGTCGCGCACCTGGGCGATCGTTTCCCAGTGCCGGCGGCACAGCGGGCCGACCTTGGAACCGGTCGCGAACGCGCGCTCGGCGTGGCGCTGCGCGTCGTCCAGCGCGTGCAGCAGCAGTGCCGCCTCGGCGCGCTCCTGCAGCAGCGCCGGGTCGTCGGGGTTGATCGCCAAAGCGCGGTCGAGCGCGGTGGCGGCGGCGCGGTACGCGCGCTTGGCCTCGAGCGCGGCGGCCTGCTGGCGCAGGTCCTCGACCTGGGGATCACGCAGCGGCTGCACGTCCAGTTCGGTCGCATCGGCGCCGCCGGCGGCGCGGATCGCGGCGACCGCGGCCACCGCGTCGAAGGTCGGCAATGGCGGCATCTCGGACGGCGCCGTCGCACACGCCGCCAGGGCGAGGCAGACAGCAACGCTGGCCGCGCGCGCTGCGTCGCGCCATGTCAGCGCCGACGTCATTCGCCGTCTTCCGGCGGCGGCAGCCGCTTGGCCGGATCCGGTTCGCGCGGCTCGTCGTCCTCGCGCCGCTCGTCGCGGTCGCCGAAGCCGAACCAGTCGCGCCAGCCGCCGTCCTGCTCGGACTCCTCGTCGACCGCCGGCTGCGGCGCCGGGCACGGCGTGTAGCCCGGCGCGAAGCCCTGCACGAACGCGAATCGGCGCGCGCCGCCGCAGCCGGCGTCGGTGGTGTTCTGGCCGATCACCCACTGCCAGTCGAGGCCTTCGTCGGTGACCTTGAGCGGCGCCGTCGGCAGCCGCGCGAAGATCGCCGACCACACCCGCATCGCGCCGGTGGCGCCGTACAGGCCGGTGGTCTGGTTCTGGTCGTTGCCGACCCAGATCACCGCGAGGTGGTCGCCGGTCCAGCCGGCGAACCAGCTGTCGCGGCCGTCGTTGCTGGTGCCGGTCTTGCCGGCCGGCGACAGGCGGCCCAGGCCGTCGCGCATCAGCTGCGCGCCGGTGCCGCTCGATACCGCCTGCTGCAGCGCGATCGTGGTCAGGCGCGCGGCGATCGCATCGCCCTGCTGGGCGGGCGCCGGTTCCTTGTCGTAGCGGTTGACCACTTTACCGTTGGCGTCGAGCACCCCGCGCACCGCGTGCAGCGGCTGGATCTCGCCGCCGGAGGCGAGGAACTGGTACAGCTGCGCCATCGCGTACGGGCTCTGGTCGGTGGCGCCGAGGATGACCGACGGGTTGGTGTCGGTCTGGATGCCGGCCAGCGTGCGCACCAGGTCGGCGATGCGCTCGGGCTCGATCTGCATGCCGACGCGTACCGTGGCCTGGTTGTACGACTGCGCGAGCGCGTCGATCAGGCGCACCGTGCCGTGGCTGCGGCCGTCGGAGTTGCCCGGGTTCCAGCGCTTGCCCTTGCCGAGCGTCACCGTGACCGGCGAATCGTCGACATAGCTGGCCAGCGAGTACTTGCCCGGCTGCGCCAGCGCGAGCAGGTACACGAACGGCTTGAGCAGCGAGCCGACCGGCCGCTGCGCCTCGACCGCGCGGTTGAAGCCGTGGCCGGCGAAGTCGCGGCCTCCAACCACCGCGACCACCTCGCCGTTGTGCACGTCGGTCATCACCAGGCCCGACTGCAACGGCGCGCGCCGCTTGCCCAGGCCCTTCAGCGTGCGCGTCACCGCGCCCTCGGCGTAGGCCTGCGCCGATGGCGCCATCCCGCTCATCACGCTCAGGCCGGCGCCGGCGAGGGCGTCGGCGGGGTAGTCGCGCGCGAGCTGGCGGCGGACCAGGTCGACGTAGGCGGGGAAGCGGTTAGCGGCGACGCTGCCCGGCGTCTTGGTGATGCCCAGCGGCGCCTTCAGCGCGCGCTGGTACTCGGCGTCGTCGATCAGGCCGGTCTCGTGGAACTCGCCGAGCGCGAAGTTGCGGCGCTGCGTCGCGGCCTCCGGGTTGCGGCGCGGGTCGTACGCCGACGGTCCCTTGACGATGCCGACCAGCAGCGCGACCTGCTCGGTGTTGAGGTCGCGCAGGTCGCGGCCGAACCAGAACTCGGCGCCCGCGGCGACGCCGTGGATTGCCTGCGAGCCGCGCTGGCCGAGGTACACCTGGTTGAGGTAGGCCTCCAGGATGGTGCGCTTGTCGTAGCGCGCCTCCATCAGCATCGCGTAGAGGATCTCCTTGCCCTTGCGGGTGAAGGTCTGCTCGCGGCCGATGCCGAGCAGGCCACTGCGCGCGAGCTGCTGGGTCAGGGTGCTCGCGCCCTGGCGCTTGCCGCCGGTCACGTTCTTGAACGCCGCGCGCAGCATGCCGCTCAAGTCGATGCCCATATGGCTGTTGAAGTCGCGGTCCTCGACCGCCTGCAGGCCGGTGACGAGCAGCTCGGGCACCTCCTCGATCCGCACCAGCCGGCGTTCTTCCTGCTGTTGGCCGTACAGGGTCGCGATCCGCGCCGGGTCGAGGCGCACCGACTTGAGCGCCTGCTTGCGGCCGGCATCGCGCACGCTGGCGACCTTGCCGCCGGACAGCACCAGCTCGATGCGGCGGCCGCCGACCACGCCGTCGACGTCGTTGAAGCCGCGGCTGGAGATCAGCCAGCGCCCGCCATTGCGCGAGTACGAGCCCGGGCGGCTGCCGTCGCCGTCGCGGTAGGCGGCCGCGTCGAGTTCGGTCTTGAGCGTGGTCGCGTCGAGCGTCAGGCCGGGCGCAAGTTCCAGCGGCCGCGCGTACACGCGCGTCGGGATCTGCCAGCGCAACTGGCCGAAGCGCTGCCCGACTTCGTGGTTCAGGTACAAGGTGTACGGGATCAGGAAGCCCAGGCCGAGGCCGATCGCCGCCAGGGTCCAGGTGACCAGCCGCCGGCGCCACTGCGGGGCCGGGTTGTCGGGGTAACTGTCGTCTTCGTCGTAATCGATTCGGGCCACGGGATGACACAATGACAGGGCTGCGCCCAAGTGGCTGCGAGTCTAGCGCAGCCGCCTGCGTGCCCCGCACGGGGCCGGGCTTCCGGGTTCCGAGCCAGTTCAGAACGCGCGGTTCGGGACAGCCGCGGAGTGCGGGCACGTTGGGCGCTGTGCTGGAACCACCCGGAGTTTGTGCACGATGGCGATGAACCGATGCCGATGACCTGGGCCGATCTGCGCTTCATGATCGACCGTGGCACCGGTTTGTGGCGGCGCGGCCTGACCAGCCTGCGCACACGCGGCGTGCAGGCGTCGTGGCAACGCGTGCTCAAGCAGTTCCATCGCGTGCCCGCCTCGCAGCGCCTGGCGCTGTACCTGCCCGAGCCGGCCGCGTTCTCGCCGTTCGCCGTGCCGCGCAGCGATGCGCCGCTGGCGAGCATCGTGATCCCGGTCTACAACCAGTTCGCGCACACGCTGGCGTGCCTGCGTGCGCTGGCCGCGCACCCGGCGCGCGCGGCACTCGAGATCATCGTTGTCGACGACGGCTCGTCCGACGACACCCAGGCCTGCCTGCAGCACGTCGCCGGCCTGCGCTACCACCGTCGCGTCGAAAACGGCGGCTTCATCGCCGCGTGCAACGACGGTGCGACGCTGGCGCGCGGCGAGTACCTGGTGTTCCTCAACAACGACACGGTGCCGCAGCCGGGTTGGCTCGACGCGTTGCTGGCGACGTTCGCCGACCACCCCGGCACCGGCCTGGTCGGGGCGCAGTTGCTGTACCCCGATGGCCGCCTGCAGGAGGCCGGCGGCCTGGTGTTCGCCGACGGCGGCGGCTGCAACTACGGCAAGTTCGAATCGCCGCTCGACCCGCGTTACGCGTTCGTGCGCGAGGCCGACTACTGCTCCGGCGCGGCGATCTGCATCCCGCGCGCGTTGTTCGCGCATCTGGGCGGGTTCGACCGCCGCTACGCGCCGGCCTACTACGAGGACACCGACCTCGCGTTCGCGGTCCGCGCCGCCGGTTACCGCGTGCTCTACCAGCCCCGATCGCAGGTGGTGCACGTCGAGGGCGCGACCGCAGGCACCGATACCAGCACCGGGCCCAAGGCCCGGCAGGTGCACAACCAGCAGGTGTTCGCCGACAAATGGCGCGACGTGCTGGACCGGCAGCCGACCCGCGCCAGCGAGCAGGCGGCGGTGGCCCGCAGGCGGCGCGCGATCCTCGTCATCGATAGCGCCATGCCGCAGCCCGACCGCGATTCGGCGTCGCTGCGGCTGGTCAACCTGATGCGCCTGCTGCGCCAGGAAGACGCGCATGTCGTGTTCGTGCCCACCGACCGCGTCGGCGACGGGCATGCGCTGCGCGCGCTGCAGCAGCTTGGCGTCGAGGTCTGGCATGCGCCGTTCCTCAAGGCGCTGCCGGGATGGATCCGCGAACACGGCGCGCGCTTCGACACGGTCGTGGTCTGCCGCCACTACGTGATGCGCGAGTTGCTGCCGCTGCTGCGCCGGCACGCGCCGCAGGCGGCGCTGGTGTTCGACACGGTCGACCTGCATTACCTGCGCGAGCAGCGCGGTGCGCAGGTCGCCGGCGACGCGGCGCTGGCCCGCGCGTCCGAGCGCACGCGTGCGCTGGAGCTGGACATCATCGCGCGCAGCGACGCGACGCTGGTGGTGAGCGAGGTCGAGCGCGCGCTGCTGGCGCGCGACGCCCCCAATGCACGGGTCGAGGTGCTGTCGAACCTGCACCGGGTCGCCGGCCCCGGGCAGGCGTTCGCGCAGCGCCACGACCTGGTGTTCGTCGGCGGCTTCCGCCATCCGCCCAACGTCGATGCGGTGCGCTGGTTCGTCGCCGACGTGTTGCCGAAGATCCGCGCGCAGCTGCCGCAGCCGCGCTTCCATTGCATCGGCGCCGACCCGCCGCCGGAGGTCGCGGCCCTGGCCGCGCAACCCGGGGTCGAGGTGCACGGCCACGTGCCGGACCTGGCGCCGTACATGGATGGCGCCCGGATCGCGGTCGCGCCGCTGCGGTACGGCGCCGGCGTCAAGGGCAAGGTCAACCTGAGCATGGCCCACGGCCAGCCGGTGGTCGCGACCGGGTGCGCGGTCGAGGGCATGCACCTGCGCGACGGCGAGGACGTGCTGGTCGGCGACGATGCCGAGGCGTTCGCCGCCGCGGTGGTGCGCCTGTACCGCGACCCCGAGCTGTGGCAGCGGCTCGCTGGCAACGGACTGCGCAATATCGAGCAGCACTTCTCGCTCGATGCCGCGCGCGCGGTCGTGCGGCGGGTGCTGCTGCACGACGCCTAGCCGCGGCGCGCCGGCGCGGCCGCCGGAAGGCTTCAGTCGCCCGCGCTGGCCGCGCGCAAGCGTTCGTTGAACTCGTCCAGCCCCGCCGCCGCCGGATCGAGCGCGCGCGCGGCCGCCAGCGCGGCCTGGGCCACGGCCAGCTCGCCGGCGCCGAGGCGCTCGTTGCCGACCGCGATCCAGCGCTGCGCGAGCCGCCGGCGATTCTCGGCCAGCGCCGGCGATTCGCCTTCTAGCACACGGCGCACATCGAGGCATTCGCGCGCGCGGACCAGGCGGTTGCCGCGCAGCTGGGTTTCGAAGCAGTCCTTCGCCGTAGGCAGCAGCCGCGCCACGGCCCGGCGCACGCGCGGGTCCTGCGGCGCGATCGCACGGGCGGCGCGCAGCTTGTCGAACGCGCTGTCTCCCGGCGGCGACAGCAGGTCGCCACGCGCCTCGGCGGCGGCGGCCTGCTCCAGCAACGCGCGCAGGCGCCGTTGCCGTTCCGGCGTCGGCAGCGACGCGCCGGCGCGCGCCTGGCTCTGGCGCGCGCGGTCCAGGTGCCGGCGCGCCTCGCGGATCGCCGGCGCGTCGGCGGCGATCGCCTGCGCCTCGCGCAGCGCCGCCTCGGCCGGGGCGAAGCGGAAGTCCGCGGCGAGCTGCTCGCTGCGCGCGGCATAGGCGTTCGCGACCCGCACCAGACCGCGCGCGGCGTCCGCATCTTCCGGGTCGGCCGCGAGCACCAGCCGGTAGCCTGCCAGCGCGCGTGGCAGCCGGCCGCGACGCAGGTCGGCGTCGGCGCGGCGCCGGCGCTGCTCGGCCTGCTGCGCGAGCTGTGCGAGCGCGTCAGGCAGGTCGACGTGGCCGGCATCGGCGGCCTGCACGCGGTGGATCGCGGCCGCCGCCTCCGCCAGTTTGCCGCCGGCCAGCCACTGCCGCGCCTGCTGCAGCAGCTCGGCAAGCACGTCCTCGCGCCCCTCCAGGGCCTCGGTACGGTTGGGCTGCAGCGCGATCACGCGCTGGTACAAGGCCAGCGCGCCGCCGTCGTCGCCTTCAAGCCGGCCGGCCACGCGCGCCGCGCGGGCGTCGGCGAGCAGGCGCTCGATCCCGGCGTCGGCCGCTTCCCGCTCGCGCAGCGTGCTGGCGACAGCATCGGCCAGCGCGCGCGGCACCGACAGCTCGCGCGCCAGTTGGAGCGCGCGGTGCGCATCGGCGTAGCGGCGTTCGTCGATCGCACGTCGCGCCTGCTCGATCGCGGCCAAACCCACCTGCGCCAGCCCGGTCCGCGCATCGCCGCGGTCGGGATCGCGCGCGAGCGCCGCTTCGAACAACTCGCGCGCACCGCGGCCATCGGCCGACGTCAGCCGCCCTTGCGCCAGCGCCAGCGCGGCGTCGGCGCGCAACTGCTGGGCGCTGGTCTGCGGCCACAACCAGTCCGACAGCGGACGCCGCGCGAGCAGCAACACCAGCACCACCAGCGCCGCCGCGGCAAGGCCCCGGCCCAGCCGTGCGCGCGGCGGCGGCGACTGCCGCGGGGTTGGCTGGGTGGGCGAATCGAAGCGCAGTTCGCTCCAGCGATCCAGCCACGGCTCGACGCGGGCACGCAGGCCACGTTCGCGCCGCGATCGGGCGCCCGCGGACGCGGTACTGGCAGGGGGGCGTGGATCGCTCGGTGGCGTGGGCTCGCGTGTCACCGCGGCAGCATAGCGCCGGGCCCATCGTGCAACGTCAACTGCGGTGCGCCTGTTCCACGCCCGGCAGCGCCGACAGCTTGCCCAGCAGGGTCGACAGCTGGCCGTAGTCGGCCACGCTCAGCCGCAGCCGCAGCCGCACGCGCGCGCCGTTGCGCTCGTGGTCGCTGTGGATGCTGCCGACGTGGGCGTTGCCCTGCGCGATCAGGTTGGTCACTTCCTTGAGCAACCACTTGCGGTCGAGCGCCAGCACTTCGACGTCGACCTCGTAGCCGCTGCCCTGGCGGCCCCACTCGACCGGCAACACGCGTTGCGGCTGCGCCGCCGCCAGGCGCTGGAAGGATGCGCAGGTCGGCCGGTGCACGCTGACGCCGCGGCCACGGGTCAGGTACCCGACGATCGGCTCACCCGGCACCGGCTGGCAGCAGCGCGCGATCTGCACCAGCAGGTTGCCGACGCCCTCGACCGTGAAGTCGCTGGCCTTGCGCGGCGCGCGCGGCGCGGCCGGCGCCGCCGTCGTGCTCGCCGCCACCGCCGGCGCGCTCGCGGCGCGCTCGTGTTCGAGCAGGATGCGACCGACCTGGTGCGGGCCCAGGTCGCCCAGTGCCACCTGCACGTACAGCTCGCCGTCGCTGCCCAAGTGCAGCTTGTCGCGCGCCGGCGCCAGGTCGGCGCCGAGCAAGCCCAGCCGGCGCAGTTCCTTGTCGAGCAGCTCGCGGCCGGCGTGCTCGTTGCGCGCGCGGTCGAGCTTGTTGAACCAGTTCCGGACCTTCTCGCGCGAGCGCGGGCTGGCGAGGAAGCCGTTCGCCGCCACCAGCCAGTCGCGCCGCGGCTCACCGGTCTTTGCGACCATGATCTCGACGCGGTCGCCGCTGTGCAGCTTGTGGTCGAGCGGCACGATGCGACCGTTGACCTTGGCACCGCGGCAGCGGTGCCCGACCTCGGTGTGCACGTGGTAGGCGAAATCCAGCGGGGTCGCGCCGGCGGTCAGGTCGAGCACCTCGCCCTTGGGCGTGAGCACGTAGACGCGGTCCTCGACCAGCTCGGTGTCGAACTCGCCCGACAGCGACGCGTCCTCGCCGTCACGCGCGCCGTCGCCGTGGCTTTCCAGCAGGCGGCGCATCCAGGCGATCTTGCGGTCGAACGCCGCGTCGCCGCCGCTGCCCTCCTTGTACTTCCAGTGCGCGGCGACGCCGAGCTCGGCCTGGCGGTGCATCTCGTGGGTGCGGATCTGCACCTCCAGGGTCTTGCCCTGCGGCCCCAGTACCGCGGTGTGCAGCGAGCGGTAGTCGTTGCGCTTGGGCCGCGCGATGTAGTCGTCGAACTCGCTGGGGATCGGCGTCCAGGTGGCATGCACGACGCCCAGCGCGGTGTAGCAGCCGCCCAGGTCGTCCACCAGCACCCGCACCGCGCGCAGGTCGTAGAGCTCGCCGATCGGCACGCCCTTGCGCTGCATCTTCTTCCAGATGCTGTAAATGTGCTTGGGCCGGCCGGCGACCTCGGCTTGCAGCCCCTGCTCCGCCATCGCTCCGCGCAGGGTGCGCTTGACGTGCTCGATGTAGCGTTCGCGGTCGCCGCGCTTCTCGTCGAGCAGGCGCGCGATCTGCTGGTAGGTCGCTGGCTCCAGGTAACGGAACGCGAGGTCCTCCAGCTCCCACTTCAGCTGCCAGATGCCGAGCCGGTTCGCGAGCGGCGCGTGGATGTCACGGGTCAGCGATGCCAGTTCGCGGCGCTGGTCCTCGGGCAACTTGTCGGCGGCGCGCATCCGCGCGAGTTGGCGCGCGAGCAGGATCGGCACCACCCGCAGGTCACGCACGATCGCCAGCAGCAGCCGGCGCAGGCCTTCGCCGCCGGCCTTGCCGCCGTGCTCGGCGTGCAACGCCCACACTTGTTCCGCGGCGCGTTGGCCGTCGAGCAGCGCCGCGACCGCGGCATGTTCGTGTTCGAACGCCGGCCCGAGCCGCCCGGGCAGCGCCGGAAACGCGTGCAGGATCGCGGCGGCCACGGTGTCGCCGTCGGCGCCGAGCAAGGCCAAGGCCTCGAGCGTGGCCTTGGCGATGTCGGGCGTGTCGCGTGTGGCCAACTCCGCAGCGGCGCCGGCCGCGGCCAGGCGTTGCCGGAGTGGCGCGCCGACCACGGCGGCGGCGGGCAGCGCCAGCAGCGCGTTCAGGGGGGACGATACCGGCGCGTTCATCGCATCAACCGCGAAGGTCATGGCTCGTTGCGGGTCAGCGTCTACACTAGCCCGCAACGGTCCGGAGGAACAGTTCATGCTTGCGAAACCCAGGCTTTCAATGCGCGCCCGCACCATCCGTCCGCTGCTGCTTGCCATGTCGCTGGCGCTGGCTCCCACCGCGTTCGCGCAGCAGCCGGGCGGACAGCCGATCGAGCGGCAGATGACGCCGGAACAGTTCAAGGCCGCCGGCCTGGACCAGCTCGATGCGCAGCAGCTGGCCAATCTCAACGCCTGGCTCAACCGCACCCTGGTGAGCGAAACCACCAAGGCCGCGCAGACCGCCAAGAAGCAGGTCGAGGAAGAGAACCGCGGCTTCCTCGCGTTCGGGTCGACCGAGCCGATCGTGGGACGGATCGCCGGCGAGTTCCGCGGCTTCGGCAGCGGCCGCAGCTACACGCTCGACAATGGCCAGGTCTGGCAGCAGGTCGACAGCGCTTCGCTCGCCGGCGTGCGCAAGACCAGCCCGGCGGTGAAGATCACCCCGAGCGTGATCGGCAACACCTGGTACCTGTCGATCGACGGCTACAACACCCGCGCCCGGGTGCAGCGGGTCAAGTGACGCACTGGCCCGCGCAGGCGGGGTGAAGCGCCGCGTTTGCGAGCCACTGGCTCGCGCGGCGCTGAACGCCATCGCGCCGTGCGCGGTGGCCGGGAATTTCAGGATCCAGCGACTTTGCACTCGGCGCTCGCGTAACCCACACCGCCGCATTGCCCGCACATCGAATCAATCAGCCCGGATAACGACCATGCACACGCTGCTCAAACTCGCCCTCGCCGCCACCCTGCTGCTGCCCCCGGCCGTCCACGCCCAGGACGACTACACCGCGATCGAGAAGCGCCTGACGCCCGCGCAGCTGCAGGCGACCGGACTGGAGCGGCTGACCACGCAGGAGCTGGCGCTGCTGAACCAGTTGCTGCGCGACGAGCGCGACACCGTGCTCCAGGCCGCCGACGCGCGCAGCCAGCACGACCGCTCGCCGGGACTGTTCGAACGCCGCGCGGTCGAACCGATTCGCAGCACGATCAAGGGCAGCATGCGCGAGTGGTCGGTCGGCACCCGTTTCGAGCTCGAGAACGGCCAGCGCTGGCGCGTGACCCAGGGCTCGCTGTACACCAGCACCCTGTCGCAACCCAAGGTCACCATCGCCCCCGGCGCGCTGGGCAGCTGGTACCTGCAGGTCGAGGGCCATTCGCCACGCCTGAAGGTGCAGCGCGTCGACTGACTCCGTGCGGCACGGGCCTCAACGCGGCCGCAGCTGCGCCAGCCGTGCCGCCAGTTTCTTCGCCGACACGCCGCCACGCGCACCGAGCTCCTGTGCGAACAGCGACACCCGCAACTCTTCCAGTTCCCAGCGCAGCGCCTGCCACTCCGGCGTATCGGCCTGGCCGCTGGCACGCGCCGCATCCAGCGCCGCCACGAACGGCTTGAGTTCCAGCATCCGCGCCTGGTCGCGCACCGGGTCACGTAGCGCGCGTTCGCCGCGCAGCGCCAATGCCTTGAGGTAACGCGGGTACTCGCGCAGCGCGTCGGCCGGCACGTCGCGCAGGAAACCCGGCGGGGTCAGCGCCGCGAGTTGCGCGCGCATGTCGTCGAGGTTGCCGCTGGCCCACCCCATCAGCGGCGATTCCAGCTTGGCGCGGGCCTGCGCGACGGCGGTGAGGATGGCTTCGGCCTGGCCCAGGCGTTCGGTCGCCTCGCCGAACAGGCGCTTGGCCACGGCGTCGCGACGTGCGGCGAACGCGTCGGCGTCGCGGATTTCGTCCAGGCCCTGGCTGACCAGCGATTCGAACGCGCCGTCGAGCAGGTCGGCGCGCAAGCGGTCGCCGATCGGCAGCTGGTCACCTTCATCGTGGCGCGGCGCCGCCGCCTCGATCGCGGCGTACAGCAAGCCGGTCTTGGGCGACACCGGCAACTGCTTGCGCGCCTGCTTGCGCTTCTCGGCCAGCGCCAGCCACAGCAGCCGGCGCACGCCGCGCGGGTGCGCGCGCAGCGCGGCGTCGCGTTCGGCGTGCACGCGCAGCGAGACCGACTCGCCCTCGTCGTGCAGCGCCGGGTACGCGGGCACGCCACCGGCGCCGGGCACCGACAGCGGGATCGGCGTGTCCGGGAAGCTGGTCAATTGCGTTTGCGCCAGGCCGGCGGCGGCCTGGGCCGCGAACGCCGCGGCTGCACGCGCGCCGAAGCGGGCGCGCAACTCGTCCAGGTCGCGCGATTCGGCCAGCACCGCGGGTGCGCCGCGGCCCTCGCCGGCCGCGTCGAGCAGGCGCAGGTTGATGCGCAGGTGCGGTTCCAGCTCGCTGTCGTCGAACTCGCCGGCCTCGACCGCGACCCCGGTGACCTTGCGCAGGAACGCCGCCAGCGCGCCCGCAAACGCGCCCTCGCGCGCCGCGTCCTCCGGATGCGCCTCGGCGAACGCGCGGGCGAAATCCGGCGCCGGCACGAAGTTGCGGCGCAGCGTCTTCGGCAGCGACTTGATCAGCGCCGCCGCCTTGTCGGCGACGAAGCCCGGCGCCAGCCACGACAGTTGCGCCGGGTCGAGCGCGTTGAGCAGGTGCAACGGCACGCTCACGGTCATGCCGTCGTCGGGCGCGCCCGGCTCGAAGCGGTACTGCACCGGCAACCGCGCATTGCCGAGCAGGACGAATTTCGGGAAGCGCGCGGCATCGCTTTCATCGCCGACCAGCAGGTCGTCGAGCGTCCATTCCAGCGCGGCCTTCTCCGCGGCCGGCAGCTTGCCGAACCACGCGTCCAGCGCCTGCGCGTTGTGCACGTGCGCGGGCAACCGCTCGAGGTACCAGCGCGCCATCCACTCTTCGTCGACCACCAGCCCGGCGCGGCGCTGCTTGGCCTCTTCCTCGCGCGCCTTGGCCAGCGTCGCCAGGTTGCGCGCGAGGAACGCGCTGCGGGTGTTGATCTCGCCGGTCACCAGCGCGTCCCGCGCGAAGATCGCCCGGCTCTCTTCCGGAAACAGTGCGCCGTAGTGCACCGGCCGCTTCGGCGCGAGCACCAGCCCGAACAGGCTGATCTGCTCGCTGCCGACCACGCGGCCTTGCGAGCGCGCCCAGTGCGGGTCGTGGTGGCGCCGCGCGAGCAGGTGCGGCAGCTCCTGGATCACCCAGTCCGGTTCGATCGCGGCATTGGTCATCGACCACACGCGCTCGGTGTCGAGCACGGTCGCGGCCAACACCCACGGCGGCGGCTTCTTCGCCAGCGGCGAACCCGGGAACAACTGGAACTTGCGCCCGCGCGGCCCGTCGTAGCCGCCACCGGTTTTCTTGTCCGGCGACGGCGTGCGCTGGCCGATCTGGGTCGGCAGGCCGGCGATAAGGGCGCGGTGCAGGGTTGCGTACTGGGCATGGCCAATGGCCTCGCTCTCGGCCACGATCGCGGGGTTCTGCTGCCAACCAAGCTCGTCGGCCATCAACTTCAGCTGGCGGTGCAGCTCGCGCCACTCGCGCATGCGCAGGAACCCGAGGAAATGCTTCTCGCACCAGCCGCGCAGCTTCGACTGGGTCAGCTCCTCGTGCGCCTCCTGGTAGGCATCCCACAGCCTGAGGATGCCGACGAATTCCGATTTCGGATCGGCGAACAGCGCATGCGCGGTATCGGCCGCGCCGCGCTGGTCGCTGGGCCGCTCGCGCGGGTCCTGGATGCCCAGGAAGGCCGCGATCGCCAGCATCTCGCGCAGGCAGCCGTGCTGGTTGGCCGCAACCAGCATGCGCGCGAGCTTCACGTCGACCGGCATCCGCGCCATCAGCTTGCCGACCGGGGTCAGCGCGTAGTCGCCGCGCTTGTCGGACGGCTTCGATCGCGATGCCGACTCGGCGATGCCGACCGCGCCGAGCTCGCCCAGTTGCTGCCAGCCGTCGGCGATCGCGCGCGGATCGGGTGCCTCCAGGAACGGGAAATCCTCGATCCGCCCCAGCCCGAGCGACAGCATCCGCAGGATCACCCCGGCCAGCGCCGCGCGGCGTATCTCCGGATCGGTGTAAAACGGCCGCGATTCGAAATCGGCCTCCGAGTAGAGGCGGTAACAGGTGCCTTCGGAGATGCGCCCGCAGCGGCCCTTGCGCTGGTCGGCGCTGGCCTGCGAGATCGGCTCGATGTGCAGCCGGTCGAGCTTGCCGCGCGGGCTGTAGCGCTTGATCCGCGCCAGCCCCGGATCGACCACATAACGGATCCGCGGCACCGTCAGCGAGGTCTCGGCGACATTGGTCGCCAGCACGATGCGGCGCCTGACGCCGGGATTGAACACGCGGTCCTGGTCGCGCACCGACAATCGCGCGTACAGCGGCAGCACCTCGGTGTCGCGGTACTTGCGCCGTTCCAGCGCCTGGTGGGCGTCGCGGATCTCGCGCTCGCCGGACAGGAATACCAGCACGTCGCCGCGCGGATCCTCGCGGGTGATCTCGTCGCACGCGGCGACGATGCCATCGGTAATGCTGCGCTGACCGTCGCGCGCTTCCGATTCGGCCGTGTCGCCCTCGTCGCCTTCGCCCCCCAGCGGGCGGTAGCGTACCGACACCGGGTAGCCGCGGCCCTCGACGTTGACCACCGGGGCGTCGTCGAAATGCGCGGCAAAGCGCGCGGTGTCGATCGTCGCCGAGGTCACGATGACCTTCAGGTCGCGGCGCTTCTTCAGCAGTTGCTTGAGATAGCCGAGCAGGAAATCGATGTTGAGGCTGCGTTCGTGCGCCTCGTCGATCAGGATCGTGTCGTAGGCCGACAGCCAGCGGTCGGACTGGATCTCCGCCAGCAGGATGCCGTCGGTCATGAACTTGATCGCGGTGCCCGCGCCGACGTTCTCGGTGAAGCGCACCTGGTAGCCGACCACGCCACCCAGCGGCGTGCCGAGCTCCTCCGCCACGCGTCGCGCCACCGCGCGTGCGGCGATCCGGCGCGGCTGGGTGCAGCCGATCATGCCGGCGCTGCCGCGGCCCGCGGCCAGGCACAGCTTCGGGATCTGGGTGGTCTTGCCCGAGCCGGTTTCGCCGGCGATCACGACCACCGGGTGGGCGCGGATCAGCTCGACGATCCGCTGCGCTTCCGAAGCGATCGGCAGCGTCGGGTCGACCGGCGCCTGCGGCAGCGACGCCGCACGCGCCTCGCGCTGCGCGACCGACGCCGTCAACGCCGACGCGAACGCCGCCTGCGCCCGGGCGTCAGTCGGCCCGGCGTTCCAGCGCGACCATAGCCCGTGCAGGCGGCCGCGGTCGCGGCTCAGGGCACCGTCGATCGCGGCCAGCGCCTGGCGCGGAGCAGCCTGCGCGAGTCCGGCGTGCCCTAACGGGGCCTTAGCGTCTGCGTCGATAGAGTTCATTGATCCAATTGAAAGAAACAATCCATTTCACGCCGCCGGCGTGCGGGCCTATTGTCGCCGCATGCCATCCACCCGGGAGAAACCGCATGGCCAAGTCGAAATCCGCGGGCAAGTCCAAGCCCGAGAGTTCCAAGTCCAAGACGCCAAAGACGACGTCCCCGAAGAAATCCGACTCCGTGGTCGCCGCGCGCATCGAACCGGTGGCGTCACCGGCCGCCGCGGGCAACGCCCCGGCCATTGATATCGGGATCAGCCCGGGCGATCGCAAGAAGATCGCCGAAGGCCTGGCGCGCTTCCTCGCCGACAGCTTCACCTTGTACCTGAAGACCCACAACTTCCACTGGAACGTCACCGGCCCGATGTTCAACGCGCTGCACAACATGTTCGAGATGCAGTACACCGAGCAGTGGAACGCGCTGGACGAGATCGCCGAACGCAGCCGCGCGCTGGGCTTCAACGCCCCGGGTTCCTACGCCGAGTTCATCCGCCTGTCGTCGCTGGCCGAGGAGCCCGGCCTGGCCCACGCCCCGGATTGGCGCGAGATGGTGCGGCAGCTGACCGTCGGCAACGAGGCGGTCGCCCGCACCGCGCGCAAGGTGCTCAAGACCGCCGACGATGCCGGCGACGACCCGACCGTGGACCTGATGACCCAGCGCCTCAACATCCACGAAAAGTACGCGTGGATGCTGCGTTCGTTGCTGCAATAGTCCCGACCCGCGCCATGCCTGTCCGGCCCGCCGCCGCGCCCGGACAGGCTCCGCGATCGCGCCGTCCGCCGGCCGTGCGGACGACGCCTTCTGCGGAGTATTCCTACCCGTGTTCATGCCCGTCTCCGAGGGCGCTGCTCCCCACGCTTGTTACCCTAGCGCCCATGCCCGACGCCGCCCTCGACCTGCTCCGCCACACCTTCGGCCACCCCGCGTTCCGCGGCGAACAGGCGCAGATCATCGACCAGCTCGTCGCCGGCGGCGACGCGCTGGTGCTGATGCCCACCGGCGGCGGCAAGTCGCTGTGCTACCAGCTGCCGGCGCTGCTGCGCGCCGGCTGCGGCATCGTCATCTCGCCGCTGATCGCGCTGATGCAGGACCAGGTCGAGGCGTTGCACCAGCTCGGCGTGCGCGCCGCGTACCTCAATTCCACCCTGGATGCGGCCGCCGCGGCCGACGTGGAGCGCGCGCTGCTGGCCGGCGAGCTGGATCTGCTCTACATCGCGCCGGAGCGGCTGCTCACCGCGCGCTGCATGGACCTGCTCGACCGCGCGTCCATCGCCCTGTTTGCGATCGACGAGGCGCACTGCGTCTCGCAATGGGGCCACGATTTCCGCCCCGAGTACCGCAAGCTCACGGTGCTGCACGAACGCTGGCCGGAGGTGCCGCGCATCGCGCTGACCGCTACCGCCGACACCCCGACCCGCAACGAGATCGCCGAGCGCCTGTCGCTCGGCGACGCGCGCCAGTTCGTCAGCTCGTTCGACCGTCCGAACATCCGCTACCGGGTCGTGCACAAGGACGGCGGCACCCGCCAGTTGCTGGACTTCCTGCTGACCCACCGCGGCGACAGCGGCATCGTCTACGCGTTCTCGCGCAAGCGCGTCGACAGCACCGCCGAGCAGCTGCGCGCGGCCGGCATCGATGCGCTGCCGTATCACGCCGGCATGGACGCGGCCACGCGTGCGGCCAACCAGCGTCGGTTCCTGCAGGAAGACGGCGTGGTGATGGTGGCGACGATCGCGTTCGGCATGGGCATCGACAAGCCCGACGTGCGCTTCGTTGCCCACATCGACCTGCCCAAGTCGATCGAGGGCTATTACCAGGAAACCGGCCGCGCCGGCCGCGACGGCGAACCGGCCGAGGCTTGGCTGGCCTACGGCCTCGGCGACGTGGTCAACCTGCGCCAGCTGATCAACCAGGGCGAAGCCGGCGCCGAACGCAAGCAGCTGGAGTTGCGCAAGCTCGACGCGCTGCTCGGCTTCTGCGAATCGACCGGCTGCCGCCGGCAATCGCTGCTGGGCTGGTTCGGCGAAGGCCACCCCGGCGCCTGCGGCAACTGCGACAACTGCCTCGAGCCGCCACACAGCTGGGACGGCACCGAAGCCGCGCGCAAGGCCCTGTCCTGCGTGTACCGGACCGGCCAGCGCTTCGGCGCCGCGCACGTGATCGACGTCTTGCGCGGCAGCGAGACCGAGAAGGTCGCCAAGTTCGGCCACGAACGCCTCAGCACCTGGGGCATCGGCAGCGACCTGGACGCGCGGCAGTGGAGCGGCGTGTTTCGGCAACTGGTCGCCGGCGGCCTGCTCGAAGCCGACGTCGAGCGTCACGGCGCGTTGTGCTTCACCGCCGAGACCGCCGCCGTGCTGCGCGGCGAACGCACCCTGTTGTTCCGTACCGAGGCGCCCAAGCCCGAACGCCGCCGGCGTGACCGCGCCGGCGCCGCGACGGCCACCCTGCCCGACCTCGCGCCCGACGCGCTGATCCGCTTCAACGCGCTACGCGAATGGCGCTCGACCACCGCCCGCGAACAGAACGTGCCGGCCTACGTGATCTTCCACGACAGCACCCTACGCGCGATCGCCGAAGCCGCACCCGACGATCTCGACGACCTGTCGCGGATCGCCGGAATCGGTGCGGGCAAGCTGGACCGCTACGGCGAGGCGGTGCTGCAGCAGCTGTTTGACCCCGGCTAGGCCGCGCGGACGCATCCGCTTCTCCCCCCATCGGCAGATGGGTGCCGCCCGCCAGCGCTTTCACCGACCGTTGGCAGGTACGTGGTTCGGCAATCGTCGTCGATAGCGGCGAGTTCTGGGTATGACTGCCATTCGCGCTGCGGATCAAAATCCGCTTTTGCATCAATATCGAAAAACGCGATATCGACCCCCGGGTTGACCTTCCTGGTCGGCTCGGAGTGGGGTCCGGGTTCGCGCGGCGGTATCGCCCGCCAAGGCATGCGAACCGCAGCCGCCGATGGCCACCGGGGGTTGTTACTCCGCCTTCCACGCGCCATGGATATCGCGCACGCAAAAAGAAACCCCAGCCTGGTGGGCTGGGGTTTCGGGGATAAAGCCCCTGGCGATGACCTACTCTTGCATGGCTTAAGCCACACTACCATCGGCGCGTGTGCGTT
>NZ_JBHTIH010000007.1:0-353807 GCF_042677045.1 Lysobacter koreensis
CCGCGTTTCGTACTTGCCACCGAAGTGATCAAGTGAGCCGCACATCTTACAGCAGATTCCACGTCCGTCAACACCTTGTGAAATCTTTTTCTGCCGCTTCCCGCCGGGCCGATGCATCACCGTGGCGGGGCGCGCATTGTGCACACCTCGATCGGAATTGGGAAGAGCCCAGCGAATGTTTTTTTGGGTCTTGGCAGCGACTCGACGCATGGACTCGACGCGCGCGCGGCCAGCTTGACTCCGCCAGGGACGTGCTGGATGGTCGACGCCATCACCAATAGGAACATGCCGATGTTGCGAACTCGCCTGTTGCTCGCGTTTTGCGGCCTGACGTTGGCCGGTTGCGCATCCGGCAATGGCCTGTGGGTGGAGCTCGGCGGCCAGCGCTATGCGGTGGAGGTCGCCGACGACGATGCCGAGCGCGCGCGCGGCTTGATGTTCCGCGATGCCATGCCCGAACGCCACGGCATGCTGTTCATCCATGAACGCCAGGAACCGCAGGCGTACTGGATGAAGAACACGCGCATCGCGCTGGACATCCTGTACTTCGACGAGGCACGCAAGCTGGTGTCGCAGCAGCGCGATGTGCCGCCGTGCTCGGCCGGCGACCGTTGCCCGCCGTATCCCAGCGATGCGCCGGCGCGGTTCGTGCTGGAACTCAACGCCGGCGAAGCGGCGCGACTGGGGCTGAAGAACGGCGCGGAGCTGACGTTCGGACCCGGCATGGCAAGCCCATAAGAGACTGTATCGGGCGAAATAGTCGCTCTTACAGCTCCATCATCTCGAAGTCGTCCTTGGTCACGCCGCAGTCCGGGCAGGTCCAGGTGTCGGGGACGTCGTCCCAGCGCGTGCCGGCGGCGATGCCTTCTTCGGGCAGGCCCTTGGCCTCGTCGTAGATGAAGCCGCAGACCACGCACATCCAGGTGCGATAGGCGGTGATCGTGGCGGTCTCGGACATGGGCGGATAATGCGTGGATTGCGGGACGCGCATTGTCCCACCCCGCCCGCGTCCACGGAAGCCAATAGATGCAGTTGTCGATCAACCCGGACTGGCCGCGGCGTGGCCTTTACGCGATCACCCCCGACGATGCCGACACCAAGCGATTGCTGGCGCGGGTGGAGACGGTGTTGCGCGCCGGCGCCGCTTGGCTGCAGTACCGCAACAAGCATGCGGACCAAGTGCTCCGCGACCAACAGGCGCGCGCGCTGCAGCCGCTGTGCCGGTTGCATGGCGTGCCACTGATCATCAACGACGACTGGCGACTCGCCGCGGCGATCGGCGCCGATGGCGCGCACCTGGGCAAGGACGACGGTGAACTCACGGTGGCGCGCGCGGCACTGGGGCGCGGCGCGCTCATTGGCGCGTCGTGCTACGACGATCTCGCGTTGGCCCAGCGGGCGGTCGCCGGCGGCGCGAGCTACGTCGCATTTGGGGCGTTTTTCCCCTCAACCACCAAGCCGAGCGCGCGCCGCGCACCGACCGGTGTGCTGCGCGACACCGCCCAGCTGGGCGTGCCGCGGGTGGCGATCGGTGGCATCACCCCGGACAATGCGCGCTCGCTGGTCGTTGCCGGGGCCGACCTGGTCGCCGTGATCAGCGGCGTGTTCGACGCGCCCGATCCCGCCGCGGCCACCCGCGCCTACCTCGCCTGTTTCGCAGAACCCACCGAAGAAGACCGCCGATGAAGACCGACCACTCCCGCGCCCTATTCGCCCGCGCCTCGCAACTGCTGCCAGGCGGTGTCAATTCGCCGGTGCGCGCGTTCAAGTCGGTGGGCGGCGAACCGTTCTTCGCGCAGCGCGCGGAAGGCGCGTACCTGTTCGACGTCGACGGCAACCGCTACATCGACTACGTCGGCTCGTGGGGGCCGATGATCGCCGGTCACGCGCATCCGCAGGTGCTCGAAGCGGTCGCGCGGACGATGCGCGATGGCCTCAGCTTCGGCGTGCCCAATGCGCTGGAAGTGACGATGGCCGAGGCGATCACGTCGATCGTGCCCAGCTGCGACATGGTGCGGATGGTGAATTCCGGCACCGAGGCGACGCTGTCGGCGATCCGCGTCGCCCGCGGCGCCACCGGCCGCAACCGCATCGTCAAGTTCGAGGGTTGCTATCACGGTCACGGCGACAGCTTCCTGGTCAAGGCTGGCAGCGGCGCGCTGACGCTGGGCCTGCCGAACTCGCCGGGGGTGCCGGCGGCGCTCGCCGACCTCACGCTGACGCTGCCGTACAACGACTTCGACGCGGCCACGAAGCTGTTCGACGAGGCCGGCAGCGACATCGCCGGGCTGATCATCGAGCCGATCGTCGGCAACGCCAACTGCATCCTGCCGCGCGAGGGCTACCTGCAGCACCTGCGCGAGCTGTGCACGCGGCACGGCGCGCTGCTGATCTTCGACGAAGTGATGACCGGTTTCCGGGTCGCACTCGGCGGCGCGCAGCAGCGCTACGGGATCACGCCCGACCTGAGCACGTTCGGCAAGATCATCGGCGGCGGCATGCCGGTCGGCGCGTACGGGGGACGGCGCGACCTGATGTCGCAGGTGGCGCCGAGCGGGCCGATCTACCAGGCCGGCACGCTGAGCGGCAACCCGGTGGCGATGGCGGCCGGGCTGGCGACGCTCGAGCTGATCCGCGCGCCCGGCTTCCACGACGCCCTGGAACGCAACACGCACGCGCTGTGCGACGGCCTCGAGGCCGCGGCGCGCGAGGCAGGCGTCGCCTTCCACACCACGCGCGCGCCGGGCATGTTCGGGCTGTATTTCCGCGAAGGGCCTGTGGAGACGTTCGCCGAGGCGATGGCATCGGACACGGCGCGCTTCAACCGCTTTTTCCACGCGATGCGCGAGCGCGGCGTGTACTTCGCGCCGTCGGCGTTCGAGGCCGGGTTCATGTCGAGCGCGCATGGCGAGGCCGAGATCGCAGCGACCGTGGCGGCGGCGTGCGAGGCGTTCGTGATCGCGAAAGGCTAAGCAGGAGCGCCCTCACCCCAACCCTCTCCCGCTAACGGGAGAGGGAGCCTGAAAACTGATCAGCCGCGTTTGAACTCCAGCAACGCCGCGCGCAACCGCGCCAGGCCCTCGGCCACGTCGGCGTCGGAAATGTTCAGCGCCGGCACGAAGCGCAACACATCGGGGCCGGCCTGCAGCAGCAGCAGCCCGTGCTCGATGCAGCGATCGAGGATCTCGCCAGCCTTGCCCGCGTGCGCCTCACGCAGCTGCGCGCCGAGCATCAGGCCGCGGCCGCGGATCTGCGCAAACAGGCCGAACTCGGCATCCAACGCGGCCAGCGCGTCGCGGATTACCTGCGCCTGCCGGGTCACGTTCGCGAGCAAGGCGGCTGACGACAACTCCTTCAACGCGGCGCCGGCGACCGCGGCGGCGAGCGGGTTGCCGCCGAACGTGGTGCCGTGCGCGCCGAACTGCATCGCCTGCGCGGCCTGCTCCCCGACCAGCATCGCGCCGATCGGGAAGCCGCTGCCGAGCGCCTTGGCCAGCGTCACCACATCGGGCGTGACGCCGTAGCCGTGGCAGGCGAACAGGTGGCCGGTGCGGCCCATGCCGCACTGGATTTCGTCGAGCACCAGCAACGCGCCGTGGCGATCGCACAGCGCACGCAAGCCGTGCACGAACTCCTCGCTGGCCGGGGTGACGCCGCCCTCGCCCTGCACCGGTTCGACCAGCACCGCGCAGACGTCGCCGGCGGCCATCGCCGCCTCGGCCGCGGCCAGATCGTTGAAATCGCTGTAGCGGAAGCCTGGCGGCAGCGGCTCGAAACCCTCGTGGTACTTCGGTTGCGCGGTCGCGGTGACCGCGGCCAGGGTGCGGCCGTGGAAGCTGCCGCGGAAGCTGAGGATCACGCGGCGCTCGGGCGCGCGACCCTGCGCGGTCGCCCACTTGCGCGCGAGCTTGATCGCGGCCTCGTTGGCCTCGGCGCCGGAATTGCAGAAGAACACGCGCTGCGCGAAGCGCGAGGCCTCGACCAGCGCCTCGGCCAGCCGCAGCGGCGGCTCGCTGATGAACACGTTGCTGGTGTGCCAGAGCCTGCCGGCCTGAGCGGTCAGCGCGGCGATCAGCGCCGGGTGCGCGTGGCCGAGCGCGTTGACCGCGATGCCGGCACCGAAGTCGACGTACTCGCGACCGTCGCGATCCCATACCCGCGCGCCCTGGCCGCGATCGAGCACGATCCGGCGCGGCCGGTAGACCGGCAGGTAGTAGCGTTCGGACAGCGCGTACAGCGAATCGGTGTTGTCGTTCATGGCGATGGCAGCAGGAGCGGACGGCGATTATCGCGCAAGCGCTCGCGCCGTTCTCTCCCGCCGCTTGTCACCACTGGCCGGTGTTGGGCATCGACACCCACGGCTCGCGCGGCGGCAGCGACGCGCCCTTCTGCAGCAGCTCGATCGAGATGCCATCGGGCGAGCGCACGAACGCCATGTGGCCGTCGCGCGGCGGTCGGTTGATCGTGATCCCCAGTGTCTGCAGGTGCGCGCAGGTGGCGTGGATGTCGTCGACCGCGAACGCGAGGTGGCCGAAGTTGCGCGCGCTCGCGTACACCTCGTCGTCGTAGTTCCAGGTCAGCTCGATCTCGGCCTCGGGGTTCTCCGGCGCGCCGAGGTAGACCAAGGTAAAGCGGCCTTGCGGGTGGTCGCGGCGGCGTGTCTCGAGCAGGCCCAGGCCATCGCGGAAGAACGCCAGCGAGGCGTCGAGGTCGCGCACCCGGACCATCGCGTGCAAATACTTCATCGGTGCTTCTTCGGCAGTTGCGAATCGGTAAGGAACAGGTCCGGCAGCAGGTGCTGCGTCGGGTCGACCGCGTACTGCGCGAAGTCGTTGACGCCGGCGGCGAACAGCACGTCGTCGTCGATCAGGAAGTGGCCGTGGAAGCCGTCCGACGACCGCACCAGGATCGCGTGCGCGGCGTCGGCGACGATCTCCGGGGTGCGGCACTGCGCCGCCTCGACCCCGGGGATCATGTTGATCGCGTCGGTGGCGATCACCGTGCGCGGCCACAGCGCGTTGACCGCGACCCCTTGCGGGCCGAACTCGGCAGCCAGGCCCAGGGTCACGAAGCTCATGCCCATCTTGGCCAGGGTGTAGGCGGTATGCGGCGCCCACCATTTCGGGTCGAGGTTCAGCGGCGGCGCCAGCGACAGGATGTGCGGGTTCGGCGCCTGCAGCAGGTACGGCAGGCACGCCTGCGCGCACAGGAAGCTGCCGCGCGCGTTGACCTGCTGCATCAGGTCGTAGCGCTTCATCGGCGTCTCGAGCGTGGGCTTGAGCCAGATCGCGCTGGCGTTGTTCACCAGGATGTCGATGCCACCGAACATGTCGACGGTAGCGGCGACCGCGGCGCGCACTTCCTCTTCCTCGCGGATGTCGCATTTCAACGGCAGCGCGCGCCCGCTGGCAGCCTCGACCTCGGCGGCGACGGAGTGGATGGTGCCCGGCAGCTTGGGGTTGGCGACCGCCGACTTGGAGGCGATCGCGATGTTGGCGCCGTCGCGGGCGGCGCGCAGCGCGATCGCGCGGCCGATACCGCGCGAGGCGCCGGTGATGAACAGGGTCTTGCCCGACAGCGTGTTCATGGAGTTCTCCTCGGCGAAGGCCGATTCAGGGCTTGGGACCCTGGCCTTCATTGTCCTCCCACTTCAGCAAGCGGCGCGTTATGAAGCGGTAGACCGGCTTGCCAGTCGCGAACCACGCCTCGCGCAGCCACGAGTGGCGCTTGAGCACGCGCCGCTCCACCGGCGTGATCGCATCGGGACAGTAGGTGCGCTTGTGCTTGAGCAGGTGGCGCAGGTCCTCGCGCGCGAGCAGGCGCATCCAGCGCGAGCGCGGATCGCCGCGGGTGGCGAGCTGGAAGTCGATGATCGCCGGCGTGCCGTCCTCGAGCACCAGCCAGTTGGCCTCCTTGGCCAGGTCGTTGTGGGCCAGCCCGCGCCGATGCAATCGCTGCAGCAGCCGGCGCGCCTGTTGGAAGTACGCCAGGTCATCGCGCGGCGGTCGCTGGTACATCGCCGCGCCTGCCATATAGCTGCGATCGAGGCGGCGGCCGTCCCAGCGCAGCAACTGCGGCGTCGCGGGGAGGCCATCGACGCGCTGCAGCGCGCGCGCCTCGCGCCGCGCCAGGTACCACGCCGGCAGGCGCAGCCACAGCGGAACGTGGACCAGGTCGCGGCGCACGAACAGGCCGCTGGCGTCGCGCATCAGGGCGATGCGGCCGAAACTGTCGGCCTTGAGCGCGGAAACTTCGGTGGCGTCGGAATGCATCGCGGCAGTGTACGCAAGCGCGGTCTCGTACCAAGCGCCCTCGTGCGACACGCGCCACCGTATGCCGTGAGTACTGGACCGGAAGGTCGCATCGCGCTGCCATAATCGGCCGATGGAAACCGCCTGGCTGCAAACCGCGACCGAATGGATCAGTGCCCATCCGCTCGCGGCCGGCGGCCTGGCGTTCGCGATCGCGTTCTGCGATGCGCTGGTGATCGTCGGCATCGTGGTACCGGCGCTGCCGCTGCTGATCGCGATCGGCGTGATGGTCGGGCTGGGCCACATCAACGGGCCGTACGCGGTGGTCTGCGCGGGCCTGGGCGCGTTCTGCGGCGACGCGTTGAGCTACTGGATCGGCCGGCGCTGGGGCCTGCAGCTCCGGCAGCGCTGGCCGTTCTCGCGGTACCCGCAGTGGCTGGACCAGGGCGAGGCGATGTTCCGCCGCCACGGCGCCAAGAGCATCTTCACCGCGCGCTTCGTCGGCGCGGTGCGGCCGTTCGTGCCGGCGATCGCCGGGATGCTGCACATGCCGCTGCGGCGCTACCTGCTGCCCAGCGCGGTCGCATCGCTGGTCTGGGCGGCGTTGTTCCTGGCCCCGGGCTGGGTGCTGGGCGCGTCCTACGACGCGGTGGCCGCGGTCGCCGACCGCCTGGCGCTGGTACTGCTGTCGTTGCTGGCCGCGATCGGGCTGGTCTGGGCCGGGGTGCTGTACACGTGGCGCTGGTTCGCCGCGCACGCTGACACCCTGCTCGCGCGCGCGCTCGGCTGGACCCGCGCGCATCCGCGACTAGGCCGCTACGCCGCGGCGCTGATCGACCCGAACCGTCCCGAATCGGCCTCGCTGGTGATGCTGGCTATGTGCCTGCTGGCGATCAGCTGGGCGTGGTTCACGCTGCTCGCGACGCTGCTGGCCAGCGGTGGCCCGCTGGCGATCGACCACCGCATCCACGACTTCATGTGGGGCCTGCGCAACCCGCTCGCCGACCGCCTGATGGCGGCGCTGGCCAGCCTCGGCGACGTCGCGGTGCTCGGCCCGGCGGCCGCGGTCGCGCTGGGCTACCTGCTGTGGCGGCGGCGCTGGATGGCGGCGGCGCACTGGCTGGCGGCGCTGGTGTTCGGGCTGGCGCTGACCGCGTTGCTGGAGGCGGCGATCGACATGCCGCGGCCGCCGACCGCGCCGGCCGGCTTCGGCTTCCCGTCGGTCGCGGTGACGATGACCACGATCACGTTCGGCTTCTTCGCGGTGCTGATCGCGCGCGAGTTGCCCGGGCGCACCCGCGTGTGGCCGTACCTGCTGGCCGGCGTGGTGACCACCCTGGTCGGCTTCGCGCGCCTGTACCTGGGCGCGCACTGGCCCAGCGACCTGGTCGGCGGCACGTTGTTCGGTTTTCTATGGCTGCTGGTGCTGGGCATCGCCTACCGGCGCCACGTCGCGCGCTCGTTCTGGATGCGGCCGCTGGCGTGGCTGTTCTACGGCACGTTCGCCGCCGCGGCGCTGTGGCATGCGCCCCGCGCGGTCGACCCGCTGCTGGCGAAGTTCACCTCGACCCCAACCACCACCGTGCTCGCGCAGCACGACTGGTGGACGCGCGACTGGGCCACGTTGCCCGAGCAGCGCAACGAGACCGACGCGCGCCGGCGCTGGCCGCTGGACGTGCAGGTCGCCGGGCCGCTGGCGCCGCTGCAGGCCGCGCTGCTCGCGCAGGGCTGGCGGGTGCAGCCGCAGGCCGGCTGGGTCAAGACGATCGGCCTGCTCGACGACGACACCGCGCTGCGCGCCCAACCGGTGCTGCCGGCCACGCTCGACGCGCAGGCCGAAACCTTGCTACTGCTGCACGACGGCGAGCGCCCCGACGAGCAGCACGCGCTGCGCCTGTGGCCCGCGCCGGCCGCGCTCACCGACGGCGTGCCGCTGTGGCTGGGCAGCACCCAGACCTTGCGCGCGAAGCGGCTGCTCGGCGTGGCGACGCTGTGGTTGCCCGAGCCCGACACCGGCCACGCGCACGCCGCGCTGGCCTCGGCGGTGCGCGGGTTCGAGCACATCGAAAGCCCGCATCCACGCAACGGCATGCCTGTGCTGCGGCTGCGCACGACCGGCGCCGGAACGCCGACGCCGTAAAAGGTTCCTGTAGTGCCGAGCCTTGCTCGGCACGCTTTCGGTGCGGGCAAGCGCGTGCCGAGCAAGGCTCGGCACCGCACCGCACCGCACCGCCACCAAGGCAACAGCACTAAGGCAGCAGCGCCAGCAGCCGATCGAGTCGCTGGTGGGGATCGTCGAGTTGCAGCAGTTGCTGCCGTTGCGGGTTCTCCAGCGGCAGCAGCTCCGCCAGCCGCCAGCCGACCCAGGCCGCGTCGTCGAAGCGCGCGCTCGGTGCGTTGGCGTGCTCGCCGCCGGCGTGGTCGAGCACCTGCCGCAGGATGGTCGCGAGCAGGCCGTGTTCGGGCCGCACCGGCTCGGCCGCATCGGCCGCGCACCAGTTCACTTGCGCGACCTGCAGGCCGTTGTCGCGCACCCGCACCTGACGCGCGACGAAGCGCCGCGCGCCGCGCACGCGCAGGGTCAGCAGGCCGTCATCGCCGGTGCCGAAATCCTCGATCACCGCCTCGGTGCCGTACGCGGCCGCCGACGCGGGCGCGCCCACCTCGTGGCCGTCGAGGATCAGGCACACGCCGAAGCCGCGTTGCTGGCGGCCGCAATCGCGCACCAGGTCGAGGTAGCGCGGCTCGAACACGCGCAGGCCCAGCGCCGAGCCGGGCAGCAGCACCGTGTGCAGCGGGAACAGCCCCAGCGCTTCGGTGGCGGATGTGTCGGCCGGCATGGCGGAAAGTCTACGCGCGCTCCCGCAGGTTCGAGCTTGCTCGGACGGCTTTTTCAGTCATGACATCGAACCGCCATCCGAGCAGGCTCGGATCTACAACAGCCGATCAGCGTGCCGCGGCCTGCTGCAACGTCGCCAGGAACCGTCGCGGGGCGCCGTCGAAGCCACCGTTGGACATGAACACGACGTGGTCGCCGGGCAGCACGCGTTGCGCCAATACCGCGATCAACGCATCGACGTCGGCCGCGGTCACGCCCTGCCCGCGCAATCCGCCCACGACCTTGCCCGCATCCCAAGCCAGTTCCGGCCGGTGCAGGAACACCACCGCGTCGGCGCCATCCAGCGACGGCGCCAGCGCGTCGGCGTGCGCGCCCAACCGCATCGAATTGCTGCGCGGCTCCATCGCGACGACGATCCGCGCGTCGCCGACCCTGGCGCGCAAGCCCGCAAGCGTGGTCGCAATCGCGGTCGGGTGGTGGGCGAAGTCGTCGTAGACAGTGATGCCGTCGTGGGCGCCGATCACTTCCATGCGTCGCTTGACGCTGCGGAAGTTCGACAGCGCCGGCAGCACGATCGCGGCGTCGACCCCGACCGCGTTCACCGCGGCCAGCGACGCGAGCGCGTTCATCACGTTGTGGCGGCCAAGCAGGGGCCAGTGCACTTCGCCGATCTCGACGCCGTCGTGGACCACCACGAACGCGCTGCCGTCGGGCGCGAGCAGGCGCGCGGTCCAGTCGAACGCCGCGCGCGCCGCACTGCCGCTATCGGCACGGTCGCCATGGCTTTCATGGCCCATCGCCTGCGGCAGCAGGCTCGGATCGAGGCCGAAAGTCTCCACCGGCGTCCAGCAGCCCATCGCCAGCACCTCGGCCAGGTAACGATCCTCGCCGTTGACGATCAACCGGCCGCGGCGCGGCACCGTGCGCACCAGGTGGTGGAACTGGCGCTGGATCGCGGCCACGTCCGGGAAGATGTCGGCGTGGTCGTACTCGAGGTTGTTGAGGATCGCGACCAGCGGCCGGTAGTGCACGAACTTGCTGCGCTTGTCGAAGAACGCGGTGTCGTACTCGTCGGCCTCGACCACGAACTCGCGGCCCGCGCCGATGCGCGCCGACACGCCGAAGTCCTCGGCGACGCCGCCGATCAGGAAGCCCGGCGCGCGGCCGGCGGCTTCGAGCAGCCAGGTCAGGATCGTGGTGGTGGTGGTCTTGCCGTGGGTACCGGCGACGGCGAGCGTGTCGCGCCCCGGCAGCACCTGTTCGGACAGCCACTGCGCGCCGGAGGTGTACTTGCGGCCGTCGTCGAGCACCTGCTCGACCGCCGCGTTTCCGCGCGAGAGCGCGTTGCCAATCACGATCTCGTCGCAGTCGGCGGAGATGTTGCCCGGCAGGTAGCCCTGGCCGAGGGTGATGCCGAGGTTTTCCAGCTGCGTCGACATCGGCGGATACACCGCCTGGTCGCTGCCTTCGACCGCGTGGCCCAGTTCGCGCGCGAGCGCGGCGACGCCGCCCATGAAGGTGCCGGCGATGCCCAAGATATGGAGTTTCAATGAAGCGGTCTCATGCGGGACAGGGAAGCGCTGCCATCCATGGCGCTAGATTGCCGTCTTCGGATCGTCCGGCCCGGCGATCCATGACCGGGCGTTCGCCGGCGCAGCCAATGCCGATAGGGCATCGGCTGATCGCGCCCGCTCACCCAACCTCGCGCACCGGCACCAGCGCCTCGATCACGCGGTTGAACACCTCGTCCAGCGAGCCGACGCCGTCGACCACGGTCAACTGCCCGTGCTGGCGGTAGAAATCGATCACCGGCGCGGTCTGGTTGTCGTACACGCCCAGGCGGGTGCGCACGGAATCGGGGCTGTCGTCGGCGCGGCCCTCGGCGGCGGCGCGGCCGGCGATGCGGTCGACCAGCAGGTCGGTCGGCACGTCCAGCTGCACCGCGAAATCCATCGGCTGGCCGAGGCGGGTCAGCAGCGTGTCGAGCGCGGCGGCCTGGGCGAGGTTGCGCGGGTAGCCGTCGAGGATGAAGCCGCCGGCGGTGTCCGGGCGCGAGAAGCGGGCCTCGAGCATGCCCAGCAGGATCTCGTCGCTGACCAGGTTGCCGCTGGCCATCACTTCCTTGGCTTCCAGGCCGAGCGCGCTGCCGGCGGCGACTTCGGCGCGCAGCAGGTCGCCGGTGGAAATGTGCGGCACCTGCAGGTGCTCCTTGAGCCGCGCGGCCTGCGTGCCCTTGCCGGAACCGGGCGCGCCCAGCAGTACCAATCGCATCAACATCACTCCTGAGGACAGAAATCCTGGGGCGCGGGCGGCGCTAGACTGCGTGCGGCCGCGCCCGCATGCCGGGCAAATCGGCGGCCAGCTTACCGCATCCCGGCCGTTTTCCTGGAACCCGCCATGCCCTCTGGAACCCTGCTCTACGCCCAATCCGGCGGCGTCACCGCCGTCATCAACGCCACCGCCGCCGCCGTGATCGAGACCGCCCGGGGCAAGCGAATCAAGGTGCTGGCGGCCCGCAACGGCATCCTCGGCGCGCTGCGCGAGGAGCTGATCGACACCTCGAAGGAGTCCGCCGCGGCGATCCGCGCGCTGGCCCACACCCCCGGCGGCGCGTTCGGTTCGTGCCGGGTCAAGCTCAAGTCGCTGGACGCCGACCGGGCGAAGTACGAGCGCCTGCTCGCGGTGCTCAAGGCCCACGACGTGCGCTGGTTCCTCTACAACGGCGGCAACGACTCGGCCGACACCGCGCTCAAGGTTTCGCAGCTCGCGGCCGAGTTCGACTACCCGCTGACCTGCATCGGCGTGCCCAAGACCGTCGACAACGACCTGGCGGTGACCGACTGCTGCCCGGGCTTCGGCTCGGCCGCAAAGTACACCGCGGTGTCGGTGCGCGAGGCCGCGCTCGACGTCGCGGCGATGGCCGACACCTCGACCAAGGTGTTCGTGTACGAGGCGATGGGCCGCCACGCCGGCTGGCTCGCCGCCGCCGCCGGGCTGGCCGGGCAAGGCGCCGACGAGGCGCCGCACCTGATCCTGTTCCCGGAGCGGCCGTTCGTCGAGGCCGACTTCTTCGCCAAGGTCGACGCCACCGTCAAGCGCGTCGGCTACTGCGTGGTGGTCGCCAGCGAAGGCCTGCAGACCGCGGACGGCCAGTTCGTCGCCGACGCCGGCGGCGGCAAGGACTCGTTCGGCCACACCCAGCTCGGCGGCGTCGCCTCGCACCTGGCCGGGCGGGTCAAGGACACGCTCGGCCACAAGGTGCACTGGGCGCTGCCCGACTACCTGCAGCGTTCGGCGCGGCACCTGGCTTCGAAGACCGACCTTGAGCAGGCCCAGGCGGTCGGCCGCAAGGCGGTCGAGTTCGCGCTCAAGGGCATGAACGCGGTGATGCCGGTGATCGTGCGCACCGCCGATACACCGTATCGCTGGAAGATCGAAGCCGCACCGCTAAGCAAGGTCGCCAACCACGAGAAGAAGATGCCGGCCGGCTTTATCCGCCGCGACGGCTACGGCATCACCGCGGCCGCGCGCAAATACCTGGAGCCGCTGATCCGCGGCGAGGCGCCGCCGCCGTACGGACGCGATGGGTTGCCGAAGTACGTGGCGTTGAAGAATGTCGCGGTGAAGAAGAAGCTGCCCGCCTTCGAAGGCTGATGACCTTGGCAGGCGCCTGATGTTCGGCTAACGTCGGCCGCCAACGGCAGGGGGAGCCGATGAAATCATCTGTATGGATGCTGGCCGCATTGGTTGCGGCCGGCATGGCGCACGCGAGCGCGGCAACGCCGGAATTGCACCCGATGCCGGACACCACTGTCGCGACCAGCGCTGCTGACGTCGCCACGGCAGCACCGACGGCGTGCTGTCGGATCGCGGCAGGCACCGTGGTCGAACTGGAAATCACCGAGCCGGTCAGTTCGTCGCGGCACAAGCGCGGCGACAGGTTCGGCCTGCGGCTGCATGCGCCGCTCACGCTGGCCGGCGCAACCGCGATCCCCGCCGGCGTCATCGGCGTCGGCGAAATCGTCCATGCCGCGGCCGCGCGCGGCGGCGGCAAGCCCGGCGAATTGCTGCTCGCCGCGCGCCATCTCGAACACGGCTCGGTGCAGTGGCCGCTGCGGGGCCTGAAGCTGGGGTCGAGCGGAAAGGACTCCACCGCGGCGGCGCTCGGTGCGGCGCTGGTGATCGGTCCGTTCGCGCATTTCATCCGCGGCCACGAGATCGAAATTCCGGCCGGCACCCGCGTCAACGCCAAGCTCGCCCAGGACGTCGTGCTACCGGCAACGGCCGCCCCAAATCCACCCATCACTGTCACCAACCAGGAGTAACCCGATGCTTTGCAAGCTCCAGAGTTCCGCGCTGTGCGTCCTGCTCGCCCTGTCCGGCACGGCCATCGCCCAGGAAGCCGAAACCGCCACCGCCATCGCCAGCGCCGAAGTCGCGGCGGAAGCGTCCGCCCCGACCACCATCGATGCCCAGGCCACCACGGCGTCTTCCGGACTGATCGGCGCCGCGCCGGAAGGCAAGGGACAGATCGTGTTCTTCCGCCCGTCGAAGTTCACCGGCGCGGCAATCGGCTTCAAGGTGCGCGAAGGCAAGACCGAGCTGGGCAAGCTGCGCAATGGCAAGTACTTCGTCGCGCAAGTCGAGCCGGGCGCCCACGAGTACACCGTTCATTCGGAAGCCAAGGACGTGCTGAACCTGGAAGTCGAAGCCGGTGAAACCTATTACGTGCAGGGCACGATCACGATGGGCTTCATGGCCGGCCGTCCGAACCTGTCGCCGTCCGACCAGGCCACCTTCGACGGCATGTCCGACAAGCTCAAGCTCGCCGAATAACCGGCGCAGGTCGTGACAACGACAAAGGCCGCTTGCGCGGCCTTTGTCTTTTTTCAGAACACGCTAGTTCGCAACACGCCAACCACTACTTGCAGGGCATGCCCTCGACGCTGGTCTGCGCCGCGAACATCGGCACCGCGGCCAGCTTGTTGGCCTCGGCGTTCTTGCGCTGCTCCTCGAGGTAGATCCGCGACTTGCCCTGGTCGTCGAGCTTCGGCGGCGCGACGTTCGCCGGCTTGCGCCACACCTTGACCACCGCCAGCTGGGTGCCGCAACTCGCGTTCGGCACCCGGATCAGGTCGTTGAACTTCCAGCCCGCCTTCTCCGACGGCTGCGCCTTGGCGGCGTCGACGAAGCGCGCGCGCGGCTGGCAGTTGGCGCTGGTGCGGACCACCGCGAACTTGTACGGCTGCTTCGCGTCGCCGGTGAACAGGCCTTCGATGCGCGCACAGGCCTCCGGGATCGTGCGCAGGGTGTGCGCGGCACCCACCGCCTGCGGCTTGATCGCGGCGCGGGTGATCTCCGGCTTGGGGTTGGCCGAGGCGGGATTGGCCGACACCGAGCCGGCGGCAAGCGCGGGCAGTACGGCGAGGGCGAGCATCAGGGGCGTCAGGCGCATGGGGGCGCTCCTTGGGGGATTGCGGCGCAGGCTGGCATGGCGCGCCTGAACCGTCCGTCGACGCGGAGATTTTCCGGGGGATTTCGTAGGAGCGGCTTTAGCCGCGATTGGAGCGCGAGAGCTATTGGATCGCCCCGCCGGCCCTCGATGACGCGTGGACTTTCGATCGCGGCGGAAGCCGCTCCCGCAGGCGCGACGGGGCCCCGGCCTCGGATTGGCACGACGACCTGTGCCATAGTCGGGCCGCTGCCGGTGTGGGGGATTCCCCGGCTCGCAGCACAAAAACACATGCGATCGATCAATTGTCCGATGTTTCCACTCTGGGGAGGGGTTCATGCTGGAGCAGTACGGTTTGCACGTGGCGCTGATTTGCGCCGTCATCGCGATCCTTTACGGGATCATCTCGGCGCGCTGGATCAGCGCGCAGCCCGCCGGCAACGCCCGCATGCAGGAGATCGCCGGCGCGATCCAGGAAGGCGCCCGCGCCTACCTCAACCGCCAGTACACGACGATCGCCATCGCCGGCGCGGTGCTGTTCGTGGTGATCGGCATCTTCCTCGACTGGCCCACCGCGATCGGCTTTTTGATCGGTGCGGTGCTGTCGGGCGCGGCCGGTTACATCGGCATGAACGTGTCGGTGCGCGCCAACGTGCGCACCGCCGAAGCGGCGCGCCGCGGCATCGGTCCGGCGATGGACGTCGCGTTTCGCGGCGGCGCGATCACCGGCATGCTGGTGGTCGGCCTGGGCCTGCTCGGCGTCGCCGGCTACTGGCTGGTGCTCGCGCAGATGGGCATCACCGGCGAGAAGGCGCTGCACGCGCTGGTCGGGCTGGCGTTCGGCAGTTCGCTGATCTCGATCTTCGCCCGTTTAGGCGGCGGCATCTTCACCAAGGGCGCCGACGTCGGCGCCGACCTGGTGGGCAAGGTCGAAGCCGGCATCCCCGAGGACGACCCGCGCAACCCGGCGGTGATCGCCGACAACGTCGGTGACAACGTCGGCGACTGCGCCGGCATGGCCGCCGACCTGTTCGAGACCTACGCGGTCACGATCATCGCCACGATGCTGCTGGGCGGGCTGATGATCACGACCGACCCGGCGACCACGGTCGGCGCCAACGCGGTGCTGTACCCGCTGGTGCTTGGCGGCGTGTCGATCATCGCCTCGATCATCGGCGCGCTGTTCGTCAAGGTGAAGGCCGGTGGCTCGATCATGGGCGCGCTGTACAAGGGCGTGATCGTCTCGGCGGTGCTCGCCGCGGTCGCGTTCTACCCGATCACCACGCAACTGATGGCCGACAACGCCTACGGCGCGATGAACCTGTACTGGTGCTCGCTGATCGGCCTGGTGCTGACCGGCGCGATCGTGTGGATCACCGAGTACTACACCGGCACTCAGTTCAAGCCGGTGCAGCACATCGCCGCGGCATCGACCACCGGCCACGGCACCAACATCATCGCCGGCTTGGGCGTGTCGATGAAATCCACCGCATTGCCGGTGATCGCGGTGTGCGCCGCGATCTGGGGCGCGCACGCGCTCGGCGGCCTGTACGGGATCGCGATCGCGGCCACCGCGATGCTGTCGATGGCCGGCATGATCGTCGCGCTCGACGCGTACGGCCCGATCACCGACAACGCCGGCGGCATCGCCGAGATGGCCGAGCTGCCGCCGGAAGTGCGCGCGGTCACCGACCCGCTCGACGCGGTCGGCAACACCACCAAGGCGGTGACCAAGGGCTACGCGATCGGGTCGGCCGCGTTGGCCGCTCTGGTGCTGTTCGCCGACTACACGCATAACCTGGAGACCGCATCGGCCGCGAAGGCCGCGGTGACGGGCGTCGCCGCCGAAGTGCTGCGCTTTGACCTGTCCGACCACATGGTGATCATCGGCCTGCTGATCGGCGGCCTGATCCCGTACCTGTTCGGGGCGATGGCGATGGAAGCGGTCGGCCGGGCGGCGGGTGCGGTGGTCGAGGAAGTGCGCCGCCAGTTCCGCGAGATCCCCGGGATCATGCAAGGCACCGGCAAGCCGGACTACTCGCGCGCGGTCGACATGCTGACCAAGTCGGCGATCAAGGAGATGGTGATCCCGTCGTTGCTGCCGGTCGCGGTGCCGGTCGTGGTCGGCCTGCTGCTGGGGCCGAAGGCGCTGGGCGGGCTGCTGATCGGCACCATCGTGACCGGCCTGTTCGTGGCGATCTCGATGACCACCGGCGGCGGCGCGTGGGACAACGCCAAGAAGTACATCGAGGACGGCCACCACGGCGGCAAGGGTTCCGAGGCGCACAAGGCCGCGGTCACCGGCGACACCGTCGGCGACCCGTACAAGGACACCGCTGGACCTGCGATCAACCCGCTGATCAAGATCATCAACATCGTGGCGCTGCTGATGGTGCCGCTGCTGTAACGATCGGTCGCAATGCAGGACCCACAACGGCGGCCTTCGGGCCGCCGTTTTCGCAGGGCGGGCCCCGGCCCGCACTCGAGGGGTCGGCGATCGTTCGGAAGGCGGGCCAGGGCCCGCAATCGAGGGGTCGGCGATCGGCCGAAAGGCGGGCCAGGGCCCGCCCTACGATGCCGACCGTGCCGGGGTCACGCGCCACTCTCCGGGTGTCGAGCGCGACACCCTAGGCATCGCGCGCCACTGCGGGAGAGTCGCGCGACACATTCCCGGGCATCGCGCGCCGCACTTTGAGAGTCGGGTGCGACACTCCTGGGTATCACGCGCCACCCTTTGGGAGTTGCGCGCCACACTCCCCGGTATCGCGCGCCACTCTTCGAGAGTCACGCGCGACACTCCCGGGCATCACGCGCGACACCGGCAGAGTCGCGCTCGACTCTCCGGGTGTCGCGCAGGCCCGTCCCGACGCCCTCGCCCCCCGCCCCGCCCCGGCGCGCGAGGTCCGCCGGCCCACCCGGCAAACCAGAAACCCGCTTGCTGCACCGCAGCAGCCAGCCGCGTAAAATGCCGGGCCACGCGTCCCCTCCCCCTCGGTCACCCCGATCACCCTGCCCCGCCCCTCGGCGCGGCCACCAGTTTTGGAGCAGCACATGGGCCTGGACCTCGTCCCCACCGGCAAGAACCCGCCGGATGAGATCAACGTCATCATCGAAATCCCCAAGGACGCCGAGCCGGTCAAGTACGAGGTCGACAAGGCGTCGGGCGCGATCTTCGTCGACCGCATCCTGTCCACGCCGATGCGCTACCCGTGCAACTACGGCTACGTGCCGCACACCCTGTGCGGCGACGGCGACCCGGCCGACGTGCTGGTGATCCTGCCGCTGCCGCTGATCCCCGGCTCGGTGATCCGCTGCCGCCCGGTCGGCGTGCTGCGCATGAGCGACGAGGCCGGCAGCGACGAGAAGATCCTCGCGGTGCCGATCGACAAGGTGTTCGCCGGCTACAGCCACATCGACGACATCGACAAGGTCAGCAGCCACTGGTGCGAGCGCATCGGCCACTTCTTCGAGCACTACAAGGACCTGGAGAAGGGCAAGTGGGTCAAGCTCGACGGCTGGGGCGGCGCGATCGAGGCCAAGGCGGTGCTGAGCGAGGCCGTCGAGCGCTTCAACAGCAGCACCGACAAACCGAATTTCTAAAGGCTTGCCGTCGTCGGAAAAAACAAAGGCCGCCCTCGGGCGGCCTTTGCCGTTTCAGCGCCGTGGCGCGCGCCGGGCCCAGCGCGGCATCAGAGTCCGGCCAGCCGCGCGGCGCGGTCCGCGGTTGCCTGCAGGCCCGGCCACAGCCGCTGCAGGTCGGCGGCGTGGCGGCGGACCACCTCGGCGTCCTCGGCGGTGGGCTGTTCGCCGGCGGCCGTGGGCACGCCGCCATTGAGCGGCCGGTCCCAGCCGTAGTCCAGCGCCAGGCACAGCCGCGCGATCTCGCCGGAGGGATTGGCCAGGAAGTCGTCGTAACGCAGCACCCGCCAGCGCTGCGGCGCGAGGGCTTCGAGGTCGGCGAGCAGCACGTCGGTCGCGGCCTGCCACTGCCCGGCGACGATGTCGGCCAGCGGCTTGCCGGCCAACGCGCGCCAGCCCGGGGTCAGCAGCAGCGCCCAGTGGTCGCGCGGCCAACCGGGCAGGCCGGCATAGGTGCGGAACTTGCCCGAGGCCCAGGCCAGCAGCATGTTCGCCAGCACCTGGCGCGGGTCGCGGTAGAGGTACACGAACTGCGCGTCGGGAAAGGCCTGGGCCAGGAACGGCACGCGCAGCGAATGCTTGGGGGTCTTGTCGAGCAGCCGGAACGGCAGTCGCTGCGGCGGGGCGCCGTCGCGGTCGCGCGCGGCGGCATCGAAGCGCCGCGCCAGTTCGGCGGCCACCGCCGGGGTGGCGTCCGCGGCCAGCAGGCGGTTGGAGTCGAAACCGCGCGCGCGCACGTGCAGGCCGTCGATGCCCTCGAGCAGCTGGTGGCTGGCGGCGCCGGCGCTGTACACCTTGGGCGCGCGCATCAGCGTGTCGAACAGCAGCGAGGCGCCCGAACGCGGCGAGGCGACGATGAACACCGGGCGGTCGAGGATCGCGGCCGGCTCGGCGGCGGCGCTCATGCGTTGTCTCCGGCGGCGTTTCGCGCGGCGCGCTGCTGCTCGGCGGTCGCGGCCACCGGCGGACCGTCGGCGGCGACCGCGAACTTGGCGACGATGGTCATCATCGCGTTGAACCAGCGGATCTCGTTGTTGAGCAGCACGCCCTGGCTCGGGCCTTTGACCTCGTCGGTGAAGCGCTGCAGCGCGGTGCGGAACGCGGCGCGGCCCTCGGGGCGATCGCCGTGTTCGAACCACAGCCCCTGCCAAGTGCGCGCGAAGCGCATCGCGATCTGGCGCACCTGCGCCAGCTGCGGGTGCGGCAGCGCGTCGGTGAACAGCAGGCTCAGGTGGGCGTTGACTTCCCACGGGCTCATCACGGTGGGCACGTTGACGGTTTCGCACGGAAACGTGGCGACCACGCCCGGCTTGGGCAGCAGCGGCTGCGCCTGCCACGTACCTGGAGGGGCGTTGTGCGGGCGGCCGCGGCCGACCAGGTCCCAGAAGCCGCCGCCGCCGACGGTGTCGACGACCAGGTGGATGCGCGACTGCACGGCGTCGTTGATCACCCGGTGCTGGCGCCAGGTGTCGAAGATCCAGCACTCGCCGGCGGCCATGTTGATGCTCGCGTCGCCGCATTCGAAGCGCACCGTCGGCTGGGTCACGACCGGCACGTGCACGCGCACGCGCTCGGTCCAGTAGTAGCCCTGGTCGGCGTGGCGGGTGACCTCGGCGTGCCCGGACAGGCGCATCAGCCGGCTGCGACCGGCGGTGACACCGAGGCTGGCGAACACCTGGCTCAGGTACGGACAGCGCAGCAAATGCGGGGTCGGGCGCATCGCGCCGGCGAACGATTCGTTGTCCGGGTCGCCGCCGACCGCCAGCAACGGCAGCATCGAGTTGCCGGCGAAGCCCTGCGGGTGCGGCTTCCACGCGCCCTCGCCCAATGCGTCGATCTCGGCGGCCAGCGCGGCCGCGTCGAACGCGATCGGCAACTGGATGAACGGCACCTGCAATTTCATCGGAAAACCCGGCGGAAAACCCGCGCCTATCGTACACAGGCGCAGCGCGCGGCCGGCACGCGACCGCGACGCGGGCGCACAAAAAACTACGGCCCCTTGCGGGGCCGTAGGTGGTGCATGCAGCGATCGGCGAACCGATCAGAAGCGCTGCTGGTACTTCATGTACACGAAGCGGCCGATGTCGTAGCCACCGTAGTACGAGTAGCCCGAGTTCGGCTGGTCGTAAGCCGGCGCGGCGTAGTGCTCGAACACGTTGTTGGCGCCGAGCGCGATCGTGGCATTCCACGGCGCGTTGAAGCGGACCTGCACGTCATGGAACGTGTTGGAGCCCAGTTCGTTCAGCGGGGTGATGTTGCCCTGCGTGTCCGGCGCCGAGTAGTTCGGCAGGCTGCAACGGTCGTCGAAGTAGCAGTTCTCCTTGGTGCCCGAGTAGTAACGGGTCGACCAGCTCGCGCCCCACGGACCCTTCTCCCACGACAGGTTGGCGTTGGAGCGCAGGCGGAAGTTGCCGCCGAAGCCGTTCTGCTGCGACGGCACGCCTTCCAGGTTGTCGGCCTTGAGCTCGTTCTTGCTGACGTAGGTGTTGAGCCACGCCAGGCCGAACTTGCCGTACTCGGTGGCCAGGTTGTAGGTCAGGTCGAAGTCGAAGCCTTCGGTTTCGACGAAGCCGGCGTTACGGCCGCCGAACGACAGGAAGGTGATCTCGCCGGTCGCCGGGTCGCGGGTGAACAGGTCCGACGAGCAACGCGAGGCGATGCCGCGGATGTAGCAGTCGTCGAGGATGTCGGTCGGGCTGTCGGCCACGATCGTGTTCTCGATGCGGATGTTCCACCAGTCCAGCGACAGGTTGAGGCCTTCGGCGAAGCCGGGGCTCCAGACGAAGCCGAGCGTCTTGGACTCCGAGGTTTCCGGGCTCAGGTTCGGGTTGGAACCGGACAGGAACGGGATCGGGGTCTGGGTGCCCGGGCCGTCGGCCAGGCCGTCGGGATCGTTGGCCGGCTGGCGGTAGCCGGCCGGAACGTCGGCCAGGCACGCGGCGCTGCCGGCGACCGAGCCGAAGCTGGTGTCGCACGGATCGGTGTAGTCCTCGAAGCTCTGCGAGACGCCACCGAACAGGTCGGCCACGGTCGGGGCACGGAAGCCTTCCGACCAGGTGCCGCGCACCAGCACCGAGTCGAACGGCTTCCACTTAAAGCCGAACTTGCTGTTGGTGGTGTTGCCGAAGGTGTCGTAGTTCGAGTAGCGGCTGGCCAGCGACAGGCTCAGTTCCTTGGCGAACACCACGTCGGTCAGCAGCGGGATCTGCAGCTCGGCGTAGACCTCGTCCAGCGAGTAGCCGCCGCCGGTCGGGCCGGCGGCCAGGTCGGTGGAGATGCCGGTCTGGGCCAGCGCGTCGGGCGAGAACGAACCCTCTTCCTCGCGGTGCTCGACGCCGACCGCAACGCCCAGGTCACCGGCGGGCAGGGTGAACAGCGAGCCGGCGATATTGGCGTAGTAGACGTTGGTGGTGGTTTCCGACAGCGCCTGGCCCGGCAGGTACAGGAACGCCTGCACGTTCGGGTCGCCGAGGCCATTGGCGGTGGCGTAACCCAACGGGGCCAGCGGGTTCCACGGCGTGCACGCGCCGGGGCCAAAGCCCAGCGGGATCGGGTTGGCAGCGGTGCCGCACTGGGCGATGCCCTGGGCGTTGATGAACGACGCACCCGTGGCCAAGCCGACGGCCTGGGTGTTCAGGTTGCCGGTGCTGACCTGGACGCCCTCGTTGCGGTTGTGCAGGTAGCCCGCGTCCCAATCCCAGAAGCGCTCGCCGATGTCGAACGAGCCGGCGAACGCGCCGCTGAAGCGGAACGTGTTGAGGCTGTTGTGGACCTCGCGCGGCACTTCCCAGCCACGACGCACGTACTGGATCGCCTGACGCGGCACGCCGGCCGGCACGCCCGTGGCCTGGTTGCCCAGCGGGTTGAAGACGCTGTCGATCGACAGGCCGCCGTCGGACAGGTCGAAGTTGGCGCTCTGGAACGGGTAGCCGGCGTTCTGCGCGAACGAGTCGCGGTCGGTGTAGAGCACGTCGGCGTTGAACGCGACGTTGTCGGTGATGTCGAACGTGCCGTTGACGAACATCGACTTGCGGGTGATGCCGCTGTACACGGTCGAGGCCAGCGCCGGGTTCGAGGTGTCGGTGCCGTTGGGCGCGCGGTAGCTGGCGAAGTCGGCCGGGTTGAGACCGGCGACGTCACGGCGCAGCGTGCGGGTGGCGAAGATCGGGTTGCCGGCGGCGTTGACCTGCCCGGTGTTGTACGAGAACCGGCCCCACTGGGTGGTGCCCGACAGGCCGCCCGGACGCGGCGCGCTCTTCTCGCCGGTCGGGAAACGCACCTTGGAGAACCAGCGGTCACGCGCCCACACCGGGTCTTCCTTCGAGTACTCGACGCCGGCGGTGACCGAACCGCGGTCGCCGGTGAAGCCGAGCACGAAGTCGTACACCTGGCGGTGGCCGTCGCCCTGGCCGTACTGGCCGAGGTAGGCGTTGGCTTCGGCGCCTTCGAAGTTCTTGCGGGTGATGATGTTGATCACGCCGGCGATCGCGTCGGAACCGTAGATGGTCGACGCGCCGTCCTTCAGCACTTCGATGCGCTCGACCATCGAGGCCGGGATCGAGGCGACGTCCTGCAGGCCGTCATTGGTGATGCCCAGGCGCTTGCCGTTGACCAGGATCAGGGTGCGATTGGCGCCCAAGTTGCGCAGGTCGATGTACTGGCCACCGACGGCTTCGCCCGAGGACAGCGGCGAGGTGCGGCTGATCGCCGGCGAACCGACCGCGGTGATGTTCTGCAGGATGTCGGCGACCGACTGGAAGCCCTGGTTCTCGATGTCGTTGCGGTCGATCAGCAGCACCGGGGCCGAGGTCTCGGTGTCGACCTGGCGGATGCGCGAGCCGGTGACTTCGATGCGGTCCAGATTGGTGGCGTCTTCCTGCGCCGGGGCGGCGTCCTGTGCGCTGGCGAAGGCCGGCACGAGTGCGACAGCGATGCCGGCCGGCAGCAGGCCGAGCCGCATCGCGGTACGCGAAATGCGATGGGTCATTTATCTCTCTCCAGATAATCGTTTCGGGCGCGTTGTTACAGGTGTGTTAAACGCTCAGCCAACTTACGGATCGCCGCCCTACGCTGCTTTGCGGGGGGCGTCGCTTGGGTTTGCCGAATCGGTCGGCGAGGGCACGGCAGCCGCGGCGCGCGCGGCGGCGCGGTAGTGGCTCGCGGACTGGCCGAAGCGGGCGCGGAACGCGCGCGCGAAGCTGCAGCAGTTGTCGAAGCCGCTGGCCGCGGCGACCTCGCCGATCATCATCGTGGTCCCGGCCAGCAGTTCGGCGGCGCGCTCCAGCCGCATGCGCGCGGCGGCGGCCTGCGGGCTTTCGTCGTAGAGGGCGTGGAAGGTCTTGGAGAAGTACCAGCTGGAGAAGCTGGTCAGCTCGGCCAGCTCGCCGATCCGCACCACCCGGTCGCAGTTGCCCTGCAGGTACATGTGCGCGCGCTGCAGGCGGCCGAACACTTGGCGCTTGCGGCCGCGCGAGCGACCCGGGCAGCGCGCGATGCCGGCGGTCAGCTCGCGCTGGATGCCGGCCAGCTGCAGCAGGATCGGCCGCAGCGGCGCGGCGTCGAACGTCCCGCCCGGTTCCTGGGCGGCCAGGCGGCTGGCGGCTTCGCGCCACAGGCGCAGGGTCACCGCGGCCTCGGCGCGCGCGATCCGGCCCCGCCCGGCGAACAGGGTGCAGTCGGCGAAGCGGGCGATCGAGCGCAGCGCGTCGGCCGACAGGGTCAGGCCGATGCAGACGCCGTGGCGGTCGGCCTGCAGCAGCGGCTTGGAGTCTTTCTCCAGCGCGATCCAGTCGCCGCGGCGCAGCCGGAACTTGCCTTCCTTGGCCTCGACCCAGGACGTGCCGCGCAGCTGCACCCAGATCGAGAACGCCGCCCCGGACAGCTGCGCGCTGCCCAGCCGCGACACCGCCACGCACTTGGTCTGGCCCGCCGTCTCAGGCGCGTCGGCCTGCAGCAGCTGCCCGCGATCCGCCCACTGTGTTTGCTCCATTGCGCACCACCGTTTGCCGAGTAAGGCCGGCAGGTTTGCGCGATGGGTGGGGCGGGATCAGGAAATTTGCCGGAGAGTTGTGCGAATTCGCTACGAAGGCCGAGCCGAAAGAGTTACGAAGGATGCTTTCCCTTTCGCATCAATTACTTGCTGACGCCTGGCCAGAAGCTCTCCTGCGGCTCGGGCAAGGCCATGAAGCCGATGTCGCCGCCGACCCACTGCGACAAGGTGGAGAACGCGGCGTCCTGGCGCGGGCTGATGCTGAATCCACCGATCCCGGGGACCCGCTCCGGGTCTAGGCAGCGCGACATGGCCGCGGCCGCCGGCGAGCCCGCGGCGCGGCGGCGCAGCCGCGCCCCGCAATCGGGCTGCCGATCGATGAACCACAACTGGCCGTCGCTGCCGACCGTCCATTGCCGGTAACTGGCCGCCAGCGGCAGCTCGGCATCGACCTGGCGCACGCTGCCCGGCGACAGCGCGAGGTCGGACTGCCACAGCCCGGCCTGGCCGCTGCGGGTGAACAGCAGGCGCCGGGTGGCGTGGTCGACACGCACCACCGCGACGTCGTCGATCGCGGCCAGCGCCCGCCACGGCTGGCTGCGGCGGTCGAACAAGGTCAGCCGCAGGCGGCCGCCGTCGCTACCGGCCACCACCAGCAGGCGGTCGCGGTCCGCGGCGTCGGTGCCCGGCAGGTACACCGCCTGGACCGGGTCATGGACCGGGCTCGGCAACCGGGTCACGCGCGCGCTGGCGGGCGCCACTTCGTGGATGCCGGCCACGCCGCTGGCGTCGGAGCCGACCAGCAGCAGCGTGCGGCTGTCCGGCGACCACTCGGGGAGATGCCGCGACTCGGGCAGCACGCCGTCGATCAGGCGCAGGGAATTGGGTTGCTGCAGGTCCGCCCACCACAGCCCGAACTGGCCGGACCGGTCGGAGGCGAACACCAGCTGCCGGCCATCCGGGGCGATGGCCGGAAAGCGGTCGCGCCCCGAGGATGGGAACAGACGCTCGGCTTGGCCGCCGGGGCCCAAGTCGAAGCGGTAGATCCCGTAGTAGTTGCGCTGCTGCGAGAACGCCAGCGCCGGTGCGCGCGCCGCGGTCGACGGCTGCACGCCGTCGCCGACACCCAGGTCGCGCACCACGCCGCTGTCCAGGTCGAGCCGGTACAGGCGGCTTTCGCTGTCGTGCCAGCGCGAGTAGACGATGCCGCGGCCGTCCGCGGTCCAGTCCCAGCCGCGGATGTCGGCGCGCAACCGGGTCAGCGCGCTGGCGCTGCCGCCCGTAGCGGGCACGCGCCAGAAATCGCCCAGCGGGGTGTTGCGCACGAATACGATCCAGCGCCCGTCGGGCGAGTAGCGCGGCGCGGCGTCGATGTCGTCGGCACTGGCCGCGTACTCGATCCGGCGCCAGGCGCCACGGGCCAGGTCCAGCACGCGCAGGCCGGCGTTGTCGCCCAGCGTCCCGCGGCTGCCGAACACCAGGCCCTTGCCGTCCGGGATCCAGTCGAACTCGGGCGGACTGCGGTGGTCGCAGCGGCCGACGACGCGCTCGGTGCCGCCGTTGGACGGCACCACCATGACCGCGCAGCCCACTCCTGCGCGCACGCGCAGGAACGCGATCTCGCGGCCATCCGGGGACCAGGCCGGCGCCGAGTCCTCGGCCGGCGCCGGCGGCCGGGTCAGCTGCCGCGGCGGGCTGGGATCGGTGGTCTGGACCATGATGGCCGTGGCCCGCTGGCCCGCGGGCACGGCCACGTAGGCGACCAGCGCCGCGTCGGGCGACAGCGCCGGCGCGGATTCGGCCCCGGGCACGGAGGTGATCAGCCGGTACGGCAGCGCCGCGGCGCTCCCGGCCGCTGCCACGCCGGACGCTAGCCGGGGATCGTTCGAGGCCTCGCGGCGCAGCGACCACGCGTAGGTTGCGGCCACCACCACCGCCGCAAACGCCAGCGCGCCGGCGATCGCGGCCCAGCCGCCGCGCGGTCGCGACGCCAGCGGCAACGGCACCGGGGCGACCACCTCGGCCGCGGCGACGGATGATTCCGACGCGGGCGCGGGCGTTCGGCCGCCCGCGGGCGCGGCGACCGGCGGGGCCGCCGCAACTTGCGTGGCCAGCCACTCGACCGGCGCCAGCAACCGGTAGCCGGTCTTGGCGATGGTCTCGATGTAGTGGACGTCGCCGCGCTCCTCGCCGAACGCCTTGCGCAGCTGGGTGATCGCTTGGGTGACGACGTCGTTGCTGGGCAGGGTGTCCGGCCACACCTGCGCGAGCAGGGCCTCGCGGCTGACCACCCGCCCGGCCTGTTCGACCAGCGCCAGCAGTACGCCCAGGCTCTTGGGGGTGATCCGCCGCGGCCGGTGCGAGCGCGCCGCCTGCACCTCGCGCAACGGGATGTCGACCACGCACTCGCCCACCCGCAACCGATCCGACAGGGACGATTGCGGCGGTGGCTCGGATGGTCTGGGCATGGATCCTGCGAATGATGGGTGCCAGCGGTGGCAGCGGCATGTGCCGAACGGCCACGCGCAACCGCCACACTCGGCACATCACGACAGCGGCTGCGGCACGCGCCACCGCGCGGCGCATCTTAACGTGGGCCGCTGAACCGGCCCGTTTCGCGGATGCGTCCGCAGTTTTCCATGCACGTGCACCGTGGCCCGGCGCGGGAGCTGCGGGGCGAAGCGGCGCCTAGTCGCCTGCGGCGCGTTCGTGGCGCACGATGGTCAGCCCGATCAGGCGCGACACCACCGTGGCGATGTAGCCCACGCCGGCCATCTGCTCGAACATCACCAGTACCCGCGCCTGCGACCCCAGCGGCACGATGTCGCCGTTGCCGACGCTCGACAGCGTGGACATGCTCAGGAACAGCAGTTCAATCCAGCTGCGCGGCCGTTCGGGGTCCACCGCGCCCGCGAAGCTGCCCGGGTACCACGCCTGGCAAGCGAAGAACGCGTAGGCGAACCCCCACGCCAGCAGCGTGAACGTCGCCCCGGCCGCGAACAGCTCGTCGGCGGTGACGCTGTGGTCGTGGAGCATGTAGGAGATCAGGCTGCCCGCGGCATAGAAGTACAGCGCCGATTCCAGCATCGAGGCGGTCGTGATCAGCCATGGCAGGTCCAGCACGATCGCCAGCACCGACAGCGCCAGCGCCGGCAGCGCCAGCAGCCAGGCGATCCAGTTCAGCGATGGGCTGCGGCTGACCACCCACACCGCCAGCGGCACCACCACCAGCGCTACCGCGCCGTACAGCACGCGCCCGCTGTGGGTGTCGTCCATCAGCGGATAGAGCACCAGGCTCAGCAGCTGCGCCGCCAGCAACAGCGCCGATGGATGATGCCGCCACAGCGACGCCCAACGGCGCGGCAGGCCCACGCCCATGTCAGCCGACCACCTGGAAGTGGTAGCGCAGCGCGTAATAGATGACGTACAGCCACGACAGGATGCCGTGGACGATCGCCCACAGCAGCGATTTGTTCGCCGTCCAGGAAATCGCGATAGCCAGTGCGCTGCCGAAGCTGACACCGGCCCTGACCGCCTCACCGCCCTTGCCCATCGTTGCGCCCCGGTGTGATCAGGCAGGACGATACACCTGCGCCCCGGCGGCGCGGAACTCGGCCGATTTCTCCGCCATGCCCTCGTCGATCGCGGCCTGCTCGTCGATGCCGTGCTCCCTGGCGTACTCGCGCACGTCCTGGGTGATCTTCATCGAGCAGAAGTGCGGGCCACACATCGAACAGAAGTGCGCGACCTTGTGCGCGTCCTTCGGCAAGGTCTCGTCGTGGTACTCGTGGGCGCGTTCCGGGTCGAGGCCGAGGTTGAACTGGTCCTCCCAGCGGAATTCGAAACGCGCCTTGCTCAGCGCGTTGTCGCGCGCCTGCGCGCCGGGGTGGCCTTTGGCCAGGTCGGCCGCGTGCGCGGCGATCTTGTAGGCCATCAGCCCTTCGCGCACGTCCTGCTTGTTCGGCAGGCCGAGGTGTTCCTTCGGCGTGACGTAGCAGAGCATCGCGGTGCCGTACCAGCCGATCATCGCCGCGCCGATGGCACTGGTGATGTGGTCGTAACCCGGGGCGATATCGGTGGTCAGCGGTCCCAAGGTGTAGAACGGCGCCTCGCCGCAGACCGCGAGCTGCTTGTCCATGTTCTCCTTGATCAGCTGCATCGGCACATGGCCGGGGCCTTCGATCATGGTCTGCACGTCGTGCTTCCACGCGATCTTGGTCAGCTCGCCGAGGGTCTCGAGCTCGCCGAACTGGGCGGCGTCGTTGGCGTCGGCGATCGAGCCCGGGCGCAGGCCGTCGCCAAGCGAGAACGACACGTCGTACGCCTTCATGATCTCGCAGATGTCCTCGAAGTGCGTGTAGAGGAAATTCTCCTTGTGGTGCGCGAGGCACCACTTGGCGAGGATCGAGCCGCCGCGGCTGACGATGCCGGTCACGCGCTTGGCCGTCAGCGGCACGTAGCGCAGCAGCACGCCGGCGTGGATCGTGAAGTAGTCGACGCCCTGCTCGGCCTGTTCGATCAGGGTGTCGCGGTAGATCTCCCAGGTCAGTTCCTCGGCGCGGCCGTCGACCTTCTCCAGCGCCTGGTAGATCGGCACGGTGCCGATCGGCACCGGCGAGTTACGGATGATCCACTCGCGGGTTTCGTGGATGTGCTTGCCGGTCGACAGGTCCATGACGTTGTCGGCGCCCCAGCGGATCGACCAGACCAGCTTCTCGACTTCCTCGGCGATGCCCGACGACACCGCCGAGTTGCCGATGTTCGCGTTGACCTTGGTCAGGAAGTTGCGGCCGATGATCATCGGCTCGCTTTCCGGGTGGTTGATGTTGCACGGGATGATCGCGCGGCCGCGGGCGACCTCGTCGCGCACGAACTCGGGGGTGATGAGCTTCTGGATGTTGGCGCCGAACGACTCGCCGGGATGCTGCTTGAGCAGGTGCGCCTCGCGGATCGACTCGAGGCGCTGGTTCTCGCGGATCGCGATGAACTCCATTTCCGGGGTCACGATTCCGCGGCGCGCGTAGTGCATCTGCGTCACGTTGGCGCCGGCGAGCGCACGACGCGGCAGCGGGCGGTTGCCGAAGCGCACCGCGTCCAGCCGCACGTCGTGCTCGCGCTGGCGGCCGAACTGCGAGGACAGGCCCGGCAGCACCTCGGTGTCACCGCGCTCGGCGATCCAGGCCGCGCGCAGCGGCGCCAGGCCGCGCGCGAGGTCGATCTCGACGTGGGCGTCGGTGTACGGCCCCGAGCAGTCGTAGACCGCGAGCGCGGCGTTGTCCTCGCCGCCGAAGATGGTCGGCGTCTTGGCCAGCGCGATTTCGCGCATCGGCACCTGCAGGTCGGGGCGCGAGCCCTCGACGTGGACCTTGCGCGAACCCGGGATCGGGCGCACGACGTCGGCCGACAGGCGATCGGCTTCTTGCAACAGCTGGGAGGGCACGGCATTCATGGCTTGCGTCCGGTGGCGGCGAGACGAAGCGGCGGCGCGCACCGCGCGCGGCGGTATCGCGAAGCTTCCCTACGGCGGTTCGGGAGCCGACGGGATCGCCGCGCTCCTTACGTGCATCAGGTTCGAAGGGTCTGTCTCAACCGCCGGCCTTCGTTGTATGGCCTGCGCGGTACCCCCGCTTCGGCGGGCATTTCACCACGGGTGGGCCCACGGGGCCAGCCACGGGGGCACGGCGCGTGCGCGCCGAGCGCAGCGCACCGGCTTCCGCGGTCCGCCGCGACCGCGCGGGATTTGGCGTGGCGGCTGCGGTTGCGCCGATAATCCACCGGGCCGAGGCTCGCCAGTGCGGACCCCGACAAACCGCCGCCAGGCCCTGCCCTCTCTCCGACCCATCAGCACGCCCGCGCCGGGTGACGGCCGACGGCAGCAGGAGCACCACCATGAATCCCCCCTGCCGCGACGCCGTCCGCGCCTTCGCCCCGGCCAGCGTCGGCAACATCGGCGTCGGCTTCGACCTGCTCGGTCATTCGATCGACGGCCCGCGCGATGTCGCGATCGTGCGCCGCATCGACGACCCGAGCGTGCGCATCGACGCGATCCGCGGTGAAGTCACCGGGGCCGAGATGTTGCCGCTGCAGCCGGCGCTAAACACCGCCGGGCGCGCGTTGCAGTGCCTGCGCGACACACTCGGCTTGCCCTACGGTTTCGCCGTGGAGCTGGAGAAAGGCATCCCGGTCGGCTCCGGCCTCGGCGGTTCGGCCGCCTCGTGCGTGGCCGCGCTGGTCGCCGCGAACGCGCTGCTGGACACGCCGTTGCCGCGGGCGTCGCTGTATCCGTTCGCGCTGGATGGCGAATCGCTGTCCAGCGGCAGCCGCACCGGCGACAACGTCGCGCCGATGCTGCTCGGCGGCGTGGTCATGGCCACGGCGACCCGCATGATCGGCCTGGCCGTGCCCGACTGGCTGCACTGCGTGGTCGTGCACCCCGAGCAGGTGCTGGAGACGCGCCGCGCGCGCGCGGTGCTGGCCGAGCCGGTGGCGCTGCCGCTGGTGGTCGCGCAGAGCGCGCACCTGGCGCTGTTCCTGACCGGCCTACAGCGCGGCGACGCCGAGCTGATCCGCGAAGGCCTGCACGACCTGCTGGTCGAGCCGCGGCGCGCGCCGCTGATCCCGGGTTTCGCCGCGGTCAAGGCCGCGGCCCTGGACCAGCGCGCGCTCGGCGCGAGCATCTCCGGTGGTGGCCCGAGCGTGTTCGCGTGGTTCGCGTCGCGCGCGGACGCGGAGGCCGCGGCGCCGGCGATGCGGTCGGCGTTCAACGACGCCGGCTTCGGGGCGCAGGCGCACGTGTCGCCGGTCGCCGGCCCGCGTGCCGACGTGCTCGCCGGTGCCAGCGTCGACGAAACGCTGCCGCGCGCGGCCCGCGCCTGATTGCCGCGGGTCTGGGCGACCGGTAGGTTGCAACGCATGACAATCCTCGCTCGCATCGTCGCCGCCGCGCTGGGCTTCGCCCTCGCGGCCTGCACCACGCCCTCCGCGTCGCGGCACCAGATGGCGCACGACGCCTTCTTCGAACGCCTGTCGGCGCTGTGCGGCAAGGCCTTTGCCGGCCGCGTCGCGATCGACACGCCGGCCGCGACCGGCCCCGACCCGTTCACCGGGAAACCCCTCGTGATGCACGTGCGCGAATGCAGCACACGCGAGATCCGCATCCCGTTCCACGTCGGCGACGACCGCTCGCGCACCTGGGTCGTCACGCGCACCGCCCCCGGCCTGCGGCTCAAGCACGACCACCGCCACGCCGACGGCAGCGCCGATGCGGTGACGATGTACGGCGGCGATACCGCGGCTGCCGGCACGGAGACGCGCCAGGAATTTCCGGTCGATGCCGACTCGCAGGCGATGTTCACGCGCGAAGGCCGCACGGTATCCAACGCCAACGTCTGGGCGATGGAGGTCGATCCTGACCGCGTGTTCGTCTACGAACTGGCGCGCCCGGGCGGCCGCCTGTTCCGGGTCGAGTTCGACCTGAGCCAGCCGGTCGGACTGCCGCCAGCGCCGTGGGGCGCGAAAGACTAGCGCCGCCAAAGCCCCTCTCCCGTCGGGAGAGGGGTTGGGGTGAGGGTTCGGTGGAGCCGCGATAGTGAGCCGCTGTCAAGCAATCAGCGTCCGCGTAACGACGCGAGCTGAAGAGCTCTACGAGCGCTCCATCACTGCCACGTCGCCGAACCCTCATCCGCCCTGCGGGCACCTTCTCCCGGAGGGAGAAGGGAATGAGAGCGACGCACGCATCGTTCAAGCCGCCGTCGGCACCTTGATCTTGAACCACGCCGCGTACAGCGCCGGCAGGAACAGCAGCGTCAGCACCGTCGCGACCAGCAACCCGCCCATGATCGCCACCGCCATCGGCCCGAAGAACGCACTGCGCGACAGCGGGATCATCGCCAGGATCGCGGCCAGCGCGGTCAGCACGATCGGGCGGAAGCGGCGCACGGTCGCCTCCACGATTGCCTGCCACGGCTGCGCGCCTTCGCCGCGGTCCTGCTCGATCTGGTCGACCAGGATCACCGAGTTGCGCATGATCATCCCCGACAGCGCGATCGTGCCGAGCATCGCCACGAACCCGAACGGCACCCGGAACACAAGCAGGAACAGCGTCACGCCGATCAAGCCCAGTGGCGCGGTCAGCAGCACCATGATGCTGCGCGAGAAGCTGCGCAGCTGCAGCATCAGCAAGGTGAACACCGCAAACAGGAACAACGGAACGCCGGCGACGATCGAGTCCTGGCCGCGCGCCGAATCCTCGACGCTGCCGCCGACCTCGACCGCGTAGCCGTACGGCAGGCCCGCGCGGATGCCGTCCAGGGTCGGCGAGATCTGCGCCATCACCGATGCCGGCTGGGTGCCGTCGTAGATGTCGGCGCGCACGGTCATCGTCGGCTGGCGGTCGCGGTGCCAGATGATGCCTTCCTCGAAGCCATACTCGAGCGTGGCGACCTGGTTCAGCGGCACCGCCTTGCCGCTGGCGGTCGGCCCGCTCCCAGTAGGAATCATCAGGCTGCCGAGCATGTCCAGCTGCAGGCGCTCCTCGTCCGGCCCACGCAACAGCATCTCGACCAGCTCGTTGCCCTCGCGGTAGGTGCTGATGTGCGATCCCGACAGCGAGCCGGACAGGAACTGCGCGATCTGTGCCGAACTGATCCCCAGCGCGCGGGCGCGTTCCTGGTCGACCTGCAGGCGCACGACCTTGTTCGGCTCGTCCCAGTCGAGGTTGACGTTGGCCACGTGCGGGTTGGCGCCGATCTTCTCGCGCACCTGGTAGGCGATCGCGCGCACCTGGTCGATGTGCTCGCCCGAGACCCGGAACTGCACCGGGTAGCCGACCGGCGGGCCGTTCTCCAGCCGCGTCACGCGCAGTTGCAGCTCCGGGAACTGCGGGATCACCTCGGCGATCATCCACTCGCGGATCGCCTCGCGCGCCTCCACGCTTTCGGGCATCAGCACGAACTGGGCGAAGTTCGCCGCCGGCAGCTGCTGGTCGAGCGGCAGATAAAAGCGCGGCGAGCCGGTGCCGACGTACGCCACGTAGTTGTCCAGGTCCTGGCGTTGCTTGAGCACGGCTTCGAGCTTCCTGGCCTGCGCCGCGGTCGCGCGCAGCGAGCTGCCCTCGGCCAGCTCCATGTCCACCATCAGCTCCGGCCGCACCGAGTCGGGGAAGAACTGCTGCGGCACGAAGCGGAACAGCAGCACCGAGGCCACGAATGCGGCGATGGTGACGCCGATCACCAGCCAGCGCCGGCGCACGCAGAACACCAGCAAGCGGCGGAAGCGCGCGTAGAACGGCGTGTCGTACGGATCGTGGTCCTGGCCGTCGTGCACGGCCGGAGCGATGAAGTCGGCGAAACGGGGGAACTGCACGGCCCAGCGCGCGCGCTGCGCGTGCCAACGCGCGGCCAAGGACCCGGGCTTGAGCGCGGCGGCGTGGCCATGGTCCGGCAGCAGCTTGTCGCCCAGGTACGGGATGAACGCGACCGCGGCGACCCACGACACCAGCAGCGCGATCGTGACCACCTGGAACAGCGAGCGGGTGTACTCGCCGGTGCTCGAGGCCGCGGTCGCAATCGGCAGGAAGCCGGCCGCGGTGATCAGGGTCCCGGTCAGCATCGGAAACGCGGTGCTGTCCCAGGCGAACGCGGCGGCCTTGATGCGGCTGAAGCCCTGCTCCATCTTGATCGCCATCATCTCCACGGCAATGATCGCGTCGTCGACCAGCAACCCGAGCGACAGCACCAGCGCGCCCAACGAGATCTTGTGCAGGCCGACGCCGAAGAACGCCATCACCGCGAACGTCATCGCCAGCACCAGCGGGATCGACAACGCCACCACCAGGCCGGTGCGCAGGCCGAGCGAGAAGAAGCTCACCAGCAGCACGATCGCCACCGCCTCGGTCAGCACCTTGATGAACTCGCCGACCGATTCCTCGACCGCCGCGGGCTGGTCGGAGACCTTGCGCAATTGCATGCCGGCCGGCAGCGTTTTCTGCAGCGCGGCGAACTCGCTTTCCAGCGTCGCGCCGAGTTGGAGGATGTCGCCGCCGGACTTCATCGCCACGCCAATGCCGATCGCGTCCTCGCCCATGAAGCGCATCTGCGGCGCCGGCGGGTCGGCGAAGCCGCGGTGCACGTCGGCGACATCGCCGAGGCGGAACGTGCGGTCGCCGACCCGAATCGGGAACGCGCGGATCTGCTCGACCGAAGTGAAGCGGCCGTCGACACGCAACGGCACGCGGCTGCTGTTGGTCTCGAAGAACCCCGCCGGCGCGATCGCGTTCTGCTGGTTCAGGGCCTCGCCGACCGCGGCCGCCGGCACGCCGAGCGTCGCCAGCTTGGTGTTCGACAGCTCGACCCAGATCTTCTCGTCCTGCACCCCGAACAGCTCGATCTTGCCGACGTCGGGCTGGTCCTGCAGCGCGAGCTGCACGCGCTCGGCGTAGTCCTTCAGCACCGCGTAGTCGAAGCCCGGCCCGGTCAGCGCGTAGATGTTGCCGAAGGTGTCGCCGAACTCGTCGTTGAAGAACGGGCCGATCACGTCGCGGGGCAACGTCGCCTTGATGTCGCCGATCTTCTTGCGCACCTGGTACCACAGCGGCGCGATCTCGCTGGAACGCATCGAGTCGCGCGCGGCGAAGATCACCTGCGACTCGCCGGCGCGCGAGTACGAGCGGATGAACTCGTACTCGCCGGTTTCCATCAGCTTCTTCTCGATCCGCTCGGTCACCTGCTGCGCGACCTCTTCCGCGGTCGCCCCCGGCCACAGCGTGCGCACCACCATCACCTTGAAGGTGAACGCCGGGTCCTCGCTGCGGCCCAGCTTCAGGTACGAGACCGCGCCGGCGAGTGCCATCACCAGCATCGCGTAGACGATCAGGCTGCGGTGGCGCAGCGCCCATTCGGAAAGGTTGAAGCGCATGAGTCAGGGGCTCGTTGGCTGTTGCGCCCTCTCCCGCTTACGGGAGAGGGCTGGGGTGAGGGCGCTCGGGGGTTGCGGCGCGACCTGATCATTGCCGCGCCCCCATCCCAACCCTTCCCCCGAAATCGGGGGAAGGGCGAAGGTGACGCGCGGGAGCCGCATCAGGATGACCATCGCCGCTGGGGCTTCTTCTGCTTCGACTACTGCGTTTTTATGGGCCGGTTGTCGCGATCCACGGGCACCACCTTCTGCCCCGCGCGCAGCAGGTGGCCACCGGCGGCGACCACCCAGTCGTTCGCGTCCAGACCGCCTTTGACCGGCGCGCGGTCCTGGCCGTAGGGGCCGACCTGGACCGGCTGCAGCTTGAGCGTGGAAGTCGCGGGATCGACCACGAACACCGCCGCGCCGTTGCCACTGCGTTGCAACGCGGCCAGCGGCACGCTCAACCCGCCGTTGCCGGCCTGCGGCAGGTAGACCCGCGCGCTCTGGCCCAACTCGAAGGTGCCCGCCGGCGCGGCGACGGTGACCCGCGCGGCGTAGGTGCGCGAGGCCGGGTCGGCGGCCGGCGCGATCTCGCGCACGCGACCGGGCCAGCGCTGGCCGGGCTGCGACCACACCTCGACCAGTACCGACGCGCCCGGCTTGAGGGTCGCGATCGCGCTTTCGGACACCGCGAACGCGACCTCGCGCGCGCCGTCGGAGGCGAGGGTGAACACCGTCTGCCCGGCCCCGACCACCTGCCCGGCTTCGGCGCTGCGCGCGGCGATCACGCCCGCGCTCGGCGCGCGCAGCTGGGTGTAGGCACTCTGGTTGCTGGCCACGTCGAGGTTGGCGCGGGCGGCGTTGACCTGGCCCTGGGCCGCGGCGGCGGCCGCGTTCTGCGCATCGATGGTCGAGCGGCTGACCAGTTGCTCGCGGCCGAGCGTGGCGTAGCGCGCCTGGTCGGCGCGCGCGCGGCCCAGTTCGGCCTGCGCGGCGGCCAGTTGCGCCTGCGCGGCGCGCGCCTGCGCCTGCAGGTCGCCGGCATCGAGCACCGCGAGCAGGTCGCCGCGGCGGACGTGGTCGCCAACGTCGACCTTGCGCTCGACCAGGTGACCACCGACCCGGAACGCGAGCGGGCTTTCCTCGCGCGCGCGGACTTCGCCCGCGTACGCCGCCACCGAATCGCCGGCCGCGACCGGGTGCGCAACGAGCACAGGCCGCGCGGCCTCGACGACCTCGGGCGGGGCACCGCAACCGGCCAACAGCGCGGCGGTGGCGGTGATGCTGAACAACGCACCGGTGCGGGGTCGGATGGACATGGCGCGCCTCAAGGATGATTAATGAACTTTGCAGTACTGTATAAATATCGAACCGCTTAGTCTAGTATTCAATGATGATTTCAGACCGCAAACCCGAGCAAGCCACCACCGCCGCCGACCCGTCGGTCCGGACCGACGCCAGGTCCGTCGGCCCCGGCCGACCCAAGGACCTGGGCAAGCGCGCGGCGATCCTCGATGCGGCGCGGCGGATGTTCACCACGAACGGCTTCGACGGCGCCAGCATGGACCAGATCGCGGCTGCGGCCGGCGTCTCCAAGCTCACCGTCTACAGCCACTTCGGCGACAAGGAGACCCTGTACGTCTCGGTCGTGAAGTCCTACTGCGAGCAGCAGCTGCCGTCGACGCTGTTCGAGGCCGAGCCGCAGTTGCCGCTGCGCGAACGCCTGATGGCGATCGCGCAGGCGTTCTATTCGATGATCAGCAACCCCGAGGCCATCGCCGGCCACCGCATGCTGTGCACGCCGCAGCTGGCCGATTCGTCGCTGCCGCAGCTGTTCTGGGAAGCGGGGCCCAAGCGCGTCCAGGACGAGTTCGCGGCACTGCTGGAACGGCGCATCGCCAGCGGCGAACTCGATATCCCCGATGTGGAGCGCGCCGCCTCGCAGTTCTTCTGCCTCCTCAAGGGCGAGGCGCATGCGCGGCTGGTGTTCGGCTGCGGCGCGGCCTGCGACTTCGACGTCGACGCGCACGTGGCCGCGACCGTGGAGCTGTTCCTGCGCGCCTATGCGACCGGACGCCAGCGGTGATTCCTGCCGGGTTGACGCCTGGCCGCCGACGGCATTGGCTACATCAGTACTGGTTACCTTTGGCACTCAGTGTGCGGCGCCGCCAGCGGTGATCCTGCGCACGCCCGCCGGCAAGCCGACGCGGCAATCCCTCCCCGGTAGAATGCACGGCCTCCCGCGCTGACCCCACAAGCCCCGATGACGACGCTCGATTACGCCAAAGCCCGCGAACTGATGGTCGAACAACAGGTTCGGCCCTGGGAGGTGCTCGACCCGCGCGTGCTCGAGGTGCTGTCGACGCTGCCGCGCGAGCAGTTCGCCCCGGCCGCGCACCGCAACCTGGCGTACGCCGACGTCGCCCTGCCGCTGGGCCATGGCGAGTCGATGATGAAGCCGGTGGTCGAAGGCCGCTCCCTGCAGGCGCTGGACCTGGCGCCGGGAGACGACGTGCTCGAGATCGGCACCGGCAGCGGGTTCCTGACCGCCTGCCTCGCCCGCCTCGCGCGCGAGGTCGTCAGCCTCGAGATCCACCCCGACCTCGCCGACGCCGCGCGCCGGCAGCTGGCCGCGCAGGCGATCGGCAACGCCCGGGTCGAGACCGTCGACGCATTTGCGTTCGATACCGACCGCCGCTTCAGCGCGATCTGCGTGACCGGTGCGGTGACCGACATTCCGCAGCAGTTCCTGCGCTGGCTGCAGCCCGGTGGCCGCATGTTCGTGGTCCGCGGCCGCTCGCCGGCGATGGAAGCGGTGCTGCTGCAGGCCGGCGCCGACGGCGACGCTGTCAACGGCGCGCGCATCGCTTCGTTGTTTGAAACCGATCTCCCCTATCTCGTCGGCGCGGCCCCCGCGCCGACGTTCGAATTTTAATGCGAGTCCCTCGCAACACCCCGCACATCCATGTGCGGACTTCTAAATAAAAACGGACAAGGACACCGCATGATCCGCCGCCCGCTCGTACTTGCCCTCGCCGCCGTTATCAGCACGGCCGCCCTGTTGCCGGGCACCGCCGCCGCCGAAGACCTGTTGCAGACCTACGAACTGGCGCGGACCGGCGACCCGCAGCTGTCGGCCGCCGAGTCCGGCCGCCTGGCCACCCGCGAAGGCGCGGTGCAGGCGCGCGCGGCGATGCTGCCGCAGATTGGTGGCTCGGCCTCGCTCGAGAAGGCCCGCAGTGAAGGGCCGGGCACGTTCCAGGGCGACCCGACCGAGCCGACGGTCAGCGGCGACGTGAAAACTGATTCGACTACGCGCCGCGCCGGTGTGCAGCTGGACCAGATGATCTTCGACCGCTCGCGCTTCACCACGCTGCGTAGCCAGAACGCCTTGAGCCGTGCCAGCGACTTCCAGCTCGAATCCGCCAGCGACGTGCTGATCACCCGCACCTCGGCGGCGTACTTCAACGTGCTGGTGCAGCTGGAGACGCTGGCCGCGGCCGAGGCCGCCGAAGCCGCGCTGCAGAAGCAGTTCGACTTCGCCTCCAAGCGCCTCGAGGTCGGCCTGGCGCCGATCACCGATGTGCACGAGGCGCGCGCCCAGTTCGACAGCGCGCGCGCCAACACGATCCTGGCGCGCAACGCCGTGGAGGACGCCTACCAGGCGCTGGCCGAGATCACCGGCCAGCCGGTGCGCAACCTGCAGGGCCTGCCCAAGGACTTCCAGCCGGTGCTGCCCGAGTCGCAGGGCTCCGAGCAGTGGGTGCAGTCGGCGACCAAAAACAACCCCGCGCTCGCCGCCAAGCAGGCCCAGGTGGAATCTACCGAAGCCAACATTGAAACCGCTCGCTCCGGCCACTGGCCGACCCTGTACCTCGGCGCCGGTTACGGCTACAACAAGGTCACCGGCGAGCGCACGTTCTCCAGCGGCTCCTTCTCGTTGCCGCCCAGCCCGATCGATAGCGAGAATCGCGGCCCCAGCGTCGGCATCACGCTCTCGGTGCCGATCTTCTCCGGCGGCGCGGTGCAGTCGCGCGTGCGCCAGGCGATCGCGCAGCGCGACGTCGCCAGCGACGAGCTCGAACAGCAGAAGCGCGCGCTGGTGCGCAACACCCGCAACGCCTACCAGACCCTGGTCGCCGGCGTCAGCGAGGTCGAGGCCCGACGCCTGGCGCTGTTCTCGGCGCAGAGCGCGTACGACGCCTCGCAGGTCGGGTTGGAAGTGGGCACCCGCACGGTGCTGGACGTGCTCAACAACCAGCGCAACCTGTTCACCGCGCAGCAGGCCTACGCGCTGGCGCGCTACAACTACCTGCAGAACCGCCTGCTGCTGGAACAGGCCGCCGGCACCCTCGATGTCGCCGACGTGCAGGACATCAACCGCCTGCTGACGGTCAATGCCGAAGCGCAGGTGGCGACGCCGCCGGCCACGCCGCGCCGCTGATCGACGACCAAGTGTGGCGACCGATGCCGGCCTTGTGCCGGCATTGTCGTTTTGGCGAGGGGGTCTGGATGCGTTCGCCCTGCGCTTCCGCAGCTCCCGGCCTGCCCGGATCACCGTCGTTCCTGTAGATCCGAGCCTGCTCGGATCGCCGTTCGCACCAGAGCCCAAAGCAATCCGAGCAGGCTCGGATCTACCAGGCTGCCGCCCAAGCCCGCGCGAGTCTATCGCTGCGGCGGCAATGCCGGCTGCAGCAGGGTGATGGTCTGCGCGACCGCGCCGCGGCCGGCTTCCACCAGCGCGTGTCCGGCCTGCGCCATCCGCGCGCGCGCTTGTTCGTCGCCGAGCAGCGCCGCCAGCGCCGCCTCCACCGCAGGTGCATCGGCGCACACCTTCAACGCCTGCGCATCGGCCAGCCGCTGCGCGATCTCGGCGAAGTTGTGCAGGTGCGGGCCGGTGACGATCGGCGTGCCCGCGGCCGCCGGTTCGAGCAGGTTGTGGCCGCCCACCGGCTGCAGGCTGCCACCGACGAAGGCAACGTCGGCGCAGGCGTAGAAGCTCAGCAGTTCGCCCAGGGTGTCGACCACGAACACCGCGTCGCCGGACTGCGGCCAACGCGCACGCGAGCGCGTCGCCACCTGCCAGCCGGCGGCGCGCGCGTGCTCGGCGACCGCGCGGAAGCGCTCGGGATGGCGCGGCGCCCACAGCAGCAGCAGATCCGGGAAGCGCTTGCGCAGGTGGCGGTGGATAGCGATCACCGCGGCCTCCTCGTCGACGTGGGTGCTCGCGGCGATCCACACCGGGCGCGCGTCGCTGTGCCGGCGGCATTCCTCGGCGAACCCGGGCAGCGTGTCGGGCACGCTGACGTCGTACTTGAGGTTGCCCGTTTCGGTGACCTGCTCGCTGCGCGCGCCCAGTTGCACGAAGCGCACCGCATCGGCCATCGACTGCGCCGCGACCGTGTGCACGGTGCGCAGCGCGCGCCCGACCAGCGGCGCGAGCACGCGGTAGCCGCGCAACGAACGCTCCGACAGACGCGCGTTGAGGATGTAGGCGGGAATGCCGCGGTCGCGGCAGCCGAACAGCAGGTTCGGCCACAGCTCGGTTTCCATGATCAGCGCCGCGCACGGGCGGTGGTGGTCGAGGAAGCGGCCGACCGCGCCGGGCAGGTCGTACGGCAGGTACACGTGCTCGACGTCGTCGCCCCACAGCGCGCGCACGCGCTCGGAACCGGTCGGGGTGATCGTGGTGACCAGCAGGCGTAGGTCGGGGCGCCCGCGGCGCAGCGCGCTGACCAGCGGCACCGCGGCGTTGACCTCGCCCACCGACACCGCGTGCAGCCACAGCGTGCCCGCGTTGCGCGGGACCGATGCGGGCCGGGCATCGGCATGGGACTCGCGGTAGACGGCGTAACGCTCCGGCCAGCGCTGGAAATACGCGGGCTGCCGGAAGCCGCGCCAGATCAGGTGGTAGATGGTGATCGGCACCAACAGGTAGAGCGCGGCCGAGTACAGGCCGCGCAACAGGCGCTCGATGGGGTCACTACGCATCGGTGCAGGATAGCGAAGGCGGCGCGAGCCGGGCAGCTTGCGCGGCGGCGATCTACGGCACCGGTAGAATCGCGGCCATGTCTTCGCCCCATGCGTCCACCACCGACACCGCTACGAAACCCACACCGGCGAACGCGGTGCCACCCGCGCCGCGCGGGCTGCGGCATTGGCCGATGTGGGGCGCGTTCGCGCTGATGTGGCTCGGTGCGCGGCTGCCTTGGGCATTGCAGCGCGGGTTGGGCCGGGCGATCGGCGCGCTCGCGTTCCGCACCGCGGGCGAGCGCCGTCGCGCCGCGGCGATCAACCTGGCGCTGTGTTTCCCGGAGAAGACAGCCGCCGAACGCGAGGCGCTGCTGCGCGCGAGCTTCCGCGACTTCGGCATCGGCCTGTTCGAGTTCGCGCGCGCATGGTGGGGCTCGGCCGCGCCGATGCGGCGCACGGTGCGGATCGAGGGCCGCGAGCACCTCGACGCGCTGCGCGCGCAAGGCCGCGGCGTGTTGATGGTCTCCGGCCACTTCATGACCCTGGAGATGTGCGGCCGCCTGCTGTGCGACCACGTGCCGCTGGCCGGCATGTACCGGCGCCATCGCAGCGAGGTGTTCGAGTGGGCGGTCAAGCGCGGCCGGCTGCGCTACGCCGCGGCGATGTTCAGCAACGAGGACATCCGCCCGGCGATGCGCCACCTCAAGGCCGGCGGCCTGCTGTGGTACGCGCCCGACCAGGACATGCGCGGCAAGGACACGGTGTTCGCCCCGTTCTTCGGCGTGCCGGCGGCGACGATCACCGCGACCCACCAGTTCGCCCGCCTCAGCGGTTGCGCGGTGGTGCCGTTCTTCCACCGCCGCGAAGGCGCGGACTACGTGTTGCGGATCGCGCCACCGCTGCAGGAGTTTCCGTCCAAGGACGCGACCGCCGACAGCACCCGGGTCAACAGCGCGATCGAGGCGATGGTGCGCGAGGCGCCCTCGCAGTACCTGTGGATCCACCGCCGCTTCAAGCGCCGGCCACCGGGGATGGTGACGCCGTATTGAGGGACGTGGAGCGGGAGTGAGAAGCGGGAACTGGGAACAGGGAAGCAACAACAGGCGACGCCGCCTTTGCTTCCCTGTTCCCTGTTCCCTGTTCCCTGTTCCCTGTTCCCTGTTCCCTGTTCCCTGTTCCCTGTTCCCTGTTCCCTGTTCCCTGTTCCCTGTTCCCTGTTCCCTGTTCCCTGTTCCCTGTTCCCTGTTCCCTGTTCCCTGTTCCCTGTTCCCTGTTCCCTGTTCCCTGTTCCCTGTTCCCTGTTCCCTGTTCCCTGTTCCCTGTTCCCTGTTCCCTGTTCCCTGTTCCCTGTTCCCTGTTCCCTGTTCCCTGTTCCCTGTTCCCTGTTCCCTGTTCCCTGTTCCCTGTTCCCTGTTCCCTGTTCCCTGTTCCCTGTTCCCTGTTCCCTGTTCCCTGTTCCCTGTTCCCTGTTCCCTGTTCCCTGTTCCCTGTTCCCTGTTCCCTGTTCCCTGTTCCCTGTTCCCTGTTCCCTGTTCCCTGTTCCCTGTTCCCTGTTCCCTGTTCCCTGTTCCCTGTTCCCTGTTCCCTGTTCCCTGTTCCCTGTTCCCTGTTCCCTGTTCCCTGTTCCCTGTTCCCTGTTCCCTGTTCCCTGTTCCCTGTTCCCTGTTCCCTGTTCCCTGTTCCCTGTTCCCTGTTCCCTGTCCTTATTCCGCCCTTCCACCCACGTCGCGCGCGAGCAGGCTGCCCGCATACACCGCCGCCAGCAGCAGCGTCAGCCCGCCCCAGAACGTCGAATAAAACGCCAAGTGGGTGTTGAACGGGAACACCGTGACCGCCAGCGCCAGCATCGCCGGGCGTGCGCGCTCGCGCGCGGCGGCATCGGCGAAACGCCAGGCCCGCCACGCCAGCGCGACGCCGGCCAGCCACAGCAGCAGGCCGAACCCGCCGGTCTCGCTGAGCACTTCGAGCACGATCTGGTGGGCGTGGAAGGCCGGACCCTCGCCCCACGCGGCCTTCTCGCCCGGCGCCGGGTCGCAGGCCGGGAACGCATCGCGGAAGCCGCGCGCACCAACGCCGTTGACCGGGTGCGTGCGCGCCATGCACAGCGCCGCGCCCCAGATGCGGCCGCGGCCGGACAGCGCGGTATCGACGCCTTCCTGGTCGGCGGCCAGCGCGTGCGTGGTGCGCTGCATGCGCTCGCGCACCTGCGACGAGGCCAGGCTTAGCACCGCCAGTGTCAGCGCGCCGAACGCGAACACCGCCAGCAGCTTCTTCCAGCCGAGCAGGCGCCAGCCCGACAGCACCAGCACCAGCGCGTAGGTGATCCACGACGCGCGCGAGCCGGCTAGCAGCACCACCAGGCCGACCGCGGCGGCCGCGGCCATCCAGCCACCCGCGCCGAAGCGCCGCGCCGCGGCGTACAACGCGAACGGCGACAGGCTGGCGATCACCACGCCGAGCTTGAGGTTGCACGGCCCGAGCACGCCGCTGAGGCGGTCGACCTGGGCGGTCTCGACCGCGTTGCACATGCCGCGGCCGCTGATCGCCTGCTTGATCGAATCGATGCCGAAGAACAGCGGGCTGGTGCCGGTCACGGCCTGCAGCAACGCATCCACGGTCCAGACGCCGACGATCACCGCCAGCCCGCCGAACGTGGTGCGCCGTCCCTGCGGGCTGGCGACCGCCGCCGCCGCCAGCCACAGGAACGGCAGGTAGCGCAGGTCCTCCAGCGTCTGCAGCAGTGCCTGATTGCGATCGATCGCGTCGAACGAGGACACCAGCTCCGGCAGCCAGTAGGCGAAGAACAGCACGCTGGTGAGCGCCCACGCCGGGCCGCTGAGCAGTTGGGTGCCACCGCGGAAACGCACGGCGAGCAGTTGGAAGATCGCGACCAGCGCGCCCAGCACCAGCACGCCCTCGGCGTAGCCCGGTGCCGGCCACAGCGCGACGTAGGCCAGGATCCAGGCCGGTGCCCAGCGCCAGCCCTGCACCCCGGCGCGGGGCGTGGGCGGCGGCGCCATCTCAGCGGAGGCTTGGTTCATCGGGAGTGGTCATCGAGGAGTTCGCCGTAGACGGCCAGCGTGGCGGCCTGCATCGCCAGCAAGGTGTGGGGAATCGTAGCCGCTGGCGCCGGCGGCTGCGCGAGCAGGTCGCGTGCGTCGGCGTGCAGGGAATCCTCGTCGAACGGCGCGACCGCGCCGCGCGGCTGCAATTCGCGCAGCAGTTCGCCGACCCCGCCGTGCGCCCAGCCCAGTACCGGGCGGCCGACCGACAGCGCCTCGATCACCGTGCGCCCGAACGATTCGGGCTTGCGCGAGACCTGCAGCACCAGGTCGCTGGCCGCGTACGCGCGGGCGATGGCGGCGGTCGGCGGGGTGAACGCAATCGCTTCGGCAATGCCAAGCGCGCGCGCTTCGGCCTCGAGCTCGGCGATGTAGGCCTCACGGCCGGGCTCGCGCGCGCCGGGCAGCCACAGCCGGGCGTCGAGGCCGTCGCCGCGCAGCTTGGCCAGCAGCGCCAGCGCGTCGGCGTGGCCCTTCAGGCGGGTGCCGCGGCCGGGCAGCAGCAGTAGCGGACCGCTGCCGGCGAGGGCCGGGTGCTGCGCCGCCGCCCACGCGCGCGCGGTCGCGTCGGGCTGCGGTGCGCGCGGGAACATCGCCGGGTCGATGCCGCGCGGGATCACCCGCAGCTTGCCGGGGTCGGTGCGCGGGTAGTGCCGCAGCACGAACTCGCGCACGCTGTCCGACACGCAGACCACGCGCTCGCCGCGGGTCATCACCGCGCTGTAGCGCGACGGCGAGTTGAGGCCGTGCACGGTGGTGACGAAGCGCGGAGTTTGATTGGGCGGCATGCCGCGCAGTGCCCACACCCCCAGCCACGCCGGCAGCCGCGAGCGCGCGTGCACCAGGTCGACGCGTTCGCGCGCGAACAACGCGCGCAGGGCCCGCACGTGGCGCAAGGTGCGCAGCGACTTGCGGCCGATATCGAGGGTGATGTGTTCGGCACCGAGCGCGAGCAATGCCGGCACCAGCCGCCCGCCCGCCGACACCACCAGCGCGCGGTGGCCGGCACGCACCAGCGCCTCGGCGATCTCCAGGGTCGAACGTTCGACGCCGCCGGACTCGAGCGCCGGCAGCAACTGGACGACGGTCAGTCGGCGCACGCTTGGGCTTACGCGCGGTCTTCGAGCACGAAGTGGGCGCCGCAGTACGGGCACTGCACGTCGCCCTCGGCTTCGATCGGCAGGTACACGCGCGGGTGCGAGTTCCACAGCGCCATCGACGGCAGCGGGCAGCTCAGCGGCAGGTCGGCGCGCGTGACGGCGTAGCGCCGTTCGGCGTTGGCCTGGGTGGGATGGTCGTGGGCTGCGGTCATGGCGCGGATCGGACGGTGGCGACGCGAGGCGCGCAGTTTAGCAGCCGCGCGAAATAGCGCCGGCCGCGACCCTGGCGCGGCCTGGCCCGCGCTAGGCCGGCAGGTCGAACAGCAGGACTTCCGCCCCACCCTCGCCGCCGGCCAGCTCCAGCGCGGCGGACTCGTCGACAAAACCCAGCGCGTCGCCGGCCGTGAGCCGGCGTTCGCCGAACGCCACGGCACCGCGCACCACCTGCAGCCAGTAGCGACGTTGCGGGTCGAACGGGTGGTCGAGGCGTTCGCCGGCGCCCATACGCGCGGCAAGCAGGCGCGCATCCTGGCGGATGGCGAGGCTGCCGTCGCGGCCGTCCGGCGAGGCCAGCAGGGTCCACGCGTCCGCGAGCGGGGTCGCGTCGCGCTGCGCGTAGGCCGGCGCGGCGTTGAGCCGGTCGGGCTGGATCCAGATCTGCAGGAAATGCACCGGCTCCGACGGCGATGCATTGAACTCGCTGTGCTCGACGCCGTGCCCGGCACTCATCCATTGCAGTTCGCCGGGTCCGATCACGCCCTCAGCCACGCCACCAGCGCCGCTGCTGTCGCGGTGCGACAGCGCGCCGGCCAGCACGTAGCTGAGGATTTCCATGTTGGCGTGGCGGTGCGGCGGGAAGCCCGCGCCGGGGTCGACGCGGTCCTCGTTGATCACCCGCAGCGGGCCGAAGCCCATCCACGCCGGGTCGTAGTAGCCGCCGAACGAGAACGTGTGGCGGCTGTCGAGCCAACCGGCCTGGACGTGGCCGCGGGCGTGGGCGGGGCGTTCGATGATCATCGCGGTCGGATGCCGGGTTGGCCTGTTGCGAGCCTTACTTCTTGCCGGCCGGCTTCTTGTCGGCGCCGGGCTTGGGCACCATCGCCTCGGTGGTGATGCTGATCAGCACCTCGTCGCTGACGTTCGGCGCGTACTTGTCGACGCCGAAATCGCTGCGCTTGATCGTGGTGGTCGCGGCGAAACCGGCAGCGGCGCGCTTGGCCATCGGATGCTCGCCGATCTTGTTGATCGTGGTGTCCAGCACCACCGGCCTGGTCACGCCATGCAGGGTCAGGTCGCCAAACACGCGCAGCTTGTTGTCGCCGGCGGCTTCAACCTTGGTGCTCTTGAAGCTGATGGTCGGGTACTTTTCGGCGTCGAAGAAATCGGCGCTGCGCAGGTGCTCGTTGAACGCCTCGACGTTCGCGTCCAGACCGGCCAGCGGCAGGGTGACGTTGACCGACGACTGGCCGACGTTCTGCGCGTCGTACACGATCGCGCCGTCGACCTGGTTGAAGTTCGCGATCGGGTTGGCGAAGCCGAAGTGGCTCCAGCTGGCGGTGACCGACGTGTGGTTCGGGTCCATCTTGTAGGTGACGGGGGCAGCGAACGCAGCCGCGCTGGCGGTGGCGAGTGCGGCGATCAGGACGAGGCGCTGGAACATGGTCGGCTCCTGGAATGGTCGGGGGATGGGGGGGCGGGGGATGGGCGTCGGGGAATGAGGGTCAGACGATCCGCGCGGCTTCGTCGAACGGCAGCCGCGGCGAACGGGCAAACACCTGGGCGAAGTCGCCGACGCCCAGGTTGATCAGGAAGTTGGACTTGACGGCGGTGCCGGCGAAGAACGCGGCATCGACCTTGGCGTTGTCGAAACCCGACATCGGGCCGGTGTCCAAGCCGAGCGCGCGTGCGGCCAGGATCAGGTACGCGCCCTGCAGGCTGCCGTTGCGCAGGGCGATGGTCTCCAGCGCCGCTTCGGGCTTGCCGTCGAACCACGACTTGGCGTCGGTGTGCGGGAACAGGTACGGCATCTTTTCGTAGAACGCCATGTCGTAGGCGACGATCACGGTGACCGGCGCGGCCATGGTCTTGGCGTAATTGCCCTCGTCCAGCGCCGGCCCGAGCTTGGCCTTGGCCTCGGCCGATTTCACGAACACGAAGCGCGCCGGGCCGCTGTTGGCGGTGGTCGGGCCCATCTTCACCAGGTCGTAGAGCTCGCGCAGGGTCTCGTCGCTGACGTGCCCGCTGAACTGGTTGTGGGTGCGGGCGGTGCGGAACAACTGGTCGAGCGACTCGGGCGGCAGGCTGTGCGACATCGGAATTCCATCGGTGCGCCGCGGGGGGCCGCGGCAAGAGGGCGCAAGTGTAGAGTCTCGCGTGTTAAGCCACAGCCGCCATTCCCGCAACGGATTGATCGCCCCGTGCAACAGCACAGCCCCTCGAAGCCGCCCGACGCGACCTGGACCCTGACCGATGGCCACGCCGGCAACGTGCGCCAGGCGCGCGCGCTGGCGGCCGCGTTGGGACGCAACGCGTGGGAGTGGACGCTGGAGGCGCGCGCGCCGTGGCGCTGGCTGGCGCCGCGGCGCTGGCCGGATGCCGGCCGCGCGTTCGGCGACGGTTTCGCCAACGCGCTGGAGAAGCCGCCGCGGCTGGCGATCGGCTGCGGCCGGCAGGCGGCGCTGGCGACCCGGCTGCTGCGCAGCCGTGGCGCCCATGCGGTGCAGATCCTCGACCCGCGCATCGATCCGTCGCACTGGGACGTGGTGATCGCGCCCGAGCACGACCGCGTGCGCGGGGACAACGTGATCACCCTGCTCGGCAGCCTGAACCCGGTCGACGACCTGTGGCTGGCCGCGGCGCGATCCGAATTCGCCGCGATCGGGCAACTGCCCGGCCCGCGCACTGCGTTGCTGGTCGGCGGCGCCAGCGCGCACGTGGCGTTCGACGATGCCGCGATCGAGGCAATGGCGCTGCGCGTCGAGGCGATCGCGCGGCGCGAAGGCGGCAGCGTGCTGGCCACCGCCTCGCGACGCACACCCGCAACGGCCCGTGCACGCCTGCGCGCGCGCTTCGCCGCCGCGCCGCACCTGGTCTGGAGCGGCGACGACGACGGCGCCAACCCCTACCCCGGCCTGCTCGGCTGGGCCGACCGCATCGTCTGCACCGCCGACTCGGTCAACATGCTCTCGGAGGCCGCCGCGACCAACGCGCCGGTGTTCGTCGCCGGGCTCGATGCCGTCAGCGGCCGGCCGCGGCGTTTCCTCGACAGCCTGCTCGCGCGGGGCCGCATCCGTCGCTTCGGCGACGACGATGGCGACCTGGCCCGGTTCGAGGTGACCGCGTTGCGCGAAACCTCGCGGGTCGCCGCGCAGGTGCGCGTGCGGATCGGGCTGTTGCCGTAGTCGAACTACGCGGCAGGCGACGCCTGGAAATCGAGCCCGTGGGCCCGCGCCGCAGCGCGGATCGCCGCGCGCGCCGCCTCCAGCGCCTCTTCGAGCGGCAGCCGCCGCGCACGCCGGTCGAGCGTGCAGTCGAGCCCGCGCATCAGCAACGTCGCATGCGCGGCCTGCAGGCTCGCGGCGCGGGTGCCGTCGAAGATCCCAGCCTCGCGCATCGCCTCGATCAGGCCCGGGCTGTTGCGCGGCGCGAGAAGGGCCGGATGGGCATGGGCGTGTTCGAGCACCAGCGCCTGCAGCAGGAACTCCAGGTCGACCAGCCCGCCCTCGCCCTGCTTCAGATCGAACGCCGCCGCATCGCTGCGGTCCAGCTCGGCGCGCATGCGCCGGCGCATCGCGGTCACCTCGCCCTGCACGGCCGCCGGCTCGCGCACGCGGCCCAGGGTGTCGGCGCGCACGCGCTCGACATCGGCGCACAGCCCGGCCTCGCCGGTGACGCAGCGCGCGCGCACCAGCGCCTGGTGTTCCCAGGTCCACGCGCGCGCGCGCTGGTAGTCGGCGAAGCTGGCCAGGGTCGACACCAGCAGGCCCTTGGCGCCGTCCGGGCGCAGGCGCACGTCGACGTCGAACAGGCGGCCGGCGGCGGTGACCGCACCGAGCAGGCCGACCACCTTCTGCGCCAGGCGCGCGAACCAGCGCTGCGCGTCGAGGCTGCGCGCGCCGTCGGACTGCGCGTCGGCCGGCGCGTCGTAGAGGAACACCAGGTCCAGGTCGGAGCCGAAACCCAGCTCCTCGCCACCGAGGCTGCCGTAGCCAAGCACCGCGAAGCGCGCGCCGGGCACCCGCCCGTGCGTGGCGGCGACCTCGTGCTCGGCCAGCGCCAGCACCCGGATCACCACGCCGTCGGCGAGCCAGGCCAATTGCTGGGCACTGTCCGCGGCAGTCTGGCGGCGGTCGCGCACCGCCATCGCGATGCGGAAGCTCAGCGCCTGGCGGACTTCGTTGAGCGCCTGCAGGGTCGCCTCGGTGTCGTCGTCGCCCGCCACCGCGGCGCAAGCGGCGAGCAGCTGCTCGCGGCCGGGCAACGGCCCGGCCACGCGCGCATCGAGCAGTTCGTCGAGCAGCAGCGGATAGCTCGCCAGGCGCTCGGCCAGCAGCGCGCTGTGGCCGACCACCTCGACCAGCCGCGCCAGCGCCGCCGGCTGCTCGTCCAGCAGCGCGAGGTAGGCACTACGCCGCAGCACGTTGTGCAGCAGCGCTAGCAGCCGCCGCAACGCCAGCATCGGCTGCGAGGAAGCCGCCGCGCCCTGCAGCAACGCCGGCAGCACCCGGTCCAGCCGCGCGCGCGCGCTGTCGGACAGGCCGCGCACGCCGGTGCTGCGCGCCAGGTCGCGCAGCATCGCGTCGGCGTTGCCGGCCTCGACGAAGCCGACCGCGGCCAGCACCGCGACATCGCTCGCGGGTGACGCCTCCGAAGGCGTCTCGTCGGCGCGTTGCAGCGCGCGCCAGTAGCCGGCCAGCGCGTCGGGCGCGGCGGCGTGCTGGCGCGGCGCGAGCAGGCTCGCGAACTCGGCCGTCACCCGCGCGCGTTGCTCGTCCAGCGCGCTGCGCAGCGCGCCCCAGCCGTCGAAACCCAGGCCGAGCGCGATCCGCTCCCGGTCGCCAGCGGCGTCGGGCAAGGCGTGGGTCTGCGCGTCGCGCAGCATCTGCAGGCGGTTCTCGAGTCGGCGCAGGAACCGGTACGCCTGCGTCAGCGTCGCCGCGGTGTCCTCGCCGACGTGCCGCGCCGCGACCAGCGCCTGCAGCGCCGGCAGCAGGCGGCGGCCGCGCAGCTCCGGTTCGCGGCCGCCGCGGATCAGCTGCAACGCCTGCACCAGGAATTCGATCTCGCGGATGCCGCCGGGGCCGCGCTTGATGTCGTCGGCCAGTTCCTTGCGCGCGACCTCGGCGTTGATCGTCGCCTTCATCGCGCGCAGGCCATCGAGCGCGCCGAAGTCGAGGTAGCGCCGGTAGACGAACGGTCGCAGGGTGGCGAGGAAACGTTCGCCGGCGTCGCGGTCGCCCGCGACCGGGCGCGCCTTCTGCCAGGCGTAGCGCTCCCAGTCGCGGCCTTCGCGCTGGAAGTACTGCTCCATCGCAGTGAACGACCACGCCACCCGCCCGGCGTTGCCGTACGGACGCAGGCGCAGGTCGACGCGGTGGCAGAAGCCGTCGGCGGTGACCTCGTCGAGCAGCTTCGCCAGCTGCTGGCCCAGGCGCGCGAAGTAGCCCTCGGCATCGAGTGGGCGCGCGCCGTCGGACTGACCGTCGTGCTCGTAGGCGTAGACCAGGTCGACGTCGGAACTGAAGTTGAGCTCCTCGCCGCCGAGCTTGCCCAGCCCGAACACCACCAGCCGCTGCGGCGTGCCGTCGGGGTTGCGGACCACGCCGTGGCGCTGCGCGAACTCGGCCTCGAGCGCCGCCAGCGCGGTCTGCAAACAAGCTTCGGCCAGGCGCGTGCTGCCGGCCAGCGTCGCATCGACGTCGTCGCGGCCGAGCACGTCGCGCCAGACCAGACGGGTCGATTCGGCCGCCCGGTAGCGTCGCAGCAGCGGGGCCCACTCGCTGCGGTTGTCCGCGGTCAGCGCTGGCGGCGCGGCCATTGCCGTGTCGTCGCCATCGGCCAGTCGCTGCACCAGCGGTGGCTGGCGCAGCAGCGTGTCGATGGCGAAATCGCTGGCGCCGGCGACCCGGCGCAGCTTGTCCGCGAAGAGCGGGTCGTCGAGCAAGGTCGCGGTGGTGGGCGATGCGGCGCGCAGCCGTGCGGTGGCTCGCGCGCTGGCGGGATCGAGAAAGACGTCGCTCATCGCGGGGATGATGGCATGGGTGCAACGCTCGGCTTCGTGCCGGTCGACTCCCGGTGCTTGTAGATCCGAGCCTGCTCGGATGCGCTGCGCGCGAACGATCCGAACAAGCCCGCATCTACCGACACGGAAAAGCAAACGCCCGCCGAAGCGGGCGCTTGCGAAACACCTGGCGCGATCCGCGTCAGTCGAGCGTGGCCTCGGCGTTGAGCCGGCCGTGCCCGTAAATCCCGTCCACGCCTGGCGCGCCGAGGTCATCGGCGCCGCGCAGCAGGTAGTTCTCGACCCGGCCCACGTTGGCCTCGCCACCGAGCGCGCCGATCACCAGCGCCGCCACGCCGGCCACGTGCGGTGACGCCATACTGGTGCCGCCGGCCCACGACCAGCCGCCGGTGCTGGTGCTCATCACCAGGTCGAACACCCAACACGGCCGCGTGCGCCCCGCGACGGTGCAGTTTTCGTTGCCCGGGTAGGCGGAGTCGCCGCCCGGCGCGGCCAGCTCGATCAGGCGGCGGCCGGTGTTGGTGTAGCTCGCCGGCAGGTCGAGGTTGGCGGCGGCCGGGTTGAGCGCCCAGCCCACCGGCGCCGTCGCCGACACCGCGACCACGCCCTGCACCCCGGCCGGGAATGCCATCGCGTCCTGGCCGATGGTGTCGTAGTCGATGCCGTCGTTGCCGGCGGCGGCGATCACGATCGAGTTGTTGCGGCGCGCGTACAGCACCGCGCGTTGCACGGCGCTGACCAGTTCGCGGGTGTCGCGGTTGATCGGCAGGCCGCCGCGCACGCCCAAGCTCATGTTGATCACGTCGGCGCCGTTGTCGGTGGCGTAGACGATGCCCTGCAGGATGCCGGCGAAGCTGCCGCTGCCGGAGATCGCCGACAGCACCTTGACCGCGAAGAACTTCGCCTGCGGCGCGACGCCAATGACGCCGGTGCCGTTGTCGGCCGCGGCGATCGTGCCGGCGACATGGGTGCCGTGGTTGAACGCCGGGAACGCCGGCACCTGGCACGCGGTCTCGCCGGGCACGAACGACGCGTTGAGCGCGGCGAGGTTGTTGGCGACCAAGTCCGGGTGGGTGCAGTCCAGGCCCGAGTCGAGCACCGCCACGGTCGCGCCGGCGCCACGGAACCCGGCCTCCCACGCCTCGGGCACGTTGACCGCGTCGAAGCCCCATTGCATGTCGAACAGGAAATCGTTGTCGCCGGTATTCGGCGGGCTGACCGCCTGGGCGTCGGCAAAGCTCATCGGCACCGCTTCGGGGACATCGAACTTCAGCGCGCGGTCGCGGGTGGTCGATTGCAGCTCGGCCATGCCCGCGGTGCGGGCGGGGAACTGCTCGTCGGCCTCGACGATCGCCACGCCGATCTCCGGGTAGCGCGCGACCACTCGCCCGCCCTGTGCCTGGATCCTGCTGGCCAGCGCGGCGTCGAAATTCATCGCCCGCGCCTGCACCAGATACGTTGCTGCCTGCGACTGCCCCGCGCACAACGCGGCCGATACGGCCAACGCCAAAGTCAGACACTTCATCAGATTGTCTCCGCTCAAGAAGATGACCCTTGGGTCACGATGGCCCCCGCCCCGAGAACGCAGCCTAGCGGCGGCGTCGCAGCCGGCCAATGTTCTTTTTTGATACGCGCCGACGGCCGATGAACGCGCCGATGACGATGCGGGAGTAGCGCCGACGCCGATGGCGCGGATCGCCAAAGGACCCGCGGACGTGCGCGCAATAAAAAGGCCCGCCCCGGTCGAACCGGTTGCGGGCCTGCTCCCTCCCCCACGTCGGGATGCGGGCCAATCGTGAAGGAAGCGTTATGGCGAACGCACGCTGCACTGCAAAAAGATACTGACCGGTTCAGGAAGGCCACCGCAGCAGCGGCCCCGGCCAGTGGGCTGACGCCGCTGCCGCGCGCGCCGCGAAAAGAAAAACCCCGCCTCGCGGCGGGGTTTTTTGTGTTGCGTGTTGACCGGGTGGCGAAGGGCGTTCGCCGCCGCATCATCTTGCCAACGCGCTGCGGCGCGTCGGACCGAATGGTCAACTCACTCCTTCGCGGCGCAATCAGAAATCCATGCCGCCCATGCCGCCCATGCCACCGCCGCCGCCCATCGCCGGCTCTTCCTTCTTCGGAAGCTCGGCGACCATGGCTTCGGTCGTGATCATCAGGCCGGCGATCGACGCCGCGTTCTGCAGCGCGGTGCGGGTGACCTTGGTCGGGTCGAGGATGCCCATCTCGATCATGTCGCCGAACTCGCCGGTCTGCGCGTTGTAGCCGTAGTTGCCGGTGCCGTTCTTGACGTTGTTCAGCACCACCGACGGCTCTTCGCCGCAGTTGGTGACGATCTCGCGCAGCGGGGCTTCCATGGCGCGCAGGGCGATCACGATGCCGTGGTTTTGGTCTTCGTTGGCGCCCTTCATGCCGCTGATGGCGGCCAGGGCACGGATCAGGGCGACGCCGCCGCCCGGGACCACCCCTTCTTCCACTGCCGCGCGGGTGGCGTGCAGGGCGTCTTCGACGCGGGCCTTCTTTTCCTTCATCTCGATCTCGGTGCTGGCGCCGACCTTGATCACCGCCACGCCGCCGGCGAGCTTGGCCACGCGCTCCTGCAGCTTCTCCTTGTCGTAGTCCGACGAGGTCTCTTCGATCTGCGCCTTGATCTGCTTGATGCGCGACTGGATGCCTTCGGCATCGCCGGCGCCGTCGATGATGGTGGTGTTCTCCTTGGAGACCTGCACCTTCTTCGCGCGGCCGAGGTCGGCGATGGTCGCCTTCTCGAGCTGCAGGCCGACTTCCTCGGAAATCACGGTGCCGCCGGTGAGGGTGGCCATGTCTTCCAGCATCGCCTTGCGACGGTCGCCGAAGCCCGGCGCCTTGACCGCGCAGACCTTGACGATGCCGCGGATGGTGTTGACCACCAGGGTCGCCAGCGCCTCGCCTTCGACTTCCTCGGCGACGATCAGCAGCGGCTTGCCGGCCTTGGCCACGCCTTCCAGCACGGGCAGCAGGTCGCGGACGTTGGAGATCTTCTTGTCGTACAGCAGGATGAACGGGTCATCCAGCTCGGCCGACATCGACTGCTGGTTGTTGATGAAGTACGGCGACAGGTAGCCGCGGTCGAACTGCATGCCCTCGACCACGTCGAGCTCGTTTTCCAGGCCCGAACCGTCTTCGACGGTGATCACGCCTTCCTTGCCAACCTTGTCCATCGCCTTGGCGATCAGGTCGCCGATGTCGGTGTCGGAGTTGGCGGAGATCGCGCCGACCTGGGCGATTTCCTTGCTGGTCGAGGACGGCTTGGAGATCTTCTTCAGCTCGTCGACCGCGCCGATCACGGCCTTGTCGATGCCGCGCTTGAGGTCCATCGGGTTCATGCCGGCGGCGACCGCCTTCATGCCTTCGCGGATCAGCGCCTGCGCCAGCACGGTCGCGGTGGTGGTGCCGTCACCGGCGTTGTCGGAGGTCTTGGAAGCGACTTCCTTGACCATCTGCGCGCCCATGTTCTCGAACTTGTCGGCCAGTTCGATCTCCTTGGCGACGGACACGCCGTCCTTGGTGATCGTCGGCGCGCCGTAGCTCTTCTCGAGCACGACGTTGCGGCCCTTCGGACCCAGGGTGGCCTTGACGGCATTGGCGAGAATGTTGACGCCGCGCACCATCTTTGCGCGCGCGTCCTCACCGAAACGGATTTCTTTGGCAGCCATTTTGAAGCTCCGGAATTAAAGGTTGGATCGTTGAATGCATAGGGCGGGTTTCAACCCGCCATCGAAATCGCGGCGATGCGTGTGGGCGGGCTGGAACCCGCCGCGCGGATCAGCCGAGGATCGCGAAGATGTCGTCTTCCTTGACCACCAGGAAGTCGGTGCCGTCGAGCTTGACTTCGGTGCCGCTGTACTTGCCGAACAGCACCTTGTCGCCGACCTTGACCTTCGGCGCGCGCACGCTGCCGTTGTCCAGCGCCTTGCCTTCGCCGACGGCGATGACTTCGCCCTTGATCGGCTTCTCGGTGGCCGAGTCCGGGATCACGATGCCACCGGCGGACATCTTCTCTTCTTCCATGCGCTTGATGACGACGCGGTCGTACAGCGGCTTGATGTTCATTGGCAACCTCTAAGTGGTTGAAAGGGAGGGGAAAGGAGCGGAATTTTAGCAGTCGCCCCGAACGAGTGCCAAGATCGGGGGCGCAAGCGTCCGGCGGTGCCGGGACTGCGATGAGATGGGGCACGGGCGCCGGCTTTCAAGGCCCGGCGAAATCGCCGCGAACACGCCGGCACGCAAGCCGACAAAAGCAGGCGGCACAAAAAGGAAGAGCGCGCCCCCGAAGGTACGCGCTCTTCCTGGTCTGGGAATGGCTTTCCGAAGCTTGGCGCAATCCTGCGCCCCTCCCCCGACCTGACTTGACCCCTTTGTCTAAGCCGCCGTCCGTGCCGACTTGGGGCAATTTTGTGCAATTTTTGTCACCCTGCCTAGAGCCGCATCGGCGCGGATTTGTCCACTTCAGGTAGCGGGTAATGTGACGCAATACCTAATTCCACGGGATTTCACTACCATTCACCTACCAGACAGCTACCTAAAGTACACAAGCTGACGTGCCTATCGATCACCAGGTGAATTGCGCTGGCATCCTGCCAGCCGCTTATTGCGCTCGCGGCCGGGCATCCGGTCCGCGCCGGACGATTCCCGCAGGAGTCCGCCCATGACCCCCCAACAACGCATCCGCCTCGCCCGCCGCCATGCCGGCCTGTCGCAAGCCGCCCTCGGCGCCGCGGTCGGCGTCCAGCGCAGCGCCGTCAGCCACTGGGAAGCCACCCAAGGCAAGCACCCGAGCATGGCGCACCTGCGCGAGCTGGCGCTGGTGACCGGGGTGCAGTTCGAGTGGCTCGCCACCGGTCGCGGCGGCATGGGCCTGTCGGCGGACACCGCGCTGGATTCGGTCGCCGCCGCCGACGCGGTGCTGGTCGACGACCCGCTCGAGCTGCGGTTGATCCAGGCGTTTCGCGAGGCGCCGATGCGCGCCCGCGCGCCTCTGGTCGAGGTGGCCGAGCAACTGGCCTCGGTCCGCACGGGGCGCCCGGTCGGCGACGGCAAGCGCGCGCGATGAGCACCCAGGACCCACGGCAGGGGCGCAGACCCAGGGCCATTGCTGCCCTGCGGCGAGGATCTGTCACGAAAGCGGGATAGCCTGCCCCGGTTGCGGCCGCCGGCCGCCCACTCGGGGGAGTGCTCCATGCGTCATCTGCAAGCTGCCGTGCTGGCCGCCACCTTGTTGCCGCTGTCGGCACAGGCCGCGGTCTTCATCAACGAGATCCACTACGACGACGCCACCGCCAGCGGCGACGTCGGCGAGCGCGTGGAGGTCGTCGCCACCGCGGGCGAGAGCCTCAGCGGCTACCGCATCTACCTGTACAACGGCAGCACGCCGTCGGCGGCGACCTATTACGACAACGACCTGGTGCCCGCCGGCAGCGTGGTCAGCTGCGGTGGCAGCGCCCGCATCGCCACGGTTGCCTACCCAAGCAACGGCATCCAGAACGGCGCCAACGACGCGATCGCGCTGGTCGACGGCAGCGGCGCGCTGGTGCAGTTCCTCAGCTACGAAGGCGCGGTGACCGGCTCGAACGGCCCCGCTGCCGGGCGCGCCAGCAGCAACTTGGCGGTGGCCGAATCCGCCTCGACCGCGGCGGGCACCTCGCTGCAGCTCGGCGGCAGCGGCAGCAGCTACGCCAGTTTCAGTTGGCAGGCGTCCGGCACGCAGACGTTCGGCGCCTGCAACCGCAACCAGACGTTCTCGACGCCAAACCCGCCGCCGGTGGTCACCTCGACCACGCCGTCTGACGGCGCCAGCGGCTTCCCCGCCGCCGGCGACCTGACGGTGGGCTTCAGCGAAGCGGTGACGCTGGCCGGCGGCGCGTTCGCGCTGCAGTGCAGCCAGTCCGGCGCGGTCGCGCTGACCCACCCGGCCAGCGGAGGCAACTTCGCGATCTCGACCAACACCGCGCTGTTCGCCGGCGAGAGCTGCGCGCTGACGGTCGTCGCGTCCAAGGTCAGCGACAGCGGCGGCGCCCATCCCGCCGCGAACACCGTGGTCGACTTCACCGTCGCGGCTGGCGGCAGCGGCGGCTACTACGCGCGCGTCAACACCAGCAGCGCCAGCCAGTTGCGCTGCTCGCTGCACGACACGATCCGCGGCCACACCGCCTACCCGTACAGCGGCGGCACCACCAACGCCTGGAGCATCCTCGAGATCGCCGACGAGGATCCCAACAACGCAGGCCGCATCCTCGATGTCTACCGCAACCGCAGCTACCTCAAGGGCAGCGAGCGCGCGGGCACCGGCACCGGCATCACCTACAACCGCGAGCACACCTGGCCGAACTCGCTGGGCTTCGGCAGCGCCTCGGGTGACCTGGGCCTGCCGCACGCGCCGTACACCGACACCCACATGCTGTACCTGAGCGACACCACCTACAACGCCGACCGCGGCAACAAGCCGTACGCGGACTGCACGCTGGCCGGCGGTTGCGGCGAGCGCGCGACCGAGGCCAACAACGGCAGCGGTGGCGGCAGCGGCGTCTACCCGGGCAACTCCAACTGGGTGAAGGGCCCGGACGGCAACGGCGGCGCGTTCCAGGTCTGGGGCAAGCGTCGCGGCGACATTGCCCGCGCGGTGCTGTACATGGCGATCCGTTACGAGGGCGGCGAGGACATCCATACCGGGCAGTCCGAGCCGGACTTGGAGCTCACCGACGACCGCAGCAAGATCGTGATCACCTCGGCGTCGCCAGCCTACATGGGCCTGCTGTCGACCCTGCTGGCCTGGCACAGCGCCGACCCGCCGGACGCGGCCGAGCGCGGCCGCAACGAGGTGATCTTCAGCTTCCAGGGCAACCGCAACCCGTTCATCGACCACCCCGAGTGGGCGACCTCGGCGTTGTTCACCTCGAGCAAGCCGACGAGCTGCCAGTTGAACTGAGCCGCGCAGCGAGCGACGCCGCAGCCCGGGCCGCGCGGCCCGGGCTTTTTCGTGCCCGACGTCGCGGCGCCACCCGCGCCGCGCCGGGCCCACCGCAGGCCGACCGGTACAATCGCGCCATGCCGGTGCTCCTCGTGCAATGCAGCGTCCCCGATGCCGATACCGCCGACGCGGTGGCGCAGGCCCTGGTCGGCGAACGGCTGGCTGCCTGCGTGCAGCGCCTGCCCGGGGTGCAGTCGACCTACCGCTGGCAGGGCCGGGTCGAGCGCAACGACGAGGTCGTGCTGCTGATCAAGACCACCACCCAACGCCTGGCGGCGCTGATCGCGCGGGTGCAGGCGCTGCATCCCTATGAACTGCCGGAAGTGATCGCGGTCGAAGCCAGCGGCGGCTTCGCCCCGTACCTCGACTGGGTGGACGAACAGACCCGAGACCATGACTGACCCCTCCCTGCCGCCGCGGTCTTCCCGCGCGCTGACCCGGCGCGTGCGCGCCGCCGCGCTGGCCCTGCTCGCGATGCTGTCCGCCGCGCCGGCGCTGGCCGCGATCGACGAAGCCGACCTGCTGCCGGTCGACCAGGCGTTCGTGCTCGACGCCCGGGCCACCGCGCCGGACCGGATCGCCATCCACTGGAAGATCGCCGACGGCTACTACCTCTATCGGCACCGCACGTCGGTGCAGGCCGACCCCGCGTTCGCCGCGCGGGCGCTGCAGCTGCCGCGGGGCAAGGCCTACACCGACGAGTTCTTCGGCAAGGTCGAGACCTACCGCGGCGCGCTGGCCTCGACCCTGCCCGGGCGCGCCGGCGCCGGGCGGGTCACGCTCACGGTCAAGTACCAGGGCTGCGCGGATGCGGGCATCTGCTACCCGCCGCAGACGCGCACGCTGACGGTGGCGATGCCCGCAGCCGCGGCGTCGGTCGCCGCCGCACGCAGCGACCTGGCCCTCGAAGCCACCGCTGCGCCCGCGCCACCGCTGGTGGCGTTCGGCAACGCCGGCGCGCGTGCGCCGGCCAACCCGTTGCTGGGCGCCGCTGCGCCGGTGGCCGGAATGGATGCGGTGCCGCTGCGGCCGGAGCAGGCGTTCGGCTTCGAGGCGATCGCCGGCGACGGCAACACGCTGCTGCTGCGCTTTACCCCGGCGCGCGGTTATTACCTCTACCGCGACAAGACCGCGCTCAAGCTCGACCCCGCCGCGGTGGGCGCCGGCCTCGCGCTCGGCAAGCCGCGATGGCCGCGCGGCACCGCCCACCGCGACGAGTATTTCGGCGCGACCACCGTCTACTTCGCGCAGGTCGACGTGCCGGTACCGGTCTACCGCCGCCGCGTTGATGCGGCGCGGGTGCAGCTCAGCGCCAGCTTTCAGGGCTGCCAGACCGATGGCATCTGCTACCCGCCGATGACGCGCACGGTCGACGTGGCGCTGCCGGCCGGCCGGGTCGCCGCGGCCGTGGCCGTCGCTGCGACGCCTGCCGCCCCGGGGGAAACGGTGGGTGGCGACGCGCCGGGTTCCGCGGCCAGTGCCGCTGCGGACAAAGCACCCTCACCCCAACCCTCTCCCGCAAGCGGGAGAGGGAGCCAGAGCAGTGCCAATGCCGAGCGCGCCCTCGCCGCGCAACCCGAACAGGCCGAAGACAGCCGCCTCGCCGACGCGCTTTCCGGCGCCAACCGCTGGTGGGCGCTGCTGAGCTTCTTCGGCTTCGGCCTGCTGCTCGCCTTCACGCCGTGCGTGCTGCCGATGATCCCGATCCTGTCGGGCCTGATCGCCGGCCACGGCCCGGGGCTGGGCGCGCGCCGGGCGTTTGCGCTGTCGTTCGTCTACGTGCTGGCCAACGCGCTGGTGTTCACCGCCGCCGGCGTGGTCGCCGGGCTGGTCGGCGCCAACCTGCAGGTCGCGTTCCAGACCCCGTGGGTGATCGTCGCGTTCGCCGCGCTGTTCGTCGCCCTGGCGCTGTCGAGCTTTGGCCTGTACGAGCTGCAGCTGCCGGCGATGCTGCGCAACCGGTTGGGGTCGCTCAGCGACCGCCAGCGCGGCGGTTCGTGGGCGGGGGTGGCGGTGATGGGCGCGCTGTCGGCGCTCATCGTCGGGCCGTGCGTGGCGCCGCCGCTGGCCGCGGCGGTGCTTTACATCGGCCAGACCCAGGACCCGGTGTTCGGCGGCGCGGCGCTGTTCCTGCTGGCGATGGGCATGGGCGCGCCGCTGGTCGCGTTCGGGGTCGCCGCCGGGCGCGGCTTGCCGACCAGCGGACCGTGGATGGTGGCGGTGCAGCGGGTGTTCGGCGTCGTGTTCCTCGGCCTGGCGGTGTGGATGCTGTCGCGGGTGCTGCCGGCGCCGGTGGCGCTGGCGTTGTGGGGCGCGTTGGGACTGGTGGCGGCGGCGATGGTGGCGCTGGCCGCGAGCAAGCCGATGCGCGATGGCCGCCGCGCGCTCGCCTGGGCCGCCGCGCTGGTGCTCGGCCTGGCCGGCACCGCGCAACTGGTCGGCGCCCTGGCCGGCAGCCGCGATCCGCTGCAGCCCTTGGCCGGCCTGCGCGGCGGCGGCGAAGCGCGCGAGCTGCCGTTCCGGCGGATCAAGTCGCTGGCCGACCTCGACCGCGAGCTCGCCGCCGCGCGCGTCGCCGGCCAGCCGCTGATGCTCGATTTCTATGCCGACTGGTGCGTGGCCTGCAAGGAGATGGAGAAGTACACCTTCCCCGACCCCGCCGTGCATGCCGCGCTGGCCGGGTTCGTGCTGCTCAAGGTCGACGTGACCGCCAACGATGCGGTCGACCAGGCGCTGATGCAGCGGCTGGGCATCATCGGGCCGCCGGCCACGCTGTTCTACGCCGGCGGCGTTGAACGTCGCGAATTGCGGCTGTTCGGTTACGAAAAAGCCGGCTTGTTCGCGCAACGTGCCACGCGGGCGCAAACCACCCCGGCCGTGGCGGCGCGGTGATGGGGTCACGCTGATGGGAGCACCTTGATGGGAACCAGCGGCAAGATCGTGCTGGTGGCCGTGATCGCCGGCGTGCTCGGCGCCGTCGCCGGGCTGTGGCTCAACGGTCCCGGTCCGCTGCTGCGCACCGAGCCGGGCCAGCGCGCGCTGCAGGCCGTGGCCGCCGCGAGCGCACCGGCGCCACCGGCCGGGCTCACGGTCGCCCATCGCGGCGGGCCGATGCCGGCGATTACCCTGCCGACGCTGGACGGCGAGCCGCTGACGCTGCCCGCCGCGTTCGCCGGGCGCCCGATCCTGATCAACGTCTGGGCCAGCTGGTGCGGGCCGTGCATCAAGGAGATGCCGGAGCTCAACCGCTATGCCGCCGCGCAGGGCGCGAACGGCACGCAAGTGGTCGGCATCGCGCTGGATCGCGTCGACGACGTGCGCGCCTTCCTGCAGCGCGTGCCGGTCGCGTACCCGATCGTGGTCGACGCGGCCGGACCGCGCGACGCCGGCGTGCAGCTGGGCAACGCGAAGGGCGTGCTGCCCTACAGCGTGCTGATCGGCGCCGATGGGCGCGTGATCAAGCAGAAGATCGGGCCGTTCGAGGATGGCGAGATCGGCGCGTGGGCCAAATAAGGTAATCCTGCCCCGCCAAAGCGACTGAGGACCCGCACCGCGCGACGGTAATGCCCACTTAGATTAGAGCCGTCGCTCAAACAAACGCTTAAATCGTGACAACTTCGCCGATATGGCAGGCAACTTCTAGACAGCTCGACCCTGCTCGCGCACACTGCCGGCCTTTCCGCGCGATTGCCCGTCCCCATGGCGAAGCTGCTGGTCCTGCACGGCCCGAACCTCAACCTGCTCGGTGAACGCGAGCCGGGAATCTACGGCCGCACGACGCTGGCGGCGATCGACAACGCCTTGCAGATCGACGCCCAGTCCGCCGGCCACAACCTCGAGAGCCTGCAGTCCAACGCCGAGCACGTGCTGATCGACCGCATCCACGCCGCGCGCACCGACGGCACCGCGATCATCCTGATCAACCCGGCCGGCCTGACCCACACCTCGGTCGCGTTGCGCGACGCGCTGGCGGCGGTGTCGCTGCCCTATATCGAGATCCACCTGTCCAACCCGCACGCGCGCGAGCCGTTCCGCAAGCACAGCTACTTCTCCGACCTGGCCTTGGGCGTGATCGCCGGCTTCGGCGCGGACAGCTACCGCTTCGCGATGGAAGCCGCCTTGGCCTGGCTGGACAAGCACACCGCGGCCCGGTCCAGCCGGTCCTGAGTAGCCAGGCCCGATCTCCAGACCCGATTTCCCTACCCCACCCTTACCTCGCGTCCCGCCACCGGGCGCCACCACAGAGAGGCCCGCGAATGGACCTGCGCAAAATCAAGAAGCTGATCGACCTGCTGGAGGAATCCAACCTGGCCGAGATCGAGATCAAGGAAGGCGAGGAATCCGTGCGCCTGGCGCGCACCCCCAAGGGTAGTTTCGCCGGCGGCTACGCGATGTCGCAGCCGATGCAGCACCCCGCCCCAGCCGCGCCGCACCCGGCCCCGGCGATGCCGATGCACTCGCCGACCGAGGCAGCCACCGGCGGCCACGCCAAGCCGCATGCGGACCTGCCCGAGGGCCATATCGTGCGCGCGCCGATGGTCGGCACGTTCTACACCTCGCCGTCGCCGGACAAGCCCGCGTTCGTCACGGTTGGCCAGCAGGTCAAGCAGGGCGAGACGCTGGCGATCATCGAGGCGATGAAGATGTTCAACCCGATCGAGGCCGACGTGTCCGGCACCGTGCTCAAGGTGCTGGCCGAGAGCGGCCAGCCGATCGAGTTCGACCAGCCGCTGTTTGTTATTGGGTGAGCCGGGCTTTCGAGCGGCGAATGCCGCGAGCCGGCGAACGCCCGGCGGCCGTGAGGCCGACGGGCCGGACCAACTTCGATGGAAATGACCGATGCTAGATAAAGTTGTAATCGCCAACCGCGGCGAGATCGCGCTGCGCATCCTGCGCGCGTGCCACGCGCTGGGCATCCGCACGGTCGCGGTGCACTCCACCGTCGACCGCAACCTCAAGCACGTCGCCATGGCCGACGAGTCGGTCTGCATCGGTCCGGCGCCGTCGACCGACAGCTACCTCAACATGGCCTCGATCATCGCGGCGGCCGAAGTCACCGACGCGCAGGCGATCCACCCGGGTTACGGCTTCCTGTCGGAGAACGCCGACTTCGCCGAGCGGGTGGAGGAATCGGGCTTCGTCTTCATCGGCCCCAAGGCCGACACCATCCGCCTGATGGGCGACAAGGTCGAGGCGATCCGCGCGATGAAGGACGCCGGCGTGCCCTGCGTGCCCGGCAGCGGCGGCCCGCTCGGCGACGACGCGGCGACCAACGTCAAGATCGCGCGCGAAATCGGCTACCCGGTGATCGTCAAGGCCGCCGGCGGCGGCGGCGGCCGCGGCATGCGCGTGGTCCACACCGAGGCCCACCTGCACAGCGCGATCACCACGACCAAGACCGAGGCCAAGGCCGCGTTCGGCAACGACATGGTCTACATGGAGAAGTTCCTCGAGAATCCGCGCCATGTCGAGATCCAGGTGCTCGCCGACGGCCAGGGCAACGCGATCCACCTGGGCGAGCGCGACTGCTCGATGCAGCGCCGCCACCAGAAGGTGGTCGAGGAAGCGCCGGCGCCGGGCATTACCGCCGAGCAGCGCGCGCAGATTGGCAAGGTCTGCACCGAGGCCTGCGTCCGGATCGGCTACCGCGGCGCCGGCACGTTCGAGTTCCTGTACGAGGACGGCCGCTTCTACTTCATCGAGATGAACACCCGCATCCAGGTCGAACACCCGGTCACCGAGATGATCACCGGCATCGATCTGGTGCGCGAGCAGCTGATGATCGCCGCCGGCCACAAGCTCACGATCAAGCAGAGCGACATCGTGCTCGACGGCCACGCGATCGAGTGCCGGATCAACGCCGAGGACCCGGACACGTTCATGCCCAACCCGGGCCTGATCCAGCACTTCCACGCCCCCGGCGGCCCGGGCGTGCGCGTCGACAGCCACATCTACGAGGGCTACCGCGTGCCGCCGAACTACGACTCGATGATCGGCAAGCTGATCGTGCACGGCCGCGACCGCGAGACCGCGATCGCGCGCATGCGCGTGGCGCTGAGCGAGATGGTGGTCGACGGCATCAAGACCAACATCCCGCTGCAGCAGCGGATCCTGGCCGATGTCGGCTTCCAGCAGGGCGGCGCCAACATCCACTACCTCGAGAAGCGGCTGAAGGAACAGAAGGAAAAGTCGCTGTCGATCGTGTGATGGCTCTTGCCCCCTCCCTTGCGCAGCAGGGGTGATGCGCCGCGGCCAGGAACTGCCGGTGGCAGTTCCTGCGGCAAGGAACGCGCGGTAGCGCGGGACGGGTTGGGGAGGGGTGCTGTTGTTGTTGCGCTCAATCTCGAAGCAAGAGCTACCCCCTCCCAACCTCCCCCTGCTGCGCAAGGGGAGGGGCCAAAGGCAGCGGCGCTGCAGTGGGCATGCCCCCGTGCCCATGCCCATGCCCATGTCCGCACCGGCCCGGACCCGCCGTGCTCTAGATTGCGCGCACGCCTCCAGGTCCCACGGCCATGGCCAACACTTCCGACCTCGCCAACTCGCGTCGCGCGGCCAAGATCCAGCTCGACCGGACCGTGGTCGGCATCGAACTGACCCTGATCAGCATCATCCAGGGCCTGGCGCTGGGTGTGCTCGCGGCCAGCGCGGTGCAGCCGCTGGTGAAACTGCAATGGGAGACCTGGCCCTACATCGCGACCGGGCTGCTGGTGATCCTGATCTTCTGGTCGCGTTCGCTGATCCACACGCTGTCGTTCATCGGCTGGCCGCTGGAGTTCGGCCACACGTTCCTGTACTTCGGCGCGACCCTGATCGAAGCGGCCGCGTTGAGCCAGGTCGACCGACCGGAAGCGTGGTTCGCCCTGAACACGCTCTACGCCGCCGCGGTCTGGGTGCTGTACGCGTGGGACCTGCGCCTGGTGCGGCGCCATGCGCAGGATTTCGGCACGCCGGAGGAACATGCGCTGCTCGACGACATCGTCCGCGACCAGCGCCTCAACATCGCCTGGATGATGCCGCTGGCGGTGGCCTTCCAGGGACTCGCCTGGTGGCTGGTACATGCCTATCCGCGGCAGATGGTGCAGGGCCGATGGCACCTGCTGCTGATCGGCCTGACCTTGTTGTTCAGCCTCAACTACCTGCACGATGGCGTGCGGCTGCTGCGTCGTCGGCAGGACTGGCTGCTGGTGCGGGCCACCCAGCAACGTACCGGGTCGTGAACGCGAACACGTAAGCTATTGGCATGCCCTTCCTTGAACTCACCCTGCCCTGCACCGAAGCCCAACAGCCGCGCTACGAGCGCGCGCTCGACAACGTCGGCGCGCTCGCGGTCACCCTGGTCGATGCGCACGCCGACGCCGCCGACGAGCAGGCGATCTTCGAACCCGGGGTCGGCGAAACCCCGGTGTGGGGCGAGATGCTGCTGACCGCGCTGTTCGCCGCCGACACGCCGCCCACCCTGCTGCTGCACGCGCTGGCCGCGGCCGACGACGGCCTGGACTGGTCGCACGCGCAGTTCCGCGATGTCGCCGACCAGGATTGGGAACGCGCGTGGATGGACCAGTACGAGCCGCTGCAGTTCGGTCGCCGCACCTGGATCGTGCCCTGGAACCACGAACTGCCGGCGCAGGCCGACGCGCCCGGCGCGGCGGTGGTGCGGCTCGACCCCGGCCTCGCGTTCGGCTCCGGCACCCACCCGACCACCGCGCTGTGCCTGCAGTGGCTCGACGGCCTGGCCGACGAAGGCGTCCTGCGCGGCCAGCGCGTGCTCGATTTCGGCTGCGGCTCGGGCATCCTCGCGCTGGCCGCGCTCAAGCTCGGCGCCGCGCATGCGGTCGGCGTCGACAACGACCCGCAGGCGCTGATCGCCACCCACGACAACGCGCAGCGCAACGGCGTCGGCGCGCAGCTGGCCGTGCACCTGCCCGGCGACGAACCGGTGGCCACGTATCCGGTCGTGGTCGCCAACATCCTGGCCTCGGCGCTGGTCGCGCTGGCCGACACCCTCGCCGCGCGTGTCGCGCCGGGCGGCCGCATCGCGATGTCGGGGATCCTCGCCGGCCAGGAGGACGAAGTGATCGCGCGCTACGCCGGCGCATTCGAGCAGCTGCGCGCCGACCGCCTCGACGACTGGATGCGGGTGACCGGCGTGCGTCGCGCCTGATCGGGTCCGCCGCGGCCGGCGTCGGCCGGCCCCACTCGTAGGCTGGGCTTCAGCCGCGAGCTGGTGAATCGCCGGCGCAAGCGCCAAAGGCTCGCGGCTGAAGCCGCGCCTGCGAAAGGCCAGAAGCCGACAACTTTTTTGAGACGCGGTGCAGAAAGCCGGTGATCGGCATCGGCAAGCGCGGATGCCCGGCACCGGCGAGCCCGTAAACTGCGGCCATGCTGGTTCCTTGCCCGCGCTGCGGTTTCCTGGTCGCGTCGATCCTGCCGACGGCGGACGGCGCGCACGCCAGCGCGCAGCGATGCCCGCAATGCGAGGCACCGCTCTCGACCGGCCTAGCCGCTGCCGCCGACCGCGCCGCGACGCACGAACCGGATCCAGCGCCGACCGCTCCACACGCCGGCGCGCCCGCCGCCGACAAGCCCGACGACCGCGTGCACGCGCAGCCCGGCGAACCGGCGCTGGCTGCGCCGACGCCCACCCCCGCGCCTGTCGCGCCACCGCGCCGCGCCGCGCGCCGTGCGCCCAGCTTCGTGCGCCATGCCACGCCCACCGTCGCCGCGCCGCGGCGCTGGCAGAAGCCGCTGGCGATCGCGGTGCTGGCGCTCGTCCTCGTGCTGCAGTTGCTGCTCGCGCAACGCCAGGAACTGGCGGCCACGGCGCGCTGGCGGCCGCTGGTTGCCGGCCTGTGTGCGGTGCTGCAGTGCGAGCTGCCTCCGTGGCGCGAGCCGGCCGCGTTCACGATGCTCAGCCGCAACGTGCAACCCGAGCCCGGCGCCGCCGGGGTGCTGCGCGCCAGCGCCAGCTTCCGCAACGACGCACGCTGGCCGCAGCCGTGGCCGACGTTGCTGCTGGGCTTGTCCGACATCGACGGCCAGCAGGTCGGCGCGCGCGCATTCAGCCCGCGCGAGTACTCCGGCGCCGATGCCGACCCGCCACTGCTGGCCCCGGGCGAGGCCGCGACCGTGCAGTTCGACGTGCTCGAGCCCGCCCCGCGCATCGTCGCGTTCACCTTCGATTTCCAGTAATCGCCGCTCGTCAACTGGACCAACGGCGACCCCGGTCGCGTTGTCCACCGCGACGAACGCGCGCTAGACTCGCCGTCCCGTCGCGCACGCGCACCGTGCTCAGCGACGGAAATCACACCCGGGGGGGACCGCTTGAACGCCGCAGCCGATCGCCATGACACCGCCCGCCCCGGCCCCCGCGTGCCGCTGCGCGACCACGTCGCCACGTCGATCCGCCGCTACCTGGGCGACCTCAATGGCAGCGGCACCGAGAACCTCTACGAGATCGCGCTGCGCGAACTCGAGATCCCGTTGTTCGCCGAAGTCCTCGAGCACTGCGATGGCAACCAGAGCCGCGCCGCGGTGATGCTCGGCATCCACCGCGCGACGTTGCGCAAGAAGCTGAAGGACTACGGTCTAGCCTGACGCCGTAGGGCGGGTTTCAACCCGCCATCGCCATGCACGAAGTCCGCGCCAGCCGCGCGACCGAGGCATTGGTAGCCGCCGGGTTAAACCCGCCGTACACGCCACTGCGTTCGACAGCGTTCTTCGCGACCGCAGCAGGCGGCGCCAGCGGGCCACGCCGCTATAATTCGCGCTCCCTCGCCGCAGCCCTCCCCGCATGACCTCCGACCGCCTGCCCGGCCCCAACGTGGCGATCCGCCGCGCGCTGCTGTCCGTTTCCGACAAGACCGGCCTGGTCGAGCTGGCCCACGCCCTCGACAAGCATGGCGTGGAGCTGCTGTCGACCGGCGGTACCGCCCAGGCGCTCCGCGACGCCGGCCTGCCGGTGCGCGATGTGGCCGAGGTCACCGGCTTCCCGGAAATGATGGACGGCCGGGTCAAGACCCTGCACCCGCTGGTGCACGGCGGCCTGCTCGGCCGCGCCGGGATCGACGACGCGGTGATGGCGCAGCACGGCATCGGCGCGATCGACCTGCTGGTGCTGAACCTCTACCCGTTCGAGCAGGTGTCGGCGAACCCGGCCAGTTCGTTCGAGGACATCATCGAGAACATCGACATCGGCGGCCCGGCGATGCTGCGCTCGGCGGCGAAGAACTTCGCGCGGGTCGCGGTGGCGACCGATCCGGCGCAGTACGCCGGCCTCGTCGACGAGTTGGCCGCGAACGACGGCGCGCTGTCGGCCAAGACGCGTTTCTCCTTGTCGGTGGCCGCGTTCAACCGCGTCGCGCAGTACGACGCGGCGATCAGCAACCACCTGTCCGCGCTCGACGACGCGCACGCGCAGCAGTTGTTCCCGGCGCAGTCCAACAGCAACTTCGTCAAGGTCATGGACCTGCGCTATGGCGAGAACCCGCACCAGCACGGCGCGTTCTACCGCGACCTGTGGCCGGTGCCCGGCACGCTGGCGACGTTCACCCAGCTCCAGGGCAAGGAGCTGAGCTTCAACAACCTCGCCGACGCCGACGCGGCCTGGGAATGCGTCCGCCAGTTCGAGCAGCCCGCCTGCGTGATCGTCAAGCACGCCAACCCCTGCGGCGTGGCCCAGGGCGCCGCCTGCGGCGATGCCTACGAACTGGCTTATGCGACCGACCCGACCTCGGCGTTCGGCGGCATCATCGCGTTCAACACCACGCTCGATGCGGCCACGGCCAAGGTGATCCTCGACCGCCAGTTCGTCGAGGTGCTGATCGCGCCGGACTTCGACGACGCCGCGCTCGCCTACTGCGCGAAGAAGACCAACGTGCGCGTCCTGAAGATTCCGCACGGCGAAGGCAAGAACAACTTCGACGTCAAGCGCGTCGGCTCGGGTCTGCTGATGCAGACCAGCGACATCCGCGAGGTCAGCCGCGACGAGTTGAAGGTCGTCACCAAGCGCGCGCCGACCCCGGCCGAGCTCGACGACCTGCTGTTCGCCTGGCGCATCGCCAAGTACGTCAAGTCGAACGCGATCGTCTACGCGCGCGACCAGCGCAGCATCGGCATCGGCGCCGGGCAGATGAGCCGCGTGGTCAGCGCCAAGATTGCCGCGCTCAAGGCCGAGGAAGCCGGACTCACTGTGCCCGGCTCGGTGATGGCCAGTGATGCGTTCTTCCCGTTTCGCGACGGCATCGACGCGGCCGCGGCCGCCGGCATCAAGGCGGTGATCCAGCCCGGCGGCTCGATGCGCGACGCCGAGGTGATCGCGGCCGCCGACGAGCACGGTCTGGCGATGGTGTTCACCGGCATCCGCCACTTCCGCCATTGAGAGAAGAATCAGGCATGGACAACTCAGCAGCTCGACTTCTGCGTGTTCTCGAACGTTGCAAAGAAATCGACACCGGAGTTGACTGCGCGACAGCGTGGCGCGAGGTACTAGCTGCGCCTGACAACAACGTACTTCTTGGAGCCTTCGGCGAGTTCTTTACCTTGGTGAATGACACCGCCAGCGAAGTTCTACACAGGCATCCGGATCTGGTTGATGCCGTTGATCATTGGAGGAGCCGAATTTTCAATGGCTTCAACGCGACCCAAATGAACGGCAGGTGGGAGCACTTTCTAGCTCACATCGACAATGTGACGCTGTTCTCCCTTCGTTCTCAAGCAAAGGTTCTTCATTCGGAAGAGCGGCGTACAGAGTTGGCGCCAGATCAGCTTTCACAGATTTACCAACACCTGTCCCAAGCTCTGGAACTTATCGGCAACGGCGATATGCCTGTTGAAATCCGAGAGATGTTGATCGGACGAATTGAGAACCTACAGGCACTGATTAATCGCTATCGATTTGTCGGCCAGAAAGCGCTACTCGATTCAGCCAAGTTGCTAGCAGCGGATGTAGCCTCAATCCCGGTATCGCAGATCGAAGGCCTGAAGAAGGCTGGCATATACGACCAGATCAGGGAAAGCTTGGCGATTCTTGCAAACGCGACGACGATCAGTGCTACGGGCCCAATGATCGCCGGGGCCGCCCAAAACTTACTGAGCCTTATCCGATGAAAGTTCTGGTGATCGGTTCCGGCGGCCGCGAGCACGCGCTGGCCTGGAAGCTCGCGCAATCCGCGCGCGTCACGCAGGTGCTGGTCGCGCCCGGCAACGCCGGCACCGCGAACGAGGATAAGTGCCGCAACGTCGACGTGCAGGCCACCGACATCGACGGCCTGCTGGCGCTGGCGCAACGCGAGGGCGTGGCGGTGACCGTGGTCGGCCCCGAGGGCCCGCTGGTCCATGGGGTGGTCGACCGCTTCCGCGCCGCCGGCCAGCGCGTGTTCGGGCCGAGCGCCGCGGCCGCGCAGCTCGAAGGCAGCAAGGCGTTCGCCAAGCACTTCCTCGCCCGCCACGGCATCCCGACCGCTTACTACGCGGTGCACACGCAAGTCGACGACGCGCTGGCCTACGTCAGGGAGAAAGGCGCACCGATCGTGGTCAAGGCCGACGGCCTGGCCGCCGGCAAGGGCGTGATCGTGGCGATGTCGCTCGCCGAGGCCGAAGCGGCGATCACCGACATGCTCGCCGGCAACGCGTTCGGCGCGGCCGGCGCGCGGGTGGTAATCGAGGAATTCCTCGACGGCGAGGAAGCCAGCTTCATCTCGATGGTCGACGGCCGCACCGCGCTGCCGATGGCGACGAGTCAGGACCACAAGCGCGTCGGCGACGGCGACACCGGCCCGAACACCGGCGGCATGGGCGCGTACTCGCCGGCGCCGGTGGTCACCCCGGAAGTGCACGCGCGCGTCATGCGCGAGGTCGTCAACCCGACCGTGCAGGGCATGATCGCCGACGGCGTGCCGTTCACCGGCTTCCTCTATGCGGGGTTGATGATCGACGCCGCCGGCGCGCCGAAAGTGATCGAGTTCAACGTGCGTTTCGGCGACCCGGAAACGCAGCCGGTGATGATGCGGCTGCAGTCGGATCTGCTCGATCTGGTCGAGGCGGCGATCGACCAGCGCCTGCACGAGGCCGAAGCACGCTGGGACCCGCGCCCGTCGCTGGGCGTGGTGATGGCGGCCGAGAACTACCCGGGCACGCCGCGTCTCGGGGATGCGATCGACAGCTGGGACGTGCCGGACCTGCCGGGCACCAAGGTTTTCCACGCCGGTACCCGGCTGGACGAGAACAATTCCATGGTCACCAGCGGCGGCCGCGTGCTGTGCGTGTGCGCGCTGGGCGAGTCGGTCGCCGACGCGCAGCAACGCGCGTACGGCGCGGTCGCCGGGGTGTCGTGGCACGGCGAGTTCCACCGCCACGACATCGGCTGGCGCGCGATCGCAAGAGAGCGGGCCGCGACCGAGCGGCAGGCCTGATTGCCGCGGCCGTTAGCGGACTTGGCCGCTACGCGAGCTACTTCCCCAATTCGTAGACCACGTCGAGGCCAAGGCCGAGGACGTTCTCGCCCGGCGCGATCGGTGCGCTGGCGTCGGCGGCGGACGCCTGCTCCACCGCGACTGCGCGTCCGTACACCGGACGCGGAGCGCCTCGGCCGCCCGTTTCATCGATGCTGATGACGCGCCTGACGCGAACGCCAAGACGCTTGGCATAGCCTTCGGCGCGGGCACGGGCTTTGGCCAGTGCCTTTTCCCGCGCCTCGTCCAGCACCGCATCCTTGTCCTCGATGTCGAAAGTCGGCCCGTTGATCTGGTTGGCGCCTGTCGCTACCAGGGCATCCAGGATTCCACCGAGGCGACCGATGTCGCGCACCGTCACGTTGACGGTGTTGGACGCGTAGTAGCCCTTGATGCGAGGCGGCCGGTTGGCCAGATAGTGATAGTCCGGATTGAGGCTGACACCGCTGGTCTGCACGTCCTTGTCGGCGATGCCCGCGGCCTGGATGGCCGCCACGACGCGGGTCATCTGCTCCGCGTTGCGGCGGATCGCGCCGTTCGCATCCGGGGCAAGCGAAACCACCCCGGTCGAAAGCGTCGCGATGTCAGGCGGGCGACGCGCCTCGGCGTAGGCCGACACGGTCACGAGCGTGGTCCCGGGACCGGATCCGTCCGCGGCGGTGCCTGGGCGGCTGCATGCGGTGGCGAGGACGGTGAGTGCCAGCACGAGTGCAGCAGCGGCAGAGAGAAGCGAGCGATGGGTGGTCATTGGAGTTCCAGAAGAGGCGCACCCCATCGTCAACGCACGAGCGCGCTTAGTGGGGTTAGCGGTTCTGATTGTCCCGCGCTTCGCTTGGCGAAGCGGTAGGTTGGGAGGGAGTGCTGTTGCGGTTGCTCTTGGGCTTCAGGAGCCCGACGACGGCAAGATCAACCGCACCCCTCCCCAACCCTCCCCTGCTTCGCAAGGGAGGGAGCAAAAGCAACAGCGCCATGATTCTGGAAAGGGCAAGGCGCGCGGCCCCTGATTGTCTCCTCCCCTTTCGCATGGCGAAGGGGGAGGTTGGGAGGGGGTGCCGTTGCGGTTGCTCTTGCGTTTCAGGAGCCCGGCGACGGCAAGATCAACCGCACCCCTCCCCCAACCCTCCCCTGCTTCGCAAGGGAGGGAGCAAAAGCAACAGCGCCGCTGCGTCGGGAGGAGGCAAGGCGCGCGCGGCCCCTGATCGTTGACTCCCTTTCTCGCGCGGCTCCTGATCATCTCCTCCCCTTTCGCGTAGCGAAGCCGGAGGTTGGGAGGGGGTGCCGTTGCAGTTGCTCTTGGGTTTCAGGAGCCCGGCGACGGCAAGATCAACCGCACCCCTCCCCAACCCTCCCCTGCTTCGCAAGGGAGGGAGCAAGAGCAACAGCGCCGTGCTCGGGAGGGTTGGGAGGGGTGCCGTGGCAGTTGCTTCGCAACGCAGGCAGCACCCGCACCAGCCTCTGCTAGGCTCCGCCAAACCGCGGGGGCCGCATGGCGCACAACCAGTACCAACTACTCAAGCAGCGGCGCTTCCTGCCGTTCTTCCTGACCCAGGCGCTGGGTGCGTTCAACGACAACGTCTACCGGCAGGCGATCATCGGCCTGCTGTTCTACCTCGGCGTCAGCCCCGAGCAGCGCACGCTCTACACCAACCTCGCACCGGCGTTGTTCATCCTGCCGTACTTCCTGTTTTCCGCGACCGCCGGGCAGATCGCCGAGAAGCTCGAGAAGTCGAAGCTGATCCGCATCACCACCGCGATGGAGATCGCAATCATGTCGCTGGCCGCGGTCGGCTTCCTGACCCAGAGCATGACCGTGCTGCTGGTGGCGCTGTTCTGCACCGGCCTGCAATCCACGCTGTTCGGGCCGGTGAAGTACTCGATCCTGCCGGCGGTGCTGCACCCGCGCGAGCTCACCGGCGGCAATGGCCTGGTCGAGATGGGCACGTCGATCTCGATCCTGGTCGGGATGATCTCCGGCGGCCTGATCTTCAAGCTCGCCGGCGACCACGGCCCGGTGGTCGCCGCGACCGCGATCGTGGCGCTGGCGATCGCCGGCAACCTGGTCAGCCGCGCGATCCCGCGCGTCGAGGCCGGCGCGCCCGACCTCACGATCAACTGGAACCCGATCCCGGAATCGATTGCCGTATTGCGCCTGGCGAAAAAACAGCCGGCGGTGCGCAACGCCGTGCTCGGCGTGTCGTGGTTCTGGTTCATCGGCACGGTGCTGACCTCGCAATTGCCGACCTATGCCGAGGTCAACCTCGGCGGCGCCGAGACGCTGTACATCTTCGCGCTCGCGCTGTTCTCGGTCGGCACCGGCGTCGGCTCGCTGCTGTGCGAAAAGCTGTCGGCGCGCACGGTCGAGATCGGCCTGGTACCGCTGGGGGCGTTCGGCATCAGCGCCTTCATGCTCGACCTGTACTTCGCGCGCAGCGGCCTGGCGCCGGTAACCGGCCTGGGCGTCACCGGCTTCCTGCAGCAGCCGGGCAGCGCGCGCATCGTGCTCGACCTAGTCGGCATCGGCTTGTTCGCCGGCTTCTTCGTGGTGCCGCTGTTCGCCTTGATCCAGAGCCGCTCGCCGAAGCGCGAGATGTCGCGCGTGATCGCCGGCATGAACATCCAGAACGCGGCGTTCATCGTGCTCGCGGCGGTGCTGGGGATCGTCGTGCAGCGGTTCCTGGGCTGGAGCATCCCGCAGGTGTTCCTCGCGTTGGCGATCGCCAACGCGCTGGTCGCGATCTGGATCTTCACGATCGTGCCCGAGTTCCTGATGCGGTTCCTGAGCTGGGTGCTGGTGCGCACCTTGTACCGGCTGCGCGTGCAGGGCATCGACCACGTCCCCGACGAAGGCCCGGCGCTGGTGGTCTGCAACCACGTCAGCTACATGGACGCGCTAATCCTGAGCGCGAGCATCCCGCGGCCGGTGCGCTTCGTGATGTATTACAAGATCTTCCGCATCCCGGTGATGAGCTGGATCTTCCGCACCGCCAAGGCGATCCCGATCGCCGGCGCGAAGGAAGACCCGGCGCTGATGCAGCGCGCGTTCGACGAGATCGACGCGGCACTCGCCGACGGCGAGATCGTCGGCATCTTCCCGGAAGGCGCGTTGACCCGGGATGGCGAGATCGCCGCGTTCAAGTCCGGGGTCGAACGCGTGCTGGCCAAGAGGCCGGTGCCGGTGATCCCGATGGCCCTGCGCGGCATGTGGGCGAGCATGTGGAGCCGCCGCAACGCGCGCGCGGCCGGCGGAACCCTCGACCGCATGCGCGTGCCGCGGCGGTTCCGCGCGCAGGTCGAGGTGGTGGTGGATGCGCCGGTGCCAGGCGCGGAAGCCAGCGCCGAAGGGCTGGAAGGGAAGGTGCGTGCGCTGCGGGGGGATGCGGCGTAAGCCGAACTTTTCCTCTTCAAGCGGACTTGTGTCACTGCGTAGGAGCGGCTTCAGCCGCGAGCTTTGCCGGCAGATTGGTGCAGGTCAGCGGCTCGTGGCTGAAGCCGCTACTACGTCCGGCTGGACGCGACTTTCACAGCCTCACCGCATCCCAGAATGGATAGCGCCCAGCCGAACGCACCAAACCTGCACGAACCGAGTTCATCACCAAGTACCGCGCCGCCGCGAGCAGATCTTCCTCCTTGCGCAAGGCGTGATCGTGGTATCCCGCCGCCCAGATTCCGCCGAGCGCGGGATGCGCCAAGCCCAGCAGCCGCGCGGTTCGCCCTTTCAGGCGTTGGACGAGCGCCGGAAGCAACGCGCCTGGGCCGAGTTCGATCAATCCATGCCAATGGTCCGGCATCAACACCCACGCAAGCAGGCGGGAGGTGCCCCATTGCGCAGGCTCCGTCATCCAGTACGCCGCATCGGCACCGACTTCCCACGGGGCAAAGTGCGGCTGGCGGTCTGCGGTCGTGAAGGTGACCAGATAGATTTGCCCCGCCGACGAATGCCGTCCTTTGCGTAGCGCGATGTGCCCTGAAGTCATGAGCACAGCTTCGGTCATACGCCACCCGAAGAACGTCGGGATCTTGCCGCACGAAAGGTCGGAAGAATCCTAAAGCTCGCGGCTGAAGCCGCTCCTACCGACCGGGTCTGTCGGCCCTAGCTCACCCAGCCGGCTATCACGAACAGCGCCAGCACCGCCAGCCACACCAGCAGGCTGCGCCAGACCAGGCTCATCGCGTCGCGCAACTCCGGCAGTTCGCTGGGCACGGCCACCGCCACGCCGGTTGCGACTCCGCTCTCGTTATCGGCCAGGTCGGCGGCCTCCTCGGCCAGTTCGCTCTTGACGCTGGCGCGTGCGACCGCCCCGAGGAAGCGGTTGTCGAGCGCGAACGACGCGCCGCCGGAGTCGCGCCAGGCGCCCAGCACGACATCGAAGTTGCCGACCAGCGCCAGCGCCAGCGCCATCAACTGCGCGACCGGCCAGTCGAGCACCGCCAGCAGCGTGCGTGCGCCGCCGCGGGTCTGCGCGGGCACTTGGCGCGCGGCCTCGCCTTCCACCGCCAGCACCGCGAGGCGATACAGCAGCGCCCCGACCGGGCCCAGCAACAGGAACCACAGCAGCACCCCGAACCAGCGCCGCTGCGCGTTGCGGAACACCGCCTCGACCAGCGAGCTGCCATCGAGCGAGGGCGACGTGCCGTCTGGCCACAGGCGCGCCGCGGCCTCGCGTCGCGTCGCCGCGTCGGGCGCCTCGACGATGGCGTCGACGTCGAGGTCGAGGTCGCGCGGGCCCCAGGTGTAGAACAGCGCCGCGATTCCGAACGCCAGCGCCGCCAGCCCGTACAACGGCCCGTCGAGCGCGAGCTGGAACAGGCCGACCGCGAGCAGCGGCGGCAGCAACGCGATCGCGATGCCCCACGGGCCACGCCAGACGCTGCCTTCGCCGAAGCGCGAGTCCAGCCAGCGCAACCAGTCGGCGTACCAGCCGTAGTGCCGCACCGACGCGGCCAGCGACGGTGCGAGATGGCCCAGCACCAGCGCCACGACGGCGGCGATCAGGGTGACTGACATGGCGGGGGTCTCCAGGCGTCGCGGATTTCGTTGCGATTCTATCCCGGCCGGGCTGCGCGTCGATGCGCCCCGCGGCGATCCGCGGTGCTAGCGCGCCGACTGCGCGGTGACTTCGGCCAGCCACTGTTCGATCAGCCAGCGTGAGATGGAGATTGCCGGCGACAGTAGCGGGCCGTCGTAGCCGTGGTCCGCGGCACCGGCTTCGTGCGCGATCGCGGCACGCACCTCGTCGGCGCTGAACCAGCGCGCTTCTTCGAGTTCGTCGCTCACGCGCGGCTCGTCGGCCTGCGCCTGCGCACTGAAGCCGAGCATCAACGCCCCGGGAAACGGCCACGGTTGCGAGGCCAGGTAGCGGCAACTGCGCACGCGTACGCCGCTTTCCTCGAGCACCTCGCGCGCGACGGTCTGCTCGAGCGATTCGCCCGGTTCGACGAAGCCGGCCAGCACCGAATAGCGCCGCGCCGGCCACGACGCCTGTCGGCCCAGCAACAGGCGCGCGCCGTCGCTGACCGCGACGATCACCGCCGGATCGGTGCGTGGGTAGTGCTCGCTGCCGCACTGGATGCAGCGGCCAAGCCAGCCACCGCGAGACATTGCGATCGCGCCGCCGCAGGCGCCGCAATGGCGGTGGCGGCGGCGCCAGTGCTGCAGCGCGCGCGCCTGCGCGAACACCGCGGCCTCGAACGCCGGCCACAGCGCTGCGGCGCTGCGCAGGTCCAAGCGGCGTGGCGCGTCGAACGCGGTCAATGCCGCGTCGAGCGCGAACCAGGCCACGCCGTCGGGCGCCAGCCCGAGCAGCACCGCGGCACCCACGCCGCCGGGGCCTTCGCTAACTTCTTGGCCGGTGGGCGCGCATAGCCGGCCCGCCTCGTCGGCCAGCGCCTGGCCGTCGTCGGCCAGCACGATGACCCGCGCGCGCGGCCACAGGGCCGCCAGGGAGTCAGCGTCCTCGCGCAGGTGGTCGGCGCGGTCGAGCGCGGCCTGGCAGCTGCCGGGGTCGACGAACGCGAAGGCGCCGGTTCGCGCCGGCGGAGGGTTGGGGTCTGTCGCTGCGCTCGGGGACACGCTGCGATCCGCGCGGCTCAGACCGCGAACGAGGAACCGCAGCCGCAAGTGGTCTTCGCGTTCGGGTTGCGGATCACGAACTGCGCGCCGTGCAGGCTTTCGGTGTAGTCGACTTCCGCGCCCATCAGGTATTGCAGGCTGAGCGGGTCGACCAGCAGGGTGACGCCGTCGGTGGCGATCGCCAGATCGTCCTCGCCCTGCTGCTCGTCGAACTCGAAACCGTACTGGAAGCCCGAGCAGCCGCCACCCTGGATGTACACGCGCAGTTTCAGCGCGGCGTTGCCCTCTTCGGCGATCAGTTCGCGGACCTTGGCCGCGGCGGCCGACGAGAACTGCAGCGGGCGCTCGAGCGACTGGTAACCGGGCGCGGCGGTGTCGGTGGTGGTCGATTCCATGCGTACAAGCATGGGGCGCGCGGCGGCCGCATTCAACCGCCAAGCTGATGCTTGGCGTGGATCCAGTTGGTGACGCTTGGATCAGATCCTGCTCGGCGCCCTATGAACTCGGCAAAGCCATCAAAGCAAGCTCGGATCCACAGAACGGCTTGGCTGAACGACCCCGCGCGCTGGCAACCGGCCTGTGTCGTCCGCCTCACTTCACCGCGGCGCTGGCGCCCTGCTCGCCGGTGGCGTCGGCCCAGGTGAACGAATGCTCGACCACTGCGCCCGAGCGCGGCTGCAGCCGCACCGTGACGCGCACCGGGGTCACCCCGGCCGGCACGAACACGTCGCCCTCGACCTGCTGGAAGTACTTGAACGAGTACGGAACGCCGGGCGCGTTGGGTTGCTGGCGCAGGTCGGCCCAGGCCAGCTTCTGCAGCTGGCCGCCGCGCGTGCCTTCGATCGCGATGCTGACCTGCCCGGCGCTGACCGCACCGCGGTTGAGGTTCTGGGTGAGGGTGGTGGTGAAGTGCCACGCGGCCGCGCCCTGCGGCTGCCCGGCCGAAGCGGGGGTGGCCTGGCGCAGCATCTTCAGCGCATGCACGGCCAGTCCGCGGCGTTGCCCGGTGGCCCCGACCAGGCGCTCGTAGAACGCCACGTCGGCGCGCAGGCCGGCGAGTTCCTCGTCGCGCTCGGCCAGTGCGCCCTGCAGGTCGCGGTTGGCGTCGCGGCTGATCTGGTCGGAGCGCGTCAGCGTGCTCACGCGCTGCTGCAGCTCCTCGATCTGCCCCGCCTGGCTGCGGCCCTGACGCTCGCTGCCGGCCAGTTGCGCGCGCACGTTGTCCGAGCCCGGCGCGAACAGGCTCCACAGCCCCCAGCCGCCGAAGCCCAACGCCAGCACGAACACCGCCGCAGCCACCAGGCGCCAGCTTTGTTTCGGGGGCGCGTTCGGGTCCGTCGGTGCGGCGGGGGATGCTTCGGGTGGCGTGGTCATGCGCGTCGCTCGGATCCGGACGCGGACAGCCTACAACGACGCGGCCTCGTTCATCAGGTCGGGAAACGCCAGCACCTGCGCGCTGGCTTCGACATGCACCAGCCGGCCGGTCAGCACCGAGCCGGCGGCCATCTCGACCACTTTGTAGTGGGCGTTGCCGAGCACGCGCGCGTTGGCGGCCAGTTCCAGCCGCTCGCTGGCGTACACGTCGCCGTTGAGCGTGCCGTTGAGCACCACCACCGGCGCGCGGATCTCGCCCTCGATGCAACCCTCACTGGCCAGCGTGAGTACCGCGCGCTGGTCGTCGTCGGCGATCACCTTGCCGATGATCCGGCCCTCGACGTACAGGCCGCCGCTGAAATGGAAGTCGCCGCGGATGACGACCTGCGGGCCGATCAGGGTGTCGACCGCGCCGGCGGGCGGGATGCGTTTGTGCTTGAACATCGCTCAGGTGTCTCGCAGTCGTGAGGCAAGGGATCGGGTCGCCGCGGGCGCGGGACGAGTCTGCGCGGCATGCGCGTCGTGGTGCGTGCCGCCGGCGTGTTCCCACGCCACCGTCTGCTCGACCGCGGCATCCTGGCCGCGCAGCGACACGCGCACGCGCTGCGGGGTGAAACCCGGCGGCAGCATCACGCTGCCGTCGAGCTGCTGGAAGTAGCGGAACGAGTAGTCCTGGGCGGGCGCCGCCGCCCGCTGGTGCAGCTCGTCCCAGTGGATCGTCGCGAGCTTGCCCGCGCGCACGCCTTCCACCGCGAACCGCAGCTTGCCCAGGCTGACGCCGCCGCGGGTGAGGCTCTGCGTCAGCACGACCTGGTAGCGCCAGCTGCCGCCGGCTTCGGCGAGGAAGCGCGCCGAATGCACGTTGAGCCCGCGCGGCTGGGCGGTGGCGCCGCCGAGCCGCTCGTAGAACGCGGTCTTGCCGCGCAGGGTCGCGATCTCGCGTTCGCGCTGGGCCAGCTCGCGCTGGATCTGCCGGTTCGCCGAGCGGCTGATCTGGTCCGAGCGCGCCAGCGTCGCCTGGCGTTGGCGCAGCTCGCCGATCTCGCGCTGGTAGCGGCGCAACTGCTCGCTGGTGGTGCCCAGCTGCGCGCTGACCTCGTCCAGCCGCGGCGCCGCGCGCCAGCCCGCCCAGCTCCAGGCACCGAACAGCGACAGCGCCCAGACCACCAGGAACGCCGCCCACGCCAGCGGCCGCCGGCTGCGCCGTCGCTCAACAACCATGAAACGCGGCGGCGGCTTGGCCATGCGCGGCACTCCCCGTGGGTCCCCTATACTCGGCGCGGAGCATAACGAGGTTGCCCGATGACAGATGCGCACCTGTTCGCAGTTGGCGTAGTCCTGGCCTGGCTGGCCGGCATCCGCGTCTACCTGACGGTGTTCGGCGTGGGCATCGCCGGCGCGTTCGGCTGGCTCGACCTGCCCTCGGCGCTGGAGGTCACCCAGTCGCCGTGGGTGATCGGCGTCTCCGGGGTGCTCGCCGCCGCCGAGTTCTTCACCGACAAGATCCCGGGCATCGACTCGGCCTCCGACCTGCTGCACACCTTGCTGCGCGTCCCGGCCGGCGCGTTCCTCGCCGCGGCCACGTTGTCCGGCGATGGCGAACTGGGCGCGGGCGCGCTGGCCACCGGCGCCGGCGTGGCCTTGACCAGCCACGTGCTCAAGAGCGGCACCCGCGCCCTGCTCAACACCTCACCCGAACCGGTCAGCAACTGGACCGCCTCGGTCACCGAGGACGTGGCCGTGGTCGGCGGCCTCGCCCTGGCGTTCGCGCACCCGTGGATCGCGTTGTCGTGCGTGGTGCTGGTCAGCGTGCTGCTCGCCACCGGCGTGTGGTGGATCTGGCGCCGGCTGTTCCGGCGCGCGCCGCGGGTTCCGGGCTAACGCACACCGCCCACAAATGACAACGCCACCGCGAACGGTGGCGCCGGCACTCCCCGGAGGTATCGCGGCTCAGCTTTCGATCTTGGTCGCCAGGTAGTTCTGCTCGCCCAGGCGTTCGATCAACGCCAGCTGCGTCTCGATCCAGTCGATGTGCTCTTCCTCGGACTCGAGAATGTCGGCGAACAACTGGCGGCTGGTGTAGTCCCCGACGCCGTCGCAGTACGCGATCGCCTCGCGCAGCAGCGGCAGCGCCTCGAGCTCGAGCGCGAGGTCGCAGTTGAGCACTTCGCGCGGGCCTTCGCCGATGCGCAGCTTGCCCAGCGCCTGGAAGTTCGGCAGCCCGTCGAGGAACAGGATGCGCTCCGACAGCTTGTCGGCATGCTTCATCTCGTCGATCGACTCGTGGTACTCGTGGTCGGCGAGTTCCTTCAGGCCCCAGTTCTTCAGCATCTTGGCGTGCAGGAAGTACTGGTTGATCGCGATCAGCTCGTTGTAGAGCGCCTTGTTGAGAAACTCGATGACCTTGGCGTCGCCTTTCATCGCCGTGCTCCGTGCCTGCAGTGGCGGCACTCTAGCCGTTCCGCGCGCGCGCTGGCGGAACGCGAATCGAGTGCATTCGCGCGTACCAGACCAGGGAAGCCAGGAACCGAACTTGCCGCCGGGAATCGCGCCTGGCCCCAAGCTGTCGGATGCTCAGGCAGGTAAGAACGTCAAGCTGCGTGCTGCAGCACCGGCAACGGCAACTCGCGCAGGGCGCGCGTCTCGTCCAGCAGTGCAGCGGCCTGATCCAGGCAGCTGCCGCAGTTGGCGCCAGCGCCGGTGCGCATGGTCAGCTCCGGCACGCTCCGGCAACCGGCTTGCGCGGCGTCGCGGATGTCGCGTTCGGTGACTCCGTTGCAGATGCAGACGTACATGGGCGTGGCGCGGGAGCGCGGGCGAGCAGCCCGATCGGCTGCACAGGCATTTCGCCACGAATGCGAATGATTGTCAATTAGGAACCTGGGTCGCGGCCCGTGCCGCCGCGCGCGGGCGGTGCCGGTGGCCGTGCGCGGGGCCGTTGCCAATTGCGAACGCCGGCCCCCATCCGGGGATCGGGCCCGGGCATCGGCACCGCCTGCGCCCCGGCGACGGTGCGCGCAAACGGCGCCAGGTGCCGCAGGGCGCTGCCGTAGACCCCGCGCTTGAACACCACCACGTGCTCGAGCGGGTACCAAAAATCGACCCAGCGCCAATGGTCGAACTCCGGCTTGTCGGTAAGGTCCAGCCGCAGGTCGGACTCCTGGCCGGTCAGCCGCAGCAGGAACCACACCTGCTTCTGGCCAATGCACACCAGCCGGTCGTTGCGGCGCACCGCGCGCGCCGGCAGCCGGTAACGCAGCCAGCCGGGGGTCGCGCCGAGGACTTCGACGTGTTCGGGCAGCAGCCCGGTTTCCTCGCGAAGTTCGCGGTACATCGCCTCGAGCGGCGTCTCGTCGGTGTTCATCCCGCCTTGCGGGAACTGCCACCCATCGCGATGCACGCGGCGCGCCCAGAACAGGCGTCCGTCTGGATGCATCAACACGATGCCGACGTTGGGTCGGTAACCGTCCGGATCGATCACGATGCGGACTCCAAAATGCGCTGTCTCCGACTCTGCCACGGCATCCGCCAGCGGACAAGCAAGAGGCCGGGTGATTGACGGCGCCAACCAAGGCAGGAATAATTCGCGGTTCTCCGCGTGGCTATGTAGCTCAGCCGGTTAGAGCACAGCACTCATAATGCTGGGGTCGGTGGTTCGAGTCCACCCATAGCCACCACACGCATCGCGCACTGAAACGCCCGCCTGCACGCTCAGGCCTGGCGCCCGCCCCGACCGATTCGCGTGGTCGGGCTACGCACTCCCGAGAACTCCCCATCGGCGTCCCGCGCATGGATATCTTCAAGGTCTTCACCATCGAGGCCGCGCACCGGTTGCCGAACGTGCCCGAAGGGCACAAGTGCGCGCGCCTGCACGGGCATTCGTTCCGGGTCGAGATCCACCTGCGCGGCGAACTGGGCACGCGCAGCGGCTGGGTGATGGACTTCGGCGACGTCAAGCAGGCGTTCCAGCCGCTTTACGACCGCCTCGACCACCACTACCTCAACGACATCGAGGGGCTGGACAATCCCACGAGCGAGCGGCTGGCGCTGTGGATCTGGGAGCGCCTGAAGCCGGCGCTGCCGATGCTCAGCGAAGTGGTGATCCACGAGACCTGCACGTCCGGCTGCCGCTACCGCGGCTGAACCGATCCACCTCCAGGCCGCAACCACCGCAAGCCCTTGTTCCAGAACAAATTATGAACGCCAACCCCAGTTCATAATTTTATTGTTGCGTCGCAACAAATCGGGCATTATGCTGCGACGCACAATCCGGCAACCCCGCACGGATTGACCGCAGGAGCCCGCCATGTACCAGCAGTTCAACGAACAGTTTGCCGCCGCCACGCGCCAGTTCGCGGACACGGCAGCCCAGATCAACCGCATCGCGCTGCAGAACGCCCAGGCCGTGTTCGGCCTGCAGGTCGCCGCGATCAACGAGCGCGCCAACGCGACGTTCGCGTTCCTCGGCGAAGCGGCCGAAGTGCGTGACCTCGACGGCATGAAGAACCTGATGCCGAAGGGCGTGCAGGTTGCGCGCGAGAACCTCGAGCGCGCGGTCAGCACCGGCCAGGACGTGCTCGGCCACAGCATCAAGGCCAACGAGGCGATCGGCGAGATTGCCAAGTCGCAGGGCGAGTCGTTCGTGCAGAAGGCGCAGGCCAACGTCGAGACCGTCGCCGAGCAGGCCGAGTCGGCGTTCCGCGCCAACGCCGCCAAGGCGACCGCGCCGAAGGGCAGCGTCAAGTAAAGCCTCTCTCTCCAGTACCCACTGGGCACGGAACCCGGCAGCGCAGGCTGCCGGGTTTTTTGTTGCCTGACGCTTCGCGTCGGAGGTCATGTCCGATGCGGCCTGCCGGTGCCGCTGCCGGCGTGCGTTGGCCTTGATCGCTCATCGCCAAGGCAGGCCAGTGGCTTGCAACGCGCGAGCGGTACGAAGGGGCGACCAGAAGAGCAAGAGCCACGTCCCGGGATCCCCGCCTGCACGCGGATGACGAGCAATGGCAACGGCAGCAAAGCCGTAGCAAGACGACCAACAAAAAGGCCGCCTCAAGGCGGCCTTTTTGTGTCGCGGAACCTACCGGCTCAATGCGCGGGCGCGGTCTCCAGCCGGGCCTGCGCCGCGGCGGCTTTCTGATGGTCGCGGCCGATCAGCAGGTACATCACCGGCACCACGAACAGGGTGAACACCGTGCCGATCGACATACCGCCGACAATCACCCAGCCGATCTGGTTGCGCGCCTCGGCGCCGGCGCCGCTGGCGATCGCCAGCGGCAGCGAACCCAGCACCATCGCACCGGTGGTCATCAAAATCGGGCGCAGGCGCAGCGCGGCGGCTTCGACCACCGCGTCGAACTTGGTCTTGCCCTGCTCCTGCAGCTGGTTCGAGAACTCCACGATCAGGATGCCGTGCTTGGCGATCAAACCCACCAATGTCACCAGCCCGATCTGCGAGTAGATGTTCCAGCTGCCGCCGGTGAGCTTGAGCGCCAGGAACGCGCCGAACGCGGCCAGCGGCACCGCCAGCAGGATCACCAGGGGGTCGACCCAGCTTTCGAACTGCGCGGCCAGCACCAGGAAGATAAACACCACCGCCAGGCCGAAGATCATCGCGAAGTCGCTGGCCGACTCGCGGAACTCGCGGCTCTGTCCCGACAGGTCGTACTGCGCCTCGGGCGCGACTTCGTCGAGCGCGGTCTCCATCCACGCCAGCGCCTCGCCCATCGAGTAGCCCGGCGCGAGGCCGGCGCTGACCGTGGCCGAACGCAGCTTGTTGAAGTGGTTGAGCTCCTTGGCCGCGACGGTTTCCTGCACGTCGACCAGATTCGACAGCTGCACCATCTGCCCGTCGCCGCCCTTGACGAAGATGTTGGACAGGTCACCCGGGGTGCGGCGGTCGGCGTCCTCGACCTGCACGATCACGTCGTACTGCTCCGATCCCCGCTTGAAGCGGGTCACGTTGCGCCCGCCGAGCAGCGTCTCCAGCGTGCGGCCGACACTGGCGACGTCGCTGCCGACCGCGACGACCTTGTCGCGGTTGAGTTCGAGCTTGAGCTGCGGCTTGTCGAGCTTGAGGTCGCTGTCGGGGTTGGTGAGTTTCGGGTTCTCGCCCATCTTCGCCATCAGCTTCTGCACGGTGGCGCCCAGCTCCTCCCAGGTGCCGGTGCTCTGCACCACGAAGTTGACCGGCTGGCCGAAGCCGTCCTGGCCCAGCGGCGGCGGCAACGTCGGGAACGCCATGATCCCGGGGATGCCCATGAACTGCGGGAACAGCTGGCCCTGCACGTCGGCGGTGGAGACCTCGCGCTGCTCCCAGTCCTTGAGCATCACGAAGCCGATCGTCGTGGTGACGTTCGGGAACCCCACGATCTGGAAGTACTGCTGCACCTGGGGGATCTTCGCAAACGCGCTTTCCATCTGCCGTGCGTACTTGTCGGTGTAGTCGACCGTGGCGCCTTCCGGGGCCATGCCGAAGCCGATGATGAAGCCCTGGTCTTCCTGCGGCGCCAGCTCGTTGGGCAGCAGCTTGAACAGGGTCAACGCGCCGCCGAACACCAGCGCCGCCACGATCACCACCACCCAGCGCGCGTTCAAGCCGGCCGTCAGCACTCGGCGGTAACTGCGGTCGATCCAGCCCAGCACCTTCTCGCCGGCGACGTAGAAGCGGCCGTGCTTGGTCTCGTGGCGCAGCAGCTTGGACGACATCATCGGCGACAGCGTCAGCGCGGTGAAACCGGAGACGATCACCGCGCCGGCCAGGGTCAACGCGAACTCGACGAACAGCTTGCCGGTGCGGCCGGTGGAGAACGCCAGCGGCACGTAGACCGCGGCCAGCGTCAGCGTCATCGCGATGATCGCAAAGCCAATCTCCTTGCTGCCCTGCAGCGCCGCCTGGAACGGCGGCATGCCTTCCTCGATGTGCCGGTAGATGTTCTCCAGCATCACGATCGCGTCGTCGACCACCAGGCCGATCGCCAGCACCATCGCCAGCAAGGTGAGGGTGTTGATGGTGAAGCCGAACGCGTACATCAGCGCGAACGCACCGACCAGCGACAGCGGGATGGTCACCAGCGGGATCAGCGTCGCGCGCCAGCTGCGCAGGAACAGGAAGATCACCAGGATCACCAGCACCACCGCCTCGGCGACGGTCTTGTAAACCTCCTCGATCGACTTTTCGATGAAGATCGTGGTGTCGAACGCGACCTCGATCTTCATGCCCTCGGGCAACGTGCGCTGGATCTGCGGCAGCATCTCCTTGATCGCCGTGGAGATGTCGAGCGGGTTGGCCACCGCCTGCTTGACCACCGCCAGCGGCACCGCGTTCTGACCGTTGTAGCGCGCGCGGAAGCGTTCCTCCTGCGCGCCCAGCTCGATCCGGGCGACGTCCTTGAGGCGCACCAGGTAGCCGTCGACGTCGCCGAGGATCACCTCGCCGAACTGCTCGGGCGTCTTCAGGTCGGTTTCGGACAGCACGGTGAACTCGCGCTGCTCGCTTTCGACGCGGCCGGCGGGGATCTCGACGTTCTGCGCGCGCAGCGCGGCCTCGACGTCGGCCGGGGTCAGGCCGAAGCCGGCCAGGCGCTGCGGCTGCAGCCACACGCGCATCGCATAAGTGCTGGAGTACACGATCGCCTGGGCGACGCCGGGGATCTGCTGGATGCGGTCCTTGACCAGGGTCTCGGCGTAATCGGCGATCTCGACCTGCGAATGACGGGTCGAGGAAAACGCGAGGTAGATGATCGGCTGCGCGTCGGCTTCCTGCTTCTGGATGATCGGCTCGTCGACTTCCTCCGGCAGCACCTGCCGTGCCTGCGCGACGCGGTCGCGGACGTCGGACGCGGCGCCATCGGCGTCGCGGTCGAGGCGGAAGCGCACGGTCACCTGGCTGGACTGCTCGCGGCTGACCGACTGCATGTACTCGATGCCTTCGACCCCCGACAGCGCGTCCTCGATCGGCTGGGTGACCTGCGATTCGATCACCTGCGCGGACGCGCCGGGGTAGTTGGTGCTGACGTTGATCACCGGCGTGTCGACGTTGGGGATCTGCCGGACCGCGAGGCGGTCGTAGGCGATGATGCCGACCAGCAGCACGACCAGGTTGATCACGGTCGCGAAGACCGGGCGGCGGATGGAGATGTCGGACAGGACCATGGGGGGCCTCGTTTTTGACTTTTTCTTCTCCCCTCGCGTTTCGAAGGCCTGGGGAGAAGGTGCCCCGGCCTTGATAACAGCTGGGGCGGATGAGGGTTCGGGACGAGTTCGGAGCTAAACGCTCGCGCCGAACCCTCACCCCAACCCCTCTCCCGGCGGGAGAGGGGCTCAATTGCGACTACTTCGCCGTTTCGGCCTGTTTCTCGGTGGCGGGCGCCGCCTTCGGCGCGGCATTGGGGGACGCGCCGGCTGCCGGCGGCTGGGTGCCGGCAGCCGGAGCGGCCGCCCCCGGCGGCGGCAGCGACATCACGCCGACGCCCTCGTGCATCATCGGCTTGGCCTGCCCGGCGGTGATCACCACGTCGCCGGCCTTGAGGCCTTCGACCACCTGCACCAGGCCCGGCACCCGGGCACCGGTCTTGATCACGGTCTTCTTGGCCTTGCCGTCGACCACGGTGTAGACGAAGCGGGTGTCGCCGTCCTGCATCAGCGCCTGCTCGGGCACCAGCAGCGCGTCGGCGCTGTCGGTGCCGGTGTCGAGCTGCAGCTTGGCGAACTGGCCCGGGCGCAAACGGCCGTCGGGGTTCGGGATCTGCGCGCGGACCTTGGCGCTGCGGCTGTTGGCATCGACCACCGGGTCGATCGCGACGATCTGGCCGCCGAAGGTGTCGGCCGGGAACGCGTCGACCGTGAGCGTGAGCTTCTGGCCGTTGCGCAGCTGCGCCAGCGCGCTTTCCGGGATGCTGAAGTCGACCTCGATCGGGTCCAGCCGCACCATCGTGACCAGGTCCTGGCCGGCGTTGACGAACTCGCCGACGCTGACCTCGCGCAAGCCAATCTGGCCCGAGAACGGCGCGCGCAGCGTCATCTTCGACAGCGCGGTGCGGGCTGAGGCGACGCGCGCCTGGTCGACCCCGAGCGCGGCCCGGGTGCGGTCGTAATCGGCACGCGCGATCAGCTTCTCACCGACCAGCTGGCCGGCGCGCGCGGCGGCGGCGCGGCTGTTGGCGAGGTTGGCCGAGGCCTCGTTGAGGCTGGCCTGGGCGAGGCTGCCGTCGAGCGTGAACAACGCCTGCCCGGCGGCGACGCGGCCGCCTTCGGTGAAGTGGATGCGCTGGATGCGGCCGGCGATCTCCGGGCGCACCACCACCGACTCGTCGGCGCGCAGGCTGCCGACGGTCTGCAGGCCGGCGGTGAGGGCCTGCGGCTTGAGGGTCACGGTCTCGACCGGCAGTTGCATCTCGCCGCCGGGCGGCCCGCCTGCACCGGCGCCTGCGGCGGCGTCGTCCTTGCCGCAACCGGCCAGGCCGATCAGGCCGGCGACCAGCAATCCAGAAAACAGCATCGTGCGGCGCATGGGAGCCTCGTCGTCCATTTCTTGTACTGATCAGTTTAGCCTTGCAGGGAGTCGGCTGTCCCCCTGCCAGAAGTCCCAACCGGCGCGTGGGCTCACGCCTGCAGGCGAATCGCCGGATCCGGCACAGCCAGATGCAGGGCCAGCGCCCGCGGGTCGGGCGCGGCGGCAAACGGCAGGCGACCCCAACACGGGGCCGGCAGCCTGCGTTGTAGCAACGCGAAATTGGCGTCGGCGCGGTCCATGGCCGGATCGATGTCGCTCGCGATCCAGCCCACCAGCTCCGCGCCGTCCGCCGCGATCGCGCGTGCGGTCAGGCGCGCGTGGTTGAGACAGCCCAGGCGCAGGCCGACCACGAGCACTACCGGCAGCCGCAGCGCGCGCACCAGGTCGACCTGGTCGAGCGTGGCCGACAGCGGCGCGGCCCAACCGCCGACGCCCTCGACCACCACGGCGTCGGCTTGCATGGCCAGACGTGCGTAGGCCTGCACGATCGGCGCCAGCGCCAGCTCGATGCCGGCCTCGGCGGCGGCCAACTCCGGCGCCAGCGGCAACGGGAATGGGAACGGGTTGATGTCGGCGTACGCCGGCCGGTCGTGGTCGGCTAGCGGATCGCTCGCCGCCTGCAGCAGCAGCGCGTCGTCGTTGCGCCAGCCGTCGATGGTGTGGACGCAGCCGCTGGCGACCGGCTTCATCCCGACCGCGCGCAGACCGCGCCCGCGCAACGCGTGCAGCAGCGCGGCACTGGCGACGGATTTGCCGACGCCGGTGTCGGTGCCGGTGACGTAGACGCTGCGCGGGTTCATCGGCATAGCGTACTGCGCGGCCGCGTCGCGCCGTGCGCGGCGCTACACTTCGGGCATGTTCTCCGCCCACACCCTTACCGGCAGCAAGCCGGAGCAGTACGCCCAACTCCTCGCCCAGGCACGCGCGCTGCTGGCCGGCGAGCGCGACCCGATCGCCAATGCCGCCAACCTGTCGGCGCTGATCTACCACGGCGTGCCGGGGTTGAACTGGGCCGGCTTCTACTTGTTCGATGGCATCGAGCTGGTGGTCGGTCCGTTCCAGGGCCTGCCGGCATGCGTGCGCATCCCGCTGGACAAGGGCGTGTGCGGCGCAGCTGCGTCGACCCGGCAGACCCAGCGCATCGCCGACGTGCATGCGTTCCCCGGCCACATCGCCTGCGATTCGGCCTCGCAATCGGAAGTGGTGGTGCCGCTGGTGCGGCCTGATGGTGCGCTGTTTGGCGTTCTGGATATTGACAGCCCGCAGTTGGACCGCTTCGACGCGGACGACCAGCAAGGTCTGGAAGCCATCGCCCAGGCCTACTTGGAGTCGCTCGCATGACCGCTGAAAAATTGCGCAACATCGGCCCCAAGTCCGCCGCCTGGTTGCGCCAGGTAGGGTTGCGCTCTCACGATGACATCGCCGCGATCGGCACGGTCGAGGCGTTCATGCGCGTCAAGCGGGCCGGCTTCAAGCCGACTTTGAACCTGCTGTACGCGATCGAGGGCGCGCTCGGCGACTGCCACTGGCAGGAGATTCCCGACCAGCGCCGCCACGAACTGGTCAGCGCCGCCGAAGCCGCAATCGCACTGCTGCCGCCGCCGCGCTACCGGCCGCCGGCCGGCCCGGTGACCACCACCGTGCTCACCGCCGACACCGTGGCGATGCGCGCCGGCCCCGACGACTCCGACGGCTGATCTCCCTGCGCGGCAGACGCCGGCGCCATCGCTGGCGTAGACTGCGCGCGCTTTGAGGTGACCCCGCGGCGCAAGCCAAGGGGCTGAAACGGGAAGCCGGTGACGTCCACGACCACGTGCGACCAGCCCGGCACTGCCCCCGCAACGGTAAGCGAGTCAAACCGCGACATCCGCCACTGTGGCTCCTGCGCAAGCAGCCCATGGGAAGGCGTCGCGGCTGGAGTGCAGGTCCCCAGCCGGATCCCTGCGCCCCGCTCGCGAGTCCGGAGACCGGCCTCGATGCACGACTGGTTGCGATGCGGTGGGCATTGCGCAGCGACACGGGCCGCCTGCGCGCGCCCGTCTTCGCGGCGCCTGCCTTCTCCACGCGGCTTTCCTGCACTGATGCGCGCCCGCGCTGGAGAATCCCCGATGTCGTTTCGCCTGCTGTCACCCAGCCCGTTTTCGCTGAGCACGTTGTCCCTGGCCGTGGCCTTCGCCATCGGCCTGCCCGCCCTCGCCCACGCGCAAGTCGGACGCTCGTCGCCCGATCCGGCCACCGAGCTGGACGACGTGGTCGTCACCGCCACGCGCACTCCGACTAGTGCCAACGCCGCGCTTGCGCCGGTCGAGGTGATCGACCAGGACGCGATCGCACGCAGCCAGGCGCGCTCGCTGCCCGAGCTGCTGCGCGGCCGCGCCGGCATCTCGCTGTCTAATCAGGGCGGCAGCGGCAAGCTGACCACGGCGTTCCTGCGCGGCAGCGAATCCGACCACGTGCTGGTGCTGGTCGACGGCGTGCGCATCGGCTCGGCAACCTCCGGGCTGGCCGCGTTCCAGGACCTGCCGCTGGCGCTGATCGAACGCATCGAAATCGTGCGCGGCCCGCGCTCGAGCCTGTACGGCAGCGAGGCGATCGGCGGCGTGATCCAGCTGTTCACCCGTCGCGGCGCCGGCAGCGACCGCGACCGCAGCGCGCCACGCGCCAGCGCCACGGTCGGCAGCCACGGCTTCGCCGAAGGCAGCGTCGGTTTCGGCGGCCGACTCGGGCGCGGCTGGTTCGGCGCCGACGCGTCCTACCTCAACGACGAGGGCATCGATGCCTGCCGTGGCATCGGTTTCCCGGTGTTCGCCGGCTGCTTCACCACCGAACCCGACCGCGACGCCTACCGCAGCCGCTCGCTGTCGCTGCGCGGCGGCTTCGATGCCAGCGAGGCGTGGAAGTTCGACGCCCACGCGCTGCGCGCCGAGGGCCGCAACGAGTACGACGGCGACTTCGGCAACCTGTCCAAGACCGTGCAGCAGGTGCTCGGCGGCAAGGCGAGCTGGCGCCCGTCGCAGCGGCTGCAGCTGCAGGCCAGCGTCGGCCGCAACACCGACGCGTCGGACAACTTTCTGCGCAAGTTCGACAGCTTCAGCGGCCGCTTCGTCGAAGCCGACCTGGGCCACTTCGACACCGACCGCGACAGCGCCACGCTGCAGGGCGACTTCGGCCTGGGCGAGGGCCAGTTGCTGAGCGTGGGCCTGGACTGGCTGCGCGACCGCGTCGACAGCAGCACCGCCTACGATGAAACGCAGCGCGACAACCACGCCGTGTTCGCGCAGTACCAGGCCACGTTCGGCGCGCAGTCGCTCGAGGCCAGCGCGCGCCACGACGACAACGAGCAGTTCGGCACCCACACCACCGGCAGCGCCGCGTGGGGCATCGCGTTCGCGCAGGGCTGGCGCGCCACGATTGGCTACGGCACCGCGTTCAAGGCGCCGACCTTCAACGAGCTGTATTTCCCCGCGTTCGGCGGCTTCCCGACCAGCAACCCGAACCTCGTGCCCGAGGAATCGAAGAGCTGGGAAGCCGGCGTCGCGTACCGCGGCGACCGCGCCAGCTGGCGCCTGGACGGCTTCAGCACCCGCGTCGACGACCTGATCTCGCTGGACGCGATGTTCGTGCCGCAGAACCTCGACAGCGCCCGCCTGCGCGGCGCCGAACTCGGCGTCGACACCGCCTTCGCTGACTGGACCGTCGCTGCCAGCGCCAGCGTCCTCGACACCGAGAACCGCGGCGGCGGCGCCAATGCCGGCAACCGCCTGCCGCGTCGCGCGCGGCACAGCGCGCGCATCGAGCTGGACCGCGCTTTCGGGGATTTCCGCCTCGGCTTCACCGGGATCGGCTCGGGTGCGCGCTTCGACGACGCCGCCAACACCCGCCGCCTGGGCGGCTACGCGACCCTCGACGTGCGCGCCGAGTATGCGTTCACGCCGGCGTGGACGCTGCAGGCACGCGCCGCCAACGTCTTCGATCGCCAGTACGAGACGGCCGCGTTCTACCACCAGCCCGGCCGCGAGTTCTTCCTGACCCTGCGCTACGCGCCGGTGGATTGATCGCCTCACCCGCAGCAACAAAAAAGCCCGGCAGTCGCCGGGCTTTTTTGTTGCTGCCTGCATCTTCTCACGCTAGCCATTCCAGATGCGCCAACCGATGAATACCAGCGTCGCGATAAGCGCTTCCAGCACCAACCCGAACGCAACGAAGCCGATCCAGTACTTCGCCGGCTGCCTCGCGCGATGAGTCGACCCGCCCTCGGTGCGGATCACGCCGCTACGCCACCAAGCCAGCGGCAATGACACCGCGGCCAGCAGCAATGACAGCCAGAGCAGTAGCACCAAGGGCTGGCGGGCCAGCCCCAAAACGCCGGCAGCATGCAGCCAGGTCAACCCGAACACCCCTAAGAGCCCTAGCGCGAGCGCGATGGAAGCAAACCGCTCGATCGGCAGGCGCTCGTCCGGCCATCGCAACACGCGGCGCTACTCCACCGTAACGGAATTGTTTCCAACGGGGGTCAGTCGTTTTCCGGACGAACCCTGCATCTTCAGCGCAATGCGCTTGCTTGCTGAGCCCTTCCGTAGCTTGTAGCCCTTCTGCTTCAGTGGAACGATGCCGTCGCCCACGATCGGCTTAGTGAACCTAATCTCAAGCTGGTGCTCCTTGGTCTCGGCAAGGAACTTCACGTCGATGCGCTCGACCATCCCGCGGAGGTAGTTCTTCTTATCTTCCGGCGTCAACTTCGACTTGAGCTTGACCTCATCGCCGAACGCTTTCACCCAATCGACCCACTTCTTCTCTAGGGCTTGGTTCTTCACGCCCTCCTTCAGCACTTCGATACGGGCAAGCAGCACGTTTCGTTGAGCCTGAAGCCCCTTCATGACCTGCGAGTACTTCTTCGCGTCGAAGCGACCCAGACGATAGTCCACCTCTACTTCGGTTATCGCTTCATCGGCTCGCTGAAGCTCTTTCTCGCATGCCTTGATGCTCTTGGCGTTCTTCTTGAGAGTAGCTTCGTAGCCCGTATCCGGCGCAACTATGCCTCCGATCAGCCGCTTCTTGACCTCTTCCTTCAGCAAGCTCGACTTCGAGTGGACGTCAACAACCACATCCCAAACGAGCTTGTCCGCCTGCCCGATATTCATCGACCTGGCAAACCCGCATCCGTCCTTCTTTGAATGCTTGACCTTGGGCTCAACTCCCTCCTTCCACCGTCGCTCCTTGCTCGGACAATAGTAGAAGTGCTCATGCTTGGATGGCTTCGTTCGTGCGCCGAGCGGGGCATCACAGAAGCCGCAGTGCATGAGGTCACGGAGCAAGTAGAAGTGCTTGGTGCGATTGACCTGCCCCTTCCGAAGTAGCACTGCCTCGCGTTTCACCTGAACCGACTGCCAGAGAGCATTCGGAACGATGGGGCTGCACGTGATCCTGATTTCCTCTTCCGACTTCTTGTCTCGGTAGAGGTAGTGCCCGATGTAGTGAGTGTTCTGAAATATCTTGAGGATAGAACCGCGGGTCCAAGCACCTCCCCGCCTAGGTAGAACACCGCTCTTATCCAAGTACTTCTTGATCGCGTATGTCGACTCACCCGAGGCGTAGCGTTGGAACATCTCCTTGACCTTCTCAGACTCAGCCTTTTCGACAACAAGCTTCTTGCTCTCCAGCTTGTAGCCGAACACAGGCGCTCCACCGTGCCACTGGTTCTGCTTGACCCGCTGAAGCTTGCCAAGACGTGTTCTTTCCGCCCTACCTGCGTTATCGAATTCCGACATGGCATCAAGCACTTGCTTTAGGAAAGTATCCGACGCGTTCGTGAAATCGTACCTACCGTCCCTCGTATAGAGCGTCACTCCGTGCTTTTTGCACTGATAGCGAATCGCCGAAGCCACGTTGTCGTTTCGAGACAACCGAGACTGATCGTAGACAAAGATGTGCTTTACATCACCACTGATGATGTCGTTAACCAATGCTTGCAGTACGGGTCTTCCCGAAATTTCCTCGTGGTTGGAGCTCTTGCCGCCCTCGTTCCAATGCTTCGCTGCAAACCCCAAGGTTTTCGCCCGGTCACGCCCTAGCTTCTCTTGCGATGCAAGCGAAGTTCCGTTGTCCTCCTGTGCCGCCGTGGAGACTCGGGTGTAGATGTGGAGTGTTTGAATAGACTCAGATGGCTTCATTGAGGATGTGCCTGATGCCCATTGCTGAGATGTTTAGCTTCTTCTTTTCGCTCAGCCACTTCTCGATGCCGCGATAGCTGTCACCTTTCCCGCGACGAACTTTCATCTCCGCGATGATCTTCTGTTCGTCAGGCTTTGGAACCTTGACCAGATCAACGACCTCGTAGCCGAATGCCCGTCGTCCCCCAGTAAATTTGCCTTGCGCCTTCTTGATTTGCTTCACCTCGCGGATGCGAGTTGCTATTCGCTCCTTCTCGAAGGTCGCAAATGCCGAGAGGATCGTGAACACGATCGCGCCGATTCCGTTGCCGGTCACGTCGCCGCCAAGGTCGATGAAGTGGATGTGGACACCCCTCTCCTTTAAGTCGTGCAAGACGTTCAGGGCGTTACGGGTGTTGCGGAAAGCCCGGTCGAGCTTGGGGAAGATGATCAGATCTCCCTTCTGAACTAGGTTGAAGAGCCGGGCGCCCTCTGGACGCTGCTGAAACTCGACCCCGCCGCTGACCCCCGCCTCTACGAAGATGTCGTCCGCCGAGAGATCTAAGCCCTTGGAGACGGCGTAGGCATCTATTTGGCGACTCTGCGCTTCAAGGCTCTCCCCCTCTCTAGCCTGCGCCAGCGTTGAGACGCGCGCGTAACCGTAAACCCCCATATCGATCCCTCCCTCGCTTGAAAGCGTCTAGTGAAGGGACAGCATGCCTGCGGAAAAACCCAATGTTTTCAGCCCCTTCTCACCCATTGAGCATGCCTCCCGGCAGGGCTCTCGTAAAGCTTTCCATGCTTATCTTTACACCCCGTAAAGCACGCTACAGCGAGCTTTACGAAAGCGCTCGGTTGAGAGCCCAAAGCTGGCGCAACAATCAAGAACCGGGGTCGCTCGTCGCTGCCTCGCTGCCTGCCTCGCTGCCTGCCTCGCTGCCTGCCTCGCTGCCTGCCTCGCTGCCTGCCTCGCTGCCTGCCTCGCTGCCTGCCTCGCTGCCTGCCTCGCTGCCTGCCTCGCTGCCTGCCTCGCTGCCTGCCTCGCTGCCTGCCTCGCTGCCTGCCTCGCTGCCTGCCTCGCTGCCTGCCTCGCTGCCTGTCTCGCCGCCTCTCTCGCCGCCTCTCTCGCCGCCTCTCTCGCCGCCTCTCTCGCCGCTGTGGTCCACGTCCGTCGGGCTCGGTAAAACGCCCGAATTGCTAAATAGGGTTGGACCAGATCCTTCCGCGATCGGCGTTCCCTCTGTTGGGGATGTAAGCACCAAATCGCCGGTCCAGAAGGCGCTCCATCCGGGGGCGTCTTATCGGGTAGCCATGCCTCCCGCCGGCTACTGATCTCTACCAAGTCGAGCCATCTTCCCCCGCTCAAACAGTCGCCGGAAAACATTGGGTTTTCGATTCTCTACGCTGGCATCTCCACACCAACGTGGTAACCAAAATTGGAGAAGAGCAATGCTTGCACCAGGATTTGATGCGTTCGATTGTGCGGTGGCTGTCGAGTACGAGCCGCTGATGGTGAATCTGAGTCGAGTCTCGGAACGGATCACGCTATGGCTGGTCATGGCGGGGATCGGACCTGATCGGTTCTACACCGTCGTGGAGGAGGACGGCGATGGATTCGAGTTCGGCTTCCGTATCGACTACTGCCACGAGGACGACTTTGCCGAGACTGGTGAAGACTTCTGGAAGTTTGTCAGCCAGCTCGTGCCGCTTCGGGAACCGCAACTGAGCTACATCCACTCGGCTCACTTCGACCCGATGAACACCATCTGCCCGGGTCCGAATGACTTTCTGCTGATGATCAAGCCTGACCTGACGTCGGCTCGATACGAGTTCCCGCCGCAGGAATTCTGGAGCAAGCGCTACGAGGACTATTGGCGCCAGCACGAAGCCAAGCGGGCTGAGCGCGAAAGTAAGCGCCTGGAACGTCCGCTGAAGCTCATCGCGCCGAACGAGCACCGCGTGGATTCACCCAGCTAGCCCAGACCCACCCCACGGTAAAACGTCCGGATTACTAAATAGGGATGGACTAGATCCATCCGCATTCGGCGTTCCCTCTGTTGGGGATGTAAGTACCAAATCGCCGGTCCGAAGTGCATGTCGCGAGGCATGCCCTATCGGATTACTTCGCCCAAAAGAAACCCTTAAATCAAATGATGACTCTAACGACACCTCTAATTGACAAATACCGCCACTACCGAGCCATCGGACACGCCGTCTATTCCGTAACGCTGTCTACCTACGTAGCAAGCGAGGCGGTCGCCAAGTCCGACAAGATGCGCCACTACTGGGATAACCACTTCATCTATCGGGTGAAGCGCTGCCTTCCATTCAAGGCGAAGATCGACCATGACTGGGTCGTCGAATGCTCGCCGAAAGGCTTCTACCACTACCACGGCTTCCTTGCGGTCCAGTCGGCGTACTCGCACAAGATCTGGAGGGACAACGGACTGCGCAAGCAGCTCCGCTTGGATCTAGACAGCCTTGCAATCAAAAGCCCCTATCGACCGTTTCGAGTCAACGCCCATCTCATCGAACCTGTGAAGAGCGTGGAGGCTTGGTCGAACTACTCCACTAAGCAAAGCCAGCCGTACACCTAAATACCAACGTACTACCGCTATCGAACTACCATCAAGGAGGCGATCAATGACCAGCCTGATTCGATTCGCCGACGCTAGCGAATGCGCCAACACGACTGGCTATCCCGATCATGGCGAGGCTATCGAGTCCATCCGAGCGCGCCTCGTCCGGAATTGGGAATCCGATAGCGTAGAAGCGCGACTGGCACTGCTGGCGAACCTGATCTATCTGACACACCAGCAGGCAATGAGCCTACATAGGAAATGAAATGAAGAACTCCAAGCGAAGAATTCGCAACTTCCGAATTGGTGACGTTCTAGACGAGCGCTTGAAGGCTGTCGCCGATCTCGTCGGAACAGAGCCATCAACCCTACTTCGCGACTTTGTTAAGGACGGAACTTCGTTGATCATCGAAAGCCAAGAAGTGCAGGAAAGACTGCGTAAGCGCTATCTATGACGGCAACGGTGACTAATCGCACTCTCCGCCATGCACAGCAGAGATTTTCCACCGCGACTGGTCAACGTCATCATTAACGTCCAGTCCGATGCAGACGCCTTCGCCGCTTCCCGGATGCCTCCAAGGAACGGAACATCCCGCGTTCCCACAACTCCCAGGATTCCCATCAACCTCGTGCGGATAGGCGTCGCTAAGCTCAGCTTCGGGAACGAAGCCGGCAGCGACAAGTTTCAATTTCCCGTCGCTGTAGCCGCTGCCCACGATGGATTGCGAGTCGTTGCCCGATTCGCCTGATGTGGTTTCTGGCTCATCCTGCTGCACTTCCGATGCCGAGTCGTACGAGGGCTCATCCTCTGCAACGTTCAGCGGCACTCCAGTGGATGTTTTGGGTTGCACCAACAATGCGCCGGTGCCTGCCGCAGCCGTAGCCGTAGCCGTAGCCGTAGCCGTAGCTCGATAGGGTCGAACATCGACGAACCGGATGCTGAACTCTGGGGCGTCCATTGAGCCCTGCTCGGTCAGGCTGCTTTCCCAAACTCCCCGGTCGCTTTCCGGATGTGGCAGAAAGGTAGCGTCGAACGACACCAGGTCGCCCTCCTTCATCTGCGCCAACACGTTGAAGAGTGGGTTCTTCTGCGTGATCATCGAACCCGTCGCGTAGTCGGAAACACGATTAGTGACGGTGCCAAACACCACGTCGAAGCCGTCGATCGTTGCATTGATGGTAAGCGACACAACATCAGCGCCCTGATCCGTGCTTAGGTCAGTGATCTCACCGACCCAGCCGTTGATCTCCCGTTCCTTCGAGAACTGCAAGCGATCCTGATTGCACTGATTGAACGCGAGCGACTTCTGAATATCGTTCTGACCAGTCGCGTACTTGTCTTGGCACTCTTGGTTCAGTGAAAAGAACGCTTGCTGGCTGGCTGGATAGTCGATCGCTACCTCACCCGTTCCGCTGCAAGCAGCTGCCACCAGTGCCACTACCCCTGCCGCGATCGACCTTGCCTTAGTCATATTTCCCCTTCGCCAGATGCGCTACCTATAGGTAGTCTACCTATGCATCTGTAGAGCTAAAAGGGGCGTTTTCCTAGGGTGTGCGGCTATGACCGTCACTCTCCTGCAACGACTAGGGAAAGCTCTCCGGGTGCGCCGGGAGGCGGCTGGCTTTAGCCAAGAAAGCTTTGCCGACGCAATCGACATGCACCGGACCTACTACAGTGCTATCGAACGCGGCGAAAAGAACCTGCAGCTCGATACCTTGCAGCGCATCTGCGTCGGTCTGAAATGCCGGATATGGGAAGTCCTAAGGGCAGCTGAGAACTAAGCGGCACCAGAGCCAGCTTATGTGCCTGCGAATTGGCGCGCGTACTCCGCGAGATGACGCGCCGAAAGGTAGCGCTTGCTGTCTTCGATCAAGCCGGCGCCTTCAAATGCTTGATCCAACTGGCTGACTCGAATCTCGGGCTCATTCTTTGCGAGCACGATGATCCGGTCCATCTGCGTTGCTCGCCCCTTCGTATCTGCCCAGATTCGAGTTGTTTTGATCTCAGCGCCGATGTGGTCGTCTAGACAACCAACAAATCCAAAATGGCCATCGTGGGCGACTCGCCGTATGAACTCGCGAGCAAGACTGATCGAACCCTTGCGTGGACGCACGACGTCGCCAACAACGAAGACGATTACACCGGAGGGAGATAGAACCTGCCTCATCTGATCTAGCACAAGCGATGAGAAACCCATCCATTCGGATAGGTTTAAGTCGTCGTCCAGGCTTTTTGCGAGATGGCTTGTACTGCCTTCTTCGAGAAGCCAGTTCCTAATCCAATTTTGCTTGGCGTAGTTCACCACATCCAAGTAGGGTGGACTGGTAACAATTAGGTCGACCTTCCCCATGACGTCCCGCAGCGCATCACACGTTGCAAGCTGCTTGGCATCACAAGCGCTAACGCACGCGTCGTACTCTCTCGGCTCAGGATCAGCCGCCAATCTACGGACCTTGTCTTCAAGCATCGAGAAGACGTCCCGTTCAACTCGATTCAACCTGTTCTGTGCCACATACCTTCGAACATAGTTCGGCGACATGCTGAATGTGTTCGGCATGCTTATCGATGCGTACGCGGAAGTTCCGTCCTGCCGCTCAGCCCCATGCATGATTCCCAGAAGGCAGCCAAGCAAGAATGCGTCAGCCGGCTCAAGTGAGTCGACCAGCATGTTTCTCAGATAACAAAGCTGCGCAAGCGTTGCCGGGTGATAGATGATCTGGACTTGCTCGGGTTGAATCTGCGCCTCTGGGCGATAGAGCACGCGGTCATAGTCATCACGGAGCTCGGCGATCCTCTCCATCGCCGTCTCGTAAGAGATAGACGCGCTCTTAGCTCTCGACAGCGCGAGCGCAATGGGATTGAGGTCAGACGCGTAGGCACGGCGTCCGGTTAGCCGAGCCTCCAACATCGTTGTGCCCCGCCCGGAAAACGGGTCAAGAACAACATCGCCAGGATCACTGAAGAGTGCGATTGCGGCGCGCGCCAACGAGGGCGGATACGTACCCAAGTACGAACACATCTTGTGCCATGAATGCCCCCAACGCTGCCCAAGTGTGGACCAAGGTGTCGATATTTCCAGAGCACTAACGTCAGGCAATTCTATGCAATCCAATTTGGGTCTCACGCCGTTTCCAGAGCACCGACCACTAGCACATCAAACAACGCTTCCATGATCCCGCAAACCGTATCGCAAGCGTTGATCAACGCGATGTCTTCCCTGACCTTTTTGCGGTGATCATCATCGTTCTCTTCCGCCTCAATTCTACGGGGTTGCGCCTGAGAAGATAGGCTGTCAATGACCGCATAGAACGCTACGTGTTCGACATAGAAGTCGAGAACTGATTGAACCGCAGACTCGTCCTTTCTTTGAGCCCGCGCAACGAGTGACGTAAGGCGCTCGTTCGACACAGAGATGAATACATTGGTGGACTCATCATCAGACTCGACAAGGGCAACCGACTTGCCATCCCAGTCGTGGTCGGAATAGAACGGCTCATCCTTCGTAACTCGAACGATACGGAGATTGGGCGTTCTTGCATCGCCCTTCTCAGCGCCAGTTGTTTGCGGTAGTTCAATCGCCTCTAGATCTAGCGAGTCGCTAAGGCTTGCAGCCCTCGGAGGTCTTACCTCAAGAGTGACAGAAGCGGTCGCACCGATTTCGACGTCTTCCATGGCACGGAAGTAGGCAACGCCGTGCCCTCCCCGCACATTTGCCAAGCCTTGAAATGTTCCGAACGTTGGCGGATTGACGATAGCGATAAAGTGATCAAGGGATGCGAAGTAGTCAGGTCTCGCGTCCGTCTCAAACTTGATCGTGAACGTCCTTCCTGCATACACCTTTCGAGGAGACGCACTCGTAATTTTCAAGAAGCTCGGCGGATCGACTACAGGGATCGCCGCTGGCTCCTGATAGTCATGCGTTGATTCCGGCGGCGCAGTGCGCGGACCTTCCTTGCCACCGCCTGTGAACATCGATGACTTGATTCGCTTTGCAAGCCGCTTGCGAATGGCATCGTCAGGTGCCGACGGAGACTTCATGTAGCGTTGCTTTCGCTTGTGATCCAGTTCGCGAAGCTTCTCATCGCCCGCCAACGCCTCAACGATCAATCGGCGAAGATCATCGCCAATCTGCGAATCGCGAATTGTCTCCCGCGTTGTCGGAAAGAGTTCGCGCCTTGACTCGCCATCAAGCCGGTCACAGTCGACCTGGACGATCAAATACCTATCCAAGAACGGAAGCTTCACCTCGTCCTTGATTACCGTATTGGGGAAGTCACCTTGCTTCTGACCGTTGAACGTCACGACGATCGGCTTGGAGATCATCGCGTAGTTCTTGATCCTTTCACGAGCCGCCTCGTCGTCTGCTGAAAGAACCCACCAATGGATGTCGACTCTGCCTTCGCGGAAATGCAGATGCACGCTGTTCCGGTACTCGACCGAATCACCCTGCGTGAGACGCCGATTGTTCCCGGTGACCATTCGACCAGTTGCGTCTTTGACTTTGGATTTCCTGTTCTCCTCGATGCGAAACGGCATCACGGGATCAAACAGGTAGTTGTGTGCCAGCCACCATAGCGATCCCGTAGGGGACGTCATTACGGATGCGTACTTCTGGACTTTCATGTGTACATGACGAACCAGCGTCCCTGGCTCAAACCACTCATCTTCGCAATCGATAAAGAACGGTTTCAGGGTCTTGGGATCGACCATGTATTCGTAGAGCCCGTGCTTGTCCTGCTCAGTGTTGCCAGCGTTATAGCGGACCACGGTAAACCCCAGCGGTCCAGCCATGTCTTTGCCAACGGCTGCCTTCCGAGAAAAGATGATCGTGTACGGCGAGTACGCGAGTGCCGTGGAACCACCCTGCCCAAAGGCGCCCGAGAGGAAGAGCTTCTTGAGCTTTCTGCTGTTATTCAGACTAAGAATCGAGTCTCCGAACTCACTTGGGAGAAGTCCAATTCCCTTGTCGCGAATGTCGACCGTCGGATATTCAGCGTTGTTTGAGTCCTGCAGGGTGACGACAACCCTCTTCGAAAGTTCTTCAAACTGCTTCAGATCTTCCTTCGGGACGCTTCCAAGGTGACCCTCCGGAACTGCGAACCACGCTGACGTAGCAGAACGCGGCGTCCTAAAACCTTCTGGACAACCCTGCTGAATCCACTCGCGATCGATCACCGCATCAATCGCGTTCGTTACTCGTTCAATGAGTCCGGCAGCCGAATCGCTGCCCAAGTTGATGGTCGCAAGGTTGTTGTCTTTGTTTCCGACCGGCAGCCACTTCACTTTGACTTTGCTCTTTTGCAAGTCAGTCGAAAACGCGGTCATATCCGGCACCGAAGTCGCACCAAGAAGTTGCTCAACAAACTTGCGTTCCATTAACCCGTTCCCCTGTTAGAGCTTGAAGCCGCTGTCGGCTGAATCTGTGCGTTCATCAAACCGACGTCGAGCCGTCTTGATCTCAGTTTCGATCGCCACAAAGATCTTGCGTACTTCATCCGCGGTGTACTGATAGTTCGCGCGGTTACCAAGGTTCCCGACGAGCTGGATTTCCTTCAACAACCTGTTGACGCGGTTCTCCGCTAGCGTGAGGAACCGCTCGCGCTTGTCTCGCATCTCAGTCTCTCCCTATCACAAGGCTCAGCCTACACCCCTAGCTAAGCATATGCAATACATTTCAGTAATGTAGCCAACGCTATCAGACCATACGAACTTATTACCGAATATTGAACACCTTGCGTTGTAATGGCAGACGGAATGGATTGCTACTCTCCCGCAGCCCTGATCGATACGGTTCCGAGGTTCGTCACCACCGCCCTCCGCTCACTCAGCAGGCGCTTAGTCCACTTTTGGTACATGGAGTACACCAGCGCCGGGTAGAAGAACTTGCCCCTAGGACTCCTGAGCCCGGCAGCGTTCAGCTCATCCGCGATACGCGCAAAGTCCAAGCCCGAGCGGTCGCGCAGCCGCAGTACCAAGTCCGCAAGTCTGCGGTGCGCCTCAGAATGACTTGGCTGCCAAAGCTGAGGGGTCGCCACTACCACGACGTAGCTGACAACACCCCCGTTGGAAACTATTCCACCGTCACCGACTTGGCCAGGTTGCGCGGCTTGTCGACGTCGGTGCCGCGCGCCAGCGCGACGTGGTAGGCGAGCAGCTGCACCGGAATGGTGTGCATCACCGGCGACAGCACGCCGACGTGGCGCGGCGCGCGGATCACGTGCACGCCTTCGGATTCGCCGAACTGGCTGTCCTCGTCGGTGAACACGAACAGCTCGCCGCCGCGCGCGCGCACTTCCTGCATGTTCGACTTGACCTTCTCCAGCAGGCTGTCGTTCGGCGCGATCACCACCACCGGCATCGCCTCGTCGACCAGCGCCAGCGGGCCGTGCTTGAGCTCGCCGGCCGGGTAGGCCTCGGCGTGGATGTAGGTGATTTCCTTGAGCTTGAGCGCCCCTTCCAGCGCGATCGGGTAGTGCACGCCGCGGCCGAGGAACAGCGCGTGCTGCTTCGGGGTGAAACGCTCCGACCACAGCGTGATCTGCGGCTCCAGGTTCAGCGCGTGCTGCACGCTGCCGGGCAGCTGGCGCAGCGCGTCGAGGTACTCGCCTTCCTGCTGCTCGCTGAGCTTGCCGCGCAGCTTGGCCAGGGTCGCGGTCAGGGTGAACAAGGCCACCAGTTGGGTGGTGAAGGCCTTGGTCGAGGCCACGCCGATCTCGGCGCCGGCGCGGGTGTAGTAGACGAGGCGGCTGGCGCGCGGGATCGCGCTCTCGGGCACGTTGCAGATCGACAGGGTCTTGTCGTGGCCGAGCGACTTGGCGTACTTCAGCGCCTCCATCGTGTCGAGCGTCTCGCCCGACTGCGACAGGGTCACGACCAGGTGGCGCGGGTTGGCGACTGCGGCGCGGTAGCGGTACTCGCTGGCGATCTCGACCGAACACGGCAGCCCGGCGATCGCCTCGATCCAGTAACGCGCGACCATGCCGGCGTAATAGCTGGTGCCGCAGGCGAGGATCTGCACGCCGTCGACGTCGGCGAGCACGGTGTCCGCATCCTTGCCGAACAGCGACGCCGAGAACGCGCCGTTGTCCATCACCGCCTCGATCGTGTCGGCGATCGCGCGCGGCTGCTCGTGGATTTCCTTCTGCATGAAGTGGCGGTACGGCCCCAGTTCCAGCGAGGCCAGCGACACGTCGGACACGTGCACCTCGCGCGCCACCTCGACGTTGTCCTCGCCGAACACGCGCACACCGCTGCGGGTGACCTCGGCGGTGTCGCCTTCCTCGAGGAAGATCACCCGGCGCGTGGCCTGCAGGATCGCCGAGACGTCGCTGGCGATGAAGTTCTCGCCTTCGCCCAGTCCGACCAGCAACGGGCAGCCCATGCGCGCGGCGACAAGGCGGTCGGGCTCGCTGCGGCTGACCACGGCCAGCGCGTAGGCACCGGTCAGTTCCTTGACCACGTGCTGCAACGCGCCCAGCAGGTCGTTGCCCTGCTGCAGGTAGTGGTGGATCAGGTGGGCGATGACCTCGGTGTCGGTCTGCGACTCGAACTGGTAGCCCAGCGCGCGCAGACGCTCGCGCTGCTCCTCGTGGTTCTCGATGATGCCGTTGTGGACCAGCGCCACGCCGTGGCTGATGTGCGGGTGGGCGTTGGCTTCGGTCACGCCGCCGTGCGTGGCCCAGCGGGTGTGGCCGATGCCGAGCAGCGCGTGGAAGTCCTCGGCCTGCGCGGCCGCTTCCATCTCGGCGACGCGCCCGGTGCGGCGCACGCGGCGCACGTCGCTGCTGCCGGCGGCGCCATCGAGCACGGCGATGCCGGCCGAGTCGTAACCGCGGTATTCGAGCCGCTTCAGGCCCTCGATCAGAACGGGTACCACATCGCGATCCGCGATCGCGCCAACGATGCCACACATGGGGGACGAACTCCTGCCGAGACTGTGCGCAGTCTACCGGGCCGGATCGGGTGCGCTCCACGCGGACAGTGGCACCTGTCCGCGTGGACAGTCCGGACGCCTGCCGCTTCCGTAAGGCATTGAATGGAATGGCCTTGCGCTTGGCACGTTCCCTGCTTTGCTAGGTGAGACCTCCCACCACTGGCTTCCATGATCAGCGACACCTCCGGGCAAGACCGCGTCCTCAGCGCATCCGCGGCCCCCTCGCAGCGCCGCCGCCTGCTGATCGGCGGCGCCATCGCGCTGGCGCTGGTCGCGCTGTCCGTTCCCACATTGGGCCGCTGGCTGGGCGCGCAACAATCGGTCAGCGGCGAGCGCCTGCGCATCGCCCAGGTCACGCGCGGCACGCTGGTGCGCGATGTCGCGGTGCAAGGCCGGCTGGTCGCCGCGGTCAGCCCGACCCTGTACGCGCCGGCGGCCGGCATCGTCACGCTCAAGGTGCAGGCCGGCGACAGCATCAAGCCGGGGCAGGTGCTGGCCGAGATCGACAGCCCGGAGCTGCGCAGCCGCCTGACCCAGGAGCAGACCACGCTGGCCACTCTCGAGGGCGAAGCCAGCCGCGCCGGACTGGATGCGCAGCGGGTGCGCTCGGCCGCGCGCAGCCTGCTGGACCAGGCCGAAATCGAGCGGCAGGCGGCCGTGCGCGACCTCGAGCGCAACCAGCGCGCGTTCGACGGCGGCGCGGTGGCGCAGGTCGACGTGGCGCGCGCGCAAGACGCATTGAAGAAGGCCGAGATCGGCGTCGCCCACGCGCGCCAGGATCGCGACCTGCAGGGCCAGGGCGCCGGCCTCGACACCCGCAACAAGCACCTGCTGGCGCAGCGCCAGCGTTCGATCGTGGCCGAGCTGCAGCGCCAAGTCGCGGGACTCACCATCCGTTCGCCAGTCGAGGGCATGGTCGGCACCGTCGCGATCGCCGACCGCACCGTGGTGCCCGATCGCCAGGCGCTGCTGACCGTGGTCGACCTGCGCGAGCTGGAGGTCGAGCTGCCGGTGCCGGAGAGCTACGCCGACGACCTGGCGCTGGGCATGGCCGCGGAGATCGGCTACGGCGGCAAGACCTATCCGGGCAAGTTGCGTTCGGTGTCGCCGGAGGTGGTCAACGGCCAGGTGCTCGCGCGCGTGCGCTTCGACGGTGCACCGCCGGCAGGCCTGCGTCAGAACCAGCGCGTCAGCACGCGCGTGCTGATCGAAGCCAAGCCCAACGTGCTGGTGGTTCAGCGCGGCCCGTTCATGGATGCCGGTGGCGGCCGCAACGCCTACGTGGTCGACGGCGATACCGCGCGCAAGCGCACGATCGCGACCGGCGCCAGCAGCCTGGCGGAGATCGAGATCGTGTCCGGCCTGCGCGAGGGCGAGCGCATCGTGATTTCCGACACCGCTTCATTCAACGGGGCCGAGCAGGTCCTGATCAACGATTGACCGAGCGTTGCCTGATTTGACCGAATTGCCAGGCCGAATTGCCAGGCCGAACTGCCCGACCGCATTGCCCCACCGAATTGCCGCAAGGAGAACCCGCGATGTTGAAGATGAGCCGGCTCAGCAAGGTCTACCGGACCCACATGATCGAGACGCACGCACTGCGCGGGCTCGACATCCACGTGTGCGAAGGCGAGTTCGTCGCCGTGACCGGGCCTTCGGGTTCGGGCAAGACCACCTTCCTCAACATCGCCGGTCTGCTGGAGGATTTCAGCGACGGCGAATACCTGCTCGACGGGGTCGCGGTGCGCGGACTGGACGACAACGCGCGTTCGAAGCTGCGCAACGAGAAGATCGGCTTCATCTTCCAGGGCTTCAACCTGATCCCCGACCTCAACCTGTTCGACAACGTGGACGTACCGTTGCGCTACCGCGGCTTCAATGCGGCCGAGCGCAAGCGCCGGATCGAGGGCGCGCTCGAGCGTGTCGGCCTGTCCTCGCGCATGAAGCACTACCCGTCCGAACTCTCCGGCGGCCAGCAGCAGCGCGTCGCGATCGCGCGCGCGCTGGCTGGCTCGCCGCGGCTGCTGCTTGCCGACGAACCCACCGGCAACCTCGACTCGCTGATGGCGCGCGGGGTGATGGAGCTGCTCGAGGAGATCCACGCCCAGGGCTCGACGATCGTCATGGTCACGCACGACCCCGAGCTCGCCGCGCGCGCGCAGCGCAACGTGCACATCATCGACGGCCAGGTGACCGACCTCGATGAGGGTCCGCGTTTCGGCGCCGACGGCACGTCCGAACCGCGGCCGATGGCCGCTTCCGTCGACGCCTACTGAGGATTCCGCCATGTTCGGCTACTACCTCCGCCTGGCGCTGATATCGCTCAAGCGCAACCGCATGCTCACCGCGCTGATGATCGCCGCGATCGCGCTCGGCATCGGCATGTCGATGACCTCGATGACCGTGCTGCACGTGATGAGCGGCAACCCGCTCGCGCACAAGGACACGCAGGTGCGGCGCGTGCAGGTCGACAACTGGACCGAGCCGTTCGACGAGGACGACCCGACCGAGGCACCGACCCTGATGACCTACCGCGACGTCACCAACCTGATGGCGGCCAAGCAGGCCGAGCACCAGGCGGCGTTCTTCCCCAACTACCTGTCGATCGAGCCGGACAAGCGCGAGGTCAAGCCGTACATGGTCGAGGTGCTGTTCACCACCGCCGGCTTCTTCCCGATCTTCGAGCCGCCGTTCCAGTACGGCAGTGGCTGGGGCGCCGACGAGGACCGCAACGCCGGCCGCGTCGCGGTGATCAGCCGGGCGACCAACGACAAGTTGTTCGGCGGACAGAACAGCGTCGGCAAGCGCGTGCGCATGGACGGCGAGGAGTACCGCGTGGTCGGCGTGCTCGACGACTGGCAGCCCACGCCCCGCGTGTACCATATTTCCGGCGGCGCCTTCGGCGATCCGCAGGAGGTCTACGTGCCGTTCCAGATCGGTATCGGCAAGGAGTTGCAGAGTTCGTCCAACAACAGCTGCGACCAGGAGAGCGGCAGCGGCTACCAGAACTGGCTCAATTCCGAGTGCATCTGGCTCGACATGTGGGTGCAGGTCAAGGATGCCGACGACGCGCAGCGCTACAAGGCCTTCCTCGACGGCTATGTCGAAGACCAGAAGCGCTCCGGCCGGTTCCCGCGCCCGCTCAACAACAAGCTGCGCTCGGTGTCGGAGTGGCTGGAATCGCAGCGCGTGGTCAGCCGCGACGCACGCACCCAGGTGTGGCTGGCGTTCGCGTTCTTCATGGTGTGCCTGATCAACACGGTCGGCCTGCTGCTGGCCAAGTTCATGGGCAAGGCCCCGGAAATTGGATTGCGCCGCGCGGTCGGCGCCAGCAAGCCGGCGTTGTTCGCGCAGTACCTGACAGAGGCCGGCATCATCGGTATCGCCGGTGGCGTGTTCGGCCTGGCGCTCACCGGGCTGGGCCTGCTCGCCTTGCGCAAGCTCTACACCGGCACCGCGACCGAGAAGCTCGCCCAGCTCGACTGGACGATGGTCGGCCTGTCGCTGCTGATCGCGCTGGCCGCCAGCCTGCTCGCCGGTCTGTACCCGACCTGGCGCGCGTGCCAGGTGCAGCCCGCCACCCAGCTCAAGACGCAGTAAGCACGCCAGGAGTCATGCCATGGAATTCCGTCCCGTAATGAACGCGCTGATGCGCAACAAGGCTGGCCTGCTGCTGATCGCGTTCCAGGTGGCGATCACCCTCGCGATCGTCTGCAACAGCGTCTTCATCATCCTGCAGCGCATCGAGAAGGTGAACCGCCCAAGCGGCCTCGACGATGCCAACATCTTCGCCATCGCCAGCCTCGGCTACGCGTCGGGCTACGACCTCGCCGGCGCGATCCGCGAGGACCTCGAGATGATCCGCGCGCTGCCGGGCGTGGTCGATGCGACCACGATCAACTCCGTGCCGCTGTCCAACGGTGGCTGGAGCGAGGGCATCTCCGACCAGGCCGACTCGGTGCCCGAGGACAAGCGTCGCAACGAGCCCAGCGCGATCTACATGGTCGACGAGCACGGTACGCAGGCGCTGGGCGTGCGCGTCATCGCCGGCCGCGACCTCAACGCGAGCGACGTCAGCGTGCGCGGCAAGGAGGACAAGGGCTCGCTCGCCTCGGTACTGGTCACCCAGGCGCTCGCCGACGCGCTGTTTCCCGATGGCGCGGTCGGAAAGCAGGTCTATACCAGCCTGTCCGGCAACGACGGTGCAGTCACCATCGTCGGCGTGGTCGAGCGGCTGCAGGCGCCGTGGGTGGGCTGGGACAAGGTCGAACACGCGATGCTGATCCCGCAGGTGTCGATCGGCGAATTCAACGACACCGAAGCGCGATACCTGATCCGCACCGAACCGGGCCAGCGTGACACCCTGATCAAGGCAGTCGAAGCCCGCCTGGGCGAGATCAACAGCGGCCGCATCGTGCGCGAGCCGAAGACGCTGGAGGAGATCCGCGGCGAAAGCTACCGGCAGGACCGGGCGATGACGATCGTGCTCGGCACCGTGATCGTTGCGCTGCTAACGGTGACCGGGCTGGGCATCGTCGGCATGGCCAGCTTCTGGGTCACCCGGCGCACCAAGCAGATCGGCACGCGCCGCGCGCTGGGCGCGCGTCGGTTCGACATCCGTCGCTACTTCATGATCGAGAACCTGATCGTGATCGGCATCGGCGTCGCGCTCGGGCTGGTGTTCACCTATGGCTTCAACCTGTGGCTGATGCAGCACTACGAGCTGCCGCGCCTGTCGTGGTACTACGCACCGATCGGCGCGCTGGTGGTGCTGCTGCTCGGGCAGCTGGCGGTGTTCGGCCCGGCCACGCGCGCGACGCGGGTGTCGCCGGCGGTCGCGACCCGCACGGTCTAACGACGACGCGTCGTGGCGGCGCCCGGGCCAGGACGACCCGGGCGCTGCTACGCTGAACCCATGCGCACGATCCTGGTCATCGACGACAACCACGCGGTGCATGTCGCGCTGGACGTGCTGTTTTCGCTCGCCGACCTGCGCTTGCTGTCCGCGGACTCGCCGGCGCAGGGCCTGCGCCGGCTGGAAGAGGACGACGTCGACCTGGTCATCCAGGACATGAACTTCAGCGCCGACACCACCTCCGGCGAGGAGGGCATCGCCCTGTTCCGCACGATCCGCGACCGCCATCCGGACCTGCCGATCATCCTGCTCACCGCGTGGACGCACCTGGAATCCGCGGTTGCGCTGGTCAAGGCCGGGGCCGCCGACTACCTGGGCAAGCCCTGGGACGACCGCAAGCTGATGACGACGGTCAACAACCTGCTCGAGCTGGGCGAAGCCAACCGGGCGCTGGCCGAGCGCCGTGCCGGCGAGCGCCGTCGCCGCCGGCAACTGGAAACCCAATGCGACCTGCGCGGCATCGTGTTCGAAGACCCGGCCAGCGAACGGCTGGTCACGCTCGCGTGCGAGGTCGCGCGCGCCGACGTGCCGGTGCTGATCAGCGGCCCGAACGGCGCCGGCAAGGAGCGCATCGCAGAGATCGTGCAGGCCAACTCGGCCGTGCGCGACGGCCCCTACGTGACCCTCAACTGCGGCGCGCTGCCATCGGAGTTGATCGAGGCCGAGCTGTTCGGCGCCGAGGCCGGCGCCTACACCGGCGCCAACAAGTCGCGCGAGGGCAAGTTCGAGGCGGCCGACGGCGGCACCTTGCTGCTCGACGAGATCGGCAACCTGCCGCCGGCCGGGCAGATGAAGCTGTTGCGGGTGCTCGAGACCGGGCGCTTCCAGCGGCTGGGCTCCAATCGCGAGCGGCAGGTGAAGGTGCGGGTGATCGCCGCGACCAACGCCGACCTGCCGGCGATGATCCGCGATGGCCGCTTCCGCGAGGACCTCTACTACCGGCTCAATGTCATTGAACTACGCGTGCCGCCGCTGGCCGAGCGCCGCGGCGACATCCTGCCGCTGGCCGAGCAGTTCCTGCAGGGCGAACGCCGGCTGTCGGATGCGGCGCGCACCGCGCTGCTGCGCCACCGCTGGCCGGGCAACGTGCGCGAACTCAAGAACGCGATCGCGCGCGCGATGCTGCTCGGGCGTGGCGAGAACATCGAGCCCGAGGCATTGGGGCTGCCGGGGGCCGCGCCCGCGCGCGCGCCAGGCGACGAGGAGCCCGATCGCGAGACCATCGAGAACGCCCTGGCGCGTGCGCGCGGCGTGCTCAGCCAAGCCGCGATCGAGTTGGGCCTGAGCCGCCAGGCGCTGTACCGGCGCATGGACAAGCTCGGCATCGTGCGCTGACCCCATGCACACGCCGCGACGCCGCTTCTCGCTGGCCGGCAAGCTCGCGCTGCTGCTGTTCTGCGTGGCGCTGGCCGGCATCGCCGCGACGGCGCTGTTCGCGTGGCTGCTCGACAACCTCGCGCTGGGCGCCAGCATCGGCCTGCTGCTGTGCGCGCCACTGGCGCTGTGGGCCGCGCATCGGTATCTGGCCCCGCAGTTGAGTCTGTTCCGCGCGCTGTCGGGGTCGGTGGCGAGCTTCCGCGACGGCGACTTCAGCTTCAGCCTGGCACGCCGCTCCAACGACGAACTCGACGACCTAGTCGCCGCCCACAACGAACTGGGCGACGTCCTGCGCGAGGAACGCCAGTCGCTGTTTCAGCGCGAGCTGCTGCTCGACACCGTGGTGCAGAACACCCCGGTCGCGCTGCTGCTGGCCGAGCCGCGCGGCGCGATCGTCTACGGCAACCTGGCCGCAAGGCAGCTGTTCAACGATGGCCGCAAGGTCGAAGGCCTGCATTTCGCGCCGCTGATGGCGCGCGCGCCGGCGCCGCTGCGCCAGGCGCTGGGCGAAGGCCGCGACCGGCTGTTCTCGTTCGACTACGCCGGCCAGGAGGAGACCTACCACCTCGCGCGCCGCAACTTCCACCTCAACGGCCGCGTGCACGCGCTGTACCTGTTCAAGCGCCTGACGGCCGAGCTCAGCCGCCAAGAAGTGGCGACGTGGAAGAAGGTTATCCGCGTGATCAGCCACGAGTTGAACAACTCGCTGGCGCCGATCACCTCGCTCGCGCATTCGGGCGCGGAGCTGCTGCGCCGCGGCGAACCCGACAAGCTCGGGCGCATCTTCGACACCATCGAGGAACGCGCGCGCCACCTGCACGGCTTCCTGCGCGCCTACTCGAGCGTGGCCAAACTGCCGGCGCCCGTGCCCGAAGCAGTCGAATGGAACACGTTCCTGGCCAGCCTCAAGGCGCACTACCCGTTCGCACAGGAGGCCACGCCGCCGACGACCCTCGCCCATTTCGATCCCGCCCAGATCGAGCAGGCGCTGATCAACATGCTGAAGAATGCCCACGAATCCGGCTCGCCACCGGAACAGGTGACGCTGGCCGTGCACCCGCTCGGCCGGCACCTGCGCATCGACGTCAGCGATCGCGGACCGGGCATGTCCGACGCGGTGCTAGCCAACGCGCTGGTGCCGTTCTACTCGACCAAGCGCACCGGCAGCGGCCTCGGCCTGGCCTTGGTGCGCGAGATCGCCGAAGCGCACGGCGGCCGCATCGCCCTGGCCAACCGCGAAGGCGGCGGGCTGTGCGTGAGCCTGACGCTGCCCGCGTAGGGCGGGTTTCAACCCGCCGTCGTGGATCTACGTTGTTCGGACCGCCGAGGTTTCGCGGCTGACGACGCCGGCGATGGCGGGTTGAAACCCGCCCTACCTCCTCAACGCGGTCTCTTCTGCGGCCGCTGCCGCACCAGACGAAACCTAACGCCGATTGGGAGTTAACCGCGCCGCCGCGCGCCGCGATGGTCAACACCCGCGCCACTAGGCTTTGGGTTTCTTGATCGGTCGTTGCCGCGCCAGATGAAACCTCACGCCGATTGGGAGATAACCGCGCCGCCGCGCGCCGCGATGGTCAACGCCCGCGCCACTAGGCTTTGGGTTTCTTGACCGGTCGTTGCCGCGCCAGACGAAACCTCACCCGATTGGGAGATAGCCGCGCCGCCGCGCGTCGTGATGGTCAACGCCCGCGCTACTAGGCTTTGGGTTTCTTGACCGGTCGTTGCCACCCATCCAGCGTGACCTGCCGCGCGCGCGCCACGGTCAACTCGCCGGCCGGCGCGTCCTTGGTGATCACCGAACCGGCCGCGATGGTCGCGTCCTTGCCGACCGTCACCGGCGCCACCAGCGACGCATTGGAGCCGATGAACGCGCCGTCCTCGATCGTGGTGGTGAACTTGTTGGCGCCGTCGTAGTTGCAGGTGATGGTGCCCGCGCCGACGTTGACGCCGCTGCCGATCACCGCATCGCCCAGGTAGCTCAGGTGGTTGGCCTTGCTGGTCACGCCGAGCCTGGCGTTCTTGGTCTCGACGAAATTGCCGATATGCACGCCATCGGCGAGCACGGTGCCCGGGCGCAGCCGCGCGAACGGCCCGATCAGCGCCGCGCCCTCGACCACCACCCCGTCCAGGTCGCAGTGCGCGCGCACCTCGGTGCCGGGGCCGAGCTTGACGTCCTTGAGCCGGCAGAACGGGCCGATGCGCACGCCATCGGCCAGTTCGACGATTCCCTCAAGCACCACGTCGACATCGATCTCCACGTCCATGCCCACGCTGACCTCGCCGCGCTGGTCGTAGCGCGCCGGGTCGACCAGGCGCGCGCCGGCCACGCACAGCGCGCGCGCGGCGCGGCGCTGGAACGCGCGCTCCAGCTGCGCCAGCTGCCACGGGTCGTTGGCGCCCTCGACCTCGACCGGGTCGTGCACGTGGACCATTTCGGCGGCGCTGAACTCGGCCGCGGCCGACGCGAACACGTCGGTCAGGTAGAACTCGCCCTGCACGTTGTCGTTGTCCAGGTAGTCCAGCCAGCGCCGCAGCGGTTCGCCGTCGGCGACCAGGATGCCGGTGTTGACGGTGCGGATCTGGCGCTGTTCCTCGTCGGCGTCCTTGTGCTCGACGATGCGGCCGACGCGGCCTTCCGCGTCGCGCACGATGCGGCCGTAACCGGTCGGGTCGGCCAGGTCGGCGACCAGCACCGCGAGCCGGCCGGGCGCGTCGAGCAAGCGCTGCAGGGTCTCGGCCGCGATCAACGGCACGTCGCCGTACAGCACCAGCACGCGCGCGTCGGGCGGCACGCCAGGCAACGCATGTTGCAAGGCGTGGCCGGTACCCAGGCGCTGCGCCTGCTCGGCCCAGTGCAGGTCGGATTGCTCAGCGAACGCCGCCAGCACCGCATCGCCGCCATGGCCGTGCACCACGTGGATGCCGGCCGGCTGCAGCGCGCGCGTGGTCGCGATCACATGCGCCAGCATCGGTCGCCCGGCGATCTTCTGCAGCACCTTCGGCAACGCCGACTTCATGCGCTTGCCTTCGCCGGCGGCGAGGATGACGACGTGCAGTGGTGCGGTCATGCGGACTCCAGTTATTGGGCGGACGTGCCAACACGACACGGCGGGGAAAGCGTTCGGCCTGCGCCATTCCCGCGCGTGCAGGCGCCATTGTCTTCGCGCACTGTCGCTTCGGCGGTGATGACGCACCCCTGAGTGTGGGCAGTTGAGGCGCGCGCGGGACTGATTCTATCCGCGACGCGCTGCTAGGATGCCGCGGTGCCGGCCTCCCCCTTTTCACCCCCCGTCCCGCGCGCGCGCTGGCCTGAAGCCCTGGTCTGGGCCGGCGTGGCCGCCTGCGTGGCCGGATTCTTCGCCCACCGCCTGTGGCAATCGCTGCCGGCCGCGCGTTTCGGCGAGAGCCTGCTGCTCGCTGGCCTGGCCGGCCTGATCGCGTGGCCACTGCGGCGCTGGCGTGGCTGGGCGTGGGCCGATGCGCTCGCACTGGTGTGGTTACTGGCGTTGCTGGTCTTGACCGGAATCGTGCCGGCAGTGGCCGTGATCGCCATCGCCTGCGCCGCGGCGGGCTTGGGCAGCGCGCTGGTCGGCGCGACGCGGCCGTTGCTCGCGTTGCTCGCCGGGCTGGCAATGTTGGCCGCCGTGGTCGGCTGGACCTTGCCGCTGCCGGTGCATCGCTGGTGGGTCTACGCACCGTTGCTGGGACTGGCAATCGTGGCGCGCCGTGATGCGTTGCGCGCGCAAGCCGCGATCCTGACTGGCGGGTGGCGGCAAGCCGTGGACGCGTCCCCGCAGGCGGCGGCGTGGACGACGCTGTTGCTCGGCCTGGCCGCGGCCGGCGCCTGGCTGCCGACCATGCAGCACGACGACCTCGCCTATCACCTCGGCCTGCCCTGGCAGTTGCTGCTGCACGGGCGCTATGCGCTCGACCCGAGCCACCAGGTGTGGGCGCTCGCGCCGTGGGCCGGCGACGTGCTGCAGGCGATCGCGCAGGTGCTGGCGCGCGCTGAGGCCCGCAGCGCGTTCAATGCGCTGTGGTTCGTCGCGACCGCGGCGGGCTTGTGGCAGCTCGCTGCGGCGCTGGGCCTGCGGCCTGCGATGCGCTGGGCAACGCTCGCTGTGTACGCCAGCCTGCCGCTGGTGGCCGCGCTGCTCGGCGGGATGCAGACCGAAACACCGGCGACCGCGGTCACCGTCGCGTTGGCCGCGCTGGTTTTCGATGAGCGCGCGGGCGACAAGCGCGTTCTCGACGATGACCCGCGCCGGCGCCGCATCCTGATCGCCGCCGCCTTGCTGTTCGGCCTGCTGTGCGCGCTCAAGCAGCTGCACGGCCTCACCGCCTTGCCGCTGCTGGCCTGGGCGGCGTGGCGCGGGCGCAGCCGGATCGACTCCCTCGGATTGCTGCTGGCGCTGGCGGGCGCGCTGGCGGTCGCCGCGTCGAGCTACACCTATGCGTGGCTGGTCGCCGGCAACCCGGTGCTGCCGCTGCTCAACGACGTGTTCGCGTCGCCGTACTTCGCCGCGGCCAACTTCAACGATTCCCGTTGGCAGTCCGGGTTGGGCGCCGACACGCCATGGCGGCTGACCTTCGACACCGCGCGTTATCTCGAGGGCTGGAGCGGTGGCATCGGTTTCGTACTCGTCGCCCTTGGCGGCGCGTGGGCGCTCGCGTTCGCCGACGCGCGCACTCGCGCGCTGGCGGTATGCGCGACCCTGGCGATGGGGCTGGCGTTGCTGCCGTTGCAGTACGCGCGTTACCTGCACCCGGGGATGGTGCTGCTGCTGCCCGCCCTGCTCGCGGCGATCGACCGCCGCATCGACGCGCGCCGCGCAGCCTGGCTGGTCGCCGGCCTGTGCGTGCTGAACCTGGCCTTCCAGGCGAACGCGCAATGGTTCCTGCATACCGGCGGCATCAAGCGCAGCGTTGCCGCCCTAGGCGGCGACATGCCGTTGTTCGCCCGCTACGTTCCCGAACGCTTGCTCGCCGCCGCGATCCGCGAGCGCGCGCCCGGCAGCGGCCGTGTGCTGGTGCTCGATCCGGCGATGCCGTATTACGCCGAGCTCGCCGGCCGCGGCCGCAGCACCGCCTGGTACGACCCCAAGCTCGAAGCCGCGCGCACCGCGGCCGACGCCGACGCCAGCGGCGCGGCCTGGAGCGCGTTACTGCAGCGCGAACGCATCGCCGAGGTCATCGTGCGCCCCGCCAGCCTGACGCCCGCGCAACGCGCCGGCCTGCAACGCGTCGGCGCCCGCCGCGACCTCGTCGTCGATGAAGCGCAGTGGTGGCGCATCCCCACGCGCGAGGCCGCGCCGTGAGCCTCAAGCGCCAGAGTCGCCACTACCTCGCGATCGGCATCGTGCAATGGCTGCTCGACTGGGGCGTGATGGTCGGCCTCAGCCACCTCGGCCTGCCGGTCGAAGCGGCCAACGTCGCCGGCCGCATCAGCGGCGCCTTGCTCGGCTTCTGGCTTAACGGCCGCATCACCTTCGCCGGCGACGACACCCAGGTCGGCCACCGCCAGTTCGTCCGCTTCGTGATGATGTGGCTGCTGACGACCCTGATCAGCACCTTTGCGATCGGCGCGATCGACGACGCGGTCGGCTTGAAGTGGACCTGGCTGGCGAAGCCCGGCGTGGAGCTAATTCTGGGCGGGTTCGGCTTCCTGCTGTCGCGGCACTGGGTGTATCGGCGATAGCGCCTAAATGAAACCGACCCGCCGAAGGGGCTGGGCTTGAATGGAGTGTTAGAGGGCGCCCGAAGATTTCTCTACCGCGAGCCCACCGAGAGCGCCATCTCAGAATGTTTACCAAAGGCGTAGTAGCTATAAGCGCTACAAGCGATAACCCGACCCAGCTAGGGTAGTAGCTCACGCGCACCAGTAGAAGCACAGCAACAAGAATCATAAGAACGCTGGTAGCGAGCAATGCGAGAAGCACAAGCTTGTTGCGAGGGGCGATGGTTAGTGAGACCAGGGGCAGTCCCGAAGCCAAGATAGCTAGCACCATTGGGCCGTAACCGTTTGGTCCGAACCAGTCAAAGGCCAGCTCGCACAGCATGATGATCGCTGCGAATACCAAGGCGAACCCGTTCAGCAGCAGCGTGGGGCGGAAAGCATGGTGAACCGTCGATGTCATGCGCGCTTGTCTCCAGAATCGTCGCTGAATCGCTGTGTCAATCGCGTGTCATCGCCACGATAGTGCACGCGCCAACGGAAATAGCCCTCCGACTCCCAAGATCCCGGCGGATCGATGAACCCAAGAATCTTGGTGTCGAACGGCCGGAAACCAGCGAACGAGTCGTGAGCGAAGTCGGCAAATACAGTCGCCAGCGGAGCAGGCGTGGGCGCGGCCCGCTTGGCCCTGCGGTAGATCTCGGCGGCCTCCGGTGCGAGCTTTTCGAATCTGCGCTTGGCGAACAAACCCGCCACTGGAATGACCGCCCGAAGCAACAAGTCATTGGTTCGTTGAGCCGTCGTCGGGGGATTGGCGAGGGCTTCCACGTCTGCCATTAGCGTTGCATTGGCACCCACCAGATCACCGCGGTCCTTGCTGCTGGCACGACGCACGGAGGGTAAGTTGGGATAGGTGCTGCGAACCTGGTAGCGCCATGCCAGGTAAGGGAACAGCCACTCGCGCAGCGGCTTGGCCCCGCCACTGTGCGCTTTCCATCCGTCATATGCGGTGCGCAACGCCGGCGCAATCTGGAACGGGTCGTACGCTCCTTCCGTTGCCAGCGCCTTGTCCAATGGCACCTTCGCCGCCCGCGCAGCCGCGTACATGTCGTTGAGCGAAATCTGGGCAAGCTTCTCGCTGTTGCGACCAGTCGGCCCACGTCCCTGCTCGCTCGGCGTATAGCCTCCCCCGACATCAGAGTGCATGCCCGGATAGATGAACTGCCTGCAGTTCGATGGCAACGCGCCATCCGGCTTGTTGACCAGTTCGACCGGGAACGACCCGCGGTTCTCGTGTGCTGCAACGTAGTGCTCGCAGTTCTTTACCCGAGACGGGACGCGGAGGTTGGGCGCATCGGCCCAATCCAGGTGCCCATCGGTAAAGCCGGTTGCCGATGCCGGCATGCCGACCGACGCCACCGTGTCGAAGATGCCGAGAAAGCGAATGTGTGCCTTGACGCCGAACAGTTTCTCGCCCTGGAACAGCTTGTCGATCCAGTTGCAGAACACCCGCGCTTCCGCGGCGCCACGCGAAAAGCCAAACACATCGATGAAGACTTCGACCAGCTTCGGCTTGCTTGCCTGGGCGATCTTCTGCGAGAGCTTGGCGTTCTGCTCTTTGAAGAACCGTGTCTGATGGCTCCCACCGCCGGGCCAGGCGCTAAGCAGCCCTCCCCCTTGCGCATGGTCCAAGTTGACCGGCTTGAGCGCGGCCTGATGGCGCAGGCGGGTGCTGGGCGGGGTTTGCACCCACATGTGCTGGCTGCAGAGAGACTTGATGGTTCCCGGTTGAAACATCACGCGCTTGGCATGATCGGCCGCCATATGCATGACATTCATCAGCTGCAGCATTCCGAAAAGGATGCGGGCCTCACCGCCCTCGCCGAAGCCCATGCCGTTGCCGGCTGGTTGTGTCTCGCCGATCTCGGGGAACGGGGTCCCCAGCCCCGGAATGTAGACCCGATAGTTCCCTTCTTCAGCTTTACGCGGATAGGCGTTGAACAGTCGGTAAACATTGCTGTCCTTCCTGCGTGCGCGCTGGGTACCCGACGTCAGTGGCTCAACCCACTCGGCGTTGTTGCCGGTGCCGTCAAAGAACACGCCGATGTTGGCGCGCACCTCGCAGTGCTCAGCTCGGCAAGGCTGGCTGGGGCGTACCGGCCGGATGCGGGCGGTATCTCCGGTCGCTGCGGGAATGAGACTACTCATAGGACACATCACCTTCCTTGTGCTGCGTGGGCGGCGCTTCCCGGTCCTTTCCCAAGCAGGTGCTCTCCAGCGAGTAGCGGTGCCACGGGTCCTTGTCGGGTATCGGAGTCTTGATCGGGTACTCCGACTCCGGATGCCTTGCGCCTGCCGGGTTGTAGTTGGAGGACACCGCTCGAACTTTTCCGTCTGCGAAGAAGTGCACGAACAGGTTGCCGACTTCGCTGTACTGCTCCACCGGCACGCGCGCCACGTACTCGTCAGCCTTGCAGTCGCGGAAGTTGGTTACGCCCCAGCGAATCTCCACCACCAAACTCTTTCGCCATAGCGCTGGCAGGCTGGCGCAGCAAGCCAAGCTCCCCGTTCCGGCACTGCCGCCTCCAGACCCATCAACCGAGAGGCTCTGCACGGCAAGATGCGCCGGCAAGTGGTCGATGCCGGTTATTCCCACCGGAATCATCTCCTCCTGTGATGCGCCACCAATCATGCCTGGCTGATTGGATTCGGCGGATTTTGGTGCAAGAGCCAGCCCAGCAAGAACGAAGGCTAACGGCATCAGCCATAGGCCATGCAGCGCCCATCGGGAAACCTTGCCAATCCATTGCCACTTGCCGCGATTGAGGAATTTTCGCCCCGTGTTACGGACGGCGATACCCAACCCTGTTGCAGCAGCCATTGAAGTTGCCCCCACTGTTAGGAAAAACACAACAGCTACAGCCTCGGCGCCCGACGTGAAGCCCAGTCCTCCGACCAAGAACAGACTGCCGCAACCCAAAGCACTCAGATATCCGAGAAACAAAAACAGCCATAGCAACCCTTCCGCCCAGCCTCCGTCGAACTGAGTGGAATGCGCTGGCAATTGTGGATTCGACATGCCCCCTTACTCCTCCTGCGACGCACTGAGCCCATCGACTGGCGAGGGGGACCATGTGAATAAGGACTCGGCACCTACACCCGTTTCGAGCGATGTGACTACCGCGCGCGCAAAGCCGGGGTCTTGAAGAGCACGGCCGCTCGTGCGCACTGCGGTCGATCCGACAGCAAGGCGATACGGGAATGAACGTGCCCGGTGGACTTCCAGGAATTCGAGTGCTTCTCGTGCCCAGGCGTGGCGTTCGGCATCCGAACCGATTTCCGCCAGAGCGGAATCATCGGCTATCACCTCTGCAAGCAACTGATCAGGACGCGATAGGCGTAGCAACTCCAGTTGCTGCGCTGAAGTCAATTTCAACGGAAGCTCGACCGACTCACTTTGCGACTTTTCATGATGCACGTTGTTGCCCATACGATCCTTGATCGTCCAACGCTGTATCGGACCGAGCAAGCCCTGCTTCTGCGGCCTACTCAATACCTGCATCAAGGACGTGAGCACACGGGTGTCGGCGTAGCGCAGGAAGTGCTGCTCGTATGACGTCAAATGCAGGTATCGAATCGCGCGCAGGTGCAGGCCCAATGACTCAAGCGGCGCATCAGATTGCAACCGGCTGATGGCATAGCTTAGCGGCGCTCTCGGTTCAGGATCGGCAACCCAGGCTTCGACGGCCACGTCCGATTCGACCAGGATCGGCCCCACATCAGCAGCCTCTTCACCGAGATCGTCATAGATCCGGAAGGTTGCCATCGCCTTTAACGTCGGCGTGAGAGCCGTGCTCATGATTTGGATGCCGTCGAACAGCAGATAGTGAGTCATCACCTACGACCCATTCGCAGGCACCAACGGTGCGCCTGCCGCTGCGGCACGCATGAAACATTCCAGACAGAACTCGGACTCGCCGAAGGCTGGCAGCGGATAGTTGATATCAGCCGGCCCCACGAACGACTTCTTCGCCGCATGCACGGTGATGGTGCCCGGACACGCGATCGCGATGTTGCCGCCTTCGATGGTCAGGCTGGCGCCGCCGCTGGTGGCCAGGTGGATCGTCTTGCCGGCGGCCAGTTCGACCTTCGCGTTGGCGCTGACGATCTTCAGCTGGTCCTTGGATTGCAGCTTGAGCTGGTCGCGCTGGGCCTCGAACTCGAGCTTGCCTTGCGCGGTCACCAGGCTCAGCGCGGGTGTGGTGGCGGCGTCCTTGGATTCGACCGCGTTGGCGAGGCAGCCGATGGCCTGACCGGCATGCAGGCGCAGGTCGCCGGCGAGCGCAGCGTTGCTGGCGTGGCCGCTGGCGATGGTGAGGGTTTCGCCGGCGCTCCAGTGCAGGCTCTGGCCGGCGACGAAGCCAATTCCGGCCGGGGCGGTCAGGCCGAGCAAGGCGTCGCCGCTGTGCGGGACGCGGCCTTGGCCGGCGTCGGGCTTGCGGTCTGGCGCATCGCTCACGCCGTCATCGAAGCCGTTGCCGGCCACCAGCGTTTTGGCACTCGTCAACAACGCCCGAAGTGGCGCCTGATTGTCGATCAGTTGCGACCGTCCGGCCTGCGCCACGCCCTCGTGCGCGGCCAGCCTGACGGTCTGGTGGGTGCCGGCGATGTCGGAGAACGCCTCGCCCAGTTGCGCGGCCTGTCGCAGCAGCGCGGTGGCGGCGACCTGGTCGCCGGCGGCGGTGTCGCCGTCGAGGCCGTACGCACTCAGCCACAGGCCGCGCTGCGCACGCACCGCGCCCCACCGGTCGGTGCGCAGCTCGAAGCCTTCGCCGCGGAAGCTGCCGCGGTAGTTGTCAGCCTGGTGGATCAGGTGCCCGAGGTTGAGCTGGGTCGCGGCATGAGTGGTCGCCAGTTGCAGGCGCAGCTGGCCGTCGCTGTCGTCGAACACCAGCGCGTTGTGGCCGGCGCCGCCGAATTCCTTGGACTTGATGCCGAGCAGCGCCGCGGCGTTGCGGTGGCCGTCGGCATCGGGGCTCATGCCGTGCCAGGCCGGGGCGTGGCCGCCGGCGAGGTTGGCCTGCGCGCTGGAGCGGTGGTCACCGGCCTGCTGGTAGGCCGCCAGGTCGGACGGGGCGCCACTGCCGCCCGGGGTCGGCGCGATGCCGGCCTCGCCGTGGCCGTTGTAGAGCGCGCCGACCACCACCGGCCGATCGATGTCGCCTTCCAGGAACGCCACCAGCACCTCCTGGCCGATGCGCGGCAGGAACTGGCTGCCTACGCCGGGGCCGGCATAACGCTGGGCGACACGCAGCCAGCAGCTGTGCCGAGAAGGGACTTGCTGCGCGGCGTCCGCGGCTTCTTCGCCCAGCACCTCCTGCTGGAAATGGAACTTGACCCGGATCCGGCCGAGCGCGTCGCTGTGCAGTTCGGCGCTGCCGTGCGCGCGGGTCGATGCGTCCGGCCCGACCACGATCGCGGTCTGGTAGCCCGGCGCGGTCGGGCGCGGGTTCAAGGTAGCGGTGTCGTCCGCCAAGAGCACTTGCTGCGCGGCGTCCGCCAGCGGCGGCCGCCACGCTTGCTCGCGCGGCACCGCGCGGAAGTGGTTGGCGTAACCCACCGCCTCGGCGCGCGCCAGCACCTGGCGCCAGGCGGTGTGCGATACATCGTGGTCGGCGGCGGCGGGCGCCGCTTCCGACAGCTCGGTCAAGTCGCTGTTCCCCAACGTCTGCGCCACGCCTTCGCGCACTGTCTTGGGCAGGTTGTTGACCCCGGCCTGGTGCACCGCGACCAGCAGCGCCTCGCGCGGCGCGGCGTCGTCCAGTTGCGGCCCCTGGGTCAGCGCGAACCAGTGGCCGGCGCGGAAGCTGCGCACGCTGCCGTGGCCCAGCCAAGTGTTGGCGCGCGCCGCGCGCGCCTGCGCGATCAGGCCGGCATGGCGCTCGGCCTCGCTGCGGTCGGCGTACGCGTAGGCGCCGACCGGGTCGTAGATTTCCAGCGAGGCGGCGCTGTCATCGCCACTGCGCAAGGCCAGGCTCGCGGTCTGCGCCTGCATGGTCTTGTAGTCGAAGCTGAGCAGGGTCAGCGCGGTCGACTCCAGCCGGTGCACGGCGCCGAAGGCCTGGATGGTGTCGCTGGACTCGGTGGCGTCGCTGCGGTGGAAGCGGATCCCGCCGCCGGCTTCGGCGCTGGCGTCCTGCGGGCCCTGCGCGCTGTCCGCGAACAGCAGCAGTTGGTGGCCGCCCGGCGCGTCGGGATTCTCCTCCAGGCGCGAGCCCAGGCCTTCCTCGGCCAGCAGGCGATTGACGAACGCCGCATCGGTCTCGCGGTACTGCACGCAGTAGCTGCGCGGCCGCACCGACGCGAGGAACGGGCCGACCTCGTCGCCCCATCGCCACGTAGCCAGCGGCGCGCCCCCCAAGGGGACTTGCTTCGCGGCGTATGCGGCGAACACCGCCTCGACGATCTGCACCACCGTCTTGTCCTGGTAGACGCGGCTGTGGCGCCCTTGCGTGAGCAGCCAGGTCCACGGCACCAGGCACAGGCGGTAGCGGGCCAGGCCGCCGTCGCTGCCGACGCATTGCGCTTCGCGGACCAGGCCGGTGCGGCCGCAGCGGCTGCCATCGGCCAGCCGCGTCCACAGCGTGGCGCGCTGGCCGAGCAGATCGTCGAGCGGCAAATGCGCGTCGAGCGACAGCGCATCGACCCACCATTCGAAGCCGGACGACAGGCCGTCCCAGCCCTGCCAGCGCTCGACCACCAGGTCCGCGCCGGCGGCGCCGCCCCCGAGTTCCAGCGCGTACAGCCGCTGCGCATCGGTGAAACGGGCCAGTCCAGCCAATACCACCTGGACCGTGCTTGCTGCCAAATTCATGCCCTTTCCCTCCGTAGAAAGGCGCTTTCGATCTACCTCACCCCCATCCACGGGGCGGTATCGCCGATCGAAACGCCTGCAGGCCCAACGCAGCGTGCTTGCCGCGCGCAGAAAGTACCAGAACTGCCGGCTGGTTGCCGTGGCCGTGCCCGCAGCGGTGCGGATCGCGCCCGCGGCGGCCGGCTATGTAGAATCCGCCCACCGCATGCCATTGGAAGGCCTTGTATGGAACTGGATGCCCTGTTGGCACCGATCACGGATGCCGCTCCCGTCGGCGAAGACCTGTCGTTCTCGCCCGAGTACGACGCGATCCAGGAAGCCCGCCGCGCCGACGACCCGTCGCTGGAACAGGGCGACTGGGTCACCGACCTCAAGAGCGCCGACTGGCCGACCGTCGCCGCGCACTGCACGCGTCTGCTGCAGCAGCGCAGCAAGGACCTGCAACTGGCGGTGTGGTGGTGCGAGGCGCACACCCAGACCCAGGGCTTCGCCGGCTTGGCGCAGGGCTACCGGCTGGTCGCCGGGCTGTGCGACCGGTACTGGGACGAGGTGCACCCGCAGGTCGAGGACGGCGACCTCGAGCAGCGCATCGGCAACCTGAGCTGGCTGCTGACGCACTCGTTGAACTGGCTGCGCAGGCTGCCGCTGGTGCAGGCGCCGCAGGGGCGCTTCGGACTGGCCGACTTCGAGGCCGCGCGCCGCGAGGGCGACCACGGCGGGCCGAGCTTGGACACGCTGGAGACCGCGCGCCGCGCAACCCCGCACGAGTTCTACGTGCGCCTGATCGAGGTCGTGCCCGAGTGCCGGCAAGCGCTGCAGGCGCTGGAACACTCGGTCGACGCGCGGCTGGGGCTCGACGGCCCGAGCTTCACCGCGGTGCGCGACCAGCTCGACCACCTCCACGACGTGGTGCGCCGCTTCGCTCGCGACGCCGGGGTGCTGATCGAGGGCGAGATCCCCGAGGCAACGGCTGACGTCGCCGTCGCCGGCATGCCGGCCACCACCGCCACGCCGGCCGGCAGCTGCGCGATCGCCACTCGCAAGGAGGCGATCGCGCAGCTGCGCCGGGTCGCCGACTACTTCCGCCGCACCGAGCCGCACAGCCCGGTCGCCTACCTCGCCGACAAGGCCGCGCGCTGGGGCGAGATGCCGCTGCACGTATGGCTCAAGCGCGTGATCAAGGACGACGCGACCTTGGCGCAGATGCAGGAAATGCTCGACGTCGCCGAGGGCGCGGCGGGCGACGAGTAGCTACCGGCCCAGCAGCGCATTCGTGGTGCCGGGCGTGCTTGGCACGCTTGCGCTTCGGGATCGACGAGAGCGATCCGAGCGGGCTCGGATCTACAACGGGCACACCTTGGCATCGGCGGCGCGAGTAAACCCGTTTACATCCAGCCGCCTTCTCGGTCTTCGCAGTTTGTCAGCGGCGTGCGAACGCCTGCAGCGCCGCGATCGTCCGCTGCACGCCGTCGTCGTCGACGTCCAGGTGCAGCACCAGGCGGATCGCGGGCGTGGTGCCGATCGACAGGCGGATCCGCGCGGCGTCCATGTGCTGCTTCAGTTCATCCAGGCGCTCGCCGTCCACCTCGATGAACACCATGTTGCTGTGCTGGGAGGTGACCGCGATGCCGCTCAGTGCGTGCAGCGCCTGCGCCAGCCGCGCGGCACGCGCGTGGTCGTCGGCCAGGCGCGTGACGTGGTGGTCGAGCGCATGCAGCCCGGCGGCGGCGAGGATGCCCGCCTGGCGCATGCCGCCGCCGGTGACCTTGCGCCACCGGCGCGCGCTGTCGATCAGCGCGTGCGTGCCGAGCAGCACCGAACCCACCGGGGCGCCCAGGCCTTTGGACAGGCACACCGAGACGCTGTCGAAATGGCCGGCGATGTCGCGCACCGGCACGCCCTGCGCGACCGCGGCGTTGTACAGGCGCGCGCCATCCAGGTGCAGCGCCAGCCCGCGGCGGTCGCACAGCGCGCGCGCGTCGCGCAGGTAGTCGAGCGGCATCGGCCGGCCGTGCCAGGTGTTTTCCAGGCACAGCAGCCGGGAGCGCGCGAAGTGCGGGTCGATCGGCTTGATCGCGCGCTCGACCGCGTCCAGCGGCAGCGTGCCGTCGGCCGCGTGCACGATCGGCTGCGGCTGGATCGAGCCGAGCACCGCCGCGCCACCGCCTTCGTACTTGTAGGTGTGCGCGTCCATGCCGACCAGGTACTCGTCGCCGCGCTGGCAGTGCGCGATCAGCGCCAGCAGGTTCGACTGGGTGCCGCTGGGGACGAACAGGCCGGCCTCGAACCCGAGGTCGTCGGCTAGCCGCTGCTGCAACGCGTTGACCGTGGGGTCCTCGCCGTAGACGTCGTCGCCGACCGGCGCCCGCGCCATCGCCTCGCGCATCGCCGGCGTGGGCTGGGTCACGGTGTCGCTGCGCAGGTCGATCCAGTTCATGGGCGTGCCGCGGGTGGGTTTCGGATGCATCGCAGTGTGCCATCGCGCAGCCTGTCGCCCGGGCAGGCCGCTCGCATAGACTGGGCCGCATGAAGATCGCCAGCTGGAACGTGAACTCGCTCAACGTGCGCATGCCGCACCTGGAACAATGGCTCGCGGCGAGCGCGCCGGACATCGTCGGCCTGCAGGAGACCAAGCTCGAGGACGAGCGGTTTCCGGATACCGCGCTCGCGGGGCTGGGCTACCGCAGCGTGTTTGCCGGGCAGAAGACCTACAACGGCGTGGCGATCCTGTCGCGCGAGCCCGCCCGCGACGTGCAGGTCGGCATTCCCGGCTTCGACGACCCGCAGCAGCGCGCGATCGCCGCCACCGTCGGCGGGATCCGCATCGTCAACCTGTACGTGGTCAACGGCCAGGATGTGGGCACCGACAAGTACGCGTACAAGCTGCGCTGGCTGGAAGCCGTGCAGGGCTGGCTGATCAAGGAACTTCTCGCGCACCCGCAGCTGGTGGTGCTCGGCGATTTCAACATCGCCCCGGACGAGCGCGACGTGCACGACCCGGCGGTCTGGAACGACGGCCACATCCTGACCTCGACCGCCGAACGCGCGGCGCTGCAACGCCTGTGCACGCTCGGGCTGCATGACGCCTTCCGCCTGCACCACGACGCCGCCGGCGTGTTCAGCTGGTGGGATTACCGGCAGGCCGGCTTCCGCCGCGACCTGGGGCTGCGCATCGACCTGACCCTGGTGTCCGACGCGCTGCGCGCGCGCTGCACGGGCGCCGGCGTCGACCGCGAACCGCGCGCCTGGGACCGGCCGAGCGATCACGCGCCGGCATGGGTGGAGCTCGCCGAGGGCTGACCGCTTACCTGTCCTGGCACACGCAAAAAAAGGCCCGGCAGATGCCGGGCCTTTTTCGTTCATCCAGTTACATCGCAGCGATCAGCGCACCCGGCCGCGACGGAACAGGTTGACGATCGCCAGCAGCACGATCGCGCCGACCAGCGACATCAGCAGGCCCGGCAGGCTGAAGTTGCCGTCGTTGATGTCGCCGCCGCCGAAACCGAGCATGCCGCCGATCCAGCCGCCGAGGAACGCGCCGATGATGCCGACGACGATGTTGAGGAAGATGCCCTGCTGGCCATCGGTCTTCATGACCATGCTCGCGAGCCAGCCGATGATGCCGCCGACGATCAGCCAAATAATGATGCCCATCATGTTCGTGTCTCCTAGTCCGTTACAGAGGGTTGAAAAACGCACCCCTGTATGGGGGCGGATTTCAGTCTGTACAGGGCGGTGTGACGGCCGTGTCTGCGGTTCAGGAAGGCCGCAGGCCCCCTCCGGAATGGGTTTCGGGGCACGCGCTCAGGCCGTCGCCACCGCCTGATCAGCCGCGCAGCAGCTCCAGCAGCGCCTGCCGCGGCAGCTTGCCGGTCTCGTTGCGCGGCAATGCTGCAACGCAGCGCAGGCGTCGCGGCAGAAACACCGGGTCGACGTGCTCGCGCAGCACGCGCACGATCGCGGCGGCGTCCAGCGACGGGGCAACCGCGAGCGCGGCAATGCGCCGCACGCCGGCGCTGTCGGCCTCGTCCAGCTGCAGCACCACGCCCTCGACGACCCCGGGCACGGCGAGCAGCTTGCGGGTCAGGTCCCCAAGCGAGGCGCGCTTGCCGGCGATCTCCAGCAGGTCGGCGCTGCGGCCGCGCAACTCGAACCGGCCGTCGGCGAACACCTCCATCAAGTCGGCCAGCACCACCGGCTCCGGCAGGTGCGGCGCGTGCACCGCGGTGCCGTCGGGTTGCGGGGCGAGGCGCACGCCGGGCAGCGGCGTCCACGCGCGCTCGATCGCGGTGCGGCGGCGCGCGATCACGCAGGTCTCGGTGGAGCCGAATACCTCGCGCACCTCGCAGCCGAAGCGCATCTCGGCCGCGAACGCCAGCTGCACCGGCAACGGCGCGGTCGCCGACACGATGCCCGCCAGCTTCGGCAGCGCGACGCCGGATTCGAGCAGCGCGCGCAGGTGCACCGGGGTGGTCACCAGCAGCGGCGGCGACACCGCGTCGCGCAGGGCGCGGGCGATGTCGTCGGGAAAGAACGGCCGGGTCGCGTGCACGGCCAGGTCGCCGAGCAGCGGCAGCAGCACCGACATCTCCATGCCGTACATGTGCTGCGGCGGCACGGTCGCGACCACGTGGGTATTGCCGCTGCCCGAATCGACCGGGTCGCCGTCGCGCCGGCCGAGCAGGTCGGCCAGCGCCGCGAAGTTCTGCGCGGTGCTGGCCCGGAACGCGGCCCAGGTCTTGGCATTGGGGGTCGACTGGCCGGTGCTGCCGGAGGTGAAGCCGATCGCGACCAACGCCGCGTCGTCGACCATCAGCGCCGCGCCGTCGAGCTGCGGCAACACCGGCGGCAGGCGCCAGTAGTGCGGCGGCTCGGGCACCAGGGCGTCGTCGCCGAGGCAGTAGCTGTCCGGGTGCTGCGAGAGCACTTCGTCGACCACCGCCGCGGCCCGCGACGACGGCAGCAAGGTGGTCTGGCCGCGCAGCGCGGCCGCGCAGAACGCGACCAGGAAGCGGTGCCGGTCCTCGCACAGGTTGATCGCGTAGCGCGCCGTCGGCAGCACCGCGGCCACGCCGCGAACCTCGCGTTCGAATTCCGCCAGGGTGGTCTCGCCGTGCGCATCGAAGGCGATCGCGCGCGACGCCACTCCATGGGTGAGCGCCGACCTGGCAACGGTGGTACGCGTGGCAGTGGCGTCGACGACGGCTGACATCATTAAGCTTGGTTCCTGCGGCGATCGCCGCTTGCCACGGCTGCCGTGGTCGCGGCCCTGGCCGCACGACTGCCGTGTCTGTTCCCGCGGCACCGGGCCGCCCCCTGCGCAGTAGCTTACGCTGGCGCCCCCGGCCGAGGCCAAACCCCACGTTCATGTCGCTGACCGCCGTCCCCGCCCCCGTGCACCAGTGCGGACCGCTGCACTGGGGGTTGTTGCCGCAGGCCCCGCGCACGCCGGCCGAACCCGCGGCGCGGGCGTGGCTGGCCGCGCAGCTCGCTGTCCCGGCCACCTCGCTGTCGCTGCCGCGCGACAGCCGCGGCCGGCCGCAACTGGACGGCGCATTCGCGCGGCTGGACTGCAACTGGAGCCACAGCGGCGAGTACCTGCTGGTCGCACTGGGCGATGGCGTGCGGGTCGGCGTGGACCTGGAACGGCAGCGGGCCCGGCCACGCGCGCTCGCACTGGCGCAGCGGTTTTTCACCGCCAGCGAGGGCGCCTGGCTGGCGGCGCAGCCGGAGGCCGAACGCGATGCCGCGTTCGCGCGGCTGTGGTGCGCCAAGGAGGCGGTGCTCAAGGCGCACGGCCACGGCCTGTCGTTCGGACTCGACCGCCTGCGCTTCGCCGAGCACGACGCGCGGCTGGTGCTGGTGGACTGCGACGCCGCGCTGGGCGTCGCTGCCGACTGGACGCTGCAAGAACTCGCCCCCGCGCCGGGGTATGTCGGCGCGTTGGCGTGGCGGGCTCCTTGAGGCGCGATACGGCGGGTTGAAACCCGCCCTACGACGGGCGCGACCGGTAGGCGTCATCGACTCGGTTGAATGCGCGCCCCGATCCGCGCGACATCGGCAATACTTTGCGCGCATGAATGCCCACGCCCTGCCCCCTGAACTGCGCGCCACCCTGGAAACCGGCCTGGCCGCGCTCGCGCTCGACCGCGCACTGGCCGCGCCGCTACTCGACTACCTCGCGCTGCTCGCGCGCTGGAACCAGACCTACAACCTGACCGCGGTGCGCGACCCGCGCGAGATGGTCGGCAAGCACCTGCTCGACTCGCTCGCGATGCACCCGTTCGTCGACCCGCTGGTCGCCGACGGCGGCGCGCTGGCCGACCTGGGCACCGGCGCCGGCCTGCCCGGCATCCCGCTGGCGATCGTCAAGCCCGGGCTGCGCGTGACCCTGGTCGAGAGCAACGGCAAGAAGGCGCGGTTCATGCGCGAGGTCGTGCGCCAGCTGCAGCTGAGCGACGTGCGCGTGGCTGAATCGCGGATCGAGGCGTTCGATGAACCCGGCGCCTACGCCGCGATCACCGCGCGCGCGCTGGCGACGTTGCCGCTGATCGTCGAGCTCGGCGGCCACCTGCTCCGGCCCGGCGGCCAGTTGCTGGCGATGAAGGGCGTTTACCCCGCCGACGAGATCGCCGCGCTCCCCGCCGGCTGGGCGTTGCAGGCCTCGCACCCGTTGCGCGTGCCGGGCCTGGACGCCGAGCGCCACCTCGTGGTCGTCGCCCGCCAAGCCGGCCCGTGACCGCGGTCTCGGTTCTTGAACGGGCGCGGGCGCGTCCGGTGCGGGCATAATCCCTTTCCGGCCGGCGTCTCTCGCCGTCCGCATCCACCACCCACCACGCCCACCAGGGGACGAGCCGCATGGCCCGCATCATCGCCGTCGCCAACCAGAAAGGCGGAGTCGGCAAGACCACCACCGCGGTCAACCTCGCCGCCGCGCTCGCGCGCACGCCCAAACGCGTGCTGCTGGTCGACCTGGACCCGCAGGGCAACGCGACCATGGGCAGCGGCGTCAACAAGCGCGAGCTGGAAACCACGGTGTGCGAGGTGCTCATGGGCGAGAGCGCGATCGCTGACGCGATCGTGCGCACCGGCGAGGACTACGACTTGCTGCCGGGCAACATTGACCTGACCGCGGTCGAGATCGAGCTGATGGCGCACGACGGCCGCGAGCAGCGCCTCAAGGTCGCGCTCGTGCCGCTGGTCGGCAATTACGACTTCATCCTGATCGACTGCCCGCCGGCGCTGTCGCTGCTGACGCTCAACGCGCTGACCGCGGCGCACTCGATCATCGTGCCGATGCAGTGCGAGTACTACGCGCTGGAAGGCGTCAGCGCGCTGCTCGACACCATCGCCGGCATCAACCAGCGGCTCAATCCGACCCTGGAGATCGAAGGCGTGCTGCGCACCATGTTCGACGTGCGCAACAACCTGGCCAACGCGGTGTCGGCCGAACTCACCAACCACTTCGGCGACAAGGTGTTCCGCACCATCGTGCCGCGCAACGTGCGCCTGGCCGAGGCCCCCAGCCACGGCCAGAGCATCGTCGGCTACGACAAGGCCAGCCGCGGCGGCATCGCCTACCTGGGCCTGGCCGGCGAAGTGCTGCGCCGCCAGCGCGAACGCGACGCGGCCGCGAAGGCCGCCGCCCAGCCCGCAGAACGCAAGGAAACCATCGCATGACCGCTGGCAAGCCCGTGGCGGCCAAGAAGCGCGGCCTCGGCCGCGGCCTGGAAGCGCTGCTCGGCCCGAAGGCCGCCGCCGAAGCGCCGATTCTGGAAGCGCAGCCAACCGACGTGCTGCGCTCGTTGCCGGTCGACGCGCTCGCGCCCGGCAAATACCAGCCGCGCAAGACCATGGACGACGGCAAGCTCGCCGAGCTGGCCGAGTCGATCAAGGCCCAGGGCGTGATCCAGCCGATCGTCGTGCGCGAAGTCGGCAACGGCCGCGGCGGCAAGACCTACGAGATCATCGCCGGCGAGCGCCGCTGGCGCGCGACCCAGCTTGCGGGCCTGGCCGAGATCCCGGTGGTGATCCGCGAGGTCGACGACCGCACCGTCATCGCGATGGCGCTGATCGAGAACATCCAGCGCGAAGACCTCAACCCGCTGGAAGAAGCGCAGGCGCTGCATCGGCTGATCGACGAGTTCGACCTGACCCACGCCCAGGCCGCCGAAGCCGTCGGCCGCTCGCGCGCGGCGGTGTCCAACCTGCTGCGCCTGCTGGAACTGCCGGCCGAGATCCGGGTGCTGGTCGAGACCCGCGCGCTGGAAATGGGCCACGCCCGCGCGCTGCTGGCGCTGACCCCGCAGGCCGCGATTGCGCTGGCGCGGCAGGCCGCCGAGAACGACTGGTCGGTGCGCGAGGTCGAGCACCGCGTGCAGCAGCTCGCCGCCGGGATGCTGCCGGTCAACGGCAAGACCAAGGCCGCCGCCAAGGCCAAGCCGCAGGCCGACATCGTCAGCCTCGAGCGCGAGTTGTCAGAATCGCTCAACACCAAGGTCAACGTGCTGCACGGCCGCGGCGGCAAGGGCCGGCTGGTGATCCACTACAGCGACCTGGATTCGCTCGACGGCGTGCTCGAGAAGCTGCGCGGCAAGGCCGAATAGCTCTTCTTCCCCCTTTGAAGAAGGGGGATCGAGGGGGATTTGCTGGGGCCCTGGTTCTGGCAACAGCAACAACAAACAGCAACAGCCAATCCTCCCCAGCCCGTCCGGCCCGCAGGCGTAGCCTGCGGTCGTTCATCGAAGCGCGAACCTGCGGTTCGCAAGCGCATCGCTTCACCCTTTTGCAAAGGAGGGAGCCGAGACAGCGCGTCGACCCGCCGCACGCCAGCATCGTTGCCTTCAACGATCGCCGTTTATCCTTAGCGCCATGCCGACCTCCCCCATCCTCGTCACCGGCGCCGCCGGCTTCATCGGCGCCCATGTCTGCCGCGCATTGCAGGCCCGCGGCGACGCCGTGGTTGGCCTCGACAGCTACAACGACTACTACGACCCGCAGCTCAAGCGCGACCGGGTCGCGGCGCTGTGCCCGGACGCGGACATCCGCACGCTCGACTTGACCGACCGCGACGGCCTGGCCGCGCTGTTCGACGAGCTGCAGCCCACGCGCGTGGTCCACCTCGCCGCGCAGGCCGGCGTGCGCTACTCGCTGAGCCACCCGCACGCCTACGTCGACAGCAACCTGGCCGGCTTCGTCAACATGCTCGAGCTGTGCCGCCACCGCGGCGTGCAGCACTTGGTGTATGCCAGTTCGTCGTCGGTGTACGGCGACTCGGCCACGCCGCCGTTCTCCGAAGACCAGCGCATCGACCAGCCGCGCTCGCTGTACGCGGCGACCAAGGCCGCCAACGAGCTGATGGCGCACACCTACGCGCACCTGTACGGGCTGCGCGCGACCGGGCTGCGCTTCTTCACCGTGTACGGGCCGTGGGGCCGGCCGGACATGGCGCCGCTGCTGTTCTCGCGCGCGGTGCTGGCCGGACGGCCGATCGAGGTGTTCAACCACGGCCGGATGCGCCGCGACTTCACCTACATCGACGACATCGTTGCCGGCGTGCTCGGCGCGCTCGGACACCCCTCGGCCGACGAAGTCCCGCATCGGGTCTTCAACCTCGGCAACCACACCCCGGTGGAACTCGAACGCTTCATCGCGGTCATTGAAGGCGCCGCCGGGCGTCCGGCCCAGAAGGTCTACCAGCCGATGCAGCCGGGCGACATGATCGAGACCATGGCCGACACCGCGCGCGCGCGCGCCGCGTTCGGGTTCGAACCGACCACCGCGATCGAGGCCGGCCTGCCGCGCGTGGTCGCGTGGTGCCGCGACTACTTCGGAGACCGCGCATGAGCGCGCAGCCGCAGCTGTCCGTCGTGGTCCCGGTGTTCAACGAGCAGGGCAACGTCGCCACGCTGGTGCACGAGATCGTCGCCGCGTTGCGCGGGGCCGAGCCGTTCGAGATCGTCTTCGTCGACGACTGCTCCAGCGACGGCACCCTGGCGGCGTTGCAGGCGCTGAAAGCACAGGTGCCTGAGCTGCGCGTGGTCCGCCACCTGGCCAACGCCGGCCAGAGCAGCGCTATCCGCAACGGGGTCAAGGCCGCACGCGGGGCGTGGATCGCGACCCTCGACGGCGACGGCCAGAACGACCCAGCCGACCTCCCGAAGCTGCTCGCCCAACGCGACACCGCCGCGCCCGACACCAAGCTGTTCGCCGGCTGGCGCGTCGACCGCCGCGACTCGGGCAGCAAGCGCTGGGCCTCGAAGTGGGCCAACGCGATCCGCCGCCGGCTGCTGCACGACGACACCCCCGACACCGGCTGCGGCACCAAGCTGTTCGAACGCGAGGCGTTCCTCGACCTGCCGTTCTTCAACCACATGCACCGCTACCTGCCGGCGCTGATGCAGCGCGCCGGCTGGAAGACGGTCAGCGTGCCGGTCAACCACCGCCCGCGCGGCACCGGCGTGTCCAAGTACAACAACCTCAACCGCGCCCTGGTCGGCATCGCCGACCTGCGCGGCGTGGCCTGGCTGATCAAACGTGGCAAGGTCACCCGCACCGAGGAGGTCTGAGCCGTGGACGTCATGAACGCCCCGATCGCGTGGCTGGAGTGGACCGGCCTGCACATGTCGCCGTGGAAGCTGATCGGCTGGACCGGCGCGTTCATGTTCGGCGGCCGCTGGCTGGTGCAGTTCCTCGCCAGCCGGCGCGAGGGCAAGCCGGTGATCCCGCGGCTGTTCTGGTACATGAGCCTGGTCGGCAGCGCGATGACGCTCAGCTACTTCGTGTTCTCGCACAAGCAGGACTCGGTCGGGATCATCCAGAACCTGTTCCCCTCGTTCACCGCCGCCTACAGCCTGTACCTGGACGTGAAACACCGCGGCTGGCGGCGCGACAAGGCCGAGCACTGACGTAGGGCGGGTTTTAACCCGCCATCGCGTGTCCGCGGCAACGGGCGGCTTCGGGGCGTGGCTGGCGCGGCACGCGGGTATGGCGATGGCGGGTTGAAACCCGCCCTACGTGCGCTAACTGCTTGCGGCACAAGGGAAACCTGAGCATAATGCGCGGCTCGCTGTGTCCGGCCTGCCCTTTCGGGGGATGACCGGGCGGTCCCCCGGAAGCGCGATTCCGGCCCCGCCTCGTGCAGCGCCCGCGTTCCAACGCGGACCCACCCGCCCGTATCGCGCGCCCTGAAGGACATCCGTCCCTAGGTGCGGGGCCGCCGCCTCCCTGGCCAAGGGAAGCACCAACATCCTTTCGAGGTGCGCAATGTCACGTGTATGCCAAGTAACAGGCAAGCGGACGGTTTTCGGTAACAACGTCTCGCACGCCAACAACAAGACCCGCCGCCGCTTCATGCCCAACCTCCACGAGCGCCGCTTCTGGGTCGCTTCGGAGAACCGTTGGGTCAAGCTCCGCGTTTCCACCAACGCCATGCGCACCATCGACAAGAACGGCATCGATTCCGTCCTGGCCGATCTCCGCGCACGCGGCGAAAAGATCTGAGGAGGACTGAACCATGGCTTCCAAGCGCGACAAGATCCGCCTGATCTCGACGGCCAACACCGGCCATTTCTACACCACCGACAAGAACAAGAAGAACACGCCGGCCAAGATGGAGATCAAGAAGTACGATCCCGTCGTCCGCAAGCACGTGATCTACAAGGAAGGCAAGATCAAGTGACGTTCTGACCCGTGCGCAACGCGCACGGCTTTGTCAGAACGTCATCCCGAGCGCAGCGAGGGATCTGCTTTCGAGCTTGTTCGACGTCACAACGAAAACCCGCCGCAAGGCGGGTTTTTTGTGCCTGCCGATCCGGGGTGTACGCATCCGCCCCGCGAAACGGCACGCCTCCAGAAGGTGGCGCGCGGCGCTTCACGCCCCGTCCGCGGGCGGGTTGCTAAAACCGGCGACACACGCAAGGGGGTATCACGCGACATGTTCCTCACTACTTTCTTCGGCGAAGGCAACAGCCCCAACCCCTGCGCCGCCTGCCAGGGCGACGACCGCCTCGGCTTCGACGTGCGCATGGCCTTCCAGCCGATCGTCGATGCGAGCACGCGCAGCATCTACGCGTACGAGGCCCTCGTGCGCGGCATGGACGGCGAAGGCGCCGGCGAGGTCATCGCCCGCCTCAAGCCCGACCAGCTCTACCGCTTCGACCAGACCTGCCGCGTCAAGGCGATCGCCACCGCCGCGCGGCTGGGCATGACCCAGCGCCTGGCGATCAACTTCATGCCCAACGCCGTGTACGAGCCGGCCACCTGCATCCGCCTCACGCTGGCCGCTGCCAGCATGTGCGGCTTCGCCACCGAGCAGCTGATCTTCGAGGTCACCGAGTCCGAGCGCGTGCACGACATCCCGCACCTCGTGCGCATCCTCGAGGACTACCAGGGCCGCGGCTTCATGACCGCGATCGACGACTTCGGCGCCGGCTACTCCAGCCTCAACCTGCTCGCCGACTTCCAGCCGGACATCGTCAAGCTCGACATGGCCCTGATCCGCGGCATCGACCGGCACCCGGTCCGGCGCGCGATCACCCGCGGCACCGTCACCACCTGCCGCGAGCTGGGCTGCACCGTGCTGGCCGAAGGCGTCGAGACTGTCGAGGAATACCAGACGCTGCGGGCGATGGGGATCACCCTGTTCCAGGGCTACCTGTTTGCAACGCCGGCGCTGGAGGCGTTGCCCACGGTGGATGGCGCGTTGTGGGAACTGCTGGAATCCGGTGTCGCGACAGCGGGATCCGCTCCGCCCTGAGGAGGCTTGTCGCGGCATCTCCCTCCCTTGGCCGCTATGACGCCGCCTGACCTGCGGGCCGGCCGCCCGGGCTCTTGATCGCGCTGTTCTCCCTCCTTTGAAAAAGGAGGGCCGGGGAGGATTTGCTCTTGTTCTGACGTGGGCAACGGCCACAGCAAATCCCCCTCAATCCCCCTTTTTCAAAGGGGGGAAGCGGCCGCGCGCTCCTGGGATCGGGCCATTCTCCCTCCTTTGGAAAAGGAGGGCCGGGGAGGATTTGCTCTTGCTGTTGCCGAGAGCAACAGCTTCGGGAGCATTATGCGGGGACGTAATGCACCGCACCTCGTCACCTCGGACAGGGATCCGGTGCAATGCCCTTCGGTTATTGCGCCCTACGCGAGCTGGACTGTTTGGCGTTACTACGGGCGGAATCGGCCCGATCGACCGGCGGCTGGAGCAACTGGCGCGCAGCGACGTGGCCACCCAACGCTACCAAGCGATGCCTGGCATCGGCGACCATTTTCTTTCGGAGAACTTGTAGCCGCGAGCGCAGCACTGCGCCTGTCGAGTGCAAAGACGGTATGGGCGTCAATACGCGTTAGGGTGATGGAGGCGTCGCGTTGTCTCTAAATGGTCGCGCAGTGATGGCGACATCCCGCGGGATGTGGGGATTGTTGAGTCCGTCGGCGGGAATTCCCGGAAGGCTTGCCCATGGCGAGTAGATGCCGTTGACGCCAGGCCTCCATTGGCGAGGCGCGGAGACGACGCGGATTACCAGCACTTCGAATCCGCCAGGACCGCCTAGCAATGCAATCAATAGTTCTGTGCTCTGCGCGTCCCACACTGTCGCTCCAAACGTCGGGCAGATGCCAGCCGATACCTTGTACGAATACACCGAACCGTTAGCAGCGTCTCCGGAGCGCGAAAGAACGTCGACAGGAGGCCGCCACGACCCGCCTCCTGCAGAGAATCGAACGGCGTGCCAAAGTCGGTATCGCCCTCCGGATTCGGCGATGAAGAAGACATTGACCGCAGAGGCTTGCGCCACGACTGTCGCACTCGTGATGGTGCCGAATCCGCCACCCAGCACCTGCCCCACATCGCCCCAACCCGAGACGGCACGGAAACGGCTAAACATTCGTCCGCTCCCGTCGGTCACCGGCCCGAAATCGCTGGCCATGCTGTGGTACAGGACGCCATTGCGGATCGCGAGCATATGAAGCTCGCGCGTAGCGAGGTCGTCATCGAACTGCCTCATCGCGCATTGCACCGAGCCCGTCCCGGCCTGGTCGCCCGGACCTGAGATTGTCGGCGTCGGTGGCGTGGGCGGCCCGAAACTCGGCGGTGCGAGCGGTGCAGACGGAATCGGTCTGTTTGGAACGAAGTAGTTGTCCCCGTTCACGACATCCTGAATGAACACAACACCCCCACTCACGCCATAGGGCGAGGTTGTCGGTGGCCTGGTCGGCGACGTGGACTCAATCAGCCAAGTTGTGCGCGAGCCATTGTTCTCGGCGCGGCCCCCGACGCATCCGAACATTTGCGGGGACGCAAGCCCCACAGCCATCAATTGGGGCACCGTAAGGGCGGCGATCTCGGGCGTGTCCGCCTCATCCCCGCGGTTCGCAGTACCCGTTCCTACCGAAGACCAGCTCCCGCTCGTATTCTGGGCCGTGATGTTCCAGGCACTGCCGAAAAAATCAGGCCCGCTGGATGTGGTGCGCGCAGCCCGTGTGGCTTGGGCGCGGTGCACTTCCGGTGCAGCCGGTACGCGCAGCCAAGCCTCGCTGATGCCGTATGTATCGGGAACACCCGTCGCGGCAAGCGTGAACCCGACCGCCGGATCGCCAAGCGGTGGAGACATAGGCCGGAACGCGGCGAAGTTGTGCGGGACGTTCGGGTCGGTCCGTTCCGATACGAATACCTGGCCGTTCCACGAAGCTGTACTCGTGGCGCGCACATCGCAAAGAATCGTGCACATTGGCGTAATTGGGACCGTCCGGGTACCGGTGCCGCTCGTAGTACAGGCAACAAGCAATGTCGTGGTGCACACGATCACGAAGGCAACCAGTTCTGATCGGACGCACCTTGCGTTAGCGTTCATTGAACCTCCTTCGAGCAGGACACTTTTAAGTCATACGACAAAGTTTGCGTTCACCCGCAGCCAACAGACGGCGACGCCGGATTTTTACCCTCGCGTGCAACGAATGGTTAGGTCGCACTACGCAAAAGTGACAATCCCTCCTGTCAACGCAAGTGCGACACCCGCGAAGATGCCGAGCGTCTTCTGAAACGCAACCAGGCCGCTGGGTGTCCCTGCAGCCGAACGGGCACGACAATCATCAAGTTGCGGGAGAAGTACGCTTGATACGACGACGAGCGTAATCCCTGCCGCAGCAGCGCTGACACCAATTGCGACCGCCACCGCGATACCAGCGTAGGGGATTGTCGCAATGAGGGCTCCCGCCACCGCCGCCGCCGTCAGCGCGCCGAGGGCAGCAACTAAGCCTATAAGCGCCGCAAAAAGCTTGTCGCCGGCCTCCTTGCAAGGCGCCACCGTGCATTGGGCCGCCTCGGCGGCAGCGGCGTTGACCGATCCCATGGCGGTGCCACTTAATACAGCGATAACGATCATGATTGGCATGTTGGCCGACGACGTCCACCATGAACCCGCGAGCGCCGTCGCTGTAGCAGCAAGAACTACTGCCAACAAAAGGAAAACGCTCGCGCTGATCAGGAGCGCGGCAATTTTGCTGGGATTGCACATAGGGCCTCCATTTTTGCCACCTTCACGGGACGGACGAGTGCCTAACACTCCGGCCCGCCATTCAGGCCGATGCAAGGAACGCGGTATCGCACCATGGCCCGTGGCGCGATTGCAGCAGTTCACGATTGCACTTCCCTCGGCGCTGATCGGCGTCAGCGCAGGTAGGGGCTGCAGATCAGGGAACGTAGCCGCCGTTGCTCGGCGGCCTCCCCCTTTTTCGACGGCGGTTTCGAATAGCGAGCCGGCTTGGCCTGGACGAGTTCTCGGGCACAGGTGCGCTGCCAGCAGCAGTCCAGTACGCCGCGATCCAGGTCCGAGCGACCGGCCATACTCAACCCGGCACGGCCAGCGACGCCCAGCCCCACAGCGCCGCGCCGGCGATCACGGCGGGAATCACCCAGCGCGCCTTCGAGCCGAAAAGGATGCCGAGCACGATCGCGAACAGGACCAGCGCCGGCAGCCCGGTCAGGCTCACGCTGAGCAGCGCCAGCGTGGTGCCGGCGATCAGCCCGACCACGCCGGCGGTGACGCCTTGCAGGAACACGCGGATGCGCGGCCGGTGCACGAGGTGCTCGAGCGCGTCGTGACCGACCAGGGTGAACGCGAACGCCGGCAGGAAGATTCCGGCCGTCATCGCCACCGCGCCCCACGGGCCGCCGCCCAGATAGCCCACGAAGGTGGAGAAGATGATCAGCGGCGCCGGCAACAGCCCCGACAAGGCCAGGCCGTCGAGGAACTGCGCGTTGCTCATCCACGCGCCCTGCGTCACCGCGTCGCGTTGCAGGAAGGGGATCACGGTGTAGGCGCCGCCAAAGGTCAGCAGCCCGGCCTTGAGGCCGGACCAGAACAACGCCGGCAACGGCATCGCCGCCGCGCGCGCCACCGCGCCGATCGCGTCGGGCTTGGCGGTCAGTGCATCGAAGCCGGCCAGCCCGCCGGCATCCCATGCGAACGCGACGACCGCGGCCGTCACGAGCGCGGCCAGTGCGGCGGCGGCGCGCGTCTGGCGCTGCGCCAACAGATAAATGCTGCCGGCGGCCGCGAGCACGATCGCGAAGTGCACGCCGGCCAGGTGCGCGCCGGCGGCGAGGATCGCGATCACCCACAGCCAGCGATCGGTGACCACGTGGCCGCCGATGCGGAACACCGCGCGCACGATCAGCGCCGCCACCGCGACCTGCACCGCGGCGAACACGGCCTGCAAGCCCGCGGTCTTGAGCCCGTAGCGCACGTACGCCCACGACAGCGCGAACATCAGCACGAAGCCCGGCAGCATGAAGCCCAGGCCCGCCACCACCCCGCCCCAGCGGCCGCGCGAGCGCATGCCGAAGTACACGCACAGCTCGTGTGCCTCGGGGCCGGGCAGGACCTGGTAGACCGCGAGCACGCGGTTGAATTGCGCGCTGCTGATCCAGCGCTCCTCGTCTACCAGCTCGTGGCGGATCATGCCGATCTGGGCGACCGGGCCGCCCCAGGCCAATGCCCCGAAGCGCAGGAAACGCAGGAACAGCGGCCACCACGGTTCGCGCGGGACCGCGTAGTGAGCGCCAGTGGCGTCGTGATCGGACGGCGGCAGCTGGGCCTGGGAAGACATCGCGGTTCCGCCGTGTCGCGTCACTGGGTGCCGGCAGCGTAGCGCAGTGCGGCGCCGTCGCCGCCGCGGCTTTCGCGTGGCCCCTGCAGCGCGCTAACGCGCGGAATCGGGCCTATCCGCGACGCGGCCGCGGCGGGGATGAATGGTCAGATGCCATCCACGAGCGCCTGGTAGCCCACGCGTGGATCACTCGACACCCCGGTGCGCGAACAAGCCCCGCCGGCGATGAGCCTGCCTTGCCACTCGAACGCGTACACCACGTACGTCTTGCCCTGGTCGAAGCGAGAGCTGCAGGTGGAATCCACCGGCCCGGTACTGATGCGGCGGACAGCGGCAGGTGCGCCGTGGAAGGTGCGCGACACCTGGAACGTCACGATCTGGTAGGGCTCGAACCTCTCCGGCGGGCGGATGGTTCGGCCCGTCAGCAGGCTGCGGATGTCGTTGAAGAAGGGTTCGAACAGGCCAACCCGTCGCGCGGGCGGGGGCGCGATGGTCGCTATCGAGATGACGGTGCCGGCGAAGGTGTTGACGCTCCTGGCCGCCTCCTGCCGCGGTGACTCCGGCGGCGCGCACGAGCACGCGAGGGCCGCCCCGGAGAAGTGCAGGTTAAGCAGCGCGGTGGCGAGGACGGTCGTTCGCATGGCATCTGGACGCCTGGGCCGAGCCGCGGTGTGCGATGGCGGATGGCGATGCCAGGTCCGGGCAAGCCACTCTACGCCCCACGAGACCGATGGCGGCAATGCAGCCGGGCAACCGCCATTCCGCATCGCCGCAACCGTCAGCCGTCTGCCCGTCGGCACACCGCCTCTATGACGTGCCCGTCCGGATCCAGGACGAAGGCGGCGTAGTATGAGTCTCCATATTGCGGCCGTAGAGCAGGCCCGCCGCGATCCACCGCGCCGGCGCCAAGTGCGGCAGCATGAAAAGCGACGACCGCATCCCTCGACTCAGCCTGAAAGGCGATATGAAGGCGCCCCTCAACCGGGCGACCGCCGCCAATCCAGAACCGCGCGTCGCCTGCGATGCCGAAGCCGGTGCCCTCGCGTCCATCGGTGCGTTGTATGTGCACCAGCGGGGAAATGCCGAGCGTCGCCAAGACTGTGGTGTAGAAGTCGCGACTGCGCGCCAGGTCGGTTACCGCAAAGTCCACGTGGTCGAACATGGGGCGACTCCATGAGAGGCCTGATGCCGGAATCAGGGCGCGCTACGAAGCGGCTTTGGCTTGAAGAACGCAACACGCAACACGAGGACACATGATGAAAAGCCGACGCCTGGAAGCTCAAGGCGAGAGCGTCATGGACCCGGAGTTGAGGGGAAGTTCCTTGTGGAATTGTTGGACCTTGCACCGCTCACCTGCACCACTGATCCTCACACGGGATGCCGTCACGGTCGCCGTCCATCGCTGTGTTGGGACAGTGCTGGATAAAGTATTTGGCCTCAGCGCACGAAGTCATCTGAGGGCAACTCGTCCGTCCATCGCAATTTGACGAAGATTCGGACGTCGCACTAGCAAACGGACTGCGTGGCTTGATCCAGGAGCGATCCTCCGCTGCAACGGCTTGCACCGCAACATTGGGAGGAGCGACTTGGGGCGCCGCGGCGTCCGCGGCGTCCGCGGCGTTGGGCGAGTACTTGTCATAAGCGAACAGGGCGGCGCCGCCAAAGACTACGAACCAGAATAGGTCTTTCACTTTCACGGCAATCCCCCGAGCAAGGTTTAACGCTGAGTTAAACAGTGCGGCGAAGCCACATGGGCTTGAACGAATTGCTAAGTGTCGACAGTGTGACCAACGATCTCATTACCTTGCATGTTAAACGTGACAAAGAGCCAACGCTTTCCGGTCGACTCAAAGCTCACGTTCCAGAGTGGCGGGTCCGCAGGATTGGGGTCCAATCCGAGCGATGAGATGAAAAAGCTCTGATTCAAAGGTACTGAAGAGTCTTGCGCGGCCCACTTGTCACGAATAGAGGCAAGTTGATCGTGAAGCCTTGCCCAGATAGCGGGATAGTCACGCGCCTTCTCTAGAAGGAAAATCCTAGATAACTCGTACGGCCCTGCTGCTGTGCCGGGAATGCTTGAGCAACCCACTTTGGCGAAGTGTTCTGGGACTTCCCACTCCGAATCCATCTGCCAAATCCCAACGTCGCCATTGCCGTACGGCCCATCAAAAGTAATGGGGCCAAAATCCGGGTCAGACACTTTTGGTGGTGGATTGTGCGCCCCAACCAGTTTTTTCCAGAAGCTCATGACACCTCCATTCGACACCTAACAGCTGTTAGATCCCCGAAAAGGGGATACGCCATGGATGCTCAGGTTCGCTTGAGGGAGCGTCAAGCAGAAAAACTCTTCGGCCGCCATTGCCGTTGACGGGGGAGCAGCGCCCTCGGCGGGCGCGCCAACGCCGGCGCCTTGCTGTTCTCCCTCCTTTGCCAAAGGAGGGCTGGGGAGGATTTGGTTTTTCTTTTGCGCTGACTTGGGCAACAGCAACGGCAACGGCAAATCCCCCTCAATCCTCCTTTTTCAAAGGGGGAGGTGGTTGCCGCGATTCGGGAAGGTCTGCGCAGGCCCGATGGCCTTGGGCGCTGGGCGGCGCGATGGGTATCGCTGCGCTCGACCCATCCTGCATAGCGACGTCGCTGCGACGTCGGGTTACTGCGCGTCGGCGGGAGTGCAGTCGGGGTCGCGGCGCAGCAGCTTGTCGAGGCGGTCTGGTTCGCACTTGGGCACCACTTTTTTCGGCGCCGGCGTGCGCGCCTTCTGCGCGGCGACGCGCGTGCGCTGCAGTTGCGCGAGCTTGGCGCGGATCTGCGGCATCGCCGCCAGCGCGGCGCGCTCGCCTTCCAGGATCGCGGTGTTCTTCTGCTCGAAGTCGGCGGCGCCGATGTCGCTCACCTTGGGACGGATCACGATGTCGGCGCGCGCGAGTTCCTGCGCGCCCAGGCGCTGGCCCATGATCGTGATCGACTGGTTGATGTTGCCCAGCAGGCTGCCCGGCGCCTTGCCGCTGGCCTTGGTGGAGATGTCGACCGCGATCACGAAGTCGGCGCCCAGCGCGCGCGCGGCGTCGACCGGTACCGGGCTGACCACGCCGCCGTCGACGTAGTGCAGCTTGCCGATCACCACCGGTTCGAACACGCCGGGGATGGAGCTGGACGCGCGCACGGCCTGGCCGGTGTTGCCGCGGGTGAACACCATGCGCTTGCCGGTTTCCAGTTCGGTGGCGACCGCCGCGAACGGCTTGCGCATGCGCTCCAGCGTGCGGTTGCCGAGCAACTGGTTGACGTAGTCCTGCAGTTTCTGGCCCTTGACCACGCCGCCGGAGAACAGGCTGACGTCGCGGATCTTGTCTTCGTCCAGCGCGAACGCGTGCTGCTGCATCGCGAACGCGTCCATACCGCTGGCGTAGAGCGCGCCGACCACGCTGCCGGCGCTGGTGCCCGACACCACCACCGGCTGCACGCCGCTGGCCTCGAGCATCTTGATCACGCCGATGTGGGCGAAGCCCTTGGCCGCGCCGCCGCCGAGCGCGATGCCGACGCGGATCTTCGGCAGCGGCTGTTGCGGTGGCGGGGTGACCACCGCGACCGGCGCGGTCGGCTTGACGTTGTCGCCGCCGCAGGCGCCGAGCAAGGCGGCCAGGCAGGCAGTGAGGGACAGCAGCAACAGCGGGCGCAGCCGGGACGTGTTCATCGGAGCCGAAAGGGTCAGGGGCGGGATGGCCATGGGCGCGCAGCTTACCTGCATCCCACCCAATGGCTGCTGGCCGGGCGTTGCGTGGTGACGGGCATCACGGGCACGGGAGCGCGGGAGCAGGGCTTGGGGGAATGGGGGGGTCGGTTGGAGGGCAAGGACCAAAAGCAAGAGCAAATCCCCCCTGCCCCCCTTTTTCAAAGGGGGGAACAGCGACGGATGCGGGGAAGTCCTACCCGCGCTGGTGCACTTCCCCCCTTTGTAAAAAGGGGTTGGGGGGATTTGCTTGGTGCATGCAGAACTACGACCGCCGACTCAAGCCCTACTCACGCAGCTTGCGCTGCGCGATGACCGATGCGGAACAACGGCTCTGGTATCGCGTGCGTCGCAAGCAAATCGCAGGCGTGCCGTTCTATCGGCAGAAACCGCTTGGGCCTTTCATCGTGGACTTCTACGCGCCTGCGGCGGGGCTGGTGGTGGAGTTGGATGGTGCGCAGCATTTCACCGATGGTGGTCGCATGGCGGATGCACTGCGCGACGCAGCACTGGGGGCGATGGGCTTGAGCGTGCTGCGGTTCGATGATCGGCAGGTGTTGCTGGAGACGGAGGGGGTGGTGGAGGTGATTTGGCGGGTCGTGGTGGAGCGTATGCGGTGAGAGCCAAAGCAAATCCCCCCTGCCCCCCTTTTTCAAAGGGGGGAACGGCAAGGGCCAATGCAGGAACGGAAATGCTTGAGAGTGAAAGCGCTCGTGCGCTCCCCCCTTTGAAAAAGGGGGGCTGGGGGGATTTGCTCCTGCTCTCGGCCCACCCCATCACTTCGCCAACCGCTCCTTGACCAGCGCGTCGACCACCGACGGATCGGCCAGCGTGCTGGTGTCGCCGAGCCGGTCCGGGGCCAGCTGCGACGAACCGGCTTCGGCGATCTTGCGCAGGATGCGGCGCATGATCTTGCCCGAGCGCGTCTTCGGCAGGCCCGGCGCCCATTGCAGATGATCAGGGGTGGCGATCGGGCCGATCTCGGCGCGCACGTGCCTGACCAGTTCGGCGCGCAGTTCGTCGCTGGGCGCCTCGCCGGCGATCAGAGTCACGTAGGCGTAGATGCCCTGCCCCTTGAGGTCGTGCGGGAAGCCGACCACCGCCGCCTCGGCGACCTTCGGGTGCGAGACCAGCGCGCTTTCGACTTCGGCGGTGCCGATGCGGTGACCGCTGACGTTGATGACGTCGTCGACGCGGCCGGTGATCCAGTAGTCGCCGTCACTGTCGCGGCGGCAGCCGTCGCCGGTGAAGTACGTGCCCGGGTAGGTCTTGAAGTAGGTGTCGATGAAGCGCTGGTGGTCGCCGTACACCGTGCGCATCTGCCCGGGCCAGGAGTCGAGCAATACCAGGTTGCCCTCGGCCTCGCCCTCGAGCACCTGGCCACTGGCGTCGACCAGCGCCGGCAGCACGCCGAAGACCGGCCTGGTCGCCGAGCCGGGCTTGAGGTCGGTCGCTCCCGGCAGCGGCGCGATCAGGATGCCGCCGGTCTCGGTCTGCCACCAGGTGTCGACGATCGGGCAACGCGCGTCGCCAACCACCTCGTGGTACCAGCGCCAGGCCTCGGGGTTGATCGGTTCGCCGACCGTGCCAAGCAGGCGCAGAGATTTTCGCGAGGTGCGCTGCACCGGCTCGTCGCCTTCGCGCATCAGCGCGCGGATCGCGGTCGGCGCGGTGTAGAAGATGGTGACCGCGTGCTTGTCGATCACCTGCCAGAAGCGCGACACGTCGGGATAATTCGGCACGCCTTCGAACATCAGCGCGGTCGCGCCGTTGGCCAGCGGGCCGTAGACGATGTAGCTGTGGCCGGTGATCCAGCCGACGTCGGCGGTGCACCAGTAGACATCGTCCTCGCGCAGGTCGAACACCGCCTCGTGGGTGTACGACACGTACACTAGATAACCGCCGGTGGTATGCAGCACGCCCTTGGGCTTGCCGGTGCTGCCGGAGGTGTAGAGGATGAACAGCGGGTCCTCGGCGTTCATGCGCTCGGGCTCGCACTGCGTCGGCTGGCTGTCGACGACGGCGTCGTACCAGCGGTCGCGCGGCATCTGCATGTCGACTGCGGCGTGGGTGTGGCGCACCACGAGCACGGTCTCGACCGAGTTGGTGCCTGGCAGCTTCAGCGCGGCGTCGACGTTGGCCTTGAGCGCGACCGGTTTGCCGCCGCGCAGGCCCTGGTCGGCGGTGATGATCAGCTTGCTGCCGCAGTCGGCGACGCGGTCGGCGATCGAGTGGGCGGAGAAGCCGCCGAACACCACCATGTGGATCGCGCCGATGCGCGCGCAGGCGAGCATCGCGATCGCGGCCTCCGGAATCATCGGCAGGTAGATCGTGACCCGGTCGCCCTTGCGCACGCCCAGCTGGCGCATCGCGTTGGCGAGCTGGCACACGCGTGCGTGCAGCTCGCGGTAACTGATGCGCTGCGCCGGCTGCGCCGGATCGTCGGGCTCGAAGATCAACGCGGTCTTGTCGCCGCGCGCGGCGAGGTGGCGGTCGAGGCAGTTGACGCTGGCGTTGAGCTCGCCGTCGGCGTACCAGCGGATGCGGAAATCGGCGAGCGCGAAGCTCGTGTCCTTGACCTGGGTCGGCGGCGTCATCCACTCCAAGCGCTGCGCGACGGCGCCCCAGAACGTGTCCGGCTGCGCTACCGACTGCGCGTACAGGCGCTCGTACTCGGCGCGGTCGATGCGCGCGCGCTGCGCGAACTGCGCGCGGACGGGATAGACGGCCTGCGTCATGGGACGTGCTCCGGAACGTGGGTAGGCAGATTCTGCCGCATCGACGTGGCCGACGACCCGGGTGGAGGCGGGTCGAGCGCGTTGCCGATCCGGGCCGCTCGCGTGGCACGCTAGGGCCTGTCCACCGGGGAGCCGCCGATGTCCAGCACCGCCACCGTCGCGCCTGTCGCGGGCACGCTCGAACCCAGGCTCACCCAGGGCCACAAGAAGGTCATCTTCGCCTCGTCGCTGGGCACCGTGTTCGAGTGGTACGACTTCTACCTGTACGGCTCGCTCGCGGCGATCATCGCCAAGCAGTTCTTCTCCGCGTTGAATCCGACCAGCGGCTTCATCTTCGCGCTGCTCGCGTTCGCCGCCGGGTTCGCGGTGCGGCCGTTCGGCGCGCTGGTGTTCGGGCGGCTCGGCGACATGATCGGGCGCAAGCACACGTTCCTGGTCACGATCGTGATCATGGGCGTGTCGACGTTTCTGGTCGGGGTGCTGCCCGGCTACGCCAGCATCGGCATCGCCGCGCCGATCATCCTGATCAGCCTGCGCCTGCTGCAGGGCCTGGCGCTGGGCGGCGAGTACGGTGGCGCGGCGACCTATGTCGCCGAGCACGCGCCGCACGGCAAGCGCGGCCTGTACACCAGCTTCATCCAGACCACCGCGACGCTGGGCCTGTTCCTGTCGCTGCTGGTGATCCTGGGCTGCCGCTACTTCCTTGGTCCCGAGGCGTTCGAGGCCTGGGGCTGGCGCATTCCGTTCCTGCTGTCGTTCGTGCTGCTGCTGGTATCCGTGTGGATCCGCCTGCAGCTGGCCGAGTCGCCGCTGTTCCAGGAAATGAAGGCGCAGGGCAAGACCTCGCAGGCGCCGATCACCGAGAGCTTCTTTTCGAAGAACGGCAAGATCGCGCTGCTGGCGCTGCTCGGCGCGACCGCGGGGCAGGCGGTGGTCTGGTACGCGGGCCAGTTCTACGCGCTGTTCTTCCTGACCCAGACGCTCAAGGTCGAGGCCGCGTCGGCCAACCTGATGATCGCCGCGGGCCTGCTGATCGGCACGCCGTTCTTCATCTTCTTCGGCTGGCTGTCGGACAGGGTCGGGCGCAAGCCGATCATCATGGCCGGCTGCCTGATCGCGGCGCTGACCTACTTCCCGATCTTCAAGGCGCTGACCCACTACGCCAATCCCGCGATCGAAGCCGCGGCCCGAACCAGCCCGGTGGTGGTCACCGCCGACCCGGACACCTGCACGTTCCAGTTCAACCCGGTCGGCACCAGCCGGTTCACTACGTCATGCGACATCGCCAAGTCGGCGCTGGCCAAGGGCGGCGTGCCGTACGCGAACGTCGCGGCGCCGGCGGGCACCGTCGCCAGCGTCACGGTCGGCGACACGGTGGTCAGCGCGTTCGAGGGCAGTGGCCGCAGCGCGGATGCGCTCAAGGCATCGGGCGACACGTTCAACGCCGGACTGAAGTCCGCGCTGGCCAGCGCCGGCTATCCGGAGCAGGCCGACCCGGCGCGGATCAACACGCCGATGGTGATCGCGCTGCTGTCGCTCCTGGTGATCTACGTGACCATGGTCTACGGGCCGATCGCGGCGTGGCTGGTCGAGCTGTTCCCGACCCGGATCCGCTATACCTCGATGTCGCTGCCGTACCACATCGGCAACGGCTGGTTCGGTGGTTTCCTGCCGACGATCGCGTTCGCGCTGGTCGCCGCGTCGGGCAACATTTACCAGGGCGTGTGGTACCCGATCGCGATCGCGGCGATGACGCTGGTGATCGGCACGCTGTTCCTGCCGGAGACCAGGGATGTCGACATCACCCAGTGAGTTTCGCTGCGTGGACTTCAGCGCGATCCGGCCGGCGGCCTGGCAGCCAGCGTGCGCACGAACTCGATCACCCCCGGCAACAAGCCGAACAGTAGCGACGCGACCAGCACCGCGGCGATCACCGCGCGCTCGAACGGCGGCTCGCGCCATTGCAGCGTCCACGCATTCGGCGGTGCCTCGGCCAGCGCCAGCAGCGCCTGGAATGCCGGCCAGTGCAGCACGATCACGATCGCCAACGCCGCCAGCGGCAGCACGTTGAGGAAGTTGTGCACGAACTGCTCGAACGGCGAGATGTGGCGGCGCGCAGCGGCGTAGCGCACGTCGCGGTAGGCGGTCACCGTGTGCGCGGCGACACCGAGGATCAGCACGGCCAGCGTCAGCGCGTTGATCCGGGCGAGCAGCACGAGCAGCACCGGCACGCCGATCTGCGCGGTCTGCAGCAGGTGCAGCGCCGACTCGTGAAGGCCGGCGGTGTGGGCGATGTCGCTGCGGGCGTGCGCCCAGTAGTCGGCCAAGCCCGCTAGCAGCCACAGCGGCAGCACGACGGAGCCCAGCAGCCCCCACAGCAATGCGTCCAGCGGAACCGCCGCCGGGCTCATTTGCGGCTGGCCGGTTCCGTGCTGGCGGCAGGCGCGGGCGACGCGGCTGCCGGCGGCGGCGTGCTCGCCGTGACCCGCCACACCGCGTTGCCGACATCGTCGGCGACCAGCACCGCGCCGGCGCCGTCGACCACGACGCCGACCGGGCGGCCGCGCGCGTTGCCGTCGGCATTGACGAAATCGGTCAGCACCGCTTGCGGCGGGCCATTCGGGCGGCCGCCGGCAAACGGCACGAACACCACGTCGTAGCCGCTGCGCGGCCGCCGGTTCCACGAACCGTGGCGGCCGATGAAGGCGCCGCCGCGGTACTGCGGCGGCAACGCCGCGCCGTCGTAGAACGCCAGTCCCAGCGGCGCCACGTGCGTGCCCAGCGCGTAGTCGGGCACGATCGCCTGAGCGACCAGGTCCGGCCGCGGTGGCTTGACGCGCGCGTCGACGTGCGCGCCGAAGTAGCTGTACGGCCAGCCGTAGAACCCGCCGTCGCGCACCGAGGTCAGGTAGTCGGGCACCAGGTCGCTGCCGATCTCGTCGCGCTCGTTGACCACGGTCCACAACGCGCCGGAATCGGGCTGCCACGCCAGGCCGTTGGGATTGCGCAGGCCGCTGGCGAACACGCGGTAACCCTTCGCGTTCGCCGGAGCGGGCACCGCGCCCGCGCGCAGGTCGACTTCCAGGATCGCCGCGCGGTCGACCTCTTTGTCCATGCCGTTCTCGGCGACGTTGCTGTTGGAGCCGACGGTGACGTACAGCTTCGTGCCATCGCGGCTGGCGAGCAGGTTCTTGGTCCAGTGGTGGTTGAGCGGGCCGCCGGGCAACGCGACCAATTGGGTCGGTGCGGCCGTGACCTCGGTCTGGCCGAGGCGGTACGGCACGCTGACCACGGCGTCGGCATTGGCCACGTACAGGGTGTCGCCGACCAGCGCCATCCCGAACGGCGAGTTCAGGCCCTGCAGGAACACCGTGCGCAGCTCGGCGCGACCGTCGCGGTCGGCGTCGCGCAGCAGGGTGATGCGGTTCGCGCTGGGTACGCCGGCGCCGGCGCGCTTCATCACCGCCTTCATCACCGCGCCCTTGATGCCCTTGCCATCCTCCGGCCGCGGCGGCGCGTTGCTCTCGGCCACCAGCACGTCGCCGTTGGGCAGCACGTGCAGCCAGCGCGGGTGGTCCAGCCCGGTCGCGAACGCGTTGACCGCGAAGCCCGGCGCCGCGGTCGGGGTCGCGCCGTCGGGCCAGCCGACCGCTGGGGCGATGTGCACGGTCGGGATCAGGGTCTTGTTCGGCGGCGGCAGGGTCGGCTGCGGGCCGACCGACTCGCCGTTCAACAACCGCGAGCGCTCGGCGCAGCCGGCCAGCGCCAGCGCGGCGACCAACGGGAGAATCCACCATCGGGGCATGTCGCGTCCTCGCGGTTCAGTCAAGTTGGGTCAGTCAGGTTGATTCAGTGGGCTTGGGTCAGCCACCGCCGAACGCGGCGAACAGCAGCAACGCGAAGCCGAGCACCGCCAGCCCGGCATGGCCGAACAGCAGCCCGGTCGGCAACGGCTTCTGCTTCCAGTGGTAGACCAGGTTCATGAACGCGCCGCCCGCTGCCGCCAGCAGCAGCAACGCCAGCGCGATCTGCGCGGTGCCCGGAATGCCCGCGGCCAGCGCGGCGTAGATCAGCAGGGTGAGCCCGGCACCGGCGAGCAGGCCGTGCCCCATCGCCAGCCACGCCGGCGGATTGCGCTTGGCGCCCAGGCGGATCGCCGCCATCACCACGCCACCCAACGCCGCGAACGCGAACAGCGCGGTCGCGGTTTGCAGCATCCCCATTGCGTCCATGACGGCATCCTCGTCACCGGAACTTCCGGCAGCGGCGACGCTAGTCCGGCCGTTGTGATCGCCGCGTAAACCAGCGCAGTCGCGTCGGGGCGACGCCGGCGAGCGTTACTGCGGCGGTGCCGCCAACTCGCGCGCGTCGAGCGCGCCGTCGCGGTTGCGGTCCTGGCGGCGGAACGCGGCCGCCAGCGATTCACGGTGGGCGGCCAGGTGCACCGGCTTGCCGCGGCCGCCGGGCAGCTCGGCCGGCGTCAGCACGCCGTCGCCGTCGCGGTCCATGCGCGCGAACGCATAGCCCATCCAGTCCTGGTACTCGGCCAGCGCGACGCGGCCGTCGGCGTTGCTGTCCATCTTGCCCAGGTAGTCGCTGCTGGCGCGCACCTGCGCCAGGGCCGCGGACGACGTCAGCAGTGCCGCCGCGGCCACGCACAGGTGCCGGCCGGACCACGGGCGCGCGCGATCACGCACGCGCCGGCGCCAAGGCATAGCCCTTCATGCGCGCCGAGAACGCCTGCAGCGCGTGGATGCCGCTGGCCTCGGCCTCCGCGCACCACGCATGCAGCTTCTGCAAGGTCGCCTGGGCATCGTTGGAACGCTCGTCGAGCACCTGCGCCAGGCGCGCGCGGAAGTCCGCCAGCTGCGCCATGCGCGGGCTTTCGGCGACCCAAGCCTGCAGCCGCGCGCGCTTGTCGTCGTCGAGCCAGCGGCCGCCGTCGGCCAGCCCCTTGCGCAACGTGCGCGGCAGCGCGCGCACGCGCTGCGCGGCGTGGCGCTTCTCTTCGCGCAGGGCCGGCAAGGTGACCGCGCGGTAGTAGTCGGTCATCGCCTGGAAGCGGATCGCGAGCAGCGCCTTGAGCGTCTCGGTGTCGGGCATCGCGATGTTCGGGCGCACGTCCAGCGACGGCGCGACGCGCAGCACCTTGGCCAGGCCGATCGCCTGCAGCAGCTTGATCGTGCTCCAGCCGATGTCGAACTCGAAGCGGCGCAACGCGAACTTCGCGGAACTGGGGAACGCGTGGTGGTTGTTGTGCAGCTCCTCGCCGCCGATCCAGAAGCCCCACGGGGTGAGGTTGGTGGCGGTGTCGGCGGTCTCGAAGTTGCGGTAGCCCCACCAGTGGCCCAGGCCATTGACCACGCCGGCGGCCCAGAACGGGATCCACGCCATCTGCAGCGCCCAGATCGCCACGCCGGCGAAGCCGAACAGCGCGAAGCTGGCGAACAGCAGCAAAGTCGGGCCGAGCGTCGGGTAGCGCGAGTAGAGGTGGCGCTCGATCCAGTCGTCCGGGCAGCCCTTGCCGTACTTCTCGATCGACTCGCGGTCGGCACGCGCCTCGCGGTAGAGCTCGACGCCGCGCCAGAACACGGTCCTGATGCCCTTGATCTGCGGGCTGTGCGGGTCTTCCTCGGTCTCGCACTTGGCGTGGTGCTTGCGGTGGATCGCCGCCCACTCGCGCGTGATCATCGAGGTCGTCAGCCAGGTCCAGAAGCGGAACACGTGCGCGAGCGCCGGGTGGAAGTCGACCGAGCGGTGCGCCTGCGAGCGGTGCAGGTACAGCGTCACCGAGAGGATGGTCAGCTGGGTCGCGGCCAGGAAATAGATCGCGAGCGTGCCGAGGCCGGCCTGGGCGAAGCCGCCGGCGAGGAAGTCGAGCAATGAAGCGGGCATTGGAACTCCACAAGTGGTGCGGTCGCGCGGGACGTGTCGCCGGGCGCTTTGGGCCGATCGGCCCGAAGCGATGATGCCACCGCGCCGCGGCCGTGCGCGTGGGTATGGGCAGGGACTGTGATGGGGGTCGTTCAGCGCGCGCGCAAGCGGTCGGGCTGAACGCGTGCGGGCGCGGTGCGACGCAAGCCGTAAGCTGGCGGCGCGCCGCGAACAACCGCGCCGCGCAACCTTCCAACGCCGCGTTACCCATGCCGCCGCAGCGGCCCGGAACACGCCCAGCCCGACACCCCATGCCCGAACTCCCCGAAGTAGAAACCACCCGCGCCGGCCTCGCCCCCCACCTGGAAGGCCGGCGCGTGCTCGCCGCGACCCTGCGCCGGCCCGACTTGCGCTGGCCGATCCCGTCCGAAATCCAGGACACCCTGCCCGGCCAGCGCATCGACGCGGTGCGCCGGCGCGCGAAGTACCTGCTGCTCGACACCGCCGCCGGCAGCGCCCTGCTCCACCTGGGGATGTCCGGCAGCCTGCGGGTGCTGCCATCCGACACGCCGGTCACCGCCCACGACCATGTCGACCTGCTGCTGGATGGAGGCGGCTCGGGCGCGCGGCGCGTGCTGCGCTTCAACGACCCGCGCCGCTTCGGCTGCCTGCTGTGGCAGCCCGCAGGCGAAGTCCATCCATTGCTGGCCGACCTGGGGCCGGAGCCGCTGTCCGCCGATTTCGACGGCGACTACCTGTTCGCGCGCAGCCGCGGCCGCAGCGCGCCGGTCAAGGCGTTCCTGATGGACCAGCGCGTGGTGGTCGGCGTGGGCAACATCTACGTCGCCGAGGCGCTGTTCGCCGCGGGGATCTCGCCGCTGCGCGCGGCCGGCAAGGTCTCGCGCGAACGCTACGCGCTGCTCGCCGCCGCGGTGAAGGCGATCCTGGCCTACGCGATCGCCCGCGGCGGCACCACGCTGCGCGACTTCATCAGTCCCGATGGCGCGCCGGGCTATTTCGAACAGGAGTTGTCGGCCTATGGCCGCGGCGGCGAACCGTGCCCGAAGTGCGGGCGGCCGTTGAAGCAGGCGGCGATCGCGCAGCGCACCACGGTCTGGTGCCCGCACTGCCAGCGCTAGATGCCTAACCCGACACCTGGTTCAGCGCGGTCGAGGCAACCGATGATGACGGCAGCCGAGGCAGGCCGGGGTCGGTTGCAATGATCGCGGCGCAGCCAGTACGGCGTTCACGCGCGGGTGCTCCGGGTTGACGCACGAGAACGCCCCGGAAATCCGGGGCGTTCTGCGTTTCGTGCTGCGATCAGCCGCGGACCAGGGTCAGGCCGTACGCGCTCAGGATCGGATTGAGGCGCTGGAAGAACGTCTGCCGTTGCGAGCTCGGCAGCGAGCAGTTGTCGTTGCTGCCGTTGGGCAGGTTGCCGCCGGACGTCACGCCCTGCGCCTGGCCGGCACCGGTGATCCAACTGCCGCCCGAGTCGCCGCGGCCGGTGCAGACATTGGTCTGGGTAAGGCCATACACCGCGCCGACCGAGTAGTTGACGGTCACGTTCTTCGCCGTGATCGAGCCGCACTTCCAGCCGGTGGTGCGACCGGAGCGACACAGCGACGCGCCGGTCGCCGCCTCGGTGCTGCCGATGACCCGCGGATAGGTGCCGGAGCTGTAGTTGTAGACCAGCCCGTACAGGGTATGACCGCTGCTGACGCTGACCCAGGCGCGGTCGTTGCCGGGGAAGCTCGACGACTGGAACGAGCCGACCGACTGGCCTTCAACCTTCACGCTGTTGCCTGCGCTGCCGCAGTGGCCGGCGGTGGCGAAGCCCTTCTGCGCGCCCTTGGTGACCGAGAAGCCCACCGAGCAGTACGACGCGTTGTTCACGATGTACTCGTAGCCGCCGACGATGTTCGCAGTCGTCTGCGGCCAGCCGGGCACGATCTGCACGCGCACCGCGTCGGGGTCGGCGCCGCTGCGGGCGATGAAGTCGACCGCGGCGTCCGTCGCGTCGGCCGCGATGCTCAACGTCACGCTGTTGGTCACGGGATCGACATGCCACGAATGCACGCCACGCAGCGCCGCGCGCCTGTCGAGTGCGACCGCGTAGATGCCGTCGAGGCGATCCTTGGCAGCGTCGAGGTCGCGCAGGCTGTGGCGGACCTGGCGCATCGTCGCGCCCGGCACGGCTGCAGCGCGCGAGGCCCGCGTGGTGGCGACGACGAACTGGAAAGAGCCGTCCGCCTTGCGCTCGATCCAGCTGCCGGCGAAGCCCGCGCCAAGCTGGCGCTGGGCGATGGCGCCCTGCGAGTTGGCGGCACGCTCGGTCTGCAGGTACTGCGCGACCTGGTGCGGGAATATGCCCAGGTCGCGCTGCATGGCGAAACTGAGCTGCGGGTCGAAGGCGTCGCTGGCGACGGCGGCGCCGGCAGGCAGCGCGGCGGCAAACAGGGTGAGAACGAGGGTCGCGCGCTTGGACGACCGGCGGGCGGTCAGGGACGATGCGTGCATGCGTTGAAACTCCTTGGTGGCGGTGCTGGGGGATGATTCGGAAGGAACGACACGAACATCAACAGCGCGAACTGCCCGCCTTGATCGGCGCTACGGGCTCTCGACGGGCCGGCGGAGTCGAGCGGAAACCGCGGGGTGAATTCGCGAACACCGTCACACTTCAGGCCGAAAGTGCTTGCTTTTTCCTTCAGCGGCGAAAAATCCGCAAGTTGTCCGACCGGCGGCACGCGCCGGCGCCCTGGAAACGCGCGGCCACGGCGCCGATTCGTTGCGACGCACAACGCCCGCGCGCGGGCAGATCGTCTCGCGCGAACCCGGCCGACTCCAGGCCCTGGGCGGCATGAACTCCGGCCGCGCCCGCCCCCTTGCCCAGCGCTGCCAGCCCGTCGGCACCGGCTTTGCGCGACAACTGAACGCGCTATAGTCGGCCCACTTGCCTCAGGGGAGGTTGCATGTCCGATACGGCTGACATCACATTGCTGCTGGATGCGGCACGCGGCGGCGACCGCGGCGCACTGGATCGCGTGCTCGCCACGCTCTACCAGGAACTGCACATGATGGCGCGCCGCCAGCTCGCCGGTCAGCACGGCCAGACGCTGGATGCGACCGCGCTGGTGCACGAGGCCTACCTGAAGCTCGTCGGCCGCCGCGAGGCGAAGTTCGACGATCGCGCGCACTTCTTCGCCTACGCCGCCTCGGCGATGCGCTCGGTGGTGGTCGACTACGCGCGCCAGCGGCTGGCGCAGAAGCGCGGCGGCGACCTGCACCGCGTCACCGACCTGCCCGAGGACATCGAGGGCGGCCTGCGTCTGGACGAGGAAACCCTCGGCCTGGACACCGCGCTGACCAAGCTGGCGGCGGTCGACCAGCGCCTGGCGCAGGTGGTGGAACTGCGCTACTTCGGCGGTTTGTCCGAACTGGAGATCGCCGCCCTGCTGCAGCGCTCCGAGCGCAGCATCCGCCGCGACTGGCAGAAGGCGCGGCTGTTCCTGCTGGCGTCACTGGACGGCTGAGCCGAGTCGGTAGCCGATGGACGCCGAGCGTTGGCAACGGCTGTCCCCCCTGCTCGATGCGCTGTTCGAGCTGGATGACCAGGAACGTGCGCAGCGCCTGCGCGACCTGCGCGACGACGATGCCGCGCTCGCCGACGAACTGGAATCGCTGATCGCTCTGGAGGACGGCCACGAGGACTTCCTCTCCGAACCGCTGATCCCGCCGCTGGCGGCGCTGCGCCCGGGCAGCGAGATCGGTCCGTACCGGCTCGAACGCATGCTCGGCGAGGGCGGCATGGGCCAGGTCTGGCTGGCCGCGCGCGCCGATGGCCTGTACCAGCGCCGGGTCGCGCTGAAGCTGCTGCGCCCCGGCCTGGCGGACCCCAACCTGCGCCTGCGCTTCACCCGCGAGCGGCAGATCCTCGCGCGGCTGGCGCACCCGCACATCGCGCGCCTGCTCGATGCCGGCATCAGTGCCGAAAACCTGCCCTACCTCGCGCTGGAATACGTCGAAGGCGAGCCGATCACCGACTACTGCCGGCACCACAACACGCCGCTGGAAAGGCGGCTGCGGATGTTCGAGCAGATCTGCGACGCGGTCAGCCACGCGCACGCCAACCTGATCGTGCACCGCGACCTCAAGCCGTCCAACATCCTGGTCACGCCCGGCGGCGACGTGCGCCTGCTCGACTTCGGCATCGCCAAGCTGCTCGACTCCGATGCGCCCAAGGTCGAGCAGACCCGCACCGGGGTGCGCACCTTCACCCTGCACTACGCCGCGCCCGAGCAGATCCGCGGCGAACCGGTCACCACCATGACCGACGTCTACTCGCTGGGCGTAGTGCTGTACGAGCTGCTGACCGACGCCAAGCCCTACCGGCTCAAGCGCCAGACCGATGCCGAGTGGGAGGAGGCAATCCTCGCCGTCGATCCGTTGCGGCCCTCGCAGACCGTGCTGCGCGATGCCCACGGCGAGGCCGCCGGGGCCGACCCGCACCTGCTGCGCCGGCATTCGCGGCGGCTGGCCGGCGACCTCGACAACATCGTGCTGAAGACGCTGTCCAAGCGCCCCGAGCAACGCTACCCGTCGGCCGAGGCGCTGTCGCTGGACCTGCAGCGCTACGAGGCCGGGCGACCGGTGCAGGCGCGCGCGCAGAGCGTCGGCTACCGAATGCGCAAGTACCTGCGCCGGCACCGCTGGGCGCTGGCCACCGGCTCGTTCGCCGCGGTGGTGCTGAGCCTGGCGCTGGGCGTGGTGGCCTGGCAGGCACGCGAGGCGGTGCGCGAGGCCGGCCGCGCGCAGGCGATGCAGGACTTCATGGTCGGCCTGTTCGAGAACGCCGGCGGCGCGCCCAACGGCGGCGGCGTCGACCTGCGCAACCTGCTCGACGACGCGGTCGAACGCGGCAACCGCGAGCTCATGAAGCAACCGCGCGCGCGCGCCGAACTGCTCGGCGTGGTCGCGCGCCTGCGCAGCGGCCTGGGCGACTACCGCGAGGCGCATGCGCTGCTCGACCGCCAGGCCGGGATCATCGACCTCACCGCCGGCATCCCGGTCAGCCTGCGTCTGGAATCGCTGACCCAGCGCGGCGAGGTGCTGCGCCAACTCGGCGACCCGCGCGCGTGCATCGACCTGATGCAACCGGCGCTGGACACCGCGCGCCGCGAGCAGGCGCAGCTGCCGCCGCAGGCGGCGGACTTCTACTCGCAACTGGGGCGCTGCCGCGGCGCCAACGGCGAGCGCCGGACCGCGCGGCTGCTGTTCGAGCGCGCGCTGGCGCTGCGCCGCGATGCGGCCGGCGCGCAGATCGGCGAGGTCGAGAACCGCCTGGACCTGGCCGGGCTGGATGCCGACGACGGCAATGCCGCGGCGGCCGGGCGCAACTACCAGGCGGCGCGCTTGCAGCTGCGCCAGGTGGCCGGCGAGCGCCACCCGCTGATGATCCGCATCGGTCGCCGGCTCGCCGAGCTGGCGCGCCAGCGCGGCCACCACGCCACGGCCGAACGCGAGCTGCGCGGCGCCTTCTCGATCGCGCTCGAAGCCCACGGGTCGCTGCACCCGACGACGCTGGCGGTGCAACGCGACCTGGCCGCGGTGCTGGTCGAGCAAGGCCGCTACGCCGATGCCGAGCGCGAGCTGCGCGACCACCAGCGCGTCCTGCTCGAACGCTACGGCCGCGACCACGCCGAGCTGCGCGACAGCCACCGCGCGCTGGGCCAGGTCGAATGGCAGCGCGGCGATACCCGGGCGGCGCTGGGTTCGCTACGCACCGCGCTGGCGATCAGCCGCCGCGGTGGCGACCCGGCCCAGATCGCCGAATCGCTGGTCGAGTTGGCCGAGCTCGAGCACGGCGTCGGCGACGACCGCGACGCCCTGCCGCACCTGGAACGCGCGCGGCGCCTGCGCAGCGAGCGTTACGGCGCCAACCACGCCCTGGTCGGCGACGTCGACCGCTTGATCGGCGAAGTCAGCGCCGCGCTCGGCCTGCCGGACCCGATCGTCGCGCGGCTGGCGCAGGCGGTGCAGCTGACCCGCCACGGCTACGGCTTCGAACACCCGAACGCGCGCACCGCGCAACTGTCGCTGGCCCGCCACCAGGCTCTGTCCGGCGACGCGAGCGGGCTGGTGCGACTGGACGCGCTGGCGCGCCTGCCAGAGTCCGACCTCGCCCTGCGCCCGCTGGCCTGGCGCGCGCGCGCCTATGCCGCGCAGGTGCGTTGCAGCGGCCCCCGCCAACCCGTGGCGATGCAGGCATTGGACGCGTTGCTGGCGCAGTTGCAGCAGGCCCAGCGCGAGGGCGGCGCGATCACCCGCGAGGTCGCGGCGATCCGCGCGGGCTGCGCCGACGGCGCGTCGACGTCAACCGCTTCGGCGGCGCGCTGACCCAGCGGTTGCGCGCCGCATGCACTACAGCGGCAACGACGGCTGCAGCGGTGCGATCTCGCCCTCGCCGCGCATCACCTTCTTGTACTCGGCGCGCGACACCGACAGGTAGCGCTCGTTGCCGCCGATCTCGACCTGCGGCCCGTCGAGCACCGCGCGTCCCTGCGCGTCCACGCGCAGCACCATCGTCGCCTTCTTGCCGCTGTGGCAGATGGTCTTGATCTCGGTCAGTTCGTCGGCCCACGCCAGCAGGTACTGGCTGCCCTCGAACAGTTCGCCGCGGAAATCGGTGCGCAGGCCATAGCACAGCACGGGGATGCGCAACGCGTCGACCACCTCGCTCAGTTGCCAGACCTGGGCCTTGGCAAGGAACTGCGCCTCGTCGACCAGCACGCAATCGAGCTTGCCGTGCGCGGCGATGTCGGCGCGGACCAGCCGCTCCAGATCCTGTTCGCGCTCGAAGGCGATCCCCGGCGCACTCAGGCCGATCCGCGACGACACCGTGCCGCTGCCGGCGCGGTCGTCGAGCGACGGGGTCAGGATCGCCACCCGCATGCCGCGCTCGCTGTAGTTATGCGCGGACTGCAGCAAGGTGGTCGTCTTGCCGGCGTTCATCGCCGAATAGTAGAAATAGAGCTTGGCCATGCGCGCAGTTTATGGGTTTGGACGCCATACGGAACGGTAGATCCGCGCTTGCTGGGATGGCTTTTTCCCGACCGCGCACGCTGGTCGGACGGCCAGCGGTTTCGGGCAGGAGCTCCGCCGCGCCCGCGCTCATGTAGATCCGAATCTGCTCGGATCACGCCTGCCCGGTTGCCCCGCGCAGGTTCCGAGCAAGCTCGGACCTACGGGTTCCGCTGCAGCGGTGATTCGCTTGCGCCTCCGCTAACGAAAAAACGCCGGCGCGAGGCCGGCGTTCTCATCGACGCGCAAAGCCGGGGATCAGTGCTTCATGTTCTTGCGCAAGCGCTCCAGTGCCTGCAGCTGCACCAGCGCCTCGGCCAGCTTGGCCTGCGCCTGCGCGACTTCCATCTTCTCGCCGCGGTGGGCCAGGATTCGCTCGGCCTCTTCCTTGGCGGCGCGCACCGCGGCCTCGTCGATGTCCTGGGCACGGATAGCGGTGTCGGCCAGCACGGTCACCACCGTGGGCTGCACTTCGAGGATGCCGCCGGAAACCGCGAAGTCGAGCTGCTCCCCGCTGGGCAGGGTCACCACCACCTTGCCCGGCTTCAGGCGGGTGATCAGCGGCGCGTGCTTCGGCGCGATGCCGAGCTCGCCGATCTCGCCGGTGGCGACCAGCAGGGTCGCCTCGCCGTGGAAGATCTCGTGCTCGGCGCTGACGATGTCGCAACGGAAACTGGATGCCATGTGATTCTCTGTCCGGTAGGGCGGGTTTCAACCCGCCGCTCTTAGGCGGGGTGGTGCGTGACGGCGGGGTGCAACCCGCCCTGCGCCGCTGCCTTAACCCGTGATCTTCTTGGCCTTCTCGACCGCTTCCTCGATCGCGCCGACCATGTAGAACGCCTGCTCCGGCAGGTGGTCGTACTCGCCCTCGACGATGCCCTTGAAGCCGCGGATCGTGTCCTTCAACGTCACGTACTTGCCCGGCGAGCCGGTGAACACCTCGGCGACGTGGAACGGCTGCGAGAAGAAGCGTTCGATCTTGCGCGCGCGCGACACGGCCTGCTTGTCCTCTTCGGACAGTTCGTCCATGCCGAGGATCGCGATGATGTCCTTCAGCTCCTTGTACTTCTGCAGCGTCGACTGAACCTTGCGCGCGACGTCGTAGTGCTCGTTGCCGATCACGTTCGGGTCGAGCTGGCGCGAGGTCGAGTCGAGCGGGTCGACCGCCGGGTAGATGCCCAGCGACGCGATGTTGCGCGACAGCACCACGGTGGCGTCCAAGTGCGCGAACGTGGTCGCCGGCGACGGGTCGGTCAGGTCGTCCGCGGGCACGTACACGGCCTGGATCGAGGTGATCGAGCCGGTCTTGGTCGAGGTGATGCGCTCCTGCAGCACGCCCATTTCCTCGGCCAGGGTCGGCTGGTAACCCACGGCCGACGGCATGCGGCCGAGCAGCGCCGAGACTTCGGTACCGGCCAGGGTGTAGCGGTAGATGTTGTCGACGAAGAACAGCACGTCGCGGCCCTTGCCCGAGGCATCCTTCTCGTCGCGGAAGTACTCGGCCATGGTCAGGCCGGTCAGCGCGACGCGCAGGCGGTTGCCCGGCGGCTCGTTCATCTGGCCGTACACCATCGCGACCTTGTCGAGGACGTTGGAGTCCTTCATCTCGTGGTAGAAGTCGTTGCCCTCGCGGGTACGCTCGCCCACGCCGGCGAACACCGACAGGCCTTCGTGCGCCTTGGCGATGTTGTTGATCAGCTCCATCATGTTGACGGTCTTGCCGACGCCGGCGCCGCCGAACAGGCCGACCTTGCCGCCCTTGGCGAACGGGCACATCAGGTCGATGACCTTGATGCCGGTTTCCAGCAATTCGTTCGCCGCGGCCTGCTCTTCGTAGCTCGGCGCATCGCGGTGGATTTCCCACATCGCCTGCGCTTCGACCGGGCCGGCCTCGTCGATCGGGGTGCCGAGCACGTCCATGATGCGGCCCAGCGTGCCCTTGCCGACCGGCACCGAGATGCCCTTGCCGGTGTTATTGGCCACCAGGTTGCGCTTGAGGCCGTCGGTCGAACCCAGCGCGATCGTGCGGACCACGCCGTCGCCGAGCTGCTGCTGCACTTCCAGCGTGATCGCGGTGTTGTCGACCTTCAATGCGTCGTACACGCGCGGCACGGACTCGCGCGGGAACTCGACGTCGACGACGGCACCGATGATCTGAACGATCTTGCCCTGGCTCATCACTATTTCCTCGTATCTCTAAAGCTGCTTGGCGTTCGCGGCTTGCGCCCGCCGGGGATGTGGTTCTGGAAACCGGTGCCGGTCAAACCGCCGCGGCGCCGCCGACGATCTCGGAGATCTCTTGCGTGATCGCGGCCTGGCGGGCCTTGTTGTAGACCAGTTGCAGCGTGCCGATCAGCTTGGTGGCGTTGTCCGACGCGGACTTCATCGCGACCATGCGCGCGGCGTGCTCGGACGCCACGTTCTCCAGCACCGCCTGGTACACCAGCGACTCGATGTAGCGGGTCAGGACGTGGTTGAGCACGGTCTCCGCATCGGGTTCGTAGATGTAGTCCCAGTCGTGGTGGGCGACCTGCGTCTCCGGCTCCGGCAGCGGCAGCAGCTGCTCGAACGCGGCGCGCTGGGTCATGGTGTTGACGAAATCGTTGTAGCAGATGAACACGCGGTCGAGACTGCCGGCGCTGTAGCTGTCCAGCATCACCTTGATCACGCCGACCAGCTGCTCCAGCTTGGGCTGGTCGCCCAGGTGGGTGACCGAGGCCAGCATGTTGACCTTGATGCGGCGGAAGAACACCGAGGCCTTCTGGCCGATGGTGACCACGTCGACCTCGACGCCCTGCTCCTGCCACTTGCGGATCTCGCCGAGCAGTTTGCGGAACAGGTTGTTGTTGAGGCCGCCGGCCAGTCCGCGGTCGGACGAGACGATGACGTAGCCGACGCGCTTGGGATCCTGGCGCTCGATCATGTACGGGTGCTGGTAGTCGGCATTGGCCTGCGCCAGGTGGCCGATCACCTGCTTCATCACCCGCGCGTACGGGCGCGAGGTCTTCATCCGCTCCTGCGCCTTGCGGATCTTGGAAGCCGAGACCATCTCGAGCGCGCGCGTCACCTTGCGGGTGTTCTGCACGCTCTTGATCTTGGTTTTGATTTCTCTGCCGCCGGCCATTTCTCTTCTCGGTAGGGCGGGCTCAAGCCCGCCGTGCGATATCAGCTTTGCAACGAAGGCGGGCCAGGGCCCGCCCTACGCAATTACCAAGTACCGGTCGACTTGAACTCGGCGATGCCCTTCTTGAAGGCCGCCTCGATGTCGTCGTTCCAGTTGCCGGTGCCGTTGATCTTCCCGATCAGCTCGCCGGCGGTGTTGGCGAAGTGCGCGTGCAGGCCTTCCTCGAAAGCGAGCAGCTTGTTGACCGGCACGTCGTCGAGGTAACCCTCGTTGACGGCGTAGATCGACAGGGCCTGGTCGGCGATCGACATCGGCGCGTACTGCTTCTGCTTCATCAACTCGGTGACGCGCTGGCCGCGCTCGAGCTGCTTGCGGGTGGCTTCGTCCAGGTCGGAGGCGAACTGCGCGAACGCAGCCAGCTCACGGTACTGGGCGAGCGCGATGCGGATGCCGCCCGACAGCTTCTTGATGATCTTGGTCTGGGCCGCGCCGCCGACGCGCGACACCGAGATGCCGGCGTTCACCGCCGGGCGGATGCCGGCGTTGAACAGGTCGGTCTCGAGGAAGATCTGGCCGTCGGTGATCGAGATCACGTTGGTCGGCACGAACGCGGAGACGTCGCCGGCCTGGGTCTCGATGATCGGCAGCGCGGTCAGCGAACCGGTCTGGCCCTTCACGGCGCCGTTGGTGAACTTCTCGACGTACTCCTCGGACACGCGCGAGGCGCGCTCGAGCAGGCGGGAGTGCAGGTAGAACACGTCGCCCGGGTAGGCTTCGCGGCCCGGCGGGCGCTTGAGCAGCAGCGAGATCTGGCGGTAGGCCACGGCCTGCTTGGACAGGTCGTCGTACACGATCAGCGCGTCTTCGCCGCGGTCGAGGAAGTACTCGCCCATGGTGCAGCCCGAGTACGGGCTGATGTACTGCATCGCGGCCGACTCGGACGCGGTCGCGGCCACGACGATCGTGTGCGCCATCGCGCCGTTTTCTTCGAGCTTGCGCACCACGTTGGCGACGGACGAGGCCTTCTGGCCGATCGCCACGTACACGCACTTAATGCCAGTGCCCTTCTGGTTGATGATCGCGTCGATCGCCAGCGCGGTCTTGCCGGTCTGGCGGTCGCCGATGATCAGCTCGCGCTGGCCACGGCCGATCGGGATCATCGCGTCGACGGTCTTGTAGCCGGTCTGCACCGGCTGGTCGACCGACTTGCGCCAGATCACGCCCGGGGCGACGCGCTCCACCGGCGCGGTCAGCTTGGCGGTGATCGGGCCCTTGCCGTCGATCGGCTCGCCCAGCGCGTTGACGACGCGGCCGAGCAGCTCCGGGCCGACTGGCACTTCGAGGATGCGCGCGGTGGTCTTGGCGACGTCGCCTTCGCGCAGGTGTTCGTAGTCACCCAGCACCACGGCCCCGACCGAGTCGCGCTCCAGGTTCAGCGCCAGGGCAAAGGTGTTGTTCGGCAGTTCGATCATCTCGCCCTGCATCACGTCGGCGATGCCGTGGATGCGCACGATGCCGTCGGACACCGAGGTCACGGTGCCTTCGTTGCGCGCTTCGGCGGTCAGCTTGACCTGTTCGATGCGGGTCTTGATCAGTTCGCTGATTTCGGACGGATTGAGCTGCGTGGTTGCCATGGGGCTTTCCCTTGTGCCGGCGTTGCCGCCGGTGGTTCAAATTGATGCGGGTGTGGTTGCGAGGCCGATCAGTTGGCCAGCGTGGTCTGCAGGCGCGCGAGCTTGCCGCGCAGCGAACCGTCGATGACCACGTCGCCGGCGTCGATCACCGCGCCGCCGATCAAGGCTTCATCGACCGCGGTTTCGACCTCGACCTCGCGGCCGAAGCGCTGCTTCAGCGCCGCGGTGAGGCTGGCCAGCTCGGACTGCGGCAAGGCCTGCGCGGAGGTGATGCGCGCCTTGACCACGCGCTGCTGGTCGGCGTGCAGCTGTTCGAACAGGCCGGCGATCTCCGGCAGCAACGGCAGCCGGCGGTTGTCGGCGAGCACGCCCAGGAAGCGGGTGAACGCCGGATCCGCGCCGTCCGCGGCCAGCAGGCCGACGGCGTCGGCGGCCGACAGGCGCGGGTGGGCGAGCAGCGCGCGCGCCTGCGGATCGGCCGCGACGCGGGCCGCAAACGCGAGCGCTTGCGACCACGCAGCGGCATGGCCGCCGTCACGCGCCAGCGAAAACGCGGCGCGGGCGTACGGGCGGGCGAGGGTCAGGGCCTGGCTCATCGGTCAGTGCGCTCCGATCAGAGCTGCGCGGCCAGATCGTCGAGCAACACCTTGTGGGTGTTGGCGTCGATCTCGCGCTTGAGCAGCTTCTCGGCGCCGGACACGGCCAGCAGCGACACCTGCTTGCGCAGGTCCTCGCGGGCGCGGTTGGCGGACGCGACGATCTCGGCGTCCGACAGCGCCTTCTGGCGCGCGGCTTCGGCGAGCGCGTCGTTCTTGGCCTGGTCGATGATCTGGTTGGCACGCTGGTGCGCCTGATCGATGACCTCGTTGGCCTTGACGCGGGCGTCGCGCATCGCCGAATCGGCGTTCTGCTGCGCCTGCGCGAGGGCCTTCTGGCTGTTATCGGCAGCCGCCAGGCCTTCGGCGATTTTCTTCTGGCGTTCTTCGATGGCCGCGTTCAGCGGCGGCCAAATGAACTTCATCGTGAACCAGACCAGGATCGCGAAGGAGAGCATCTGACCGAAGAAAGTCATGTTGAGATTCATGACGGGTCCTCGAGGTATTGCTGAGAGGTAGTGCTAAGCGGTCGGCAACGGGCCGACCGACGACATCCGCCCGCAGCCACGGGCCGCGGGCGGACGGGGTGGATCAACCGCCGGTGGTCAGGCGCGAGGTGATCTCGCCGATCAGCGGGTTGCCGGTGGCCAGGTACAGCGCGATCGCGACGCCGATGATGAACGCGGCGTCGATCAGGCCGGCCAGCAGGAACATGCGGCCCTGCAGCATCGGCACCAGCTCCGGCTGGCGGGCGGCGGACTCGAGGAACTTCGCACCCATGATCGCGATGCCAAGGCAGGCACCCAAGGCGCCCAGACCGATGATGATGCCGATGGCGATCGCGGTCAGGCTCTGGATTTGGGCGATGAATTCCATGGTGGTTCTCCTGGTAAAGGTAGTGCTGGAAAGTGAAGGAACGAAACGGTGGAAGCGGAAGAAGCTGTCGAGCTGGATCAGTGGCCTTCGCGGGCGCCGGCGATGTAGACGACCGTGAGGATCATGAAGATGAAGGCTTGCAGCAGGATGATCAGGATGTGGAAGATCGCCCACGCCGAGTTGGCGATCACGCCCGGGATGAAGGTCAGCCACGTGCCCATCAGGCCGGCGATCAGCATGAACACCAGCTCGCCGCCGTACATGTTGCCGAACAGTCGCATGGCCAGCGAAACCGGCTTGACCAGCCACTCGATGATGTTCATCAGCAGGTTGACCGGCGCCATGACCACGGCCATGAAGCCGTGCGCGTGGAATGGCGCGGTCAGCAGTTCCTTGCCGAAGCCCAGGCCGCCCTTGGCGGAGATCGCGTGGCCGAGCAGGATGAAGAACACCGACACCGACAAGGCGAACGTGGTGTTGAGGTCAGCGGTGGGAACGATGCGGGAATAGGTGTGGTGCGCGGTTTCGGCGCCGGCGACCGTCTGCACCAGCCAACCCGGCAGGTCCAGCGGCAGCAGGTCCATCGTGTTCATGAACACGACCCACATGAAGATGGTCAGCGCCAGCGGCGCGACCGAGCGACGGTCGCCGTGGAAGGTGTCTTTGACCTGGCCGTCGATGAACTCGAAGATCATCTCGACAAAGGCCTGGCCCTTGGTCGGGACGCCGGCGGTCGCCTTGCGCGCGGCCAGACCGAACCACAGCAGGAACACCAACCCCAGACCCAGGCTGACGAGCCAGGTATCGAAGTGGAACTGGCCACCAAACATCTCCCCGGTGTTATGGGTCAGATGGTGCTTGATGTATTCGTTCAGGCCGCCCGAGCCGGTCTGTTCACTCACGAAAGACACCTTATCGTTTCAGAAGTTGGGCCAGCACGAAGGCCAGCGTCGCCGCCAGCACTCCCACCAGCATTGGCAGCGGCGGCAGCTTCAACCCGGCTAGGCCGAGCGTAAGGACTGCAAACACCACCGCCCATTTCAGCACCACACCCGCCAGCAGCCGCCCCATCGCCGCCCCGGCCGGCTGCACGCCGCCACCGAGGGCCATGAAGGCCGATGCCGCATTCCCGGCGACCAGCGCGCCACCACCAACCGCCGCCGCGAGCGCCGAGGGCGCACTGTGGGCGAGGAAGGCCAGCGCGGCCAACGCCGTCGCGCCGGCCTGGAGGGCGATCGCGCGCGACGCCAGCCGGCGGCCTGCGGACAATGGATCGTGCACGCAGGGCTCGTCGGTCGGGGGAGGACGCAAAGCGCCCGGTGAAGCCGCGGAAGTATAGGCGGCGGCGGTTGCCGCGGCAACCGCTAAACGCCATGTTTTGGCCATTGCAGCGCTGGCAGCGGCGCCTGGATGGCGCCTCGCGGGGGCGGGCACGCGGCGCCAGGTCGCAGCTTATGCACGGGCGGTCGCAATGGAGTGACCCGACAGGTAAGCGCGGCGACGCCAACGGCCTACCAACATAGCCCATGGCTATCGAGCCGAAGCGAACGTTTGATTGGAGGCCATGACGCCGTGGCCGCCGGGGCGCGACGCCATCGAACTCCACTTGCCCGAGATGCTGCACGCGGATCGGACAGCCCTGCCTCGCCGCGGCCGTACGCTGATCGCCGGAGCTTGGCCCGGAACCTTTGCCGAAGCACCGGGTCAGACTCATTGAACGCCCCCGCCACTCTCTCCTCGTCAAGGCAAAAGCTGCGGTGGGCATCACGAAGCCCCGGCCAATCGGCCGGGGCTTCGCCTTGTCAGTCATCCCGAACGCAGTGAGCGACCTGCTTGACCACGCCAAAGCAGGCCCCCCGCTGCGTTCGGGGTGACCGCTCTACTTCTTCTTCGGGATATAGAGATCGGTGATCGTGCCGTCGAACACCTCGGCGGCCATCGCCACCGATTCGCTCAGCGTCGGGTGCGGGTGGATGGTGTGCGCGATGTCGCCGACCTCGCAGCCCATCTCGATCGCGAGCGCGAGTTCGCTGATCAGGTCGCCGGCGTGCACGCCGACGATGCCGCCGCCGACGATGCGGTGGGTGGCTTCGTCGAAGATCAGCTTGGTAAAGCCTTCGCTGCGGCCGATGCCGACCGCGCGCGCACTGGCCGCCCACGGGAATTTGCCGACGCCCACCTTGAGGCCCTTGGCCTTGGCTTCGGTCTCGGTGACACCGACCCAGGCGATCTCGGGATCGGTGTAGGCCACCGAGGGGACTACCCGCGCGACCCACTCTTTCTTCTCGCCGGCGGCGACTTCGGCCGCCAGCTTGCCCTCGTGGGTGGCCTTGTGCGCGAGCATCGGATTACCGACCAGGTCGCCGATCGCGAAGATGTGCGGCACGTTGCTGCGCATCTGCCGATCGACCGGGATGAAGCCGCGCTCGCTCACGCTGACGCCGGCTTGCTCGGCACGCAGCTTGCCGCCGTTGGGCGCGCGCCCGACCGCGACCAGCACGCGATCGAACACCTGCGCCTCGGGTGCGGCGCCACCGGCCGCAGCCGGTTCGAACGACACCTTGATTCCCTGCTTCTGCGCCTGGGTGGCGCTGGCCTTGACCTTGAGGTGCACGACCACGCCCTGTTTCCTGAGGCGGTCGGCGAGCGGCTTGACCAGGTCGGGGTCGGTGCCCGGCATCAGCTGGTCCATGAACTCGACCACGGTGACCTGGCTACCCAGCGCGCGGTAGACCGTCGCCATCTCCAGGCCGATGATGCCGCCGCCGACCACCAGCAAGGTCTTGGGGATGTCGGCCAGCGCGAGTGCGTCGGTGGAGTCCATCACGCGCGCGTCGTCCCACGGGAAGCCCGGCAGCTTCACCGCCTGTGAACCGGCGGCGATGATGCATTGCCCGAAACGGATCAACTGCTTGCCATCGGCGCCTTCGACTTCCACTTCGTTCGGCGACACGAACGCGCCGGTACCGGCCACCACGCGCACCTTGCGCTGCTTGGCCATGCCGGCCAGGCCCTTGGTGAACTGCCCAATGACCTTCTCCTTGTAGGCGCGCAGGGTGTCGAGCGCGATCTTCGGCTTGCCGAAGTCGATGCCGTAGTCCTTCGCGTGCGCGGCCTCGTCGACCACGGCGGCCGCGTGCAGCAGCGCCTTCGACGGGATGCAGCCGACGTTGAGGCAAACGCCGCCCAATTGCGGATAGCGCTCGACCAGCACCGTGTCGAGGCCGAGGTCGGCGGCGCGGAACGCCGCGGTGTAGCCGCCGGGTCCGGCGCCGAGCACCAGCATCGCGCACTCGATGTCGGCCTTGCGGCCGGACGCCGGTGCACCGGCGGTAGCTGGCGCTGGCGTCGGCGGTTTCGACTCGGCCGGCGCTGCCGGCTTTGCCGGTACAGGCGCTGCAGGTGCTGCAGGTGCTGCGGGCGCAGCACTCTGTCCGCTGGTCGTGGGCGTCGCCCTCGACTCGGCGACGCCGGCTTCCGCGGATTCGAGTACCGCGATCACCGCGCCCTCGACCACCTTGTCGCCAAGCTTGACCTTGAGCTCCTTGACCACGCCGGCGGCCGACGACGGCACTTCCATCGTCGCCTTGTCCGACTCCAGCGTGACCAAGCCCTGGTCCTTGGCGACCGTGTCGCCGACCGCGACCAGCAGCTCGATCACCGGGACGCCGTCGTAATCGCCGATGTCCGGCACCTTGACTTCAATCGTTGCCATCGTTGTCTCCTGCGGTCGCCGACACGGTGGCATCGGCATTGCCCGGCGCCGCGCTGGCGATGGCCGGCTCGCGTTCGAGTCGGTCCTGCAGCTCGCGCAATGATGCTTCCAGCTTGGCCCAGCCGCGATGGCGGTCCTCGGGGTCGTCGTCGATGGTGTCGATGATCCGCTCGCGTTGCGCCATCAGCAGTTCCGCCGGGCCGCAGCCGGGGGCGAGCCCGCTGACCCGCAACACCTCTCCGCTGGCGGGATCGCGCAGGGCGAACAGCCACACGTTGTCGTCGTGGAACGGCGCGGCGCGGTCGGCCGGCACCAGCGCGGTCAGGGTGCGCTGCCATAGCGCCACCACGCGACGCGCGATGCCGGCGGGGATCGCCGCCTGGTCGATCAGCGGTTCCTGCTCGGTACGCAGCTCGCGGCGGGCGCCGTCGCGCGAGTTGCTCCAGTCGGAGACGCGATGCTCGGCCTTGGCGTGACGCACCGCCCAATCGCCCTCGCCTTCGCCGGGGATCAGCACCAGCCCGCTTTCGGCGCCGCGCAGCGGCAGCAGGGTCAGGGTCAGCACCGGCGCGTCGGCATGCCGGGACAGCAACTGTTCGACGGCGCTGCCGTGGTTCTCGGTGCCCGGCGGCCAGCCGCGGCCAAGCTCAAGGCGACAGCCTTCGTCGGCACGCGCGAGCGGCGGCGCCAGCAGGATGGCGCACAGGGCCAGCATGCGTGCGGACGTGATCATCGGCGCCTCACAGCAGCACGCGCCGCATGTCGGCCAGCAGTTGCGCGAGGTAGGCGGTGAAGCGCGCGGCGGCGGCGCCGTCGATCACGCGGTGGTCGTAGGACAGCGACAGCGGCAGCAGCAGGCGCGGCTGGAAAGCAGCGCCATCCCAGACCGGCCGCATCGCCGACTTCGACACGCCGAGGATCGCCACTTCCGGCGCGTTGACGATCGGCGTGAACGCGGTGCCGCCGATGCCGCCCAGCGAACTGATCGAGAAGCAGCCGCCGCTCATCTCGGCCGGGCCGAGCTTGCCCTCGCGCGCCTTGGCGGCCAGTTCGCCGGACTCGCGCGCGATCTGCAACACGCCCTTCTTGTCGCAGTCGCGCACCACCGGCACCACCAGCCCGTTGGGGGTGTCGGCCGCGAAGCCGATGTGGAAGTACTGCTTGAGCACCAGGTTCTCGCCGCTGGCATCGAGCGAGGCATTGAAGTTCGGGAATTTCTGCAGCGCGCTGACGGCGGCCTTCATCAGGAACGCGAGCATGGTCAGCTTGGTGCCGTCCTTGCTCTTCTCGTTTTCCTTGTTGAGCGCGACGCGCAGAGTTTCCAGTTCGGTGATGTCGGCGTCGTCGTGCTGGGTGACGTGCGGGATCATCGCCCAGTTGCGCGCGAGGTTGGCCCCGGACAGTTTCTGGATGCGCGTCAGCGCGCGCGTCTCGGTCGGGCCGAACTTGCTGAAGTCGACCTTGGGCCACGGCAGCAGGTTGAGCCCGCCCAGGGTCGCGCCGGTGCCAGACGCCGGGGCGGCTCCCACGCCGCCGCCCTGCAGCGCGGCCTTGACGAACTTCTGCACGTCTTCCTTGCCGATCCGGCCGCCGCGCTCGGAGCCCATGACCTGCATCAAATCGACGCCGAGCTCGCGCGCGAACAGCCGCACCGCCGGGCTCGCGTACGGCACCTGGCCGGGCATCAGTTCGTCGGCGGTGAACGCGACCGGCGGGGACATGGAATTGGAAAGCCGTGGCGGCATCGCCTCCGGGTCGGTGCCCGGCGCGGACTGCGCCGCTGCGATCTCGCGCTGCGCGAGTTGGTCGGGCTGCGCGGCGACCGCGACCGGTTCGACCTTGGCGCCGGTCTCCGCGCTGCCGACGGTGGCCGCGGGTGCAACCGGCTCCGCGCGCGGCGGCGACGCCGGCACGGCGGTGTCGGCCTTCGCCGCCGGCGCCGCGGCGGCAGGCTGCTCGCCGGCCGGCTCGATCAACGCCACCACGCTGCCTTCGGCGAGGCTGTCGCCGATCTTGACCTTGATCTCGCGCACCACGCCCGCGAACGGCGCCGGTACTTCCATGGTCGCCTTGTCCGACTCCAGCGTGACCAGGCCCTGGTCCTGGGCGACGGTGTCGCCGACCGCGACCAGCAACTCGATCACCGGCACGCCGTCGTAATCGCCGATATCCGGGACGCGTGCTTCCTTCAGCTCAGCCATGTCGGGCCCTGCAATGCGCGAAAACCCTATTGTGGCCGGTGCGATGCGACAGCGCCAACCGCGCCGCGCCGCGCCAGCGGCCCGGGCGTGCGCACGTACGCCGCGGTACGCGCGCACTCAGCGCGGGCTTGGGGTGGCCTCGGCCTGCGGCTTGCGGGCGGCCGGCAGCGTACGGCCCGCGTCGGCCTGCATCAGATTCAACGGCTGGCCGTGGCGCGTGCGGTACTCGAGCGCGTTGTCGATCCGGTCCAGTTCGACCATGCGCAGGCACAACCCTTCGGCGCGCTGCTCCAGCGCATCGGCGCGCGGCCTGACCTGGGCCTCGATCTGCGCGTCGAGGTTCTCCATGCGCTTGAGGCGGCTGGCGTCGCCGCTGAAGGCGGCGCTGATCGCGCCTCCGATGATGTCGCCGATCATGCTCGGGATGACCTCGGCGACCGCCTCGCCGATGCCGTCGCCCAGCTCGCTGCCGTTGAAGCGGTTTGCGGTCACCGAGCGCGCCAGGCGCGCGTCCAACTGCGCGCGGGCGCGGGCCAGCTTGGCCCGCACCGCCTTGGGGTCGGGACTGAAGCCGGCGGCGACTTCGCCCAGCGCGGTGAAGGCGATGTCCGCCGCGGCGCGGCCGATCGCCTGGGCCTCGGGCATCACCGCGCGCGTGCCCTGCTCGAAGGCGGCGATGCGCTGGCTGTCGGTGACGCTCAACGTCACCCATTCGTCGTCGACGAACAGGCGTCCCTGGCGCATCACGACCGCCTTGGGTGGGGAGTCTTTCGACTCGGCGACGGCGTGGCCCGCGGATTCTCGGGTCAGGATCAGGCTGCGCTCGTTCAAGCTCAGTTCGTAGTCGCTCTCGACATCGCAGTGGATCTCGGCGGCGAGGCCGGCGCCGCACGGCAGCGACAACGCCGCCAATACGAGCAAAACGCGTCGGGCACGCAGCGTCAGGGAAGTGCGGCGCATCGTGCGTCTCCGCCAAAGTGGGGTGCGGCTATCTTGCCGCGCCGCGCGCGCGAAGTCCCCCTGCCGGTCGGGCCGATGACTTTCGGCCGCAGTCGGCCGCACCGACCCCGGCGGTCAAGACCGGTTCATGCGCGCTGGCTTACGCGCGCCGCGTAGCACCGCGGTTCCGGAAAGTTCTCCGCGCGCCGGTTCGCGGGGCAAGCAGTGTTCATCGCGCGCTGGCTACGGTGGGCGCGCCTCTGAAAGGCACCGGCTGCGGGCACTTGCTGCAGACCGGAACTAGAACCGAAGGAGAAACCTGCATGCGTCACTTTCGTCATTTGACCCTGGCCGTGATGGCCGCCCTGGCCATCGCCCCGGCTGCTGCGTTCGCGCAGGACACCGATGCCACCACCGCCACCGATACCTCCGTGTCGGCCGACAGCGCCAGCGGCAAGCGATTCTCCGTGGTAGGCGGCTACGCGTTGTCGGAGCCGACCCGCAACCCGACCATCGCGGGCAGCCGCGCGCGGGTCGACGGCGATGGCGCCGCGACCCTGAGCGCGAGCTACCACATCAACGACAACATCGCGGTCGAAGCCTGGGGCGCGGCCGACAAGCTCGGCCATCGCGTCAGCACCGCTGGCGGCAAGGCCGCGAGCGTGAACTCGCAGCCGTATGCGCTCAGTGGCCAGTACCACTTCGGCACCGCCGACAAGACCGTTCGCCCGTTCGTGGGCCTGGGCTACTACGAGGCCAACTACGACGGCGAGACCGCGGAGCCCAGCGGCCCGCTGGCCGGCCAGCGCATCGGCGTGGAAACCGCCAAGGGCGCCATGGCGACCGCCGGCGTCGACGTCAACATCACCCCGACCTGGTTCGCCCGCGCCGACGTGCGCTACATGCAGGGCAAATCGGATGTGAAGGTCGATGGCATCGATGCCGGCGAGGCCGAGTTAAATCCGGTCGTGGTCGGCGTGGGCCTGGGCGCGCGCTTCTAAGCCGTCGCCCGGCAGCCGCATCACGGCTTGCATCGACGAACGGGCCCGTTGGGGCCCGTTCTTTTTGGTGTCGGGTTCGAAGTGGCACCCGCCGCCGCCTCGCGCCTGCGCCGACGCGGATGTGTCCCCCGTGGATGTCCGCGCGCAGGGACCCTCGATTACGCGTTCGTCCGGCACCGCCGAGCCAACGAACCGCTCCTCCGCCAATGGCCAGTCGCATCTGCGCCTGCGCGCCGTTCACGGCCCGTGAGCGCCCGCGGCGCTAGCGTCGCCCCTTCCCTCCCCAAGGCCCACCGCGATGACCACCAAACTCGACAAACCCATCCGCCGCGAAATCGAGGTCGAGGGCAAGGCCTACACGCTCACCATCGATGCCGACGGCCTCAAGCTGGTCGAGAAAGGCCGCCGCAACGGCCAGGAACTGCGCTGGCAGGCGCTCGTCACTGGCGACGCGGCGCTGTCGGCGGCGCTGACCGCGAGCACCGCGTCCTAGCGACACCGGCCAACGATCGCAGTCCACGCGAACTGACCGCGCGCCGCCTCGCCGTCCGGGTCGATCGCATCGTCACGGGTGCTCGGACTCGGCGTGCACGCGCTCGCGGCGCAGCAGGTACAGACCGCTGGCAACGATGATCGCCGCGCCCAGCCACGTCACCGCATCGGGCAGCACGCCCCACAAGCTCGCGTCGAGCATCACCCCCCAGATCAACGCGGTGTACTCCAGCGGCGCGATCAACGACGCCTCGCCTTGCCGAAACGCCTCGGTGATCGTGTACTGGCCGAGCGCACCGGCCACGCCGACGCCGACGATGGTCCAGCCGTCGCTGGCGCGGATCGGCACCCAGTCCGGGATCGCGAGCACGCCGGCGCCGATCGCCATCATCGCCAGCAACCAGACCATCATCGACGGCGTGCTGTCGGTGCGCGCGAGCAGGCGCACGGTGATCGCGCTGATCGCGTACATCAGCGCGGCCAGCAACACCGCCAGCGCCGCCAGGCTCAGCAACCCGTCGCCGGTTGGCCGCAGCAGCACCAGCACCCCGACCAGGCCCACCGCGATCGCGATCCAGCGACGCGGGCCGACCCGTTCGCGCAGAAATGGCACCGACAGCGCGGTGATCAGCAAGGGCGCGACGAAGAAGATCGAGTACGCGGTCGACAGCGGCAAGGTGCGCAGCGCGTACACGAACGCCGCCATCATCGCGATGCCGAGCACGCCACGCAGCAGGTGCAACGACCAGCGCACGCGCAGCAGCGGCGCCAAGCCGCTGGTCATCGCGACCCAGGCCAGCACCAGCGGCAGCGACGAGGCGCCGCGCATCGCGGCCACCTGGAACGGCGGGTAGCGCGCCGACAGTAGCTTCAGCCCGGCGTCCATCAGCGCGAACATCGCGACCGCGACCAGCATCACCGCCATCGCACGGGTCTGCCGCGCGCGCGCCGCGGTCATGGCTGCACCGCCAGTCGCGACGTGCGCCGGCGCAGGCCCCAGGCATAGGCGAGGTAATAGCCCAGCAGCAGGCCGCCGACCGCGAGCAGGTTGCCCTGCTGGGCCAGCCACTGCGCGTGGCCGGCATCGGCGCGCCACAGCTGCCACGCGTGCCACAGCCCATAGCCGATCCGCGCCGCGACGACCGCGGTCAGCGCCAGCACCAGCCAGCGGTTCGGCGCGAAATGCAGCCCGCGCGCGTCGCGCTCGAAGCGCGTCAGCCACAGCCCGACGATGCCGACTGCGACCCCCGCCGCCAACCCCAGCAGCGCGTGCCGCAGCGCGCCGGCGATCCACCACCCGCTCAGCCACGCGGTCAGCACGAACAGCCCGGTCGAGGCCAGCAGCAGCCAGGCGTTGAGCGATACCGCCCACGGCACCGCGCGCCGCCGCGCGTGGCCGCGGCGGTAGCGCTGCCACAGCGCCAGTGGCAACAGCATCAGCCACAGCAGCACGAACGCGAGCCCCGCGATCGGGATCAGCAACAGCGGCACGGGTGACTCCGTGGGTTCATGCGCCGGCGCCGTCGCGCAGGCTGGCGATGTCGATCACGAAGCGGTAGCGCACGTCGGCCTTGAGCATGCGTTCGTAGGCCTCGTTGATGCGGTCGATGGCGATCAACTCGATGTCCGCGGCGATGCCATGCTGCGCGCAGAAATCCAGCATCTCCTGGGTTTCGCGGATACCGCCGATCAGCGAACCGCCGAGCTTGCGCCGCTGCATGATCAACGCGCCCGCGGCCACCGGCGCCGGCTGCTCGGGGATGCCGAGCAGCACCATGGTGCCGTCGAACTTCAGCAGGCCCAGGTAGGCGTTGTAGTCGTGCGGCGCGGACACCGTGTCGAGGATCAGGTCGAAGCGCTTGGCGTGGGCCTTGAACGTGGCCGGGTCGCCGGTCGCGGCGAACTCGTGCGCGCCCAGCTCCAGCGCGGCCGCGCGCTTGGCTTCGGAGGTACTCAGCACCGTGACCTGCGCGCCCATCGCGCGCGCGATCTTGACCGCCATGTGCCCCAGCCCGCCGAGCCCGACCACCGCGACCGCGTCGCCGGCCTTGACCCCGAAATGCTTGAGCGGCGAGTAGGTGGTGATGCCCGCGCACAGCAGCGGCGCGGCCCGGTCCAACGGCAGCGCCTCGGGGATGCGCAGCACGTAGGCCTGGTCGACGGTGATCCGGGTCGCATAGCCGCCGTAAGTCGGCCGGGTGCGGTCGAAGCGGCCGTCGGCGCCGCGCTCGTGGCTGTTGTAGGTGCCGCTCATGCCGGATTCGCAGTACTGCTCCTCGCCGGCGCGGCATTGGGCGCAGCTGCGGCACGAATCGACGAAGCAGCCGACCCCGACCGCGTCGCCGAGTTGGAACCTGTCGACGCCGGCGCCGAGCTGGGCGACGCGGCCGACGATCTCGTGGCCCGGCACCATCGGGAAGATCGAGCCGCCCCACTCGTCGCGCGCCTGGTGGATGTCGGAGTGGCAGACGCCGCAGTAGAGGATCTCGATCAGCACCTCGTTCGCGCGCGGTTCGCGGCGCTCGATGGTGAACGGGGCCAGTGGGGCGGCGGCCGTGGCGGCGGCATAGGCAGGCGTGGTCAGCATGGCGGGCATCCGCGGGGGCAGCCGCCAGTCTAGCCACCTGCGCGCGGCCGCGGCGTCGCGCCCGCGCAACAACCATGCCGTTGCAGACCAGGCCACTGCAGCGCGCGGCGTGCTTACGCTACCCTTCCCGTCCCCACTTTGCGTTCCATGGAGCCTGCCATGCCCTCCTTCGACGTCGTCTCCGAAGTCGACAGCCACGAACTCACCAACGCGGTCGACCAGGCCAACCGCGAGCTCACCACCCGCTTCGATTTCAAGGGCGTGGAGGCCTCGTTCGAACTGGACGACAAGGCGATCAAGCAGGCGGCGCCCAGCGATTTCCAACTCAAGCAGATGCAGGACATCCTGCGCGCGCGCCTGATCGCGCGCGGCATCGACGTGCGCTGCCTGGAGTTCGGCGAGGTCGAGACCAACCTGGCCGGCGCGCGCCAGCAGGTCACCGTGCAGCAGGGCATCGAGCAGAAGCTGGCCAAGAAGATCGTCGCCGCGATCAAGGACGCCAAGCTCAAGGTCGAGACCCAGATCAACGGCGACAAGCTGCGCATCACCGGCAAGAAACGCGACGACCTGCAGGCGGTGATGGCGCTGCTCAAGGCCGGCGAGTTCGAACGGCCGCTGCAGTTCGACAATTTCCGCGATTGAGCGGCACAGGCGCGCGGGTCGTCGCGAACCCAACAGCATGATCGACGACGACCCCATCGCCGCCACCCGCCGCTGGCTGGAGCGGGCGGTGATCGGCCTCAACCTGTGCCCGTTCGCCAAGGCGGTGTACGTCAAGCAGCAGGTGCGCTTCGTGCTCAGCGACGCGACCAGCAGCGACGCGCTGCTCGAGGAGCTCGCGCGCGAACTCGACCTGCTGCAGCGCACCGACCCGGCGCTGATCGACACCACCCTACTGGTCCACCCGCGCGTGCTGGGCGACTTCCTCGACTACAACGACTTCCTCGACCTGGCCGATGCCGCGGTCGATGCGCTCGGCCTGAGCGGCGAGATCCAGGTCGCGAGCTTCCATCCCGACTACCAGTTCGCCGGCACGCACTACGACGACGTCGGCAACTGCAGCAACCGCTCGCCGTACCCGATGCTGCACCTGCTGCGCGAGGACAGCGTGGAACGCGCGGTCGCGACCTTTCCCGACCCGGACGTGATCGTCGAGCGCAACCTGGAAACGCTGGAGAAACTCGGTATCGACGGCTGGCGCCGCCTGCTGAAGCCCTAACGCCCGAACAGACGCTCCAGGTCGGCCGCGCCCAGCACGCGCCACTCGCCGGGCGGCAGGTCGTCAAGGGTCAGGCCGCCGATGCGGCTGCGGTGCAGCGCCTGCACGTGGTTGCCGACCGCAGCGAACATCCGCCGCACCTGGTGGTAGCGACCCTCGATCAGGGTCAGGCGCGCATGCCGCGGCGCCACCACTTCCATGCCCGCCGGCGCCAGCGGTTCCTTCTCCGATTCCAGCATCAGCGTGCCGCTGGCGAACACCGCGGCCTCGTCGCCACGCAGGTCGCTGGCCAGCGTCGCCTCGTACACCTTCGGCAGCTGCGCCTTCGGCGACACGATCCGGTGCAGCAGGCCGCCGTCGTCGGTCATCAGCAACGCGCCGCTGGTGTCGCGGTCGAGGCGGCCGACGGTCGACAGCAGCGGCGAGCGCAGCCGGTAGCGCGGCGGCAGCAGGTCGTAAACGACTCGCCCCTTGTCCTTGGTCGAGCAGGTGTAGCCGACCGGCTTGTGCAGCAGCAGCACCAGCCCGGCGGGCGGGTCGAGCGGCTCGTCGTCGATGCGGATGCGCGCGTGCTCGACCTGGTCGTCGGCGTACAGGACCTCGCCGTCGGCATCGGTGATGCGGCCTTCGCGGAACATCGCCGCGACTTCCTTGCGGCTGCCGTAACCGAGGTTGCCGATCAGCTTGACCAGCTTCATCGGTGCTGGCTCCGCGCCGCGACCCGGTCGAACGGCTTGGGCGCGCGCTCGGGCCTGGTCGGCAGCGCCTTGATCGCCTCGACGATCTTGAAGCCGTCCTGCTGGGCGACGATGCGGACCGCGCCGAAGCTGTCGTTTAGCACCGATTCGTACGGCAGGTGGCGGTTGGCGACCATCCACAGCCGGCCGCCGGGCTTCAGGGCCTGCGCGGCGACGGCGATAAAACGCCGGCCGATGTCGGGACGGTCGGCACGGCTCTGGGTGTGGAACGGCGGGTTGCTCACGATCACGTCGTAGCTGTCGGGCAGGCCGCCGGTGACGTCATGCCAGTGATAGCCCAGCTGCGCGCGCCCCTCGGACGCGGCGAGGTTCTGGCGCGCGAGCTGCAACGCGCGGCCTTCGGCTTCGTACAGGTCGAGCGCGTGGATGCCGGGGCAGCGCGCGAGCAGTTCGGCCGACAGGTAGCCGAAACCGGCACCCAGGTCGGCGGCGCGCCCGGCCAGGTCGGCCGGCAGGTGCGCGGCCAGCAACGCCGAGGCCGGATCGATCCGGTCCCAGGCGAACACGCCCGGACGGCTGACGAAGCGGCCGTCGCCGATCGGGCGCACCGCGTCGAGCGCGGCCCATTGGGCGGCCAGCGCCGGATCGGCCGGGCCGTCCAGCGGCGCGGTCCAGAACGCGCGGCACTTGTGCTTGGTCAGGTTGGCGACCGGGCCGGTGAGCGCGCGCAGGTCGGCCTCGGCCGACTTGGCGCCTTCGTTGTTGGCCACGCAGGCCAGTACCCGCCCGCCGGGCGCGGTGGATGCGATCGCGCGGGCGAACAGGGCGCGCGATTCGTCGCGCTGGCGTGGCGGCAGCACCAGTACCAGCGGATAGCGCGCGCTATCGCCGTCGCTGGGCGCATCGACGCCGCGCACCTCGAAACCTGAACGCTGCAGCGCGTCGGCATCGGGCTTGAAGCTCTGTTCACAGACCAGGCCGACGCGGCCGGGCTGCCGCAGCGGCGCGCCATCGCGGGCGCGCAGGAACAGCACCCCGGCCTCGGGCCAGACGAGGCGGCCGTCCGCGAACGGCAGGAACAGCGTTTCGAGCGCAGCGTCGGAGCTGTCAGCGGACATGTCGGCCTGGGGTACGGGGGAATCGGGCGATTTTACGCGTCGTGGCGGGTCGGCGGGCCTGGGCCTCGTCGCTACCCCCCTTTCATGCCCCGGCAACGTTGCGTTGGGCACCATCGAACCAGACCACAACGGGAGACACCCTGATGCGAGCCCTCTTCGTCGGCGGTCTGGTCGACAACAGCGAACTCGACCTCGACGCCGCCCAGCCGCCCATGCACTACCCCGAAAACGGCGGCGGCGGTCGCCCGCGCTACCGCCTGCACCACGTCGGACGGCACGACGGTGCGGTGGCCTATGCCGTGTACGGCGCGCCCGACCTGGCCGACGCCGAGATCGACCGCGTGGCGAGCGAACGCGACTACGCGCGGCGCTTCGGGGCGACACCCGCGGCCGCGGCGGACTGAGCGCCGTGGCGAAAGGCTAGTCGCGCCAGCGCAGCTCCACGCCGGCAACGACGTGGCGACCCGGTGCGGACTCGTAATAGCGGCGGTTGCTCTCGTTGACGATCACCGAGCCGGCATAGCGCCGATCGAAAAGATTGCCGACGCCGAGGAACACGCGGCCTTCGTTGCGCGCCGCGCGGAAGCCGTAGCCGCCGCTGGCGCCGAACACCGTGTAGGCGTTGGCGCGTTCGTCGCCGAAATTGTTGACCGTGACCGCGCCGACGGACTGGCCGTCGACGCGCGCGTGCCAACCGACCTCGCCGCGCCAGCGCAACGCCGCGTATGCGCTGGCGCGCGGCACACCGGGAATGCGCGCGCCGGCCGGCACCGGCGTGTTGGCCACCGCGCATGGCGTCCTGCTGCAGGCCAGGAACCCGTCGCGGTAGCGCGCGTCGACGTAGGTCAGCGCGAGCGAGGCGTGCCACTGCGGCGACAACGGCACGCTCGCCGACCACTCCGCGCCGACCCGGCGCGCGCGCCCGGCGTTCTGGAACGTGCTGCGGCCGCCGGCGCTGGTGGCGACGGTGAGTTCGTCGCGGGTGTCGGCGCGGAACAGCGCCAGCTCGGAGCGCAGGCCGTCGGCGCGATCGAGCTTGAGGCCCAGTTCGCCACTGCGCGTGCGCGCCGGGCGCAGGCCGAAGTTGAGCCCGCTGCCGCCGTCGCTGCGGTAGCCCAGCTCGTTGAAGGTCGGCGTCTCGAAGCCGTGGCCGTAGGCCGCGTAGGCGTGCATTGCCGGGCGCACGCGCACGCTCGCGCCGAACACCGGCGAGGTCGCGGTATGGCGCACGCGGCCGCTGTCGTCGGGATTGGCGGCGGTGATGTAGGCATCGCGCGAGCGGAACGCGACCGCGCTGCGCCGCACCCCGGCCATCAACGACCAGGCGTCGGCCGGCCGCCAGGTCGCCTGCGCGTACTGGTCGAACGCGGTGACCCGGTCGTTCTGTTGCAGGCGCAACGCGCCGCGCACGCCGAGCATGTCGCCGACGAAGTTCTCGTAGCCGCGCCGCTGCTGCCGTTGCGCGTCGAAGTTGAGGCCGACCACCCATTCCACAGGTCGCTCCAGCAGCGATGCCTGCCGCGACCAGCGCGCGTCGATACCCGCGTACGGCGCGCGCAGGTCGATCACGCCGCCACCGCTGAGCGGATTGCGCTGGGTCGCCAGCGGGATTGACAGGAACTGGGTGACGTGGCGACGACCGCCGTAGGCCAGCACCCGCAGCTGGCCGCCGTCGCGCAACGGGTGTTCGAGCACCGCGCCCAGCTGCTGCTGCGCCACGCTCTTGCGGGTGTTGAACGCCTGCGCACCGGCGCCGGCCTGGCGCGGATCGGCGACGAATTGCGCGCGCGTCAGTCCCTGCGGGTCGCGCGTGTCCGGCGCGTCCAGCGCGTTGACCAGCAACGTCAGGCCGCTGGCCTCGCCGAACGCGACGTTCGCCTTGCCGTTGAGCGACGTCCGCCGCGCGCGGCTGTGCTCGCGATAACCGTCCGTCACGAAATGGCTCAGGCCCAGGTTGTAGTCGAACCGATCGTGCGCGCCCTGGGCATCGACGCTGGCACGGCGCTGGCCGAAGCTGCCGCCGACCAACGCGAGGCCGAGCGAGCCGGGCGCCTGCCCGTCCGCGGTGAACAGCTGCAGCACGCCACCGGAGGCGTTGCCGTACAAGGCCGAGAACGGGCCGCGCAGCACCTCGATGCGGTCCGCGGTCGCGAGGTTGAAGTGCGACACCTGGCCCTGGCCGTCGGGCATCGTCGCCGGGATGCCATCGACGAATAGACGCACGCCGCGGATGCCGAAACTCGAGCGGGTGCCGAAGCCGCGGATCGACAGCTGCTCGTCCTGGGCGAAGTTCTGGCGGTTGCGCGCGAGCAGCCCGGGCACCGTCGCCAGCTTCTCCGACAGCGATGCACCAAGCGAGTCGGCGCGCAAGTCCGCGCCCTCGACCACGCTGACCGACGCCGGCACCGCGGCGCCGGCCTGCGCGGTGCGGGTGGCGATCACCTGCACGCGCTCAAGGGTGGTCGGCGCTTGCTGGGCGGCGGCAGGCGCGGGGACCAGCGCCGCCGCCAGCCAGCCGACGCCGACACGCAAGCCGGAAGCCACGGTGGGTTGGCGCGGCGCGCCCGTCGCGGTCATTCCCTTCACGAATCGGCAAGTCCCGGTGGCGAGGACGGCCAGCGTACGTCCATCGCCGCGCGGCGTGTTGTGGCGTGGATGGCCCCGCGCGGCCGGCGCCGCGGCTGGTCGGGCTAATCCGACGCGTCGCGGTCGAGCCCCGCGACCTGCCGCAGCGCCTGCTCGAACAGCTCCACCGGCTGCCCGCCCTGGATCAGGTGCTGGTCGTTGAGGATCACCGATGGCACCGCGGTGATGCCGCGCCCCTGGTAAAGCCGCTCCTGCGCGCGCACCTCGTCGGCGTACTCGTTTGATGCCAGCAGCTGCCGCGCCCGCGCTTCGTCGAGCCCGGCCTGGCCGGCGACGCGCGCGAGTACCTCGTGCGCGGACACGTCCTGGCCGTCGGTGAAGTAGGCGCGCAGCAGTGCGTGCTTTAGCGCGCGGGCCTGCTCCGGCCCTTCGATGCCGGCCCAATGCAGCAGGCGGTGCGCATCGAAGGTGTTGTAGACGCGCCCGCGCCGGTTGAAATCGAAACCCACCGCCGCGCCGCGCTGGCGCAGGACCTCGCGGTTCTGGGCCAGCTGCCCCGGGGTGGAGCCGTACTTCTCGGTGAGGTGCTCGTCGGCGTCCTGGCCCTCGGGCGGCATCTGCGGATTCAGCTCGAACGGCTGGAAATGCAGTTCCACCGCCAGGGCGTCGCCGACCCGTTCCAGCGCGCGCTCCAGCGCGTTGAGGCCGACCGCGCACCAGGGGCACGACACGTCGGACACGAAATCGATCCTGATCGGCACGGGCCGGGCGGTCACGCTCATTGCACACCTCGCGGGACGGGGAGCGCCAGCGGTTGGCCCTCGCACAGTCGACATGCGGTCGTGCGCGGCGTCGATCAACCCGCGCCGCGACGCGGTCGGTGCAACAGCGTGTCCCGGCCGTCAGGAGGCCGCGTGGACACGTCGGCGGCCGCCGACCTTCAGGGTTTGCGCAGGCGCCTGACGTTGGCCATCGCGCGTTTGCGCAAGGGGCTGATGGCCGCGGCCATCGCGCCGTAGAACGCGTCTTGGGAAATCTCGCCCAGCCGCAGCGCCAGGGCCGCCGGTGCCCCCGCGCCCGTCGCCGGGAACGGCCCTACCCAGAACGCGCCGACGGTGGCGGCGAACATTTTCTGGTTGGCCAGCGCGATCTCGGCCGCCACGCCCAGCCACGACTCCTGCGCGGCCGCGCCCTTCTCCATCACCATCCGCGCCATCTCGCGTTGGTCGCGGCGGCAGGTGGGGCCGCTCATCGCCGCCATCCGCGAGGTCCGGATCGCGACCACCTCGGGTGCGGCGATCATCAGGTCGGTCAACTGCCGGCCGGTGCTGGCGGCGGTGCGTTTGCGGGTCATGGCCGTTCCGTCGATCGGGGGACGGCGTCGTTGTAACGCGCCCAAGCGACAGGCAGGTGTCCGCGTCGATCGGATGAAAATCGCGCGCAAAAAAAAGCCCGGCCGAAGCCGGGCTTTTCCGTCTTTCAGTCGCTGCCTAGCGGCAGCGCCTCAGTGACTTGGCTTACAGCGCTTCGACAGCGTCAGCCTGCAGGCCCTTCTGGCCCTGGGTGACGGTGAACGAGACCTTCTGGCCTTCCTGCAGGCTCTTGAAGCCCTGGGACTGGATGGCACGGAAGTGAACGAACACGTCCTCGCCATTCTCGCGGCTGATGAAGCCGAAGCCCTTGGCATCGTTGAACCACTTGACGGTACCGGTTTCACGGTTCGACATAACTTGCTCCTTGGAACATAGATTGAAATTGCCGCTTGCGCGACGTTGTGCTGGTTGCAAGGAGAAAGCGAGGTGCAACGATGTAGCGGATCTGGGATCTACGGCATCGGGCCACGATTCACGGTGACCCTGGCAAACAGCCAGCGCACCGTAGCTCCCCCGGCGCAGGAATGCAAATCATGGGGGCCGCCCACCCGGGGTCCGTTCATCCAGCCCGGCGGCCCGGGCGCCGCCACCGGGCCGCGACCGGCGCATTCAGGCCTGTGCGCGAACTACACGCCGGCAGGACGCGCCTGAACAGGCGGCGATCCTCCGTGCCCGGTCAGGCGCGGGTGCGCGGCACGGTCGCCGGGCTTTCCCCGAGGGACTGTGCGTCCGGGCCGAAGCGCCGCTCGACGAAAGTGATCGCGTCCGCCGCCACCAGCACCACGGTGCTGCAGCGGGTGCCGTAGCGCGGGCCGCGCACGAACGGCGGCGACAGCGCGCGCTCCAGGGCCAGCCCGACGCCGGTGTCGGGCAGCGCCGCATCCGGGGCCGGGGTGGTGTCGGCCAAGGCCGCGAACAGCGGGGCGAGGGCGTCCGGACTAGCCACCGCCCCCAGGTCGGACTCGAGCCATGCCCGCAACGCCCGGGTCGCGTGGCCGCTCTTCGGCCAGGGCGCGTCGAACGCGCCGTTGGACATCGCATGCACGCCCGGCGCCACCGCGTGGCCGACGAACCCCGGATGGTTGCTCCCGAACATCAGGGTGGCGCCATCCCACAGCAGCAGGTTGAAGCGGCCGTACTCGGCCGCGCTCGGGGCCAGCGCGTCGAGGAAGCCGGCGCCGCCGATCGCGCCGGTGGCGAAGTCGCGCACCAGCGCCCCGCGCGAACGCGGCGCGGTCTCGCCGGCCGGGCCGGCGCGCACGTTGGTGACCGCGGCCAGGCGCCCGCGCGCGGACACCAGCAGCCAGCTGCCGCCTTGTTCGAGGTCACGCCCGCCATGGACCTCGGGGTGCAGCGGATCGGCGCCGGCTGGCGCGGCCGGCCGGTCGTGGAACTCGTCGCGGTTGGCGATCAGCGCCAGCTCGTAACGGGGATGGGTACGCCAGGCCAGCGCGATCAGGCACATGCGGCCATGCTAGCGCCGATCCGCTGCCGCCCAGCCCGCCCCCTGGCGCGGCGACGCAGCGGGTAACCTGCCGCTCATGAGTCCCCGGCCGTTGTCCACCCACCGCCGCCCGGCCGCGCCGCCGTGAGCGTCTACGTCGACGACGCGGTGACCCTGTGGCGCGGCGAACGCTGGGCGCACCTGATGGCCGACTCGCTCGCCGAGCTGCACGCGTTCGCGCAGCAACTTGGCCTGCCGCGGCGGGCGTTCCAGGACAAGACCAGCGGCGCGCACTACGACGTCACCGCGGCGTTGCGCGAGCGCGCGCTGGCACTGGGGGCACTCGGGATTTCGCGGCACCGCGACCGCGAGCGGCTGCGCGCGGTGATCCGCACGGCCAAGGCGCAGGGGCGCGGCGAACACGCCTGACGGGCTGGTCGGATCGGAGGCCTGATCGGGGCTGGCCTGGCCGGGCGTCTGTCTGATCCGACGCCGGCCGGGCATGCCGACCGTCCTACGGCGTAGCCTGGCAATCGAACCTGCGCACCTAGTCGTCGCGCTTGAGCAACGCCTTGAGGTTGGCGAACGGGTTGCCGGTCGCCGCGGCCTGCTTGTCTTCGGCGGCGGAAGCGCTGACGCCGGTGTGGTCGACGTAGCGCGAGTGCTCGTTGTCGTGGCAGTACACGCACAGCAGCTCCCAGTTGCTGCCGTCGGCCGGGTTGTAGTCGTGGTCGTGGTTGCGGTGGTGGACCGTCAACTCCTGCAGGTTGGCGCGGGTGAACTCGCGCGCGCAGCGGCCGCAGATCCACGGGTACATCTTCAGGGCGCGCTCGCGGTAACCCTTGTCGCGCTGTTCGGCGTTGCGGCGCGCGTCGGCGACGATGCGGTCGAGCTTGTCGTTGCCCTGCGGCGATTTTGCGGTCGACATCGAAAGTTCCGTCGGTGGCGGCATGGCGCGGTAGCGCGACGCGGAACCTATCGTAGAACGCGCGCGGCCGCGGCGAAACGCCGGTCCGCGACGGGGCGCGCCACGCCAACCTCGGACTGCCTGCGACGGCCCGGTTTGGACTACGCTCGGCGCATCGGCAGCGCGGAGCGAGTGCGATGAACACGATGACGGCGTGGGTGCGGATGGCGGCGCTGGGCGGCGCCCTGGTCCTGGCCGGTTGCGGCGGCGGAGGCGGTGGCAGCCGCACCCCGGCACCGCCACCGCCGCCGACCCAACCGCCGCCGCCACCGCCGCCCCCGGCCACCGACACCGCGTACCGGGCCTCGGGGCCCACCCCATTTGCGGTCAACTGCGACGGCGTGGCGGTGGTCGGCACGGTGTTCGTCGATGCCGAGGTCGAGCCCTACCTCGCGGTCAACCCGCTGGACTCGGCCAACCTGGTCGGGGTGTGGCAGCAGGACCGCTGGTCGAACGGCTCGGCGCGCGGCCTGGTCAGCGCGGCCTCGTTCGACGGCGGCCAGACCTGGACGCGGGCGCCGCTGCCGTTCTCGCGCTGCGGTGGCGGCACCTTCGGCAACGGCGGCGACTACACCCGCGCGACCGACCCGTGGGTCACGTTCGCGCCCGACGGCACCGCGCACGCGATGTCGCTGTCGACCACCGGCGGATCGTTCACCGCCGGCTCCGCCAACGCGATGCTGGTCAGCCGCTCGACCGACCGCGGCCGCAGCTGGAGCCTGCCGATCACCCTGATCCGCGACGGCGAGGGCTTCTTCAACGACAAGAACGCGATCACCGCCGACCCGACCAACGCCAACCTGGTCTACGCGGTGTGGAACCGGCTGGTCGCCGGCGATGGCGGCGGCCCGACCTACTTCGCGCGAACCAGCAACGGCGGCTTCGGCTGGGAACCGGCGCGGGCGATCTACGATCCGGGCCCGGCCAGCCAGACGATCGGCAACCTGATCGTGGTCCTGCCCAGTGGCGTGCTGGTCAACCTGTTCACCCAGCTCGATCGCGCCGCCAACGGCAGCACCAGCGCCCATCTGGCGGTGATTCGCTCGCCCGACAAGGGCCTGACCTGGTCGACGCCGACCCGGATCGCCGACCTGCTCGCGGTCGGCGCGCGCGACCCGCAGACCGGCACCGCGGTGCGCGACGGCGCGGCGCTGGCGCAGATCGCGGTCGCCGGCAACGGCCAGCTGTTCGTGGTCTGGCAGGACGCGCGCTTCAACAACGGCGCCGTGGATGCGATCGCGATCTCGCGCTCGACCGACGGCGGCGCGAGCTGGTCGACCCCGACCCGCGTCAACCCGGCGACCGGCGTGGCCGCGTTCACGCCCAGCGTGCACGTGCGCGCCGACGGCGTGGTCGGCGTGAGCTACTACGACTTCCGCAGCAACACCGCCGATGCCGCGACCCTGCCGACCGACTACTGGCTGGCGCGCTCCGGCGACGGCGGCGTGACCTGGAGCGAGACGCGCGTGTCGCCGGCGTTCGACTTGGCCACCGCGCCCAACGCCGGCGGCCTGTTCCTGGGCGACTACCAGGCGCTCAAGAGCCGCGGCAACGTGTTCGTACCGTTCTTCGTGCGCACCAGCAGCGGCGACTTCAACAACCGCACCGACGTGTTCGCCGCGCCGGCGGTGTCGGTCGCCGGTGCGATGGCGCTGGGCGCGCCGAGCACGGCCGCCAGCCGGGCGCAGGCGCGCGATGCGGCGGCACCGGCGACGTTCCGCGCCGACGCGCGCCTGCAGCGGCTGGTCAGCGCGCAGCTGGTATCCAGCATGCAGCGACGCGTGCCGGGCTGGGGGCGGACGACGATGCGCCCGCTGCGCGCGCAGGACGTGGCGCCGAAGCGCCCCTAGCCCAGCGGGCGCGCAAACCTCCGCGAACGCAGGGCCGTGGCCACGCGCGATCGGCGCCTGGGCGCGGCGAGCGCGTTCAAAACGCGTCGCTGCCGGCGCGCAGCTCGATGTGGAGCGCCGCGGCCACCACCTGCATCGCCTCGTCGTCGACGCTGCGCGCGATCCAGCCGGCGTGGACGCCGGCGCCCGCATTCCAGGTCCACAGCGTGTAGTCGTACTCGCGCAGGCGGTCGTACGCGGTCGCCATCAGTGTCGGCACGTCGGTGGCGGCGAGGAACTCGTCGTCGGTCGGGTCTTCCACGCCCCAGTCGAGGCGCAGGTTCCAGCGCGCGGCCAGTTCGTTGACCGCATCGATCAGCGCCTGGGTGTCGTGCGCCTCGACATGGAAGCCCGAGGTCCAGTCGATCGCGTCCTTGAGCAGCCACACCGGCTCGGCGTCGCCATCGCCGCCCTCGGCCAGCGCGTCGCGGTAGGCCGCGAACTGGCGCAGCGCGGTTTCCTCGTCGCCGGGGTTGATCAGCAGCAGCAGCTGCCAGACCAGCGCCTCGACGCTGTCGTCCTCGTCCACGTCGATGCCGCCCTCGAAGCGGTTGGCGAAGTTGTCGTCCGGATCGAAGTCGACGTCGGGGGCGTTCATGGCGCAGGTTCACCGTTGGCGGTTGAAAGACGATGGTGGCGCATCGGATGTCGATTGTGGGTGCGATTGGGCGGCGCGCGCGGGTTGAGGGGAAAGCTCGCGACGGAAGTCGCTCCTACGATTCAGCGGCCGCTTCGATGGCGACCGCTTCGCGCTGCTCCTGCTGCTGCAGCTGCCACATCTGCGCGTAGTGGCCACTCAGCGCCAACAGGCGCGCGTGCGTGCCGCGTTCGACGATCCGGCCGCTGTCCATGACCAGGATCTCGTCGGCATCCATCACCGTCGACAGCCGGTGCGCGATCACCAGCGTGGTGCGGCCAATCGCGATGCGGTCGAGCTCGGCCTGGATCGAGCGTTCCGAGCGGGAATCCAGCGCCGAGGTCGCCTCGTCGAAGATCAGTATCGCCGGGTTCTTCAGCAAGGCGCGCGCGATCGCCACGCGCTGCTTCTCGCCGCCGCTGAGCTTGAGCCCGCGCTCGCCGACCTGCGACTCGTAGCCGTCGGGCAGCGACACGATCAGGTCGTGGATGTGCGCCGCGCGCGCGGCCTGCTCGACCTCGGCACCGCTCGCGCCCGGGCGGCCGTAGAGGATGTTGTAGTAGATGCTGTCGTTGAACAGCACCGTGTCCTGCGGCACGATCGCGATCGCGCTGCGCACCGACGCCTGCGCGTAGTCGCGGACGTCACGGGTGTCGCCCGCCGCATCGGTGATCGCGATCCGGCCGTCGTCGACGTCGTAGAAGCGGTACAGCAGCCGCGCCAGGGTCGACTTGCCCGAGCCCGAATGGCCGACCACGGCGACCGTGCCGCCCGGCGCGATGGTGAAGCTGACATCGCGCAGGATCTGCCGGCGCGCGTCGTAGGAAAAGTCCACGTGCTCGAATGCGACCCGCGGCGTGCTCGCCTGCAAGGCCACCGCGCCGGCGCGGTCCTGCACGTCCTGGCGCTCGTCGAGCAGGCCGAACAGCCGTTCCAGGTTGGTGAACGCCTGCTTCACCTCGCGGTACATCATGCCGAGCATGTTCAGCGGCGCCGACAACTGCAGCAGGTAGGCGTTGACCAGCACCAGGTCGCCGATCGTCATGCTGCCGGCGACCACGCCGGCGGCCGCGCGCCACATCATCGCGGTGACCCCCAGCGAGACGATCGCGACCTGCCCCAGGTTGAGCACCGCCAGGGTCTTGCGGCTCATGACCTGGGCGTTCTCGAGGCGGACGAGGTTCTCGTCGTAGCGGCGCGCCTCGTGCTCCTCGTTGCCGAAGTACTTGACGGTCTCGTAATTGAGCAGCGAGTCCACCGCGCGCTCGTTGGCGTGGGTATCGGCCTCGACCGCGGCGCGGTAGAAGCGCGTGCGCCATTCGGTCACCGAGAACGTGAACACGATGTACGCCACCAGCGTCGCCAGGGTGATCGCCGCGAAGCCCCAGTCGTAGAGGTAGACCAGCACGCCGGTCACCAGCACCACCTCGATCAGGGTGGGCAGGATGGTGTACAGGGTCCAGTCGAGCAGGTCGGAAATCGCGCTGCCTCCGCGTTCGACGTCGCGGGCCACGCCGCCGGTGCGGCGCGCGAGGTGGAAGCGCAGGCTCAGCGCGTGCAGGTGGCGGAACACCTGCAGCGTCACCTTGCGCGACACCCGTGCCATCACCCGCGCGAACACCACCTGGCGCAACTCGGTGAACAGCGTCACCGACAGCCGCGAGGCGCCGTAGGCGAGCAGCAGCGCGACCGGCAACACCAGTAGGGTCGGCGCGACGTCGAGGCCGTCCACCAGGCGCTTGAGCACCAGCGGCACGGTCAGGTTGGCCAGCTTGCCGGCGACCACCAGCCCCAGCGCCAGCGCGATGCGGCCCACGAACGGGCGCAGGAACGGCAGCAGGTCGCGCAGCACCTGCGCCTCGCTGCGCGCCGACGCGGGGCGGGCGACCGGAGCGGTGCCGTCGAGAGGGGCGGCGGCGGCCGGCGTGGCGGGAGGCGGGGCTGGGGTCATCGCTTCGATCTGGTGCCGCCGGGGCACGGTTCCAAGCGGCCAGCCCCTTCACCGGGCCTGAAGCCGCGGGCTGCTGAAGTGCGGCAACGCTGCAAGGAGCCGCCATGACCGCCTTCGACCTGACCCCGCCGACCGATTCCCAGCGCGCCGCGCTCAGCGCCGGGCTCAGCGCCGCCGAGCGCCGGGTGCTGCTCGAGCACGGCACCGAAGCCGCGTTCTGCGGGGTGTTCCTCGACAACAAGCTCGACGGCATCTACACCTGCCGGCTGTGCGGGCTGCCGCTGTTCCGCTCCGACACCAAGTTCGACTCCGGCACCGGCTGGCCGAGCTTCTTCGCGCCCTACGACCCGGGCCACGTGCGCGTGATCACCGACACCAGCTACGGCATGACCCGCGACGAGATCGTCTGCGCGCGTTGCGGCAGCCACCTCGGGCACGTGTTTCCCGACGGTCCGCCGCCGACCTTCGAGCGCCATTGCCTCAACTCGGTGTCGCTGGGGTTCACCGCCAAGGGAGATGCGCTCCCCAACCCGCTGCACCGCGGCGGCGCCGAGGCCGGCGTCGGCAACTGATCGCGGCCATCGATCCGGCCGCGATCCCGGCGCGGCCGGTCCGCGGGTCGCAGGCGGACGCGGCCAGCCCGTATCCTGTCGCCCGCACGTGGCCCGTCGCGCCACTCCAGTGAACTTGCCCCGATGACCGACACCCTGCCCGACCGCCTGTCCCTGAACCCCCGCAGCCCGTTCCACGACGCCGCCCTGCTCGAGCGCGGGGTCGGCATCGTCTTCAACGGCCAGGAACGCACCAACGTCGAGGAGTACTGCATCAGCGAAGGCTGGATCCGCTGCGCGGTCGGCAAGGCGCTCGACCGCCACGGCAACCCGATGACGATGAAGGTCAACGGCAAGGTCGAGCCGTATTTCCTCGATACCAAGGCCGGCGACAACTAGCCACGCCGGCCGCCGCGTCAGGCCATGGGGGCCGGCGGCAGTGGATCTATTGCTGGCGGCGCCACCGGCAGCGGCTGCCCGGGCGCCGGGATTTCCGGTTGCGGTTCGGCCGGGGCCGGCTGCGGCAGCTCGGGAACTTCCGGCGGCGCGGGTGCCGGCCCGGGCTCCGGCGGCGGGGTGATTTCCGGGCGTGGCGGCGGCGGCGCGGGCTGCTCCGGGCGCGCCGGTGGCGGCGCGGGCGGGAGCTCGGGCTTGGGTCCGGGCGTGGGATTGGTTGCGGGGTCGGGCACCGCCGGATCGGGCGCGGTCGGATCGGGGCTGGGGTTCTCGTGCATCGGTCGGTCTCGCGGTGGCGGCACCCGCACACGCTAGTCGCCGGCCGATCTGCGGCGCGTGACCGCGCGCGCCGGCGACGCGTCAACCCGCCGTTCTCAGCTGTTGCGACCACCGCCACCGACACTGGCCGCCTCCTCGTCAGGGAGACGCGGTGGCGGCGGGTCGGCCTGGGCTCCGGCCCGCCGCCGCGGCTTTGGGCCATGCCCGGGGGCTTCAGGCCTTGAGCTTGTAGCCGGTCTTGAAGATCCACCACACCGCGAGCAGGCACAGCGCCAGGAACCCGAGGATCGCCGCCGCGCTGACCGCCACGTTGACGTCGGCGATGCCGTAGAAGCTCCAGCGGAAGCCGCTGATCAGGTACACCACCGGGTTGAACAGGGTGAGCTTCTGCCACGCCGGCGGCAGCATGCTGATCGAGTAGAACGCACCGCCCAGGAACGTCAGCGGCGTCACGATCATCAGCGGGATCACCTGCAGTTTCTGGAAGTCGTCGGCCCACAGCCCGATGATGAAACCGAACAGGCTGAAGGTGACCGCGGTCAGCACCAGGAACGCGAGCATCCACAGCGGGTGCGCGATCTCGTACGGCACGAACAGCCGCGCCGTGGCCAGGATCAGCACCCCCAGCATCACCGACTTGGTCGCCGCCGCGCCGACGTAGCCGATCACGACCTCGACGTAGGACACCGGCGCCGACAGCAGCTCGTAGATCGTGCCGGCCCACTTGGGCATGTAGATGCCGAACGAAGCGTTGGAGATGCTCTCGTTGAGCAGCGCCAGCATGATCAGCCCGGGGATGATGAAGGCGCCGTAGCTCACGCCCTCGATGTCGCCCATGCGCGCGCCGATCGCCGCGCCGAACACCACGAAGTACAGCGAGGTCGACAGCACCGGCGAGGCGATCGACTGGGTCAGGGTGCGGAAGGTACGCGCCATCTCGAAGCGGTAGATCGCGGCGATCGCGTGGACGTTCATGGACATGCCGCCTCCTGGCAAAAGCAAATCTCCCCCGACCCCTCTTTTGCAAAGAGGGGAGACAAGCCGGTGTGCTTGTTGCTCCGAGTCAAACGGGGCGCTTGCCTTCCCCCTTTGAAAAAGGGGGACTGAGGGGGATTTGCGTATCGCGACATCATGCAGAACCCCGCACCAGGCTGACGAAAATCTCCTCCAGCGAGCTCTCGCTCGAGTGCAGGTCCTTGAACTCGATGCCGTGCTCGCCCAGCCGCCGCAGCAGCGTGGCGATGCCGCCGCGGTCGGCCTGCGCGTCGAAGGTGTAGACCAGCGCGTGGCCGTCGTCGGCCAGCTCCAGCGGCAGGTCCGCCAGCGCCTCGGGCACGCGCGGCAGCGGCTCGGGCAGCTGCAGCGTGAGCTGCTTCTTGCCGAGCTTGCGCATCAGCACGTGCTTGTCCTCGACCAGCACCAGCTCGCCGTGGTTGATCACGCCGATGCGGTCGGCCATCTCCTGCGCTTCCTCGATGTAGTGCGTGGTCAGGATGATGGTCACGCCATTGGCGCGCAGCTCGCGCACCATCTGCCACATGTCGCGGCGCAGCTCGACGTCGACGCCGGCGGTGGGCTCGTCCAGGAACAGGATCCGCGGCTCGTGCGACAGCGCCTTGGCGATCAGCACGCGGCGCTTCATGCCGCCCGACAGCGCCATGATCTTGCTGTCCTTCTTGTCCCACAGCGACAGGTCGCGCAGAACCTTTTCCAGGTGGGCATCGTTGCGGGGCTTGCCGAACAGGCCGCGGCTGAAGCGCACGGTCGCCCACACCGTCTCGAACGCGTCGGTCGACAGTTCCTGCGGCACCAGCCCGATCTTGCTGCGCGCAGCGCGGTAGTCGCGGACGATGTCGTGGCCGTCGGCGGTGACCGAGCCGCTGCTGGCGTTGACGATCCCGCAGATGATGCTGATCAGGGTGGTCTTGCCGGCGCCGTTGGGGCCGAGCAGGGCGAGGATCTCGCCGCGGCGGATCTCCAGGTCGACATGCTTGAGCGCCTCGAAGCCGGAGGCGTAGGTCTTGCTGACGTCCTTGACCGAAATGATCGACTCCACGCGCGCCGCCTCTGTCTCCACCGGGGTAGCCCGGATCGTAGCCGACGGCGGTCGGCGCCCGGGTGCGGCGGTCGCGGGCGCGGCGCGGCTCATTCCCGCTCGCCGATGTCGCGGGTGGGCAGCGTTGGCACCGGCTCGCGCACCAGCCGCGCCAGCAAGGCGCGCAGGCCCGGCAACACCACCCATGCGGTCGGCAGGGCCACGGCGAACGCGAGCGCCCACGCCCGCAGCCACGCGCCGGGCAAGCCGGGCGCCAGGCCGAGGGTGAGCACGCTCATCGCCAGGCTGATGACGCCGGACATCAGCAGGGCAGCCAACGGGATGAACGCGAATTGCGCTTGGCGCGGGGTGAGCATCGGCAGGTCTCGGGCGGGGGAACGGCATAGCCTAGGCGCCAGCTGCGATGGCGATAAGCCGGCAAAGCGGGGAAGCATCGTCCCGCGCACGGGGCAATGCGCGTCGGCCTGCATCCGAATCCACGCTGCGCGCGTAGCTACGGCCGAACCCGCGCCTTACCGCGCCCATCCCAGGAGTCCGCCATGAAAGAGTCCCCCATGAACCTCGCCCCGCTCGCCCTCGCCCTGGTCGCCGTGCTGGCCCTGTCGGCCTGTGCCGGCAAGGACGCCGATGCCGATGCCGACACCGCAGCCGCCGCGGCCGCGACCACCGAGCCGGCCGCGGCCGTCGACATGCCCACGCCGGCCCCGGCGACGCCCGAGAACCCGATGGTCGGCGGCGCGCCGATGTACGCCGACAAGGACATCATCGACAACGCCGTCAATTCCAAGGACCACACCACCCTGGTCGCCGCGGTCAAGGCCGCCGGGCTGGTCGACACGCTCAAGGGCGCCGGCCCGTTCACCGTGTTCGCGCCGGTCAACGCCGCGTTCGACGCGCTGCCGGCCGGCACCGTCGACGGCCTGCTCAAGCCCGAGAAGAAGGCCGACCTGACCAAGGTGCTGACCTACCACGTGGTGCCCGGCAAGCTCGACGCTGCCGCGCTGATGGCGCAGGTCCAGGCCGGTGGCGGCAGCGCCACGCTGACCACCGTGCAGGGCGGCAGCCTGATCGCGAAGGCCGCGGGGGCCAACGGGATCAGCCTGACCGACGCCAAGGGCAACACCGCGATGGTCACCACCGCCGACGTGATGCAGAGCAACGGCGTGATCCACGTGGTCGACAAGGTGCTGATGCCGTAAGCCTTCTCGTCGGGGCTTGCGACATCACAAGGGACGGCCTCGGCCGTCCCTTTCTTTTGGCTGCGTGGCTACGGCTTCGGCCGTCCCTTTCTTTTGGCTGCGTGGCGACGGCCTCGGCCGTTCCTTTTTTTGCGCGGCTACGGCCTCGACCGCCCCCTTCATTTCTGGGTGCACGGCAGCGCCTTCACCCGGCCGATTGCTTGACCCGACCTAAGTGCGCGGCGACCGCGGCCGGCGCGGCCCGGGCGCCGACTGCCGGCCCTGCGCGGCGTCGATGCCATCGATCCAGCCGGCGCACGCGTGCGGGAACGCATCGGCATACGGCACGTAAGGCTTGATGTCGAGGATCGGCGTGCCATCGAGCAGGTCGATGCCGCGCACCTGCAACGCGCGCGCCTCGACCGCGACCAGTTCCACCGCCGACAGGCCGATCGCGTTGGGCCGGTGCGGCGAGCGCGTGGCCAGCACGCTGCGCTTGCCGCCGCCGCGCGGCGGCCGGACCTCGGCCTTCCAGCCCTGGCTGCGATGGAACACGAACACCAGCCACAGCCGCTCGAAGCCGGCCAGGTCGCGGAACGCGGCGTCGGGAATGCCGTCGACGAACGCGATCGTGGCCGGCGCCAGGTCGCCGGTCTCGGTGCCGGCGACCACCGTCGACTGGTGCGGTGCATCGATGCGCCGCGCGTACGGCGAGCGCACGTAGGCGATCGGCACGAAGGAGAAACCGGGCGGATCGTCGGGCATGGGGTTTCGTCGGATGGGTTGGGCAAAGCGAAACCGATCGTCTCGGGCGACGAGCGAACGGCGATGCAAGGACGCGCAGTGTCGCAACCCGTGCGCGCTGGCGCACCCGTTCATGCCTGCATGCCGCAGGTATTGCACAGGGCGTTAACCCCGCCTGCGCGACGGTGCTCCTTCCGCGCCGCACCCGCCGCGCCCCACCACCCAGCAGGAGCCCCGCATGGCCGCCAAGAAGACGCCCGCCAAATCCCCCCCGGCCGCCCGCAAGCCGGCCCCCGACCAGGCGGAGCGCGGCCATGGCGACGAACTGCACCAGCACGCCGGCGGCACCCACCCGCCGCTGACCACCAACCAGGGCGTGCCGCTGGCGGACAACCAGAACTCGCTGAAGGCCGGGCCGCGCGGCCCGACCCTGCTCGAAGACTTCATCCTGCGCGAGAAGATCACCCACTTCGACCACGAGCGCATCCCCGAGCGCATCGTCCACGCGCGCGGCACCGGCGTGCACGGCTATTTCGAACTGACCAAATCGCTGGCCAAGTACACCAGCGCCGCGCTGTTCAACGAGGTCGGCCAGCGCACCCCGGTGTTCGCGCGCTTCTCCACCGTCGCCGGCGGCGCCGGTTCGGTCGACACACCGCGCGACGTGCGCGGCTTCGCGGTCAAGTTCTACACCCAGCAGGGCAACTTCGACCTGGTCGGCAACAACGTGCCGGTGTTCTTCATCCAGGACGCGATGAAGTTCCCCGACCTGGTGCACTCGGTGAAGATGGAACCCGACCGCGGCTACCCGCAGGCCGCCGCCGCGCACGACACGTTCTGGGATTTCATCTCGCTCACCCCCGAATCGATGCACACGATCTTCTGGGCGATGAGCGACCGCGCGATCCCGCGCTCGCTGCGCATGATCGAAGGCTTCGGCGTGCACTCGTTCCGCCTGCTCGATGCCAAGGGCAAGTCGACGTTCGTCAAGTTCCACTGGCGTCCGCAGCTGGGGCTGCAGTCCACGGTGTGGGATGAAGCGGTGAAACTGCAGGGCTGCGACAACGACTTCCACCGCCGCGACATGTTCGAGGCGGTGCAGTCGGGCAACTTCCCGGCCTGGGACCTGGCCGTGCAGCTGTTCACCGAGGAACAGGCCGACGCGTTCCCGTTCGACCACCTCGACCCGACCAAGCTGGTGCCCGAAGAGTTGGTGCCGCTGACCGTGGTCGGGCGCATGGTCCTCGACCGCATGCCCGACAACTTCTTCGCCGAGACCGAACAGGTCGCGTTCTGCCCGGCCAACATCGTGCCCGGCATCGACTTCAGCAACGACCCGCTGCTGCAGGGCCGGCTGTTCTCCTACCTCGACACCCAGCTGATCCGTCTGGGCGGCCCGAACTTCCACCAGATCCCGATCAACGCGCCCAAGTGCCCGTTCGCGAACCAGCAGCGCGACGGCCACATGCAGATGCAGGTGCCGAAGGGCCGCGTCGCCTACGAGCCCAGCTCGCTCGATCCGACCTCCGCGCGCGCGACACCGGCCGGCTTCCGCAGCTTTGCGGAGCACCTCGCAAACCAGGCCGACGACGGCGTCAAGGGCCGCATCCGCCCCGAGACCTTCGCCGACCACTACAGCCAGCCGCGGCTGTTCTACCGCAGCCAGACCAAGTTCGAGCAGGCCCACATCGCCGCGGCATTCGTGTTCGAGTTGTCCAAGGTCGAGACGGCGCACGTGCGCGAGTTGATCGTCGGCCACCTGCGCCACATCGATACCGACCTCGCGCAGCGTGTAGCCAACGGCCTGGGCATGGATGCGCTGCCACCGGCACCGCCGGCCAAGGTTCCGGCCATCGACATGCCACCATCGCCGGCCTTGCAGATCATCGGCAAGATGAAGCCGACGTTGCAGGGGCGCGCGGTCGGCATCTTGGTCGACGACGGCTCCAACGCCGCCACGATCAAGGCGCTGCGCAAGGCGGCGGAAGATGCCGGCGCCACGGTCAAGATCGTCGCCCCGAAGCTCGGCGGCGCGATGTTGTCCGACCGCAAGAAGCTGCCCGCCGACGGCCAGCTGGCCGGCACGCCGTCGCTGGTGTTCGATGCGGTCGCGGTGGTGTTGTCCGACGAGGCCGGCAAGCGCCTGGCGAAGGAAGCGGCGGCGGTGGACTTCGTGCGCGACGCGTTCGGCCACCTCAAGGCGATCGCCGCCGATGCCGGCGCGCAGGCGTTGCTCAAGGCCGGCGGTATCGGCAAGGACCCGGGCGTGGTCGACGCCGGCGATGGCAAGGCGTTCGTCAAGGCCGCCCAGACCCGGCAGTGGGAGCGCGAGCCGAAGCTGCGCACGCTGCCCTGAGGCCGAAGCCGCGGCCGCGCAAACGGCGACCGCCGTCAAGCTTCGAACAAGCCGCGCGACGCGCGCGCACGTTCGGCGCCGCCGGCGACGTAGGATCGGCGCGCTTGGCATTCGTCATCCACCACCGGGCCCGCGGCCCGGCCACTGCAAGGGGGCACCCATGAGATACCTGCTGTTGATCGCGCCGCTGGCCGCGTTGCTGGCGCTGGCGTCGGCGTCCGCCGAGGCTGGCAAGAAACACGGCCACGGCCACGACGACGATGGCCACGGCCGCCACGGCCACCACGACCGTGGCAAGCACGAGGGCTGGCGCAAGGGGGAGCGCATCGACGTGGTCTACCTGCAGCCGCGCTACCACGTGAGCGATTACCGCGTGTACCACCTCGCACCGCCGCCGCGCGGCCACCGCTGGGTGCGCGGCGACGACGGCAAGTTCATCCTGGTCGCGGTCGCGACCGGCATCATCGCCGACATCCTGCTGCACCACTGATCGCCGCCACCGTGCCGCATCCCGAGCCCCGCACCCGCGGGGCTCGTCGTTTTCCGGGCATCGCGCCGCGTGCCCATCGCGCGGCGTGGCGGCTGGCGTACCGGCGCGCCTCGATCCTTCGCCGCGATGCGCTAAGGTCGGCCCAACGCCCTTCCCCACCGAGGCCGCCATGCAGTTCCTGATGATGATCTACACCGACGCGCAGCTGCTGGACGCGCTGCCCGCGGGCGAGTTCGACACCCTGATGCGCGGCTGCCTGGTGCATGCCGACGAACTGCGCGACGACGGCCGGCTGCTCGATTCGCAGCAGCTGGAAGCGCCGGCCACCGCCAAGTCGGTGCGGGTGCGCAACGGCCGCACCACCATCGTCGACGGCCCGTTCGCCGAGACCAAGGAGATGCTGGCCGGCTTCAACGTGATCGAGGCGCCGAGCCTGGACGATGCGCTCCGCATCGCCCAGGAATTCCCGTGGAGCCGCACCGGCTGCATCGAGGTGCGACCGATCCGCGACATCGCCGCGGTGCGGCGGCGGGTCGGCGCCTAGCTCTGCCGCACGCCCGCCGCCGCGCCGGACTCGATCAGCGCGGCCGACTCATTGCACCGGCTTCAGATAGCGCGCGAACACGTAGCTGGCCACCTTCGAACTCGTGCGCTTGGCCTGCTCGCAGCCGTCGCGGAAATGCATGCCGCCGAACACGCGGGCATCGACTGCTTCGTTCGCGGCCTGCGACAGCGACGTGTAGTTGCGCGTCAGCACTTCCGGGGGCGCCGGCGCCGGTTGCGGAATCGAGACGGTGAAGCTGAAAGTGATGTCGTCCGTGCCGAAGAAGCGACGCAGTACTTCGGTCGTGGAACCAATCACCGAGGGCAGGCCGCAGATGTAGTCCGGATAGGCCGGTGTCAGCTGGTAGGACAGCCAGCCCGGATCGGGCTCGGTGCGGCGGTTGCCGTCGTCTGCCCAGCGGATCGCGGTCACCGGCCGCCAGAAGTTGTAGACGTACTTGGTTCCGAACGCGGTGATCAGCGCATCGGTTTCGGCCATGCCGCGCAGTGCAAACAGCCGCGCATGCTGCCAGCGATCCAGTCCCAGGCCGTTGATCGCAGCACGGGCAAGCGCATTGCCGTTGCCACCGCCGCCCGGGAAAAAGCGCGCGATCCGGCTTTCCTCCGAATCCGGCGCGGCGTTGCGGACCACCGCCGAACCCACGGCTTTCACCTCGTTGTAGTCGCGCGCGTACGGCGCGCCCTTGAGCGCGAAGATCGGCGACGGGCCCGGGTGGAACTGCGAGGCGCTGGTCATCGCGAACGGGGTCCACAGGGCCAGGCCGGCAAAGCTCGGCGTCGCGAAGTTCGGCGGCGTGGGCTGGTACACGCCCAGTCCCGGCGCCAGGGTGTACGGCAGGTTGGGCGTGCCCTGGCCGTCGTTGAGGCGCAGCGCGATGATCGCCGCGGCGGCCGCCTGTCCGGCTGCAACACCGAGGTTCTCGGCGGTGCCATCGGGGATGGCCGCCAGTGCGGCGACGTAGGCGGACTGCACGTTGGTCCGCGCCGCGGCCTTGGCCGCGTTGTCGGGCAGGCGGCTGAGCTGGTTGATCAGCACGTCGCGCGCGGCGGCGGCGATCGCGGCATCGGGCGAGGCGTTGGGATTGGCCGGACTTAGCGCGGTGTAGGGCTGGTAGCGTGGATCGATGCTATTGAGCGCGTCGTGGATCGCGACATGCATCATCGCCCCGGGCGGGCTGCGTGCCGGCGGCCCCCCGAACGCGGGCGAAGCCTGGTCGAATACCAGGTTCCAGTCGGTGACCGCGTCGGCGCAGACCGGCCCGGCGATCGCCAGGCCGATGCAGTAGGCCACACCGAGCCGGGCGGCGCGGCGGCGGGGATGGCGCAATTTGGCTTGCACGTTCATGTCCGGATCCTTCGATGGTGGGGGGCCACCCCCCGCGCGCGGCCCTGCCGCGAAATGCGGCTTCATCGATTAGGGCAAACGCGGCGCGCGATTACCGGCGTCCCTGCCGCCACGCGCCAACGGCGGCAGCGCGCAGCGCGACCCGGAAGTTGGCGCGGTTCTCGCATCTGCAGCGGGCGGCGGCGACCGATGCCCGGCGCGGGCCGGCGCGCAGGATCCTGTGATCGCGTGTGCGCGAGACGCGCGCGGCATACTTGCCGGGCGCGATTGGCGCGCCTACCGACACGGAGTCCTCGATGCGTCTTGCAATCGTCCTGGCCACCGCCCTGGCCGCACCCATGGCCCTGGCCGCGCTGCCGGCCCACGCCGCGCAGACCAGCTGCACCATGACCTACAACATGTCCGGCGGCGGCGCGTTCTACAAGCGTTCCAGCGGCGACGGCGTGATCAAGTGCGACAACGGCCAGACCCTGGCGGTCACCATCGAATCCAAGGGCGGCGGGCTGACGTTCGGCAAGTCCACGATCGAGAATGGTTTGGGCAAGTTCACCCCGGTCAACGACATCCGCGACCTGATCGGCGGCTACGCGACTGCCGAGGCCAACGCCGGCAATTCGGGCAACGCCTCCAAGGCGCAGGTGGTCACCAAAGGTTCGATCTCGCTCGCCCTGACCGGCAAGGGCAGCGGCCGCACCCTGGGCGTGTCGTTCGGCAGCTTCATCATTTCCGCGCGCGACTAGGCCGACACCCGGCGGGCCGGCGGGCCGGCGGTTAGGACGGCGGTACGTGCGGCCGCAGGCTCCTCCCGGCGCCAACCGATGACGAGTCGAATCGTCGACCGCCATCACCGCGCGCCGCACGCAGCGGCTGGCAGACTGGGTCGATGCGCAAACCGCCGCCCTACCCCGTGACCCCGGACGGCCGCTATTTCGTGGTGCGCGGTCGCCTGTGGCGCTGCAGTGATCCGTCGTTGCCCGCGGCCGAACGCGCGGCGCAGACGCAACGCCTGATGCGCGCCCGCGCCGCGGTCGGCCGCGCGTTGCGTGCCGGCGACGCGGCGGCCGAACGGCAGGCGCGCAGCGAGGTCGACGCGGCCAAGGTCGCGCTCGGCGAACGCGGCCCGGCGTGGTGGACCGATGGCGCGCCCGACTGCAACCGCACGATGGCCCGCCATTCGCCGTATGCGGCATGGTTCGATGCGCTCGACTGACGGCAGGCGCCCGGCCGTCACCACGCGTCGAGCACGGCCGCAGGCATGGCGCAGGCACTTCCGATGACGTCGCGTCGCGCCCGCATCCTCGCCGCCACCGTGGCGCTGCTGCTGGGCGCCGCCAACGCGCGCGCCACGGAACCGACCGCCACGGTACGCGTGGCCTTCGACCGCCGCGGCATCACCACGATCGAAGCGCGCGGGCTGGCCGACATCTCGGCCGGGCGTGCGGTCGGCGCCGACGACCCGGTGCGGGTCGCATCGATCTCCAAACTGGTCACCGCGATCGGGGTGATGCGCCTGGTCGAGCAGGGCCGCCTGCACCTCGATGCCGACGTGTCGACGCTGCTGGGGTGGTCGCTGCGCCACCCTGCGCATCCGCGCCAGCCGATCACGCTGCGCCTGCTGCTCTCGCACCGTTCCGGCCTCACGGATGCGGCCGGCTATTACGCAATTCCGCTGGACGGCGAGTTGCGCACGATCCTCGACGACCCGCGCGCGTGGGACGCCGCGCACGCGCCCGGCACGCACTTCCGCTACGCCAACCTCAACCTGCCGCTGGTCGCGGCGGTGATGGAGCGCGCCACCGGCGAGCGCTTCGACCGGCTGATGGACGCGCTGGTGCTGCGCCCGTTGGGCATCGCCTCATGTTTCAACTGGGACAGCTGCGACGCATCCGTCGCCGCGCGCGCGGTGGTGCTGTACGACGCGAGCGGCGCGCCGCTGCGCGACGACCACCGCGGCCGCAAGCCGGCGTGCGCGGTCAACCTGTCGCGCACCGGCGACTGCGACCTGTCGCGTTGGCGCGCCGGGGCCAATGGCGCGCTGTTCTCGCCGCAGGGCGGGCTGCGCATTTCCGCGCTCGGGCTGGCGGCGCTGGGCCGCCTGCTGCTGGGCGAGGGCGAGGTCGATGGCTTGCGGTTGCTGACGCCCGCATCGGTGCAGGCGATGACCGCACCGCATTGGCGCTACTTACCCGGCAACGGCATCACCGCCGAGGACGACGCCAGCGCCTCCGGGCGCGGCTTCTTCTGCCGCTACGGCCTGGCCGTGCAGACGCTGGCGACGCGCGCGGCCGGCTGCCGCGACGACCTGTTCGGCGACGGGGTCGCGCGCATCGGCCACGCCGGCGCCGCCTACGGCCTGCTGTCGGGCCTGTGGATCGACCGCGCGTCCGGCACCGGGGTGGCGTACTTCGCGACCGGCGTGCCCGATGCCGCGCCGGGCCGGCACTCGGCGTTCACCGCGATCGAAGAGACCCTCGCGCGGCCGCCCGTTTCGGTCGCGCTACCCGCCGGGTCGATCCGGGCGGACGCGACGCGCCCGCGCTGAGTCGCGTCACTCCGCGGTGCGCGCGCGGCTGCGCCGGTCCCGCGGCGTCCGCGGCACGGCGGCGACCACGCAGTTGCGGCCCTGGGCCTTGGCGGCGTACAGCGCGCGATCCGCGGTCTGGATCAGCAGTTCCGGTGCGCGCGCCGGCTCGGGTTGCATCGCGCAGACGCCGACGCTGATCGTCACGTGCGGCGCGACCGTGGAGCACGGGTGCGCGATCGCCTCGGCTTCGACCCGCTGCCGCAGATGCTCACCGGTGCGGTGCACGGCCGGCAGGTCGCGGCCCGGCAGCAGCAGCACCAGTTCCTCGCCGCCGTAGCGCGCCACCAGGTCCTCGTCGCGCTCGGCGAACCCGCCGCAGAGGCGCGCGAGCGTGCGCAAGCACTCGTCGCCGTACAGGTGCCCGCAGGTGTCGTTGAGCGGCTTGAAGCAGTCGGCGTCCACCAGCGCCAGCGCCAGCATCCGCCCTTCCTGCGCCAGGCGCTGCCAGTCCGCGGCCAGGCGCAGGTCGAAGCAGCGGCGATTGGCAATCCCGGTGAGGCCGTCGCTCATCGACAACCCCTCGAGCTTGCGGTTGGCGGCCGCGAGCTCGCCCGCCACCCGCGCCAGGTGGATGGCACCGGCGATCTGGTCGGCAACGGCGTCGAACAGCGCGCGCACTTCCAGGGTGAAGAACTCGGCGTGCTCGCTTTCGATGTTGAGCACGCCGTGCATGCGGGCGCGGTGGCGGATCGGCACCAGGTACTCGGAGCGCACCGCGCGATGGCCCGGCACGTAATCCGGATCGTGCTCGATGTCAGCGATCAGCTGGGCCTGGCCGTTGCGCGCGCAGCGCCCGGCCGCGCCCAACGTCACCGGCCACGGCAACGGCACCGACTGCTCCAGGTCGAGCTGGCCGGCCCAGACTTCCTGCACGAAATGGGTGCCGGCGTCGTCGAGCAGGATGATGCTCGCGATCGCCACCGGCAGGCGCCGGAACAGGCAATCGACGATGCGCTGCAGCACCGCGTCGAGGCCTTCGCCCTGCAGGGCCTCGCGCGAGACCTGGGCGAGGATGCCGGTCATCGCACCGTCGCCCTGCAGCCCGCCGTTGCCGCGCGGCAGGCCGCGGGCCTGGATCATCGCTTCGTGCGTGCGCGGGGTCGCCATGCTCGCCGCTCCAGCCGTGCGGCGATTCTACTCCCGCGCCCGTGCGCCCACCCCGGCCGCGGCGTCACCCGCCCGGCCCCGCCAGCGATACCCATGCCGCCACGCGACGCTGCGCATCGCCGCGTCCACATCGCCTACGGCGGGCTGGCCGGCGCCTTCAGCTCGACGATCACCGCCTTGACCATCGCCTTGCCGGTGTTGTGGGTGTCGTGGGTGACCGGCCCGCTCCACATGACCTCACCGGGCTTGGGCTGGCGCTTGGTCGACGTGCCGTCGGCGTTGTTCTGGGTCGCCTCGCCGCCGGTGACGAAGTACACGACGTGGTCGCCGTGCGAATGCATGCCGGTCTTTCCGCCGGGTGCCATCTGCAGCTCGATGACGCGGACCTTGTCGTTGTCGAGCAGCACCTTGGCGTTCTTTGCGGCGGTCACCGCCAGGTCCTGCGCGATGCCCGCCAGCGGCAGCAGTGCGAGCGCGGCCAACACGCACGCGGCAATTGCGGTGGATCGTTTCATGGCACGTCTCCTCAAGGGACCGCCGCGAACGGCGACCCGGGCTCCCGTGCCGAGTTGAAGCCTGGCCCCGGCGAACTTAAACCGGCGTGAAAACGCCGCGCGGGTACGTGGCGCGCCCGATACACTCGCCTGCCGCGCCTGCACCGGGCGCCTGCAGCGAAACCACGATGACCGAGGTCGCCATCCTCACCCCCGATCCTGCCGACGCCTCGTACGCGGGCATCTGGGAGGGGGTGCTCGCGCGCCTGCGCAACGCGCTTTCGAGCGCGGGCGTGACCGCGACGCCGACGCCGTGGACCGCGCACGTCGACGGCGCCGGCGGGCTCGCGGGCTTCGCGCTGGTGCTGCCGCTGCTGGTCTGGGGCTACCACTTCGACCACGCCCGCTGGTTGCGCGCGTGCCGGACGTGGGAACACGCCGGCCTGCCGCTGGCCAACCCGGCCGCGCTGCTCGGCTGGAATTCCGACAAGCGCTACCTGCAAGAGCTCGCGCAGCGCGGCATCGCGATCCCGCCCACCACCTGGTCCGAGCGCGTCACCGCGCAACAGGTCGAGGCCGCGTTCGCGGCCACCGACGCGGCGGAGCTGATCGTCAAGCCGACCGTCTCCGGCGGCGCGTGGCAGACCCAACGCCTGCGCCGCGGCGAGGCCTTCGACGAAGCCGGCGCGCACGCGGTGACCGGCGCGGCGATGGTCCAGCCCTACCTGCCGAGCATCGAGAGCGCAGGCGAGACCTCGCTGCTGTTTTTCGGCGGGCGCCTGGGCCATGTCGTCAACAAACGACCGCTACCCGGCGAGTTCCGCGTGCAGGTGCAGTACGGCGGCGCCTACACCGCGCTGCCGGCGCCGCCGCCCGGCGCGCTGGCGCTGGCCGAACAGACCCTGGCCGCGATCGACGCGCCGCTGCTGTACGCGCGCATCGACACCGTGCCCGACGCCGACGGCCGCTGGCTGCTGATGGAGGCCGAACTGATCGAACCCGACCTCTACTTCGACCACGACCCGCGCCACGGCGCCGCGTTCGGCGAGGCGGTGCGCGTGTGGCTCGCCGCGCGCGCGTGATTCGCCACACCACGTCACCGTAGGATGCGGTAAGCGCAGCGCACCGCATCTGTCGCGAGCGATGCGGTGCGCTGCGCTTACCGCATCCTACGAAGCCTCTGGCTCACCAAGATTCGCATCACGGAACAGGCAATGATCAACAACGACGTACTGCGCTCCATCCGCTACATGCTCGACCTCAGCGACGCCAAGGTCGTCGAGATCACGCGCCTGGCCGATCCGGACTTACCGCTCGACAAGGCCGACGTGCCCGGCTACCTGCGCAAGGAGGACGAGCCGGGCTACGTCGAGTGCCCCAACCCGGTGCTCGCGCATTTCCTCGACGGCCTGGTGCTGCACTACCGCGGCCCCAACCCCGACGGCGTGCCGCGCCCGGTCGAGAAGCGCATCACCAACAACGTGGTGCTGAAGAAGCTGCGCGTCGCGTTCGAACTCAAGGACGGCGACATGCACCAGGCCTTTGCCGACGCCGGCTTCCCGATCTCCAAGCCGGAACTGACCGCGCTTTTCCGCCAGCCCGGCCACCACAACTTCCGCCTGTGCGGCGACCAGCTGCTGCGCAACTTCCTCAAGGGCCTGACGCTGCGCGTGCGCGGCGGGTAGGCTGGGTGAGCCCGTCAACCAAGCGATAGGCCTTGATGATCAGAACCGCGCTCCTGCTGATGTTTCTCATAGCTTCTCCAGCACTTGGCCGAGAGAATGCTGCTCGCATCATAGAACGTGACGAGCGAGCTCTTGCCGAGTCGCTTGGGCGGAATGACTCGTCTGTTTTGGAACGCATCTTCGCGCAAGATTGCGTGTGGGTACTTCCGGATGGGACAGTTCTGGACAAGGCTCAGGCCATCCAAGCCATGCAAGCTGGTGAGCCGTACTCGCTGCTTCGGGCCACAGCGGTAACGGTACGCGTCTTCGGAAACGTTGCAGTCGCTCATGGCGAGGACGAGTGGCGCAAAGGTGGGGATCGCGGCACCTTTTCTTGGACTAGCACATGGCTTCGCCGCAATGGAAAGTGGCAGATCGTTCAAGTCCAAGACACGGAGCACCGGCATTGAGCCTTATTTTCCACCGCTCAAGGCCTAACAATTAGTTCAAGCCGAACTCGTTTCGCGGCTCGGCGTATTTCAAGCGCCAGGACCCACCCGTGACACCGCGCCAAGCCACCCCATCCGATATCCCGGCCATGCATCGCGTGCGCCTGGCGGTGCGCGAGAACACGCTCTCCAGTCCGACGCGGATCTCCGAAGCGGACTACCTCGCCGCGCTGGAGACGCTCGGGCGCACCTGGGTCATCGAGGCGGAGGGAGAGATCACGGCGTTCGCCAGCGGCCATAAGGACGGCAGCGTGTGGGCGCTGTTCGTGCACCCGCACCACGAGGGTCGCGGCCATGGCAAGGCACTGCACGCCACGGTCGTCGACTGGCTGTGGTCGCTGGGCCACGCGCGCCTGTGGCTCACCACCAATCCGGGCACGCGCGCCGAGCGCTTCTACCTGTCCCAGGGCTGGCAGCCGTGCAGCCCGGTTTCGGGCGCAGAACTCCGGCTGGAGCTCGGCAGGCCCGGCTGACCCCGCAAGCCGCGAGGCCGGGCGGGTTAGCTGACGGCGCGACCACGCCCCCACGAGGCCGATCCCTCGTTCGCCCGCCGGCATTTTCCCCCGCTTCGTCGCCCCATCCCCGCACCCGTCGCAATCCCGGCCACCGCGCGCCGCGGCTCGCTATGCTCGGCCGCAATCCATACAGCTCACCCAGGAAGCCCCGTGTTCAAGAGCCTCGCCTTCGTCCTGCGCATCACCCTGGCCTGGTTGCTGGTGGTGTTCCTGTTCGCCGGGCTGTGGTCGAACCTGCCGCTGATCGGCTGGATCGAATGGCCGGTGGTGGTGGCCGGGATGCTGACGATGGCGCTGGTGGTCGCCGGCGCGCTCTCGCACCTGGGCCGCGTGCGGCTGATCGCCGGGCGCATCGACAAGGAGGCGCTCGCCAACCGCCAGCGCCGCCAGGTCGAGATCCCGTTCGAGGCCGGTGAGGCGTTCGACCTGCTCGATGCGGCGATCCGCGAACTGCCACGCATCCAGCACGTCGAGAGCGCACGCGACAGCCTGCAGGTGCGCGCCAAGGTCGGCCGCCCCGACGTGCAGATCGAACGCGTCGGCGGGCGCTGGAACCCGCTGTCGTGGTTCGGCGTGCCGCGCAACCAGATCCTCGCCACCGTCACCCCCGGCCACGACAGCGGCAGCGTCACCCTGATCTGCGAGCCCGAGTCGCCGGCGTGGAGCGACTGGTTCCTGGTCGACGACGGCAGCAACTTCGAGAACGCCGAGGCGATCACCCGCGCGATCAGCCGCCGCGTTGGCGAGCGCCGCCGCGGCGAGAAGAGCGAGGCCACCCAGACCGCGACCGAGAAGGAACTCACCGTCGCCAAGCTCTCCCTGTTGCACGCGCAGGTCGAGCCGCACTTCCTCTACAACACCCTGGCCAGCGCCCAGCTGCTGGCGCGCAGCGACCCGCCGCGCGCCGACGAGATGCTCGGGCATTTGATCCAGTACCTGCGCCACTCGCTGCCGCGCACCGACGACGAGACCTCGACGCTGGGCGCGGAACTGGAGCGCGCGATCGCCTACCTGGAGATCCTCAAGATCCGCATGGGCGCGCGCCTGTCGGTGCAGGTCGACGTGCCGGAAAACCTGCGCGCCACGCCGCTGCCGCCGATGATGCTGCAGACCTTGGTCGAGAACGCGATCAAGCACGGGCTGGAGCCGCGCACCGGCGGCGGCACCGTGTGGATCCGCGCGCGCCGCAGCGACGACGAGGTCGCGATCACCGTGGCCGACGACGGCGACGGGTTCAACGCCAAAACCGCGGGCACCGGCATCGGCCTGAAGAACGTGCGCGAACGCCTGCGCCTGCGCCACGGCGGCCGCGCGGCGCTGGCGGTGGTCGCCAACTTCCCTGCCGGCGTCGCCGCGACGCTGACCGTGCCCGCAGACAAAGCTGCGCAGGAAGTCCCTCATGTCTGAGCTGGCCACAAACGTGACCTGCGTGATCGCCGAGGACGAGGCGCTGCTGCGCCAGGGCCTGGTCGATGCGCTCAAGCAGGCCTGGCCGCAGCTGCGGATCGTGGCCGAGTGCGAGGACGGCGCGCATGCGCTGGAGGCGCTGGCCGAGCACCGGCCCGAGGTCGCGTTCCTCGACATCCGCATGCCCGGCCTGAGCGGGCTGGAAGTCGCCGCCGCCGCGGCGCACGCGACCCCGCACACCCAGATCGTGTTCGTGACCGCCTACGACCAGTACGCGATCGACGCGTTCGAGCGCGGCGCGGTCGATTACCTGCTCAAGCCGATCAAGCCCGAGCGGCTGGCCGCGACCGTGCAGCGCCTGCAGGCGCGCACCGGCAACAACGAGGCCGCCGCGCTGAGCGCGCTGCTCGAACGCCTCGGTGCCCATTCCAGTGCGGCACGTCCGCCCGCCGACGCGCCACCGCCGCTGACCTGGCTCACCGCCAGCGCCGGCCGCGAGACGCGCCTGATCCTGGTCGACGACGTCGCCTACTTCCGCGCCGACAACAAGTACACGACCGTGGTCACCGCCGAAGGCGAAGCGCTGCTGCGCACCCCTATCCGCGAGCTGTTGGGGGTGCTCGACGCGACCACCTTCAAGCAGATCCACCGCTCGACGATCGTCAACCTCAAGGCGATCGCCGGCATCGTCCGCGACGACAGTGGCCGCGGCACCGTGCGCCTGAAGTCGCGGCCCGAAACCCTGGCCGTCAGCGCGCCGTTCATGACGCTGTTCCGGCATATGTGAAGTCGCGGCGATGAAAAACACCATCCAACGCACCCCGCACCAAGCATCGGAATCGTCATCCCCGCGAAGGCGGGGATCCATGGACTCTCGCTCGTGCCGCATCGTTCTGCTGAAGGCTGACACCCGGACTTCCTTCCCGACAAGAGCCAACGTCCCTGGATCCCCGCCTTCGCGGGGATGACGAGCAGAAAAGCCGTACCACGGAAAATTCCAACCCACGCCGCGCCGCTACCCACCCGCGAGGTGCCCCATGAAACTGATCGCCCTGTGCTACTTCGTGCTCTCGCTGTTCGGCTGCGACGTCGGCGGCAGCAGCTTCGTTAACCGCACCATCGTCGACGGTAGCGACGTGCTCTACAGCCGCGCCAGCAGCCAGGCCGGCGTCGCCCGCTTCGACTGCCTGCGCAGCGCCAGCGGGCAGTGCCACTACACCGTGTTCGCGCCCAACTGCGCACCGGCCTCCGGCCCGCGCAACCGCGCCTGCCGGTCCGAAGCGGTCGAACGTTTCGCGATCGCCAAGGGCGACACCCGCCTGGTCCCCGGCCTGCACCGCTTCGGCCTGTGCGTGAGCACCGACGACACCAGCCCCGGCCCGGACTGCGAGATGCCGCGGCCGATCGCCGCGCGCTGACACCGCGACGAAAAGCCAACGCGCATCCGCTAGGCTGGCGCTGAGCCCCCCTTTCCCTGCCCCGCTGCGCGTGAGACGCCCGAGTTCGAAACCAGCCGCCTGCTCGACACCGGCACCGTCGCGGTGACGAACGTGCACTGCCTGGGCACCTGCCGCCACCGCAGCATCGAACCGCTGGAAGCGGAGAGCCTGGCGCTGACCCTGGTGTGTCGCAGCCTTGGGCCGGGCACCACTCGCGAGCCCGGCGCGAGCCACGCACGGCAGCGGCTGGTGGACCGCGCCAAGCTGCTGCTCGCCGGCGACCTCAGCCGGCGCTGGAGCCTGGCGGAAATCGCGGCGCAGATCGGCGGCTCGGCGGTGTACCTGACCCAGGCCTTCCAGCAGGTCGAAGGCCTGCCGCTATACCGCTACCACCTGCGCCTGCGCCTGGCGCGCGCGCTCGACCTGGTCGCGCACTGCGACGACATGTCCGCGCTCGCGCAGGACCTGGGCTTCTCCAGCCATAGCCACTTCGCCGCAGCGTTCAAACAGGCCTACGGCCGTTCGCCGACCGCGTTCCGGCAGCCGGCGCTGGCCAAGAGCGCCTAGCGAAGTCCATTCGCGCGTGCTGCCGCGGTTGCGAAGTGCGGCGCAGCTGGTCGAGGTGTCGGCTAGGATCGCGTTGAACCCGGCACGGCCGAGCAGTGTTGGAACAGGTCCAGGTCGGGGTCGTACTCCCGGGTGTCCACCTGCATCAGTCCGAGCACGGAGTGGAAGAGGTTGTCATGGCTCGATGGACGGTTCGCAGACTTCTTCATGCACTGCATGTCGATGCCACGCGCCGCGGCGAAGCCCGATGACATCCACATAATCATCGGCACCTTGAGCTGGGTATCCGGCGCGATGGCGTAAGGCACGCCATGGAGGAACAGGCCATGCTCGCCGAGCGACTCGCCGTGGTCGGAGAGGTAGATCAATGCGGTATCGCGGGAGGTCTGTCCGGCGAGGAAGTGGATGGTGCGCGCCAGGAATTCGTCGGTGTACAGCACCGCGTTGTCGTATGCGTTGACGATTTCCGATGGGCGGCATTGCCCCAGTTCCGAACGTTCGCAGGCAGGCCGGTACCGCCGCAGGCGCTCGGGATAGCGCTTGTAGTACCGAGGCCCGTGGCTGCCCAGCTGGTGCAGCACCACCACCATGTCGCCCGGGCGCTTGCCGACTTCGTCGGCCAGGCCTCGCAGCATGACCTCGTCCAGGCAGCCTTCGCGGTCGCATAGCCGCCGATCCCGGGCGTGTTCGAAGGACTCAAACGCCAGGCCGTCGCACACGCCCTTGCAGCCGGTCTGGTTGTCACGCCACAGGGTCGGGATGCCGGCGTGCTCCAGCACGTGCAGCAGCGACTGCGAATGCTTGATCCGGCCCTTGTCGTAGTGCCCGCGCCCGTATGGCGAGAACATGCACGGCAGCGACACCTCGGTGCTGGAACCGCAGGCGGTGACATCGCTGAAATTGACCAGGTCTATCTGTGCCAGTTGCGGCGTGGTCTGCCGTGCATAGCCGTTGAGACCCCAGTTCTGCGCGCGCAACGTTTCCCCGACTACCAGCACCAACAGCCGCGGCCGGGAGGCTGGCGCGCGGGCCACAACGCGGGCGTCGGTGCCGATCGGCGTGCGCGGCTTCCTGGCGCTGCCGTCATCGAGCAGCACGCGACCGAGCGAGACCAGGTAGTTGCCTGGCGTGATCAGGTGCCGGACCTCGGTGTGGTTGCGCATCAGCGCCGACAGGTTCTGGAAAGACAGCAGGATTCCACCCGCCGCAACCGCGATCGCCGCGCCCAGGCACACGCTGCGGACCAGCAGCGCGCGACCCATCGGCGTGGGCTTCAGGCGCAGCCGCCATAGCAGCGCGACGGGCAGCACCCCACGCAGGAACAGCGCCGGGATCAATCCAAGCGATACCAGCTCGGCCGATTCCTTGCGGTCGGTATGCAGGATGTTGCGGATCATGTCGTCGTCGAAATAGACCGTGTACTGGTCCATGAAGTGCGCGGCCAGGGCGGTCGCCAGCAGCAGCACGGTCAACACCGGCTTCGCCGTCCAGCGGTTCAGCAGCACGCACAACAGGATCATGTTCAACGCGGTAATCGAGACCGCCAGGCTGACGCCGGTCAGCCAGCCGCCAGCGCCATGCAACGCGCCGGTTGCGATGACCGCACGCCAGAACGCGTGGTGGAAGCTCAGGGTGAAGAACCCGCTCACCACCAGCGCAAGCGCCTCGACGCTGATTTCGGGCCGGTGCGCGAGCGAGCGCGCCCACGCCCCAGCGCCGACCTCGCGCGCGAGCGCGTTCATGGCGCCACCGGCTGCGCCATGCCGGTCGCCGCGGAAGGCGGCGCATGCGTCGCCGCGGCGCGCGCGAGTTGCGCGACAACTGCGGACTCGCGCCAGCCGAAGGCATGCACGCCCAGTGCCGTCAGCCAGCTGATCGCGGCCGTCCACAGGTCGTGCGACAGGAAATGCGCACCGCGCAGCTGCTGGGAGAACCCGAACAGAACGCCCAACCCCACGCCCACCGACAAGCCCGCCCAGCGCCACCGTGGGCGGGTGGCCAGGCAGAAGAAGTACAGGGCCATCCACGCATAGCCGGCGCTGGCATGGCCGGCAGGGAAGCACACGCCGCGCGCCATGCCGACCGGGCGCAGGCCGAACAGGCCGACGAAGGCGCGGTCGCCGCCGTAGCGAACGAGGTCCCATGGGCAATCCATGTTCGACCAGGACTTGACCCAGGCCACCAACGCCGTGGCCAGCAGGGTCGACACCAGCAGGCACGCCAACGGCCTGCGCCAGAGCGAGAGCCCCGGCCGCGTGCGCACCACGATCCACGCCGCGAGCACGCCCAGCCATGCGGCCGTGCTCAGATCCCGCCCGAGGACGTGGATCAGCGTTTCGGTGACGAAGTTGAAGCGCAGGGTCCAGTGATGCCCTTGCCAGGCGTACAGGCGATCGGCGAACCATTGGTCTGCGTGCCACGCCATCAGCACGGTGGCCAACGCCAGCAGGACGGACAAGGGCGCCCACAGGTGGGCCGTCAGGAAGCCGGGCCCGCGGTCGAACGCTGCGACTGGAGAAAGCGGCGAGCACGGGCCTGCGGGGCGCGCGCGCGCACGCCACCGTGAGCGGCCGTTGTTGTTTGCGGGGACCTTCATCGGCGGCAACGACTTCACTGGCGGGATCGGAGGCGGCTGGGTTGGGAGAGATTCATCGCCATGATCGGAAGCGGTGTGTCGGAGAGCGGTAGGAGCGGGCTTCGCAAACCGTTAAGCAGCCTCCGAGTGCTTGGCCCGACCCAGCTTGCTGGCGATGGAGTTCGCCCCGTGCGCGGACGAACTCCGGTTGATGTGCATCGGCGGCATGGGAGAATCCGCGGCAGCTGTTCCGACAGTGCTCCGACGCGTCACGCCGGAAGCTGCAAGGCCTTGCGCGCCGTTTCGCGCACCGAGTGATTCCTGGGAGATGGCATGCGCTTGCTCGTGGTCGAGGACAACCGGAGCCTGGTGGCGAACCTGTTCGAGTACTTCGAGGCGCGCGGCCACACCCTGGATGCCGCGCCCGATGGGCAGACCGGCTTCCACCTGGCCATCACCCAGCCCTACGACGCCATCGTGCTGGACTGGATGCTGCCGCGGCTGGATGGCCGCGAGGTGTTGCGCCGCCTGCGCGAAGAAGCCCATTGCGATGTGCCGGTGCTGATGCTGACCGCGCGCGACGAACTACCCGACAAGATCGCCGGCTTCCGTGCCGGCGCCGACGACTACCTGACCAAGCCCTTCGCCCTGCCCGAACTCGAGGTCCGCCTGGAAGCGCTGATGGCGCGCGCCGCGGGCCGGGGTCGCAGCCGCGTGCTGCAGGTCGCGGACCTGCGCTACGACCCGACCACGCTGGAAGTCACCCGCCAGGGACGCGCCTTGCGCCTGTACCCGGCCTGCCGGAAATTGCTGGAGGTGTTGATGCAGGCCAGCCCGGCGGCCGTCACCCGCGAACGCCTGGAGCGGGCCTTGTGGGGCGATGACCCGCCCGATGGCGACATGCTGCGTTCGCATGTCTACGAACTGCGCCGCAGCGTCGACGGCCCGTACCCGCTGAAGCTGATCCACACCCTGCCACGCGTGGGGTACCGGTTGTTCGACGGCAGCCTGGCCGACGCCGGCCCGCCCGAAACCAATGAGGTGGCCGATGGTCGCTAGATCCGGGCTTCGCCAGCGCATCGTCGTCGGGCTGTTGGGGTATGCGGTTCTGCTGACCGCCGCCGTGCTGGTCCACGGCTTCGTGGTCAACGAGCAGGCCGAGCAACTGGTGTGGCAGTCCTTGCTCGGATCGGAGCTCGACCATTTCATCGAACGCAGCGAAGCGGACCGGGAGTACCGCTGGACCGACACCGAAACGCTGAAGCTGTTCGATGGCAGCGTGCCCGGCCGCCTTCCTGCGAGCTTGCGTGGCCTCGCACCGGGCGTCCACGACGATGTCGACGTCGACGGCGGCGTCCGGGTGGTGCTGGTACGCGATGTCAACGGCCGACGGCTGGCCTTGGCGCTGGACATCGCCGAGCTGGAGCAACGCGAAACCGACCTGGCCTTGACCGTGCTGGGCTCGGCCACCGTGGTGATCGCGTTGCTTGCCATCGCCATCGCCTGGGGCGTGGGGTTCCTGGTGCGTCCGCTGAGCGAGATGGCGCAACGCATCGGCTCGCTGCGGCCGGACCGCGCCGGGGAGCGCATCGAGGTCGCCGAGTCGGCCAGCGCCGAGCTGGTGGTGATCGCCGACGCCCTCAACAACTATCTGCAACGCAACGAGCACTTCGTCGAGCGCGAGCGCGCCTTTATCGACAGCGCCAGCCACGAGTTGCGCACGCCGATCGCGGTCATTGCCGGCGCCACCGAACTCGCACTGGGACAACCCGGCGTGCCCGCAGCCGCCCGCAACCAGCTGGCGCGGATCCAGCGCACCGCGCGCGACGTCGAACACCTGATCTCGCTGCTGCTGGTGCTGGCCAAGGACCCGGCCCGCCTGGCCAGCGTCAGCGAGCCCGTCGCGCTGGACCAGCTGTTGCCGGAGATCGTCGAGGATCACCGCCACCTCACCCGCGGCAAGGACCTCGCACTGGTGGTGGACGCATTGCCACCCAGCGAGATCGTCGCGCCGCTGCCGATCGTGCAGGCGGCGATCGGCAACCTGCTGCGCAATGCGATCGAGAACAGCGATCGCGGCGAGATCCGGATCCGCCTGGAGCCCGGCGCGACCGTCGTCATCGAAGACCCGGGCCACGGCATGACCCCCGAGGAAATCAGCGCGATCTATGCGCAGGTGGCGCGCGGCGGCGGTGACCGCGGCGGCGGCGGCATTGGCCTGGACCTGATCGCGCGCTTGTGCGAGCACCTGGCGTGGAAGCTCGATATCGTCTCCCATGCCGGGCGCGGGACGACCACCACGCTCGAACTCCGGGGCCGGCCTTGAATCGTCCACCGATCGCGTCGGGTCGTATCCAGCCACAGCGCCCGCTGGCCTTGAATACCTAAAGATTTCGACAGCGACGGCCGTCCGTGAATGGTCTCCTATGCGTGCCCGGATGGCGGGCATCCACGGAGAAGTGTCATGGCTCAGAAGACCTGCGCGGCATGCGATTGCGAACTCGACGGCGACGCGATCACGGTGACGATCGGCGGGCGCAGCGTCGAGGTGTGCTGCGAGGAATGCGCTCAGAAGCTGCGCGAGGCCGGTGCCAGCGCGCACGGCGTTGCAGGCCTGCAACGCTCCGGGGCGCAACGTCCGTTGGTCGGACCCCGGCCCGTGGTCGTGACCGCTGCACTGCAACCCGAGCGTTAACCCCATCACCTATGGAAGCGGAGAAGGACGATGGCGATCCACCCCAAGACGCTGTTCGATGCGCTGGCCTTGGCGACGGTGTTGGCGACATTCCTGCTGCTGGCGAGCGCCTGCAGCCACATGCAATCGACCGAACTGGGGCCGGAGCAGACCGCGGAACTGGCGGCCACGGCGATGGCCGCGCAGGGCGGCAACGGTTTCGTCTGCGACGGCGGCAACAGCACCTTCACCTGCTTCTGCAAGAAGGGCGCGACCGGCAACTTCTCGTGCAAGGGCATGGCGCAGCTGTGCCGCCCGCACAAGGTGATCTGCAGTCCCGATGGCTGGTGCCATTGCGGCGGGCTGTACCCGAAGGTCCGCTGACGGGCGGTGGCGGAGTGGCGGGGGACGTCCGCCGGCCATCGGCGTCAGCGCGGCTTCAGGCGCTCATCGAAGAACGCCACCACGCTGGCGTTCATCGCGGCATGGAAGGTCCTGCGGTCGAACTGCCCCGGGTCCGTGCACAGGCCCGGTGGCCGCAGCAGGCCGCACGGGGTAAGGAACGAGGTGTGCCCGGCACCGGGCACCGCGTGGAACTCGACCCGCGCGCCGAGCGCTTCGCGCACCGGCTTGGCATTGGTCGCGTACGGGACCTTGTCGTCCTGCTCGCCGCTCCACAGCTGCACCGGCACGCGCACGTCGGCCAGGCCGTTGGTCCCCATCGCGAACCCCAGCCCCGGTGCCGCCACCACCGCCGCCTTGATCCGCGGGTCGGCCACGAACGCATCGCCGACGCCGGGCGCGGCGGCATCCAGCAACGGCGACTTGGCATGGCGCAGCACGTCGCAGATGAACTCCGGCGAGGCGGTGCACTGCGTCGCCACCAGGCGCAGGTCCGGCGCGGCGCCGACAGCGGTCAACACCGTGAAGCCGCCCGCGGAAAACCCGAACGCGCCGATGCGCTGTGGGTCGATGCGGCCGCGCTCCGGCCAGGCCGTGAGCATGTGGTCGACGGTCGCGCGCAGCTCGCGGTTGCGGCCACTGAACAGGTTCACCGAGCCGGCGGCGGCCTGGTCGGCGAAGTTGTCGCCGCTGTGCATCGGCGCGGCGACGACATAGCCGGCATCGGCCAGCGCCATCGCCAGGTCGGCATGGCTGCCGGGCCCGCCGCCGTTGCCGTGCGAGATCACCACCAGCGGCAAGGCGCGTCCGTCGACCGCGGCCGCGGGCGCCACATCCATCACGATGCCGCCCAGGAACGTCGTTGGCCGTGGCCGCGCCTGCGTGGGATACCAGACCCCGACCGCGAACGCGCGCCCGTCCGCCCCCGCCGCCCGGACCAGTTGGAAACCCACCGGCCGCTCGCTGCGCTGCGCCGTGGCAACGGCAACGCCGACCAGCACCAGCACCAGGACCGCGGCCGCAATCAGGATCCGACGAAGCCATTTCATGGGTCTTTCCCTCAGGGCAAGCAAGCAGCGGGCAACCACTGCAACGTGGCCGGACCTTATCCACGGACGGCTGCCACCGCCCGTGCCAGAGGTCTGCAGACGGCCGGCGTTGCCGCTCGCACCGGCGGCCCGGCGAGCGAACGATCACCGCGGCCGCGCCGCTGGCGACCATCACTCTTCGGCGTGCACGCCCCGGAACATCGCCAGCAGCGTCAGGTCGTAGGCGATCTTCAGCACCCCGCAGGCCAGTAGCGGCGCCGCCAGCCAGCCGGCGGCGAACAGCGCGCCGCCCAGCGACGGGCTCAGCGCCGAGGCCAGGCTGCGCGGCACCGCGGTGTAGCTCGCCGCCGCGCTGCGCTCGGACGGGCTGACCACCGCCATCACGAACGCCGCACGCGTGGGCACGTCCATCTGCGACAGCGCGGCGCGCACGAACAGCAAGCCGAGCGCCAGCTGCATCGAGGGCGCGAACGCCGCGGCGATCAGCGCCAGACTGGCCGGGATGTGGGTGAACACCATCGTGTTGAGCAGCCCGATGCGGCGCGCCACCCGCGGCGCCGCCAGTTGCGACAGCGCGCTGAGCAGGCCCGACCAGAAGAAGAACGTCGCCGCCTGCGCCAGCGACAGGCCAAAGCGTTCGAACAGCCACAGCGCCAGCAGCGACTGCACCAGCAGGCCGCCGGCGAAGGCATCGATCGAGAACAGCGCCGCCAGCCGCGCGACGATGCGGCGCGACTCACGCAGCGGCACCGGTGGCGCGTGCGGCCCATCGTCGTCCGATGGCGGCAGGCGCGCATACAACAGCCAGATCGCCACCCCGGCCAGGCCGTACACCACGAACATCCCCCGCAGCGCCGGCAACAACCCGATGCCCGCGCGCACCAGCGCCTCCGGCGCGGCCGCGGCAAGCGAGCCCAGCGCCGCGCACAGGGCAGCGACCAGCGAATAGCGCGCGAACAGCGTGGTGCGCGACGGCCCTTGCGCGGCCGGCCCCTGGACGGCATTCGCCAGGCGCATGTGCTCCAGCGGCAGGAACACGCTGACGTCGCCGGCGCTGGGGTTCAACGTGCCCACGAACGCGACCAGCAGCAGCGGCCAGAACGCCGACAGACCGGCGAATGCGAAGCCGGTCAACGCCATCAGCAGCCCCGCCGCGCGCAGCAGCCGGCCGTGCGGCAGGCGATGCCCCCAGCGGCCCACCGCCAGCGTCATCAGCGCCGAGCCGAGCAGGGTCGCGGAACTGAGCACGCCGACGTGCCAGACGTCGAAGCCCAGCGCCAGCAGGTACGCCGGCAGCAGCACCGCCACGAAGCCGTCGACCGCGGCGCGCAACCCGCGTCCGATCAGCAGCAGCCGCACCTCGCGCGATGGGTGCGACGCGGGCGCAGCGGCCTGGGCAGGGGGCATGTCGACACCTCGACGTCGGGGCGCGTCATCCGACGCAGGCTCCACGATAGAGAACGTAGGCTGGGTTGGCTTCACCAACCCAGCGTCCTGGCGCACGCGTTGCTGGGTTGATGAAGCCAACCCAGCCTACGGTGCGTACGTTGCTGCCGCGGATTCAACCCGACGAGGCGCCATCGGAGTGGTCGCCCTTGCCGACTGACTGGTCCGTGGCGACAAGGTTCCGGCGCCGGAAACATTCCCGTGACATTCCGTCGCTACGACGCGCAAGAAGCCGGATGTTCGACCGCGCGGGAACCCAATGCGGCGCAACGCCCATCGGTTACGCCCGCAGGAAGTCCCCTTGGGCGACGACCCGGATGAAATCCCCTTCGGCAGCACGCTCCACGTGGGCGAATGCGCAACGCATCCGCCCCCGTAGCCACGACTGCATTCACATCCGCGACGCGCTGAGCTTGATGTCGGCGTTCTGCCAGGCCTTGGCGAAGCGGCCGTCCACCGCCTTGGCCTCGGCGTCGCGCTTCTGCGCGCGCAGGCTTTGCGCCAGGCCGTACAGCGACCAGCCGTTGTCGGGATTGCGCTTGAGTTCCTCACGGTACGCCGCTTCGGCTTCGGCGGGCTTGCCGGCGGCGAGCAGCATCGCGCCCAGGGTCTGCCGGGTCGGCGAATGCCAGCCGGGTGGTTCGTCGTAGGGAATCTGGTCCTCGATCACCACCGCCTCGCGCAGCGCCGCGATGCCGGCCGCGCGATCGCCGCGTGCGGTCGCCAGTTCGCCGGCCAGGGTGCGTTCGGCGATGCGCGCCGCATGTGTCAGCGGGTAGCGGTCCCAGACGGTGAGCGTGTCCAGCACCGGATCGGCGGCGCGCTGCGCGAGTTGCGTCAGATGTTGCTCGGCTTCGTCCAAGCGCTGCTGGCGCACTGCGGCCATGCCCTGCGCGTAGTGCCAGATCGCGGTGACATAGGGCAAATCCGGCGCGGGATTGGGCACGCCGACGATCTCGTCCCACAGCCCGAAGCGCACGCGGTAGAACCACGGCGTCAGCCAGTACTGCTGCAGGCCGGCGAAGCCGGGCTGGCGCATCAGCTCGGGCAGGTCGGTGCGGGTGGCGGTCTGCTCGGCGGCGGATTTCGCCAGCGCGCGGGTGCCTTCCATGCTCGCCGCGAACCACAGGAAGTGGTGGTTGTGCGGCACGTAGCCGAGCGGATACACGCCCTTGGTATTGCCGCGGCAGATCGCGAGGTAGGCGTCGTCGGCCTGGATCGCCAGCTGGTTGGCGAGCACCGCGTCATGCCAGCGGCCCACGCGCGAGTAGATGTGCGCGGGCATGTGCACCAGGTGGCCGGAGCCGGGAATCAGCGTGCGCAGGTGGTCGGCGGCGGCGGCGCCGCGTTGCGGATCGGCCGAGGCTTCCACCGCATGCACGTACAGGTGCAGCGCGCCGGCGTGGTCGGGGTTGCGCTTGATCACCGATTCCAGCGTCGACACGATCTGAGCGGTGTGGCCCTTGGGCTGCAGCTTTTCGTCGTAGTAGTTCCACGGCTGCGTGTCCATCATCGCCTCGGCGTGGAGGGTGGCCGCGTCGAGATCGTCCGGCAATTCGGCGACCAGCTTGCGCGTGGCCTCGACGTAGGCCGCGTCCAGCGATTTGCGATCGGCCGCTGGGTTCTCGGCGTAGCGCGCGGACAGCGCGCGGATGAACGCCTGCTCGCGCGGCGTCGCCTGGGGCGCCAGTGCGACCGCCTTCTGCAAGCGCGTCCATGCGGCGGCATTGTTGGCCGGGTCCATCGCGGCATTGACGTGCGGGCCCAGCACCAGCGACGCGCCCCACCAGCACATCGCGCAGTCGGGATCCAGTTCGGTCGCGCGCAGGAACGAGCGCTCGGCGCCGTCGTGGTTGAAGCCGTAGGTGAGCATCAGCGCCTGGTCGAACCAGCGCTGTGCTTCGGGCTTGGCGGTGATGGCGACGTGGTAATCGCCCAGGCCGTCGAGCAGGGTGGCGCCGACGATGCCGGGCAGGACCGGCGCGGGCGCGGTGGACGTGGTGGGCGACGTGTCTGGCGATGGGTGCTGGCACGACAGGCCAAGCGAGGCGACGGCGGCGGTCAGCGCGATGGCCAACAGGCGGTTCATGGCGGTACCCCTTTGCCTTGGGGAACTTTGTTCTACGCCGTCAACACGCGCGAATCAAACGCGCGCGGCGGGCAAATTTCACGCCAATGCGCGCGTGCAGGCGCCGTGCCTTCAGACCGCGGGTGCGCTGCGCTTGCCCGGGCTACGCGAGGGCGATCGGCGGCGCGCAACCTCGGTACAGTCGCGCGCATGACCGCGCTGTCGCCCGCCCTCGCCGCGCACCTGGCCGACGCGATCCTGCTGCTGCACGTCGGCATCGTCGTGTTCGTGCTGCTCGGCGCGCTGGCGATCCCGCTCGGCGCCTGGCGCCAGTGGCGCTGGGTGCGCGGCTTCCGCTGGCGGCTCACGCACGTGCTGCTGATGGCCGGCATCGCGCTGCAGGCGTGGCTGGGCGCGTTGTGCCCGCTGACGGTGTGGGAGCAGGCGCTGCGCGAGCGTGCGGGCCAGGCGAGCTACGGCGACTCCTTTATCGCGCACTGGCTGGCGCGGCTGATCTTCTTCGAGGCGCCGTGGTCGCTGTTCGTCGCCGCCTACACCGGGTTCGCGCTGCTGGTGATCGCGGCCTGGTTCGCGGTGCCGCCGCGTCGCGGGCGGTGACGCGTCGAAGAGGCCGCAGCCAGCGCCGCCGCGCGCGACCGCGGGGTGTGCGGTTGTTGCGATCGCTTCGCTGGCCCATCCTGCGGCACCGACCCTTGCGCACTGCAACTGGAGCCGCACCGATGATTCGATTTCCCCGCCACCCGTCCGCTGCCGTCATCGCCATCGCGCTCGCGGCGTTGTCCGCCTGCGCCAGCACGCCCACCACTGCCGACGCGCTGGTGGTCGGCCAGCAGGCCACGATCGAAGGTACGGTGGTCGGCGTCGACACCGCCCCCTGGGCCTACGACGGCAATGCGGTGGTCACCGTGTCCACCCGCGGCGCCGGCATCGTGCGGGTGCAACTGCCGGCGCGCTGGAACCTGTGCAAGGCGCAGCCGCTCGGCGACGTGCAGTCCCTGCAGCCAAGCGATCGCGTCCAGGCCGTCGGCACCGTGACCGGCGCCGGAGAGCTGGTGGTGTGCGAGCAGCCGCAGCACCGGCTGCGCAAGCTCGACTGAGCACCGCGCGCCAGCCGCGATCGGCGGCGTGCCGCCGGCAACGGTTACGACGATTCCTCGCCCACGCCGAGCACCGCCACGCGGCGCCCGCGCGGCGGATGGAAGTCCACCTGCACGTGGCTGGCGCCGTGCTCGCACGCGTGCCGGCCTTGCCGGCGGATGAACTGCTGCAACTGGCGGACGTCGTCGCTGGTCGGGGCTTCGGAACTGGAGGCCGGCGCGTCGACCCCGCGGGCAGCGACCTCGCCGACCGTCACCGACGGCAACCGCAGGTGGCGCGCGACCTGGTCGCGGGTCGGCCAGGTGCCGTAGCTGCAGTGGATCAGCATGGTCGCGCTCGGCGCGGACGCGGGCGCGGGCGCGGGCGGCTGCGCGATCGCCGCCGTCGCGTTGAGCGCGGCGGCGACCAGCAGCGATTTCAGGACCAGGCATCGGACGTCCATGGGCGCATTCCACTCGGCGGCCAGCGAACGCTTCGGCGGCCCTCGACCGTTAGTTCGGGCTGCGCGCGGGGCGATTACGTGGCGGCTGCCGACGGCAGCTCGCCCGCATCGGACGCGCGACAGGCGCGTCCTTCCGCTCAGCTGCCAGCCAGACAGATCAGCCTCCAGTGAAAAAACGCCGCGGCTTTTCGGCCAATTCAGGCCCGCATTTAACCGGCGGCTAACAAAGTCAATTCCTGCGTCATGCGCCGTCTTCTAGCGTCCACGCCATGAAACCGATCCCGCGCAATGCCCGCCCCTCCTTCCTGCTCCTGCGCGCCGCGGTCCTGGGCCTGGCGCTGGCCGCCGCGCCGGTGCTGGCGCAGAACGCCAGCGACTGGCCGATCGCCGATGCCGGCACGCCGCAGGTCCCCGGCGACGACGGCCGCGACCAGGGCGGGCCCGCGGGGGACCTCGAACTCGAGCCCGGCGCCTACCGCTGGACGCCGGAGGCTTCGCCGGTCGGCCCGCTGGTGATCGTGGTCAGCCTGCCCGAGCAGCGCGCGCACGTGTACCGCAACGGCATCCGCATCGGCGTGTCGACGATCAGCAGCGGCAAGCCCGGCAACGAGACCCCAACCGGCGTGTTCCCGATCCTGCAGAAGCGCGAAGTGCACCACTCCAACCTCTACAACAACGCGCCGATGCCGTACATGCAGCGCCTGACCTGGGATGGCATCGCGTTGCACGCCGGCCGCATCCCGGGCTACCCCGCCAGCCACGGCTGCGTGCGCCTGCCCAAGGCGTTCGCGAAGATCCTGTTCGCGCAGACCGAGCACGGCGGCATGGTGGTGATCGCCGACGAAACCTCGCACGGGCCGTCGGTGGTGTGGCCTAGCGACCGCGCCCCGGTCGACGCCTACACCGGGCTGGAACCGGGCCACGCGTCCGAACGCCTGGCCGCGCAATCGGCGACGACTGGCGCCGGCAGCAGCGTCGCCAGCGTCGAGTAACACGCGGCCGCGTGCCCCGCACGCGTTTTGCCCCGCCACGCCGAAACAGCGCGCGTGCATCTTGGATCAGGCGGTGTCGCCACGATCCGCCACAAGGTCGAGTGACATGTGGCATATCCCCCCGCAGCGTCCCGGCTGCCATGCTCCGCCCACGCAAACCAACGGCAGGGACGGCATGAAGAAGTGGATCGGCAAGTGGGTGATGTTCGTGGCCCTGGGGCATACCGTCGTGGGCATCACCTTCTTCGGCAGCGTTTATCGCGAGCTGCTGGCGAGCGGTTTGTACAACTCGATTACCTCCGAGAAGGCCGGGCTCGCCGCGTGGTTCGCGTTGTTCGGGGCGGTCCTGTTCGTGGTCGGCATGCTGCTGTCCGCGCTCGAAGCCAACGGTTCCCCCATTCCCAGGTCGGTCGGTGTCGCGCTGTTGCTGCTGACCGTGCTCGGCGTGGTGCTGATGCCGGTGTCGGGCTTCTGGCTGATGTTCCCGGTCGCGCTGCTGATCGTGCTGAAGAAGGCACCCGGCGTTCGCCCGCTGGCGATCTGAGCCGGGCGCTTGCGCGGGCTGCTGCACGCGCAGCGCGACGTGCGTCCCACCCCTGCCTTTATCCAGGAACACCCATGAAGCTTTCCGCGCTCGCACTCGTGCTCCTCGCGTTGTTCTCGTCGCTCGTCCCATCGCCCGCCTTCGCCAAAGCGCGCCTCGGCTTCGGCGTGGCGGTGGCGACCGAGGGCTTCCTCAGCACCACCCTGGCCGAAGTGAAAGTCGCCTCGGTGCAGGCCGGCAGTCCTTCGGAAAAAGCCGGGCTCAGGAAGGGCGACCTGATCGTCGAGTTGAACGGCAAGCCGATCAAGGGCGCCAGCGGACTGGCGCTGAAGAAGACCCTGGCCGCCGTGCAAGGCGGCGACCACGTCGTGCTGAAGGTGCAGCGCGCCGGAACCGGCCCGGTGCTGATCGACATCGTCGCCGGACACTAGCAACGAGCCCAGCGTGCTGGCACCGCCGGCCCGCAGGCTGCCTCGTCACCTGAGTGAGATCCGAGCCCGAGGCATGAACGCGCCCCCCTCTTCCTGACATCCCCATTTTCTGGCCGCATGCCCGGCCAGCAGCCGTTGGATCACAGACCCAACCACGGCAGGGATGCGCGTCATGAACGGACTCTTCAAACACGCCGGCCTGGCGTGCTGCCTGATCGCCGCACTCACGCTGCCAGGTTGCAAGGGCTGCGCGCCGATCAAGGCCAAGACCGTCGAATTGCTCCCCAGCGCCCCGCTCAAGACCGGAACCAAGGGAACCGCGGGTTTAGAAGGCGCCTGCCTGCGCGCGGGCAAGGTTCCGCCAAGCTCGTTCGCGCCCGCCGCCAACGAGATGCTGGTCGGCTTCGACAACTTCTTCCGCAAGGGCACGCCGCCCCTGCCCTGCCACGACATTCGCGTCGCGGTGTTCCGCGGCGGGGTCGTGTTCGACCTCAGTCAGTTCGACTCCGTCGCCTCGGCGCGGTTGCGCTTCGACGTCGCGCGGTCGGTAAGTCGCAGCGGTGGCGAAACCGTCTCCAGCTCGCCACCGAAGTCGCACGCGACCACGCTCGGCATGGCCACGCAGCCGTTCTCGAGTGCGATGAACTTCGACAACGAAGCCACGCTGCCGTCCGCGCCCAACCTCGACCTGATGGTGTCGAGCCAAGTACGCAGTTGGGTCGACAAGGAGCGGCCCAACTTCGGCTTTGTCGTTGCCGGTCCCACCGGTCTGCCTGACAAGAGCAACCTTCCGCGCAACAACGACGCGCAGGTGACCTTCTATCGCAACTTCCGACTGGAGGTCATGTACAACCCCGAGCGGAATCCGCGCGCGCCGCAGTGACGGCGCGTCGGTTTCGTCGACCGGATTGGGTGGCTCAAAGGCGTGACGTCCATGGATCCCCGCCTGCGCGGGGATGACGTCAGACCTCGCGGGGCGCATTGGCCGAAGGCGTAATGCGCCGAATGGCGACGACCGCGCCGCCGGCGCCGCGGCTGCCGTCACGCAGCCGATGAAGCCGTCCAGCGGACACTTCGCCGATGAGCGAAACCGCGACCTTCCCCGCAGCCCCCATCGACACTGCCCACAACGCCGCGTCGCCGTTGCGTCGTCTCGCCGGGCGCATCCGCGACCGGCCGTGGCGCGCCGCGGGCATCGCTGCCGTGCTCGCGCTGCTGGCGTTCGCCTGGCTCAGCTGGGCATTGCCGATATCGCAGGCGCTGCAGCCGCTGCCCGAACCGACCTTGATCCTGCTCGACCGCAGCGGCGAGTCGTTCGCGCGGCGCGGTGCTTACAAGGAAACCCCGGTCGACGTCCGCATCCTGCCGCGCCACGTGCGCGACGCGGTGCTGGCGATCGAGGATCGGCGCTTCTATTCCCACGCCGGCATCGACCTGCGCGGCGTCGCGCGCGCGGCCCGCCACAACGCGACCGCCGGCAAGGTCGAGCAAGGCGGCAGCACGATCACCCAGCAGCTGGCCAAGACCTCGTTCCTGTCGTCGGAGCGGACGTTCCGGCGCAAGGCGCAGGAAGCGCTGATCGCGACGTGGCTGGAACTGCGCCTGGACAAGAACGAAATCCTGTCGCGCTATCTGAGCAGCGTCTACTTCGGCGACGGCACCTACGGCCTGCGCGCGGCGGCGCGGCACTACTTCGACACCACGCCCGAGAAGCTCGACCTCGGCCAGGCCGCGATGCTGGCCGGCATGATCAAGGCGCCGTCGACGCTGGCGCCGACCGACAACCTGCGCGGCGCCCGCGCGCGCGCGCAGGTGGTGCTGCGCGCGATGGTCGAGGCCGGCGCGATCACCCAGGAGCAGGCCGACCGCGCGCGTCCGGCGCGCCTGCGCAGCGGTCGGGCCGACCTGCCGGTCGGCAGCTACTTCGCCGACTGGGTGTCGCCGCAGGCCAAGAACGCCTTTGCTGCCGACTACGGCGAGGTGCACGTGCCGACCACGCTCGATCCGCGCCTGCAGGCGCTGGCCGAACAGGTCGTGCGCGACGGCCTGCGTCGCGGCGCACGCGATGGCGTCGGCCAGGCCGCGCTGGTGGCGATGCGCAGCAATGGCGAGGTGCTGGCGATGGTCGGCGGCGGCGATTACGCCAAGAGCGCGTTCAACCGCGTCACCCAGGCGCAGCGCCAGCCGGGCTCGACGTTCAAGCTGTTCGTGTACCTCGCGGCGCTGCGCGACGGCATGACCGCCGATTCGCTGGTCGACGACGCGCCGATCACCCTCGGCGACTGGACGCCGCAGAATTACGCCAACCGCTACGCCGGCCCGGTCGCGTTGCGCGACGCGTTCGCGCAGTCCAGCAACGTCGCCGCGGTCCGCCTGACCGAACAGGTGGGCCCGCGCGCGGTGGTGCGCGCCGCGCGCGACCTCGGCATCCGCAGCGAACTCGCCAACGAGTCCACGATCGCCCTGGGCGTGTCGGAGACCAACCTGCTGGAGATGACCGCCGCCTACGCCAGCCTGGGCTCGCAGACAGGGGTCGTGCAGCCGCGCGGGCTGATGGACATCGGCGATGACGACCAGCCGAGAGAGTCCGCTGCGCCGGCGCTGGAGCCCGCCGAACGCGCCGCTTTGCTGGACCTGCTGTGGTCGGCCGTCGACCACGGCACCGGCAAGGCCGCGCGACTGTCGGTGCCGGTGTTCGGCAAGACCGGCACCACCCAGGAAAACCGCGATGCGATGTTCATCGGCCTGGCCGGTGACATCGCGGTCGGGGTCTGGCTGGGCAACGACGACAACACGCCGATGCGCGGCGTGACCGGCGGCGGACTGCCCGCGCAGATGTGGTCCGCGTTCACCGCCCAGGCCATCGGCGCGCGCGCGTTGGGCGCGCCGCCCGTCGCGACGACGCGTCGCCACGAACCTCCGCGCAGCTCACGCTGGCAGAAGCTGCGGCATCGCTGGTTCGGCAAGGGGAAGAAGCGCGGCAGGCATTGACCCGAACGCGCAGTCGGCTTGCCCACCAAGCCTGCGGGCGGCAATGGCGCGCATCTGAGCCGCGGGAGGACGGCTGCTCGCGAACGTGATGCCGCCACGGGCCGGTTCGGACTGGCGACTTCCGCTCTTCCTGCTCGCGCCTTTATCGCTGGAGCCGCGCCGTCGCTACTGTCCCGGCGGCGCCAGCAGCCCCGCATAGCCACTGCGGTAATCCGGATAGCGCGGCGTCCATCCACTCGCGCGCAGGCGCGCGCTGCTGACGCGGCGTCCGCTTTCCGGCAGTTGCGCGGCGACAACCGGCGCCAGGCCTTCGTGGGCGCGCACCCAGGCAAACACATCCGACTCCAATGCCGGTAGCGCATCGCTGCCGAGGTACAACGGATCGGGCTGCGGCAGGTCGAGCAGGTGCGACAGCGCCGCCGCCGCGTCATCGACGTGAACCCGATTGGTCCAGTGTGGCCGGCCCGGTGTGCCCGCACGGGCGCGACGCAGCAGCGCGTCGCGACCCGGTCCGTACAGGCCGGTCAGGCGCAGCACCACGGCGCCACGCTCGCGCGCCAGCTCGCCCTCGGCTGCGCGCAGCACGCGGCCGTTGAAGGCCGGCGGTTGCTCGGGCGTGTCCTCGTCGACCCACTCGCCCGCGTCCTCGCCGTAGACCGCGGTCGAGGACACCAGCAGCACGCGCGGTGCCTGCACGTGGTCGAGCATGCGGCGCAGGCCGTCGACGAACAACGCGCGGTAGGCGGCCTCGTCGCGGCGATCCGGCGCGGCGCAGAACACCAGCGCGTCGGCGCGGCGGGGCAGCAACCGCAGCCCAACGCCGGACACCAGGTCGGCGCAGACCGCACGCACGGCGCTGTCGGACTCGGTCGGCCGCCGGCGCAGCGCCAGCACCTCGTCGCCGCGCGCCGCGCGCAGCCGCGCAAGCCGCCCGCCGACATCGCCGGCGCCGGCAATCACCAGGGTGGAGCGATCACCGGGCATGCCGTATTCCGCGCAAAGGTGGCCCGATGCTACGCCGGGCGTGAGGTGCCGGGACCTTCCCGCGGGCGCATCGCGCATCCCGCACTCCTCGGCGGCGACGGCGCCCGGGCGTAGGGCGGGCTTCTAACCCGCCGTGTCGGACTCGGCGGCATGGCGATGGCGGGTTGAAAACCCGCCCTGCGTGAACCGCCGCGGTTACACGCGAGGCCAGCGCTCCAGGCACCATGCCGCGCGTTGCGCAGGGTCCAGAAAGGTCCACGCCACGAAGCGGCTGCGCTTGTTGCCCTGCGCCATCGGCACTTCGCGCACGTCGCTCGCGCCGGCTTTCGCAAGTTGTTTGCGCAGGTCGGCAAGGTGTTCCGACTTCGCCACCAGGCTGCTGAACCACCGCACCTGCGCCCCGATGCCGGCGCTCTCGCGGATCATCCGTCGCACGAACGATGCCTCGCCGCCGGTGCACCACAGTTCGCCGGCCTGGCCACCGAAGTTCAGCGGCGCCTGCTGCCTGCCCAGGTTCTGCGACTTGCGCCGGCTGCCGCGCGCCGCTTCGTCGGCGCTGGCATGGAACGGCGGATTGCACAGCGTCAGGTCGAAGCGTTCGTCGCCGTGCACCACGCCCGCGAAGATGCGTCCGCGATTGGATTGGTGGCGCAACTCGATCACCTCGCCCAATCCGGGGTTCGCCTGCACGATCGCGTGGGCCGCCTGCAATGCCGTCGCATCGACCTCGGAACCCACGAAGCGCCATCCATAGTCGCCGTGTCCGACCAGCGGATAGATGCAGTTGGCGCCGACCCCGATGTCCAGCACCCGGATCGCGTTGCCGCGCGGGACGACACCGCCATTGCCTTCGGCCAGCAGGTCCGCCAAGCCGTGCACGTAGTCGGCGCGGCCGGGGATCGGCGGACACAGGTAGCCGTCCGGGAGTTCCCAGTGCGCGACGCCGTACTGCACCTTGAGCAGCGCGCGGTTCAATGCGCGCACGGCGGCGGGATCGCCGAAGTCGATCGTCGCGTCGCCGACCGGACTTCCGATGACGAAGCCCGCCAGCTCCGGGCACGCTGCGGTCAATCGCGCGAAGTCGTATCGACCCTGGTGGCGGTTGCGTGGGTGTAGTGGTGCCTGGAGGTTGCTGCGCATTCCATTCCCGTCTTTCGATGACTCGTTCAGTCCGCCTCGATGGTCGCGTCGTAGCGGTCCAGTCGGGACAAGACGTCTGGCCTGGTCGCGTACTTGCTTCGAAGCGCGGCCAGTTGTTTGTCGGTTCCCCTGCAGTAGCGCTCGATGCCTGCGTTGACTTCCGCCATGCGCTGTTCGTCAGGCGGATCGGGGACCTCACGGCGAAAGTGCTCGCACCGCCCCGTGTCCATGTTGGCAGGCGCAAATCGTTTCTGTCAGTCTCCGGACATGGCGAAAACCGTCCTCCTGTACGCGCTGGCGCTGGCGATTTCGGTCGCGGCCCTCGAGTGGTTGGAGTATCGCTATGTCACGCGCGCGTTTTCGACCGAGATCTACATTGTGTTGCTGGCGGTCGGTTTCGCGGGCTTGGGGTTGTGGGCCGGTCAACGCCTGACCCCCCGATCGGCGCCGCCGGCGTTCGTGCGCAACCAGGCGGCGATCCGCTCACTGGGTCTGACCGAGCGTGAGTGCGAGATCCTGGAGCTGCTCGCATCCGGGCAGTCGACCAAGGAACTGGCGAAGCAGTTGGGCATCTCGCCCAATACCGTCAAGACGCATGTCGCCCGGGTCTACGAAAAACTGCAGGTGCAGCGTCGCATTCACGCGATCGACAAGGCCCGCCAGCTGGGGCTTATCCCGTAGCCCCGGAGGGTGGCATGGCGGGAATCACCCCTTCGGGGGATGGCGTCCGGCGGGCGCCTTCTGGAGGATCCGCATCGTGAGATCGCCCATTCCTGAAGCGATCGGAGACGTGCCATGAATTTCCCGCAGCCCGGCGTCGCGGTGGCCTTCGTGTATGTGAGCGACCGGGAGCGGGCGCTTAGCTTCTACTGCGACACGCTTGGACTGCGACTGCGCAGTTCGGACGCGTTCGGCGATTTCATCGACTTCGGCGCGGCCCTGCTGCGCATGACGGTCATGGGACCGGAGTACAAGGCGCAGCCCCATCCCGTGCTCGGCTGGAATGTTGACGACCTGGCGTCTGCTGCCGACGTACTGCGCCAACGTGGCATCGTGTTTACCTTCCACGAAGGCATGGGCCAGGACGAAGCGGGCATCTGGACCTCACCGGATGCTCGAACCAAGGTCGCCTTTTTCGCCGATCCGGACGGCAACGTCCTGACCCTGTCCCAGGGCTGAGCCCGGCCGTCCCCCTGCCGGGCGGCGCGCCCACAACGGAATCACCGCAATGAGATACGCCTTCGTCTACGGCTTGCTGTCGGGCCTGGTGGTAATCGCCACGATGCTCATCGGCATCGTGCTGGGTGGCCAGCAGAGCATTTTCAGCTCCAAGTGGTTCGGCTACCTGGTCATGCTGGTGGCGTTGACCTTCATATTTGTCGGCGTGAAGCGCTATCGGGATGTCGATCTGGGCGGCGTGATCCGGTTCCGGCCCGCATTCGCGGTGGGGCTGGGGATCGCGTCGGTCGCCGGACTGGCCTATGTCGCGGTCTGGGAAATCTACCTGGCGATGACCGACTACGCGTTCATGGACCAGTACATCGCCGGGATCCTGAGGGCCCGCCAAGCGGAAGGAATGACGGCCGCCGCGCTGGCCGCCGAGGCCACGAAACTGGAAGCGATGCGGGTGCAGTACGGCAATCCGCTGTTCCGAATTCCAATCACCTTTCTCGAGATTTTCCCGGTCGGGGCGATCGTTGCGCTGGTGTCGGCGCTGTTGCTGCGCAACGCGAAACTGCTGCCGGCGGCGCGCTGAGTCGCGCAGCCTCGCCGCTGCGATCCACTTCACGGCGAGGGCTGACTTGACCGAGGTCTCCACCACCCACCGTTGCCCGGCATTGGCCACCGGTGTCCTAGTCCATCCAAACGCAGATCCTGGGAGAGCACGATGAGCGACATGACAGTGAAGGACATGACAGGGAAAGCGCCTTGGCACCTGTGGCTGGTCGGCGTGATCGCGGTGCTGTTCAACGCCATCGGGGCATTCGATTTCGTGATGTACATGACCCAGGGCAGCAGTTACCTCGCCAGCGCGGGCATGAAGCCGGCACAGATCGCCCACTATGAGGCGATGCCGACGTGGATGACCGCGGTGTGGGCGGTCGGCGTGTGGGGCGCGATGCTGGCGTCGGTACTGTTGCTGTTGCGCAACCAGCTGGCCTATCCGGTCTTCGCCACCTCGCTGGCGGCGTTCCTAGTCAGCCTGCTCTACACCTATGTGCTGACCGATGGCGGCGCCATCATGGGCGGGCAGATGATGGCCACGAACGGGGTGATCGCGGCGCTGCTCGGGCTGTTGTTGTGGTATTCGCGTGCCATGGCGAGCAGGCACGTGTTGCGCTGAGCGGAACGCGGGCCTCGCACCCGGCGAACCGCATCGCCGTAGGCGGCTTCGTGTGAACCGGGACTGGGGAACGAGGTTCCTTCATCCCGGACCGCGGAAATGAACTTGACGCGTTTCCGGCATCAATGAATCCGGACCGGATCGCGATGACGCCGCGATTCCGGCCAACGCGGTGCGGTGCACGCGCCGCACGCGCTCAACCGCGGCCTATTGGCCGGCGCGGAACGGATAGCTCGCAAAAATCGCCGCGACCGTCGCGCTGGCCTGGGCCTGGCGATTCTGCCGCTGCCGGGTGGGGACGCGTTCGACGGCCATGCCCTCCCACACCACCTGCTGGCGGCGGGCGTCGACGATGTCGATCCTGAGCGTGCCTTCGAGGTACTGGTCGACGTAGGTGTCGTAGCCCCAGCCGTCGTAGCCCCAGCCGCCATACCCACCCCAGCCACCCCAACCGCCGTGGCGGCCGTAGCCGCCCCACGGACCCCAGCCGCCCCAGCCGCCGTAACGGCCGTAGCCACCGTAGGGGCCCCACGGATGGAACATCGGCCCCGGCATCTGGCTGATGCGGGTCTTCTGCGCCAGCTGGGTACTGAAGTTGACCTGCAGGTCCGGATCGGCCGCGGCATAGGCGTAGCCGCGCGCGTCCATCTCGCGGCGCACCGCCGCTTTCACGGCCTGGGTGGCCAGCGATTCGTAGCCGGCGGGGTCGCTGCCGACTTTTTCGAGGAACGCGTAGCTGCGATAGGCGCTGAAGTTCGCGCTGCGATCGTAGTCGGCGATCACCGCCGGCCCGCTCGCGCAGCCGGCCGCCACGACGGCGATCAACACCAGCACCCACATGCGCGCAAGGGATTTCACTTTCGACCTCCTGTGGCCGGCGCCGCGTGTCCAGCGGATGCAAGGCCCCTGCACCACAGCCTGGTGCAGAGTCCCGGGATTCGCCCGGGCGCGCACGGGTCTCGGATTCCCGTGCGCTTGCTGTGGGGAACGTCCGCTGATCGCGCCATCGGACAACCCGCGCCGGGGCCAGGGCGCGACCCGGCAGCGCCGGCGCTGGTATGAACGCGCTGCGACAGGTTCATACTGTCGCCCCCTCCTTATGCCGTGGCCGCCGTGGATCCGATCAGTCTGGAAGAGTTGGCGCTGCTGGAGGTCCTGGTGGAAATCGACCACGCGTCAAAAGCGGTGCAAACCAAGGCCTTGCAGGCGCGTCTGGCCGATGCAGGCCTGGTCGAGGCCGGCGACGATGGCGAACTCAAGCTGACCGATGCCGGGATCGAGCGCTGCAAGTCGCTGCACCACCGCGTGCGTGCCGACAGGGAAGCGGCGGAAGTGCTGAAGGAACGCGAGCAGTCCGGCGAAGCGGCGCCGACCGGCGAGTAAGGCGCACGCGTTTTTTTCCGCGCGCGCCCGGCGCGCAGGCTTACTGCGGTTTCCGCCCGGCGCGTGCGCGCGCGACCATCACCGGCTTGCGCGGCGCCTCCGCGTCGCGCGCGGCCATGTCGCGGACACGGGCGCCGGCCTCGCGCAGCAGGGTCGGCAGGGTGTGGGTTTCGGGCAGGTGCTTCCAGTATTTCTGCGGCATTTCCTGGCGCATCATCCGCGGGTTCAGGCGTGCGGGGTTGAAGATGTTGGCGTAGTAGACGCGCCATAACGCCTCGCGCGCATCGATCGGCGGCGCCTCGTCCGGTCGTGCGCCGCCACCGAACGCGAGCGCACCGCCGTCCCAGCGCGCGCTGCGGTACGGGGTCAGGATCGCCCAGCGCATGCTGGCGAAGCGGCGCGCGAAGAACGGCGCCACCAGGTCGAGGATGTGGTGCTCGGGCTCGAACCAGGCGACGAACTCGTCCGCCGCGCCGAGGACCTCGCGGAAGCGCACGAACGCCTTCATCTTGTGCAGGTCGCGGCGCACCGGCTTGTCGAGTCCGCCGGCGCGGTGCACGTCCGCGTCCAGGCCGTGCGACAGCAGCCGCGGCTCACCGTGGGCCATCCGCCACAGCAGGCGGTACAGCAGGCCGTGGCGCTGCGGATCGCGGTGGGCGAGCACACGCGCGGCCAACGCCAGGAACTCGCGCGGCACCGCCGGCGCATCGCGCAGTGGCGGCAGCGCGGTCACCGGCGCGCCGCCGAACAGGCCCGCGTCGGATGCGTCCGTCCACGACAGCCGTGCCGGCTCGATGCCCGCGCGCAACGCCGCGCGCGCCTGAGTCCGCCAGGCCTCCAGGTCCCACGGCGGATCGACCGTGGCCAGGTGCAGGTCGCCGGCCACGGTCAACCGAACAGGTCGGCCTGGCGCGGCGGCGGCGCCAGCCGCGCGCGCAGCGCGTCGGGGCGGTCGAGCGCGTCGCGCGGGTGGTGGTCGAGCAGCTGCACGAACGGCAGCAGCTTGGCCAGCGGCGCCCGCAGCCGCGCCAGGTCGCCCAGGCGCAGCGCCGCGTGCCGGCGCGACGCGAGCACGCGCTTGACGTTGCGCGTGCCCAGGCCGGGCACGCGCAGCAGGTGCTCGCGCGGCGCGCGGTTGAGGTCGACCGGGAAGAACTCCGGGTGGCGCAGCGCCCACGCGAGCTTCGGGTCGATCTCCAGGTCGAGCATCGTCGCGCTGCCGTCGGCGCCGCGCGGCGCGATCTCGTCGACGCCGAACTCGTAGAAGCGCAGCAGCCAGTCGGCCTGGTAGAGCCGGTGCTCGCGCAGCAAGGGCGGCGCCTTCAGCGGCAGCGCCGCCGACGCGTCCGGGATCGGACTGAACGCCGAGTAGTAGACGCGGCGCATGCGGTAGCCGTCGTACAGCGCGACGGAGCTGTCGAGCACCGCGCGGTCGTCGGCGCCGTCGGCGCCGACGATCATCTGCGTGCTCTGCCCGGCCTGCGCGAACGCCGGCGGCGCGCGGCCCTTGCGCTTGCGTGCGGTCTTGCGGTCCTGCTTGGACTCGTCGATGCGCCAGCGCAGTTCGCCCATCGCATCGCGGATGCCGGCCGCGCTTTTCTGCGGCGCCAGCGCTTGCAGGCCGGCGTCGGTCGGCAGCTCGACGTTGATGCTGAGCCGGTCGGCGTAGCGGCCGGCGGCGGCCAGCAGCTCCGGCGACGCCTCGGGAATGGTCTTGAGGTGGATGTAGCCGCGGAACTGGTGGTCCTCGCGCAGGCTGCGCGCGACCTCGACCAGCTGCTCCATCGTGTAGTCGCCGCTGCGGATGATGCCGCTGGAAAGGAACAGGCCCTCGATGTAGTTGCGCTTGTAGAAGTCCAGCGTCAGCCGCACCACCTCGTCGGTGGCGAAGCGCGCGCGGCGCACGTTGCTCGACACCCGGTTGACGCAGTACACGCAGTCGTAGATGCAGAAGTTGGTCAGCAGGATCTTCAGCAGCGACACGCAGCGCCCGTCGGGCGTGTACGAGTGGCAGATGCCCATGCCGCCGGTGCTGCCGACGCCGCCGCCCTTGCCCAGCGAATCGCGCTTGCCGGCGCCACTGGACGCGCACGACGCGTCGTACTTGGCGGCATCGGCCAGCACCGCGAGTTTGTCCAGCAGCTGCATCGCGGTCGGCCGAACGGGGGGCGGCCATTCGCCCATGCGCGCGTCTCAACCGATGAGACGCGCGCGCCCCCGTGTTGTTCAGGGTCGTTCAGCCATCGCGACCGCCGCGCGTCCCGGCGCTCGCCGATGGCCTGCGGGTGCGGGCCGATGCGTTACCGTCCGCACGCAAGACCCCCTTGTTGCGGAGCGGATCATGGCCATCACGCGTGCCAACCAGAACGCCCGAGCCATCACGGCCGCGCGGCCACCCTGGCGTTTGTTGCAGTGGCTGATGCTGGTCTGGGTCGCGCTGCTCGCCGGCTGCGCGGCCGGCGGCGATCCTTCCCAGCCGATTCCGACCAGCCTCATTTCGGCGCCGCAGCCACCGCAACGGCTGATGGTGGTGCTGCCCGGGCGCGCCGACGACCTGCGCGCGCTGCAGCGCAGCGGCGTGGTGGAAGCGATCCAGCGCAGCTGGCCCGACACCGACGTGGTGCTCGCCGAGCTGACCTTGCCGTACTACCTGGACGGCACGGCGAGCCGGCGCCTGCACGAGCAGGTGATCGCGCCGGCGCGCCAGCGCGGCTACCGCGAGATCTGGCTCAGCGGGGCCTCGATGGGCGGCATGGGCACGCTGATGTACGACCAGGCCTACCCGGGCCAGCTCGACGGCCTGGTGCTGCTGGCGCCGTTCCTGGGCGAACGCGCGATCCTGCAGGAAGTCGCCGGCGCCGGTGGCGTTGCCGGCTGGGATGCCGGCCCCGCGCAGGCGGTCACGCGCGACACCTGGCAACACGAACTCTGGCGCCACGTGCAGGGCCTGTCCCGCGACCCGGCGCGCGCGCGCCGGGTGTGGCTGGCTTACGGCGACCACGACAAGCTGCGCAAGGCGATGCCGCTGCTGACCCCGGCCCTGCGCCCCGAGCAGGTGCTGGTGCGGCCCGGCGGGCACAGCTGGCGCGTGTGGTCGCCGGCGTTGGGCGACGTGCTGGAGGCCGCCGACCCGCAGTAGCGGCGCGGCGGCCACGGCCCGGCGCTGCCCGGCGCCATCGTGGCGATCACCGCTAAAAGCGCGTCGCTGACCGTGGCCTAGCGTGGCTCGCGCCCCGACCCCGGGTCCACCATGCCCCGCGGCACGTGGCGCGCCGCCCACATGTTGTCGACCAGGTTCGGATAGCGACGGCCCGCCTGCGCCGCGCGCGTGCGCGCCGCCTCCACCTGTTGCGCGCTCAGCGGCCGCGACTTGCCCGGCGGGGGCTTGCGCTTCCACGGCGGCAGGCTGGCCGGATCGACAGGCTTGTGCGGCATGCGGCGATGGTAGCGCGCCGACCTTGCCCGCTTCTTGATGCCCGAAGAGCCCGCGCGGGCGCAACGTGCCAATCCCGGGTTGTGCCGTCATCGGCGGCACACGACTGTAGGGCGGGTTTCAACCCGCCAGCGATCGGGCGCAGCGGCCGCGGCCACCGGCGTGACCTCACCGCGCGCGGATCCGCGGCGGCAAGCCTGCGGGAGCTCTCAGCGCAGGTCGGGGACGGGCGGCGCCTTCGGGTCCGCGATCGCCAGGTCCACCAGCTCCGCGGTCCAAAGTTCGGCGTATGCCTGCACCTGCTCGGCGATGTACTCGCTATGGCGCGTGGGCGGCGGTGCCACCGGGTCGCGGGTGCTCGCTTCCAGCAGCGCCTCCCGCCAGCTCGACAGCAGCCCCGCCGGGTTGGGATGCGTGCGTGCCAGCGCGCGCAGCGCGATGCGTTGCGCATACAGCTGCGCCTGCAACTCGCACAGCAACTCCTCGGTCTTCCTGTCCATCTCGTCGCCCCCGCTTGCCGCCAACCCGTGGAATCGGCTGCCCGGCCGGGGCCGGGCAGCCGCTTGCTCGGTTACGAACCGAGCACCGATCCCACCTGGATGCGACGCGGGGTGGTTTCCGGCCGCTTGGGGATGGTGATCTCCAGCACGCCGTTGCGGCCGGACGCGGTGATGCCGTCCGGGTCGGCGCTGTCGGGCAGCGCGAAGCGCCGGTGGAAGCTGCCGTGGTGCCGCTCGACGCGCGAGAAGCGTTCGGCGTCCTGCGCCTCGCCGCGCCGCTCGCCCTTGATGGTCAGCAGGCCCTTGTCCATCTGCACCTCGATGTCCTGCGGGTCGACGCCGGGGATGTCGGCATACAGCACGAAGCGGCTGGGCTCTTCCTTGATGTCGACCAGCGGGATCCACTGGCTGGTGACCACGGACGACTCGTCGGCCGACCCGTTCTGGAACAGGTTGCCTTCGAACAGGCGATCGAAGATCTGGCGCACCGGGTCCTGCTGCAGCCCCGCGCCGGTCCACTGCGGATAACGAACCATCTTGTTCATGGCAAAAGTCTCCCTATCGGTTGGGGTACGGGCGTTTGCACCGTCCGGGTAGGCAGATAGGTCATCCGCGGCCGGCTTCAAGGGCCGGCTTTTTGCGACGCACGCGGGCGTTTGGCAATTTTTCAGGGTGGTGAAAAACCGGTAAGACGCTGCGGCAGGCGCCTCGAACTCCCATGCGGCGCCATGCCTGCGGTTATGCCCCACGCGCGTTGGACCAGCGCTCCAGGCGCCAAGCCGTGCGTTGCGCATGGTCCTGGAAGGGCCTGTTCGGCTCCACGCACGGGATCGTGGTGCGCAACGCGTTCTCCGAGAACGTCGCGCGCCACGACATGGAGCACCGCGAACTGGCGGAAGGCGAGAGCGCCGAGAACGTGATCCTCGAGTTCCGCCCGCAGCCGGTGCAGGACATGCTGGTCGCGTGCCTGTGGTCGCGCTGGGAAGCGCCCGGCGAACCGGAGCTGCTGTCGTTTGCCGCGATCACCGACGAGCCGCCCGCCGAGGTCGCCGCCGCGGGCCACGACCGCTGCATCATCCCGATCAAGCCCGAGCACCTCGACGCCGGGTTGAACCCGGACCCGTCGAACCTCGCGGCGCTGCACGCGATCCTCGACGATCGCGAGCGGCCGTACTACGAGTACTGGATGGCGGCCTAGCGCCGTCGTTCCGGGGTCTTGCGCCACCCCCCAAAAGGGGTCAGGTTCATTTGCCCGTGCCGGGGAAATACACCTGATCCCGGCACTTCGATCGGCCCCTGACCGCGCAGCGGCCCCACCCAACAGAAGGCGAACGTCCCATGCCTGCGCCCAGACTATTCGAGCCGTTGACGGTGGGCTCGCTCCAGCTCGCCAACCGGATCGTGATCGCGCCGATGTGCCAGTACTCGGCCATCGACGGCTGCATGACCGACTGGCACGTCATCCACCTGGGGCAGTTGGCACTGTCGGGGGCGGCGTTGCTGACGATCGAAGCCACCGCCGTGCTGCCCGAAGGGCGGATCTCGTACGCCGACGTGGGACTGTGGGACGACCGCACCGAGGCGGCGATGGCCACGACGCTGTCGCGCATCCGCGCCTGCTCGGACATGCCGATCGCGATCCAGCTGGCACACGCCGGGCGCAAGGCCTCCACCGAGGTGCCTTGGCGAGGCGGCGCGCAGCTCCCGCCCGATCATCCCCATGGCTGGCAGACCGTCGCGCCGTCCGCGGTGCCGTTCGGCGCGCATGACCGCGCCCCGCAGGCGCTCGACCGGGCGGCGATGGCGGCCGTGCGCGAGGCTTTCGTCGCGGCGGCTCGTCGCGCCGCGCGACTGGGGATCGACGCCGTGCAGCTGCACGCGGCCCACGGCTACCTGCTGCACCAGTTCCTGTCGCCGCTTTCCAACCGGCGCGATGACGACTTCGGCGGCAGCCTCGAGAACCGCATGCGGTTTCCGCTGGAGGTGTTCGACGCGGTGCGCGACGCGTTCCCGTCCGACCGGCCCGTGACCCTGCGGGTGTCGGGCACCGACTGGGTCGAGGGCGGCTGGACCATCGAGCAGACGCTGGCCTTCGCGCAGGCCCTCGAGCAACGCGGTTGCAGCGCGATCCATGTCTCCAGCGGCGGGCTGCACCCCGCGCAGGCCATCCCGGTCGGGCCCGGCTACCAAGTGCCACTGGCCCGCGCACTGAAGGCCGCGGTCGCCATGCCGGTGGTCGCGGTCGGGCTGATCACCGACTACGATCATGCCGAGGCCATCATCGGCACCGGCGACGCCGACCTGGTCGCGCTGGCGCGGGCCATGCTCTACGACCCGCGCTGGCCCTGGCACGCCGCCGCGCACCTGGGCGCCTCGGTCAAGGCCCCGGTGCAGTACCTGCGCTCGCAGCCGCGGCAATTCCCGGACCTGTTCACGGCGAGCTAGTGGCGCGGAGTCCGTAGGGCGGGTTTCAACCCGCCGCCCGCGGGACATCGCCGCGACTGCCGGCGTGGCTCATCGCGGACCGAGCATGGCGCTGGCGGGTTGAAAACCCGCCCTACCGATCCACGAGCACCGGATGGCGGCCTGGCGTCGCCGTTTCCGGGTCGTGCGCCGCCGTGGCGAGGTCGTAGGCCGCCGGTTTTCAATGGCGCACCGCCGCGGCGAGGTCGAGCGCCGCTGGTTTTCGGTGACGCACCGCCGCCGCGACGTCACACGCCGGCGGTTTGCGGTGGCGTGCCGCCGCTTTTTGGTGGCGCTCCGCCGATTTATGGTCGCGCGCCGCCGATTTATGGTCGCGCGCCGCCGTTTCGAGGCCGTACGCCGCCGATTTATGGTGGCTCGCCACCGATTTATGGTGGCGCGCCGCCGCTCCATGGCCACCGACGGCCCGCCGCCGCCGGAGTCGCAGCCAACAAAAAGCCGCCCGGAGGCGGCTTCCTGCTCGGCGGCCCGCCAGAGGCGGGTCGCACCGGTCAGCCGGTCAGGCCGACTCGGCCGGCGCCGGAGCCGCCGCGGTGCGCCGCGAACGGGCGAAACGCGAGCCCAGCTCCTTGCGCAGCTCGTCCAGGCCGTGCGCGGCGCCGGACAGCTTGAGCTGGCCGTAGCCTTCCAACGCGGTCGCCAGCACGTCGCTGCCGAGCGCGGCGATGGTGTCGTCCAGGCGCGACTGCAGGCGCGCGAGCGCGTCGCGGATCGGCAGCAGCTGGTCGTAGGCGGCCAGGTCGGCCTGCGCGCCCGCCACGTCCAGGCTCGGCGGCACGATGTGCGGGTTCTGCGCCAGCACGCGGATGGTGCCGCGACCGAACGCCTCGCTCTTCGGGCCCATGTACGCCAGGTGCTCGCCCGGCTCCAGCGAGATCAGGCCCGGCAACGCGGACTCGATCTGCAACACCGCCGCCATCGCGGTGGCCAGCTGGGTTTCGGTGATTTCGAGGGAAACAAGATTCTGCGACACAGCCATCTCCTTGTGCTTATCCATGTGTGCAACCGGCGAGCTGCCGGCAGCGTCCTTGCTCCGCCGCATTCCGTGTGGCGTGGGTTGATCGCAAACGGCGCGATCGGAGCGGGAGCGAGTGTGCCAAGGCGTGGGGCGGTTGGGAAGCGAAAGTAGGAGGGTGCCCAAACGGTCTTGGCACGTCATAGAAAAATTCTTGGTCGGTAGAAGCTCGCGAACGGACGACCTAAGCAAGCTGCGGTGCTAGGGTCGGCCCTGATACCGTCGGACGCGGGGGGTGGTCACTACACCGACAGTCGACGCAGAAATATTCGTCGAGGCTGGAGCGGTCATTAGAAAAGTGGCGTCCTCTAATCCCGCTTTACTTACCAAAATACTGACGCCCGGCCGTATTGTGGGCTTGTTCGCGGGGGCGAATCATGTACCTAAAAGCCGAGACGTTGGACGACCTACTCCATCGGGTACTAACAAAGTTGCTAGCAAAGAAGGGTCGCGGCCTACAAGCCACGAGAGGCGTCACACTCGAGAAAACCGGCGTAATCCTTCATCTAACAAATCCTCGCGCGCGGCTGAGCAGAACTGCCCGTCGCAGTCAAATATTCAGCTGCTTAGGGGAGCTTGCTTGGTACCTTGCCAAGACTGACTCTCTTGCCTTCATCACGTACTATGTCGCCGCCTACAAGAAAGAATCCGCAGACAACAAGACTATCTCAGGCGCATACGGGCCACGAATGTTTAATTTTCGAGGCGAAGATCAGGTCGCCAACATAATTAAACTTCTACGAGAGCGACAGAACACGCGTCGAGCCGTTATCCAGATATTCGACGCGGCCGATCTAAAAAACACACGCGAAGTGCCATGCACGTGCAGCATTCAGTTCATGGTGCGGCAAAAAAAACTCCACGCCTTTACTATGATGCGTTCCAACGACGCATACTTGGGGCTTCCTCACGATGTTTTCGCATTTACGATGATTCAAGAACTCATTGCGAGAGCGGTCGGCGTAGAAATCGGCACCTACAAGCATGTCGTGGGAAGTCTTCATTTGTATGAGGACCATATTGAAGCCGCACAAGCTTATGTCGAAGATGGTCTTCATGAAACGGTGCAAATGCCACCGATGCCAGTAGGAAATCAGTTTGAGGCCGTCAAGCACTTCCTGAAAGTGGAATCAAAGATCAGACGAAAGAAAAAGGTAGATCTAGATTCAGTAGATTTGGAGCCATACTGGAAAGACTTGGCGAGACTCTTACGAATATACCGATTCTCTCGGGACAGCGACCCCCGAGGCATGGCGAGACAGATGAAAAAAATGACATCCAAAATCTACGATCAGTACATCGAGAACAAAAGACGAGGAGTGCAACAGCGCCTCGCTAGTGCCCCGGTTCAAAGACCTCTTTTTCCCGACTCAGATGCAGAGCTTGCAAATTGAGAAGCATTGTCAAGAGATCGGTAATGAGATTGACCGAGGAGCGCCTGTTCTCGTGCGGCGTCATTCCATGGGCTAGTCCCATCGTCTTCTTTGGCGACGCTGAGAGAGCCAAGGTGGCTACAGTGGGGATTAACCCTAGCAATAGAGAGTTTGTTGATGAGGTAGGACAAGAACTAGAGGGCACTGACCGGCGATTCCCCACCCTCCGCTCACTTGGAAGGAAAAGCTGGGCCGATTGTGATGACCAAGACATCGACTGCCTCCTCGAGCACGGGCTCGGCTACTTCTCAAACAGGCCGTATGGTCTTTGGTTTAACAAGCTTGAAGCCCTGATATCTCAAACCGGCAGCTCCTACTACAACACTCTTAATCCTGCGTGCCACCTAGACATAATCCCCTACGCCACCGGCGAGAAATGGATGTCCCTAACCGGTAGGCAGAAGAACGCCCTGCTATCCGAAGCGGGCGACACTCTGGGTGCAGCCTTAGCGGCATCGGAGATTGAGCTATTAATTTTGAACGGCAGTTCGGTTGTAAACGCGGTATCCCGCATATTCAACCTCGAACTTTCAGCGTTCAAGAAAACCGAGCTTGATCTCCCTCGACGCGCGACTAGCAATGTTGCGGGACTTTGCTATGAGGGCAACATCACGGAGATCAGAGGGCATAGCGTCGATCGAAGTATAAAGGTCATCGGCTTTAACCATAATATTCAGAGCAGTTTTGGCGTAACGTCTGATGTGATAAAGAATCTGTCAAAGTGGGTAGGTAGTTTTTCTAGGGAGAGACAGAGTGCGGCCTGCTGATAGACGATTAGCCACTCAACTTGACGCGCGCTTAGCTACGTATGAGAAGGCTCACGGGCTTCTGCCTGGCATCGAAGATCAATCAGCTAGAGAAGTGCTTGTTGAGCAAATTATAGAAAGCATTCGTCGGATTGATTTCGTTCAAGCAATGAAAAAGCGGCCTATATCTGAAATGAGGCGAAACCCGTCTTCGGAGATGTACGACCCGCTGAGAGCTGCGGTTCTATTCGCCACCGAAGGAAGTATCGATGAAGCCTGCTGGCAGGTCTTTCTCTCGGTTCACTTCGGGAAAAGCTTGCGTTCCGCGTGGCAGTACCCAAAGGATATTTATGGGCGCCTCGGAGACGGCGGAGTCTGGGGCTGGGCCGAGGTCTCAAGTGACGTTGCTGGATTTCGCAATTGGCTGTCCGCGAACAGTCCACAATTGAAAGGAAGCGACGGCATCATCCGCAGATTCAGCAACCACAGAAAATACGTTTCGATTGATGCCTGGTCGGAGAATGGAACTGGGTCTGCAGTGGCTACTTATGTAGGCTGGATTGACGCGGCAAACGGCCATCAGCGCCTATTCAATTCAGCGTCTCAACAAAGCCTGGGCGAACCAAGGGAGGCATTTCGTCTTCTTTACGCGAGCATGTCTGCTGTCCGGTCGTTTGGACGCATCGCTAAGTTCGACTACCTAACCATGATCGGAAAGCTAGGCTTAGCGAATATTGAGCCCGATAGTGCATACATGAGCGGAGCGACGGGTCCACTTACGGGCAGCAAACTTCTATTTGGAAAACTATCGTCGATAGCTCGGTACGACGCAGCTGTAGTTGCCTTAGGCACCGAGCTGGGCGTGAACATGCAGGTAATGGAGGATTCAATTTGCAATTGGCAAAAGAGCCCTGACAAATTCATTGCCTTTCGAGGCTAGCATTGAACTTGTATTTCCGTTTGAGGAAATTAAACTGATTCCTTCGCAACAATCCGAGGTGCTGAAGCTGTCCGGTGATGATTCCCGGCGAGACACCTACGAGACGCGCAAAACGGACAATGTCGTACTTTGTTGGCGCCAACGTTCTTAGCATTTGTTGATGGCAGCCGGGGACTAGTAGGCTCGATGAAAATTCGTTCGCCTCTTGCTCTTTGTTGCCGAAATCGCTTGAGTCAGTCTCTACAAAGATGGTGTTTTCGCCATGCAGAACAACATGGCCAGCTTCATGAAAGAAACTAAACCAGAAATGGTCATCGGTGAGATGTCGCGCACTTAGGAGGATTACGGCTCTCCGTGGATTTGAGAAGAAGGTCGCACCACTGACAGGACAACCCGTGGGCGCCCGCACTATCGCGACAACCACGCCTGCAGCCCCGCATATATCTCGGAGCCTAGGAATGAACTGAGCTGGATCCCTCTCACGCGTTAGTGCTCGGGCTTTCGAAAGCGCCTCTACAAAAAGAGGTCGGTTCCAATCCGCGCACTCTGCACTCTCCGTTTGTATTTCGGCTGCTCGAAACCACGCGGCTAATGAACCAGGTTTGACCTCAAAGGATGCGGATCTTCGGAATGCCAACGCAGCAGTCAATCCTTCGTACTTCGCATTGAACTCACCGGGCGTTTTCAAACCAAAGAAGCGCAGTGCGGCAGCCAGTTCGCCGTCGTCGCGGCGAAAACGATCTAACCATCCGAATCGAATCATGTCTCGTAGGGGAATCCGATCCGCAAGCGCGTCGGTGGATATTTCGGGCATCGCCTCTGCAGTACGGAACTGCTCTTCTCTGGATTTCCAGAACCGCGCCGTGGCTCCCAAGTGGACCTGCAACTGGTCGGCCAGTTCATCAGTTATTCGATAAGTACCATCGAGCAGCTCTTGCAAGCTACTCAAGGAAATCTCAAGCCGGCCGGCAAGGTCCGCAGCCATGACGCCGCGTTTATCGAGCAGAGCCTGGATTGTGCGTCCCGGAGGCGATGCCCAATCTGGAGCGAAGTGCGTCTGATCAATCATGGCTGCTCGATCCGGAGGACTTTTATGCTGTCGATCTTGGAAAGATGCATCTCGTGACTGCCTCCCTCGTCGGCTGACGATCGCTTTGGGCGAACAACGAGGTGGAACCCGTGCGCCACCTCTACCAAATACTCATCGCTACAAGTGGGATTGGCGTGGGGCGGCCCAAGTGGCATGTCGAGCAGACTATCTGCCGCTCTCAAGTCAGCCAGTCGATCCATGAGCTTTCCGCTAACCACAGGGCCTAAGCTTTGACGCGCTATGCGTTCTCGCTCGCAGATATCGCGTATCGCCTTGTCCGAAAAAGTAATGTGCACTCTACCTTCGCCTAGTGATTACCGTAACTATCGTGGCGGTTACGTTGCGAAGGGCGTGTGCGCTTTCTTGGTCGGTCAATGTAAATCACTTGGATTCAAACTAGCGACGTAGAAATTTCTACAACTCAATAGGATTCGGCTTCTTCGCATCGATGCTCGAAGTGCCGGCGCAGGTCGGCGCGGGTGTCGTAACTACCGCCGTTCCAATGCCCTCACGTTACCACCCAAAGGATGTCCCTACGCGGGGCTAAAAACCGAGGAAGCTCTGCATCTGCGCCAGCTCAGCCTCCAGCCCGGCGCGGAATGCGGCGTCGCGCGGTGCGCGGCCGCTGGTGTAGCCGAAGCTGTTGCTGAGCGCACCGTCGGCGACGCTCACGTTGCCCCAGCCGATCACGCGGTCGTGCCATAGCAGCGGCAGCGCGTAGTAGCCGAGCTTGCGCTTGGGCGCGGGGGTGTAGGCCTCGAAGCGGTAGGTCCAGTCCCACAGGATCTCGAAGCGGCGACGGTCCCAGACCACCGGGTCGAACGGCGTCAGCAGGCGCACCGCCTGGTCGGGCTTCCAGCGCGCCGCGGCCGGGTTGTCGTCGACGGGCCAGTACCAGTCGATGCCGTCCACGCGCGCATGGCCGAGGCGCTGCTTCGCGCGGGCCAGCGCCGCCGCCCGCTGCGCTTCCCATTGCGGCGCGCCGCCGCCCAGTTGCCGGACGAGTTGCGCCAGGCTGGACGCGGGCAGCGGCGCGTACTTGCGCACCACCACGTCCACCAGCGCGTCCATGCGTTGGCTCGCGGTGGCGGCGTCCGCCGGCGCGGCGTCGCTGGCACGCGTCGCGTAGACGCGCGTGCCGCCGTCGCGACGCGCCACGCGCAGCAGGCCGCGGTAGTGCATGCCGTCGAGCAGCTGCGTGCTCGCGTTCGACGAGCCGCCGAACCAGTTGGTGACCTTGCCGTGGGCGAAGTGCGCGTCGACCTCGCGCGGATGCACGGCGCCGCGCTCGGCGATGAAGTCCCACACCGCGCGCGCCTGCTTCCAGCGCGCGGGCGTCCACGCCGCTTTCGGCGTGCGGGGGTGCATCAGCTCGTAGTGCGCGCGCGGCAGGAAGCCGTAGTTGACGAAGAAGTCTTCTTCCAGCGGCAGCTTCGGATAGCGGCGTTCGAGGTCGCCGGCGCGGTAGCCGGCGACGCGGTGGCGCAGCGTCAGGTCCTGCGCGCGCGCCGGCGCGCGGATCGGGTCGGCCTGCACGAAGCCCAGCTTGTCGATCGCACGCGCGAGCGTGGTCGGCTTGAACAGCGTGCGGGCCACGGCATAGCGGCGCAGATGGTCGAGCGTGATCGCCATGCCGTGGTGCCTGCTATGCCTTCAAACGCCAATCGGAGTCGGCGTAGACGCGGATGTTGTCGTTGGCGGCAAGAGTCACAGTGACGTCAAACCCGCTGCTGGACTCGCGCCGAAGTTTTCTTGACTGCGGCCGTCTTGGGCGCTGGTCGCTTTTTGGCCGCCGGCTTTGAAGCCCGAACGACTTTCTCCAGGGTGAGCCGGTAACCGAGCGCGCCGATGACGCGATACACAGTCGCGAATTCCGGATTGCCTTCCGTGCTCAATGCCTTGTACAAGCCAGCTCGGGTTGCTTTCGACTTGTCGGCGACGGCTTGCATGCCCTGCGCGCGCGCCACGGTGCCGAGTGCTTTCTGGAAGAAGGCCGGATCGTTCTCCTCGAGCGCGGCTTCGAGGTAGGCCTCGATGTCCGCTGGCGAAGTGAGGTAGTCGGCGGCGTCGAATTTGGATGTCTTGATGGCCATGGCCTGCTCCCTCCGTGAGGGCAGTCGTTTCAAAATTCGCTCGCCATTTCCCTGGCGCGGGTGATGTCTGCCGGCTGGCTCGCCTTGTCACCGCACAACAACAGCACGACGATTTCCTGACCGTAACGGGTGTAGTACACGCGGTAACCCGGGCCGTAGTGGATGCGGGCTTCGATCACGCCACCGCCCACCGACTTGGAGTCGCCGAAGTTGCCGTCTTCCATCTTCTGGATGGTGATCGCGATGCGGGTCTTCGCGTTGGCGTCGGCCAGCTTCTTGAGTCGCTTGTCGAACTCCTGGGTGCGACGGATCTCCATGCGGGCAATGTATCCCTTGGTTGACAATCTCGTCAACTATGGGAGACATGGTCCGTAGGGTTGCGGACATGAAGAAAGCGGCCTGCGGCCGCCTTACCCCTCCTCAGCCCGTCCGGTCCGCAGGCGCAGCCTGCGGCCGCTCGTCGGAGCGCGAGCCGGTGGCTCGCAAGCGCTCCTCCTCGCCCCCTGCTTCGCAAGGGAGGGGGCTAAGAGCACTTACACCGTGATCGGGTTTGGCTTGTCGCTGTCGATCTTGTACTGCTTGATCGCACGCGCCACGTCCTTGGCCGTCATCTTGCCTTCCGCCGCCAGCGCCGCGATGGCGGCGTGGGCGATGTGGAAGCGGTCGACCTCGAAGTGGCGGCGCAGGTTGGCGCGGGTGTCGGAGCGGCCGAAGCCGTCGGTGCCGAGCACGGTGTAGCGCATCGGCACGAACTCGCGGATCTGGTCGGCGTAGACGCGGATGTAGTCGGTCGCGGCGATGGCCGGGCCCTGGCGGCCTTCCAGTAGCTCGGTCACGTACGCCTTGCGCGGGGCCTTGGCTTCCGGGTTGAGGCGGTTGAAGCGCGACGCATCCAAGCCGTCGCGGGCGAGCTCGTTGAAGCTCGGGCAGCTCCAGATATCGGCGCTGACGCCGAAGTCCTTGTCGAGCAGGTCGGCGGCGGCGATCGCCTCGCGCAGGATGGTGCCGCTGCCGAGCAGCTGCACGCGCAGCTCGCCCTTCTTGGCCTTGCCGGCGTCCTTGAGCAGGTACATGCCCTTGATGATCCCCTCGGCGCTGCCTTCGGGCATGGCCGGGTGGGTGTAGTTCTCGTTCATCAGGGTGACGTAGTAGTACTCGTCGCGCTGCTCGGCGAGCATGCGCTGCATGCCGTGCTGGATGACGGTGACGACCTCGTAGCTGAAGGTGGGGTCGTAGCTGCGGCAGTTGGGGATCAGCCCGGCCTGGACCATGCCATGGCCGTCCTCGTGCTGCAGGCCTTCGCCGTTGAGCGTGGTGCGGCCCGCGGTCGCGCCGAGCAGGAAGCCGCGCGCGCGCATGTCGGCCGCCTGCCAGGCGCTGTCGCCGATGCGCTGGAAGCCGAACATCGAGTAGTAGATGTAGAACGGCAGCATCTGCAGGTCGTTGGTGCTGTAGCTGGTCGCGGCGGCCAGCCACGACGAGAACGCGCCGCACTCGGTGATGCCCTCCTCCAGCACCTGACCGGCGGTGTCCTCGCGGTAGTACATGAGCTGGTCGCGGTCGACCGGCTTGTACTTCTGGCCGTGCGGCGAGTAGATGCCGATCTGGCGGAACAGGCCTTCCATGCCGAACGTGCGCGCTTCATCCGCGACGATCGGCACGCAGCGCGGGCCGACCTGCTTGTCGCGCAGGGTGATGTTGAGCATCTGCACGAACGCCATGGTGGTGCTGATCTCGCGCTCGCCGGTGTCCTTGAGCAGGCGCTCGTAGGTTTCGAGCTTGGGCACTTCGAGCGACTCGGCCGACTTGCGGCGGCGCTGCGGCAGGAAGCCGCCGAGCGCGCGGCGGCGCTCGACCATGTACTCGACTTCCGGCGAGTTCGCGCCGGGGTGGTAGAACGGCACCGCGCTGTCGGCCAGCTGCGCGTCGCTGACCGGGATGTTGAAGCGGTCGCGGAACGCGCGCACCGCGTCGTCGTCCATCTTCTTGGTGCCGTGGGTCGGGTTGAGCGACTCGCCCGAGGTGCCCATGCCGTAGCCCTTGACGGTCTTGGCCAGGATCACGGTCGGCATGCCGGTGGTCTTCACCGCCTGGTCGTAGGCCGCAAACACCTTGTGCGGGTCGTGGCCGCCGCGGTTGAGCCGCCAGATGTCGTCGTCGCTCATGTTGGCGACCAGCGCGGCGGTTTCCGGGTACTTGCCGAAGAAGTTGTCGCGCGTGTACTTGCCGCCGAACGCCTTGCAGTTCTGGTACTCGCCGTCGACGGTTTCCATCATCAGCTGGCGCAGCTTGCCGCTGGTGTCGCGCGCGAGCAGCGGGTCCCAGTAGCTGCCCCAGACGGTCTTGATCACGTTCCAGCCGGCGCCGCGGAACTGGCCTTCGAGCTCCTGGATGATCTTGCCGTTGCCGCGCACCGGGCCGTCGAGGCGCTGCAGGTTGCAGTTGATGACGAACACCAGGTTGTCGAGGCCTTCTCTACCGGCCACGGAAATCGCGCCGAGGGATTCGGGCTCGTCGGTCTCGCCGTCGCCGAGGAACGCCCAGACCTTGCGGTCGGTCTTGGGCATCAGGCCCCGGCCTTCGAGGTACTTCCAGTTGCGCGCCTGGTAGATCGCGCTGATCGGGCCCAGACCCATCGACACGGTCGGCACCTGCCAGTAGTCCGGCATCAGCCACGGGTGCGGGTAGGAGGAGATGCCGCGGCCGTCGACTTCCATGCGGAAGTGGTCGAGCTGGCTTTCGCTGATGCGGCCTTCGAGGAAGCTGCGCGCGTAGATGCCCGGCGAGCTGTGGCCCTGGATGCCGATCAGGTCACCGGGGTGGTCGCCCTCGGGGCCGCGCCAGAAGTGGTTGAAGCCGACGTCGTAGAGGGTGGCCGCCGAGGCGAAGCTGGCGATATGGCCGCCGAGGTCGCCGGGCTTGCGGTTGGCGCGCACCACCATCGCCAGCGCGTTCCAGCGGATCAGCGAGCGGATCCGCCATTCCATCGCGGCGTCGCCGGGGCTCTTGGCCTCCAGGTGCGCGGGGATGGTGTTGATGTAGTCGGTGGTCGGCGAGAACGGCAGGTGCGCGCCGGCGCGGCGGGTGACCTCGACCACGCTTTCGATCAGCTGGTGGGCGCGCTGCGGGCCTTCGCGCGCGATGACGGCCTCGGCCGACTCGACCCACTCGCGGGTCTCGGTCGGGTCGGGGTCGGCCTGCAGCAGGTCGGTGATCGGGGTTGGTTCCGTCTGGCTCATTGCGTACTCCGGGGGGCATGGGGCCGCTGGATGCCCTCATCGCGCGTGCTGTCGTTAGAGCGAACATTCTAGCCGAGGGTCTACCGTACTGCCTTGGTATCACGAGGCCTTCACAAGCCGTCACGGCGCGGTTGCGTAGATTGCGTGCGCATCTCCAGCGGCCAGATCCACCCCGGCGTGCATCATGCGCAGGGCCGTCCGGGGGCACCACCACGCCCTGCTCCCTCCGCCGCCATGAACGCCGCATGCCCAACGCCACGCCTGTCCGCGACACCGCCTCCCGCCTGCGACTGCCCCTGCTGGCCCTGGCGATCCTGCTGATCGTGGTGGCGCCGTTCGTGCTGGTACGCATCGCGACCGAGCGCACGCTGGATGCGGAGGCCCGCGTCACCCACACCCGCGAGGTCGAGGCTGCCGTGCACACGCTGCTGTACGACGTGCGCAACCGCGAGTCGGGCGCGATGGCGCTGGCGGTCGGCATCGACACGCCGAACGTGCGCCGGCGCGTCAGCGACAGCGGGCGCGAGATCCCGCGGGGGCTGGACCGGATCACCCGGCTGACCCGCGACAACCCCGAGCAGCAGGTACGGATCGGGATGCTGCGGGCGACGATCGACCAGCGCCGGGTGCTGGTCGACCGGATGCTGGCGGGCGGCACGGACACGGCGCAGTCGCGCGATCTGGTCGAGGCGATCGTCACCCGCTACCCGATCCGCGCGATCGCCGATGAGGTGATCGCCACCGAGACGGCCCTGCTGGCCGCGCGCCTCGCGCAGGCCGACCGTCTGCGCCAGCGCACCGCGCTGCTGACCTGGGGCGCGATGCTGGCGCAACTGGTGCTGCTGGGGCTGGTCACCTACTTCTCGCGCCGGCAGCTGGCCCGCCGCGTGGAGGCCGAGCGCGACGCGTCCCAGGCCAGCGCGCGCGCGCAGTCGATCCTGCAGACCGTGCGCGAGCCGATCGTGCTGGCCGATGCCACGCTGCGCGTGGTGATGCACAACGCGGCGTTCTCCGAGTTGTATGGGATCAACCAAGACGACGCGATCGGCACGCCGCTGGCGCAGGTCGGCGATGGCGCTTGGGACAATGCCGAGACCCTGCAGCGGCTGGGCGACGTGGTGTCGCGCGGACGCGAGCTGTGGGATCACGAACTGGCGCAGCGCACGGTCGACGGCATCGAGCGCACGATGCTGGTCAACGCGCGCAAGATGCCGCTGCCCGACAGCAGCGACCACGTGGTGCTGATCACCGCCAGCGACGTGACCGCGCAGAAGGCCGCCGAGCAGCGCATCGTCGAGCTCAACCGCCAGCTGGAAGGCAAGGTCGACCAGGTCTCGGACGTGAACCGCGAGCTGGAGGCATTCAGCTATTCGGTCTCGCACGACCTGCGCGCGCCGCTGCGGCATATTTCCGGGTTCGCCGACAAGCTCGCCCGCCAGTTGGGCGACGACGCCGACGAGAAGAGCCGCCACTACATCGGCGTGATCGGCAGCTCGGCCAAGCGCATGGCGACGCTGATCGACGACTTGCTGGTGTACTCGCGCCTGGGCCGCAGCGCGTTGCGGCTGCAGGCGGTGGACATGCAGTCGCTGGTCGCCGAGACGCGCGCGTTGCTCGACTCCAACGCCAAGAACGACAACCCCAACCACCGCATCGAATGGCGCATCGCGCCGATGCCGATGCTGGTGGCCGACGAGAACATGCTGCGCCAGGTGTGGCAGAACCTGCTCGGCAACGCGGTCAAGTACAGCGCCAAGCGCGAACCGGCGGTGATCGAAGTCGAGCACCACCCCGCCGACGACGGCGGCCACCACTTCACCGTGCGCGACAATGGCGCCGGCTTCGACATGGCCTACGCCGGCAAGCTGTTCGGCGTGTTCCAGCGAATGCACAAGGCCAGCGACTACCCCGGCACCGGCATCGGCCTGGCCAGTGTGCGCCGGGTGCTGATGCGCCATGGCGGCCGGATCTGGGCCGAAGCCGAACCCGAACGCGGCGCCACCTTCCACTTCACCCTGCCCGCCGCGCTCGACCATCCTTCCAACGAGACCCTGCCATGAACCCCATCCGCACCATCCTGCTCGCCGAAGACAGCCCCGCCGATGCCGAGATGGCGATCGACGCGCTGCGCGACGCCAACCTGGTCAACCCGATCGTGCACGTCGAGGACGGCGTCGAGGCGCTGGACTACCTGCTGTACCGCGGCCGCTTCGCCGACCGCGAAAAGGGCGACCCCGCGGTGCTGCTGCTGGACATCAAGATGCCGCGCATGGACGGGCTGGAGGTGCTGCAGGAGCTGCGCACCCACACCCAGCTGCGCCGCATCCCGGTGGTGATCCTGTCGTCGTCGCGCGAGGAGAACGACCTGGCGCGCAGCTGGGACCTTGGCGTCAACGCCTACGTGGTCAAGCCGGTCGACGTCGACCAGTTCTTCGAGGCGGTGAAGGCGCTGGGCAAGTTCTGGGCAGTGTTCAACGAACCTCCGCAGGGCGAGTGAACGCCTTGATCGCTCGCGCCGGCGTGCGCTGGCGAATCCTGCTGGTCGAGGACTCGCCCGACGACGCCGAGCTGACCTGCATCATGCTGGCCGACGCCGGCCTGGACGTGGAATGCCGGCGCGTCGATACCGAAGCCGAGGTGCTGCAGGCATTGGCAGCGTTCGCGCCGCACCTGGTGCTGTCGGACTTCAACCTGCCCGGCTTCGACGGCGCGCGCGTGCTGGAACTGGTGCGCGCGCATGCGCCGACGGCGCGCTTCGTTTTCCTGACCGGGTCGCTGGGTTACTACCAGCTGCCAGAGGCCGACGGCTCGGTGCCCAAGGACGAACTGCGGCTACTGCCCGCACTGGTGCAGGACCTGCTGGGCGAGTAACGGCCGATCCGGCAAAGCGCGCCGCTGCTAGTATCGGCCGCACTCCGACTGGCTCCCCGACAGGTCCCGCATGAAGCTCCTGGCTGCCTCGCTGCTCTCCGTCTCCATCGCGCTGGCGCTGTCACCGGCCCACGCCGCCGACGCGCCGACCTTCGATCCGCAACGCCTGTCCGAGGCGGTCAAGACGCTGGCGTCCGACGAGTTCGAGGGCCGCGGCCCGGCGACCGCGGGCGAAGTAAAAACCATCGACTACGTGTCCGCGCAGATGCAGGCTGCCGGGCTTCAGCCCGGCGGCGATCTCAAGGACGGCAAGCGCCTGTGGACCCAGGCGGTGCCGCTGCTGCGCGCCGAGATCACCGGCACGCCGACGCTGTCGCTAAAGGTCGGCGGCAAGCAGCAAGTCCTGACCCAGGGCAGCGAAGTCGCGATCCGCGCGGCGATGGACGGCTCCAGGCAGGTGTCGATCGTCGATGCGCCGCTGGTGTTCGTCGGCTACGGCGTCAAGGCGCCGGAGCGCAAGTGGGACGACTTCAAGGGCGTCGACCTGCGCGGCAAGATCGCGGTGGTGCTGATCAACGACCCCGACTACGAGAAGCCCGGCGTTGCCGCTGGTCAGGGCGATTTCGGCGGCAAGGCGATGACCTACTACGGCCGCTGGACCTACAAGTTCGAGGAAGCCGCGCGCCAGGGCGCGGCCGGCCTGCTGATCGTGCACGAGACCGAGCCGGCGTCGTACGGCTGGGCGACGGTCAAGAACTCCAACACCAACACCATGTTCGACGTGGTCCGCGACGAGCCCGGCAAGGCGCATCCGCAGATGGAAGGCTGGATGCAGCGCGACCTCGCGGTCGACCTGTTCAAGCGCGCCGGCCTGGATTTCGACGCGCAGAAGAAACTGGCGCTCACGCGCGGGTTCAAGCCGGTGGAACTGAAGGGCACCACCTTCTCGGCCGACTACGCGGTCGACGCCAAGGTCATCACTTCGCAGAACATCGTCGGCCGCATCGACGGCAGCCAGCGCCCGGACGAGACGGTGATCTACAGCGGCCACTGGGACCACCTCGGCGTCGGCCAGCCCGACGCGACCGGCGACCGCATCTACAACGGCGCGGTCGACAACGCGACCGGCATCGCCGCGCTGATCGAGATGGGCCGCGCGTTCGCGCAGGCCAAGGCCAAGCCGGAGCGGTCGGTGGTGTTCCTGGCGGTGACCGCCGAGGAGAAGGGCCTGCTGGGCTCGGAGTACTACGCGTCCAAACCGCTGTACCCGCTGGGCAAGACCGTCGCCGTGCTCAACATGGACGCGTTGAATCCGCATGGGCCGACGCGCAACTTCACCACCTCGGGCAGCGCCAAGGTCGACCTGCTCGACGCGCTGGTCGACACCGCCAAGCGCTGGGGCCGCGAGTACAGCACCGACCTGAAGCCGGAAGCGGGCTACTTCTTCCGCTCCGACCACTTCCCGTTCGCCAAGCGCGGCGTGCCGGCGATCTCGTTCGGCTCGGGCAACGACCATGTCGACGGTGGCGTCGCAGCCGGCGAGGCAATGGGCAAGGCCTACACCGCCGAGCGTTACCACCAGCCCGCCGACCATTGGGAAGCCGCCTGGCCGTTCACCGGCATGGCGCGCGACCTGCAGCTGCTTTATGCGGTGGGCAGCGAGCTGGCCAACGCCGAGAGCTGGCCGAACTGGGGCACCGAATCGGAGTTCCGCGCGGCGCGCGATGCGACGGCGGCGGAGCGGAAGTAGGCGGTATCAGCGCGCGCCCGCTCTGCTCCTCCCCTTTCGCATAGCGAAGGGGGAGGTTGGGAGGGGGTCGCTTTTGGCTTTTGCTGCAGCCGGCGAGGAGCACCCCTCCCAGCACATCCAGCCCTCCCGGGCGTTCTTCACCGCACGAACTGCCACTGGCGGTTCGAAAACGCGGTTCATCACCCCCTGCTGCGCAAGGGAGGGAGCGGGTCATAAGCGTGCGGTCGCTCTGCTCCTCCCCTTTCGCGTAGCGAAGGGGGAGGTTGGGAGGGGGTCGCTTTTGGCTTTTGCTGCAGCCGGCGAAGAGCACCCCTCCCCAGCCCTCCCCTGCTTTGCAAGGGAGGGAGCGGATCATAAGCGTGCGGTCGCTCTGCTCCTCCCCCTTCGCATGGCGAAGGGGGAGGTTGGGCGGAGGTCGCTTTTGGCTTTTGCTGCAGCCGGCGAAGAGCACCCCTCCCCAGCCCTCCCCTGCCGCAAGGGAGGGAGCAAATCCAGAACGTGAGGACCCCGCTCTGCCCCTCCCCTTTCGCGTAGCGAAGAGGGATGAGGCGGGCCGCTTGCAAGCCACTGGCTTGCGGACCGACGAATGCCCGCAGGCTGTGCCTGCGGGCCGGACGGTTGGGAGGGGGTCGCTTTTGGCTTTTGCTGAAGACGGCGAAGAGCACCGCTCCCCAACCCTCCCCTGCTTGGCAAGGGAGGGAGCAGGTCAAAAGCGTGCGGTCGCTCTGCCCCTCCCCTTTCGCGTAGCGAAGGGGGAGGTTGGGAGGGGGTCGCTTTTGGCTTTTGCTGCAGCCGGCGAACAGCACCCCTCCCCTAACCCTCCCCTGCTGCGCAAGGGAGGGAGCAAATCCAGAACGTGAGGACCCCGGCCTGCTCCTCCCCTTTCGCATGGCGAAGGGAGAAGTTGGGAGGAGCGGCTTCGCGGCAGACCGCTAGCCCGCGCCAAACCACGCGCGCGGCAGCAGCAGCTTGGCCGCGCGCTCGAGGCTCTTGCGACGCAGGCCGGGGCGCGCGAGGCCGCGCCACAGCGGCGCGATCCACTCGCGGCGCGGCCGGTCGAGGATCACCTCGCGCTGCTCCGCTTCGAGCCGGTACATGCCGGCCAGCTGCCGCCCCGCCCGGACCCGATCGGCGGGCAGGCCGTCGACGCGGGTCAGCGCATGGTCGAGGTCGTCGGCGACGTCGCGGTACATCCTGATCATCCGCCGGTAGCGGCGCACGAACGCCTCACTGGAGCGGTCGCCCTTGGCGAACACCCAGCCGCTGAGGCTGCTGGAACTGATGCGGTAGCGGATCAGCGGCGCGGGCAACTGCACGCCCGTGCCCAGCAGCATCGCGCGCATGGTCAGCGCGTTGTCCTCGACCACCGCGCGCAGCGGCCCGAAGCGCTCGAACACCTCGCGCCGGAACGCCATCGACGCGCCGAGCAGGGTGGTGAAGCGGCCGGCATTGGCGAAGTGGTGGATGTCGAAGCGCGCTGGCACGCGCGCATGGCTGAGGCCGAGATCGTGGCCGTCGTCGTCGACCCGGTCGTAGCCGCCGCCGGCGACCATCACCGCCGGATCGGCGTCGAACACCTCGAGCATCCGCGCCGCGCGATCGGGGTACGACACGTCGTCGCCCGCCATCAGCACCACGATCTCGCCGCAGGCATCGGTCATGCGCGCCGACAGGTGCGCGCCCAGACCCAGGTTGGCCGGGTTACGGAACACCCGCACCTCGTGCGGGCCGTCGTAGCCGGCCAGCGCGCGTTCGATGCGCTCGCCGGTGCCGTCGGGAGAGGCGTCATCGGACACGAGGATCCGGCACGGCACGGTCTGCGCCAGCGCGCCGGCGATCGCCGCCTCGACCAGCTCGGCGGTGTTGTACGTCAGCAGCAGGACAGTGACGCGGGGGTGGTTCACTGCTTCGCGTCGCGCGCCGCTCGAATCTGCGCATCCACCGCCGCGATCGCGGTCATGTTGATCACCCGGCGCGGCGTCGAGGCCGGCGTGAGGATGTGCGCCGGCTTGTCCAGGCCCATCAGGATCGGGCCGATCGCGACGCCGTCGGTCATCACCCGGATCATGTTGTAGGTGATGTTGGCCGCGTCCAGGTTCGGCATCACGAACAGGTTGGCACGGCCGGTCAGGGTGGTGTTGGGGAAGATGCGCTGGCGCAGTTCGGCGTCCCACGCGGTGTCGGCCATCATCTCGCCGTCGACCTCGAGCTTGGGCATGCGCGCGGCGATGATCTGGCGCGCCTTGCGCATCTTCGCCGCCGACGGGTTGTCGTGGCTGCCGAAGTTGGAGTGCGACAGCAGCGCGACCTTGGGCTCGATGCCCATCAGCCTGAGCCGGTAGCTGGCCTGCAGCGTGGCTTCGGCGATCTGTTCTGCACTAGGGTCGAGCTGGACGTGGGTGTCGAGGAAGAACCACGCGCCCTGGTCGTTGATCACGCCGGTCATCGCGGCGGTGCCGACCACGCCCTTGTCGAAGTCGAACACGCTGCGCAGGTAGCCCAGCTTCTTGTGGAAGCGCCCGACCAGGCCGCAGATCATCGCGTCGGCTTCGCCGCGCTCGACCATCAGCGCCGCAATCAGGGTCGGCCGCGAGCGCAGCAGGTTCTTGGCCGCCGCCGGGGTCACGCCGCGGCGCTCGGTCAGGGCGTGGTACTGCTGCCAGTAGTCGTCGAAGCGCGGGTCGGAGTTGATGTTGGTGAGTTCGAAATCCACGCCCTCGCGCATGCGCAGGCCGAGCCGTTCGATGCGCGCCTGGATCACGTCCGGGCGGCCGATCAGAATGGGCATTGCCAGCTGCTCGTCGATCACCGTCTGCACCGCGCGCAGCACGGTTTCCTCCTCGCCCTCGGCGTAGACCACGCGCTTGCGGTCAGCGCGCGCGCGCTCGTACACCGGCTTCATCAGCAGGCCGGTGCGGTAGATGAACTGGCCGAGCTTCTCGTTGTAGGCCTCGAAATCGGCGATCGGGCGCGTGGCGATGCCCGAGTCCATCGCCGCCTTGGCCACGGCGGGCGCCAGCATCACCAGCAGGCGCGGGTCGAACGGGCGCGGGATCAGGTACTCGGGGCCGAAGGTCGGGATTTCGCTGCCGTACGCGGCGGCCAGGTCGCCGGCCTCCATCCGCGCCAGTTGTGCGATCGCGCGCACGCAGGCGAGCTTCATCGCCTCGTTGATCTCGGTCGCGCCGACATCGAGCGCGCCGCGGAAGATGTACGGGAAGCACAGCGCGTTGTTGACCTGGTTCGGGTAGTCCGAGCGGCCGGTGGCGATGATGCAGTCGGGACGGACCTTCTTCGCGTCCTCCGGCAGGATCTCCGGATACGGGTTGGCCAGGGCGAGGATGATCGGCTTGTCGGCCATGGTCGCGACCATCTCCGGCTTGAGCACGCCGCCGGCGGACAGGCCGAGGAAGATGTCGGCCCGATTGACGATGTCGGCCAGCGAGCGCTTGTCGGTGTCGCGCGCGTAACGCGCCTTGTCTGGGTCGAGGTGCGGGCGGCCGGTGTAGAGCACGCCGTCGCGATCGACCGCGAGGATGTTCTCCGGCTTCATGCCCAGCGCGACCAGCATGTCGAGGCAGGCGATGCCGGCCGCGCCGGCGCCGCTGGTCGCCAGCTTCACGTCCTCGATCTTCTTGCCGACGATCTCGAGCGCGTTGAACACCGCGGCACCGACGATGATCGCGGTGCCGTGCTGGTCGTCGTGGAACACCGGGATCTTCATCCGCTCGCGCAGCTTGCGCTCGACGATGAAGCACTCCGGTGCCTTGATGTCCTCCAGGTTGATGCCGCCGAAGGTCGGTTCGAGGCTGGCGATGATCTCGACCAGCTTGTCGGGGTCGCGCTCGTCGATCTCGATGTCGAACACGTCGATGCCGGCGAACTTCTGGAACAGCACGCCCTTGCCTTCCATGACCGGCTTGCCGGCGAGCGGTCCGATGTCGCCCAGGCCGAGCACCGCGGTGCCGTTGGAGATCACCGCGACCAGGTTGCCGCGCGCGGTGAGTTCGCTGGCGGCGTTGGGGTCGGCGACGATCGCCTCGCACGCATAGGCCACGCCGGGCGAGTAGGCCAACGCGAGGTCGCGCTGGGTGACCATCGGCTTGGTCGCGACGACCTTGATCTTGCCCGGCGGCGACAGGCGGTGGTACTCGAGCGCGGCCTGCTTCAGTTCGGAGTCTTTCAGGTCGTTGTCGTTGGACATGGCGTGGGGCACTGCAAGGGGAAAGGGGATTCTAGCCTCGCATCGCGACGGCTTGGGTGCGGGGGTGTCACAAGGAGGAACGGGGTTTCCGCTCTTCAGATATCGAGAAACCCGTCACTGTTGGCGATCGCGTCCAGGCGGATGCGGTTGGCGAACAGCGAGAACGCGAGCATCCCGGCCAGCCCGTTCGCGCGCGACAGCCAGTGCGGCAGCCAGCGCGGCGGCAGCAGCACGCCGGATTCGAACAGCGGCTCGAAGCGCTGCACGTCAGCCAGGGTCATCTTGCCGGCGAACAGCCAGCGGCAGGTTTGCAGCTTCTGCTGGCGCAACGCCCAGCGGAAGAACGTGTGCACGCCGACCAGGCCGCGCAGGTACACCGTGTCCTTGGTGAACGCCGCGCCACCGCCGGTCGGCACGCCGCGGAACACGCGCTGGGCCGAGGCGAAGCTGTCCTCCCGCGACTGCCCGGCGGCGACGAAATAGCGGAACACCTCGATGAAGTCGGCGCCGTCGAGCGCCATCGCCACCGCCTCGATGCGCAGGCTCAGGCGTTTCATGCGGCCGATGTCGATGCTGCCGGTGATCTGCTCGGCGAACGTGGCTAGGCCTTCCTGGGTCGCGGTGGTGCGCGGCGAGGCCAGCGACAGGCTCTGCAGCACCGGCTGTTCGCGGCCGTTGAGCGCGGTCAGCGAATGCACGAACGCCTCGTGCTGCAGCAGCTGGTCGCGGTCGTAGTCGCTGAACGCCGCGCCGCTGCGCAGGCGGATGCGGGTGGCGCCGGCGGCGGCCTTGGCGATCAGGTCGGGGTCGAGCACGACCTCAATCACGCGCGCATCGAAGTAGTCGTCGAGGTCGCGCTGCAGCTGCAGGCGCAGCGCGGTGGCGGAGATCGACACGTGCTCGGCCGGCGACATCAGCTCGTGGTCGAGCTCGTCGGCGATCGAGATGAAGTGCCGCGCCGCCTCGCGCGTGGTCGGGCCGTTGCCGGGCAGCGGCTCGTCGGGCTTGCCGTACAGGCGGATCGAGTGCTCGGTGACCGCGGTGGTGCCGAGTACCTCGCACAGCTGCGCGGCGATCGCCCAGCTGCGCGCGGACTCGATCAGATACTGGCCGAGCGGGTGCTGCGCGTCGGCCTCGGTGGCGATCGCGTCGAGCTCGCGGCAAACGTCACTGAAATCCTGCCGCGGGTACGCAACCTGCGGCAGCGTCGCGGTCCCGCGCGCGTAGTCGGCGAGGAACTGCACCTCCATCCCGGCCGGCCAGCTGGCCAGCGACAGCAGCTTGATTCCGCGCGCGGCGCGGACCATGCGCGCGTCGAGCGCGGCGTGGTGGGCGATCTCGGGCGCCATCGGCTTCGCCGACCGACGCGACGCCAGTGACGCGGCGCGGGCCGCCTCCTCGGCGGCCTGGGCCGGTTCGACCGGCGCATCGACGACGTCGACGGCGCTGCTGGCGTCCGCGGCGCGTGCAGGGGCCGGCGGCAGCGCGGGGACTGGCGACGCAAGCGGCGGCGCGGCGACTGGCGGGGCCATTGGTCCCGCGGCGGGCACAGAGGAATCGTCGCGCTCAGTGCCGCCCATACTTGTCGTCCAGGCGCTTGTTGAGCGCCTTGCCCTGCACCTTCGCGGCGGCGTTCTCGGCGCGGCGGTTGGCGAGCTTGTTGGCGGCGCCGGCGACCTCGTCGCTGAGCTTGAGGTAGTTGGCGAAGCGCTGCGGGTCGAGCTTGCCGGCCTCGATCGCCTCGCGCACCGCGCAGCCGGGTTCGCGTTCGTGCGAGCAGTCGCGGAACCGGCACTGCGCGGCGATCGCCTCGACGTCGCCGAAGTTCTCCGCGACGTCCTCCTCGCCGGTCGGCTTGAGCTCGCGCATGCCGGGCGTGTCGATCAGGCAGGCGCCGGACGCCAGCGGGATCAGCGCGCGGTGGGTGGTGGTGTGGCGGCCGCGGTCGTCGCTCTCGCGCACCGCGGCGGTCTTCATCCGGTCGCTGCCGAGCAGGCTGTTGGTCAGGGTCGACTTGCCGGCGCCGGACGAACCGACCAGCACCACGGTGTGGCCCGGCTGCAGCCACGGGTTGAGCGCGGCCACGCTGTCGGCGTCCTTGGCGTTGACCGCGCGCACCGGGATCTCCTGCGCCGCCAGCTCGACCAGCGCCGCGACCGCGCCGGGCAGTGCCTGCGCATCGGCGGCCATCGCCAGGTCGGCCTTGGTCAGCACCACCACCGGCTGCGCGCCACCGCGCACCAGCAGCAGGTAGCGCTCGATCCGGCGCGGGTTGAAGTCGGCGTCGAGCCCGCAGACGATGAACACGGTGTCGATGTTGGCCGCGATCAACTGCTGCTTGTAGTGCTCGCCGGCGGCGCCGCGCTTGATCGCGCTGCGCCGCGGCAGCAGGGCGACGATCTTGCGCGCCTGCGGCCGGTCGTCGGTAGGTTCGCCGCCTTCGGCCTCGCTGCCGCCCTCGATCAGCACCCAGTCGCCAACCCCGGGCCGCTGCTCGGGCGGGAAGCGCGGGCGCTGCCACTCGGGCAGCGATTCGACGGTGAAGCTGCGCTCGGGGCCGTCGGCGACCACGTAGCCGCTGCGGTGCTGTTCGACCACCCGCGCCGGGCGGGCCTGCAGGTGCGCGGCCAGGGCCTCGCGCCAGGCCGGGACCGGCGACAGGCCGTCCGCGGCCAGCGGCCAGCCGATCGCCTGCAGGGCGGACAGTTCGGGGGTCAAACGCGTGGGCGGGGCAGGGTCATGCGGGGATTCTAGCCCTGCGCCACCCCGTGGCCCCACTTCGCGCGGCTGCCCGGCGGAAGCCGGCCTGTGATCCGGCCCCGTGATTCCGCCCGGTCCTTCGGCTAGGCTGGCCCATCCCTTTGCCGCCCCCACCGCACCGCAATGTCCCTGCCCCCGCTCAAGACCCGCGAACGCCTGTCCGAAGTCCGCTACGAGATCCGCGGCGAACTCGCCCGCCGGGCGCGCGAACTCGAGGCCCAGGGCCGCAAGCAGATCAAGCTCAACATCGGCAACCCCGGCGCGTTCGGCTTCCGCGCGCCCGAGCACCTGCAGCGCGCGATCGTCGACGGCATCGCCGACACCGACCCCTACACCCACCAGCAGGGCCTGCCCGCCGCGCGCGAGGCGATCGCCGCGTTCCACCGGCAGCGCGGCACGCCGAACGCCTCGCCTGAGCGCGTGTTCGTCGGCAATGGCGTCAGCGAGCTGATCGACCTGTCGCTGCGTGCCCTGCTCAACCCCGGCGACGAGGTGCTGCTGCCCTCGCCCGATTACCCGCTGTGGTCGGCCGCCACGATCCTCAACGACGGCCGCCCGGTCTACTACCGCTGCGCGCCGGAGAACGGCTTCCTGCCCGACCCGGAGGAGATCGAGGCGCTGGTGTCCAGCCGCACGCGCGCGATCGTGCTGATCAACCCGAACAACCCGACCGGCGCCGCCTACCCGCGCGCGCTGCTGGAGAAGATCGTCGCGATCGCGCAGCGCCACAAGCTGCTGCTGATGAGCGACGAGATCTACGACTCGATCGTCTACGACGACACCCAGTTCCAGCCGCTGGCGCCGCTGGCCGGCGAGCTGCCGTGCCTGTCGTTCGGCGGCCTGAGCAAGGTCCACCGCGCCTGCGGCTGGCGCGTGGGCTGGGCGGTGCTGTCCGGCGACCCGCTGGTCTCCGGCGACTTCCACCACGCGATGGACCTGCTCGGCGCGCTGCGCCTGTGCGCGAACGTGCCCGGCCAGTTCGCGATCGACGCCGCCCTGCACGGCGAGAACACCATCGCGCCGCTGTGCGCGCCCGGCGGTCGCCTGTACGAGACCCGGCGCGCGGTGATCGACGCGATCGGTGCCAGCCAGCACCTGGAGCTGGTCGCCCCGGCCGGCGCGCTGTACGCGTTCCCGGCGGTGGTCGGCGCCGCGGCGCAGGGTTTCGACGACCACGCGTTCGCGCTCGAGCTGCTCGAGACCGAGGACGTGCTGGTGGTGCCCGGCTCGAGCTTCAACGTGCCCTACCGCAACCACTTCCGGGTGACCCTGCTGCCGCAGCCGGAGGTCGTGCGCGAGGTGTTCGCGCGCATCGAGCGCGTGCTCGACCGGCACGTGCAGCGCCAGGCCGAAGCCGCGTCGGCGCAGACCCTCGCCAACCGTGCCGCAGTGGCGTAAGCCGCTGGCCGCGCTGGCGCTGCTCGGCGCCGGCTGCAGCGCATTGGGCATGCCACCCGCCTATACCAGCGCGCCACGCGCGCACGAGGACCCCATGACGATCAGCTACCTGGCACTGGGCGACAGCTACACCATCGGCGAAGGCGTGGCCGAAGCCGGCCGCTGGCCGGTGCAGCTGGCCACGGCGCTGCGCGCGCAAGGCATCGCGCTGGCCGACCCGCGCATCATCGCCACCACCGGCTGGACCACCGACGAACTGACCGCCGCGATCGACGCCGCGCAGCCGCTGGGCGAATGGCAGTTCGTCAGCCTGCTGATCGGCGTCAACAACCAGTACCGCGGCCGCAGCGTGGCCAACTACCGCGCCGAGTTCGTCGACCTGCTGGCGCGCGCGATCAAGCTCGCTGGCGGGCGCGCCGAGCGCGTGCTGGTGCTGTCGATCCCGGACTGGGGCGTGACCCCGTTCGCGACGCGCTCCGGGACGACGCAGCCGCGCCCCGACCGCGCCCAGATCGCCGCCGAGCTGGACGCCTTCAACGCCGCGGCACAGGCGCTGTGCCGCGAGCACGGGGTCGCGTTCGTCGACATCACCGCGGCCAGCCGCGCGCACGGCGGCGAGGCGGCGATGCTGGCCGACGACGGCCTGCACCCGTCCGCGGCGATGTACGCGCAGTGGACTGCGCTCGCGCTGCCGGTCGCGCGCGACCTGCTGGCGCCGCCGCGTTGAACGACACCCTCGTGCCGACGCGGCCGCTGCGCGGCGACCGCGCGCAGGCGATCGCGCGCGCGTTCGCGCCAACCCGCCCGCTCGGCAGCCGCTGGGACTACTTCTACGCGCGCAGCAAGCTGGGCAGCGACCCGCTGTATCCGGGCGTGTGCGATGCGTTGCGCGGCAGCGACGCGCCGCTGCTCGACCTGGGCTGCGGCCTGGGCCTGCTCGCGCATGCGTTGCGCGCCGATGGCATCGGCCTGCCCTACCGCGGCGTCGACAACGACGCCGGCAAGATCACGCGCGCCCAGCGCGCCGCCGCGCGCAGCGGGCTGCAGGCGGTCGAATTCGAGACCGTCGACCTGGCCCGCACCCTGCCCCGCCACCAGGGCAGCGTTGCGATCCTCGACGTGCTGCAGTTCATCGCCCCCGACGCGCAGGAACGCACGCTCGACGCGGCGATCGCGATGCTGGTGCCCGGCGCGCGGCTGGTGATCCGCACCGGGCTGGACGACGGCGGCCGGCGCGCGCGCATCACCCGCGCGGTCGACGTGTTCTCGCGCGTGCTGGGCTGGATGAACGCCGGGCCGCGCCGCTACCCCGATGCCGAGGCCCTGCGCGCGAAGTTCGCCGCCGCCGGCCTGAGCGCGCAGTTCACCCCGCTGTACGGCAATACCCCGTTCAACAACTGGCGGATCGTGGCGACGAAGTCCCCGGCCTGACCTCGCCTGACTCCCCTCTTTGAAAAAGAGGGGCTGGGGGGAGATTTGCGGTTGCCGTTGCCGCTGCCTAGGGCGAAACGCCCGAAGCCGCGGCGCGTGCGCCGGCATCGACAGGTGCCGCGCCTTCCAGCGTTTCCGGCAGCAGCGTGCGATAACCCAGCGCGTCCAGCCGCCGCAGCAGCAACGCCAGCGTCTCAACATTGCGGCCGTGGCGGGCGCCTTCGTGCATCAGCACGATCGCGCCGGGCTTGAGGCCGCGCTCGATGCGCGCCACCACCCGCGCCGGATCGGCCGCGACCGCATCGAAGCCGCGCGCGCACCACGCCACCCGCGCCAGGCCGTGCGGCTTGAGCGCCGCGGCCACGAACGGATTGGCCATGCCGACCACCGCGCGGAACCAGCGCGGCGGCGCGCCGGTGAGCTGCGTCAGCAGCGCCTGGGTCTGCGCGACCTCGGCGCGCATCCGCGCCGGCGGCAGCGCCCAGAACCACGCCGACGGATGCGAGTGGCTGTGGTTGCCCAGGGTGTGGCCGCGGCGCGCGATCTCGCGCACCAGCTGCGGCCGCGCCGCGGCGCGCGCGCCGACCACGAAGAACGTCGCCTTGGCGGCGTGCGCGTCGAGCAGGTCGAGGATCGCCGGGGTTTCTTCCGACGGGCCGTCGTCGATCGTCAACCACACCGCGCGCGCGTCGGTCGGCAGCCGCGTCAACACCGGGCTGAACCACGGCGAGTCGGCCTTCAGCGTCGCCCACGCGAACGGCAGGTGCGAGGCCAGCAGCGCCGGCAGACCCCAGTGCCAACCGAAACGCCACCAGATCGCGGCCACCAGCAATTGCGAGGCGAGCAGGCACCACAGCCACAGATGCGGACGGCGCGGCGGGCGGTGCGGGGGGAAAACGGCCATGCCGGGATGATGCCATGCGCGTTTCAGCGGTCGCGCGGCGGGCTTCAAGGAATTCGCGCGTGTCACGAAGGGGGCTTCGCCGCGTAGGAGCGGCTTCAGCCGCGAGCTTTTCGATCCGCTAGCCGCAGCGGAGCTTCTTGCGGTGAGCGCGAGGGACAGAAGCTCGCGGCTGAAGCCGCTCCTACCCAGGGGCGAAGGACTACCTTGCCGGCGTCCGACTGGACTTGCTACGCGGCGTACCCCAAGGGGACTTCCTTCGGGGCGTCCCGAAAAGGGACTTGCTACGCGGCGTAAACTGGCAGGCCCCCAGATCGTTTCGGACCTGCCCCATGTCGCTCGACCCCGCCCTGCGCGCGCGCATCGAATCGCTGCTCGCTTCCAACCAAGTCGTCCTGTTCATGAAGGGCGAACCGGGCGCGCCGCAGTGCGGCTTCTCGGCCAAGGCGGTCGGCGCGCTGGGCGCGCTCGGCGTCGACTTCGCCCACGTCGACGTGCTCGCCGACCCGGAAATCCGCGAAGGCATCAAGGCCTACGGCCAGTGGCCGACGATCCCGCAGCTCTACATCGGCGGCGAGCTGGTCGGCGGCAGCGACATCATCGAGCAGATGGCCAACTCCGGCGAGCTCAACACCGCGCTCGGCCTGCCCGAACCGGACCGCACGCCGCCGCGCATCACCATCACCGCGGCTGCCGCGCAGATGCTGCGCGAGGCCGTGGCCAACGCCGGCGACGGCTACGCGTTGCAGGTCGAGGTCGACCCGCGCTTCAACGCCAAGCTGCAGCTGGCGCCGGTCGATGCCCGCGCGATCGCAGTCGAGCACGACGGCCTGCGCGCGCAGTTCGACCTGGCCAGCGCGCACCGCGCCGAGGGCCTGACGATCGACTGGGCCGACGACGAGCGCGGCCGCGGGCTGGTGATCGACAATCCGAACGCGCCGCCGAAAGTGACCGCGCTGTCGCCGGTCGAAGCGGCCGAGCGAGTCAAAGCCGGCACGCTGAAACTGGTTGACGTGCGTCCGCCCGAGGAGCGCGCGCTGGCGAGCGTCAACGTGCCGTTCTCAACGCTGGACGGCGATGCGCTCGCGCAACTGGAAGCCTTGCCGAAGGACACGCCGCTCGCATTCCTGTGCCACCACGGCCAGCGCAGCGCGCAGGCGGCCGAGCATTTCCGCGGTCTCGGCTTCCGCCAGTTGTTCAACATCGACGGCGGCATCGAGGGCTGGACGGAGTTCGCCGATTCGCACGTGGCGCGTTACTGAATTCTTCGTATATCCGCAGCTATCCCGTCCTTGAGAGCGCCGGCCCTCAAGTGATGCGGCTTGTAACGAATCTGTGGAATCAGAAATTAGTCATCCTCAGTTGGATAGACGCTGATTTCCAGAACAGCTGAGAAGCTGCTGATTTGCTCAGCACATGAGAGACGACAGGTGTAAGTGAAGTTTGGGTTGTAGACGGCAACGCGGAACACTGGATCCGCCTGGGCAATCTGATCGCGAAACTCGGTCAACCGGGAAACGAATGCAATCACCGCTTCGTCTACGCTTGAGTGGGAGCCATTTTCTTCAATGACCCACCCCCATCCATTGGCTGATTTATCCACCACGTCAAAATGCTCGGCCAAGCGAGAAATGTCCTTCGTTGAAATGCGATCAACTGCACGTAGCGCTAAAGATATTTCTACGTCGGCTGTTTTCATGGATCCTATTCTGCGTCAGGTACGTAGGATGGGTTAAGCGCAGCGATACCCATCGCCCGACCACGCTCACCCCGAAAACCCGCCCGCGTCGAGGAACGCCTGTTCCTCCGCCGTGCTCTCCCGCCCCAGCGCCGCGTTGCGGTGCGGGAAACGGCCGAAGCGCTCGATGATGTCCAGGTGCAGCCGCGCCCACTGGTCGGCGTTGTCGCCGGGCAGGCCGGCGTGCAGCTGCAGCGAGCGGCGCTGGTCGGCCAGCTCCTCGGAATGCTCGAACGGCAGGTAGAAGAACACTCGCAACGACGCCTCGACCTCGCGGTCGAAGCCGGCGACGACCGCGCGCGCGGCGTAGTGGCGCGCCAGCGGGTCGGTGGCGTAGGCGTGCGCGTGGCCGCGAAACACGTTGCGCGGGATCTGGTCGAGCAGGATCAGCAGCGCCAGCGCGCCGTGCGCGTCGTCCATCCAGTGCTCGCACTCGCGGCGCGCGGCGGCGTAGTGCGGCTGCAGGAAGCGCGACTCGCATTGGGTATCGAACGCCGCGTCGCGGGCGAACCAGTGCCCGGGCCCAGCCTGCCGCCAGAACTCGACGACATCGTGTGCGGTCACGTTCACGCTCACCTCCGTGTTGGGTCTTTGCGCCGACCGTAGCAGCCGCGGCGCGGGCGACGCGTCAATCGAAGGGCGACGCCGCGACGCGCGTCACATCTGCATCGGCGAGGCGGCTGTGCCCGCAGCACCTCAGTCGAACGGCGAGGCGGCTGTGCCCGCCCAATCGACATCCTCGCCACCGAGCTGGGTTTCCAGCTCGGTGATCCACGCCGCGGTGATGCTCTCCAGGGTGACCGCGTGGATCAGCGGGCGGATCGAGCCGGACGAGTACGACTGCGCGATGAAGCGCGCGTAGCGTTCGCGGAAGCCCAGCCAGGCCTGGTGCGCGCCCTCGAACGTGGCCAGGCTGTCGCCGTCGAGCTGGCGCCGCAGGTGCGCGACCAGCCCGTCCAGGCGCGCGTCGACGCGTTGGAACTCGGCGATCGCGGTCTGGTTCATGTCGTCGTGGCTGAGCGCCTCGACCCCGGTGTGGCGCGCGACTTCCTCGGCCTGGGTCACGTAGCGGTCGGCGATGCGCACCGCGGTCTCGGCCTTGCCGATCAGCCGGCTTTCGAAGCGGCGCAGCTCGTCGAGGCTGATGTTGGCGCCTTCCAGCCCCTGCTTGAGCGCGAGCAGCTGCTGGTGGCGCTCGATCGCCTCGCCCGTCTTGCGCCGCTCGACCTTGCGCTGGACGAAGTAGAACGCCCAGGTCAGCGCCGCGCCGGCGAGCAGATAGATGGCCTGTTCCATGACCGGTTTCCCCTCTATGTCTCTATGGGCGCCAGTGTGCCGCGCGGAGGTCTCAGGCGCTGCGATCCCGCGGCCGGGGGCGGCTTTTGCGGAGCGTAGAGCCTCTGGGGTCCAGCGCCGGACCCGTAGAGCTCCAGGCGTCGAGCCTTTGGGGTCCGACGGCGGACCTTTTAGCTCCGAGCGTGCTGGGTTGATGGAGCCAACCCAGCCTCCAGACTGTTGTCCCAGCTGTTGCCCGTCATCCCCGCGAAGGCGGGGATCCAGGGACGTTGCTGTTGCTGTTGTGTTGCTGTTGATCTGAAGCTCTTCGCCCTACCCGTGCCGTAGAGCTCGCCGAGCACCGGAGGGCAAAGGGGGAAAAGGCGCCCTTGTCTGAGCGAAGCGAGTTTGGGCGCCGTACCCTTTGCTCGAGGAGCGGAGGGGACCGGAGACAGCTTCATCGTCTCCGGCGAGCGTCCGGCGCAGGCGGTTTTGGTTACTTTTGCCAAGACAAAAGTGACTCGCGCGCGCAGCGTGCGAAAGCTCTTGATCTTGCTTGTCTACCGAGGCTGATCCACTCTCGTGATGGGTATCGCTTTCGCTCAACCCATCCTACGGCCCTGCGCCATATGAGTACTGTTGACTTGCGTGTCGAACCATCTCAATCCCGCACCGCACCCTACTTCCGGGTGTGTCCAGCGTCAGGTAACAGCATAAGGCGCCTCGCACGTGAGACATCAGAAGCCTTGTATTTTTTGCGGGCGTCAAGGCAACAAGTCCAAGGAGCACTTCTACCCTGACTGGCTCGGAGATTTCATTGCCACTGACGGAGTTCATAACACCGCAACAACGCTTACTCAGCGGGGCTACTCGCCAAAAGTATTGACCGCAAGATCGCGACGACAAGGCCACCTAATTACAAAGAAGTTCCGGGTTGTTTGCGAGTCATGCAACAACGGTTGGATGAGCCAGATTGAGAGTGCTGTAAAGCCCATCCTTCTCGCTGGAATCCACGACGTGGAGCTAAGCCTTGACCGAGAGAAGCAGCGCGATCTCGCAAATTGGGTATGCCTGAAGGCAATGGTGTGTGAGCACTCCGATCCGAAGCTGGTGTCAACCCCATTCATAGATCGACATGCGTTCTATAACGATCGATTGATACCTGACTATTTCCGGCTTTACATCGGCGCGCACTCGACTGGCTCGGTGACGTGGCTGTACAGGCACTCCGCGACGATCGCTTTCGGAAAAACGCCAAGCCCGACCCTCCTAGATGGCCTTCAGCGCAATGTGCAGACAACAACATTCATTCTTGGCCGATTCCTTTTCCACGTGTTAGCAGCGAGGGTAGATGGATTCGTCTTGGACACCGACCTGACCTATCCCGGGCTAACGGGGCTATGGCCTGCAGCCGCCGACGAGATCAACACCAGTAAACTTCGGCTTCTTAATGCACCGCAACTTAGCCAAGTCATGATGTCATTCGAAGCCTATCTGGCACATCAGCGACCAACTTTCGTGGAGGCTGTCATCTAACGGTTCGTTCAACCGAAGCCGCTTTTGATTTTCTTGCGGTGATGCGGATCACGCGACGGAAAACCTCACTCATCAAACCGCAAATGCCGCACCGACTTCCCACCCCGTCGGATCAACTTCAACGCCTCGATCCCGATCTGGATATGCCGGTCCACGAACTCGCTGCTGACGCGCAGGTCCGACGCCTCGGTCTTGATCCCCTCCGGGATCATGGGCTGGTCCGACACCAGCAATAGCGCCCCGCACGGGATGCGGTTGGCGAAGCCGGCGGCGAAGATCGTCGCCGTCTCCATGTCGATCGCCATGCAGCGCAGCTTGCGCAGGTACTCCTTGAACACCTCGTCGTGCTCCCAGACGCGGCGGTTGGTGGTGAACACCGTGCCGGTCCAGTAGTCGTGGCCGAGGTCGCGGATCATGGTCGAGACCGCGCGCTGCAGCGCGAACGCCGGTAGCGCCGGGACTTCCGGCGGCATGTAGTCGTTGGAGGTGCCCTCGCCGCGGATCGCGGCGATCGGTAGGATCAGGTCGCCGAGCTGGTTCTTGCGCTTGAGGCCGCCGCACTTGCCCAGGAACAGCACCGCGTTGGGCATGGTCGCGCTGAGCAGGTCCATCATCGTCGCCGCGTTCGGGCTGCCCATGCCGAAGTTGATCATGGTGATGCCGTCGCTGGTCGCGCTCGGCATCGGCCGGTCGAGGCCGACCACTTCGGCGCCGGTCAGGCGCGCGAACGTGTGCAGGTAGCCGCCGAAGTTGGTCAGCAGGATGTGTTCGCCGAACCGGTCGAGCGGCACCCCGGTGTAGCGCGGCAGCCAGTTGCCGACGATCTGTTCCTTGTCTTTCATCTCACGATCCTCCTGCGCGGGCGTTCGCCCCGTTCATCTTGTGTGTTTTGCGCATTGTGTCATCGCGCATGACCATCGTCAGGCTTGGCAGGGCGCGCCGGCGCGGGCTAGGGTGCCCGGGCTGCCGCCGCGTGGGCGTCGCGCCATCCCAGGGGACCCAACATGCTTCGATTTGCACCCGCCGCGCTGGCCGCGGCGTTGGCCACCGCGCTGTGCGGCGCCGCCGTGGCCGCGCCGGCCGAGACGTCGGATAAATCCGCCAAGCCGTCGCGCTTCATGCAGGACCCCTATGCGAGCACCTACCGCGCGATCGCCGCGCCGCCGGTGCTGATCCACAACGCCACGGTGCTGACCGGGACCGGCGAGCGCCTCGACGGCGCCGACGTGCTGCTACGCGATGGCAAGGTGGTCGCGGTCGGCACCGCGCTCGATGCGCCGGCCGATGCCACCCGCGTCGACGGCAGCGGCAAGTGGGTGACGCCGGGCATCATCGACGTGCACTCGCACCTGGGCGTGTACCCCAGCCCCGGCGTCAGCGCGCACAGCGACGGCAACGAGGCCACCGGCGCGGTCACCGCGAACGTCTGGGCCGAGCACTCGGTGTGGCCGCAGGATCCGGGCTTCGCGAAAGCGCTCGCCGGCGGCATCACCTCGCTGCAGGTGCTGCCCGGTTCGGCCAACCTGGTCGGCGGCCGCGGCGTGACGCTCAAGAACGTGCCGGCCACGACCTACCAGGCGATGAAGTTCCCCGGCGCGCCGTGGGGCCTGAAGATGGCTTGCGGCGAGAACCCCAAGCGCGTCTACGGCCAGAAGGCCGGCCCGGCGACGCGCATGGGCAACGTCGCCGGTTACCGCGCGGCGTTCATCGACGCCAGCGAGTACCTGAAGAAAAACGGCAAGAAAGAGGAATCGACCAAGAAGCGCCGCTGGTGGCAGGGCGACACCGACGCGGTCGACAGCGAAAAGGACACCGGCGGCAAGCGCGACCTCAAGCTCGACACCCTGGCCGGCGCGATCAGCGGCGAGATCCAGGTGCACATCCACTGCTACCGCGCCGACGAGATGGCGACGATGCTCGACCTGGCCAAGGAATTCGGCTTCAAGGTCGCCGCGTTCCACCACGGCGTGGAGGCGTACAAGCTCGCCGACCGGCTTGCCGCCGAGGGCGTGTGCGGCGCGCTGTGGGCCGACTGGTGGGGCTTCAAGATGGAGGCGTTCGACGGCATCCAGGAGAACATCGCGATCGTCGACCGCCCCGCGAACAGCTGCGCGATCGTGCATTCGGATTCGCCCGAAGGCATCCAGCGCCTGAACCAGGAGGCGGCGAAGGTGATCGCGCACGCCAAGCTGGCCGGGATGGAGATCGCGCCGGAACGCGCGATCCGCTGGCTGACCCAGAACGCGGCCAAGTCGCTCGGCATCGACGACCAGACCGGCACCCTGGAGGCCGGCAAGATGGCCGACGTGGTGCTCTGGAACGGCAACCCGTTCAGCGTGTACGCGAAGGCCGAGCAGGTCTACGTCGACGGCGCGCGCGTGTACGACCGTGGCGATACGAGCCGGCAACCGAAATCGGATTTCATGCTCGGGCAGAGCGTGATCGGGGGTGCGCTGTGAGCCGGCGCGGGTTCGTCGCTATCGCTATTGCTCGTCATTCCCGCGAAGGCGGGCTCGCGCCTTACTTCGGCGGAGCCGAACATCCAGGGACTTTCGTGACGTCAACAACGACGAATGCAACAGCACCCCTCCCCAACCCTCCCCTGCGCTACGCGCAAGGGAGGGGACAACAGCAGGGGCAAGGGCAACGTCACTGGATCCCCGCCTTCGCGGGGATGACGGGCAAGGGGGCGGTCGCCGCCACCTTGCTCGGCGCGGCGCTGGCCTTCGCGACGTTCGGCGCGAGCGCCCAAGACCTGCTGATCCGCAACGCCACCGTGCACACCGCCGGCGCGCAGGGCAGCTTGCAGAACGCCGACGTGCTGGTCAGCGGCGGCAAGGTGCGCGCGGTCGGCACGGGCCTGGTGGCACCGGCGAATGCGCAGGTGGTCGACGCGCAGGGCCGGCCGCTGACGCCGACGCTGTTCGGCGGCATCACCCAGATCGGACTGGAGGAGGTCTCGGGCGAGAAGTCCACGGTCGACGAGACGCTCGCGCTCGGCGCCGAGCAGAAGGAAATGACGGTGCGGCCCGAGTTCGACGTGACCCTGGCCTACAACCCCGAGTCGATCCTGATCCCGGTCGCGCGCGTCGAGGGCATCGGCTGGACGCTGCTCGGCGCCGGCACCGCCAGCGGCGGCTCGATCGTCGCAGGACAAGGCGGCGCGGTGCGGCTGGACGGCGGCCCGGATCCGATCGGACCGCGGGTGCTGTTCGTGAAGCTCGGCGGCGATGCGTCGGGGCTGACCGGCAACTCGCGCGCGGCGCAGTGGATGATCCTCGACCAGCTGATCGACGAGGTGCGCGGGCGCATCCCGGCCGACGCCAACGCCGCGCTGCTGACCCCGGCCGGACGCGCGACGCTGGCGCGCTACATCGGCGGCGGTGGGCGCGTGGTGGTCTCGGTCAACCGCGCCGCCGACATCCGCCAGCTGCTGCGCTGGTCGGCGCGCCACCAGGTGCGCATTGCGATCGCCGGCGGCGCCGAGGCCTGGAAGCTGGCGCCGCAACTGGCGGCGGCCAAGGTGCCGGTGTTCGTCGATCCGTTGGCGAACCTGCCGGCCGACTTCGACGAACTCGGCGCGACCATGGAGAACGCCGCGCGGCTGCGCGCGGCCGGCGTGGCGGTGGCCTTCAGCCAGGCCGGCGATGGCTCGCACAATGCGCGCAAGGTGCGCCAGCTGGCCGGCAACGCAGTCGCCGCGGGCCTGCCGTGGGCCGACGGACTGGCGGGCCTGACCACGGTGCCGGCCGAGGCGTTCGGCGTCGCCGGCGAACTCGGCCGCATCGCGCCGGGCCAGCGCGCCGACCTGGTGCTGTGGAGCGGCGATCCGCTCGAGGTCAATTCGGTCGCGTTGCAGGTGTGGCTCGACGGCCGCGCGATCACGATGCGCAGCCGCCAGACCGAACTGCGCGACCGCTACCTGCGCGGCGCGGTACCGGCCGAGCTGGGTGGGCTGCCGCGCGCGTATCCGGGTACGGATACACGGCAGGCATTCCCGGGCACGGACACCAGCCAGGCAACCCCGGCCGCGGACGCACGCTGAGCGTCAGGCCGCATACACAGGTTCACGCGAATATGGAAAAGACCCAAGCAGACGCCATCGCTCATGCCGTCATGGAGCCGGATCTGCGCGTCCAGGAGGAGATTCGGCGCAAACGAGCGGCGGAGTCTGCGCAGCTTGCGCGCAAGCGCCGCGTCGCCTGGTTTTCGCTCGTCGGTGCCGGCGCCGGAGCTGCAGTCGCCTACTACGGCGGCTTTCGCTTTTCCCAGGGCGTGCTCTACGGCGGCCTGGCGGGTTCGGCGGTCGGCTGGTTGATCACGCGCCGGGCGATGGCCTGACAGTTCGTTCAAGCCGAAGCCACTTCGCGGCTCGGCTTGGTTCAGTCGATATCGCCACGGCCCGTGCGGGCCGTGGCGGCCGTATGCTGGCGCGGCGCCGGACGGACCGGCCTGAGCCACGCCGATGATGTCCAGCTTCGCGCCAAGCGAAGCGGCGCGCCACGAAGGTACCGGAGGCTGAGTTTCGCCGTGTCGGCGGCGACTGACGGTCCGACCCCGATCTCTTATTCCAACCCGGAGCAGCCCATGACCATGCCCCCGATCGACCTCAACTGGCTGGCGGTGATCGCCGCGGCCGTCTCCGCGTTCGTGCTCGGCGGGCTGTGGTACGGGCCGCTGTTCAAGAACGCGTGGTGCCGCGAGGCCGGGATTGACCCGGCGTCGGCGCCGCCGCACCCGGCGCGGATCTTCGCGATCGCGTTCCTGTGCAGCCTGTTGTCGGCGTTGATCTTCGGCGTGTTCCTCGGGCCGAAGGCGAGCGCGGCCGACGGCTTCGGCGCTGGCTTCGTGGTCGGGCTGTTCTTCGTGGCGATGAGCTTCGGCATCAACTACGCGTTCGCGCAGCGCAGCCTCAAGCTGTGGATGATCGACAGCGGCTACCACATCGCGCAGTTCAGCCTGTACGGGTTGATCCTGGGGGCGTGGCACTGACGCTCGTTGCGCGGCGCGCCGTCGAGTGGTGCGTCGATCTTGGTCGCTTGCAGTGGCACCCGTAGAAGGCGGTGACCCTTCCACCACCCTTTGGAACCGATTCGACCATGGCTGACACCTCTCCTTCCTGGTATTTCGATTTCATCTCGCCGTTCTCGTACCTGCAGTGGCAGAAGCTGAAAGACGGCGATGCGGGCATCGCGGTGACGCCGGTGCCGATCGTGTTCGCCGCGATCCTCGCCGCGCGCGGGCAGAAGGGCCCGGCGGAGATCCCCGGCAAGCGCGAGTTCACCTACCGCCACGTGCTGTGGCAGTCGCGCCGCGAAGGCGTGCCGCTGCTGTTCCCGCCCGCGCATCCGTTCAACCCGATCGCGGCGCTGCGCCTGTGCGTCGCCGCCGGCAGCACCCCCGCGGCGGTGGATGCGATCTTCGAGTGGATCTGGGCGCGCGGGCAGGCCGGCGACAGTGCCGACGCGCTGGCGGCGGTAGCGGCGCGACTGGGCGTCGCAATGGACGCGATCACCAGCGACGACAGCAAGGCCGCGTTGCGCGCCAACACCGACGCCGCGCTCGCCGCCGGCGTGTATGGGGTGCCGACGCTGGCATTCGACGGGCAGCTGTTCTGGGGCAACGACGCCCACGAGTTTGCGCTCGCCGCGTGGCGCGACCCGGCGGTGCTGGCCGATCCGCAGATGCAGGCCGTGTCCGCGTTGCCGGTGGGAACCGCCCGACGCGGGTAGGCGCCCGGGCGCGTGGCCGTGCTAGCCGGCGGGCAGACTGCGCCCGCCGATGGCGCTATTCTTGCGACACTTTTGTGACCGCACGCACGCTTAACCGGGAAATCACCTATGCGCATTGGACTCGTCGTCGACTCCGCCTGCGACCTGCCGCTGGAGTACCTGCAGCGCCACGAGATCACCGTGTTGCCGATCACCGTGCGCATCGGCGAGGCCGTGCTGGCCGACCACCGCGACGAGCAGGCCACGCTGCATTTCCTCGACACCTACATCGCGCAGCGCGGCGCGGAAGCGGAGACGATGCCGTTCACGGTGCAGCAGATCCAGGACCTGTTCCTGCAGAAGCTCGTCATCGATTACGACTACGTGTTCTGCATGACCATCACCAGCTCGCGCAGCCCGATCCACGACAACGCGATGCAGGCCAGCTTCGCGATCCTCAACGACTACCGCCCGGTGCGCGCCGCCGCCGGCCACGACACGCCGTTCGCCTTGCGCGTGGTCGATACCCAGAACCTGTTCGGGGCGCAGGGCATCACCGCGGTCGAAGCCGTGCGCCTGCGCGCGGCCGGCGAAGGCGCGCCGAAGATCCGCGCGCGGCTGGAAAACCTGGCGCTGTACACCCAGGGCTACCTGGTGCCGCGCGACCTGTACTACCTGCGCAACCGCGCGCGCACCAAGGGCGACCGCAGCGTGAGCCTGCTCAGCGCCGCGCTGGGCAGCGCGCTCGACATCAAGCCGGTGCTGCACTGCAACCGCGGCGAGACCTCGCCGGCGGCCAAGATCAAGGGCTTCGACCTGGCCGTGCAGAAGCTGTTCGAGTTCACCGTCAAGCGCGTCGAGTCGGGGCTGATGACCCCGACCGTGTGCCTGAGCTATGGCGGCGCACTGGCCGAGATGCGTAGCCTGCCCGGCTACGAGAATCTGCGCCTGGCCTGCAGCGCCAACAACATCGAGCTGTTCGAAAGCGTGATGAGCCTGACCGGCATGGTCAACGTCGGCAAGGGCGCGCTGTCGGTCGGGTTTGCCGCGGAGACGGCGAAGTTCGACGCGTGAGCTGAGAGCAAATACCCCTCAATCCCCCTGTTGCAAAGGGAAAGGCCAGCGATGCGGGGCTCCCGCCCGACTCGGCACACAGGACTTTCCGCCTACAGCCGCGCCCATGGCCGCGGGTTAGGCTGCAGGACTTTGTCCGCCTGCGCAGCCCATCGATGATCCCGACCCGCCGTTTGCTCGTCCTCGCGCTTGCCAGCGCGCTTTCCTTCGATATCGGCGCGGCCGCCTTCGCGGAAGATCCGCCGCCACCGGCGCCGCAGCCTGTGCCGCAACCGGCACCACAGACCAAGGACGCCGCCGAGGGCGACACGCCGCCGGTGCAACTGGAGCAGGACGCGCTCGACCCGGCCGGCACCGACCCGGCGCAGGCATCGCCGCAGACCGCCAAGGGCAAGGCCAAGCCGGGCGCGGCCGACGACGAGAAGCCGAAGTGGGACGTCAGCGCCGCTCACGGCGAGACCAAGGCAGTGCGCTTCGACACCGACGAAGGCACCTGGATGGACGTCGACGTCTCGCCCGATGGCCGCGAGCTGGCGTTCTCGCTGCTCGGCGACCTGTACCGCCTGCCGATCGGCGGCGGCAAGGCGATCCGCGTCAGCGGCGGCCCGGCCTGGGACGTGCAGCCGCGCTTCTCGCCCGACGGCCGCGAGCTGGCCTTCACCTCCGACCGCGGCGGCGGCAACAACCTGTGGCGCGTGCCGGTGCAGGGCATGAGCGCCGACGGCAGCAACGCGACCCAGGTCACCCGCGAAGACTTCCGCCTGCTCAACAACCCGGCGTGGACGCCGGACGGCCAGTTCCTGGTCGGCCGCAAGCACTTCACCGGCGAGCGCTCGCTCGGCGCCGGCGAGCTGTGGCTGTACCACGTCGGCGGCGGCGAGACCGGCAGCGGCGGCGTGCAGCTGACCAAGCAGAAGAACGACCAGCAGGACCTCGGCGAACCCGCGGTCTCGCCCGACGGCCGCTACGTGTACTTCTCCGAGGACGTCAGCGACGGGCCGACGTTCCAGTACAACAAGAACCCGCACGACGTGATCTACGCGATCAAGCGCCTCGACCGCCAGACCGGCAAGGCCGAGACGCTGATCGCCACGCCCGGCGGCGCGGTGCGGCCGCAGCCTTCGCCGGACGGCAAGTCGCTCGCGTTCGTGAAGCGCGTGCGCGAGAAGTCGGTGCTGCACGTGCTCGACCTCGCCAGCGGCGCGGTGCGCCCGGTATGGGACGGCCTCTCGCACGACCAGCAGGAGGCGTGGGCGATCTTCGGCCCGTACCCGAACTTCGACTGGACCCCGGATTCCCGATCGGTGGTGCTGTGGGCGCAGGGCAAGCTGTGGCGCGTCGACATGGCCAGCGGCAAAACCGCGAACATCCCGTTCAGCGCCCGCGTCGAACAGACCGTCACCGCGCCGCTGCGCTTCGAGCAGAAGCTCGACGAAGGCACGTTCGCGCCGAAGATGATCCGCGACGTCGCGACCTCGGCCGATGGCAACACCCTGGTGTTCCATGCGGTCGGCCAGCTGTGGCGCAAGCGCCTGCCCGACGGCAAGCCCGAGCGCCTGACCGGCAACGAGGGCCTGTACGAGTACCAGCCCAGCTTCAGTGCCGACGGCCGCAAGCTGCTGTACACGACCTGGTCGGACGCGGCGCTCGGCGCGATCTACGTGCGTGACGCCAGCGGCGGCGGCATGGGCAAGCGCCTGACCCAGGAGAAGGGGTTCTATTACGGACCGCGCTTCTCGCCGGACGGCACCCGCATCGTCTATTCCAAGAGCGGCGGCGGCAGCTTGACCGGCGCGATGTGGTCGGGCGACAAGGGCATCTACGTGATGCCGGCCAGTGGCGGCAAGCCGCTGCGCGTGGCGACCGAGGGCGACGCGCCGCAGTTCAGCGCCGACGGCCAGCGCGTCTACTACCTCACCGGCGGCGGCCTCAAGAAGAAGCTGATGTCGGTCGGCCTGCACGGCGAGGAGCCGCGCGAGGTGTTCGACCTCAAGTACGTCGATGCGGTCAGCGTCTCGCCCGACGGCAAGTGGGTCGCGTTCACCGAATTGTTCAACGCCTACGTGGCGCCGCTGGTCACCACCGGCGCGGCGATCGAATTGTCGAAGGACAGCAAGGCGCTGCCGGTGACCCAGGTCAGCGCCGACGTCGGCAGCTACTTCCACTGGGGCGCCGACTCGAAGTCGCTGAACTGGATGGTCGGCGACCGGTACTACTCGCGTGACCTCAACCAGAGCTTCGCGTTCCTGCCCGGCGCACCGAAGGAGTTGCCCAAGCCCCCCACTGGCGGCGGCATCCAGGTCGGGCTGACGGTGCCGGTCGACAAGTCGAACGAACTGGTCGCGTTCACCCACGCCCGCATCGTCACCATGCGCGACGCCGAGAACACCGAGGAAGTGATCGAGGACGGCACCCTGGTGGTGCGCGGCGACGTGATCGAGGCGGTCGGCGCGGCGGGCTCGGTTTCGGTGCCGGCTGGCGCGCGCGTGATCGACGCGCGCGGCAAGACCATCGTGCCCGGCTATGTCGACGCGCACGCGCACGCCGCGCACTTCGGCCAGGGCGTGGTCCCGCAGCAGAACTGGGCGTACTACACCAACCTCGCGTTCGGCGTGACCACCATGCACGACCCGTCGGCCACGACCGAGTTCGTGTTCTCCGAGGCCGAGCTGCAGAAGGCCGGGAAGATGGTCGGCCCGCGCGTGTTCTCGACCGGCACGATCCTGTACGGCGCCGACGGCGACTTCAAGGCGGTGGTCAACTCGCTCGACGACGCCCGCAGCCACCTGCGCCGGATGCAGGCCAACGGCGCGTTCTCGGTCAAGAGCTACAACCAGCCGCGCCGCGATCAGCGCCAGCAGATCAACACCGCCGCGCGCGAGCTGGGCATGCTGGTGGTCGAGGAAGGCGGCAGCACCTTCCAGCACAACATGACCATGATCCTCGACGGCGTCACCAGCATCGAGCACAACATCCCGGTCGCGCCGCTGTACAAGGACGTAATCGGCCTCTGGTCGCAGACCGACGTGCGCAACACGCCGACCCTGGTGGTCAGCTACGGCGGCCTGTCCGGCGAGTACTGGTGGTACGCCAAGGACAACGTCTGGGAGGACAAGAAGCTCAACCGTTTCTTCCCGCGCGAGACGCTCGATGCGCGCAGCATCCGCCGCGAGAGCGCGCCGGACTGGGACTACTACCACGTGCAGGTCGCCAAGGCGGTCAAGCAGCTGCGCGACGCGGGGGTCAGGATCCAGGTCGGTGGCCACGGCCAGCTGCAGGGGCTGTCGCCGAACTGGGAAACCTGGTCGCTGGTGCAGGGCGGCTTCAGCAACTTCGAGGCGCTGCGCGCGGCGACCTTCGACGGCGCCGACCTGCTCGGGCTGGGCAGGCAACTGGGGTCGCTCGAGGTCGGCAAGCAGGCCGACCTGGTGGTGCTCAATGCCAATCCGCTGGAGAACATCCGCGCGACCATCGACACCCGCTACGTGATGGTCGACGGCCGCCTGTTCGACGTCGACGCCGACATGGCCGAGGTCGGCCACCGCGCCGAGAAGGCGCCGAACTTCTACTGGCAACGCCACCGCGCCGGCCAGACGTTCGGGCTGGAGTACGGCCCGACCGCGGTCTGCCACTGTCCGAAAGGCCACGGCGCCCACGTTCACCTCGATTGAACCGCCGCGGCTCGCCCTGACCAGGCTGGCCCTGACCAGGCAGGCCGCGCCCAGGGGAATGCAACCGGGCGCGGCGTTCACGGCGGGCCCATGATCGGCGTCCTACGCTGGTTCCAGTTCCCTGACGAGACACCACGATGGCGACCCGGTACTACATCAGCCTGCCCGACGGCGCGCGTGCGCGCGGCACCGACCCCGCCCTGTCGTTCACCGCGCAGAGCGGGCCGGGGTTTGCCGCCGAACTGCAGGACGCATTGCGCAGCGACGCGCTGTTCGAACGCTGGCGCGGCAAGCAGCCCGAGCCGGACGAGGTCGACCGCTCGCTCGCGGCCACCGACCCCAACGCGGTCGTCCACGGCGAGCAGGACGACCTGCACATCGACCTGGTGGTGACCTCGACCATCCCCGGCACGGTGCTCAAGCAGCGCCTGCGGCTGCTGGCCGGCAGCCACTGGGAACTGCGCGACGTGACGGCGGCCTGAGCCGGCCCCAGGTGCCGTTGCTACCGGTACCGACGTCCACCAGGACCTGCGCGGCCCGGGTGTAGAGGTGGGTCACTAGCGGCGCAATCGCCGCCTTGCCGCGATGCCCGTGTCAGTCACGGCCATCGCGGTTTTCATTTGCGCGCCAGCCGATACCAGGCGGTCGATACTGGGCACCCGTTCCCGCGAGCGATCCCGTGCCGACTCCACCCACCCAAGTGCTGCTGTCGTGGAGCGGCGGCAAGGACGCCGCGTGGACCCTGCAGGCCCTGCGCCAGCGCGCCGAGGTGCGCGTGGTCGGGCTGCTCACGACCTTGACCTCCGGCTACGAGCGCGTGGCGATGCACGGCATTCGCCGCGACGTGCTGCACGCGCAGGCCGACGCCGTCGGCCTGCCGCTGGTCGAGGCCAGCATCCCGCCGCAATGCGACAACGCGGTCTACGAGGCCGCGTTCGCCGCGGCGCTCGACACCGCCCACCAGCTCTGGCCGGGGCTGCGCACGATCGCGTTCGGCGATCTGTTCCTCGCCGACGTGCGGGCCTGGCGCGAGGCGCTGTGCACGCGCCTGGGATGGAAGATCGAGACGCCGCTGTTCGGCGCCGACACCGCGGCGCTGGCGCGGGTGATGATCGACGGCGGCCTGCGCGCCCACCTGTGCTGCGTCGATAGCGAGCAGCTGGGGGCGCAATTCAGCGGGCGCGCGTTCGATGCGACGCTGCTGTCGGAGTTGCCCCCCGCCTGCGATCCCTGTGGCGAGAACGGCGAATTCCACACCCTGGTGTCCGACGGCCCGATGTTCGCGCGGCCGCTGGCGATCGCGCGTGGCGAGAGCGTGCTGCGCGACGGCCGCTTCGCCTACACCGACTTCGCGCTGCCGTTGTAGATCCGGGCCTGCCCGGATCAGCAGCAGTGCGGAGGCGGCTGGAGTCAGCCTTTCAAGGCACGCGCGTGGTGGGCCAGGTGCTCGCCGATGAAGCTGGCGATGAAGTAGTAGCTGTGGTCGTAACCCGGCTGCAGGCGCAGCCGCAGCGGATGCCCGGCGGCGGTGCAGGCGGCCTGCAGGCGCTCGGGTTGCAGCTGGCTGGCGAGGAACTCATCGTCCTCGCCCTGGTCGACCAGCAGCGGCAGTTTTTCCGCTGCGCTGGACACCAGCTCGCTCGCGTCCCAGGCCTGCCACGCCGCGCGATCGGCGCCGAGGTAGGCGGAAAACGCCTTCTCGCCCCACGGCACCTGCGACGGCGCGACGATCGGCGCGAACGCCGACACGCTGCGATAGCGACCGGGGTTGCGCAACGCGACCACCAGCGCGCCGTGGCCGCCCATCGAATGGCCGCTGATCGCGCGCGCGGTGCTGGACGGGAAGTGCGCGTCGACCAGCGCCGGCAGTTCGTCGACCACGTAGTCGTACATGCGGTAATGGGATGACCACGGCGCCTGCGTCGCGTTGACGTAGAAGCCTGCCCCCAGGCCCAGGTCGTAGCCTTCGGCATCGGCGACGCCCTCGCCGCGCGGGCTGGTGTCGGGCGCGACCAGGATCAGGCCGTGATGCGCGGCGTAACGCTGCGCGCCGGCCTTGGCGATGAAGTTCTGCTCGCTGCAGGTCAGGCCGGACAGCCAGTACAGCACCGGGCACGCCTGCTGCTCCGCCTGCGGCGGCAGGTACACGCCGAAGCGCATGTCGCAGCGCAGCGTGGTCGACGGGTGGCTCCAGACTTCTTGGCGGCCGCCGAAGCAGGCGTGGGATTCGAGGCGTTGCATGCCGGCGACGCCTCAGAACCGGATCACGGTGCGGATCGACTTGCCTTCGTGCATGAGAGCGAACGCCTCGTTGATGCGCTCCAGCGGCAGCTCGTGGGTGATGAACGGGTCCAGGTCGATCTCGCCGCGCATCGCCTGCTCGACCATGCCCGGCAGCTGCGTGCGGCCCTTGACGCCGCCGAACGCCGAACCCCGCCAGACGCGCCCGGTCACCAGCTGGAACGGGCGCGTGCTGATCTCCTGGCCGGCGCCGGCGACCCCGATGATGACGCTCTCGCCCCAGCCCTTGTGGCAGCACTCTAGCGCCGCGCGCATGACGTGGACGTTGCCGATGCACTCGAAGCTGAAGTCGACGCCGCCGTCGGTGAGCTCGACCACCACGTCCTGGATGGGCTTGTCGTAGTCGGCCGGGTTGAGGCAATCGGTCGCGCCCATCGAGCGCGCGAGTTCGAACTTGCCCGGGTTGGTGTCGATCGCGACGATTCGCCCGGCCCTGGCCTGCACCGCGCCCTGGATCACCGCCAAACCAATCCCGCCCAGCCCGAACACCGCGACGCTGTCGCCGGCTTGCACCTTGGCGGTGTTGTGCACGGCGCCGATGCCGGTGGTGACGCCGCAGCCGAGCAGGCAGACCTTCTCCAGCTTTGCTGCGGGGTTGATCACCGCCAGCGAGACCTCGGGCACGACCGTGTACTCGCTGAACGTGCTGCAGCCCATGTAGTGGTGGATCGGCTGGCCGTTGTAGCTGAAGCGCGAACTGCCGTCGGGCATCAACCCGCGGCCCTGAGTCGCGCGCACCGCCTGGCACAGGTTGGTCTTGCCCGACAGACAGAATTTGCACTGGCGGCATTCGGCCGTGTACAGCGGGATCACGTGGTCGCCGGGCTTGACGCTGGTGACGCCCGCGCCCACTTCCACCACGATGCCGCCGCCTTCGTGGCCGAGCACCGCCGGGAACAGGCCTTCGGGATCGTCGCCGCTGAGCGTGAACGCATCGGTGTGGCAGACGCCGCTGGCGGTGATGCGCACCAGCACCTCGCCGGCGCGCGGCGGGGCGACATCGATCTCGACCACCTGCAACGGCTGGCCGGCAGCGAAGGCGACGGCGGCGCGGGATTTCATGGCGGGGCTCCGGGGGAACGAAGTGGGCATGATAGCGAGCGGGTTCGGGGCGGCGCGCGCGCATTTCGTAGGAGCTGCTCCAGCCGCGAGCGGATCGACGCACCACCCACATCACGACACCATCGCGGTCGCCGTCCATGGCGCAACACCATCGCCTTCGGATCGCCCGGCCCAGCCATCCATGGCTGGGCGTTCGTGCCTGCGGCGAGCGATGCTCGCCAAGCGCAGGCTCTCACCCAGTGTTCTGCACGCCGGCGGCGATGCCGTTCACCGTCGCCACCAGCGCCTGCAACAGCGCATCGTCGGCGCAGCCGCCGGCGCGCCAGCGCGCGAGCAGGTCGACCTGGAGCAGGCTGATCGGGTCGACGTAAGGATTGCGAAGGCGGATCGACTGGCGCAGGCGGTGGTCGCCGGCCAGCAGTTCATCAATGCCCTTGATCGCCAGCACCGCCGCGCGCGTGCGCGCGAACTCGGCGGCAAGCCCCGAGTAGAACTGCGCATGCAGGTCGCCGTGTGCCAGCCCGGCGGCCAACTGCGAGTAGCACGCGAAGATAGCGAGGTCGGACTTGGCCAGCACCATCTCGACGTCGTCGACCAAGGTGGTGAAGAACGGCCAGTCGCGCGCCATCTCGGCGAGCGCGTCGCGGCCGTGCGTGGCTAACGCGCGCTCGAGCGCGGTGCCGACGCCGTACCACGCGGTCAGGCCGGCGCGGTTCTGCGACCACGCGAACACCCACGGAATCGCGCGCAGGGAATCGATACCACCGCTGCCGGCGCGCTTGCTCGGGCGCGAGCCGATCCGCAGCCGCTCGATCACATCGATCGGGGTGGCCGCGCGGAAGTACGCGGGGAAGTCGGCATCGTCGTGCACCAGCGCGCGGTAGTGGGCGCGCGCATCACGCGCCAGCTCGGCCGCGATCGTGCGCCACGCGGTCTCGCGCGGTTCCGGTGGCCGCGGTCGCAGGGTCGCGCGCAGCACCGCGCCGGTGGTCTGCTCCAGCGTGCGCAGCGCCAGCGCGCGGATGCCGTACTTGCGGTGGATCACTTCGCCCTGCTCGGTCAGGCGCAGAAAACCGTCGACCGAACCGCGCGGCGCGGCGATCACCGCGCGCTCGGTCTTGCCGCCACCGCGGCTGATCGAGCCGCCGCGGCCGTGGAAGAACGCGATCTGCACGCCGCTGTCGCGGGCCAGCGCGGTCAACGCGATCTGGGTCTGCTGCAAGGCCCAGCGCGAGGCGACGATGCCGCCGTCCTTGGCGCTGTCGGAGTAGCCGAGCATCACCACCTGGCGGTCGCCGCGCGCGGTCAGGTGGGCGCGGTAGAGCGGGTCGGCGAACAGCGCGCGCAGGGTGTCGGCGGCGGCGTCGAGGTCGGCGACGGTCTCGAACAGCGGCGCGACGTCCAGCGGCACCCCGCCGTCGCCGTCGACGCAACCGGCCAGCCGCGCCAGCGCCAGCACCGCCAGCGCATCGGCGGCGCTGCGACTCATGCTGACGATGTACGGCCCGAACGCGCGCGCGCCGTAACGCGGGCGCAGGCGCGCGACGGTGCGGAACACGTCCAGCGTCGACCGCGCGGCAGCGGCATCGGGCGCGACCTCCGTATCGTTGCCGGCGAGCAGCGCATGCAGGCGGGCGACGCGCGCGGCCACGCTGCGACCGCTCCACTCCGGATCGGCCAGCAAGGCCGCAAGCGCGGCGTCGTGCGCGGCCGAATCCTGGCGCAGGTCGAGGCTGGCCAGGTGGAAGCCGAAGCACTGCGCGCGCCGCCGCAGGCGCCGTACCGCGAAGCCGCCGGCGTGTTCGCCGCCGTGCGCGTGCAGGCTGTCCTCGATCAACGCGATGTCGGCGAGGAACTCGGCCGCGTCGGGGTAGGCCTGCGGCTCGTCGTGCGCGCTCGCCCACAGCCGCTCGACCATCAGCGTGAGCAGGTTGCGGTACGGCATGTCGGCGTGGCGCGGGCGCAGCTTGGGCGCGGCCTGCGGCAACAGCGCGCGGTAGTCGTCGATGCGCGCCAGCAGCGCGTCGGACACCCGCACCCGGGTCAGCGACTGGCTCAGCAGTTCGCCCAGCGCGGCGAGGTCGCGCCGGTACGCGGCCAGCACCAGCGCGCGCTGCCCGGCCAGGGTCGCGGCGACGGTGTCGGCGCCGACATTGGGGTTGCCATCCATGTCGCCGCCGACCCAGGTGCCGAAGCCGAGCACCGGCGGCAGCGCGGGCATGTCGCTGGGGTCGCTGGGGTCGCTGGGGTCGCTGGGGTCGCTGGGGCCGCCGGCACCGCCGAACGCGTCGCGCAACGCGTCCTCGAACATCTCGTGGAACACCGGCAGCACCCGGTACAGCACGTCGGACAGGTAGAAGCCGACGTGCTCGAACTCGTCGGCGACGCTGGGTTTTTCGGCGGGCGCCTGCGCGGTCTGCCAGCTCGCGGTCAGCGCCAGGCGCACGCGCTCGCGGTCGGCGCGGCGCTCGGCCGGCGTGCGCCCGCGGTCGATATCGGCGACCAGGCAGCCGACGATCTGCCGCTCCTTCTCCAGCAGCGCGCGCCGCACCGCCTCGGTCGGGTGCGCGGTGAACACCGGCTCGATGCGCAGCCGCGGCAGCAGCGCGGCCAGCTCGTCGATGCCGACGCCCTCGCGCGCCAAGCCGGCGAGCACCTCGCGCAGGCTGCCCGGCTGCGCGCCGGCGCCGCTGCGCTCGTGGTCGCGGCGGCGGCGGATGCGGTGCACGCGCTCGGCCAGGTTGACCGCCTGGAAATAGGTCGCGAACGCGCGCACCAGGTCGTTCGCCTGCTCCAACTCGATGCCGGCCAGCGCGCGTGCGAGTTCGCCCACCGGCGCGCCGGTCTCGCGGCGCACGACCGCGGTCCGGCGCAGGCGTTCGACCTGGGCCAGGAACGCCGGCCCGCACTGCTCGGCGAGGATCTCGCCGACCAGCATGCCGAGCGTCTTCACGTCGTCGCGCAACAGCGCGTCGGTGGGGGCGAACTCGACGACGCGCAACGGTTCCTCGGACGGTTCGGTGCGAGCGTTCATGAGCCACGAGCCTACCGCGCCGCGGTGGGCCGCAGTAGTCGCGGCGCGGTCGCGTGACGTCCTTGGTGGCGCCCTTGGCGATGTCCGCGCCGCGCCGGGCGCCGCGTTTTTCCTTCTGGTGCCGCTTGCCTGCCCGGTGATTGCCATGCCGCTGCCCCGACCGCTGTTCTCCCGCGCGCCGCTCCTGCCCGCCGTGCTGCTGCTCGCGCTGGCCGCATGCGAAGGCCGTGCCACCCGCGACGAGCGGGCGACGATCGCGCCACCGCTGTTCGACACCTTCGGCGCCCTGCACCGCGACATCGACACCCGCGTGCCGCAGGCGCAGCGCTACTTCGACCAGGGCCTGCGCCTGGCGTATGGCTTCAACCACGACGCGGCGCGACGCGCGTTCTCGGAAGGCGAGCGGCTCGACCCCAGCTGCGCGATGTGCGCGTGGGGCCAGGCGCTGGTGCTCGGCCCCAACATCAACATGCCGATGGACCCGGAGCAGGCGGCCGACGCGACCGCGCTGATGACCCGCGCCAAGCTGCAGGCGGCGCGCGTGCGCGCGGTCGACCGCGCGCTGATCGAGGCGCTGGGCAAGCGCTACACCACGCCCGCGCCGGAAGACCGCCGGCCGCAGGACCTGGCTTACGCGCAGGCGATGGCGCAGGTCGCGGAGCAATTTCCCGACGACGACGACGTCGCCGTGCTGTACGCCGAAGCGCTGATGGACCTGTCGCCGTGGGCGTACTGGACCGCCGACGGCGAGCCGACCGAGTACACCGAACGCATCGTCGCCACGCTGGAACGCGTGCTGCAGCGCAATCCCAACCACATCGGCGCGGCCCACTATTACATCCATGCGGTCGAGGCCTCGAAGACCCCGCAGCGCGCGGAAGTCCACGCGGACAGACTCGCTGCCCTCGCGCCCGGCTCCGGCCACCTGGTGCACATGCCGGCGCATGTCTACATCCGCACCGGCCGCTACCACGACGCCACCCTCAGCAACCTGGCCGCCAGCAGCGCCGACGCCGCGTTCCTGGCCGTATGCCGCGGCAGTAACGGCGTCTACCCGCTGGGCTACGTGCCACACAACTGGCACTTCGCGGCGATGTCGGCGGCGCTGCACGGCTCGCGCACATTGGCGATCGAGGCGGCGCAGCAGACCGCCAGGCGCGCCGATCCGGCGCAGCTGGACGCGCTGCCGTTCATGCAGCAGTACCTGGTCGCGCCGCTGTTCGCGCAGGTCCGCTTCGGGCAATGGGACTCGGTGCTGGCGGCGGACGAACCGCCCGCCGCGTTGCCTTATCCGCGCGGCATCTGGCATTTCGCGCGCGGCATGGCGCAGGTGCGCCACGGCCAGGGCAAAGGCAAGGCGGGCGCGGCGGCGTTGCGCGCGGCCCAGCAGGAACTGCATGCGCTGGAAGCGATCGCAAAGGAACCGGCGTTGCACGAGGTGCTGCTGAGCGCCGCCGCCCACGCCGACGACGTGCTCGAGGTGGCGGTAGCGATGCTGCGCGGCGAACTGGCGCTCGCGCGCGGCCAGCGCCAGCCCGGGCTGGCCGCGCTGCGCGCCGCGGTCGCCGCCGAGGACCGCCTGCCCTACAACGAGCCGCCCGACTGGCCGCTGCCGGTGCGGCCGTACCTGGGCGCGGCCTTGCTCGATGCCAAGCGCCCGAAGGAAGCGGCGGCGGTGTACGCGCAGGACCTGGCCAAGTACCCCGACAACGGCTGGTCGCTGCACGGCCTGGCGCGCGCGCAAGCCCGGCTCAAGCAGGCCGACGCGGCCGCCGAGAGCGAGCGGCGTTTCGACCAGGCGTGGCAGTGGGCGGATGTGGAGCTGACAGCGTCGCGGTTCTGAACGGACAAGACCCGTAGGCTGGGTTGGCTCCAGCAACCCGGCACCTCGTCGTACACGTCTCTGGGTTGATGAAGCCAACCCAGCCTACCGGCGGGTGCACCTAGTACGCGTACTCCGTGAACACCGGATCGATGTTGCCGCCCCAGGCGCCATGGAACAGCTCGAGTTTGCGTTCGGCCGGGGTGATGCCGGCCTCGACGAACTCCAGCAGCGGCGCCAGGTAGATCGATTCGTCGGCGCCGTTCTGGTTGAGCTTGGCGCGACGCGCCAGGCCGTGCGCAGAGATCTCCAGCGCGCGCCGCGACAGGTCGAGCACGGTGCCATTGCGGAACGGTAGCTTGAACGCCTGGCGCGGCACGCCATCGCGCAGCGCGTGGCGTTCGGCCAGCGAGAAATCCTTGACCAGGTCCCAGGCCGCATCCAGCGCGGTCTGGTCGTACAGCAGCCCGACCCAGAACGCCGACAACGCGCAGATGCGGTTCCACGGACCGGAGTCGGCGCCGCGCATCTCCAGGTACTTCTTCAGCCGCACCTCGGGGAACGCGGTGGTCATGTGGTCGGCCCAGTCCTTCATCGTCGGCCGCTGCTGCGGGTACGCCGGCAGCCGGCCTTCCATGTAGTCGCGGAACGACTGGCCGGACGCGTCGATGTACTGGCCGTCGCGGTAGACGAAGTACATCGGCACGTCGAGCAGGTAGTCGGTGTAGCGCTCGTAGCCGAAGCCGTCCTCGAACACGAAATCGAGCAGGCCGGTGCGGTCGGCGTCGGTGTCGGTCCAGATGTGCGAGCGGTAGCTCAGGTAGCCGTTCGGCTGGCCTTGCGTGAACGGCGAGTCGGCGAACAGCGCGGTCGCGATCGGCTGCAGGGCCAGCGACACGCGGAACTTCTGCACCATGTCCGCTTCCGACGCCACGTCGAGGTTGACCTGCACCGTGGACGTGCGGGTCATCATGTCCAGGCCGAGGTCGCCGACCTTGGGCATGTACTCGCGCATGATCTTGTAGCGGCCCTTGGGCATCCACGGCATCTCGTCGCGGCGCCACTTGGGCTGGAAGCCCATGCCGAGGAAACCCAGGCCCATCGGCTCGGCCACCGCGCGCACTTCCTTGAGGTGCTTGGCCGCCTCGCAGCAGGTGTCGTGCAGCGTCGCCAGCGGCGCGCCCGACAGTTCCAGCTGGCCGGCCGGCTCCAGCGATACCGAGGCGTCGTCGCGGGTCAGTGCGATCACCCGGTCCGGTTGTCCGGGCAGGTGTTCTTCCACCGGTGCCCAGCCGAACTGGGTCAGGCCCTTGAGCAGGGCCTCGATGCCGCGCTCGCCGTCGAAGGTCGGCGGCCGCAGGTCGTCGGTGCGGAAACCGAACTTCTCGTGCTCGGTGCCGATCTTCCACTCCGACGCGGGACGCACGCCCGAGGCGAGGAAATCGACCAGCGCATCGCGCCCACCCAACTCCATGAGCGGGATTTCGACATCCTTGACTTGGCTGGGACCGGACACACGCACCTCGCAGTGGATTCAAGCCAGCGATATGCGGCGCGTCGCCTACAATCGCAAGACCCCGGCAGTGTAGACCGCCCCTTGCATCGAACCATGTCCGTTTTGCAACGCTGCGGTCTGGCCTTGTCACTGGCGCTGGCGTGGTCGGTCGCGTCGGCACGGGCATCGGGCGAGCAACTCGAACGCGGCAACGGCCCGGAACCGAGCACCCTCGACGCGCACCGCTGCCAGGAAGTGGCCTGCGGCAACGTGCTGCGCGACCTCTACGAAGGGCTGGTCACCGAGGACGCGCGAGGCCGCCTGGTCCCCGGCATCGCGCAACGCTGGACGGTGTCGGCCGACGGCCGCACCTGGACCTTCGTGCTGCGCGACGGCCTGCGCTGGAGCAATGGCCAGCCGCTGGATGCGCCGCAGATCGTCGCCAGCTTCCGGCGCGCGTTCGCACCGGCCACGGCCGCGCCGTTCGGCGAGTTGTTCGATGCGTTGACCAACGCGCAGGCGGTGCAGGCCGGCACGCTGCCGCCGAGCGCGCTTGGGGTCGCGGCACCCGATGCGCGCAGCGTGGTGTTTACCCTGACCCGCAGTGCCTCGCTGCCGGCGCTGCTGACCTTGCCGATCGCGTTCCCGGTGTACCTGCCGGCGGTGGCGCGGTTCGGCGCGCAGCACACGCGTCCCGGGCAGCTGGTCTCGAATGGTCCGTACCGGCTCGCGGCGTGGACGCCGCAGGCGAACCTGGTGGTAGAGAAGAACCCGCGCTTCCACGATGCGGCGCGCGTGGCGATCGAGCGCGTGCGCTTCCAGGTCACCGAGGACGCCGCCGCCGAACTGCAACGCTTCGCGGCCGGCGACCTGCACCTGACCGAAGTCGTGCCGCCGCAGCCGCTGGCGTCGCTGCGCGCGCGCTTCGGTGCGCAGCTGCGGATCAGCCCGTACATCGGCGCGTTCTGGCTTGGCATGAACCTGACCCGGGCGCCGTTGCAGGAGCAGCCGCAACTGCGCGAGGCACTGTCGCTGGCGGTCGACCGCGACATCCTCACCCGCCATGTCACCGGCCTGGGCGAGACCCCGGCCTACGGCATCGTGCCGCCGGGCATCGCCGGCTACACGCCGGCATCGGCGACCTGGTCGACGCTGACCCAGGCGCAACGCGAATCGCGCGCGCGCGCGCTGTACCGCGCCGCGGGCTACTCCAATGACAAACCTTTGGTGATCGAGCTGCGCTACAACACCTCGACCCCGCACCGGCGGCTCGCGCTCGCGGTCGCGGCGATGTGGCGGCAGGTGCTCGGCGTGCAGGTGCGGCTGCGCAACGAGGAGTGGAAGGTGTTCGTCGGCAACCGCAAGCAGCGCGTGATCACCCAGGTGTTCCGCGGCGGCTGGATCGCCGACGTGCCGGACGCGGGCAACTTCCTCGCCGCGTTCGGCAGCGACGGCCCGCTCAACTGGACCGGGTATGACGACGCCGGTTTCCGCGCCCGCCTGGCCAAGGCCGACGCGGCGAAGTCCGAGGCCGCGCGCAATGCCTGGCTGCACGCCGCCGAAGTCCGGCTGCTCAACGCCAATGCGGTGGTGCCGCTGTATTTCTACACCTCCAAGCACTTGGTATCCGAGCAGGTGGTCGGATTCGAAGCCAATGCCCTGGATCGCCATGCCTCGCGCTGGCTGCATTTGCGGCGATGATGGCGGCATCGGTTCGAGGAACAGATCGCATGCGCCGTTGGCACGCCGAACACCACCGCGCCGACCGTGTCGGCTGGCTGCGCGCGGCCGTGCTCGGGGCAAACGACGGCATCGTTTCGATCGCCGGGCTGGTGGTCGGCGTCGCCGCCAGTGGTGCCGGGCCGGGCACCGTGCTCACCAGCGGCATCGCCGGCGTGGTCGCGGGGGCGATGTCGATGGCCGCCGGCGAGTACGTGTCGGTGCAGTCGCAGGCCGACACCGAGCGCGCCGACATCGCCAAGGAAACCCGTGAGCTGGCCGAGGATGCGGACAGCGAGCTGGCCGAACTGACCCACATCTACGTCAAGCGCGGACTCAGCGAGGCGCTCGCACACGACGTGGCGATCCAACTCACCGCGCACGATGCGTTGGGCAGTCACGCGCGCGACGAGCTGGGCATCACCGAGACCCTGCGTGCGCGCCCGTTGCAGGCGGCGCTCGCGTCGGCGGCGGCGTTCGTGGCCGGCGCCGTGCTGCCGATCGGCGCGGTCGTGCTGGCGCCGGCCGCACACGTCGCGCCGGTGGCGATGGGGACGACGCTCGTGTCCTTGCTCGGATCCGGCGCACTGGCGGCGTGGACCGGTGGCGCCCCGGTCACGCGGGGCGCCGTGCGCGTCGCGTTCTGGGGCGCACTGGCGATGGGCGCCGCGGCGCTGGTCGGTAGCCAGTTCCACGTGCAGGGCTGACGTGTCCGCGCACGTTCGCCCTGGATCACGCGCGCTGTCACGCCTGCTGGAAGCCGGCCTGACGCTGTGGCTGCTGGCCACGCTGTGCTTCGTGCTGCTGCGCGCCGCGCCCGGCGGGCCGTTCGATACCGAGAAGGCCGCGCCGCCCGAGGTGCAGGCCGCGCTCGCGACCCAGTACCGACTCGACCGGCCGCTGATCGGCCAGTACGCCGCGTGGCTGGGCGACGTCGCGCGCGGCGACCTCGGCCCGTCGTTCCAGTACCCCGACTACAGCGTCAACCAGCTGATCGGCAACGCACTGCCGGTGTCGGCACTCAATGGCGGGCTGGCGTTGCTGCTCGCGCTCGCGCTGGGCATTCCGCTGGGCGTGTGGGCGGCGCTGCGCGCGGGCCGCTGGACCGACCGCGGGCTGATGTTCGCCGCCGGGCTCGGGCTGGCGATCCCGAAATTCGTCGCCGCACCGGGGCTGGTGCTGCTGTTCGCGGTCACGCTGCAATGGCTGCCGGCCGGCGGCTGGGGCGAGTGGCGCAACGTGGTGCTGCCGGTGGTCGCGCTGGCGCTGCCCAACATCGCCTACTGCGCGCGCCTGACCCGCGCGTCGATGCTGGAAACCCTGTCGGCCGAGTACCTGCGCGCGGCGCGGGCGCGGGGGTTCTCACCGGCGCGGCTGCTGTTCGCGCACGCGCTGAAGCCGGCGCTGCTGCCGGTGGTCGCGTGGCTGGCACCGGCGCTGATCAACGTCGTCAGCGGCTCGGTGGTGGTCGAGCAGGTATTCGGCATCCCCGGCATGGGCCGCTACTTCATCCAGGGCGCGCTCAACCGCGACTACACCCTGGTGCTGGGCGTGGTGCTGGTGGTCGGCGCGCTGATCGTGCTGATCAACACCGCGGTGGATGCGCTGCGCGGCTGGATGGACCCGCGCCTGCAGGACGCGTCGTAAATTAGCCGGCTCCATCCACCCAGCCTCCTCGTCGCTCATGTAGCTGGGTTGGTGGAGCCAACCCAGCCTACGAACCAAGTACTACCTACAAGGATGCAGGCATGACACCGGTGTACGAAGCGGCCAACTCAACCGATGCTTATCTAGTCAAGAACCTGCTCGAACAGGCGGGCGTTCCTAGCTACATTCGCGGTGAGTATCTGCAGGGTGGCTTGGGGGATCTCCCGGCCGGGGGCCTCATCCATGTCTGTGTTGCTGACTCGCAGGCCGAGCACGCCCGTGAAATCGTCCTGGACTGGGAACAAAGCAGTTCCCGTGACGGGGATGATTTCGCCAACGAAGCATCGGAGACCCCGGTGGCACCACCCGCGAGCCCTTCCCGCCGCAGCGCCATCGTCGCCCTACTCATCGGAGCGGTGGCAGGCGCATTTTTGACATGGGCCACATTGCGCGGCCCGCCGACGGAAAACGGGGTCGACTACAACGGCGATGGCATCGTGGACGAACGGGCAATCTTTTCCGGGGATGTACTGAAGCGCGTCGAGTTCGACCGCAATCGGGACGGAAAAGCGGACGCCGTCAGTCATTTCGATCGAAATGGCGCCGTTTCTCAAGGCCAGAACGACGACGATTTCGATGGCCGGATGGAATCAGCTTTCGAGTATTTGCATGGCCAGTGGCTCACCCAGACCAGCGACATCGACGGAGACGGCAGTCCCGACTACCAGTCGGAAGCCATTTCGGGCGTTATCTACAGCGAAGAATGGCTTGATCCGGCCGGGCATGTGCTCAAGCGGGCAAGGTACGACGATGGTCGCATCGTCACCAGCGATCTCGACTCCAACAGGGATGGCCGGCTGGACACGCGGCGTTTCCATGATTCGATCGGCGAGATCGAAAAGACCGAACCACTCAAACTCGCCAAGTGATGCCGCCGCCCGCGTAGCGCTGGGGCCGGCGTAACCGGGTAGCCGCAGCCTCCCGGGCTTCTACCGGCTGCTTTCGCCCTGTCGGCGACTAGAACAACCCCAGCCAGCCGCCGATCTTGTGGCGCGCCTCGTCGACGCCCTGCTTCGACTCGCCGGAGAACACCTGCACGCTGACCGCGTCGCCGTACTCGGCCTGCATTTCCTTGCGCACCGCGAGCATCGCGTTGCCCTGCGCGCCGCGGCCGAGCTTGTCGGCCTTGGTCAGGATCGCGTGCGCGGGCAGGCCGCGGCTGACCGCGTAGCCGAGCATCTGCTTGTCGTAGTCCTTGAGCGGGTGGCGGATGTCCATCACCACGATCAGGCCCTTGAGCGCCTGGCGGGTGCGGAAGTACTCGTCGAGAAACGCCTGCCAGTGTGCCTGCAGGTCCTTGGGCACCTTGGCGAAACCGTAGCCGGGGAGGTCGACCAGGTACTTGTCGGTGGTCGGCGGGATGTCGAAGAACACCAGCTGCTGGGTGCGGCCGGGGGTCTTGGAGACCCGCGCCAGCGCGTTCTGCTGGCAGATCGCGTTGAGCGCGGTCGACTTCCCGGCGTTGGAGCGGCCGGCGAAGGCGACTTCGAAGCCGCCGTCGGGCGGAAGTTGGTTGGTGTTGTGCGCCGCCAGGAGGTACTTGGCGCGGGCGAGGTAATTGGCCATGCGGCTAGGATCGCACGGACGCACGGGCGCTGGCCTTCGTAGGTGGCGGGGCCGCCCGACACGCCTCTATCCGTCGAACCCGCAGATCCAGACGACGCGGCCAATTGAAAAAGCGTGCCGAGCAGGCTCGGCACCTACAAACACCGGCCCGCGTTGACCCTGCCCCACCGCCGCGACGATAATTCCGCGGTTGCGGCGGCCGCCACGCGGCCCGCCCTCTCCTCGCGCCACATCCCACCGCGTCACATCTTGTTGTTCGGAGCCCAGCTAATGAGCCAAGCCCGCGTCCTAGGCATCCTCGGCGTCGCCGTCCTCGCGGTGGCCGCCGTTGCCTACGCCCAGACCACGGTCACCCCGATCCCGGAAAACGCCCCGGTCGAGACCGCGCCGCTGGACGCCAAGCCCGAAGCCACGGTGTGGGGCGACGCCAAGGCCGGCGCGACCAAGGCCGGCACCTGCGCGGCCTGCCACGGCCTGGATGGCAACCCGTCCGACCCGCAATACCCGCGCATTGCCGGCCAGAGCGAGCGCTACGTCGCCCAGCAGCTGGCGCTGTTCAAGAGCGGCGAGCGCAACACCGGCATGGCCGCGGTGATGAAGCCGTTCGCCGACGCCCTCAGCGCGCAGGACATGCGCGACCTGGGCGCCTACTTCGCGACCCAGAAGGGCGGCGCCGGCGTCGCCGACGACAGCGCGATCGCCAGCGGCCCGAACGCCGGCAAGAAGTTCTTCGAGGTCGGCCAGCAGCTGTTCCTGGCCGGCGACGCGGGCCGCGGCATCCCGGCGTGCCTGGCCTGCCACGGCCCCGACGGCGCCGGCAACCCCGGTCCGGCCTACCCGGCCATCGCCGGCCAGCAGGCCGCCTACGCGCAGCGCCGCCTCGAGGAGTACCGCGCCGGCACTACCACCGTGCGCGACCCGCAGCTGTTCAACATCATGGCGACGATCACCAAGCAGCTGACCGACGAGGAAATCCGCTCGCTGGCCAGCTACCTGCAGGGCCTGCACCCGCGCGCCGACGAGGCGCTGGCGGCCAATGCCCCGACTGCCGCGCCGGCACCGGCTCCGGCAGCCACGCCGGCTCCGGCCGCGCCGACGCCCACCCCGGTCGAGCCGGTCCCGGCCACGCCCGCCACCGGTTCCTGATCCGCTGGGCGTGAACTTCGGCCGCGCAGCGCGGTCGCAGTTCGCACTCCTTGGTTGTTTTCCAGCGCCGACCGTGGCATCACGGTCGGCGTTTTTACTTTTCCCGCCGCGCCGCCGCGGCAACCTCCGGACCGAGTGAATCCGCCGATGACGCCACGCTTCTCCCTGCCCGCCCGCGCGCCGATGCTGCTGCTCAGCCTGCTGGCCGTTGTGCTGCTGCCGTTGGCGGCACTCGCCGCCGGCAAGCCGCGGTTGCCGGCCGGCCCGGCCCCGGTGGCGGGCAGCGACTACATCGAGATCGACGGCGGCCAGCCGTATGCGCCGGCCAAGGGCAAGATCGAGGTGGTCGAGGTGTTTGGCTACACTTGCCCCGCCTGCGCGCGGTTCGAGCCGCTGGTGGCCGCGTGGAAGGCCCGCCAGCCGGCCGACGTGAAGTTCGTGCCGCTGGCCGCACCGTTCGGCGGCATGTGGACCCCTTACGCCAAGGCGTTCTACACCGCCGATTCGCTGGGACTGGTCGGCAAAAGCCATGCGGCGATGTTCCGCGCGTTGCACGAGGAAGGCAGCCTGCCCAAGAGCCAGCCCAGCGTCGACGAGATCGCCGGGTTCTACGCCCGCTTCGGCGCCGACCCGGGGCGATTCGCCAACGCGTTCGCCAGTGCCGCGATCGCGGCGCGGTTGCAGCAGGCCGACCAGTTCATCCGCCGCAGCGGGGTCGAGCACACCCCGACCCTGGTGGTCGCCGGCAAGTACCGCGTCACCGGCGCGTCGCCGGCCGACAACCTGCGCATCGCCGAACACCTGGTTGCGCGCGAGCGCGCCGCCAAGCGGCGCTGAGCCCGCGCCGGCGCGGATCGATCCCCCGCCCATGCCCGGATCCGGGTTGCGTACACGCCGTTGCCGCCGGCCCGAGGCTATCCTTGGTGCCGTGCCTGGCGGGCGCGTGAGCGACCCCGTCCGCCCCTGCAGCGTTGGCTGCATCCCTTTCTTCTGCTGGAGATCCGACCGATGACTTCGCGCCTGAGCCTGCTCCTGATCGCCCTGCTTCCCCTGGCTGCCTGCACCGGGCAGGACACCGCGCCGGCTCCTGCGCCGACCGCGCCTGCGGCCAGCGCGCCGGCCCCGGCCGCGGCCCCGGCTGAAGCCACCCCGGCCACCACCCCGGCCGCCGCAGCCCCCAACACCAACCCGATCACCGCGCCGCAAGGCGCCGCCCCGGTCGCCGGCACCGACTACATCGAGATCGCCGGCGGCCAGCCCTACGAGCCCACCAACGGCAAGATCGAGGTGGTCGAGGTGTTCAGCTATACCTGCCCGCACTGCGCGTCGTTCGAACCGCTCGTGGCCGCGTGGAAGGCCAAGCAGCCGGCCGACGTGAAGTTCGTCGCGGTCGCCGGCCCGTTCGGCGCCAACCCGATGCCGTTCGCCAAGGCCTTCTACACCGCGCAGACCATGGGCCTGCTCGACAAGAGCCACGAGGCGATGTTCCGCGCCGTACACCTGGAGCGCAGCCTGCCGATGACCGCCACGGACGCGCAGATCGCGGCGTTTTACGGCCAGTTCGGCGCCAACCCGGCGCAGTTCGCCAGCACCATGGCCAGCTTCGCGATCGATGCCAAGGCCAAGCGCGGCGTGCAGTTCATGCAGCGCGCGGGCGTCGAGAGCAGCCCCAACATCGTCGTCAACGGCAAGTACCGCGTGGTCGGGCGCAGCCTGGAGGACATGCTGCGGATCGCCGACCACCTGGTCGCGCAGGAGCGCACGGCCGCCTCCCCGGCACCCGCGGCCGCCCCCGCCAGCGGCGGTTGATCGCCCCCGCGATCCCCGCCATGGTGGCCCCCCGCCGGCTTCGGCTGCTCAGCGCCAACATCCAGGCCGGCTCCAGCACGCGCGGCTACCACGACTACGTCGCGCGCAGCTGGTCGCACGTGCTGCCGGCCGGCAACAAGCGCGGCAGCCTCGACGCGATCGCGCAGCTGGCGGGCAGCCACGACATCGTCGGCCTCAACGAGAGCGACCCGGGCAGCCTGCGCTCGGGCTTCACCAACCAGACCCACTACCTCGCCCAGGCCGGCGGCTTCGACTATTGGAGCCACCAGCCCAACCGCAGCGTCGGCGGGGTCGCCTCCAGCGCCAACGGCCTGCTCAGCAAGCTCGAACCGCGCGAGGTCATCGACCACCCGCTGCCCGGCCGCATCGCCGGGCGCGGCGTGCTGATGGCGAACTTCGGCCACGGCGACGACGGCCTCACCATCGCGATCGCCCACCTCTCGCTCGGCGCGGCGTCGCGCACCTCGCAGCTGTCGTTCATCGCCGAGCTGCTGCACGACCACCCGCACGCGGTGCTGATGGGCGACTTCAACTGCTCGATCGACCGGCCCGAGATGCAGGCGCTGTTCCGCCAGACCCGGCTGCAACCGCCGGCCTGCGAGGTGCCGACCTTCCCGAGCTGGCGCCCGCAGCGCGCGATCGACCACATCCTGATCGGCGACGGCCTGCGCTGCACCGGCACGCAGGCGCTGGCGGCGGCGTTCTCCGACCACCTGGCGCTGTCGCTGGAGCTGGACGTGCCGGAAGTGGCGTTGCGCTGACGGGGCTGCGGCTGCCTGCCTGCTTGCAGGCGCGAGTGCCTGCGCCAAGTCGGGATCCACCTCTGGGCAACAAAGAAAACGGCCGGTGGAAATCCACCGGCCGTCGTCGTTTTCAACCTGGCGATCGTGCGATCAGAAGCGCAGATCCGCGCGCACGTACCAGAAGCCGCCACCGGGCAGGTCGTAGGTGGAGCCGTCGAAGCTGTTGAGGTTGCACGACAGGCACACCGGCGGGTCCTTGCCGAACACGTTGTTGGCGCCCACCAACAGCTGCAGCCCGCGCATGTAATCAAACTTGTAGCCGACCTGGACGTCGTGGAACGTGGTGCTGCCCAGGCGATTCTGGTTGGGTCCCGGGTTGTCCGGGCAGAAGTCCGTGCCACCGTCGCCGCTCAGGTCCACGCCGGAGCAATCCTCGGTCATGTCACTAACGTGGCGTGCCGTCCAGGCCGCCGTCCAGTTATTGCGCTGCCAATCGAGCGTGGCGGTGGAGTTCCAGCGCGGAATCGAACGGGTGACCGGATCGCTGACCAGCACGCCGACCTGCAACGGCTGGCGCGAACCGTCGGCGCCGACCGCCTCATAGTTGCCGACCCACGAATTCTGCCAGCTGACCTTGAAGTCGCCGATCGCAGTCTCGGGCAGCGCCCAGTACACGTCGAAATCCCAACCGTCGGTCTTGATGACGTTGAAGTTCGCCAGGAAGTTGGAGAACTCTTCGATCTGGTCGGTGCTGGCATTGCGCACGATGCCGTTGCAGTACTGCGGGTCCAGCGTCTGCACGCACAGGTTCAACTGGGTCTGCGGATCCGGGGCCTGGATCGCGCCTTCTATGCGGTGCTTGTAGAACGTGCCCTCGAAGTCGACGCGCTTGGCGATCGCGGAGTCCTCGAGGAACGAGGGCGTCCACACCATGCCCATCGAGAAGCTCTGCGAGCGCTCGGGCTCCAGCGTCGGGGTACCGCCGGTGTTCACGCCGATCTGTGCATCGAACTGTGGCTGACCCGGTGCGACGCCCAACGCAGCGCAGTTGGCCGCGTTGCGAGCGAAGTTGCCTCCCAGGCACGGGTCGGTGATGGCGGCATCAAATCGAGTGCCCAGACCGAACAGCTCGCCGATCGAGGGCGCCCGGAAGCCTTCGGCGTAGGTGCCGCGCAGCAGGAATTCGTCCACCACCTGCCAGCGCAGGCCGAACTTGGGCACGAACTCGCCACCGAAGGTGGAGTAGTCGGAGTAGCGGCCGGCGACGTTGAGGTCGAGCTTCTTGCCCCAGCTCGAATCGGCCATCAACGGCACGTTGAGCTCGACGTAGACCTCGTTGACGTCGTATTCGCCGCGGGTCGGCAACGACGGCACGCCGTTGTACTCGCCGCGCACGGTCTGCGGATCCGGGTCGTAGGAACCTTCGTACTTGCGGTACTCGTAGCCGGTCGCGAACGACAGCGGACCGGCCCACATGTCGAACAAATCGCCGGAGACGTTGGCCGTGGCCAGGGTCAGCTTGTTCTCGCTGCGGTCGCGGAACAGTGGGCTGATGTAAGCCAGCATCTCCGGGGTGATGGTGTTGAAGCCGAAGATGTCCAGCGGCGTGCAACCCGGGGTCGCGGCGCACACGGCCGGGTCGCCGAGCGCGGTAACGATGTTGCGGATGTTGTAGCTGCCGCGATTCTCCTGCTCGGCCTCGTTGGTGCTGTGGGCGAGGTTGGCGTCCCAGAACCAGCCGCGACTGCCGACGTCGAAAGTGCCTTCCAAACCGGTGCCGAAGTAGGCGGTGTCGACCTGCTGCGAGAACAGGCGCGGCCCACCCTCGATCGGACGACGGCGGATGGTGCGAATGTTGCTGGGGTCGAGCTGGATGCCGAACGGGTTGAACGGCTGGTTTACGGGGATCACGGCGTTGGATGCGAACGCCGTGCCGCTGCCCGGGCCGATATCGATCGGCTCCGGCGCGGCCTGGTTCAGCGAGTCGCGGCGGTTGAACAGCGCGCGCGCGTACCAGTTGAGGTTGTCGCTCAGGTCGAAGCGGAACTGGCCGAACACGCCGGCGCGCTCGGACGGCGTCTGCGCGAGGTTGAACTGCGCGTAGTTGAACGCGTCGCGGGCGCCCGAAAAACAGCGGAAGCCGTCCGGACGATCGGCGCCGCCGGCGCAGTTCGGCAAGCCCGGAGTGTAGGTCGGGTTGGTCAGCGTGGGATCGGTGGTGAGGTCGTACTGCCCACCGTTGCGCGGGTCGACGAAGCGGAAGCGCCCACCGGGCACACGCGTACTGCCCAGTTCCAAACCGGTGCCGAACACCGGGTCGCGGGTACGCGCGCGATCCTTCGAGAACACTTCCTGCTGGTCGTAGTAGCTCGCGCCGAGGAACCAGCTGGCGCGCTCGCTGGAACCGCCCCAGGCCAAGTCGACGCCGGAGGTCTGGCCGTCGCCGTCCTCGTACTGGCCGTAGTTGGCGGTGATCTGCACGCCATCGAAATTGCGACGGGTGATCACGTTGACCACGCCGGCGATCGCGTCGGAGCCGTACAGCGACGAGGCGCCGTCTTCCAGCACCTCGATGCGCTCGACGATCGCCAGCGGGATGGTGTTGAGGTCGGTCGCGCCGCCCACGCCCGAGGCCGAGGACTCGTTGACCCACCGCATGCCGTCGACCAGCACCAGCACGCGCTTGGTGCCGAGGTTGCGCAGGTCGACCGTGGTCGCGCCGGCGCCGGTGCCGCCGCCGTCGGACGGAAAGCCGTCGTTGCCCGACGCGTTGCGGGTGCGGTTGAAGCCCGAGCCCGAGCCGGTGATCTGCTGCACGACATCGCCGATCGAGGTCAGACCCGTGCGCTCGATGTCGGCGCGGGTCAGGGTGTGGACCGGTACCTGGCCTTCGATCTCGGCCTTCTTGATGCGGGTGCCGGTGACCTGCACCGAGTCCAGGGTGGTGGCTTCGGACGGGGAGGGCGCGTCCTGCGCGGCCGCGAATCCGGGAACGGCGATCAACAACGACAGCTGGATGGCTTTCGCCAGGCTTTGACGGCGCAGTGCTTTCATCGACTCTCTCTCCGTAGCAAGTGTTGGAAATGACTGAGTGCGCGCCGCTCCCCCCTGATTGGGGCGACGTAACGTGGTTGTAAACAATATGTGAACCCGCCACAAGCGGCAAAGTGCACGGACGCTGGATTCGCGCGCGGTCGTGGGCGGCTCAGCCGCCGAGCAACAAACTGGCCGCGACCGTGACCAGGAAGCCGGCGAACACGCGCTTGAGGGTCTGCCCGTCCAGCCGGTGCGCGAGCCGGGTGCCGTACGGCGCGGCCAGCACCGAGGCCATCGCCACGCCGATCGCCGCCGGCAGGTAGACATAGCCGAGCGCGTGCTGCGGCAACGCTCCCGTGGGCGCATGCAGCGCGTAGCCCAGCGCGCTGGCCAGGCCGATCGCGACCCCGCACGCGGACGAGGTGCCGACCGCGCGCACCGGGGCGATCCCGCGCCAGACCAGCAGCGGCACGGTCATGCTGCCGCCGCCGATGCCGACCACCGCCGATACCGCGCCGATGCCGACCCCGGCCGCGCTCATCAAGGCGCCGCGGGGCGCCGGCACCTCGCCAGCGACACCCGCGCGCGGCGCGCCCAGTAGCAACTGCGCGGCGGCGAGCAGGCAGTAGCCGGCGACGAGGTAACGCAGCACGTCGCCGTCGATCTCCACCGCCACCGCGCTGCCGAGCCAGCCGCCCAGCAGCAGGCCCGGCACCATCCAAGCGACGGTCGGCCACAGCACGCTGCCGCGCTTGGCGTGCGCGCGCGCCGAGGCGGCGGCGGTCAGCACGATGCTGGCCAGCGAGCTGGCCAGCGCCGCATGCATCGCCGCCTCGGCCGGAATGCCCAGCGACGGCAACAGCCACGCCAATGCGGCGACCAGCACCAGCCCGCCGCCGACACCGAGCAGGCCGGCGAGGATGCCGGCGACCACGCCCAGCGCGAGGAACAACAGCAATGATGCAAGCACGAGCTATCCGGTGATGGCGAAGCGAATCGCGCGATCGTAACGCGCGCTGAGCGCGCGTCGCGCAGCGCCGACCGATGCTTCACATCGCTCGTCTATAGTCCGGCGCATGCGTATTCGACCCCCAATCCGCCCGCTGGTGCTCGCGCTGGCGGCACTCACCACGACCTTCGTCACCGCCGCGTGCGCGCAGACCACCGCGTCCGCGCCGATCGCCGCGCCGGTGCCGACAACCCCCGCGGCCGACCCGCGCCTGCCGCGCGTGCGCGCCGCGCTGGAGGCGGCCGAACGCGGCGGCTTCGACGCCGCGCAGTACGCCGACCTCGCTGGCCATCCGCTGTACGGCTGGATCGAGTACGCCAGCCTGCGCCGCGGCATCGACACGCTGTCGAACGCGCAGGCGCAGGCGTTCCTCGCCCGTCATGGCAACCAGGCGGTGGCCACCGCGTTCCGCGAACTCTGGCTCGCCGCCGCCGCGCGCCGCGAGGACTGGCCGGCATTCCTGGCCGCGTGGAAGCCGGGCACGGCCAGCGTCGGCCTGCGTTGCGCGGAATTGAACGCGCGCCAGGCGCTCGGCCGCGCCGACGCACGATGGATCGCCGACGCGCAGCAGATCTGGCGCAGCTCCGGCAAATCGTTGCCGGGCGAATGCGATGCGCCGCTGGCGGTGCTCGCCGCCAAGGGCGGCTTGCCGGCCGACCTGCGCTGGCAGCGCATCGACGCGGCCGCGGCCGAATGGCAGCCGACGGTGATGCGTTCGGCCGCGCGTGGGCTGCCGGCCGACGAGGCCGCGCTGGCCAACGACTACGCGGCGTTCCTCGAGGCCGTCAACGAACGCGCGCTGGCCTGGCCGAAGACCGAACGCAGCCGCCGCATCGCCTCGCACGGCCTGGCGCGGCTGGGCAAGTCAGTGCCGATGGCAGCCGAGGCGCAACTGCCCAAGTACGCCAACGCGCTGGGCTTCTCCGACGCCGACCGCGGCCGCGTGCTGTACCAGGTCGCGCTATGGACGGTGGCCTCGTACGAACCCGAATCGGCGCGACGCCTCAACGCGGTGCCGGAGGCCAGCTACGACGACAAGCTGCACGAATGGCGCGCGCGCGAGGCGATGGCGCGCTCGGACTGGCGCGCCGCGCTGGCCGCGATCCGCAAGATGCCGCCCAAGCAGCGCGCCGATTCGCGCTGGCAGTACTTCGAGGCGCGGCTGGCCGAGCGCACCGGCGAGCAGGCGCAAGCGCAGCGCCTGTACAGCGAGGCCGCGAAGAAGCCCGAGTTCCACGGCTTCCTGGCCGCCGACAAGCTCAACCTGCCGTACGCGCTGTGCCCGCTGATGCCGGATGACAGCGCTGCGGCGCGCGCCGCGATCGCGCGCGACCCGGCGATCGTGCGCGCGATGGCGCTGTACAACCTGCAGCGCAAGAGCTGGGCCGAGCGCGAATGGAACGAGGCGCTGGCGCGCTTCGACGACGCGCAGCGGCGGCGCGCGGTCGAGGTCGCGCAGGCCAATGGCTGGTTCGACCGCGCGGTGTTCGCGCTGGGCAAGGACGCCAGCGGTACGCCCAAGCCGGACGAACTGCGCCTGTACCACCTGCGGTTCCCGCTGCACCACGACGCCAGCATCCGCCGCGAGGCCGCGCGCAACCGCATCGACCCGGCCTGGGTCGCCGCCGAGATCCGCGCCGAGAGCGTGTTCGATCCGCGCGCGCGCTCCGGCGCCAACGCGATGGGCCTGATGCAGGTGCTGCCCGGCACCGGCGCGGCGGTGTCCAGCCGCATCGGCGTGCCGTGGGCCGGCGCCGACAGCCTGTACGTGCCGGACACCAACATCATGCTCGGCAGCGCCTACCTGCGGCAGATGCTCGACCAGTACGGCGGCCAGCCCTACCAGGCGATCGCCGGCTACAACGCCGGCCCGGCGCCGCTCGCGCGCTGGCAGTCGCAGCGCCCGGGGATGGACCCGGACTTCTGGATCGAGACGATCAGCTACAAGGAGACCCGCGACTACGTCGCGCGCGTGCTCGCCTTCAGCGTGATCTACGACTGGCGCCTCAACGGCGATGCGCTGACCCTGAGCGAGCGCATGCGCGGTCGCACCGACGGCGCGCGCAAGCGGTTTGCCTGCCCACTGGCGTCGCCGCCGGCTGCGGCACCCGCGCCGGCCGCGGCGACCACGCCGGCGAAACCGTCCCGCAAGAAGTGAGGTGGCCGCCATGGCCCACCAGCATGTCGTGATCCTCGGGGGCACCGGCTTCGTCGGCCGGCACCTGGTCCCGCGCCTGCTCGGCGACGGCCACCGCGTGACCGTGCTCAGTCGCGCGTTGCACGCCGATACGCGCACCGCGTTGCCGCCCGGCGCCGAACTGCGCGAAGGCGATCCGTTCGATGCCGGCTTCCTGCGCGACGCGTTCGAGGACGCCGACGCGGTGATCAACCTGGTCGGCATCCTCAACGAGGACGGCGACAGCGGCAGCGGCTTCGAACGCGTGTTCATCGGCCTGACCGAAGCGGTGATCGCGGCGATGCAGGCCGCCGGCGTGCGCCGGCTGCTGCAGATGAGCGCGCTGCATGCCGGCGAAGGCGACAGCCACTACCTGCAGGCGCGCGGCCGCGCCGAACGCGAGGTGCTCGCCTCGCGTCTGGACTGGACCGTGTTCCGGCCGTCGGTGATCGCCGGCCCCGGCGACGGCCTGTTCTGCCGCTTCGACCAGCTGCTGCGGATCGCCCCGGCGTTGCCGATCGGCCGCGCCGACGCGCGGTTCCAGCCGGTCTGGGTCGGCGACGTGGTCGAGGCGTTCGCGCGGGCCTTGCGCGACCCGGCCAGCATCGGCCAGCGCTACGACCTGGTCGGGCCCGAGGTGCTGACGCTGGCGGAGATCGTGCGCATGACCGCGCAGGCGCGCGGCCGCCACCGCGCGGTGATCGCCCTGCCCGAGGTGCTCGGCCGGCTGCAGGCCGAGATCGGCGAGCACCTGCCGGGCAAGCCGATCAGCCGCGACAACTGGCGCTCGTTGCAGACCGATTCGGTCAGCGACGACGACGGCCTGGCCCGCCTCGGCATCGCCCGCACCGCGGTGACGCCGCTGCTGCCGCAGATCCTCGGCGCTCCCGCGCGCGGATGACGCACAGCTGCCGCGGCCCCGCGCCGCGGCAGTGACAGCGCGCGTGGCGGGGATGGATACTGGCCTGTCACACGGCCCAAGGCGCAAGATCACGCGATGTCCTCCGATCCCACCGCGTCGCGCCGCAAACCGCGCAGGGTCATTCCGGCAGCGGCGACCACCGGCGACGGTGATGCAGCGCTGGCGAGCCGCAAGACGTTGACCGCGCCTGCGTTGCCGCCGCTGATTGTCGGCATCGGCGCGTCCGCCGGCGGCCTGGAAGCGTTCAAGAGCTTCTTCGCGCACATGCCCAACGACAGCGCGATGGCCTTCGTGCTGGTGCAACACCTGGCGCCGCAGCACACCAGCCTGCTGGCCGAACTGGTCGGGCGCAGCACTGCGATGGAGGTGGTCGAAGCCAGCGACGGCGAGCGCGTGCAGCCGGGGCATGTCTACGTGATCCCGCCCGACGCGACCCTGACCATCGCCGACGGCACCTTGCAGCTGAGCAAGCCGGCGCCGCCGCGCCAGCACCGCTGGCCGATCGACACGTTCTTCATGTCGCTGGCCGAGGACCAGGGCGATTGCGCGGCCTGCATCGTGCTGTCGGGCAGCGGCAGCGACGGCGCGCGCGGCCTGCGCGCGGTCAAGGAGCACGGCGGCCTGACCCTGGCCCAGGCCGGCTTCGACCACGCTGCGATGAGCGGCATGCCGGCCAGCGCGGCCGCCACCGGCCTGGTCGACGACGTGCTGCCGGTCGAGCAGATGCCGGCGCGGCTGCTCGCGCACCAGCAACAGCTGCGCATCGCGCGCGAACAGGCCGGGCCCGATGGCGTCCGCCACGACGTGCCCAGCCACCTGCGCGAGATCACCCGCCTGCTGCATGCCGACAGCGGCCACGATTTCAGCCAGTACAAGGAAAAGACCCTGGTGCGCCGCATCCAGCGGCGGATGCAGGTGCTGCAGACCGCGACCGCGGCCGACTACCTCCAGCGCCTGCGCGAGGAGCCGGCCGAGCTCGACCTGCTGTTCCGCGAGCTGCTGATCAGCGTCACCGAATTCTTCCGCGACCCGACCGCGTTCGACCTGCTGCAGACAAGCGTGTTTCCAGCGCTGCTGGCCGAGAAGGGCGCCGCCGACACGCTGCGGGTGTGGGTGCCCGGCTGCGCCACCGGCGAGGAGGCCTACTCGATCGCGATCGCGCTGAAGGAGGCGATGGCATCGGGCCACGGCCAGCCCAAGGTGCAGATCTTCGCCACCGACATCGACGATCGCGCGATCGCCAGCGCGCGCGCCGGCCGCTTCCGCGGGCCGCTGACCGGGATCTCGCCGCAGCGGCTGGAGCGCTGGTTCCTGGCCGATGGCGACGACTTCGTGGTCAGCAAGGCGATCCGCGAGCTGTGCATCTTTTCCCCGCACAGCGCGATCAAGGACCCGCCGTTCATGCGGCTGGACCTGATCTCCTGCCGCAACCTGCTGATCTACATGAATGCCGAGCTGCAGGAGCGGCTGGTGCGGGTCTTCCACTACGCGCTGCAAGCGCATGGCTATTTGCTGCTGGGGCCGTCGGAAGGGCTGTCGCGCAACGCGCGCCTGTTCGGCGTGGTCGACAAGAAGCACCGGCTCTACCTGCGTCGCGAGGACGGCAACGCCCGCCTGCCGGCGCTGCCCGCGCGCTACACGCCCGGCGCCGGCTTTGCCGCGGCGGCCCGCAACGCCGCCGCCCCGGCCCGCGCCGGCGCCGAGGACCTGATCGAGCGCAACGCCCGCCGCGTGCTGGAACGGCACTCGCCGGCCTACGTGGTGATCGACAGCCAGTGCGACGTGCTGCGGTTCTGCGGCGACACCGGCCGCTACCTGCAGCCGTCCTCGGGCGCGGCCAGCCTCAACCTGTTCGCGCTGCTGCACAAAGGCCTGCGCGGCGCCGCGCGCGTCGGCGTGCAGCAGGCCTTCGCCCAGCAGCGCCCGGTGGTGCAGGACGACGTTCTGCTGCAGATCGACGGCCAGCGCCGGCTGCTGCAGCTGATCGTCGAACCGCTGCCCGAGGCCGACGGCGCCGGCGCGCTGTGCGTGGTCGCGTTCCGCGAGCGCGAGCCGGCCGCAGCCGCGCTCGCCGGCCAGGACAGCGCCGACAACCGCCGCGTGCAGCTGCTGGAGCAGGAACTGGAGGCCACCCGCCTGCAGCTGCAGGCGGCGATCGACCAGCAGGAAACCGCCAACGAGGAGCTGAAATCGGCCAACGAGGAATACCAGTCGGTCAACGAGGAGCTGCAGTCCTCCAACGAGGAACTGGAGACCTCGAAGGAGGAGATGCAGTCGATCAACGAGGAGCTGCAGATCGTCAACGCCGAGTTGTTCAACAAGAACACCGCCCTGACGCGCGCCAACAGCGACCTGCGCAACCTGATGGAAAGCACCCAGATCGCGACCCTGTTCCTGGATGCGCAGCTGCACGTCACCGGCTTCACCCCGACCGTCAGCGCGCTGTTCCACCTGCGCGACGGCGACCTCGGCCGGCCGATCACCGAGATCTCCTCGCGCATCCCGTATCCGGACCTGGAAGCCGACGTGCGCCAGGTCTCGCGCAGCCTGGGGATGGTCGAGCGCCTGCTGCAGGGCCACGCCCACGGCCCGGTGTTCCTGCTGCGGATGCACCCCTACCGCACCATCGACAACGTCATCGACGGCGTGGTGCTGACTTTCACCGACATCACCGAGCGCCGCCGCCACGAGCTCGAACGCGGCACGCTGGCGGCGATCGTCGACTCGTCCAGCGACATCATCATCGGCCACGCGCTGGACGGCACCATCACCAGCTGGAACGACAGCGCCCGCGTCACCCTGGGCTATCCCGCCGGCAAGGCGCTCGGCAAGCCGCTGTCGCTGCTGGTGCGCGCCAGCGCACCACAGCTGCAGACGCTGCTGGCCGGGTGCGGGCAGCCGCAGCCGACGAGCTTCGAAATGGAATGGCTGCACCACGACGGCGGCACGGTGCAGGTCGCGGTGACCTGTTCCCCGGTGCACGACGCCGCCGGCCAGGTGATCGCCGGCTCGCTGATCGCGCGCGTGATCGACGACCGCGTGCGCGCGGACCGGGCGCTGCAGGCCAGCGAACGCCGCTTGGCCCAGCTCATCGACCAGACCACCGCCGGCTTGGCCGAAGTCGAGGCCGACGGCCGCTTCGTGCTGGTCAACCCGGCGTTCTGCGAGATCACCGGACGCAGCGCGCAGGCCCTGTACGCACTGCGCCTGCAGGACGTCACCCACCCGGCAGACCTGGCCGTCAGCGTGCAGGCCATCGAGACGCTGCTCGCCGGCGGGCCGGCGATGCAGATCGAAAAGCGCTACCTGCGTCCCGACGGCTCCGCGGTGTGGGTCATCAACAGCATGTCGCGCATGGAGTCGCTAAACGGCGAGCCGCGGCGCATCCTGGCGGTGGTGCAGGACATCAGCGAACGCCGGCGTGCGGCGCAGCACCGCGAACTGATGCTTGGCGAGCTCAACCACCGGGTCAAGAACACCCTTGCCAGCGTGCAGTCCATCGCGTTGCAGACCCTGGCGCACGCGCCGTCTACCCAGGCGTTCAAGGAGACGTTCCTGGCCCGGCTGCAGGCGCTGTCCAGCACCCACAACCTGCTGGCGGTCGACGCCTGGAGCGGCGCCTGGCTGAACGAGATCGTGCTCAACGAGCTCGCCCCCTATCGCCGCGAGGGCCACGTGCAGGCCGAGCTGGACATCGAAGACCTGCAACTGACCCCCAAGACCGCGCTGGCGCTGAGCATGGCGCTGCACGAGCTGACCACCAACGCGGTCAAGTACGGCGCCTTGTCGGTGCCCGAGGGCCGGGTTGCGGTGCGCGGCGAAGGCCGTTACCGCAACGGTGGGGCCTGGCTGCACCTGGAGTGGCGCGAGCATGGCGGGCCGCCGGTGGCGCCGCCGGCGCGGCGCGGCTTCGGCTCGCGGCTGATCGCCGACGGGCTCGCGTTCGAACTCGACGGCGACGTGGCGCTGCAGTTCGAGCCCGATGGCGTGGTCTGCACCATAGACGTGCCGCTGTCCGAGGACGAACCATGAGCCAGCCTGCCCCCGGTTTCGGTTCCACCCGCGCGCGGATCCTGATCGTCGAGGACGAGGCGTGCCTGGCGATGATGCTCGAGGACCTGCTGCGGGACGCCGGCAACGAAGTGCTCAAGGCCGCGCGCGTGCACACCGCGCTGGAACTGGTGGAGAGCCAACGCTTCGACGCCGCGATCCTCGACATCAACATCGCCGGCAAGCCGGTGTTTCCGGTGGCCGACGCGCTCAGGCAACGCGACGTGCCGCTGATGTTCACCTCCGGCTACGGCTACAAGGGCCTGCCGGACGAGTACAGCGCGCACCCGATCCTGCAGAAGCCCTATGGCCTGGAGCAGCTGCAGCAGGCACTGCTGGCGTTGCTGCGCGGCTGACACGCGCGCAGGCCGGCAGCGTCCGCGACAAGGTGCAGCCTGGCCAGCCCGGCCCTAGGATGGCGCAGCTTCTTTCCCCCGCCCCACAGGACACTGCCATGGGACTGCTCGACACCCTGCTCGGCCACGCCGGCGAAAAATCCGTGGACAAGCTCAGCGAAGATTTCGCGCCGCTGCTGGCGCCGGGCGAAACCCTGCAACGCGCGTTCGGCCTGATCCGCGACCTGATCGTGTTCACCGACCGCCGGTTGATCCTGGTCAACAAGCAGGGCGTTACCGGCAGCAAGGTCGAGTACCTGAGCCTGCCCTACCGCAGCATCGTGATGTTCTCGCTGGAGACCGCCGGCCACTTCGACCTCGAGGCCGAACTGCGGATCTGGGTGTCGGGGCAGGCGGCGCCGATCGAGCGCAGCCTGGGCCGCAACTCCGGCGCGCAGGACATCGTGTCGCTGCTAGCGCAGCACGCACCGCGGTAGGGCCGTTGGGTCAACGGCACCGTTGGTTCGTCGGGATGCGGAACTCTATTCAATGCTTGGTCCCGCGATGCCCAAGCGCTTTGGCTATTGCTCGTCATTCCCGCGAAGGCGGGAATCCATGGACTTCGCCTTGGCTGCTGCGAGGCTTGAGAAGCAACGTCCTTGGATTCCCGCCTTCGCGGGAATGACGGACGAAGGCAACTGCAACTGCAACTGCAACTGGAAACGCAACTGCAAACGCAACTGCGGATTTCCCGCTACGGTCGGAATGACAATGCTCCCCACCAACTGGCCTGTCAGCTTGTGCCCAATTCATCCATGAACACCTACCTCGTAGGCGGCGCCGTGCGCGACCGCCTGCTCGGGCTGGCGCCGGGCGACCGCGACCACGTGGTGGTCGGCGAAACCCAGGCCTCGATGGAAGCGGCCGGCTTCAAGCCGGTCGGGCGCGACTTCCCGGTGTTCCTGCACCCGCTCAGCGGCGAGGAGTACGCGCTGGCGCGCACCGAACGCAAGTCCGGACGCGGCTACCGCGGCTTCGTGGTCGACGCCGATCCGTCGGTGACCCTGGACGAGGACCTGGGCCGGCGCGACTTCACCATCAACGCAATCGCGCAGGCCGAAGACGGCACCCTGGTCGATCCGCACGGCGGCGCGCGCGACATCGACGCGCGCGTGCTGCGCCACGTCGGCGCCGCGTTCGTCGAGGACCCGTTGCGGGTGCTGCGCGCGGCCCGCTTCATGGCGCGCTTCGCGTCGCTGGGTTTCCACGTCGCACCAGAAACGATCGCGCTGATGCGGCAGATGGTCGACGGCGGCGAGCTGGGCGAGCTGGTGCCCGAACGCGTGTGGCAGGAACTGCGCCGCGCGCTCGCCAGCGAAACCCCATCGGCGTTCCTGCGCACCCTGCACGACTGCGGCGCGCTGGCGGTGGTGCTGCCCGAGGTCGAGGCGCTGTACGGCGTGCCCCAGCGTGCCGAGTTTCATCCCGAGGTCGACACCGGCGTGCATGCCGAACTGGTCTGCGACATGGCCGCCAAGCTCGCGCCCGGCGACGACCTGGTCGGTTTCGCCGCACTGACCCACGACCTGGGCAAGGCGCTGACGCCGGCGCACGTGCTGCCCAAGCACATCGGCCACGAGCAGGCCGGGGTGGCGCCGCTGCGCGGCCTGTGCGAGCGGCTGAAGATCCCCGCCGAGCACCGCCAACTGGCCGAAGCGGCCTGCCGCGAGCACCTCAACGTGCACCGCTTCGACGAATTGCGCGCGGAGACCGTGGTCAAGCTGATCGAACGCTGCGACGGCTTCCGCAAGCCGGCGCGCATTGCCCAGCTGGCGCTGGTGTGTGAGGCCGACAAGCGCGGCCGCACCGGCCACGCCGATGACGATTACCCACCGGGCCGCGCATTGCGCGCGGCGCACGCCGCCGCGTGCGCGGTGCGCGCGGGCGAACTGGCCGAGCAGTTCAGCGGCCCGGACCTGGGCGAGGCGGTGCGCAAGGCGCGCATCGCGGCGGTCGCGGCGGTTACCGGCAAGCGCTGAGCGTCGCGGTGGCTCCCACCCTTCTCCTTGCCCAAAGCGCAGGGGGAGGTTGGGAGGGGGTGCCTTTGCGGTTGTTGTTCCTGAACTCCAACGGCAACCGCAAAGGCACCCCTCCCCAACCCTCCCCTGCTTCGCAAGGGAGGGAGTAGATGCGGGCAGATGGGGCGGGCCCGCACAACGCGCCCGGCGCTCTTCGGTACTCGTGCCGATGGCTCGCAGGCGAATCGCATCGCCCCCTGCTTCGCAAGGGAGGGAGTAGATGCGCGGCGCGAAGAGAAGGACGAGGAAAAAAACGCCGGGCGATCCTAGGACCGTCCGGCGTGTTGATGCCCTTGTCACGTTGACCAGGCGCGCAGCGTTCCCCCGCTGCGCCCGTTGCCTATCTCAGAACTTGAAGCCGACCCGCGCGTAGTAGAAGCCGCCGTTGAAGCCGTACGGCGCGTGCACCGGGTACTGCGCGCCGGCGATGCCGCCCCACGGGTTGTTGTCGGGCACCTTGTCCAGCAGGTTCTGCGCGCCGAGGTTGAAGTACAGGCCCGAGGCGAACTTCCAGCCGATCTCGGCGTCCAGCGTCACCGCGCTGCCCTCGTTGATCGGCAGGCCGCCGTCGTCGAGGTGGTCCTCGAAGAACGAGCCGTAGTAGTTCACCCGTGCGTTGGCGTGGAACACCTCGCGCTGGTGGTTGATGCTGAAGTAGCCCTTGGTGCTCGGCAGCGATTCCTCCAGCTTCTTGATCCGCACCGGGGTGATGATGCCCGGGGTGAAATCGTCGACTTCGGTCTTGTTCCAGTTGGCCGCGAGCGAGTAGGTCGTGTCACCGCCGAAGTGTTCGCTGGCATAGCTGGACACGAAGTCCACGCCGGACGTGGTGGTGTCGAAGTCATTGACGAAGAACTGCACCTCGCTGATCGATGCCGCCTCCGGGTTGCCGCCGGCCACCAGGGCAGCGCGATCGGCGTCGGTCACGGTGAAGAAGTTGCTCAGGGAGATCCGATCCTCGGTCTTGATGCGGTACCAGTCGGTCGTGACCAACCAGGGGCCGCTGTCCCACACCAGGCCGAGCGAGACGTTCTGCGATTCCTCCGGCGTCAGCGGCTCGGCGCCGTAGAACGCGGCGATCGGGTTGGTCGGCGACAGGACGGCGGTGTCGCGCAGCAGGCCATTGATGAAGGACGTGGTCACCTGCTCGGCGTTGGCCTGGCCCGGCGTCGGCGCGCGGAAGCCGGTGCTGACCGCACCGCGCGCGGCAAAGGTCTCGGTGAAGTCGAAGCGGCCGGTCAACTTCCAGTTGGTGGTGCCGCCGAAGTCACTGAAGTCCTCGTGCCGTACTGCCGCGGCCAGCAGCAGCTGCTCGGTCAGGCGGCCTTCGGCATCGACATAGACCGCCCAGTTGTCGCGGCTGTTCGAGCCGGCCGTGCGCGGGTTGAAGCCGTTGAAGCCGTTGGAGCCCAGGGCGAAGCCCTGCGAGACCAATGGCCCGATCGCGAAGGAGGACAGATCGCCGGCCTTGACCTCGAACTCTTCCTCGCGCCATTCCGCACCCATCGCCACGCTCAGCGGCCCGGTGGTGAAGCCGGTCTCGAAGTCATGGCCGATGTCGAAGTTGAAGGTGGTCTCGGTCTGGGTGTTGCCGCCAGGGGCGAACTCGTTATCGCCCGGCTGGTTCGGTCCCTGCGAGGCATTGACCGTGTTGAGCATGTAGAAATCGATGTCGTTGCGACCGTGGCTGCCGCTCAGGTCCCAGTGCCAGCCGTCGCCCCAAACGCCCTTCAGGCCCAGCACCAGCGACTGGTCTTCCATCCGGCCGCCGAACTGCGGGGTGAAACCGCCGGGGAACTGCGCCAGGAAGGTGAAGCATTCCGGCGGCAGTGCGGCGACCGCGGCGGCGACGCCCGCGTACGGCAGCAGGTTGCCGTTGGCACGCAGCGCGATGGTCGGGCAGGTGACGGCGTTGCTGGTGTTGAGGTCGCCGATCAGCAGGGTCTGGCCGCCGTCGTTCGAATACACGCCGTTGCGCGTGGTCGGGTTGCGGTAGTAAAAGCCGCCTTCGACGTCGCGCTTGGCGTAGTTGCCGAAGCCGTAGAAGCTGACGTTTTCGCCGTCGACGCCGAAGTTGGCGATGAACTTCATGTCCTCGTGGACCTCGGGCGAGCCCCAGATCTGCGCCGGGTTGCGCACGCCCGGGTAGCCGGCGGCCGCGACTGCCGCGGCGTCGTCCCGCTGCACGCTGCGCGAGGTCGGATCCGCGTCGCGCCATTCGGCGGTCAGGGTGGCGAAGCCGTTCGCGGTCAGCGGCAGCCCCACCTGCGCCGAGTATTGCTGGGTGAAGCCGTCGCCTTCGTAATGCTCGCCGGCGAACGCTTCGACGGTGCCGCCGTGGTCGATTTTCTTCAGGCCGAAATTGATCACGCCGGCGATCGCGTCGGAACCGTACTGCGCGGCCGCGCCGTCGCGCAGGACTTCGACCTGCTCCAGCGCCAGCGACGGGAATACCGAGATGTCCGGGCCCTGCGAGCCGTCGGACAGGCCGTGGCCGAGGAAGGTGATGACCGCCGCGCGATGGCGGCGCTTGCCGTTGACCAACACCAGGGTGTTGTCCGGCGGCAGGCCGCGCAGGTTGGCCGGGCGCACCAGGGTGGCGGCGTCGTCGATCGGAATGGTGCTGACGTTGAACGACGGGATCATCGTGCGCATCTTGTCGAGCACGTCGACCGACGGCTGGTTGTGGAATTCCTCGCCGCCGAGGATGTCGATCGCCACCGCCGAAGTGGACTCGGTGCGCGGCTTGGTGCGCGAACCCAGCACCGAGACGGTTTCCAGCGTCGTGGTCGGCTCGTCGGCTGCCGCGGCCTGCGCCTGTGCGCTGGCTTGCGCGGTGGCGCTGTCCGGGTTGCTGCTGTCTTGCGCGAAGGCGGGATGGAGGGTGCCGGCGGCCAGTGTGGCGATCACGGCGAGCGTGAGACGGTTGCGGTGAATGGCGATCATGCTCGGGTCCTTGAAGTGGTGGACGGACTCCCCCTGTCGAGCCCTGACCAGAGCTTCACCAATGTTTAACCTTTGCGCAAGCGGGCCGCGTGGTTTGCCGAAGCTGTCGGTTGAAGGAGGGGCGGCCCGTGTGGGGCCAACCTGGCCCGGTGGGATGCCCGCCGCCGGACCGGGCGCCGCCCGCCAGCGACGCGCTCAGGGCAAACGCGCGTCGAGCCGTTGCAGCAGCCCGGCCCATCGCGGCGAGGCCCGGGCCGACACCAGCCCGGCCAGCACGCCCGCGGTATTGGCGACCGCGTCGCGCAGTTCGCCGCTGCGCGAGTCGGTCAGTTGCGCCTGCGCGAACTCGAGCGCGAAGCCCAGGGCGACCAGCCCGGCCGCGGCCCAGGTTTGCGCGCGCATGCGCGCGAACAGCATGCCGGCGTACGCCGACAGCGCCGCGTAGCCGAGGAAGTGGCCGAACTTGTCGAAGCCGCTGAACGGCGCCGGCGGCAGACCGCGCGCCGGCAGCAGCGCCAGCCCGACCAGCACCAGCAGGCCCAGTGCGCCGATCCCCAGCCACAGCCGCGGGCGGCGGAACGCGCGCAGCACGGCGCCGCGCGCTGCCGCGCTCACAGCAGGCTCGTTCAAAGCCGGAAACTCAGGTCGCCCGCCAGGAACGCGGCCCCGAACTCGACGCCCTTCTCGAAGCCCATCACCTGGAACCGCTCGCCCATCTCGCTGGGCAGGGTCAGGCGCTTGACCTCGTTGTGGCGGCGCTGGCGTTCGCCAACGTCCTCGATCTTCTCGATGCGCTGCAGCACCTGCGCCAGGCCGTTGCCGAGCAGGAAGCTGGCCTGCGAGCAGTACCCGGCGAACCCGAAGCCGGCGGCGACCCCGGCCTCGGCCAGCGCGGTGAAATCCACCGACGCGGTCAGGTCCTGCAGGCCGGGCCAGCGCAGCGGGTCGGCATGCATGCGGTGGCGGTAGAACGCGCGCAGGGTGCCATCGCTGCGCGCGGACTGGTAGTACTCGGCGCGCGGGTAGCCGTAGTCGACGAACAGCATCGCGCCGGCCGTGAGCCCGCCGGACACCGCCTGGATCCAGTACGGCAGCTGCGGCAGCAGTTCCGACCGGTAGCCCTCGGCGAACGGCGTACCGAGCGCGCGCTCGAGCTGGCGCACCGCGTTGCCGAGGAACGCATCGGCCGGCCGCAGCACGCGCGCGAAGCCGTCGCCGTCGACCACCACGTGCTCCTCGTAGACCTCGCCGTGCTGGATCGCGAAACGCGGCGTCGGCAGCGCGTCGATCACCTCGTTGGCGAACAGCACGCCGTTCCAGTCGTGCGGCAGCGGCCCGTCGAGCCACTCGACCAACGCGAACAGCGGCGGCGTCAGGCGTTGCTGCAGGCGTTCGCGCTGGCGCTCGCGCAGCTGCGCGCTGGGCTCGAGGATCGCGTAGCGGTCGGGCAGCGCGTCCAGCTCGAGCAGGCGCTTGAGCACGACCTCGGCGAACGCGCCGGTGCCGCCGCCGAGCTCGAAGAAGATCGCATCAGCGCCCAGCTGCTGCAGCACCGGCGCCACGCCCTGCGCGACGCAGGCGGCGAACACCGGCCCCAATTCGGGCGCGGTGACGAAATCGCCTTCCTGCCCGAACTTGCTGGCACCGGCGCTGTAGTAGCCCAGGCCCGGCGCGTACAAGGCCAGCTCCATGAAACGCGAGAACGGGATCGCCGCCGTTTCGCTGGCCGCGATCTCGGCGCGGATGCCCGCCGCCAGCCGCGCGCTGTGGGCGAGCGCGTCGGCCTCCGGCGGCGGCAGGGACTGGCTTTCGCGCTGGCGCTCGGGGAGCGTGGGCTCACGCGACGGGAAATCGGGGGACGTGGGTGCGGGGGGCATGCCGGCAGGCGTCGCGGACGCATGGGAAACTGCGTGCAGGATACGGCAGCGACCCGGAGAGTCCGTCATGACGACACCACCCACGCACGCGCCCGCTTCGGGCGCACAAGCCGCGCCGTCCGCGCCGGTCGCGCTGGTAACCGGCAGCGCGCGCCGCATCGGCGCCGCGATCTCGCGCGCGCTGCACGCGGCCGGCTACGACCTGGCGCTGCACTACGGCCACTCGGCGAGCGAGGCGCGGGCACTGGCCGCCGAACTCGAACGCGCGCGGGCGGGCAGCACTTTGCTGCTGCAGGCCGACCTCGCGCAGTTCGACCGCCTGCCGGAACTGGTCGCGAACACCGTTGGCCGCTTCGGCCGGCTCGACGCGCTGGTCAACAACGCCTCGACATTCACGCCCACCCCGATCGGCAGCGCGACGCCGGCACAGTGGGACGCGCTGTTCGCCAGCAACGCGCGCGCGCCGCTGTTCCTCGCCCAGGCCGCCGCGCGGCACTTGAGGGCCACGCGCGGCGCGATCGTCAACCTGACCGACATCTACGGCGAGCGCCCGCTGCGCCAGCACGCCGTGTACTGCATGGCCAAGGCCGCGTTGCTGATGGCGACCAAATCGCTGGCGCTGGAACTCGCCCCCGAAGTGCGCGTCAACGCGGTCTCGCCCGGGGCGATCCTGTGGCCGGATGCCGACGAGCAGGAAAACGCGGGCAACACCCCCGCCCAGGACGCGATGCTCGCGCGCACTCCGCTGGCGCGCACCGGCACCCCGGACGAGGTCGCCGAAGCCGTGCGCTGGCTGTTGCAGGACGCAAGCTACTGCACCGGCCAGGTGCTGCAGCTGGATGGCGGGCGGCTGCTGGCGGGTTAACGCCCAGCGCGGAGCCGCGACCGGAACGCGCGGGGCTCGATCACGCATCCACCGCACCCGGAAACAAAAACGCCGGGCACCTGGCCCGGCGTTTCCACCAGCGGACGTCGCTTTATCGGGGCGCGAACGCCTGCTCCAGCTGCGCCCCCTGGAACGCCGCCGGCGCCTCGCCCTGCGTCGCATAGCGGTACAACGCCGCCGAGTAGATCCCGCTCAATGCCGCCTGGTACACCCCCAGCAGCAACACCCCGATCACGAACAGCGCCACCACCGCGATCGCCAGCATCACCGACACCTGCCACGCGGCAACCGCCAGCAGCGCGCCCACGACGAACACGGCGAAGGTGATCAGGCCGAACACCGCGCCGATGCCGACGTTGCCGATCGCGTTCTCGCCCCAAGTGCGCTTGAGCAGCGCCACGCTCTGCTTCAGCGCGTCGACCGGGCCGACGTTCTGGCTGACCAGCACCGGCACCACCAGGAACGTCGCCAGGGTCCAGGCTACGCCGAGGCCGCTGCCGACCAGGCGCACCAAGAAGTTGTTGTCGCGGTTCTTCAGCGACTGCAGCAGCACGCCGACGGTGGCGGCGATCGCGGCGTAACCCAGGATCGCCGGCAGCTTCGCCCTGGCCGCGTTGAGGCCGTCGGCCAGCGTCGGGTCGCCACCTTCGAGCCGGATCATCGCCGCGCCGACCAGCGCGCAGTTGAAGAAGATGATCACCGTGTACTGGCAGAAATAGAACGCGAATCCCCAGATCGCCCCGAACACGCTGAAGCCGTTGTCGAACAGGCGCAGCGCGAACGTCGGGATCGCGAACGTGGCGAGCACCACCAGCGTGGCGATCGTCGAGATCACCGGGAACAGCATCAGCTCCTTGTCCGAACGCAGCACCGCCGCGCTCGCCTTCACCAGGCCCCAGCTACGCGAAAATTTCTCGAACATCGTCGAACTCCCCTGTAGTGACAGGCCGTAGTCTCGGGCGAACCCGGGCGGGCTGCAACGGCGGCGCCCGCCTGCGGCCGCCCGCGCGGCGGCGCTCAGAGTTCGACGGTGGTGGTCGCCGCGTCGCGATCGGGGTGCGCCGCCCACAGCTGCGCCAATGTGCGGCCGTCGCCGGGCACGACCACGCCCGGCGCGATGTCGGCCAGCGGCTGCAACACGAACGCATGCCGCAGCTCGGGGCGCGGGATGCTCAGGTGGCCCGGTCCCTCCAGCACGTGGTCGTCGAACAGGACGATGTCGATGTCGAGCGTGCGGTCGCCGTAGCGCGGCCCGCTGCGGTCGCGGCCGTGGGCGTCCTCGAGCGCATGCAGCCACGCGTTGAGCGCCTGCGGATCGAGGTCGGTGTCGACGATCGCCGCGGCGTTGTGGAAATCCGCGCCGTCGAAGCCGACCGCGCGCGTGCGGTACACCGGCGACAGCACGATCGCGCCGAAACGCTCGCGCAAGGCCGCGACCGCGCCGCGCAAATGGGTGGGCGCATCCAGGTTGCTGCCGAGGCTGAGGTAGGCCTTGCTCATGCGATTCCCGTCATTCCGCGCGGTCCAGTCTTTAGCCCCCGCCAGAGCAGGGCTGCTGTTGCCCCTCCCCTTGCGCGTAGCGCAGGGGGATGAGGAGGGCCGCTTCCAAGCCACCGGCTTGCGGGCCGACGAATGACCGCAGGCTGTGCCTGCGGGCCGGACGGTTGGGAGGGGGTGCTCCGGGTGCTGTTCGCAAACACCGAAGTCAAAGGCACCCCTCCCCAACCCTCCCCTGCGCCATGCGCAAGGGAGGGCGCTGAAACTGCAAACTCATTGTCGGCTGCGCTCGATCATCACCCCGACCGCGCGCGCGCCGCGCACCGCGCCGGGCTTGCTGAGCTTGAGCTTGACCTGCTGCACGCCGAACTCGTCGAGGATGATCGCGGCCACGCGCTCGGCCAGGGTCTCGACCAGGCCGAACTCGGACTGCGACACGTACTCGATGAGCCGCTTGCTGACCGCCTTGTAGTTCAGCGTATCGGCGATCGCGTCGGTCGCGGCCGGCACGCGGTTGTCGAACGCCATCTCGACGTCGAACAGCAGCGGCTGGCGGATGCGCCGCTCCCAGTCGTAGATGCCGATCAGGGCCTCGATCTCGAGGGCTTCGATGAAAACCTTGTCCATGCCGATCCAGCGCTGTTTTAGGAGCGGCTTCAGCCGCGATGGGGTCGTCAGTGCCACGCAAGCGAACAGGAGCTCGCGGCGGAAGCCGCTCCTACCCAAGGATGATTCAAACCGCCGGCAAGGTTGCCATGTCCCAGCGCGGGGTCACGCTGATCGACGCGGCCTCGTGCTGGCCTGCCTGCAGCCGCAACGCGCCGGCGAACGCGATCATCGCGCCGTTGTCGGTGCAAAACGCGGGTCGCGGAAAGCAGACGCGGCCGCCGCGCTTGGCCGTCATCTCGGCCAGCTTGGCGCGCAGCCGCCGGTTGGCGCCGACCCCGCCGGCGACCACCAGCGTGTCGCAGCCGGCCGCGTCCAGCGCACGCTGGCACTTGATCGCCAGGGTGTCGACCACCGCATCCTCGAAACCGCGCGCGATGTCGGCGCGGGTGGCGTCGCTCTGGTCGCTGTCGCGCCAGGCCAGCAGCACCTGGGTCTTGAGGCCGCTGAAGCTGAAGTCCAACCCGGGCCGGTCGGTCATCGGCCGGCTGAACTTGTAGGCGCCGGGACGGCCCTGTTCGGCCAGCGCCGCCAGCTGCGGCCCGCCCGGGTAGGGCAGGCCCATCATCTTGGCGGTCTTGTCGAACGCCTCGCCGGCAGCGTCGTCGAGGGTCTCGCCGAGCAGCCGGTAGCGGCCGATCGCCTCGACCGCGACCAACTGGGTGTGCCCGCCCGAGACCAGCAGGGCCACGAACGGCGGCTGCGGGCGTCCCGCCGGGTCGTCCTCGATCAGCGGGGCGAGCAGGTGGCCTTCCATGTGGTGGACGGCGACCGCCGGCACGTCCAGCGCCCAGGCCAGCGAGCGCGCCACCCCGGCGCCGACCAGCAACGCCCCGACCAGCCCCGGGCCGGCGGTGTAGGCGACCCCGTCGATGTCGGCAACGGCCATGCCGGACTCGGCCAGGGTCTGGCGGATCAGCGGCAGCAGCTTGCGCACGTGGTCGCGGCTGGCCAGCTCGGGCACCACCCCGCCGTACTCGGCGTGCAGCGCGATCTGGCTGTACAGCGCGTGCGCGCGCAGCCCGGTGGCGGTGTCGTAGACGGCCACCCCGGTCTCGTCGCAGCTGGTTTCGATGCCCAGGACCTTCATCGCCGGCCACCGCCGGGCCAGGCCGGGGCCGCAGGGGCCGCGGCCCGGGAAAACCGCTGTCTGGTGGGTTGCTGGCTCTTCATGTCCGGCTATCTTGCACCGGCTCGCGGGCCGCCGCTATAATGCGCGGCTCGCCCGGTGTGCCCGGGCCTGTCCCTGAACAGAGATAACGTATGCCGAGCGTCAAAGTCCGCGAAAACGAGCCTTTCGAGTTTGCCCTGCGCCGCTTCAAGCGCACCTGCGAGAAGGCCGGCGTGCTCGCCGAGACCCGCAAGCGCGAGTTCTACGAGAAGCCGACCCAGGAGCGCAAGCGCAAGGCCGCCGCGGCGGTGAAGCGCCAGTCCCGCCGCGCCTCGCGCGACGTGACCAAGCGCCAGCGCCTGTACTGAGTACAGCGGTTTCTTCCCGGTAGCCTGGCCTTGGGTCAGGCTGCAACGGAAGTGCGAAAGCCGGCCGCGCCGATGCGCCGCCGGCTTTTTGCGTTCTTCGATTTCGTGACGCGGACGTGCTCCGCCCCCGCCCGGTCCGCCCGGGCGACCACCGCCAAGGATCCGCCATGAGCCTCAAGCAACGACTGATCGACGACATGAAGGCCGCGATGAAGGGCGGCGACAAGCACAGCCTCGGCGTGATCCGGCTGATCAACGCCGCGATCAAGCAGCGCGAGGTCGACGAGCGCATCGAGCTGGACGACGTCGCGGTGATCGGCGTGCTCGACAAGATGGTCAAGCAGCGCCGCGACTCGGTCAGCCAGTTCGAGGCCGCCGCCCGCGAGGACCTGGCCGCGATCGAGCGCGAGGAGATCGTGGTGCTGGACCGCTACCTGCCCGCGAAGATGGACGAGGCCGCGATCGGGGCCGCGATCGAGGCCGCCATTGCCGAGACCGGTGCCGCCGGTCCGGCCGACATCGGCAAGCTGATGGGCGCGCTCAAGCCGAAGCTGGCCGGGCAGGCGGATATGGGCCTGGTGTCGGCCCTCGTCAAGAAGAAGCTGTCTGCTTGATCCACTAAGCTGGCGGCCATGGCCACCCGCGACCAATCTGTCAAACCCGATGTCGCTGGCGTGACGAGTGGCCAGCCGAAAAAGCGCCGCGGTTGCCGCCCGGTAACGACGCAGGGCACTTTGCGGGGCCACGCCTGATGGCCCGCATCCCAGACGCCTTCATCGACGACCTCCTCGCGCGCGCCGACATCGTCGAGCTGATCGGTGCGCGCGTGCCGCTGAAGCGGCAGGGCAAGGAGTACTCGGCGCGCTGCCCGTTCCACGACGAGCGTTCGCCGAGCTTCACGGTGTCGCCGACCAAGCAGTTCTACCACTGCTTCGGCTGTGGCGCGCACGGCACCGCGCTGAGCTTCCTGATGAACTACGAGCGCCTGGAATTTCTCGACGCGGTCGAGGAACTGGCCAAGCAGGTCGGCGTGGAAGTGCCGCGCGACACCCAGCAGCGCAACGCCAACCCCGACGCGCACGACCTGTATGGCGTGCTCGACGCGGCCTCGCGGTTCTATGTCGCGCAGCTGGCCGCCAGCGACAAGGCGCAGCGCTATCTCGATCGCCGCGAGGTGGATGCCGACACCCGCGCGCGCTTCGCGATCGGCTACGCCCCGGAGGGCTACAACGCGCTGCGCGACGCGCTCGGCGGCGACGCGCGGCGGATGACGCTGCTCGAACGCGGCGGGATGATGTCGAAGAACGACAGCGGCCGCGTCTACGACAAGTTCCGCGACCGGGTGATGTTCCCGATCCTCGACCGCCGCGGCCGCACGATTGGCTTCGGCGGCCGTGTGCTCGACAAGGACGCGAGCCCGAAATACCTCAACTCGCCCGAGACCGAACTGTTCCACAAGGGCCGCGAGCTGTACGGCCTGTGGCAGGTGCGCCAGGCGCACAACAAGATTCCGCGGCTGATCGTGGTCGAGGGTTACATGGACGTGGTCGCGCTGTTCCAGCACGGCGTCGACACCGCGGTCGCCACGCTCGGCACCGCGACCACCGCCGACCACGCCGAACTGCTGTTCCGCAACGCCCCGGACGTCTACTTCTGCTTCGACGGCGACCGCGCCGGCCGCGGCGCCGCGCTCAAGGCGATGGAGTCGGTGCTGCCGCGCATGAAGGACGGCCGCCAGGCGTTCTTCCTGTTCCTGCCCGACGGCGAGGACCCCGATTCGATCGTGCGCCAGGAAGGCCGCGACGGCTTCGAGGCACGCCTGCAGCAGGCCACGCCGTTGTCGCAGTTCCTGTTCGACTCGCTTGGCCAGGACGTCAACCTCAACACGCTCGAGGGCAAGGGCCGGCTGGCCGAGCGCGCCAAGCCGCTGCTCGCGCAGATCCCCGATGGCGCGTTCGGCGACCTGATGAAGCAGCGACTGACCGAACTCACCGGCGTGGGCGCACGCGCGCCCGAACCGCAGCAAACGCAAGCCCCGCGCGCACGCCCCGGCAGCGCCGTGGCGGCGCCGAAACGCAGCCTGGTGCGCAGCGCGATCTCGGTGCTGCTGCAGCAACCCGCGCTGGCGTTGCAGCTGCAGGCACCGTTCCGTTTCGCCGCATTGCGCCAGCCCGGCATCCCGCTGCTGGTCGACCTGCTGCAGTTGGTCTACCAGCGCCCGGACATCGGCACCGGCGCGCTGGTCGAGCATTTCGCCGGACGCGACGAGCACGCGGCGCTGCAGAAGCTCGCGCTGCAGTCGCTGCCTGGCGACGAGAGCACGCTGCGCGCCGAGTTCACCGACGTCATCACCCAGCTCGACCGGCTGACGCTGCAGCAGCGCCTCGACGAACTGCAGGCCAAGCAGCGCGAGGGCGGGCTCGACGACGACGACAAGCACGAACTGCGCGCGCTGCTGCAATCGCGGTTCGCCTAGCCGCCTCTGCGGGACGGGTGTCAGCCCGTCTCCAGGCCTTTCGCCGGGCCATGACTTTCGGCCAAGTCGCCTCCGCTGGCGCGCGATAAGCTCGGATCCTGGTCCATCCGGGAATCCACCATGTCGCTGCGCCATGCCTTCACCGCCACCGCGCTCACCCTCGCCTGCGCGTCCGCGTTCGCCCAGTCACCGCCCGTACAACGCCTCGAGGTCGGCAACCGCGTCAGCGAGAACGTACCCGCCATTCCGCCGGAACTGGTCGAGCAGCTCAACCGCTACCAGAACACCCGCGGCGCGAGCTTCGCCGGCTGGACCCGCGACGGCTGCATGCTGGTCGGCACCCGCTTCGCCGAGACCGTCCAGGCCCACCGCGTGTGCCAGCCGATGGGCATGCGCGAGCAGCTCACGTTCTACCCCGAGCCGGTCAACAGCCTGGGCACCGCGCCGCTCAAGTCCGGTCTCGACGGTTTCGTGTTCGGCAAGGACGTCGGCGGCAACGAGTTCTGGCAGTTGCACTGGTTCGACCTGAAGACCCGCGCGACCACGCTGCTGACCGACGGGAAGGCGCGCAACCAGTCGCCGCTGTTCGCGCACGACGGCCGCCAGTTCGCCTGGAGCAGCACCGCGCGCAACGGCAAGGACACCGACATCTGGGTGATGGACTTCGCCAGCCGCAAGCCACGCACCGTCGTCACCGAAGGCGGCAACTGGAGCGCGATGGATTTCTCGCCCGACGGCAAGCGCCTGCTGGTGATGAAGTACGTGTCCGCCGCCGAGTCGTATCCCGGGGTGGTCGACCTTGCGAGCGGCAAGCTCGAGCTGTTCCCGGTCGATGGCGGCAAGGCCGCGTTCAACGGCTTCCGCTTCGCGCCCGACGGCCAGGCGGTGTACTTCGTCTCCGACGAGCCGCTGCAGGGCAAAGCCAGCGAGTTCGGCACGCTGCGTTACCACAACCCCGCCACAGGCGAGTTCAAGGTGCTGACCCGGGACATCCCCTGGGACGTGGACAGCTTCGATATCGCCGAGGACGGCAAGCACCTGGCCTACGTCAGCAACGAGGACGGCATCGACAAGCTGCACGTGCTGCGCCTGCCCGGCCACCAGCCGCTTGCGCTGCCGGCATTGCCGGTCGGCGCGATCGGCGGCTTCGGCTTCTCGCCCGACGGCAAGCAGTTGGCATTGACGCTCAACACCGCGACCTCGCCCAGCGACATCCACGTGCTCGACCTGGCCGGCGGCACGCTCGCGCGCTGGACGCGCAGCGAAGTCGGCGGGCTGGACGCGGCCAAGTTCGTCGCCCCGACCCTGGTGCGCTACCCGACCTTCGACCAGGTCGACGGCAAGCCACGCACGATCCCGGCGTTCTACTACAAGCCGGCCAACGTGCCGGCCGGCAGGAAACTGCCGGTGGTCATCAACATCCACGGCGGCCCCGAAGCCCAGTCGCTGCCGACCTTCAACCCGACCGCGCAGTTCCTCGCCAACGAACTGGGCGTGGCGATGCTGGTGCCGAACGTGCGCGGCTCGTCGGGCTATGGCAAGACCTACCTGTCGCTCGACAACGCCGCCAAGCGCGAGGACTCGGTCAAGGACATCGGCGCGCTGCTCGACTGGATCGCGCGGCAGCCCGAACTCGATGCGAGCCGCGTCGGCGTCTACGGCGGCAGCTACGGCGGCTACATGGTGCTGGCCTCGCTGATGCACTACCCCGAGCGCATCAAGGCCGGCGTCGACATCGTCGGCATCTCGCACTTCGGCACCTTCCTCAACAACACCGAGGCCTACCGCCGCGACCTGCGCCGCGCCGAGTACGGCGACGAACGCGACCCGGCGATGAAGGCGGTGTTCGATCGGATCTCGCCGCTCAACGGCGCATCGAGGATCACCGCGCCGCTTTTCGTCGCCCAAGGCAAGAACGACCCGCGCGTGCCCTACACCGAGGCCGAGCAGATCGTGAAAGCGGTGCGCGGCAACGGCCAGCCGGTGTGGTTCCTGATGTACAACGACGAAGGCCACGGCTTCGCCAAGAAAGCCAACGCCGACTACTTCGGCGCGGCGACGATGCTGTTCTGGCAGCAGCACCTGCTCGGCGGTAGCGAATAGACCACCGCGCCACTGCGAACAACGAAAAGGCCCGCAGCGATGCGGGCCTTTTCTCTCGGCTGGCGGTTTAGCGATCCCAGTCGTGGCCACGCTGCACCACGGGTTCGCGCGGGGTACGCGATGCGGCCTACCGCTGCGGAATGAACTCCATCGCCGCCCCCGGCTGCAGCCACGGCAGCAGCCAGTGGTCGACCAGCAGGAACGCGAACAGCGCCATCAGGTACACGATCGAGTAGTTGAACACCTTCATCGCGTACAGCTCGTCGGGCGGGTCCATCAGCTTCCAGGCATGCCACAGGAAGCCCACACCCAGCACCAGCGCGCCGCACAGGTAGAACGCGCCGCTCATGCCGGCCAGCCACGGCAGCACCGTCACCACCACCAGCAGGATCGTGTACAGCAGGATCTGCACGCGCGTGTACTGCACGCCGTGGGTGACCGGCAGCATCGGCACCATCGCGCGCGCGTAGTCGGCGCGGCGGAAGATCGCCAGCGCCCAGAAATGCGGCGGCGTCCACACGAAGATGATCAGCACCAGCAGCAGCGCGTGCGCCCAGGCCCATTCGCCGCGCATGTTGGTGACCGCGGCCCAGCCCAGCAGCGGCGGCGCGGCGCCGGCGATGCCGCCGATCACGATGTTCTGCGGCGTCGCGCGCTTGAGGAACACGGTGTAGACCACCGCGTAGCCGATCAGCGAGGCGAACGTCAGCACCGCGGTCAGCGGGTTAACCCACACGAACAGGATCAGCATCGACAACGCCGCCAGCGCCAGCGCGAACACCAGCGCCTGGGCCGGGGTGATCTGCCCGGCGACGATCGGGCGCCACGAGGTGCGCGCCATCTTCGCGTCGATGCGCGAGTCGAGCAGCTGGTTGATCGCCGCCGCACTGGAGGCCGCCAGCCAGATGCCGAGGAAGCCGAGCACCGACTCGCGCAACGGCGGCAGCCCGGGTACGGCCAGGAACATGCCGACGATCGCGGTGAACACGATCAGCGCCACCACGCGCGGCTTGGTCAGGTCGAAGTATTGGCGCAGGGTCGGTCGCATGGTCGTGGCCATCATGCCTCCGGCGCGCGCAGGCGCGCCAGCAGCGACACCAGCACGAACAGCAGCAGGACCGCGCCGGCGTTGTGCCCCACCGCCGTCCACAACGGCAGCGACAGCTTGACGTTGGCGATGCCGAGCGCGACCTGCGCCAGCGTCAGCGCCCCCAGCATCACCGCCCAGCCGCGCATGCCCGGCGTGCGCAGCAACTTGGCCGCCAGCCCGAGCAGGTACACGAACACCACCACCGCCATCATCCGGTGCGCGAGCTGCACCGCGACCAGCGCCGCGCCGCTGAGCACGCCGCCTTCGTAGTCGATGCCCAGTCCGCGCCACAGCACGAACGCCTCGCCGAAATCGGTCGGCGGCCACCACTGGCGGTTGCAGGTCGGGAAATCGCTGCCGCACGCCAGCGCCGCGTAGTTGGCGCTGGTCCAGCCGCCCAGCGCGATCTGCACGCCGAGCAGCACCAGCCCGACGACCAGCCACTTGCGCACGCTGGCCGCGTCGACCAGACGAATCGGCAGGTTGGTCGCGCGCCACGCCATCCACAGCAGCAACGACAACGTCAGCAGCCCGCCGAGCAGGTGGCCCATCACCACCAGCGGCTTGAGCAGCCAGGTCACCGTCCACATCCCGAGCAGCGCCTGGAACACGATCACCGCCAGGGTCAGCGCGCCGACACGGGCGAGGTCGTGGTTGCTCCAGCGCAGCGCGGCGAACAGCAGCACGCCCTCGCCGAGCGCGGCCAGCACCGACGCGGCGACGTACTGTCCCTGCATGTACAGCGGGATCGACACGCCGACCAGCGCGGCGGCGGCGAGCACCTGGGCGATGCCATAGCGGCGCCGGCGCGCGACCAGTAACGCCAGGGCCAGCACCAGCACCCCCAGCGACGCGGCCAAGTGGCGGTGCAGCTGCTCGCGCCAGGCCTTGTGCGGCTCGACCGGGCGGATGCTGGCGGCGACGTGGTCGGCGCCTTCGTGGACGGCGGTCGGCCACGCGGCCTGGCCGTAGCAGGTCGGCCAGTCCGGGCAGCTCAGGCCGGCGTTGGACAGGCGCACGAACGCGCCGAACACGATCACCCCCAGCGCCAGCGCGACCGCGAGCCAGGCGAGGCGGTGCAGGTGCCTGTAGACCGGCTTCGACGGGGCCGGCTTCGACGGGGCTTGGTGCGGTGCGGTCATGCGGGCCTCGGGCATCACTTCAACTTCAGCAGCTTGGCCAGGTCGGCGCGCAGTCCGGCCGGGTCGGTGCCCGGAGCGTAGCGCAGCACCACGAAGCCGTTCGGGTCGATGACATAGACCGGCACGCCTTGGGCGTCATCGACGCGCGGCAGGCCGGCGCGCAGCGCGGGGTCGGGCTTCAGCAGCTGCAGCGTCGTCGGACGCGGCGCGCCGGCCGGCAGCGCGCACGGCATCGACGCGCACAGCCACAGCACGTCGACGCGGTCGGCGTCCTTGCCGAACAGCTGCCAGACGGTGTCGATGTCGCGCGCGAGTTGCTCGCACTGGCCGCTGCAGACCGCCGGCGGCGCCAGCGCGATGCGCCAGGTGCGCGCGGCCGGGTTCCACGCGTAGGCCTTGCCGTCGACGCGTTGCGGCGTGACCCGGCGCAGGTCGCCGGGCGGGTCGAGCATCTCGCCGACGTTCTTGCTGCCGGCCGGCCGCCAGCCGGAGAAGCGCAGCAACCCGGCGACCAGCATCGAGCCGAAGAACATGGCGAAGATCGCCATCAGCATCAGCCGGTTGCGGTTGCGGGTGCGGTCGTGCACTGGTTCGGTCATCGGCGGGGCCTGCGGAACGTAAGGAGTAAGGCGACGACGAGCACCGTCAGCGCCAGCGCGAACCACTGCAGCGCGTAGCCGCGGTGCTTGTCGGGCGGCAGGGTGTTGGCGAGCAGCGCGAGGTCGCGGGCGTAGCCCAGCGGCAGCGCCGGATCCAGGCGCAGCACGCGCGGCGCCAGTGGCAGCGATAGGCCGGTGTCGCGCGCTATCGCGGCCATGTCGACGCGGGTCAGCAACCAGCCCTCGCCACCACGGGCGATGCCCGGGCCGAGCGCGATCCCGGCCGACGGCGGCGGCGCCAGCAGGCCGCGCAACGCGAGCGTGCCCGCCGGCCGCGCGACCGCCGGCAATGCGCGGTCGCCGGCCAGCGGCAGCCAGCCCAGGTCGACCAGCAGCGGCGCGCCCTGCGTGGGCACGAAGATCCGGTAGGCGCGCACGCCGGCGCGGCCATCGCGTTGCTGGTTGTCGAGCAGCAACGGCCCGCGTGGATCGAACGCGCCGCTGCCCGCGGCCCAGTCGACCGCGCGGGCACGCAGCGGATCGGCCGCGGCCGCCAGCGGCAACGCGCTGCGTGCCGCGAGCACGCGCGCGGCGCCATCGAGCATCGCCTGCTTCTCGACCGCGCGCCGCGCCTGCCAGAGGCCAAGCCCGACAAACAGCACGATCGTCGGCAACGCCAGCAGCCACCCGACCCACAGGTTGCGGGTGCGGCTCACGTGCGCGCTCCGGCGCCCTGCGATAATCCCCGCGCCCCGGCGCCACCGCCGGTGTCGGCGCCGCGCCCGGTGCCGCTGTGCCGGAGCCTGGTCATGAAAACCCTGTTGATCGTCGCCTTCCTGATTCTCATCCTCTGGAACCTCGGCGCCGGCCTCTATTACATGCTGGTGGACAAGGGCCAGAGCAAGCGCACGGTGAACGCGCTGACCCGTCGCATCGCGCTGTCCGTCGCGCTGATCGTGATCGTGGCGATCGCGATCAGGATGGGCTGGATCGTGCCGCACGGCGTCGGCGGCTGATCGGCGCCCACGCATCGGGACCATGGCCCCGATTCGATGGGAAAAACGCGTCGCTGGAGACGCAACGGGCCGGCAGTGCCGGCCCGTGCGTGCATCGGATGTGGCGGCTTACAGCACGTAGACGAACAGGAACAGGCCCAGCCAGACCACGTCGACGAAGTGCCAGTACCAGGCCACCGCCTCGAACGCGAAGTGGTTGTCGCGGTCGAAGTGGCCGGTCATGCAGCGGAACCAGATGATCGCCAGCATGATCGTGCCCAGCGTCACGTGCAGGCCGTGGAAGCCGGTGAGCATGAAGAACGTCGAGCCGTAGATGCCCGAGCCCAGGGTCAGGTTCAGTTCCTTGTAGGCGTGGATGTACTCCTCGGCCTGGAAGAACAGGAACAGGCAGCCCAGCAGCACGGTCAGGCCCAGGAAAATGTTCAGCTGCTTGCGGTGGCCGGCCTTGAGCGCGTGGTGGGCGATGGTGACGGTCACGCCCGAGCTCAGCAGGATCAGGGTGTTGAGCAGAGGCAGGCCCCAGGCCGGGATCGTCTGGTAGGCGCCGCCGACGGCGGCCGGGCCATTGCTCGGCCAGGCGTTGCTGAAGGTGTTCCACAGCAGCGAGTTGGTCGCCATGCCGTCGCCCTCGCCGCCCAGCCACGGCAACGCGAACTGGCGGGCGTAGAACAGCGCGCCGAAGAACGCGGCGAAGAACATCACTTCCGAGAAGATGAACCACACCATCCCCATCCGGAACGAGATGTCCACCTGGCGGTTGTAGTGGCCGCGCAGGCTCTCGCGGATCACGTCGCCGAACCAGGCGAACAGCACGCCGCACATCAGCGCCAGCCCGACGAAGAACGCCGGCTTGCCCCAGCTGACCTCGTTGAGCCAGCTGGCGAAGCCGATCATCGTGATGAACAGCGCGATCGAACCGAGGAACGGCCAGCGGCTGCTGTGCGGCACGAAGTAGATGTTGGCGTCTGGCGTGTGGGCTTGGGCCATGGCGGCGTTTCCGTATCAGTAATGCTGGAAGTCAGGGCGCGGCGCGCGGCGCGGTGGGCGCTGCAGCGGAGGAAGGCAGTGCGGACGCGCGCGCGGTGAGCGCGTCGTTCTTGAAGAACGTGTACGACAGGGTAACGGTCTTGACGTCGGCCGGCAGGTTCGGGTCGATGATGAAACGCACCGGCATGTCGCGCGCCTCGCCGGCCTGCAGGGTCTGCGCGGTGAAGCAAAAGCATTCGGTCTTGCTGAAGTAGCCCGACGCGCGCGCCGGCGCTACCGACGGCACCGCGCTGCCGACGATCGCGCGGTCGCTGGTGTTGCGCGCGAAGTAGGTGGTCTCGTACGACTGGCCCGGGCGCACCTGCATGGTCAGTTGCTTGGGTGCGAACTCCCACGGCAGCTTGGAATTGACCCCGCCGTCGAACTGCACCGTGACCAGACGCTGGGTCACCGCGGCCTTGGCCGCGCCTTGTTCCTGCGCGGCACCGCGCTCCAGGCGCACGCCGAACACCTTCTCGCAGGCGATCCGGTACAGCGGCACCAGGGCGAAGGTGAATGCGAACGCGCCCAGCGCCACCAGCACCATCTTGGCGATGCCGGTGCGGTGCGCGCGCGCGTTGCCGTCGGCGCCGGGCGTGTTCATTGCGCGAGCACCCCCATCGCAATGAAGCCCAGGTACACCGACGCCGCGATCACCGCCGCCCACAACGCGGTGCGGCGCGCGCGCTGGCGGCGTGCGGCGGCATCGTGGTCGGGGGCGGAGGTCGGGGTCACGGTCGTTTCAAGCCACGGTCAGTGGGTGATGTCGCCGTGGGCGAGGTCGCCGTCGCGGATCACCGGCGGTGTGCCGAAGGTGTGGTGCGGCGCCGGGCTCGGCACGGTCCACTCCAGGCCGCGCGCGCTTTCCCACACGCGCGCCGGTGCCGGCTCGCCGCTGCGCAGCGAGCGCCACAGCACGAAGGCCATCAGGAACGGGGTGATGAACATGCCGAACGCACCGATCGAGCTGATCAGGTTCCAGTCGGCGAACACCACGTTGTAGTCGGGGATGCGGCGCGGCATGCCGGCCAGGCCGAGGAAGTGCTGCGGGAAGAACAGGAGGTTGACGAACACCATCGTCCACCAGAAGTGGAACTTGGCCAGCGGCTGGCTGTACATGCGCCCCGACCACTTCGGCCACCAGTAGTAGACCGCGGCGATGATGCCGAACAGCGCGCCGGTCACCAGCACGTAGTGGAAGTGCGCGACCACGAAGTAGGTGTCATGGTACTGGAAGTCGGCCGGCACGATCGCGAGCATCAAACCGGAGAAGCCGCCGATGGTGAACAGGATCACGAACGAGATCGCCCACAGCATCGGCGCCTCGAACGAGATCGAGCCGCGCCACATGGTGGTGACCCAGTTGAACACCTTCACCCCGGTCGGCACAGCGATCAGCATGGTGGCGAACATGAAGTACAGCTCGCCGCCCAGCGGCATGCCGACGGTGAACATGTGGTGCGCCCAGACGATGAACGACAGGAACGCGATCGACGCGGTCGCGTACACCATCGCCTGGTAACCGAACAGCGGCTTGCGGCTGAAGGTCGGGATGATTTCCGACACGATGCCGAACGCCGGCAGGATCATGATGTAGACCTCGGGGTGCCCGAAGAACCAGAAGATGTGCTGGAACATCACCGGGTCGCCGCCGCCGGCCGCGTTGAAGAAACTGGTGGCGAAGAACTTGTCGGTCAGCAGCATCGTCACCGCGCCGGCGAGCACCGGCATCACCGCGATCAGCAGGAACGCGGTAATCAGCCAGGTCCAGCAGAAGATCGGCATCTTCAACAGGTCGATGCCCGGCGCGCGCATGTTGAGGATGGTGGCGATCACGTTGATCGCACCCATGATCGAGCTGATGCCCATCATGTGGATCGCGAAGATCACGAACGCGACGTTGCTGCCGCCCTGCAGCGACAGCGGCGGATACAGGGTCCAGCCGCCGGCGGGACCGCCGCCGGGCAGGAACAGGGTCATCAGCAGCAGCGTGAACGCGAACGGCAGGATCCAGAACGACCAGTTGTTCATGCGCGGCAGCGCCATGTCCGGCGCGCCGATCTGCAGCGGGATCATCCAGTTGGCCAGGCCGACGAACGCCGGCATCACGCCGCCGAAGATCATCACCAGCGCGTGCATGGTGGTCATCTGGTTGAAGAACTCGGGGCTGACGTGCTGCAGGCCCGGGACCGCCAGTTCGGTGCGGATCACCACCGACATCGCCGCGCCGATGATGAACATGACGAAGCTGAAGATCAGGTACAGCGTGCCGATGTCCTTGTGGTTGGTCGAGAAGAACCAACGCTCGATGAAGCCCTGCGCGTGCGCATGGTCATCGTGGTGATCGGCAGCGTGACCTGCGGCGGTGGGAGCGGCGTAGTTGGTGGCCATGGGCTACTCAGTAAAGATGTTGGGGTGTCGGGCGTGCGCGCGGGAGTGAACCCGGAGCGATCAGCCGGCGACGGGCGCCGCTTCGGCGGCGGGCGCAGTCGGCTCGGTGCCTTCGAGGACGTCCTCGACCATCTCCGGGTCGACCTGCGCCGGCGCGGTGCCGGTCCCGGTGGCCGCCGGCGCGACCGGCGCGGCCGCCGGGGCGTTCTTCGCCTTCTCGGCGGCCAGCCACTGCTGGTACTCGGCCTTGGGCACCGCGCGGACCACGATCGGCATGAAGCCGTGGTCCTTGCCGCACAGCTCCGCGCACTGGCCGCGGTAGACGCCCGGCTTTTCGATCTGGGTCCAGGCCTCGTTGACGATGCCCGGGATCGCGTCCTGCTTCCAGCCCAGCGCCGGCACCCACCACGCGTGGATCACGTCGTCGGCGGTGATCACGAAGCGGATCTTGGTCTGCGTCGGCAGCACCAGCACGTTGTCGACATCGAGCAGGTAGTGGGCGTGATCGGCGAGGGTCGGCTGGGTGCCGCTCTGGCGGATCGCGTCGCTCTTGCGGTCCAGGCGGCTGGTCATCTGCACGCCTTCGCCGAGGTACTCGTACTTCCACATCCACTGGTAGCCGGTGACCTTCACGGTCATCGCCGAATCGCGGGTGTCGTACATCGCGATCAGCTTGCTGGTGGCCGGGAACGCCATCAGCACCAGCAGCACGATCGGCACCACCGTCCAGACAACCTCGAGCTTGGTGCTGTGGGTGAAGTCCTTGTCCGGCACCGCGCCCTTGGAGTGGCGGAACTTCCACATCGCGTAGCCCATGGCGCCGAACACCAGGATGCCGATCGCCACGCAGATCCACAGCGCGTACATGTGCGCCGAATAAGCGTTCAGCGACTGCGAGGTCACGCCCTGGCCCATGTTGAGCTGCCAGCGCACGGGATCCGCGCTCGATGCGGCGGTGGCCGCCTGTGCATAGGCGAAGACCGGCATTGCCATCGCGGCGATGCCCACTGCCCACTGCTTGATACGACCGGCTTTCATCAGTTCGAGCCCCAAGAATCCGCGTGTTTAGAATCTAGCTTTGTTGAACAAGCTTTCTACGATCGGCTTGCTAAAATCGGCTTGCTAATCAATATGTTGCGCCGCAACCCCGGGGGCTGCCAATCCCGGCACCACCCACGACCGCGGGGGACCGCCCGGATTGAAGATGGCTGGCGAGCCCGTGGCGATCGACGCGGCGAGCGGCGAGGAAAGCCCATGGCGCCGGGCGATTCCGGCCCATCGCGCCCTACGGAATAACCGCCAAATGGTAGCCGCCGCGGCGCGGTGCGGCAACCCGGACGGCACTTGGGCCGGTGCCGACGGTGGCCTGCGCGGCCGCTCCCGGGCCGCCGCGACGAACCGCCGGGCGCGGTCGAGCAGCCGCCCGGCGCGGCCCGGCGGCGCGCGGGCCGAACCGCGGCGGAGGCTCTAAACTAGCGGGCTTCCCACGCCGTCCCGCGGGCACGATGACTACCGAAATCCCCTTCGCCGATGCCCGCCTGGGCGCGGCCACCGGCGCCGCCTGCGGGCGCGCGCTGATCAGCCCCGAACTGCCACCGGCCCCCAGTGGCCCGCGCGCGGCGATCACCGCCGGCTGGGTCCGCGACGAGGCGCAGCACGTGCGCGCCCTGCTTGAACAGGCCCGCCTGCCCGACGCCGACCGCGACGCCGCCCAAGCGACCGCCGCCGACCTGGTCAAGCGCGTGCGCGCCCGCGCCAGCGACCAGGGCGCGATCGAGGCGTTCATGCGCCAGTACGACCTGGGCAGCGAGGAAGGCGTGCTGCTGATGTGCGTGGCCGAGGCACTGCTGCGCATCCCCGACGCCGACACCGCCGACAAGCTGATCCGCGACAAGCTCGGCGAGGCCGACTGGCGCCGGCACATGGGCCAGTCCGATTCGGTGCTGGTCAACGCCTCGACCTGGGGCCTGATGCTCACCGGGCACCTGGTCGACCTCGCCGACGACACCAAGCGCGACGTCCACAACGCGTTCAAGCGCCTGGTCGGCCGCGTCGGCGAGCCGGTGATCCGCCTGGCGGTGCGCCAGGCGATGCGGATCATGGGCCACCAGTTCGTCATGGGCCGCACCATTGGCGAGGCGCTGACCCGTTCGCGCAAGGGCGACAACGCCAACTACCGCTACTCGTTCGACATGCTCGGCGAGGGCGCGCTCACCACCAAGGACGCGCTGCGCTACCAGCAGGCCTACCGCGATGCGATCCACGCGATCGGCAAGAGCGGTCACTTCGTGGGGACGGATGTGTTCGCGGCGCCGTCGATCTCGGTCAAGCTGTCGGCGCTGCACCCGCGCTACGAGCACGCCAAGCGCGCGCGGGTGTTCGCCGAACTCACGCCGCGCGTGCTGGAACTGGCGCAACTGGCCAAGTCGTACGGCATCGGCTTCACCATCGACGCCGAGGAGTCCGATCGGCTCGAAATGTCGCTCGACGTGATCGCCGCCGCCTACGCCGATGCCTCGCTCGCCGGCTGGGAAGGCTACGGCCTGGCGGTGCAGGCGTACCAGAAGCGCGCGCCGGAAGTGATCGACTTCCTCGCCGACCTCGCCCGCCGCACCGGCCGCCGCATTCCGGTGCGCCTGGTCAAGGGCGCGTACTGGGACAGCGAGGTCAAGCGCGCGCAGGTCGATGGCCAGGCCGGCTACCCGGTGTTCACGCGCAAGCCGAACACCGACGTGTCCTACCTCGCCAACGCGCGGCGCATGCTCGAAGCCTCTGATGCGATCTACCCGATGTTCGCGACCCACAACGCGCACACGATCGCGACCCTGCACCGGCGCGCGACGAGCATGGGCCGCGCCGCGCACTTCGAGTTCCAGAAGCTGCACGGCATGGGCGACGACCTCTACGCCGAAGTGATCTCGGCCGACCGCCTCGACGTGCCGTGCCGCGTGTACGCGCCGGTCGGTTCGCACGAGGACCTGCTGCCGTACCTGGTGCGGCGCCTGCTCGAGAACGGCGCCAACTCCAGCTTCGTCAACCGCATCACCGACGAGGCCGTCGCGATCGACGACCTGATCCGCGACCCGGTGCAGACCGTGGCCGCGTTCGCCACCATCCCGCACCCGCGCATTCCCCAGCCGGCCGATCTGTTCCGCAGTTTCGGCTTCGACAGGACCAACTCCATGGGCATCAACCTCGCCAACGACCAGCAACTGCAGGCGCTCGCCGCGCAGGTCAACGCCGCCGCCAAGACCGACTGGCGCGCCGCGCCGCTGGTTCCGGGCGCGACGGTGTCAGGCCCGAACATCGCGGTGAGCAACCCCGCCGACCGCCGCGAGACCGTCGGCCAGTGGCAGGCCGCCGACAGCGCCACGGTCGAGCGCGCACTGGCCAACGCGGTCGCCGCGCAGGACGCGTGGAACGCGACTCCGGCCGCGAGCCGCGCCGCGATCATCGAGCACGCCGCCGACCTGATGGAAGCGCGCATGCCGATGTTCATCGCGCTGTGCACCAAGGAAGCCGGCAAGACCATCCCCGACGGCGTCGCCGAGGTGCGCGAGGCCGTCGACTTCCTGCGCTACTACGGCCAGCAGGCGCGCAAGCTGTTCGTGCCCGAGGCGCTGCCCGGCCCGACCGGCGAGTCCAACACCCTGCAGCTGTCCGGCCGCGGCGTGTTCGTCTGCATCAGCCCGTGGAACTTCCCGCTGGCGATCTTCGCCGGGCAGATCGCGGCCGCGCTGGCCGCGGGCAACGCCGTGCTCGCCAAGCCGGCCGAGCAGACCAACCTGATCGGCTACGCGGCGGTGAAGCTGCTGCACGAGGCCGGCGTGCCCGAAGCGGTGCTGCAGTTCCTGCCCGGCGACGGCGCCACCGTTGGCGCGGCACTGACGAAGGACCCGCGCGTGGCCGGCGTCGCGTTCACCGGCTCAACCGACACCGCGCGCGCGATCAACCGTTCGCTGGCCGCTCGCGATGCCGCGATCGGCGTGCTGATCGCCGAGACCGGCGGCCAGAACGCGCTGATCGCCGACTCGTCGTCGTTGCCGGAGCAGGTCGTCAAGGACGCGATCAGCTCGGCGTTCACCTCGGCCGGCCAGCGCTGCTCGGCCGCGCGCGTGCTGTTCGTGCAGGACGACATCGCCGACAAGGTCACCACCATGCTCGCCGGCGCGATGGCCGAACTGAAGGTCGGCGACCCCGGCCTGCTGTCGACCGACGTCGGCCCGGTGATCGACGACGACGCGCTGAAGATGCTGCGCGCGCACGCCGAGCGCATGGACCGCGAGGCCACCCCGATCGCGACCGTCGCCACCGACAACGAAGCCGCGCACGGCAGCTTCTTCGCGCCGCGCGCGTACACGCTGAACTCGCTCGACCAGCTGCACCAGGAGATCTTCGGGCCGGTGCTGCACGTGGTGCGCTGGAAGGCCGACCAGCTCGATGCGGTGATCGACGCGATCAACGCGACCGGCTATGGCCTCACGCTCGGCATCCACTCGCGCATCGACGAGACGGTCGAGAAGATCGCCGCGCGGGTCAAGGTCGGCAACTGCTACGTCAACCGCAACCAGATCGGCGCGGTGGTCGGCGTGCAGCCGTTCGGCGGCCAGAACCTGTCCGGCACCGGCCCCAAGGCCGGCGGCCCGCACTACCTGCCGCGCTTCACCACCGAGAAGACGATCACCGTCAACACCACCGCCGCCGGCGGCAACGCCTCGCTGCTAACGCTGGGTGAGTGATCGCTGCTTGCGCGGCACTGCCGCGCGCGACCACGAACGCCCGCCGCGCTGCGGTGGGCCGGACGAATAAGCGCTTGCGAGCCACTGGCTCGCGCGCTTATGAGCGCCCGCGGCGCTGCGGCGGGGAGGACGAGTGAGCTCCCACCGCGCTGTGAGTCGCGACCTCCGCAAGGTTCTGGTGATCGGTCGCGATTCACGTCGCTTCTAAAGCACTGGATCCAAAAAAAAAAGCCCCGCCGAAGCGGGGCTTTTTCGTCATCCACGATAACGCTGGATCAGAACTTGTACTGCGCCGAGATGCCGTACAGGTCGGCCCCGCCTTCGAACTGGCCGAACAGGCGCTGGCCGCCCTGGGCCGCCGGCGTGATGATGCCGATCTGCGGGGTGTCCGGCTCGATCCGGGTGTAGGCCAGGTTGATGCCGAGCGCCTCGCTGAGCTGCCAGGTCGCGCCGAGCGAGTACCACTTGCGGTCCTCGTCGGGCAGGCGCGGGGTGCGCGTGGCGAACGTGGTCGGGGTCTCGTCGTAGGCGTAGCCGGCACGCACGGTCCAGGCATCGTTCAACTTGTACTCGCCGCCGATCGACATGAAACGGGTGTCGCTCCAGCTGAAGTCCTCGACCGAATCCGCATCCGGATTGACGAAGTCGATGCGCACTTCGCGCAGCGATTCCCAACCGGTTTCCGAGTAGGTCAGGCCCATCGAGAAGCGCTCGGTGAACTCGTAGTTCGCCGCCACGGTGGTGATCGAGGGCGTGGTCAGCTTGGCGGTGACATCGCCGTCCTGGAACAGCGCGCGTGCGCCGCGGCCGTCGAACGTCGCGCGCGCGGCGGTGGGCACGGTCCAGTCGACGTCACCGGTCAGGTCGTAGTCGATTTCCGAACGGTACGACAGGCCCAGCGAGAGCTTGTCGGTCGGGCGGAAGTTGACGCCGAGGATGTAGCCCACGCCGGTGTCGTCGCCGGACACTTCAGCGAAGCCGTCCGAGCCCTGCGGGCGCGCGAACGCCGGCAGGGCGCCACGGCCCGCGGCCGGGGTCTGCAGGAACAGGGCCGAACCGAAATCGACCGCCTTGGACAGGGTCACGTCGGCGTTGGAGTAGATCAGGCCCAGGCCGACCGACAGGTGCTCGGGCACCACGTCGATCGCGATCGAGGTGGTGAAGTCGACGATCTTCACGTCGGAGGTCGCGGCGTAGTAGCGGCCGACCCAGTCGCGGTCGTATTCGGTCTTCAGGCCGAACGGCGCGCTGACCATCGCGCCCAGCGCGATGCCATTGCCGAACTTGTGCACGACCGACATCGCCGGCACCGGGGTGACGTCGCCGGCGTTGCCGCCGTCGCCGCCGGTCAACGGACGGCCGGTGATGTCCTGGCCGCCGCCGGTGAATTCGTAGCTGAGGTCGATCACGGTCACGTCGGCCTGCACCGTCGTGCCTTCGAACTGGGTCATCGTCGCCGGGTTGTTTACGACCACCGAGCTGTCGCCGGTCTTCACGCCGGAGCCCGCGAACGCGCTGCCCATCGACTTGACACTGTTTTCCTTGAGCTGGAAGCCCGAGGCCTGGACCTGGCCGAACGCGAGCGCGCCGGTGATGCCCAGGGCGAGGGCCGACAGGCGGGTGATGCGGTGTACGTGCTGCATGCGTGTAGTCTCCATGGGAGTATTTTTTGGTCTTCTTTGGCTGTCTCGACGGCCACCGGCGGCGCCGGTGCCGCGTGCCGGAAGCCCCTCCCGACGTACGACGCCGTATGCACTATAGCGCGCACATTAACCTGAAGCTAACAATGCACGACCCCCGTCCAGCGACCTGTGTGCGCATGTCCCGCGATCCCCGGCGTCGCCGACTGCGGCACCGATGCGAGAAGCCGTCGGGTGCATTGCGGGCCCGTCGCGCCGGTCGCGGTCGCGGCCGCAACGCGCGCGGCGGTTGAACGTGTTCGTCGCGCTGCCCTCGCGGGACAAGGCCCGGCTGCGCTGGGCGATGCCGCTGCTGTTCGTGCTGCTGTGGGCGTGCTTCGTCAGCTCGAGCCTGCTGCCCGACCCCGAACAACGCCGGGTGATGCTGACCTGGGGCGCGCTGTCCGGCGGGCTGTCCACGCCGGCCGACTGGGCGTTGGCGCTGCGCGACGGCACCGCGGTGCGCCTGGTCAGCGCGCTGTTTCTGCACGCTGACTGGGCGCACCTGCTCGGCAACCTGCTGTTCCTGCTGATCTTCGGCCTGCCCGCCGAGCGCGCGATGGGGCCGTGGCGCTTCCTCGGGCTGTTCCTGTTCGGTGGCGCGGCGGCCAACCTCGCCGCGGTGCTCGCGATCGGCACCCCCGACCGGCTGATCATCGGCGCCAGCGGCGCGGTGTCGGCCTTGATCGGCGCCTACCTGGCGCTGTTCCCGGGCGCCAAACTCGGCGTGGTGGTCCCGCTGGGCCTGTTCCTGCAGTTCGTGAAGGTGCCGGCCGCGTTGTTGATCGGGGTGTGGGCGCTGCTGCAATTCCTGTTCACCTTCATCGGCCCGGCGTTCGGCGCGGTGGCGTGGTCGGCGCACCTGGCCGGGTTCGCGTTCGGCGGCGCGTTCGCGCTGCTGGCACGGGCCGGCATCGCCCGGCGCATGCGCCGCAAGCGCGGGTTTTAGCAGGGGAGCGGGAACAGGGAAGCAACAGCCGGTGCGCTTCCCCGTTCCCCGTTCCCCGTTCCCCGTTCCCCGTTCCCGCCTCTAAGATCCAGTCATGACCAAGAAGCTCTACAAGGTGACCTTCCTCAACGCCGGCACGGTGTACGAGCTGTACGCGCGCCACGTCGCGTCCGGGGCGCTGTGGGGCTTCACCGAAGTCGGCGAACTGGTGTTCGATGTGCACGACGGCGTGGTCATCGATCCAACCGAGGAGCGCCTGCGCGACGAATTCGGCAACACCCGGGTGTTGCACCTGCCGATGCAGGCGATCGTGCGGATCGAGGAAGTCGAGCGCAAAGGCAAGTCGGCGATCCGCGATGCGGCCAGCGGCGAGAAAGTGGTGACGCCGTTCCCGCTGCCGGCCAAGCCGCGCTGAGACCGACGCGCGTTGCGCATGGCAGCGCCCACTGTCCGACGAACGGCCCGTGGTTTTGACCTGCAGGAATGCCCTCGGGAGTAGGGTCGGCAGGGCGACGACCGCGTCGCCGCGCAACGCCCTGACCGGAGGTGCCGCCATGAAACCGTTCGTCGTCCCGACCACGATCCTCGCCGCGATCCTCGTCGCGCTGATGGCCACGCCACTGGCCGCCTCGGCCGAGAACGTGCGGGTGTCCCTGATCCCGTTCGAGGAGGTGCCGTCGGTGTCCTCCGCCGCGCGTGGCTCGTTCAAGGCCGACATCGATAGCCGCGCCTCGCAGATCGCCTACGACCTGGAGTACAGCGGGCTGACCGGTGACGTGCGCCAGGCCCACATCCATTTCGGCCAGCGCAACGTCAACGGTGGCATCAGCGTGTTCCTGTGCCAGACCGCGACCAATCCCGACCCCACCGGCCTGGCGCCGGCCTGCCCGGCCTCGGGCCGCGTCAGCGGCGTGCTGACCATCGCCAACGTCGTCGGGCCCGCGGGCCAGGGCATCGCCGCGGGCGAGTTCGCCGAACTGGTGGCGGCGATCCGCGACGGGGTCGCGTACGTCAACGTGCACTCGAGCACCTTCCCCGGCGGTGAGGTGCGTGGCCAGCTCAACGGCCGGCGCAACCTGCTGCCGCCCCCTGGGCATTGAGGCGGTCGCAGCCGCGGCCCGCGGAAACCCACCGGACGGGCCGCGTGCGGCGTCTCAGCCTTTCGCGGGCGCGACCGGTGCCACCGCGACGTTCTTCTTGAGCTCGGCCAACGCCGCGGTGATCGGGCCATCGCCTTCGAGCACTTCGCCGGCGTTGCTGCCGGGCGGGTCGTCGGCATCGCCGCGCAGGTGGCCGGGCAGGCTGGCCTCGGTGATGCCGGCGCGGCCACCGTTCTCGGCGTCCTTGGCCGGATGCAGGACCACGTCGGGGACGATGCCCAGTGCCTGGATCGACTTGCCGCTGGGCGTGTAATAGCGCGCGGTGGTGAGCTTGACCGAGTCGCCGTTGTCCAGCGGCAGCACGGTCTGCACCGAGCCCTTGCCAAACGTGCGGCTGCCGATCACGCGCGCGCGGCCGTTGTCGCGCAGCGCGCCGGCCAGCACCTCTGACGCGCTCGCCGAGCCGGCATCGACCAGCACCACCACCGGCGCGCCGCGCAGGCGGTCGCCCGGGGTTGCGCCGAACTGCGCGTCGCTGATCGCGATGCGGCCGCGGGTGCTGACGATCGCGCCGCTGTCGAGCAGGTCGTCGGCGATCTGCACCGCCGAGGTCAGCAGCCCGCCCGGGTTGCTGCGCAGGTCGAGGACCAGCCCGCGCAGGCGGCCGCCGGCCTGGGTCTTGAGCGCTTCGAGCTGGCGTTCGAAGTCGGCCGCGGTGTCGGCCTGGAAGGTGCTGACCCGCACGTAGCCGTAGCCCGGCTCGAGCATGCGGCTGCGCACGCTGGTGATGCGGATGGTCTCGCGGGTGACGGTGAGGTCGAACGGCTGAGCGCGGCCTTCGCGCACGATCGTCAGCACCACCGTGCTGCCCGGCGGGCCGCGCAGCGGGCCGGAGCTGTCGCCTTCGTCGGGCTTGAACGACTTGCCGTCGATCGCGGTGATCAGGTCGCCGGCCTTGATGCCCGCGCGCGTGGCCGGGGTGTCGTCGATCGGCGCGATCACCCGCAGCGTGCCGTCGGGCTGGCGCTGCAGCTCGACGCCGATGCCGTCGTAGGCGCCGCGCGCGGCCTCCTCGAAGTCCTCGGCGTTGCTCCTGTCGAGGTAGACGCTGTGCGGGTCGAGGTCGAACAGCAGCCCGCGCACCGCCGCGTGCATCAACTTGGCGTCGTCGACCGGCTCGACGTAGGCGTGCTTGACCGCGTTGTAGACGGCGACGTAGCGGCGGATCTCGTCGAGCGGAACCTTGGAGTCGCTGGCGCCGGCGGCGTTGATCGGATCGGACTGCGCATCCTTGCGCGCGTCGGGAGCCACATCGGGTGCGGCGGCCGGCGGCGGGTCCTGTGCAAAGGCCGGCGCGCACGCGGCGGCCAGGATGAACGCCAACGGGGCCAGTGGTCGCAACGGCGGCATACACGTACTCCGGAACGGGGGTCGCCGGCGGAAGCCGGGCGAGGGTTGGACCGCGGCCGGTGCGCGCGGTTCAGCCGATTATGGCCATGCCGACACGTTAGGGGGTGGCGTCGGAATCGTTCGTTAAGCCAATCAAGCGGCGCCGCGCGAGGCGCTCAGCGCCGCAGCCAGGTGCCCGGGTTGACCGGCGCGCCGTTGCGGCGCAGTTCGAAGTACAGCGCCGGGCGGCCGTGGCCGCCGGAGCTGCCGACGGTCGCGACCGCATCGCCCTGGCGGACGCGATCGCCGGCGTCCTTGAGCAGGGCGTCGTTGTGCGCGTACAGGCTCATGTAGCCGTTGCCATGGTCGACGATCAGCAGCAGGCCGTAGCCGGTCATCCACTCGGCGTAGACCACCGTGCCCTCGGCGACCGCCTTGACCGACGTGCCGGCGCCGGCACCGATCAGCAGGCCGTCGCTGTTGCGACCGTCGGGCATGGTGGCGCCGTAGCCGGCTATCAGCGCGCCCGACAGCGGCCAGCCCAGGCCACCGACCCGCAGCGCCGGCCCGGCGCTGGCGACGACCGCCGGCTTGCGCGCGGCCGGACGCGTGCCGGCCTTGGCCGCGGCGCGTTCCGCGCGCGCTTCACGCGCGGCGTCGGCCTTGCGTTGCGCTTCGGCGCGGGCCGCCGCGGCGCGCAGCTTGCGCAACAGCTGTTCCAGGCCCTTGGCATCGCGGCCGAGCGCCTGCTCGCGCGCGCTGCGGTCCTGGTAGCGCTGGTCGATCTGCGCGACCAGCGTCGCGCGTTGCTGGCGCTCGCGTTCGAGCTGGTCGAGCTGGCTGCGTGCCTGCGCGCGCACGTCGGCCAGCTGCGCGCGGCGGCTGACGATCTCGCGCTCGACCGTGTCCAGTTCGCGCAGTTCGGCGCTCAGGGTGGCGATGCGCTGCGCGCGGTCGCGTTGCAGGTAGCGGTGGTAGCTCAGCAGGCGCTGGCTGTCGGCGACCCGGTCCTGCGCCAGCATCACCTTCAACGGCGCGGCGCGGCCTTGCGTGTAGGCGGCGCGCAACAGCCGTTCGAGCTCGGCGCGGCGCCCGGCCAGCGTGCCCTGCAACGCGGCGCGGCGCTGCTGCAGCTGGGCGAGCGCGGCCTGGTCGCGGCTCAAGCGCTGCTCGGTGTCGCGCAAGCTGCGGTTGGACTGGCCGACCTGTTCGTCGGCCTGGCGCAGCTGCCGCGAGGCGGCGCCGCGCTGGTCCTCGAGCTTGCGGCGTTCGGCGGCAACCGACTTGAGCTCGCGCTTGATGGTCTGCAATTTGCGCTCAGCCTCGCGGCTGGACTGCGCCGCCGCCGGCGCGAGCAGCGCCGCGATCAGCAGCGTCGCCGCCGCGCCAGCCAGTGCCGCACGCCCGATGCGCATCAGCGCGGCGGCTCCGCAAGCGCCGGGGCGACGAGCAGGCTGTGCCCGGTCATCTCGTCAGGTTGCGGCACGCCGAGCAGGTCGAGGATGGTCGGGGCGACGTCGCGCAGGGCGCCGCCGCTGCGCAACGCGGCGGTGCGCGGGCCGGCGTACACGAACGGCACCGGCCCGACCGTGTGCGAGGTGTGCGGCTGGCCGGTGTCGGGATCGCGCATCATCTCGACGTTGCCGTGGTCGGCGGTGACCAGCAACGCGCCGCCGACCTCGCGCACCGCAGCGGCGACCGCGCCGATCGCGACGTCCACCGCCTCGGCGGCCTGGATCGCGGCGGCGAGGATGCCGCTGTGGCCGACCATGTCCGGGTTGGCGATGTTGCAGATCGCGACATCGATGTCGCCCGAGCGGATCGCAGCGGTGAGTTTCGCGGTGACCTCCGGGCAGCTCATCTCCGGCTGCAGGTCGTAGGTCGCGACCTTCGGGCTGGGCACCAGGGTGCGGGTCTCACCCGCGTAGGGGTCCTCGCGGCCGCCACTGAAGAAGAACGTCACGTGCGCGTATTTTTCGGTCTCGGCGATGCGCAGCTGGGTGAGGCCGTGCGCGGCCAGTACCTCGCCCAGGGTGTTGCGCAGGTCGTCGGCGGCAAACGCGACCGCCGCCGGCAGGCGCGCGTCGTACTCGGTCAGGCAGACGAAGCGCGACAGCTTCGGTCGACGCGCAGCGAAGCCATCAAACGTCGGCGACACGAACGCCGCGGTCAGTTGGCGTGCGCGGTCGGCGCGGAAGTTCATGTACACGATCGCGTCGCCGTCGCGGATCGCGGCGCCGCCGGCGATCACCGTGGGCGCGACAAACTCGTCGTTCTCGCCGCGCGCATAGGCTTGCGCCAACGCGGTCTGCGCATCGACCGCGTGCTGGTCGCTCGCCGCTTCGACGATCGCGTCCCAAGCGCGGCGCTGGCGGTCCCAGCGCTGGTCGCGGTCCATCGCGTAGTAGCGGCCGCTGACGCTGGCGATGCGCGCGTTGCCCAGCCGCGCGCACGTCGCCTGCAGCAGTTCCAGGCTCGGCTGCGCCGAACGCGGCGGCATGTCGCGGCCGTCGAGGAACGCGTGCACCGCGACCTGCGCCACGCCTTCGCGCTGCGCCAGTTCCAGCATCGCGACGATGTGGTGTTCGTGGCTGTGCACGCCGCCCGGCGAGAGCAGGCCCAGCACGTGCAGCGTGCCGTTGCCGGCCTTCGCCGCCGCGCAGGCCGCGCGCAGTTCGGCGTTGGCGAAGAAGCTGCCGTCCTCGATCGCGGCGTCGACCCGGGTCAGGTCCTGGTAGACGATCCGGCCGGCGCCGAGGTTCATGTGCCCCACCTCGGAGTTGCCCATCTGCCCGTCCGGCAGGCCGACATGGCGGCCCTCGGTGTGGATCAGGGTGTGCGGCGCCGCCGCCTGCAGCGCGTGCCAGTTCGGCAGCTGCGCCTGCGCGAGGGCGTTGTCGGCGGGGTCGTCGCGGTGGCCCCAGCCGTCGAGGATCAGCAGCACCACGGGGCGGATGCCTGCGTGCGGGTCGGAAGGCGCGGGGCGCACGGCGGAAGCTGGCACGTGGGAAATCCTGGTGGCGGGGGTGTGACTTCGGGCAGGGGCCCGGGCCGCGGATGGGTGCGATTGTAGCGAAGCGCTCGCGCACGCCCTGAACCATCGCGTGGCCGGGGCGCCGACCACGGCGGTTTAAACCGCTGCCGCGTTCGCCGCATCCATGCATGAGTTGCCTTTTCCTCCCGACACTGGAACCCCGCCGATGCAAGCTTCCCCGCTGCGTACCCGCCGCCTGCTCCCCCTCTGCCTGTCGCTGGCGCTGTTCGCGCCGGCGGCGTTCGCCAGCAACCAGGACATCGACAAGGTCAACGGCAGCATCACCGTCGACGCCAGCGACCGCGTCGGCGATCTCGACACCGTCAACGGCAGCATCAACATCGGCGCCCACGCCCGCACCGGCGACGCCGAGACGGTCAACGGCAGCATCCGCGTCGCCAGCAACGTCCAGTGCGGCGGCCTGTCGACCGTCAACGGCAGCATCCGCGTCGAAGACAACGTGCAGATGAACGCTGGCCTGGCCACGGTCAACGGCAGCATCTTCGTCGACCGCAAGGGCAACGTCCGCGGCGATGTCGAGACCGTCAACGGCGGCATCGGCCTGGTCGACACCGACGTCAGCGGCGGCATCGAGACCGTCAACGGCGACGTCACCGTCGGCGTCGGCTCGCACGTGCGCGGCGGCATCCACTACGAGAAGCCGAGCCGGCAGTGGATCAGCTTCAGCAAGCGCCGCGACCCGCGCGTGGTGATCGGCGCCAACGCCCGCGTCGACGGCCCGCTGCTGTTCGAACGCAAGGTCGAGCTATACGTGCACGACAGCGCCCAGATTGGCCCGGTCACCGGCGCCACCGCGGTCCGCTACTCCGGCCAGCCGCCGCAGCGCTGACGGCGGCCACCCTGCGCGGCCGGAAGCGCCTGAAACAGCGGGATGGGCAAGCCGGCGGCGCGGCACATGTGCCTAGAATGGATCCCTCGCCGCCCGGCCCCGCGCCGGGCGGCCGGTCCCTCCGGAGGTTCCATGTCCCGCACTCCCCTGCTCACCGCGACTTCGCTGGTCGCCGCCGCGCTGGTGCTCACCGCCTGCAGCAAGCCCGCCGAAGCGCCGGCCGCGGCCAGGACCAAGCCGGCGCCCGCCGCGCCGGCGTTCGATCCCGCGATCAACGCCGCGGACTTCACCGCGCACGTCAAGATCCTCGCCTCCGATGAATTCGAGGGCCGCGCGCCCGGCAGCGCCGGCGAAGACAAGACCGTCGACTACCTCAAGGCCCAGTTTGAGCGGATGGGCCTCAAGCCCGGCAACGGCGACAGCTACTTCCAGACCGTGCCGATGGTGGAGACCACCGCCGACCCGTCGGTCGTGCTCAAGCTCGACGTCGATGGCCAGTCGCGCGAACTGAAGTTCGGCACCGATATGGTGATCGGCACCCGCACCGGCCAGCCGAACGTGGCGATCGACGGCTCCGGACTGGTGTTCGTCGGCTACGGCGTCAACGCGCCGGAACAGAACTGGAACGACTACGCCGGCGTCGACGTCAAGGGCAAGACGGTGGTGATGTTCGTCAACGACCCGGGCTTCCATGCCCAGGACGCCAAGCTGTTCGACGGCAAGCGCATGACCTACTACGGGCGCTGGACCTACAAGTTCGAGGAGGCCGCGCGCCAGGGCGCCGCCGCGGCGCTGATCATCCACGACAGCGAAGGCGCGTCCTACGGCTGGGACGTGGTCAAGAATTCGTGGTCGGGCGCGCAGTTCGACCTGCGCAGCGAAGACGATCCGGACCCGCGCCTGCCCGCGCAGGGCTGGATCAGCGGCGACGCCGCGCGCAAGCTGCTCGGCGACCTCGGACACGACCTCGACGACCTCTACCAGGCCGCCAACCGGCCCGGCTTCAAGGCGATCGAGCTCAAGGCCCGCGCCTCGCTCGATCTCAAGAGCACGATCGCACAGAAGTCATCGCGCAACGTCGTCGCCAAGTTGCCCGGCGCCAAGCGCCCGGACGAGGCGATCGTCTACATGGCGCACTGGGACCACCTGGGCAACCACGCCCACGAGGGCCACGGCGCAGCGGCCGCGGACGCCACCGACACCATCTACAACGGCGCGATCGACAACGCGACCGGCGTCGCCGGGATCCTCGAGATCGCCGAGGCGTTCACCCGGCAGACGCCGGCGCCCGACCGCTCGCTGCTGTTCCTGGCCGTGACGCTGGAAGAGTCCGGGCTGCTCGGCTCGAAGTACTACGTCGCGCACCCCAGCGTGCCGCTCGACAAGACCGTGGCGGTGATCAACCTCGACGCGATGCCGGTGATCGGCAAGGCCCGCGACATGACCGTGGTCGGTTTCGGCAGCTCGCAGCTCGAAGACATCCTCAAGAAGATCGCCGACGGCCAGCAACGCGTGCTGCACGCAGAAGCCACCCCGGAGGATGGCTTCTACTTCCGTTCCGACCACTTCAACTTCGCCAAGGCCGGCGTGCCCGCGCTGTACGCCAAGGGCGGCGACGACCTGATCGAGGGCGGCGCCGCCGCCGGAGCGCAAGCGCAGGTTGATTACCGCGACCACCGCTACCACAAGCCCGGCGACCAGTACGATCCGAGCTGGAAGCTGGACGGCGTGGTGCAAGACCTGCAGGCGCTGTACGGCGTCGGCCGCGAGCTGGCCGGCACCACGCAGTGGCCGACCTGGTACGAAGGCAACGCGTTCCGCGCCGCCCACGACAGGCTGATGAAGCCCGCCGCGAAGTAGTCGGTCCCCCGAGCTCGGCGACGACGGCGCCCGGTGGCGCCGTCGTCGTTTTCCGCTACCCTCTCGCGAACATTCACGAAGGATCGGACATGACCCTGGCCACCGCCTACTGGTGCGTGTTGCTCGCCGCGCTGTTGCCCTACGTCTGGGTCGCGGTCGCCAAGGCCAGCGGCGAGCGCTACAACAACCGCGATCCACGCGGCTGGCTGGCGCGCCAGGACAACCCGCGCAGCATCCGCGCCAACGCCGCCCAGCTCAATGCCTTCGAAGCGTTCGCGCCGTTCGCCGCCGGCGTGCTGCTGGCGCAGTTGGCGGGTGTGCCGACCGGACGCATCGCCGCGCTGGCGATCGCGTTCGTGGTGCTGCGCGTGCTGCACGGCGTGTTCTACCTTGCCAACCAGCACGCGCTGCGCTCCGCGGTGTGGTTCGGCGGATTCGCGTGCGTGCTGGCGTTGCTGGCCCAGGCCGCCTTGCGCGTCGCGGGTTGAATGGCATCCGCGCGACATTGCCCGTGTCGTGGTCGCGATCGAGCAGTCGATGAGCGCGGAGACCGTGCCGGTTGAGACGCTCGCGGCGCGGGTGCGGGCGCAGGGGTTCGCCTTCGTCACCGCGGACACGATGCGTGCCTTGTTGCAGCGCGGCCGTGGACTCGACGGCTGGGATCGGTTCGCCGCCAGTTGGGACACGCTCGCTCCGGACACCTACCTGGCGGCGCTCGGCCGCCATCGTCGTCGGCGCCATGCGGTGTTCTCTGCCGCGGCCAGCGGCGCGATCGTCCGCGAGCCGCACCAGCCGCACTACCAGGCGCTGCACTACAACCGGCTGCAGGGCGACATCGAGCGCTGGTTCGAACCGATGCTGGACGAGATCGCCGACAACCCGAGTCTTCGCCTCATCCTCGAGTTCTGCCGCGATTTCTTCGCAGTCCTCGCCCCGGCGGTAGTCGCCTGGCACATCGAGCTGCACCAGTTCCGGATCGAGGCCCGCACCGACGAACCCGGGGAGCCCACGCCCGAAGGCGTGCACCGCGACGGCGTCGACTACGTGCTGGTGCTGCTGATCAATCGCCACAACATCGCCAGCGGCACCACCACGATCCACGCCAGCGACGGTCGGGAACTCGGCCACTTCACCCTGACCGCCCCGCTGGACGCCGCGCTCGTCGACGACGGCCGGGTGTTCCACGGAGTCACCGCGGTTACCCCGCTGGACCCCTCACAGCCGGCGCATCGGGACGTGCTGGTGGTGACGTTTCGCGCGTGCGAGTCCGCATAACTCGCCAGCCAGACAGCGCTACGGATGTGGCGGCGGCCAACGGCCTGCGGATGTTCCACCCTCCAATTTGCCGACAATTGCACGATCAGGCTCCGAGGCCGTCCCCGACGACCTCGACGATCTGTCGCGGATCGCCGGAATCGGCGCTGGCAAGCTCGACCGTTACGGCGAGGTGGTGCTGCAGCAGCTGTTCGACCCCGGCTAGGGAGCGCGGCCGCATTCGCTTCTCGCCCCAACGGCAGATGTGTAATGACCCAGCAGTTCCTGCACAGGTCAGGCCGCTAAAGCGTATGCCTCAGCGGGTGTCTTCATGCCCAGCGCCTGGTGCGGGCGCCGGTGGTTGTAGAACTGGATCCAATCGCCGATCACGCGGCTGGCGTGTTGCTGGCTCTCGAAGCGGTGCCGGTGCGCGCATTGCTCCTTCAAGGTGCGGATGACCCGCTCGACCATGCCGTTCTGCTGCGGGCAGTGCGGGGTAATGAACTCCTGCTTCAAGCCATAGCCGCGCACCATCGCGGTGTAGCTGCGGCTGGTGAACACCAGGCCGTTGTCGGAGCGCAGCAGGAATGGCTTGCGCACACGTCCCAACGTGCCGTACCGGGTGATCAGGGCCTGCTCCAAGGCCGCTACTGCCGTGCTGGCCTTGCCGCTACGCGACAAGTGCCAGCCCAGCAGTTGGCGTGTACAGCAGTCGATCACCAGGGCCAACGTCAGCCAGCCATCCCGGCCGCTCCAGATCCGGCACAGGTCGGTCGCCCAGGGTTCGTCGGGCGATATCGCCACCGATGGCAAGGCCTCGATTCGCGGCCGCCGTCCGATCGCACGCTTGCGCACCTGCCAGCCCATCAACTGGAAGACCCGCTGCACCGTGTTCTTGTTCATCGACAGCAGCCCTGCCACCGCGCGGTAGCCGAACGACGGTTCCTGCTCGATCATTTCCTTGATCGGCGTGGCCAGCTCCGGCTTCACCTTCGGTGCCGCCTTGGTCGGCCGGTAGTACACCGTCCGCCGCGGCACCGCGAACCAGCGGCACAGCTGACTGACCGACACCTTGAAGCCTCCGTCCTGCAGTCCATGACGGATCGCTTCGATCACGTCTCGTCCTTGCCCACCAGCGACTGCAATTTTTTTCGGGCGCGCAGCTCCAGCATCGCCTCGCCGTAGGCTTCCTGCAGGTCCTTGAGCTGCCGCTCGTACTGCTCGCGCACGTCTTCGGGCTTGGCCCGCAGCGCGTTCTCCATGCCCGCCTTGGCGTGGTCGATCCAGTCCTCAATCTCCGACGGGGTCAGGTCAAATTGCCGACTGGCCTCCGATACGGTCGTCTTTCCCTGGATGATTTCTAGCACCAGCGCGGACTTCCGCTTGGCCGTCCAACGCTTGATCTCTTCTTCCATCATTGCGCTCATGGGTGTCTCCTTGCGAAGTTACACCTGAGCAGGAAATCAGTGGGTCATTACACACCGGGCTTGTTACTCCGCCTTCCAAGCGCCGATGAATATCGCGCGCAAAAAAGAAACCCCAGCCTGGTGGGCTGGGGTTTCGGGGATAAAGCCCCTGGCGATGACCTACTCTTGCATGGCTTAAGCCACACTACCATCGGCGCGTGTGCGTT
>NZ_JBHTIH010000008.1:0-196231 GCF_042677045.1 Lysobacter koreensis
TATAACCATCGGCGCCTACACTCGGCGCTGGGTTACCAGTCGCCCGTCGAATTCGAGCGCCAATGCGCCTAACCAGCGGGTGTCCACTTTATCGAAGGAAGTCCCCGTCCCTTTCCTTTTCTTGTTCCGCCGGCTGGGCTGGCTAAAGCTTTGGCAAGTTGTTCCCATGAGTGCGGCCATGGGTGGCGCCATCTCCGTGGCCCTCGGCTTCGGGCACATCAGCGCCATCAACACGCTTCAACTCGTTGGCTACGGTGCGCTCACGGGCTTAGTGTTCTGGCTTGTCGCGTTCGCCGGCCCGTGGCCTGACAATTCGTTCAAACCGAATCCGTTTCGCGGCTCGGCTTAGTTCAAATTCAGGCGTGAGGCAGCCCACAAACGTGCCCGCATCTCATAGGGATAGCTTCACATGGCGACGGTGATTGCCGCAGCGGCTTACTTCTTTTTGGCCTCCTTTTTGTTTACGGAGATCGTGTCGGTCCCGCAACGCCTGGCAATACCCAGAGTGAACACGGGCGGGATCTTTGGTCGGCGCGCTTCGGTGACGATGGGCGGGCTGTCCGCCCTGCTCTTGTCGGTACTTGGCCTCGCCCTTTGGTTTGCCCTCTGCGTGATACCCGTTACGCTCTTTGCGGCACGTCTAAACGCAGTGGCGCCACCTCTGCTTTGGTTCTTCGTTCCGCTTGTCCTCGGCATGTTGCTGAGAAAACTCACTGGGCGGCGCCGGGCCGCTGCCTAACAGTTCATTCCAGCCGAAGCCGCTTCGCGGTTCGGCCTGATCCAGGCGCTAGGCCGCCAATCACCCTTCGAACGGTGGGCCGGGCCTCTCCACCACATCGCTCGGAGCTGCTGACCTCAGTGACCGGAACCCGCCAGTTCCACGGTCGGAGTCATCTAGTTCCACGATCCGACCCTGCAAGCTCCACGGTTGGAGCTTTTGGCTCCAAGCTCGGACCCTTCGAGCTCCACGGTCGGACCTTTTAGCTCCACGCTTGGACCCTTTGAGCTCCACGGTTGGAGCTTTTGGCTCGACGCTTGGACCCCTTGAGCTCCACGGTCGGAGTTTCTAGCTCCACGCTCGGACCCTAGAGCTCCACGGTTGGAGCTTTTAGCTCCAAGCTTCGCCCCTTCGAGCTCCACGCTTGGACCTCGTTGGGTCGATTGTCCGAGCTTCCGGGCTCCTCGACGGCCGTGCCCGCCCCATGGCGGTTGCTCTTGATCCCTCCTCCCCAACCGCAGCCCATGTGGCCAAACCCGAAGGGCGACCGGCATGGATGCCGGTCGTTTTCCGACTGAGCCATGGATGGCGAATCGGAAAATCCGCGCAGGGCTGCGCGTGCGTCGGGAGTTCTGTCAGGGAAGGGCCTTTCTTTGGTTACTTTCTTTGGCCCTCGCAAAGAAAGTAACTCGCCTTCAGGCGAAAGCTCTTGCAGTTGTTCCTGCTGTCTTTTTGTTTTCGACAGAAGCAAACGCAACTGCCAAGACAGGATCAAGAGCTTTCGCACGCTGCGCGCGCGAGTCACTTTGTCCTTGTCAAAAGTAACCAGAACCGCCTGCGCCGGACGCTCGCCGGAGACGATGAAGCCGCTCCCCATCGCCGCAGTGCGGCGATGACCTGCGCTCCTCGAGCAAAGGGTACGGCGCCCAAACTCGCTGTGCTCAGACAAGGGCGCCTTTTCCCCCTTTGCCCTCCGGTGCGGACTTCGGCACATCCATGTGTCTCACCCGCTTCGCGGGCGCCTGCGGCGGTCCAAATCGTTCCAGACGATTTGTCGGCGAGCTCTACGGCGCCAGTCAAGGCGAAGAGCCTCAGAGCCACGGCAACGGCAACGGCAACGTCACTGGATCCCCGCTTTCTCGGGGATGACGAGCAAGGGCAAAGGCGATGCGAGCAAAGGCAACGACCAACAAGGCAATGGCGACGACCTGAACCCCCTCACGTCCATGTGCCGGGCCGGCGCGCAAACCCCGCCCGTTATACTTGCGCATCGCTTCCCCAAGGCCCCGCCCCGCATGACCTCCCCCGTCTCCGAGCTGATCGAACTGCTCTCGCTCGAACGCCTCGAGGACAACCTGTTCCGCGGCCAGAGCCGCGACATCGGCACCAAGTACGTGTTCGGCGGTCAGGTGCTGGGCCAGGCGCTGTCGGCGGCGCAGGCGACTATGGAAACCCCGCGCAGCGCGCACTCGCTGCATGCGTACTTCCTCAAGGCCGGCGACATCGCCGCGCCGATCGTCTACCAGGTCGACCGCACCCGCGACGGCGGCAGCTTCTCGGTGCGACGCGTGACCGCGATCCAGCACGGCCAGCCGATCTTCTTCCTGGCCGCGTCGTTCCAGAAGGACGAGGCCGGCGGCGAGCACCAACTGTCGATGCCGGAAGTGCCCAAGCCCGAGGACATCGAACCCGGGCACGCGGTGCCGCCGGAGGTGATGGCGACCCTGCCGATCAAGGTCCAGCGCTGGCTGTCGCGGCAGGGGCCGTTCGAATTCCGCCACGTCTACCCGCGCGACGAGCTCAACCCGCCCAAGCGCCCGCCCTACCAGCAGGTCTGGTTCCGCCTGAGCGAGAAGGTCGGCGACGCGCCGGAGCTGCACCGCGCGCTGCTCGCCTACGCGTCGGACTTCCACCTGCTCGGCACCGCGACGTTCCCGCACGGGATCAGCTACTACCAGCCGAACGTGCAGATGGCCTCGCTCGATCACGCGCTGTGGTTCCACCGCCCGTTCCGCGCCGACGACTGGCTGCTGTACTCGATCGACAGCCCCAGCGCGCAGGACGCGCGTGGCCTGGCGCGCGGGCAGATCTTCGACCGCCACGGCCGGCTGGTCGCCAGCACCGCGCAGGAAGGCCTGATTCGCGTGGTGGAAGCCAACGACGCTCCGCCTGCACGCGTGGTCGACGATGACGCCGCGCACGTGCCGGCGAAGGGCTGACCGCATGCGCCAGGTCTTCAGCAGTCCCCGCCTCGAGAACGTCGAAGCCGTCGCGCAGCTGATGCGCGAAGCCGGCATCGAGGTGCGCATCAGCAACGGCCGCTCGTACAAGGGCAACCGCCGCGGCGCCTTCAGCTATACCGACGCCGAGGCGCCGAAGCCGGCGGTGTGGGTGGTGCAGTCCGAGGACCAGGTCAAGGCGCGCGAGATCCTGCGTGCGGCCGGGTTGATCGACTCCACCCGCCCCAGCGACAGCTTCACCACGCCGACGTTCCGCTTCGAGCCGCAGACCCAGGTCAGGACCTCGGCGCAGAAGCGCATGTTCCGCATCAAGATGACGCTGATCGGCGGCATCGTGCTGGTCGCGGGCATGGCGCTGGTGCGCGGCATCAACACCAAGCCGGCGCCGGCGCTGGCGCTGCCGCCGTTCGACGGCACGATCGGCGCGACCTTGCCGCCGATCGCACGCGCGGTGTTCGCGAAGGAAATCGCCGCGATCAAGATGCCGATGCTGTGCCTGGCGGTGGACGGCAAGGACGCGTCGACCGAGCTGATCGGCCAGCTGTCGACGCCGGCCAAGCCCATCGTGCCGGCCTCGCACTGCGTGCGGGTGGCCGACGAGGAGCGCGGCAGCTACCACCAGCACACGGGCCGCGAGGCGGCGTTCGTCGAGGTCCACGCGTTCCGGCCGTCGGCGCCCGACGTCGGGCAGATCGAGTTCAGCGCCTACCACCACCGCATGTGGGCCAGCTACAAGACCCTCGAGGTGCGCCGCATCCAAGACACCTGGCAGGTGGTGCGGGTGATCAAGCACGTGGCGACCTGAGCGCGAGCGACGCTCCAGCAGGCCGCCGGTCACATTTGCCGCGGTTCGCCGTCCCGTAAGGCAATTGCCAACAGACGCCGTGCGGGACCGCCCATGAACGCCGAGACCATCGAAGGCCTGATCCACCACGAGCTGCCGGCCGCGGCCGACGGCGACCGGCATGCGTACTCGCGGATCGTCGCGGCGTGCCAGAACGCGGTGACCGGGCTGGCGCTGGCGATCGTGCGCGACGTGCCGGCCAGCGAGGACATCGCCCAGGAGGCGTTCCTCAATGCCTGGAACAACCTGCGGCGGCTGCAGAACCCGACCAGCTTCCTGCCGTGGCTGCGCGAGATAACCCGCAACCTCGCCCGCGACCACCTGCGCAACGCGCGCCGGTTCGCGCGCGAGGTCGCCGATGCCGACGAGGTGATCGCCGCGGTCGCCGACCCGGGGCCGGGGCCGGCCGAGCACTTGATCGAGCACGAACGCCAGCACGCGGCCGCGGAACTGATCTCGGCGTTGCCCGACGACAGCCGCGAGGTGCTGCTGCTGTACTACCGCGAGGGCCAGAGTTCGCAGCAGGTCGCCGCCCTGCTCGGACTGAGCGACGCGGCCGTGCGCAAGCGGCTGTCGCGGGCGCGCGCGACGGTGCGATCGGAACTGCTCGCGCGCTTCAGCGCGTTCGCCTGCGACAGCGCGCCGTCGGCGGCGTTCACCGCGATGGTGGCGACCGCGCTCGGGGTGGCCAGCCCGACCGCCACGGCGGCGATCGCGGTCAGCGCGCTCGGCGCCGGCGCGGTGGGCTCGGGGGTCGGCAAGCTGGGTGCGGGCGGCGTCGGTGCGGGTGTCTCGGCCGGCGTCGCCGGCGGCGCGGCCGGCGGCGGCTTCAGCTACCTGGTCGATGCGGCGATGCGTTACGACGTGGTGCTGGTCGCGTCGCTCGCCGGCGTGCTCGCTTCGTACCTGGGCGGCCGCTACCTGCTGCGCTTCGCCGGCAACGAACGCGAGCGGGCCGCGATCAACCGCTTCGTCCGCAACATCACCGCGATCACCGCGGTGTTTTGTGTCGGAGCGGCGGCGCTGGTGGTACTCACCCGCGGCTGGATCCCGATCACCGCGTTCGCGATCGCCTCGCTGGCGGTCCTGAACTACCAGTACCTGGTGCCGCTGCCGCGGATCATGGCGCCGTGCTTCGCGCGCGCGGCGCGGCGCAGCGGCGCCTACCAACCGCCACGGATGTATCGCTACTGCTTCGGCTCGTCGGCCGTGTGGATCAGCTCGGTCTTCGCGCTGGCCGGGCTGCTGCATGCGCTGGCCGAGGCGGGACGGTTCTGAGCACGCAAAAAAAGACCCGTGCCGCGGAGACCCGACACGGGTTAGGTGAGTCTTTCTTGTTACTGGTTAGCTGACCGCACCGCGACGTGGAAAGTTCAACGGCGCGGCGAATGCCGCAGGTCGGCACGGGTCAGGAAGCCGTCGCGATCCTCGTCCATGAAGGCGAACGACTTCGCCAGCCGCGGCATCTTCTCGCCGACCTCGAGACGGCTCAGCTTGCCGTCGCGGTTGAGGTCGGCGGCGGTGAAGTGTTCCTCGAAGCGCTTGGCGCGTTCGGCGTCGCGCTGCAGGCGCAGGCGCTCGTGGTGGGCGTGCAGTTCGCTGCGCACCACGTAGCCGTCGCGGTTGCCGTCGATCTGCGCGAATTGCTCGCCGATCCGCGGCGATCCGGCCGCCTCGGCGCGGCTGATGCGGCCGTCGCCGTCGCCGTCGAGTTGGGCGCCGCCCGCCATGCCGCCGTGGTGGCCACGCTTGCCCTTCCATTGCGGCCGCTCGCTGCGGTCGAGCCGGCCGTCGCGGTTCTTGTCGAGCGCGTCGAACTTGCCGGCCAGGCGCGGGTGCGCGGCGGCTTCGGCGCGGTCGATCACGCCGTCGTTGTTGCTGTCGACCTTCATCATCGAGCGCTGCGGGCCGGCGCCGTGGTCGCCGCCGGGCGTGGCCTGCGGTGCGGCGACGGCGATACCGGCGATCGCGCAGGCAATCGTGCTGGCCAGCAGCGTCGCGAGCAGCACGCGGCGGGTCGGGATCCGGCTCGGGTGGGTCGTGTTCATGCGGAACTCCTGCGAAGGGCAACCGGATGGCGCCGATGCAGAGAAAACGCCCGCACCCACGCCCGGTTGACAGCCGCGTCCGCGTTGTTCAGTTGCACAGCCACCCAATTGCCGGCGCTATGCTGCAGCCATGGGCAACGACCACCAGGATCCGGACGACCTGCGCCTGTTCCACACCGGCGAGCACGCCTGCGGCTACTGGCCGGACCGGGTCGCGCGCGACCTAGTGCTCGACCCGCGCGACCCGCGCCTGGCGCGCTGGTATCCGATGGCGCTGGGCTGGGGTTTCCGCCGTTCCGGCGACATCGTCTACCGCCCGCATTGCGCCGGCTGCCGCGCCTGCATCGCGGTGCGGATCCCGGTCGACCGCTTCGTGCCCGACCGCAGCCAGCGCCGCTGCCTGGCGCGCAACGCCGACGTCGAACTGCGCGTGTGCTCGACCCAGCGGACCGACGAGCAACTCGTGCTGTACCGCCGCTACCTGGCCGCGCGCCACGCCGGCGGCGGCATGGACGGGCACGGCGCCAGCGAATTCGACCAGTTCCTGATCGGCAGCTGGAGCGAGGGCCGCTTCCTGGAGTTGCGCCAGACCGCCGCGCACGGCCCGGGCCGGCTGCTGGCGGTCGCGGTCACCGACGTCATCGAAACCGCGTTGTCGGCGGTGTACACGTTCTACGACCCGGATCCGGCGCTCGCCGCGCGCGGGCTGGGCACGCTGGCGATCCTGCAGCAGCTGCAATGGGCGCGGCGCGAACAGCGCAGCCACCTGTACCTCGGCTACTGGATCGCCGGGCATCGCAAGATGGACTACAAGCGCCGCTTCCGGCCGCTGGAAGGATTCGACGGCCGCAGCTGGCACGAACTCGATGCGGAAGACTTCGCATGAGGTTGGGATGGGTGGCGTCGCGCTGCCGCCACGCCCGCAGCGGCCGCCGATGGCGCATCGCACTGCTTGCCGCGACCGCCGCGATCACCGTACTGCTGGCCGGCTGCGTGCGCATCGCCGTGCACGGCGACCCGGAGGCCTGGGCGCGGCAGACGGCCCGCGACATGGAAGGAACGATCGGCATGCTGGTTCCGCTGCGCGTGGCGACCTACAACACCTCGCTGTACGACGACGCCCCCGGCGGGCTGGTGCGCCGGCTCGAAGCCGGCGACGGCAAGGCGCGCAAGATCGCCGCGGTGCTGCAGCGCGTGCGTCCGGATCTGGTGCTGCTCAACGAGTTCGACTACGACCCGCGGCACCGCGCCGCGGACCTGTTCCAGCGCGATTACCTCGAGGTTGCGCAGGCGGGCGGCGGCAAGGCCTTGCGCTATCCGTACCGCTACCTGGCGCCGGTCAACACCGGGGTGCCGAGCGGGCTCGACCTGGACCGCGATGGCAGCACGACCGGGCAAAATCGTGCGCGCGGCAACGACGCCTGGGGCTACGGCCTGCACCCGGGCCAGTACGGGATGCTGGTGCTGTCGCGGTATCCGATCGACGACGCCGCGTCGCGCACGTTCCAGTTGTTCAAGTGGAGCGCGCTGCCGGCGGCACGCCAGCCGCGCGACCCGGCCACCGGCGCGCCCTGGTACATGCCTGCGGTGTGGTCGCAGCTGCGGCTGTCGTCGAAATCGCATTGGGACGTGCCGGTGCGCACGCCGCTGGGCACGCTGCACCTGCTCGCCGCCCACCCGACGCCGCCGGTGTTCGACGGCCCCGAGGACCGCAACGGCGCGCGCAATTTCGATGAGATCAAGCTGTGGGCGCAGTACCTGTCGGCCGGTGACCAGCCGTGGCTGTGCGATGGCCAGGGCCGCTGCGGCGGACTGCCCGGCGATGCGCGGTTCGTGATCGCCGGCGACTACAACGCCGACCCCAGCGACGGCGCCGGCCTGCCCGGCGCGATCGCGCAGTTGCTGTCGCACCCGCGCGTCGATGCGCGCGTGGTGCCGCGCAGCGCCGGCGCGGTCGAGCGCGCCGCGGACCGCGCGTTGCCGCGCACCGGCGATGTCGGCAGCCACACCGGCGATTTCGGCGCGCAGGCCGGCACGTTGCGGCTCGACTACCTGCTGCCGTCGCGCGGCTTGGCGGTGCGCGACGCGGGCGTGTTCTGGCCGATCAGCGGCAGCGCCGACGCGGCATTGGTCGACGCGAGCGACCACCACCTGGTGTGGCTGGACCTGGGCGGCGCGGCGCGGTAGTCCGTGCCTGCAGTGCCGAGCCTGCGCGGCACGGCCGTGTCGTTCGCGCGAGACGCGTGCCGAGCGGGCTCGGCACTACAACCGCGGATCAGGGCTTGGGCGGAGTCGCCGAGGCTTCGGCGGGCACCGCCGCCGGCAGTGCTTCCGCCGGCGAAGTTGGCGCTGCCACCGGCGCCGACGCGACCGTCTCGGCCACGCGGATCCGCGGGCCGAACCCGAACGCGCCATCGGACTGCGCGGACACGATCATCCGCACCATCGAGCTGGGCACCATCAGCTCGCACACGATCGGGCGATCGTCCTGGGTGCGGCCGTCGAGGGTCATCTCGATCAGCGAACCGGCGGTGTCGATCTCGCGGCACATGACGTGCTCGCCGGCCGGCCCGCCCTGCAGGTAGGGCTTGATCGCTTCGCCCAGGGCCTCGAGCGCCTGCGGGAAGAAGAACACCGCGTACCCCTTGCTGTCTTCCATCGTTGCTCCACTATGGCCGTGCGTGGTCAGCGCAATTCGATATGCAGCTCGCTGGCGGCCTTGCGCGCGCGTTCGCGGGCCTGGTCGACCTGCTCGCCGAGGGCGAGCGTCACCGCGACCCGGCGCTGGCCGTCGACCCGCGGCTTGCCAAACAGGCGCAGCTGGGTGTCGGCCTGCGCCAGCGCCGCATCGACGCCATTGAACACCGGCACGCCGACGCCTTCGGCCAATACAGCACACGAGGCGGCCGCCACCTGCTCGCGGATCGCCGGAATGGGGAGGCCGAGGATCGCGCGCGCATGCAACGCAAACTGGCTCAGGTCTTGTGACACCAACGTGACCAGGCCGGTGTCGTGCGGGCGCGGCGAGACTTCGCTGAACCAGACCTCGTCGCCCTTCACGAACAGTTCGACGCCAAACACGCCCCAGCCGCCGAGGTCGTCGGTGATGCTGCGCGCGATGCCCTGCGCCTTCGCCAGCGCGCGGGTCGACATCGGCTGCGGCTGCCAGCTCTCGCGGTAGTCGCCGTCGCGCTGCAGGTGGCCGATCGGCGCGCAGAAAGTGGTGCCGCCGACGTGGCGCACGGTCAGCAGGGTGATTTCGTAATCGAAGTCGACGAAGCCCTCGACGATCGCGCGCCCGGCACCGGCGCGGCCGCCGCTTTGCGCGTAGTGCCAGGCCTTGTCGATGTCGTCTTCGCCGCGCAGCGTGCTCTGGCCCTTGCCCGACGACGACATCACCGGCTTGACCACGCACGGTAGGCCGATCGCGGCGACCGCGTCGCGGTACTCGTCCAGCGTGTCGACGAAGCGGTACGGGGAAGTCGGCAAGCCCAGCGTCTCGGCGGCGAGCCTGCGGATGCCTTCGCGGTCCATCGTCAGGCGCGCGGCGCGCGCGGTCGGGATCACCCGGGTCTGGGTGCCGCGCTCGGCGAACTCCTGCTCCAGCTCGACCAGGGTCTGGGTGTGGATCGCCTCGATCTCCGGCACGATCAGCTGCGGGCGTTCGGCCGCGACCAGCGCGCGCACCGCGTTGCCATCGAGCATGTCGAGCACGTGGCTGCGGTGCGCGACCTGCATCGCGGGCGCATCGGCATAGCGGTCGGCGGCGATCACCTCGACTCCGAAACGCTGCAGCTCGATCGCGACCTCCTTGCCCAGTTCGCCCGAACCGAGCAGCAGGACGCGGAAGGCGTGCGGGGACAACGGCGTGCCGAGGGTGATCATGCGCGGTCCGGACGAAGCGGTTGGGGGGTGGCTAGTCTAGCTTCCACCGTGCGCACCGCAGCGCGTATCGGGGTGCTTGTGCGACGCGCTCCGGGTGTGTTCGTTGGCGCTGGGCTTGGGCGGCACGCGAGGTGCATGCGATCCTTCGGACATGACCCGCGCCAGCCGTCCGACGCCATTGCCGACTGCGCTCGCCGTGCTGGCGACGCTGGCGCTTGCACTGGCGGGCTGCAGCGGCTCGACGGGCGACGAACCGGGCTCGCGCCTGAGCGGCGCGCTGGTCGACCCGCAGCTCAGCGAGATCAGCGGCCTGGCCGCGTCGCGCCGGCACCGCGACGTGTTGTGGCTGCACGACGACGGAGGCAATCCCGAACGGCTGTTCGCGGTCAGCACCGGCGGCGCGCGGCGCGCGACGTTCCGGCTGGCGGGCGTGCCCAAGACCGACTGGGAAGACATCGCCGCGTTCGAACTCGACGGCCGCCGCTACCTGCTGATTGCCGACACCGGCGACAACGGCGGCCTGCGCCGCACCCTGCAGCTGCACGTGGTCGAGGAACCGGCGACGTTGAAGAACGCGCGCCTGAAACCGGCCTGGTCGATCGCGTTTCGCTGGCCCGACGGCGCGCGCGATTGCGAGGCGGTTGCGGTGGATGCGGCGCGCGGCCAGGTGCTGCTGGTCTCGAAGAAACGCCAGCCGCCGGAACTGTTCGCGGTGCCATTGCGGCCGACCGACACCGGCCTGCAGACCGCCACTCTGCTCGGCCGCCTGGCCGGCGTGCCGCGGCCCGATGCCGCGGCCGTGCAGCGCTCGCCGCGGGGCGCGCGCCTAGAGGGCCAGGTCACCGCCGCCGACCTGTCGCCGGACGGCCGCACCCTGGCGGTGATGACCTACCGCTACCTGCTGCTGTACCGGCGCGCGCCGCGCCAGGACTGGGGCCGGGCCGTCGCCCAGCCGGCACGCGTTCAGCCGCTGCCCTGGCTGCCGCAGGCCGAGGCATTGGGCTGGGCCGCGGATGGCCGCAGCCTGTACGCGACCGGCGAGTTCGTCCCGGCGCCGCTGTACCGGATCGCGCCCTAGCCTGGAATCCACCGCCTATCCCGCCGATCCGAGCCTGCCCGGACGGCGCTTCGCCGCGCCTGGAAAGTGCACGCCGCGGGATGCGGGCGCCGTCGCTTCCTACCAAAGGCGCCCGGGCAGGCCCGGACCTGCAAATCGCTTGCTTACTTGATATCTTTTTGATATCAATATTGCACCCTAGCGACCGAGAATCCGCCGTGAAAGAGAACCCCCTGCGCTCCCTGCCCGGTATCCCGATGTTGCTCGCGCTACTGGTGGCACTGCTGGTCGCCGCGTTCGCGATGTTCGCCGCGCTCAAGGGCGGCGAGGCCGGGCTGCTCACCATCGCCCTGCTGCTGGGCGTGGCCGCGTTCTTCTGCCTGTTCGGCCTGTACATGGTCGAACCCAACCAGGCCGCGGTCATCAGCCTGTTCGGCAAGTACGTCGGCACTGTCAAGGACAACGGCCTGCGCTGGAACAACCCCTTCTTCAGCAAGAAGAAGGTCAGCCAGCGCGTGCGCAACTTCGAGAGCGGCAAGCTCAAGGTCAACGAACTCGACGGCAGCCCGATCGAGATCGCCGCGGTGATCGTCTGGCAGGTGGTCGATTCGGCCGAGGCGGTCTACAACGTCGACGACTACGAGAGCTTCGTCCACATCCAGACCGAGTCGGCGCTGCGCGCGATGGCCACCAGCTACCCGTACGACCAGCACGAGGACGGCCAGATCGCGTTGCGCAGCCACCCGGCGGAAATCTCCCAGCACCTCAAGGAGCAGCTCGACGAGCGCCTGTCCGACGCCGGCGTGAGCGTCATCGACGCGCGCATCAGCCACCTCGCATACGCGCCCGAGATCGCTCAGGCGATGTTGCAGCGGCAGCAGGCCAACGCGGTGATCGCCGCGCGCACCCGGATCGTTGCCGGTGCGGTCGGCATGGTCGAGATGGCGCTGGCCGAACTGCAGAAGCACGGCACCGTGCAGCTGGACGAGGAGCGCAAGGCGCAGATGGTCAGCAACCTGCTGATCGTGTTGTGCTCCGACCACCGCGGCGTGCAACCGGTGGTCAACACCGGCACGTTGTACTGAGGAGCATCCCGATGACCGCGATCATGATCATCGTCTTCGTTGTTGGCGTCGGCGCGATGGCGATGCACAAGCGCACCGCGCGCTGATCCGCACGGATGAGCGAGAAGAAGGCCTACCCGCTGCGCATCAACGCCGAGGTCCTCGCGGCGGCGCAGCGCTGGGCCGACGACGAGTTGCGCAGCCTCAACGCGCAGATCGAATACGTGCTGCGCGAGTCGCTGCGCAAGGCCGGGCGGCTGCCCAACCCGCCCCCCAAACCCCCGAAGGAAGACAAGCCATGAGCCAGCGCTGGGCCTACAAGGTGGTCGATATCCCTTACAAACTGTTCGGCGACAAACTCACCGTGCGTGCCCAGGCCGAGCTCGACAAACTCGGCGCGCAGGGCTGGGAGTTGGTGTCGGTGCTGCAGGGCCCGGCCGGCGAGCACCTGCGGCTGTTCCTGAAACGGGAAACCTGAGGCCGCGGCTACTGCCGCGGAGTTTGCGGCGATCGGAGGATGCGCATGAAACCCTTCACCACAATCAGCATTTTCTTCCTGGCCGTGCTGGCCGCGTTGCAGCTGACCCGGGTGCTGCTCGGTTGGGAGGTCGTGGTCAACGGCGTCAGCGTGCCGCTGTGGGCGAGCGCGATCGCCGCCCTGGTCGCCGGCGGATTGGCGGCGATGCTGTGGCGCGAAGCCGCGCGCTGATCCTTGCAAGTCCTATCAACCCATGGACAACTCCGCGATGCCGAAGAACCCAACGCTCCAACTGGGTACAACCATATGGCTGGCGGCAATGACCGGAGCCTTGGCGCTGTCTCTGACGGTTATCCCGCAGCTCCTGGAGAACACGCCACAGCCCATCCCTACCGGCATGGCGATTGCCGCGAGCATCGCGCAGACCGCGATTCTGCTGGCATTGGCCGCCTGGGCCGGCGCCGCGCTCTCTCGACCGCTGGGACTCGGGGCGCCCGTCTTTGAGGCGATGCTATCGGGCACCAGCGCATGGCCCGCTGTGAAAAGGCAAATTGCCCCAGCCGCGATCGGAGGCGGCCTGGTGGGCGCCGCGTTGCTGGTTCTGGTACGGGTTGCGCCTTCCGAGCTTGCTGTTCTCGCCCAGGAAATCGAAATTCCGGTTATCGCGAAGCTGCTCTACGGCGGGGTGACCGAAGAAGTCCTGATGCGTTGGGGATTGATGACGGTGCTGATCTGGCTGCCGTGGCGCTGGATGCAGAAGCGCGCGGGCCTTCCTCGCCGGTCTTACGTGATATCCGCGATCGTAGCGAGCGCGTCGCTGTTCGGCGCCTTGCACTTGCCGGCTGTCGTGGCCATGGGCGCGAGCCTCACCCCCGCGACCGTCACTTTCATCATCGTCGGCAACACGTTACCGGGCATCCTGTTCGGCCTCCTGTACTGGCGTCATGGGCTGGAGGCGGCAATCGTGGCGCACGCCCTTTCCCATGGCGTCTACACCTTGGCCAGCTGACGTCGAGCCGTGGCCCATCCCCGATCCGGGGGAGGCCGGTTGTGCGCGGATCAGCTGATTACGCGTTTGCCGACGGCCCTTCGTTAAAAATGGTGCGCAAAGACAGTCGTGGGGCTTGCAGTAGCCCAGTGCGGCTCTGGATGGCTAGCCCGCGCCGTCGCGGCTAAGCTGCACGCATGCGCGTCCGCTCCCGGATCCTCCTCAATACGCCCGAGATCGAGCTTTGGCCCGGCGGCCTGCTGCGCGCGCGCAGCAACCGCGATGCGCGCGCGTTGGCTCGGGCGCAGCGCGTGATGCGGCGCAAGCGCGATGGCCGCTTTCTCGCCGCGCTGCTGCCCGAAGGCCTGCTGTCGCTGGTACCGCGGCTCGCCCGCGAAGCCGGCATCGACGCCGCGCTGCACGCGCTCGACTTCAGCGACCACGCCCGCGCCGGTCTGGACGCGCACGCCGAGCTGCCGCTGGACCGCCTGCACGAACGCCTGCACCTGCTCGGCCTCGACGATGGCTACGGCGAACGCAGCGGCCTGCCGCTGGTGGCCGAACCGGCGCAGCTGCGCTTGGCCGGTTTCGACCGCTACCGACGCCCGCTGTGGCTGTCCGTGCCCGCCGCGCGCGCGTGGATCCACCTGCGCGATGCGGCGCTGCGCGACGGCATCGTGCTGGAGGCGATCTCCGGCTACCGCAGCCACGATTACCAACTCGGCATCTTCGAACGCAAACTCGCGCGCGGGCTGTCAGTCGACGAAATCCTTACCGTCAACGCCGCGCCAGGATACAGCGAGCACCACAGCGGTCTCGCGCTGGACATCGGCGCACCCGACGAGCCGCCGGCCGAGGAATCGTTCGAGCTCACCAGCGCGTTCGCCTGGCTGCGCGACCACGCCGGCGGCCACGGCTTCGTGATGAGCTACCCGCGCGACAACCCGTACGGGATCGTTTACGAGCCGTGGCATTGGTGTTACATCCGAGAATGACGAGTATTGAGCTTCGCCAGTGTTTTTAGGCGTTTCGCCAAGACTGCATATGGATGCGGAATTGCTACAACAACTATATGCAGTTGTTCGAAACTTCGGAAGAAACTTCGAGAGCACTGCATATCGCGGCAGCGCACTTCTTTGCTGATTTGAATGTAATCCTGATTGACTACTGCTACTTGCAGTTCTGCAAGCTTACGGACCCACCTTTCAGTAACAGCCGCAGCGGCAAGCGTCCGAATCTCTCCGTCAAGCAATTGGACTTTCAACTCGAAGGCGCGCGGTTGCTTACGGATGAAATCGGCGCGCTCTCCACTTCAATCATGAAGTACCGCCCTTGGATCGAAGACGCGCGGCATCGCTTGGTCGGCCACACTGATCTGGAAACTCGACTGGGCGGTCAAGCTATCGGGTGTCACGATGAAGAAGAAATACACAAATTCTTGGCCGCCATTCAGAGTTATTGCGACGCTGTAGGTATTGCAGTCGGGTGCGGTCCATTGGACTTCCAGACTCAAGCGGGATCAGGCGACGTGCAAGATCTGATACGTATACTGCGAAAGAACGGCAACTCGTAGTCTGCAAATCGCGGGGGCCACTCAATCCTGCGAGCGTTTGGTCGGCGCAGTGGCCTTGACGCCCGAATCGGCGATCCGCCACAGGTACAGGCTTGCGTAGGTGCGGTACGGCTCCCAGCGTTCGCCGATCTCGGCCAGTGCCTTCGGGGTTGGCATCTGCTCGAGCTTGTCGACCCGTTGCGCGCCCTTGCGCACGCCCAGGTCATCGATCGGCAGCACGTCGGCGCGGCCGAGGCGGAACATCAGCATCATCTCGACCGTCCAGCGGCCGATGCCGCGCACCGGCACCAGCGCGGCGACGATCGCGTCGTTGTCCATCGTGCCCATGCGCCGCAGGTCGGGGATCTCGCCGCGCGATTCGCGCAGTGCCAGGTCGCGCAGCGCGAGCAGCTTGTTGCCCGATACCCCGCAGGCGCGGATGGTCGCGTCGTCGCAGCGCGCCAGGGTGTGGCAATGGAAGCGGTCGCTGTCGATCGCGTGCTCGACGCGGGCGACGATCGTGGCCGCGGCCTTGCCGCTGAGCTGCTGGTAGAGGATCGCGCGCGCCAGCGCGTCGACCGGGTCGAAGGGCTTGCGCCAGCGCGGATCGGGCTCGATCGGGCTCAGTTTCCGCATCCACGCGCCGAGCTTGCGGTCGCGCCGGGCGAGGTGCGCGAAGGCGGCCTGCGTATCGAACCCGCGGGCGTGGCGTGGCATCGGGCGGCCTCAGCGACGCAGGGCGGCGACCGCCCACAGCACCCAGCCGCCGATCAGCAGCAGGCCCCCGGTCGGGGCCAGCGTGGTCGGCCACTGCGCCAGCACGTTCGACACCAGGCTGCCGGAAAACAGGAGCGCCCCGGCCAGCAACGCCAGCAGCGCGATCCGTTCCATCCGGCCGAACGCGGCGGGAGCCAAGGCCGCCAGCCCTACGCCGTGACCGAACGCGAACACCGCGGCGGTCTGCAAGCGCGATTGCGCCACGCCCTCGAAGCCGTGCGCGGCGTACGCCGACAGCGCCACCGAGGCCGCCGCGAGCAGGCCGCCACCGAATGCGAGCAGGCGCGTGGTACGCGACGACGGGATGGCGGGGCTGGACATCGATGGGTCCTCGCGGTTGCGCGCACGATACCAGCATGCAATCGCACAAAAAAAAAAACGCGCCGCGGAGTTCGCGGCGCGTTTTCGTGCAGATCGATCAGGCGCCCAGTGCGGACGCGCGAATCGTCGTGCTTACTTCACGGTCCAGCTTACTTCACGGTCCAGTAGACGTCGTACTGGCCTTCCTCGGTGAAGCCGGCCGCGATGCCGCCGGTCCACGACTCGTACGGGCGTTCGACCGTCTCGTAGCCACGCGTCAGCACCCAGCCACGCACCGCGTCGCGGATCTTCGGCAGGTTGGCCATGTGACCGGTGAACGAGGCCACCGCGACCTTCGCCGGCTCGTTGAACGCCGCGGTGACCGGGCCTTCGAGCTTGACGTCGAGCTTGGTCGCCGGACCGATCGCGCCAATCTTGCGCACCGGCTGGGCGACGTCGAACGAGTAGGTCTCGGCGCCGAACTCGTTGGTGATGATGCGCACGGGGCCGGCGGCTTCCAGGCCGTTGGCGGCCATCACCTTCTTGATCCATTCCATGTTGCTCTGCATCTGCGCCTGGACCTTGACGTTGTCGCGCTCTACCGCCGCGGTCACGACCAGCAGGTTCTCCGCAGGACGGTCGGCCAGCTTCGGCGCCTTGCTGGGGTCGTCCTTGCTCAGGTCGGCGTAGTCGTAGTTCGGCACCGCGGCCAGCATGTTGCTGAGGCGGGCCAAGCCCATCTTCATGTCTTCGCCGATGTTGCTGCTGACGTACAGGCCGGCGTAGCGGCCGATGATGTTCCAGCCGTAGTCGACGTCGTAGGTCTGGGTGATCTGGACGTTGCGGTTGTTGCGACCGGTCTTCTTGAGCAGGAACGACGTGCGCTTGTTCTTGCCCGGCTCGATCGTCTCCAGGGCGTAGTCGATGCGCTTGCCCGGCTCGCTGGCGGTGATCTCCAGGCTGCCGTTACCCAGGCCTTTCTCCTTCGACGAGTAGTCCAGGCGTGCGCCCACGCCGGAGTCGGGGCCGGAGTACTTCAGCTGCATGGCCGGATCGCGCAGCACCAACGGGTTCCACGCCGGGAAGCGGCGCAGGCTGTTCAAGGTGTCGAACACGATCGTCAGCTTGCGGTTGGTCTCGACCGAGTGCGACAGGTGGCGGCTGTCGGGCAGCAGCACACCGACGATCAGGAACAGCGTGGCGACGATCGCCAGTGAAATCAGAAGCTCGATCAGACGGGTCATTCAGGGTTCTCCAGGGCCGACCCTTGGGGGTCGGGGGGGCGCAGACCGGCAATGCTAGCAAAGGATGGTGGATCTGGCGTAGCCGCGGAGCAGCGGGGTGCCGGATTCGCCACGACGGGCACTGGGCCGCGCCGGGTCGAGCGCCGAGGGCCGGGAATGAAGAACGCGCCGCAGCGCGCCGCAGAACTACCGTCTTGACCCGCCTTGGCTCACCCGGCTCGAAGCACCACGCCTCAGGCATCGGATCGCGTCGGTCAAACCAGTTGCAACTCGAACGCCTTCAGCACCGCCCGGGTGCGGTCGCGCACGCCCAGCTTGGACAGGATGTTGGACACGTGGTTCTTGATCGTGCCCTCGGCCACGCCCAGCGAGTTGGCGATCTCCTTGTTGGAGAAGCCGCCGGCCATCAGCCGCAGAATCTCGGTTTCGCGCTCGGTCAGCGGGTCGGGCCGGTCGAGGCTGACGAAATCGTTGCGCATGTGCTCCAGCCCCGACAGCAGGCGCTGGGTCACCGCCGGCTGCACCAGCGAGCCGCCACCGGCGACGGTCTGGATCGCGCCGACCAGCGCCTCCAGCGACACGTCCTTGAGCATGTAGCCCTTGGCCCCGGCCTTGATCCCGGCCAGCACCAGCTGGTCGTCGTCGAAGGTGGTGAGGATGATCGTGGGTGGCAAGGCGTTGGTGCGGGCCAGGGCCTGCAGTGCTTCCAGCCCGGACATCACCGGCATGCGCATGTCCATCAGCACCACGTCGGGCTGGAGCTGCGGGATGATCTCGACCGCCTGGCGGCCATCGCTGGCTTCACCGATGACCTCGATGCCCTCGGCCAGCGCCAACAGCGAACGCACGCCCTGGCGCACCAGGTTCTGGTCGTCGACCAGCAGCACGCGGATGGGTTCGGAACGGGGGCTGGCGGTCATGCACTAACTCCTTCGCAGGCGGCGATCGCCGCCGAGGCCGGCAAGGTCAGCTGCAGGCTGAAGCCTGCCTCCGGCCGGGTTTCTATTTTCAGGTCGCCGCCGTACTGCGCCAGGCGCTCGCGCATGCCGCGCAGGCCGTTGCCGGCCACCAGCTGGTCAGCGCCGCGGCCGTCGTCGCGGGCGGCCATGACGATGCAGCCCTCGTGGCGGCGGGCGTTGATCCACAGGTTGCGCGCGCCGGCGTGGCGCACCGCATTGGTGATGATTTCCTGGGCGCAGCGCAACAGCACGTGCGCGCTCTCGGGATCGTCCATGGTCAACGGCTCCTCGACGTCCATGTGGATCTGCAGCGCCGGCACATTCTCGGCCAGCGGTCGCAGCGCCACGGCCAGGTCGATCGCCCCACTGTCGCGCAGGTGGCTGACCGCCTCGCGCACGTCGGTCAGCAGCAGCCGCGCCAGGGTATGCGCCTGCTGCACGTGCTCCTTGACCCGGCCGTCCTCGGCCAGGTGCCCGGCGACTTCCAGGTTGAGGCTGAGCGCGGTCAGGTGGTGGCCAAGCAGGTCGTGCAATTCGCGCGAGATGCGGGTGCGCTCGTTGACGCGGACGCTCTCGCCGAGCAGGGCCCGGGTCGCGCGCAGCTCGTTGTTGAGGCGACGCTGCTCGTCGCGCGCCTGCGCCTGCTGCCGCGCCACCAGCGCGGTGACGAACACCAGCCCGGAGAAACCGACGTAGCTCAGCGACTGCACCACCGCCACCAGCAACGGCAGGCCGATGGCCTCGACGAACACCGGGATGATCGCCAGGTTGCTGACCACCAGCCAGACCACGCCGACGCGCACCGGCAACAACCACGGCAGCAGGCCGGCGACCACCATCAGCAGGATGCTGCCGGTGCCGCTGCCGGAGAAGAAGCCCACCGCGATGGCCGACGCGGTCAGCACCAGCAACAGCGCGTGGTCGGCGAATCCGGGGCGACGCTGGCCCAGGCTGCGGCTGATCCACCAGTACACGACGCCGAAGCTGAGGTAGACCGCCACCCAACGTGCGACCAGCAGCGCGAAGGCATGCTGTTCGCCGCCGGGAATCGCGGCGATCGCCTCCGGCTCGATCCACATGATCACCAGCCAGCAGCCCGCCATCGCCCATGTGAACAACCCGGCGTAGCGCAGCAGTTGGGTGTGATTCAGGCGGGCCAGCATCCGTGCATCGTAGCGGTATCAAGCCCGGTACGTGCCATCCGAAAGTCATGCCCGGAATCGAGGCCGGTCGCCGCCGCCGGATCGCCATGCGATAATCGCCGCATCCGGCCGCGGCACGTGTCCGGTCGTCGAACCATGGAGTCTGGAATGTCGATCGTCGTCCGCGACGTGCGCGAGCACGAGCTGGATTCCGTCCTTGCCCTCAACAATGCCGCCGGGCCCGCGATCCTTCCCCTGGATGCGGCGAGATTGCGTTACTTCTTCGACCGCGCCGAGTACTTCCGGGTTGCCGAACGCGATGGCTCGCTGGCCGGCTTCCTGATTGGCATGGGCAGCGCCAGCGACCACGACAGCAGCAACTTCCGCTGGTTCTGTGAGCGTTACCCGAATTTCTTCTACATCGACCGCATCGTCGTCGCCAGCCGCCGCCGCGGCGGCGGCGTCGGCCGCGCGTTCTATGCCGACGCGCAAAGCTACGCCGAACTGCGCTACCCCCAGATGGCCTGCGAGGTGTTCCTCGAAGGCACCAACGACCCGGTGCTGCTGTTCCACGGCAGCTTCGGGTTCCGCGAGGTCGGCCAGCACGTGATGCCCGAGGCGGACATGCGCGCGGCGATGCTGATGAAGCAGCTGTGCAGCCACGCCTGGGTGCACGAGACCTACGGCGACGCCCTGCCGAAGCTGCCATGGGTGTTGCAGCCGCGCGTCGCGTCGGCGCCACTGGCCCAGCGTCCGACCGGGACGTGCTCGTGAGTGCGGCGCTGGATTACGAGCAGGCGGGCGAACTCAAGATCGGCCAGGTCGGCATCGCCAACCTCCGCATCCGCACCCTCGACGTCGCGCGCCTGGTCGACGAGATGCGCGGCCGCGTGCAGCGCGCGCCGAAGCTGTTCAGCCGCGCCGCGGTCGTGCTCGATTTCGGCGGGCTGACGCAGACCCCCGACGCGGCGACTGTGCGCAGCCTGATCGACGGTCTGCGCGACGCCGGCGTGCTGCCGGTGGCGCTCGCCTACGGCACCAGCGAAACCGAACGCCTGGCCGAGGCGATCGGCCTGCCGCTGCTGGCCAAGTTCCGCGCGCAGTACGAACGCGGCGACGATGCCGCGAGCGTGGCAGGGACTGCCGCTCCGGCAACCGCTGTCGCCGCCCAAGCCGCTCCCGCCAGGGCACCGGCCGCCGCCGCGGCACCGCCGAAGACCGCTCCGACGCCCGCGGCCGGCAATCCCGGCATGATGCATGCGGCCCCGGTGCGCTCGGGCCAGCAGATCTACGCCGACAACCGCGACCTCACCGTGCTGACCGCGGTCGGCGCGGGCGCGGAAGTGATCGCCGACGGCTCGATCCACATCTACGGTCCATTGCGCGGTCGCGCACTGGCCGGCGCGCAGGGCAACGAACACGCCCGGATCTTCTGCCGCGAGTTCCATGCCGAACTCGTGGCGATCGCCGGGCACTACAAGGTGCTGGAAGACATACCCAAGAACCTGCGCGGCAAGGCCGTGCAGGTCTGGCTCGAAGACGAGCAGATCAACATCGCGGCATTGGACACTTGATGACCGCGAAACCGGGCATCCTGCCGCGGTTCGCGGTAACCCACACCCGGCCAAGCCGGGCGTGGGTTACGTTGTATCGCTGGCGCGATTCAACGCCGGCACATCCATGTGCCGGTACCGCCCATCAATTTTGGAGGATTTGAACTTGACCGAAATCATCGTAGTCACCTCGGGCAAGGGCGGCGTCGGCAAGACCACGACCAGTGCCAGCCTCGCTTGCGGCCTTGCCCGCCGCGGCCACAAGGTCGCCGTCATCGACTTCGACGTCGGCCTGCGCAACCTCGACCTGATCATGGGTTGCGAGCGCCGCGTGGTGTACGACTTCGTCAACGTCGTCAACGGCGAATCGACGCTCAAGCAGTCGCTGATCAAGGACAAGCGCTTCGACAACCTGTACGTGCTGGCCGCGTCGCAGACCCGTGACAAGGACGCGCTGACCAAGGAAGGCGTGCAGAAGGTGCTCGACGACCTGGTCGCCGATGGCTTCGACTACATCGTGTGCGACTCCCCGGCCGGCATCGAGAAGGGCGCCTACCTGGCGATGTACTTCGCCGACCAGGCCGTGGTGGTGGTCAACCCGGAAGTCTCGTCGGTGCGCGACTCCGACCGCATCCTCGGCCTGCTGGCGTCCAAGACCCGCCGCGCCGAGAACGGCGAGCGCGTCAAGGAGCACCTGCTGCTGACCCGCTACGCGCCCAAGCGCGTCGAAAGCGGCGAGATGCTCAGCGTCGGCGATGTCGAGGAAATCCTCGGCCTCAAGACCGTCGGCGTGATCCCCGAGTCGGGCGACGTGCTGCACGCGTCCAACAAAGGCGAGCCGGTGATCTTGGAAACCGAATCCGATGCCGCCCAGGCGTACGACGACGCGGTGGCGCGCCTGCTGGGCGATCCGCGCCCGATGCGCTTCGTGCAGGTCGAGAAGAAGGGTTTCTTCAGCAAGATGTTCGGAGGTTAAGCCATGGGCCTGTTCGACTTCCTGCTGGTCAAGAAGCAGACCGCCTCCGTCGCCAAGGATCGCCTGCGGATCATCGTCGCCCACGAGCGCGCGAGCCGCGGCGGCCCGGACTACCTGCCGATGCTGCAGCGCGAGCTGCTCGAGGTGATCCGCAAGTACGTCAACGTCGACGTCGACGCGGTCAAGGTCGACCTGCTCGGCGAAGGCGACAACAAGGTGCTCGACATCTCGGTCGCGCTGCCGGAAAACGCCGCGTAGGTCGGGTTTCAACCCGACATCCCGCCGCTGCTGATCGCGAGGAATCGCAATCGCGCGCCGGGGCATCCTGGATGCCACGCATGGCGATGGCGGGTTGCAACCCGCCCTACCAGCCCTTCCTTTGAACCGATGCTCACCCTCGCCGACATCCCTTTCGACGACGTCGCCGCCCTGCTCGCCCGCTACGGCCTGCAGCTGCGGCACGTCGCCGACGGCAAACCGATCCCCGGCAGCTACTGGGGCGAGTGCGAAGCGGGCCTGATCGGCAGCACCGTGCACGCACGCAGCGACACCCCGATCCATTCGCTGCTGCACGAGGCCGCGCACCTGATCGTGCTGCCGCCAGAGCGCCGCGCCGCGGTGCATACCGACGCCACCGATTCGGTCGAGGAAGAGGACGCGGTCTGCGTGCTGCAGGCGTTGCTCGGTGACGAACTGCCCGGGGTCGGCCGCAGCCGCGTGCTCGCCGACATGGACGACTGGGGCTACACGTTCCGGCTCGGATCGGCACGGGCGTACTTCGAGCACGACGCCGACGCCGCGTGGCAGTGGCTGCACGCGCGGGGATTGGCCGATCCGGCCACCCGCAGCCTGCGCGCGCCGGCGCCGACCACCTGCGCCGCCTGAACGGAGCGCGCAAGCGCCCCCACGCCCACAACTTGCGCGGGCCGGTGCGGGCCTCTAGCCTTCGGGAGCTTCGCGCGCTCGCGCGACAGACCGACACGTTCCGGAGAGCCATGACCATGACACCCGTACGCGCGCTGCTTGCGCTCAGCATCACCGCCGCCGTGCTCGGCCTGGCCGGCTGCAAGAAGGAACCCACACCCGCTGGCACCAGCACCACCGCCACCGGCGCGGCCACCGCGCCGGAGGACGAGACCGCCGACCAGTTCATCGCCCGGGTCAACGACGAGTACCGTAAGATGTACCCGGAACTCACCGCCGCGCAGTGGCTGTCCAGCACCTACATCAACGACGACAGCCAGCTGCTGTCGGCCAAGGGCAACGAACGCTACCTCGCCCAGCTCAAGAGCTGGATCGAGCAGTCCAAGCGCTTCGAGGGCCAACAGATGTCGCCGCAGACCGCGCGCGCGATCCGGTTGCTCAAGCTCGCCACCGCGATGCCGCCGCCGAACGACCCAAAGAAGCTCGAAGAACTGACCCAGATCGCCACCAAGATGGAAGGCATGTACGGCGCCGGCGAAGTCTGCAGCGGCGACGGCGAGGCCAAGACCTGCCGCCAGCTCGGTGACCTCGAGGACGTACTGCGCAGCAACCGCGACTACACCGCCCAACTTGAGGCCTGGCAGGGCTGGCACACCATCGCCCAGCCGATGCGCAAGGACTACACGCGCTTCGTCGAGCTGGTCAACGAGGGCGCCAAGGACATGGGCTTTGCCGATGCTGGCGAGATGTGGCGCTCGGGCTACGACATGACGCCGGCCGAGATCGCCGCCGAGACCGATCGCCTGTGGGGCCAGGTCAAGCCGCTGTACGAGCAGTTGCACTGCTACACCGGCACGCGGCTGGACGCCAAGTACGGCGCCGACAAGGGCCACGTCGCCGGCAACATGCTGCCCGCGCACCTGATGGGCAACATGTGGCAGCAGGACTGGGGCAACTTGTGGGACGTGCTCGCGCCGTACCAGAACGCAGGCAGCCTCGACATCTCGGGCACCTTGAACGCGCAGTACCAGAAGATCTACGCCGAGCAGCTGGCCAACCGCGCCGGCGCGGCGACGTCGGGGGAACTGGCGCAGATCGAGCAGGACGCGCAGACGGCCAGCGCCAAGGCGATGACCGAGCGCGCGCAGGACTTCTACACCTCGCTCGGCATGGCCAAGCTGCCCGAGAGCTACTGGGCCAAGACCCAGTTCATCAAGCCGCGCGACCGCGACGTGGTCTGCCACGCCAGCGCCTGGGACATGAACATGGCCGGCGACGTGCGCACCAAGATGTGCATCAAGCCGAACGAGGAAGACTTCACCACCATCTACCACGAGCTCGGCCACGTCTATTACTACCTGGCCTACAACGGCCAGCCGCCGATCTTCCAGCAGGGCGCGCACGACGGCTTCCACGAGGCGATCGGCGACACCATCGTGCTGTCGATGACGCCCAAGTACCTGCAGTCGATTGGTTTGGTCGGCGAGCAGCAGGTCAGCAACGAGGCGCTGATCAACGCGCAGATGCGCATGGCGCTGGCGAAGGTGTCGTTCCTGCCGTTCGGCCTGATGATCGACCGCTGGCGCTGGGGCGTGTTCGACGGCTCGATCAAGCCGGGCGACTACAACAAGGCGTGGTGGGAGCTGAAGGCCAAGTACCAGGGCGTGGCGCCGGTCAGCGCGCGCGGCGAGGAGTTCTTCGACGCCGGCGCCAAGTACCACGTGCCGGGCAACACCCCGTACACGCGCTACTTCCTGTCGCACGTGTTGCAGTTCCAGTTTTACAAGTCGCTGTGCGACGCGGCCGGCTACAAGGGCCCGCTGTACGAGTGCAGCTTCTACGGCAACAAGGCGGCCGGCGCGAAGTTCCAGGCGATGCTGAGCAAGGGCGCCAGCCAGCCGTGGCAGCAGACGATGAAGGAACTCACCGGCGGCGAGAAGATGGACGCCGCCGCGGTGCTCGAGTACTTCGCGCCGCTGCAGACCTGGCTCAAGCAGCAGAACGAAGGCAAGACCTGCGGCTGGAACGCGAGCACCGCCGCCGCGCCCGCGGCACCGGCGCCGAGCAAGGCTCCGGCGGCGACCACCCCGGCCAAGCCTGAGGCGGCGCCGGCAAAGGGCTGATCCTCGCGCTGTCGTGATTGAAAAAGGCCGGCCGATGCCGGCCTTTTTCTTGGAGCGGAAACGCCGCAGGCGGCCGGCTCCTGTAGTGCCGAGCCTGCTCGGCACCGTCATCCGGGCGAAGAGCGCGCCGAGCAGGCTCGGCACTACAAACAGCGGCGTTTCACGGCGTGTCGGATTCGGCCCGGGCGGCGGGGGCGCGCAGGAATTCGCGCAAACACAGGGCAGCGTTTGGCGCGATACTCCTCTGATGAACGCATTCACCGCTGCCCCCACACCGCCGGCCGACCTCGCCGCGCAACCGCTCGACCATGCCACGGCCCTGCCCGCGCGCTTCTACGCCGATCCGGCGATGGTCGCGCTCGACCGCCGCGCGATCTTCGACCGCGGCTGGCAGTTGCTCGCGCACGTGTGCCAGCTCAAGGATCCCGGCGACCACGTCATCGCCGATTTCGCCGGGCTGCCGGTGATCGCGGTGCGCGGCGCCGAGGGCACCATCCGCGTGTTCCACAACGTCTGCCGCCACCGCGCCGGGCCGATCGCGAGCTGCGACGGGCTGGCCGCGAAATCGCTGCGCTGCCGCTACCACGGCTGGACCTACGGCCTCGACGGCGTGCTGAAGTCCGCGCCGGAGATGGGCACGGCACCGGACTTCCATGTTGGCGACGTGCAGCTGCCGCAGCTGGCGGTGCGGGTATGGCAGGGCATGGTGTTCGCGGCAGTCGACGAGGCGCAGGCGCCCGGCTCCAATGCACCATGTTTCGACGCGTTCGTGGCCGGCATCGATGCGCGCGTCGGCGCCGACCGCGACCTGGAAAACTACGGCCACCACCACCGGGTCGGCTACGACGTCGCCTGCAATTGGAAGGTCTACGTCGACAACTACCTCGAGGGCTACCACGTACCGCACATCCACCCCGGGCTCAACAAGCTGCTCGACTACCGCAGCTACGTGACCGACACGGCGCAGTGGTACTCGTACCAGTTCAGCCCGCTGGAGAGCGGCGACGGCCTCTACGGCGACGGCGACGCGCTGTACTACTGGCTGTGGCCGAACACCATGCTCAACATCCTGCCCGGCCGCCTGCAGACCAACCGCGTGGTGCCGATCGGCGTGGACCGGTGCCGGGTCGAGTTCGACTTTTACTACACGCTCGACGAATCCGAGGAAGCCGCGGCGCGGCGACTGGCCGACCTGCGTTTCAGCGACGAGGTGCAGTTCGAGGACCTGACCATTTGCCAGGACGTGCAACGCGGCTTGTCGTCGGGCTCGTACGTGCCCGGCCGGCTCAATCCGCTGCGCGAGAACGCGGTGCACCATTTCCATGAACTGCTGCGCGGTGCCTATCGCGATGCGCTGGCGTGAGTAGCGCCGGCCGCCCGCTGGGCTTCTGGTCCGCCACCGCGCTGGTGGTCGGCAGCATGATCGGCTCCGGCGTGTTCCTGCTGCCGGCCGCGCTCGCCCCGTACGGCGCGGCGAGCCTGCTCGGCTGGTCGGTCACGCTGTGCGGCGCGGTGCTGCTGGCGCTGACGTTCGCCCGGCTGGCGATGCGCTGGCCGCAGAGCGGCGGGCCCTATGTCTATGCACGCAACGCGTTCGGCGAGCTGCCGGGCTTCGTGGTCGCGTGGAGTTACTGGGTGTCGGTGTGGTGCGCCAACGCCGCGATCGCGGTCGCGTTCGCCGGCAGCATCGGCGCGATCTTCCCGGCCGCCACCGCCACGCCCGCACGCGCTGCCGGGTGCGCATTGGCGGCGCTGTGGGCCTGCAGCGCGGTCAACCTGGCCGGGGTGCGCGAGGCCGGCCGCATGCAGCTGTTCACCACGGTGCTGAAGCTGGTACCGCTGGTGCTGTTCGGCGCGATCGCGCTGTGGTTCGTCGACGCGCAGCACCTCACGCCTTTCAACCCCACCGACACCTCCCTGCCGCAGGTCGCGCAGGCGACGGTCGCGTTGACGCTGTGGGCCCTGCTCGGGCTGGAAGCGGCGACCGTGCCGGCCGGCTCGATCGAAAACGCCGAACGCACCGTGCCGCGCGCGACCGTGCTCGGCACCCTGATCGCGGGGCTGGCGACGATCCTCGCCTGCACCGTGGTGATCGGCCTGCTGCCGGCCGAGGTGTTGAAGGACTCGCAGGCACCGATGGCCGATGCCGCCGCGGCGTTGTGGGGGCCGGCCGCCGGGATAGGACTGGCAGCGGTGATGGCGGTGTCGTGCTTCGGCGCGCTCAACGGCTGGGTGCTGGTGTCGGCGCAACTGCCGCTGGCCGCGGCGCGCGACGGCGTGTTCCCGGCGTTCTTCGCCAAGCTCGATGGCCGCGGCACGCCGGTGGCCGGGGTGCTGGTCAGCAGCGCGCTGGCGAGCGTGCTGGTGGTGTCCAACTACAGCCGCTCGCTGGTGCAGGTCTTCACGTTCTCGATCCTGCTGTCAACCGCGGCGACCTTGCTGCCTTACGTGGTCAGCAGCGCGGCATGGCTGTGGCGCGGAGTCGGCGGCAGCCGCTGGATCGCCGCGGCGGCGCTGCTGTACAGCGTCTACGCGCTGTCCGGCATCGGCCGCGAAGCGCTGCTCTGGGGCGGCGTGCTGATCGTTGCCGGCCTGCCGATCCATTTCGTATTGCGGCGTCGCCGCACTTCGTAGATGGGTTGAGCCGGAGGCGATACCCCTCACGTCCTTCGGGGGCACACGATGATGGGTATCGCTGCGCTCAACCCATCCTAGGTTTCTCGGCAGCCGCAATCACGATCGATGCGGTTCGCTTTGCTCACCGCATCCTACGGCGCTACAGCGACTCGCCCGGCACCGTATTGCCGTCGCCGCCCGACACCGCGATGGGCTGCGACGCGCCCGTCTCCCAACGCCAGAACCCCCAGCCGATCGTCAGGAACGCGGTCGCGAACCCCACCAGCCACAGCGCATTGCCGCTGATCAGCGGCGACAGCACGCCGGCGATCAACGCGTTCAGCACCAGGCTGGTGAACGCCTGCAGCGACGACGCCGAACCGCGCTGGCGCGGGTACATGTCGAGGATCGCCAGGGTCACGATCGGAAACACCAGCGCGATGCCGAACGAATTGATCATCATCGGCACCACCGCCCACGGCACCTGCGGCGTGTCGGTCCACAGGTTGTAGCCCAGGCTCAGCGCCATCGCGACCGCCGAACACGCGAAGCCGATGTTGACCTGGCGCTCGCCGCCCATCCGGCCCGCGGTGCGCCCGGACACGAACGCGCCCAGCACCATGCCGCTGATCATCGGCACGAAGAACCAGCCGAACTGGCGTTCGTTGAGCTTGAGGATGTCGAGCACGAACGCCGGCGCCGAGGCGATGTAAAGCCACAGCGCGGCGAAGTTGAACGAACTGGCCGCGGCCAGCCGCTGGAAACGCGGATTGAGGAAGATCGACACGTAGTCGCGCAGCAGCCGCTTCGGCGTCAGCGGCAGGCGCGCGGCCGGCAGGTGCGTTTCCGGCAGCCACCACCACACCGCGACCAGCAGCACCGCCGAGAACGCGACCAGGAACCAGAAGATCGCCGGCCAGTGGCTCCAGCCCAGGATCCAGCCGCCGATCACCGGCGCGATCGCCGGCGCGATACCGAAGATCATCGACACCTGGCTCATCAGCCGTTGCGCGTCGTCGCCGTGCAGCACGTCGCGGATCACCGCGCGGCCGACGATCAGGCCCACGCCCGAACTCAGGCCCTGCAGCGCGCGGAACGCGAGCAGCGTGGTCAGGTCGGTCGACAGCGCGCAGCCCACCGACGCCAGGGTGAACACGAACAGGCCGCCGAGAATCACCCGGCGCCGGCCGATCGCGTCCGACAGCGGCCCGTGCACCACGCTCATCAGCGCGTACGCGATGAGGTACACGCTGATCGTCTGCTGCATCGCCAGCTTGTCGGCACCGAACGCCGCGCCCATCTTCTGGAATGCCGGAAAGATCGTGTCGATCGAGAACGGCCCGAACATCGCCAGGCCACCGAGCAGCAGCGCGAGCCGGCGCAGGGAGAGGGTCGGGGCGTTGGGAGGGGTGGCTGCGCTCATGCTGTCCCTGACGTTCTGTTGCGGCTGTTGCCCTTGCTCCGCAGGAGATTGAAAGGTGCATGACAAGGCATGGTGGGACATTCCCGACGGGAGACCGTAGCAGAGTAACAACGCGCACCGGGACTGGCGCCTGCGATGCGCTAGCCCAGCCAGCCGAACGGGAGAAAGGCCGAGGCACCGTCGGCCGCAACCCGGCGCAACCGTCACGCGCCTTTCGCTGCCGCCTTCTCGATCTTCCGGCGCACGCGGCGCGCGCCTGCCTCGGCGAGCCGACACAGGGCCGAACTGTCGCGCTTGCCGAACAGGGCGTCGTCGCCGCAGTGGTCGCGCAGCAACGAGTAGTCCTGCGCCTCCCCCAGCAGCACCGCGAGCTGCTTGTCGGTGCGCTGGCGCGGCGCCGGCTCACCGATGACCGTTAGCGCGCGTTGCTGCTGCGAGAGCCGCCGCGCACGCCGGCGCCAGCGATGCCAGTCGTTGTCGCGGCCGGTGCTGCGGGCGCGCGCGGCCGCCTTCTCCACCGCCTGCGCGCTGGAGGCGATCGCGCGTCTGGCCTGCGCCATCGCGACCCGGGCCCACGGCAGGTCGGCCATTAGAGTGCGCAGGAACTGCAGCAGTGCGCGCTTCTCGCCGAATCCGGGATCGCGCGCGAGCGCCGACCCGATCGCCGCCACCCTCCCGCGCGCGGCCGCACGGCGGGCGCGCCGAAGCAGCTTGCGCTCGTCCTCCTTCGCGCTGGCCCCGATCAGCCGATCCAGGGTCTCCACCAGCGCCTGCGCATCGCGCGCCGCCGACAGTTGTCGGATCACCGCCCGCAGTTCGCGTTCCAGCACCCCGGACCCGGGCCGCAACGCGGCCCCGCCCAGGTCGAGTGTCGCGCGCACCCGGCGCATGGACTTGCGCGCCTGGTGCACCCCCGTATGCACCCGCGCCCCGGTCCAGCCCAGGCACTCGATCGCACGGCCCAGCTCCGCCTCGGCGTAAGCCCGCAGCGCTGCGCCTGCCGCGACATCGGTTTCGGCAACGGCAGTGGCCATGGCGTCCGGGCTGAATGGGGGTGCCAAGGATGCGGGTTTCGCCGCCTCGCCGTAGCGCCGTTTCGACCGTCGCCGATGAACGGTCGAACGCGCAACCGAAGACGCCCCGGCGCAGGCCCAGCGGCTATAATCGGCCGCGAAAAGCACGTGGTGGGAGAAGCGGGCCAGCCTGGTACAGGCGGGACCGCTGCCGAAGACGCAACGCCCGTAATCGCTCAGGCCCCCATACCACCGCGCGCAGACACTCTGGAGAGACCGGTCGGCCTTATGGGCTTGGGCCGGCGCCGAAGGGGCACGAACCGCACCGCCAGCATCCATCGCCGGCCGCGCTTCCAAACTCTCAGGCAAAAGGACAGAGGGGCGCCCGCGTGCGGCATCGCACGTCACCTCCGCGGACACCCCTGCCATGAGCCAGTCGCCCCTGTCTTCTCCGTCGTCGCTGCGCGACCTCGAGCACCACGACGCCTTCCTCGAGCGCCACATCGGCCCCAACGACGCCGAGATCGCGCACATGCTCAGCGCCGTCGGCTACGACAGCCTCGACGAGATGACCGACGCGATCGTGCCGGGCAAGATCAAGTCGCCGACCGCGCTCGCGCTGCCCGCGCCGGTCAGCGAGGTCGAGGCGCTCGCCAAGATCCGCGTCATCGCCGACAAGAACCAGGTGTTCCGCAGCTTCATCGGCCAGGGCTATTCCGGTACCCACACGCCGAACGTCATCCTGCGCAACATCCTCGAGAACCCCGCCTGGTACACGGCGTACACGCCGTACCAGGCCGAGATCTCGCAGGGCCGGATGGAAGCGCTGATCAACTTCCAGACCATGTGCGCCGACCTCACCGGCATGGAGATCGCCAACGCCTCGCTGCTCGACGAAGCCACCGCCGCGGCCGAGGCGATGACCCTGGCCAAGCGCTCGGCCAAGTCGAAGTCGAACGTGTTCTACGTCTCCAGCGGCGTGCACCCGCAGACCCTGGAAGTGCTGCGCACGCGCGCCGAGCCGCTCGATATCGAACTCGTCATCGGCGACGACGCCGCGGCGATCGACACCGACGCGTTCGGCGTGCTGCTGCAGTACCCCGACACCTTCGGCCGGGTCGGCGATTACCAGGCGCTCAGCGACGCGGTGCACGCGCGCGGTGGCCTGGTCGCGGTCGCCACCGACCTGCTTGCGCTGACCCTGCTCAAGGCGCCGGGCGAATGGGGTGCCGACATCGTGGTCGGCAACTCGCAGCGCTTCGGCGTGCCGTTCGGTTTCGGCGGCCCGCACGCGGCATTCATGGCCTGCCGCGACGCCTACAAGCGCTCGATGCCCGGCCGCCTGATCGGCGTGTCGGTGGACGCCGAAGGCAAGCCCGCCTACCGCCTGACCCTGCAGACCCGCGAGCAGCACATCCGCCGCGAGAAGGCGACCAGCAACATCTGCACCGCGCAGGTGCTGCTGGCGGTGATGGCCAGCATGTACGCGGTCTACCACGGCCCCGACGGCCTCACCCGCATCGCGCGCCGCACGCACCGGCTGGCCGCGATCCTGGCCGGCGCGCTGCGCGACGCCGGCGTCGCCGTCGGCAGCGATTTCTTCGACACCCTGCACGTGACCGGCGTGGATGCCACCGCCCTGCACACCAAGGCGGGCAACTCCCGGATCAACCTGCGTGCCATCGACGGCAGCAGCGTCGGCATCAGCTGCGACGAGACCACCACGCGCGAGGACGTGATCCACCTGGCCGGCCTGTTCGGTGCCGAGATCGCCGACATCGACGCGCTCGACGCCGCCACCGCCGACGCCCTGCCCGCCGCCCTGCGTCGCCAGTCGAAGTTCCTGCAGCACCCGGTGTTCAATACCCACCACAGCGAGCACGAGATCCTGCGCTACATGCGCGCGCTCGCCGACAAGGACCTGGCGATGGATCGCACCATGATCCCGCTGGGCAGCTGCACCATGAAGCTCAACGCCACCGCCGAGATGATCCCGGTGACCTGGCCGGAGTTCGGCAACATCCACCCGCTCGCGCCGGCCGCGCAGGCGACCGGCTACAAGCAGCTGATCGACGAACTCGAGGCGATGCTGGTCGAGTGCACCGGCTACGACGCGGTCAGCCTGCAGCCCAACTCCGGCGCGCAGGGCGAGTACGCAGGCCTGCTCGCGATCCGCGCCTACCACCGCTCGCGCGGCGACGAGCAGCGCGACATCTGCCTGATCCCCGAATCCGCGCACGGCACCAACCCGGCCTCGGCGCAGATGTGCGGCATGCAGGTCGTGGTGACCAAGTGCGACGCCAACGGCAACGTCGACGTCGACGACATCCGCCGCGCCGCGGAGAAATACTCCGCGCGCCTAGCCGCGCTGATGATCACCTACCCGTCCACGCACGGCGTGTTCGAGGAGGACATCGTCGAGATCTGCGAGATCGTCCACCAGCACGGCGGCCAGGTGTACACCGACGGCGCCAACATGAACGCCCTTGTCGGCGTCGCCAAGCCCGGCAAATGGGGCTCGGACGTGTCGCACCTCAACCTGCACAAGACCTTCTGCATCCCGCACGGCGGCGGCGGGCCAGGGGTTGGCCCGTGCGCGGTGAAGTCGCACCTCGCGCCGTTCCTGCCACGGGCACTGGGCAGCGACGGCCTGCGCACGCAGGGCGTGGGCAACGGCGATGTCGGCATGGTCAGCGCGGCGAGCTTCGGCAGTGCCAGCATCCTGCCGATCAGCTGGATGTACATCACCCTGATGGGCACGAATGGTTTGCGCAAGGCCACGCAGGTCGCCCTGCTCAACGCCAACTACATCGCCAAGCGCCTGGCACCGCACTACGAGACGCTGTACACCGGCCGCAATGGCCTGGTCGCGCACGAGTGCATCCTCGACCTGCGCCCGCTCAAGGACGCCACCGGCATCGGCGCCGAGGACGTGGCCAAGCGCCTGATCGATTTCGGCTTCCACGCCCCGACCCTGAGCTTCCCGGTCGCCGGCACGCTGATGGTCGAACCGACCGAGAGCGAGTCGCAGCACGAGCTCGACCGCTTCATCGACGCGATGATCCAGATCCGCGACGAGATCCGCGCCGTGGCCGACGGCAAGCTCGACCGCGAGGACAACCCGCTCAAGCACGCGCCGCACACCGCGGCGATGGTCAGCGCCAGCGAGTGGACCCACGCCTACCCGCGCGAGCTGGCCGCGTTCCCGCTCGCGAGCCTGCGCCAGCAGAAGTACTGGCCGCCGGTCGCGCGCGTCGACAACGTGCACGGCGACAAGAACGTGTTCTGCAGCTGCATCCCGATCAACGACTTCACGGGCGAGATCGAGGCGTTCAGCGAACCGAACGTGGCCTAGGCCGCGCCGTTCGCGTCGCAACACCCAAGGCCCCGCACACGCGGGGCCTTTTTCTTGGCGCCAAAAGCCGGTCGCCGACGGCCGTGACTTCCGGGCCATTGCCATCTACTAATGCAGTAGTACTATCCACTTCGTACCCAGGAGACAACATGTCGGCACCCCATCCCACCGAAGGCGAACTGGCGATCCTGCGCGTGCTGTGGTCGCGCCAGGAGCCGATGACCGTGCGCGAGGTCCACGGCGTGCTCTCGCGCGACAAGGACACCGCGTACACAACGGTGCTGAAGATGCTGACGATCATGGCCGACAAGGGCCTGGTCCGCCGCGACGAGTCCGAACGCAGCCATACCTATGCGACGGTGCATGCCGAGCCGGTGGTGCAAGCCTCGCTGCTGCAGGACCTGATGCGGCGGGCGTTCTCCGGGTCGGCGCTGACCCTGGTGCAGCGCGCGCTGGATGCCGATAGCGCGAGCGCCGAAGAGCTCGATGCGATGTCCAAGCTGATCGCCCAAGCCAAGGCGAAGCGGAAGCGCGGCTGATGGAAGCCTTGGCCATCCTCCAGTTCGGCTTCGCGCCCGCGCTGGCCTCGGCGCTGCTGCATGCGCTGTGGCAGGACGCGCTGCTGGCGGTCGCGGCCTGGTGCGCGCTCGCGGCCATGGCGCGGGCGAGCGCGGCGCTGCGACACACGGTGGCGATGGGCTTCCTGGTGGCGATGGTGCTGGTGCCGGCGGTAGCGTTCCTGCGTTTCTGGCAGCAGCCAGGCACGCAGGTGAACGCCGGGCTGGTGCCGGCGATGACGGCGCCGCGGATCGACGCGATCCCCGGCGTGTTCGTGCAGGAGTCGGGGCCGGTCGCCGGCGTGCTGACCCTGCTCTGGCTGCTGGGCGTGCTGCTGATGCTGCTGCGCCACTGCGGTGGCCTGCAGTTCGTCGGTGCGCTGGCGCGACGGCCGTACACCGCGCTGCCGCAGGAATGGCAGCAGCGCGTCGACGCGCTGCAACGCGCGCTGGGGATCTCGCGCGCGGTCACGGTGCGGTTGGCGCAGGACGTGGTGGCGCCGTTCACCGCCCGCCTGCTGCGGCCGGTGATCTGGCTGCCCCTTTCGCTGCTGGCGCGGCTGCCGGCGGAACAACTCGAAGCGCTGCTCGCGCACGAGCTCGCGCACATCCGCCGCCTCGATTGGCTCTGGAACGGCGTGCAGTGCGTGATCGAAGCGTTGCTGTTCTTCCACCCCGGCGTGTGGTGGCTGGGCCGGCGCATCCGCCGGGAGCGCGAGCACGCCTGTGACGATCTTGCGGTGGCGGTCTGCGGGGACGCCATCGCCCTGGCCGAGGCGCTGGTCGCGCTGGAACGTCAGCGGCCGTCCTTCCCGCGCCTTGTTCTTGCAGCCCAGGGAGGCTCTCTCATGCAACGCATTACTCGGTTGTTGTCCGGCTCGCGCTCTTCCGGCCCGCCGTCGCGAGGCCGCGTGGCCGCGCGGATTGGTTTGGTCGTCCTGCTCGCCAGCGGCGTGCTGCTGGTGTCGCAGGTCGGCATCGGCGGTTCGCGCCCCGGCATCCGCATCACCTCCAGCACCGACGGCGTGCTCGGCCCCGGCGACGTGCGGGAGATCACCGCCAAGGGGCTCGACAAGGAGCGCAGCTACCGCGCGAGCGTCGATGCGCAGGGCCGACTGTCCGAGGTCTATCGCGAGAACGGCCAAGTGCGTCCGATCGATGGCCGCGTCCGCGCCTGGGTCAGCGAAGTCACGCGCCTGAGCGTTGCGCCGCCGCCGTTGCCACCGATGCCGCCGATGCCGCCCACCGCGGCGCTGCCGCCCTTGCCCCCCGCGCCGCCACCGCCGCCGGAAGTCGCCGAGAGCGCCGTGTTCCAGTCGCTGCTGCGCGTGGTCGCGGCCGATCCCGGCGTGGTCGCCAAACTCGGCAGCCCGGTCGTGTTGGCCGGGAACGACGTGAGTGGCCGCATCGATTTCGACGATGCCGGTGGCGACGTGGATGTGAGCTTTGCGCTGCGCGGGCCGAAGGGCCGTGCGGACGTGCAGGTCGAGGCGCAATTCGACGATGGCCAGTGGTCGCTGGACCCGGTGGTGTTCGCAAGCGCCGTCCACTGACTTTTGTTTGCCCCGAAGTACTAATCAACTAGTAGACACCCCCGCGGCCTTGCCGCTTTACCAGGAAGGTTTTTATGACCACTCGCCACACGCTTGCCGCGGCCCTGCTGCTGTCCCTCGCCGCCCTCGCCCCCCTTCTCGCCGCGGCCGAGGACGGGCCGCCGCCGCAGCCGATCGACGCGAAGGCGCGCAAAGCGGTGATCGCCGCGCTCGGCACCAAGCTGCAGGCCAACTACGTGTTCCCCGACGTCGCCACCGCGCTGTCGGCGCAGCTCGCGGCCAAGGAAGCCAGCGGCGGCTACGCGCAAGCCAGGGACAGCGTCGCGTTCGGCGAGGCGCTGACCCAAGACCTGCGCGAGCTGGGCAAGGACGGGCATTTCAAGGTCGAGTTCGCGCCGGGCTTCGACCCCGGCCCCGGCAGCACCGTTGCGCCCAAGGTGCCCAGCGCCGAGGAAGTCGCCGCCGGGCGCGCCGAAATGGCGAAGCACAGCTACGGCATCGAGCGCGTGGCGCGGCTGCCCGGCAATGTCGGCTACCTCGAGATCCGCGGCTTCGGCCCGACCGAACTGGTCGCCGAGGCGTACACCGCGGCGATGACCCTGCTCGCCGGCAGCGACGCGCTGGTCGTCGACCTGCGTCGCAACGGCGGCGGCGAGCCGTCGAGCGTGGCGCACCTGATGAGCCACTTCTTCGCCGCCGGCGACGTGCGCCACCTCAACGACATCTACACCCGGCCAACCGATTCGACTCAGCAGTACTGGACCAATCCGTCGGTGCCGGTGCGCTACACCGGGCCGGTCTACGTGCTGACGTCCAAGCGCACGTTCTCCGGCGGCGAGGAAGCGGCGTACGACTTCCAGACCCAGAAGCGCGCCACCCTGGTCGGCGAGACCACCGGCGGCGGCGCCAACCCCGGCGACATGATCGCGATCGCCGAAGGCTTCGCCGCCTTCATCCCGACCGGGCGCGCGATCAACCCGATCACCCGGACCAACTGGGAACACGTCGGGGTCAAGCCGGACGTCGCGGTGCCGGCGACTGACGCGATGAAGACCGCCTACAGCGCGATCCTCACCGCCCTGGTCGCGAAGGCCACCGACCTGGACGAACGCGCCGCCCTCGCGGACACGCTGGCCCGCGCCGGGAAGGGCGAGATCGAGCTGCCGGGATACATCCCGCGCCGTTGAAGCAGCCGCCGTGCACGCAGGCGCCGTGCAGGCAATCGGCCGAGCCGGCCCAGGCGCCGCTCGCCGTAGCGTGCACTGCGGCAGCACCCAAAAGCCCCGCATCGCGGGGCTTTTTTTGCTCTCGTAGGATGGGTGGAGAGAAGCGATACCCATCACGCCGTATGGGCTCGCGATGAGTCGGGTGGGCTCGCGATGATGGGTATCGCCCGCGTCTCCACCCATCCTACGGTCCCCACGCAGTCGGCCGCCCGCCGACGCGCCAACACTCACCGCTCACCGTGCCAACGTCACCCACGTCGGCGCGTGATCGCTGGCTTTCTCCAGGCCGCGCACCCAGCGGTCGACGCCGGCGTCGCGCAGCCGCGCCGCCAGCGGCGGGTTCAACAGCAGGTGGTCGATCCGCAGCCCGGCATTGCGCGGCCAGTGCTGGCGGAAGTAATCCCAGAACGTGTAGATCCGCTCGCCCGGATGGCGCGCGCGCAGCGCGTCGGTCCAGCCCTGCCCCAGCAGCTCCTCGTAGCACGCGCGGCTCTGCGGTTGCAGCAGCGCGTCCTTGCGCCACGACTTCGGGTCGTAGATGTCCAGGTCGGTCGGCACCACGTTGTAGTCGCCGGCCAGCACCACCGGGTGGCCGCAATCCACCAGCGCGCGCGCATGCGCGATCAGCCGCGCGAACCAGCGCAGCTTGTAGTCGAACTTCGGCCCCGGCTGCGGGTTGCCGTTGGGCAGGTACAGGCAGCCGACCATGATTCCGTGCGCCGCCGCCTCGAGGTAGCGGCTGTGGTCGTCGCGCGGGTCGCCGGGCAGCACGCGCCGGCTTTCGATCGGGTCGTCGCCCCTGGCCAGGATCGCGACCCCGTTCCACGACGGCTGGCCGTGCCACAGCGCGCCGTAGCCCGCCGCGCGGATCGCGTCGATCGGGAACGCCGCGTCGGTCGCCTTCAGCTCCTGCAGGCAGGCGATGTCGGGCGCCTCGGTCTGCAGCCACTGCAACAGCTGCGGCAGGCGCGGCCGGATGCCGTTGACGTTGTAGCTGGCGACCTTCAGCAGTTTCCGCGCCATGGCCTTCTCCTTTGCGCAGGTGTCGCCGGTGCTGCTGGCGTGACCCGCCGCTCACGGATGCCAGCCTAGGCTGGACTGCCGTCAGCGAGGCGTGCACGTCTTGAACACCTCCATCGTTCCCGCATACCCCACCGCGCACACCACCGCGCACGCCGCGACCCGGCGCAGGCCGCGCTGATGTCGCCCGACCTGATCGGCTGGGGCGCATCGGCGGTCCTGATCGCGACCCTGGTGCGGCAGATCCATACCCAGTCGAAGGACGAGAACGCCAAGGGCGTCTCGCGCTGGCTGTTCGCCGGGCAGATCCTCGCCTCGCTGGGCTTTATCGCCTACAGCTGGATGCTGCATAACTGGGTGTTCATCGTCACCAACACGATCATCCTGCTGACCGCGATCACCGGCCAGGTCATGGTGGCCCGCAAGCGGCGCTAGCTTCGGCTTCGGCTTCCGATGTCGCCGCGCGCCGAAACTCACCGCGCGGTGTCGGCCAGCCGTCACCGCGGCGCCTTCACCCCCCGGCTGACCCATTCACGTTTCCTCCCTGCCGGCGCGGTAGTTTGTCGACACGCACGGCGGTAGACCGGATTCGTCCGCTACTCGCCGGGGGAGCGGCGGCTTGGCCCGCGCTGGACTCCCTTCCCGTCCACGCCGGCCCGGCGCTTTCCGAGCGAATGGCACGCCTCTTGCAGCGAGCCGCCCATGCAGATCTCCGAGACCTCCCGCGACGTGTCCAGCAGCCCGCTGCTCGCCCCGGTGCGCCGTTTCCTGACCCGCCGTTCGGTGCTCGGCCTGAGCAGTAACGAGCGGCGCATGCTGGTCGAGGCGCAGGTCGTCGCCACCCGCCCGATCATCAGCGGCGTGCTGATCAGTGGCGCGGTGATCCTGGCGATGACCGGCCTGTTCGAAGCGTTCGGCGTCGCGCCGGGCATCGGCTACCCGTGGTGGGTGATCGAACTGGTTGCCTTGGCGATTGCCGGCTGTGGCCTGGCCGTCTGGCACATCGCCGACTGGAAGCCGCGCCTGGCCTTGACGCTGTTCGCCACGCTGCTGCTGGGCGTGTTCCTGTCGGTGCCGGTGCCCGGCATCGGTGGCCAACTGGCGATCCGCACCGGCCTGTTCCAGCTGCTGCCGATCGCGTTGCTGGTGTTGCTGGTGCGGCCATGGTCGATCGTCAGCATGGTCGCGTTGATGCTCGGGCTGGCCTACGTGCGCATCGCGCTGCACGGACCGCCGCCGGCGGGCGCGGCGCTGTACTGGCTGTACACCTTCACCACCGTCGGCTTCGGCCTGCTGATGGGCGGCTACCGCATCGACTATGCGGTGTCGTCGCTGCAGCTGCGCCGGCGGCTGTGGCAGCAGGCGCACACCGACGCCCTCACCGGCCTGCTCAACCGCGCCGGCTGGAACCGCGAAGCGGGCAAGGCCTACGCCGACGCGGTCGCGCGCGGGCAGTCGGTGAGCTTCGTGTTCTTCGACATCGACTTCTTCAAGTCGGTCAACGACCTGCACGGCCACGATGCCGGCGACCGCGTGCTGCAGACGCTCGGCCGCATCCTCGCCCAACGCATCGGCGGCGGCAGCTACTGCGCGCGCCTGGGCGGCGAGGAGTTCGTGGTGATGGTCGTCGACCAGCAGCCGGAGCAGGTGGAGTCGTTCGTGATGCGCGTGCGCGCCGAGTTCGAGAAGGCCAGCGAGTTCGCCACCCGGGTNGCGCGGACATGGCCCTGTACGAGGCCAAGGCCACGGGCCGAGACCGCTTCGTCGTCAGCCGCGCCTGGATGCGGCCGCAGGGCGCGACGCCCGAGCCGGCCGACGTTCGACCTTCGTAGGATGGGTTGAGCGACGCGATACCCATCGCGTTGCGTGGATTCGCGATGATGGGTATCGCCTGCGGCTCAACCCATCCTACGTTTCGCTACGTTCCGTCCACACAGCGCGACGCCCGCACAAGGCGGGCGCCGCAGGTGACACAGTGAGCGTTGCGTCAGGACTCAGCGATCATCGTCGCGGTTGCGCGAGCCGCTGCTCTTCTGTGACTGGTCATGTTGACCCGACATGCCGGACTTCGACGTCCGGTCGTCCGTGCCCGAGCTGTGCTTGCGATCGCGACTCTGGTCGTCGGGTTTGTTGCTGCCACGGTTCTGGTTGGCATCCTGGTTCGGGTTTTGCATGCCGGGCTTGCGGTCGGTCGGCATTAGCTTGCTCTCCTTGGTGATGACCGTGATTGGTCACACGAGAGGATATGCCGCACCACGTTAGCCGAATGAAACCCGGATGTGAGCGCGAAGCTAACGTCATTCAGCGCGCTGAATGCCCGACGCCCTCACAGCCGCTTCGTAGGATGGGTTGAGCGAAGCGATACCCATCGCCTCGCGTGGTGTCGCGATGCTGATGTGTCGCGATGATGGGTATCGCCTCCGGCTCAACCCATCCTACGTTCGTCACACAGCGCGACGCCCGCGCAAGGCGGGCGTCGCAGTCAGGTCGATAAACGCGGATCAGCGCTCAGCGGTCAGCGATCGCGGTCGCGCGTGCCACTGCCCCTTTTCTGCTGGTCGTCGTCCACGCGGTTGCCGTGTCCGGTCAGGTCGGTGTCGCGCACGGGGTCCGGGGTGCCGGTGGTGTGCTTGCGCTCGCGGTTTTGTTCCAAGTCGTGCTGGGTGGTCGACTGGTTCTGCTTGCCACTCTGGTTGTTGCCAGTGGTGATGCGCGGGTCGTTCGGCATGGCGGATTTCCTCCGAGTGTCGCGACCGGGATGGGTCGACGAAAACGTTACGGCGCAGCGCGTTAGCGATCCGGCCACGCGGCGTGAGCGCCCGGCTAACGGCGTTCATCGCCATCAGCGCGCGCTCGCACCGCGCGGCCGATGCGCACGGTGCTATTCCTCCGGCGGCGGCTGCAGCTTCACCGCCACTTCCTCCAGCTCCGCGATCGCCGCTTCCAGCGCCTCGTGGAACTCGCCCTGGCGCACCATCAGGTTCTCGATCGTCTCGGCCTCGCCAAGCTTGGCCAGCTCGCCATCGAACTTCAGCCACTGGGTGGTCAGCAGCTCGACATTGTTCTTGGAGTAATGCCGCATCTCCTTGAGCTGGGTGACCGTGTCGTTGACATGGTCGAGCGGCGTCTTCGCGGTTTCATCGGACATAACGACCTCCTTGGGGGGAAAGGTGACTGCCGGCCAAGGCTAGCGACGGCGGCGAGATGCCGATGTAACGACGCGCGAAGCGCCGGGCGCGGGCGCAACCAGCCCCGGCCGGGGCCGCGATAATGCGGTGGCATGACTTCCCGCACCGCCCCCGATCCCGGCCACCAGCGCAGCGCCAGCCGCGGCCAGTGCTACCTGTACGTGCTGCCCTGTGCATACGAGGACATCCTCAAGCTGGGACTCTCGCGCGACCCGCTGTCGCGGATGCAGGCGCTGCACCGGCGCTACTTCGACTTCTTCGACCTCGACCGCGCGATCCTGGTCGAGACCGACAAGGTGCGCGAAGCCAGGGACCTGGAACTGGCACTGGGACGGGCGATCAAAGACCACAGCGCGCCTGCGCCCCTGATCGTGCGTCGCGAAGCCGCCGGTCACACCGAGTGGTATCGCGGCGCCCACGAAGCGCTGGCGCGCCAGGCCCAGGCGCTGTCCGAACAGGGCTACGTCGTGCACCGCGGCCTGCACGCCTGGGTCCGCCGCGGCCTGCTCGCTCGCAGCGAGCAGTTGCACACCTGGTCCCAGGCGGTGCTGGCCCTGATCGAATGCACTGACGACACCGCACTGCCCAGCGCGGTGCGCGACACCCTGGATGCGTATGTGGCGTTCGGGATCGAACTGGAGCCACGGCTGCCCGACGCGCTATGGCGCCGCTACCGTCCGGACCTCGCCAGGTAACACCGTGCCGGAGCCCCTCCGCCGTACGGCGCGCCCATCCCCGGCGCCCCTCCCGCGCGCATGCGCGTCGCCTGGCTGAAGCATTCAGCGTTTCGGGCTGCAGGGGCGTGCCGCGCCGCGCGGATTTCACGCGGCCGTAAAGTGGCCCGGACCAAGGTAAGCGCCCTCCCCCACCACCATTGAGTGCTGCCATGAAAAAGAGCGACTTCGACCGCGCGCAACTGGAAGAACTGCTTTACCAGGCGCTGGAAACCGAGATGGGCGGTGTAAAGGTCTACGAGACGGCGCTGCGCTGCGCGGTCAACGACGACCTGCGCAAGGAATGGACCGAGTACCTCGAGCAGACCCGCACCCACGTCGAAGTGGTGCGCAACGCGTTCAAGACCCTGGGCCTGGATCCCGCGACCATGACACCCGGCCGCAAGGTCGTCGGTCACATCGGCGCCTCGCTGGTCGCGGCCATGGAGATGGCACTGAAGGCTGGCGACAAGGCCGCCGCCCAACTGGTCGCGTGCGAGTGTGTGGTGCTGGCCGAGACCAAGGACCACGCCAACTGGGAACTGATCGGCCACGTCGCCAAGCACGGCAAGGGCGAGGAAGCCAAGGTGCTGCAGGCCGCGTTCGATGCGGTGGAAGAGGACGAGGACCATCACCTCTACCACACCAACGGCTGGTGCCGGGAGCTGTGGATCCAGTCGCTGGGATTCCCGGCCGTGCTGCCGCCGCCGGAAGAAGTCAAGCAGGTTGAGACCGCCATCGGCGCGTCGCGCGCGGAACAGGCGCGCGACCAGATGCTCAAGCAATAACGTCGGCCCGTCCCCAACGCGCCTTGAGTTCATAGCCGGTGGCGCCCTGCGCGCCGCGGCTTCCCCCGTTTACGCTGGAGAAAACCGATGAAAGCACTTGTCTACAACGGCCCCTGCGATGTCAGCGTGGTCGACAAGCCCAACCCCCGGATCGAGAAGCCGACCGACGCGCTGGTGCGCATCACCACCACCAATATCTGCGGCTCCGACCTGCACATGTACGAAGGCCGCACCGACATGCAGGCCGGCCGCATCCTGGGCCATGAAAACCTCGGCGAGGTGATCGAGGTCGGCAACGCCGTCGACCGCGTCAAGGTCGGAGACCGCGTGTGCCTGCCGTTCAACATCGGCTGCGGCTTCTGCGCCAACTGCGAACGCGGCCTCACCGGCTATTGCCTGACCTGCAACCCGGGCAACGCCGGCGCGGCCTATGGTTTCGCCGGCATGGGCCCGTACGAGGGCGGCCAGGCCGAGTACCTGCGCGTGCCGTATGCCGACTTCAATGCCCTGGTGCTGCCGCCCGGCTCGGAGGAGAAGGAGAACGACTACGTGATGCTGTCGGACATCTTCCCCACCGGCTACCACGCCACCGAACTGGCCGGCGTGCTGCCCGGCGAGACCGTGGTGATCTACGGCGCCGGACCCGTCGGCCTGATGGCCGCCTACTCGGCGATGATCAAGGGCGCGAGCAAGGTCATGGTGGTCGACAGCCACAAGGACCGGCTGGCACTGGCCGAGAAGATCGGCGCGATCGGGATCCACGACCTCGAAGGCAGCGGCGTGGCGCAGGTGCTGGAACTGACCAAGGGCAACGGCGCCGACCGCGGCTGCGAGTGCGTCGGCTACCAGTGCTGCAACAACGCCGAGCACGAGGTGCCGAATCTGACCATGAACAACCTGGTCAAGACGGTGAAGGCGACCGGCGGCATCGGCGTGGTCGGCGTGTTCATCCCGAAGGACCCTGGCGCGCAGGACGAGTTGGCCAAGAAGGGCCACCTGGCCTTCAACTTCGGCGAGTTCTGGTTCAAGGGCCAGTCAATCCGCACCGGCCAGGCCAACGTCAAGGCCTACAACCGCCAGCTGTGCAACCTGATCGAAGCGGGCAAGGCCAACCCGTCGTTCCTGATCTCGCACGAGTTGCCGCTGTCGCAGGCGCCCGAGGGCTACAAGAACTTCGACGCGCGCAAGGACGGCTGGACCAAGGTGGTGCTCAAGCCGGGTGCGTGATCTGCATGAGCCACTACAACCTTCGCGCCGACTATCCATTGGTCGTCGCCGTTTCATGGCTGGAGAGATCACGCTGGCGTTATTTCGCCGGGCGCATGTTCGCCCGACAAGCGCATCGAGTTCCAGACAAGAGCGCGCTCGCACCCAGTGAAATGACCCTCCAAAAAAGCGGTGCGGCAAGTCGACGCGCACTCATCCGGATTTCGACAAGGAAACCATCATGAACCGTCCTTCCGTTGGCCTCGGCCTGCTTCTGGTTTCAATCGCATTGCTCCTGCCCGCTTGCACCGCCAATACCAATGGAGAAGCCACCATGCCGGAAACTCCACAGCAGCAGTCACCACCGCCCGCGGCGCCAGACGCGACAGTCGCAACCCCGCCCAAGCCCGACATGGAGATGCAGGCGGTTCTCGACCAGCTCGCCAAACTCGGCGGCAAGCCGATCGAAACCCTGACACCGGAAGAGGCGCGGAAACAACCCACGCCCGCGGACGCCGTCAAGGCGTTGTTGCAGTCGCAAGGCAAGCCGACCGCACCGGAGCCCGTCGCCAAAGTCAGCAACCGCACCTTTCCCGGCGCTGGCGGCGCGGTGCCAATCCGCATTTACATGCCCGCACCGATGGCGGACCAAGGCGCGCCGCCACGCGCGGATGCAGACAAGCAGACGTGGCCGGTAGTGCTCTACATTCATGGCGGCGGTTGGGTGATTGCCGATCTGGATACCTATGACGCCTCGGCGCGAGCGCTGGCCAACCGAGCGCAGGCGATCGTGGTATCCACGCACTACCGGCAAGGTCCCGAGCACATGTTTCCGGCCGCGCACGAGGACACCTTGGCCGCTTACCAGTGGGTGCTGAAGAATGCCGCAAGCCTGGGCGGCGACCCCCGCAAGATCGCGCTGGTGGGCGAAAGCGCCGGCGGAAACATGGCAGCCAACATCGCCATCGCCGCACGAGACCGCAAATGGCAAGCGCCGCTGCACCAGGTACTGGTCTACCCCGTTGCCGACAACGACCTGAACTCGCCCTCGTACCAGGAAAACGCCAACGCCAAACCGTTGAACAAGGCGATGATCGAATGGTTCGTCAAGCACTACGTCGGCGCGCCGGAAAAGACCGCTGACCCGCGGATCGCGCTGGTCAAGACCCCCGACCTGAAGGGCGTCGCACCGGCCACGATCGTGCTCGCCCAGATCGATCCGTTGCGCTCGGATGGCGAGAAGTACGCTGCGCGTCTGCGCGAGTCGGGCGTGCCGGTGGAACTGAAAACCTACGACGGCGTTGCCCACGAATTCTTCGGAATGGGCGCTGCGGTGGACAAGGCGAAGCAGGCACAGGCGTTTGTCGGCGAACGCTTGCGTGCGGCCTGGGCCACGCCCAGTCCCGAAACCGACTGAACGAAGAAGCTGGGTAGTTCGTAGGATGGGTTGAGCCGAAGGCGATACCCATCAATGCGCGGTACCGACTGCCACGATGGGTATCGCTGCGCTCAACCCATCCTACGGACTAGGTTTCGAGCGGGTGGCTGGGGAGCGGTTCGCCATCGGCGCATGCAGAAAATGCCGCCACCGATCGTCGATGCACCGCACTCTAGCCGGGGGAAAGCGGGCGCCGCTCTGCCTGCGGTAGCGTCACCACGAACCGGCTCCCTTGCCCGCTCCCGGCGCTGCTGGCAACCACCTGGCCTCCGTGCGCTTCGACCAACTCGCGTACCACCGTAAGGCCGATACCCAGGCCCGTGCCGTTGAAACCCACCGCCGCGGCGTGCTGCATGAACGGCTCGAACACGCTCGGCAAGGCCTCGGCGGTGATGCCGATACCGCTGTCGGTCACGGCCAGCACGAGGGTTTTGTCGGCGGCCGTCACTATCAAGGCGATGTCGCCGCCATCGGGCGTGTACTTGGACGCGTTGTCGAGCAGGTTGCTGACGATCTGCGCGAGGCGGAGCGGGTCGCCGTGGATCACAAGATCGCTAGCGGGCACCTGCACGCGCAGGTGCTGCCCCCGCGCGTCGATCGCCGACCGGCAGGCATCCACCGCCTCGTCGATGACGCCGGCCAGGTCGACGGAACGGCGTTCGATCCGCAGCTTGCCGGTGCTCGCGCGCGAGACATCCAGCAGGTCGTTGAGCAGCCGCGAGATGTGCAGCACCTGGCGCTCGATGATCGCTTGCAGCCGCGGCAGTTCGTCGGTGCGCACGCGGCCCAGCAGCCCGGCCGCGGTGCGAATCGGTGTCAGCGGATTCCGCAATTCGTGCGCCAGCACGGCCAGAAAATCCGCCTGCTGCCGGTTGGCCTGCTCGGCCGTGGACTGCAGGCCCTGCGCATCGAGCGCCGAACGCACCAGTTGCTCGTTCGCCTCGCGTATCTGCGCGTGCCGGAGCTTCTGTTCGGCCGGCGGCGGATAGGCGCGCAGTGGGTCCGCGAGTCCAGGCTGCGGCGATTGCGGGCTGCACTCGCGCGACGGATCGCCGCCGCTGAATACAAAGAAGCCCAGTCCGTGCCGCTTGGCCCGGTACATGGCCGCGTCCGCGCACTCGATCAGGGTCTCGACCTCCTCGCCGTCATCGGGGTAGACGCTGATGCCGATGCTGGCCGAGAGCCGCAGCGGGTGCTCACCCACGTGGTAAGGCGCCGCCAGCGCCGCCATCACCTTTTCGGCGACCACGACCGCGTCGGCGGCCTGGCCCACCTCGGCCAGCAGGATCAGGAACTCGTCGCCGCCGTGGCGGCTGACGGTGTCCTCGTCGCGGACGGCGGACACCAGGCACTGCGCGGTGCGCCTGAGCACGTCATCGCCGACCGCGTGGCCGAGCGTGTCGTTGATCTGCTTGAAGTTGTCGAGGTCCACGAACAGCAGCGCGAACCGGGTGCCATGCCGCTTGGCCGTGGCGACGGTCTGCGCGACCCGGTCGAGCAGCAGGAGGCGGTTCGGGAGCTGCGTGAGGGCGTCCAGTTCGACCAGGCGCGACACGTCCTCCAGCGCCTGGGTGGCGGTTTCGGCGTCGGTCCGCGCTTGCAAGGTCGCCGACAGCAACTGTTCGTTGACCTCGACCAGTTGCGCTGCCAGGCCGTCGCCCAAACGGTGCTCCGACTCGACCAACTGCTGCTGCAACTGGGTGAGCTCCACGCGCGCGCGTTCTACCCGGTCCTGCAACCAGGCCAACTCGTGCGCCGCGGCCACCGCCGCATCCCCGGTGCGATCGGGCAGGGAGTTCACGGCCGCTGCCCCGGGCCCATCACCTCAATCATCATCGCCACCCGCGATCGGGTCGGCGGGATCGACAAGGTGTCGTCTGCGCGGCCGGCCGCCGAGCAGGCCTTCCAGGTCGGTGAGCGTTCCGCCCATGCGGATGCCAGCGGCGTCGATGCTGTATTCGCGCAACTCGTTGGAGTGATGGCTCGCGCGCACCTTGACTACTGCCAGCATGCGCAGCAGGTGGCTGTCGACCTCCATGTAGCGCTGCACGATGATCGCGTCGGTCAGGAACGCGGTGCCGTACGGGCTGAAGCGCAGATCGGTGTAGCGGTCTTCCAGTTCGGAGGTCGCCAGCACGGTGACGCCCTCGCACGCCAAGGTGGTGATCAGGCGCGCGAGGTTCTCGCGGAAGTCCTCGCGGAACGTCGGCGCCAGGTACAGCTCGAATCCGGACAGCGAGTCGATGACCACGCGGGTGGCCTTGAGCCGGCGGATCTCGTTGAGCAATTGGTGGGTGATCTCGTCGATCGACAGGTCCGGCGCCCGGCTTTCCACCAGGCCGACGCTGCCGTTCGCGATCAAGTCGGCGACCACCCGATGGCGCGAGCGCCTGGGGTGCTGGTCAAAGGCGGCGATGACGCCGGTCTCGCCGCAGCGCGCACCCTCGGCCAGGAAGGACGCGGACAGCATGCTCTTGCCCGATCCCGAAGGCCCGGCGACCAGCAGCGAGTAGCCGCGCGGCACGCCGCCGCCGAGCATCTCGTCCAGGCCGGACACGCCCAGACGGGCACGGGACGCGGGCGCTTCGGTGTTGGCCACGTCCGTCGGCACCGGAACGCGCGCGGGCGCAAACACCTGGATGCCCGCCGAGCTGATCCGAAAAGTGTGAAGCCCCGGCAACGTCGCCTGGCCGCGCATCTTCATGACTTCCAGCTTGCGGACCATGGAGTTGCGCTGCACGCTTTGGCGCAGGCAGACCATTCCGTCGGCCACCGTAAACACCGGATTGGCGTCGGTGGCGGAGTACTCGCCGATCAGGAAGGTTGTGGCCTGCCAGCTGGTCATCAGCACGCCCAGCTGTTGCACGAACTGTTGCAGGTCGTTGTGCGTGCGGTGGTCTGTTGTGCCTGCCTGCGCCATCGACCGGAACGAGTCGACGAAGACGAACGCCGGCGCGTGGGTTTTCACCTCCGCGACGATGCGGTCCAGCAACCGCTGGGGGTCACCGGCGAGCGCGCTGTCGGACAGGTTGCGAAAACGGATCGCGTGGTCGATCGCTTCGTTGTCGAAGAAATCGAACTGCTGCTGGTAGCGCAGCATCTTCAGCGGCGGCTCGCCCAGCACGGTCAAGTAAAGGGCAGAGCGCTGCGGCGTTGCCAACGCGAACATCATCTGGTGCGCGAGCGTCGTCTTGCCACACCCCGGCGCGCCGGCGATCAGGTTGAACGAGAACTCCGGCAAGCCGCCGCCGAGCACCTCGTCCAAGCCCGGTACGCCGGTGGCGAGGCGGTGAATGGCTACTTTGTCGGTCATGACGGAATCTCCTGCGCGGCCGCATCGCCGGGTAAGTCGTGCCACACCGGATGCAGCAGTCGCTCGGTGAGCGAGGAGCCTATGAGGGTCACCAGCAAGTTATCGAACGCCTGGAGAAACGCACCACCGGCAGTGGCGGCCTCAGCGCTGCTGCGCTGTGCGAGTGCCTGCTCCAGCGCGACCAGGTCCATGGCGTCCTGAACGCCTTGGTGCACGCCGCTCAACCACGGGTACCCGGGAATGGTGAGATGAAGGCTGCGCTGGTAGAGCAGCGACACGCCGTGCTGGCCGAGGATCGGAGAGAGAGCGTCATCAATCGCCTTCCACGCCGAAACCACCGACTCCGCGACCGGCTGCGCATCCCCTTGCTCGGCATGACGCGCCAAGGCATCTGCCCATCGAAGGTTCCCTTGGCTCTGCACGGCTGCTGACTAACCCGAGCGATCTAATCCCGATAGTTGGTCTTGGCCGGTTACGGCCTTGTGAGCAGTGAGAGCCCGATGCGACGGCAAATCGTCGCCGCAACGCACTCTGCTGAGCCCAGCACGTCCGCTTAGTGCCGTTTGCGTGAATGCGGCGAGTCGTACCGCGTGGTGGATGGCGGCGCACGCGCGGTCCTTTCCTTTTGAAAAAGGGGCACCAAAGGGGATTTGCTTTTGCCTCTGGCCACTGGCCGACAGCCGAAAAGCAAATCCTCCCCTGCCCTCCTTTTTCAAAGGAGGGAGCAAGGCATTCAGCCCATCCACGGCACGCGCGGTTTTCCCCCTTTGAAAAAGGGGGACCAAGGGGGATTTGCTTCTGCGCCTGGCCACTGGAAAACAGCCCAAGCGCAAATCCTCCCCAACCCTCCTTTTTCAAAGGAGGGAGCAACGCATTCGACCCATCAACGGGCTAGATTTCGCGCGGGTGGTGGGCGAGCAATTCGCCATCGGCGCACGCGATCCATGCCGCCGCGCAATCATCGACGCGCTGGCCGCCGGTGAACGCGGAAAACGCGGGCAGGATGGTCTGCCCAGCGGCGAGCAGGAACGCCGGATACCGACCGCGCAGGCCCGGCAGCCGCACCACCGGGTGCACGTGACCGCACATCACGTGCAACCCATGCGCATCGGCCACGTCGAGCGGCTGGTGGCGAAAGCGGAACGGGCCGTCGGGCACGTCCTCCGGCAACAGGCGCACCCCCAGTTCGGCGGCGACCAGCGCGCGGTCGTGGTTGCCCGCCACCACGCCCACCTCCAGCCCGGGATGCGTCGCGAGCAAGCCGCGCCACGCGTGCTCGACGTCCGCGTGCCGCGCGCCATGCAGGAAGTCGCCGAGCACCCACAGCTCGCGCGCGCTGGTCTCGCGCAGCAACCCATCCAGTCGCGCCAGGTCATGGCCGGTGCCGCCACTGGGCACGGCGATGCCGGCCGAGCGCAGGATCGCGCCCTTGCCCAGGTGCAGATCGGCGATCAGCAACCGCCGGCGCGCCGGCCAGTACAGCGCGCGGTCCGCCAGCACCTGGACGGGCTCGCCCGCCAGTCGCAGCTCAAGCACGCGGGGCATGCCGCCGCTCCAGTTGCGCGGCCGCGCGCGCCACGCGCGTGCGCCAGTCCTCGGTGCTGAGCTGGCCGCGGATCGAATCGGCCCACAGCGGAAACGCGAGAGGCGTCAGGCTGCTTGGCCGGTGCAGGTCGAGCGTGCGTTCGCGGCAGCGCTGCAGCACCGCGTGCAGGTGGCGCACCTCGAGTTGCACTTCGAGCACCTGCCGCTCCGCTTGCGCCAGCAGCACGTGCCCCGGGTCGTGCTGGCGCAGCACATCGAACAGCAGCCCGCTCGACGCCTGCAACTGCCGCAGCGAACGCGCGGCGCGACCCGGCAACGAAGGCGGCAGCAGGCCGGCGACGCGCGCGACCTCGCGGAACTGGCGGCGCGCCAGTTCCGCCAGGTTGACGCCGTGGCGCAGGTCGTCCATCAGCCCCTCGGGGGACAGCAGCCGCGCCAGCAGTTCGGGATCGGGCCACGCTTCGGCCTGCGCGGTCAGCACCAGCCCGTAGTCGCTCACCGCCCAGCCGAACGTGTTCGGCGCCTCGCGCGCCCAACGCAATGCCAGCAGCGCCGCCAGCCCTTCGTGGACCGCGCGCCCGGCGAACGGGAACAGGAACAGGTGCCAGCCCTGGCGGCTCTTCACCGCTTCCGCCAGCAGGGTGGCGGGGCTGGGCAGCGCCGACAGGCGCGACTGCAGTTGCAGCAGCGGCGCCAGCGCGCGCATCTCCGGGCTGGCGGGTGGGCCGGCGAGGATGGCCTCGACCTGCGCGCCCAGCTCGCTCGACATCGGCAGGCTGCCGCCCTGCCAGCGCGGCACCCGGCCGTCCGCGCGCTTGGCGATCCGCACGTACGCGGTCATGTCGCGCAGCTGGACCAGCTCGAGCGTGCGGCCGGCAAACTGGAACCGGTCGCGCGGCCGCAGCCGGCCCACGAACGCCTCTTCCACCGATCCCAGGAAGCCGCCCTTCATGTAGCGCACCTGGACGCTGCCGTCGCTGGTGATGGTGCCGATCGACAGCCGATGCCGGAACGCGATGCGGCGGTCGTGCACGCGGTAGATGCCGTCCTCGTCGCGGAGCACGCGGCGGAAGTCGGGGTAATGCTCCAGCGCGCTGCCGCCGCGCACGATGAAGTCGAGCACCGCCTGCCAGGCCACGTCGGGCAGGTCCGCGTATGCATGCGTGCCGCGCACCTCGCGCAGCAACGCGTCGGGTTCGAAGCCACCGCCCAGGGCCAGCGTGACGCAGTGCTGCGCGAGCACGTCCAGCGGCATCAGCGGCGGCGGCCGCGACTCGACATGACCGTGCGCGAGCGCCACCCGCGCCGCCGCGTATTCGGCCAGCTCCAGCGCGTGGGTCGGCACGCCGACCACCTGCCCGGCCTCGCCCGGCCGGTGCCGCGCGCGCCCGCCGCGCTGCATCAGCCGCGCCATGCCCTTGGGGCTGCCGACCTGCAGCACCTGGTCGACGGCCGGAAAGTCCACGCCCAGGTCGAGGCTGGAAGTGGCGACCACGCAGCGCACGCTGCCGTCGCGCAGGCCGGCTTCGGCGGCGCCGCGCAGCGACGCGTCCAGCGAGCCGTGGTGTAGCGCAAGCGTCGCCGGATCGTCCAGCCATACCGCCTGCAGCGCGCGATACCACAGCTCCGCCTGCGCGCGGGTGTTGGTGAACAGCAGGCTTGATCGCGCGCGCTGCAGCACCTCCGCCACCCGCCCCAGCTGCGACAACCCCAAGTGCCCCGCCCATGGAAAGCGCTCGCCCGCCTGCGGCAACAGCGTCTCCACCGTCATCCGCCGCGGCCGCGGCGCGGACACGATCGCCGCGTTGGGCGCGTGCGGCAGCAGCACCGCACGCGCCTGCTCCAGGTTGCCCAGTGTCGCCGACAACCCCCAGATCGGGGCCTCGGGCGCGATCGCGCGCAGCCGTGCCAGGCACAGCTGCAACAGCACGCCGCGCTTGTTGCCGAGCAACTCGTGCCACTCGTCGACCACCACGCCACGCACGCCGGCCAGCAGCTCGCCCGCATCGGGGTAGGACAGCATCAGCGCGAACGATTCGGGCGTTGTCACCAGCACGTCGCTCAAGCCCTTGCGCGCGAGCCGGCGATCGCGCGCGCTGGCGTCGCCGGTGCGCATCGCCACCGTCCACGGCACGCCCAGCCCGTCGATCGGCACCTGCATCGCGCGCACGGTGTCGGTGGCCAGCGCGCGCAGCGGCGTGATCCACAGCAGGCGCAGCCGCGGCGGGGCGGGCACGCCGCGTCGCGCGCGCACCGCGGCGTCGCCCAGCTTCAGCGCCTGCAACAGCGGACCGCCGAGTGCGGCCAGGGTCTTGCCGCTGCCGGTGGGCGTGACCAGCAGGCCGGACTCGCCGGCCAGGTAGCGGCGCCACGCCTCGCGCTGGAACGGCGCCGGGCGCCAATCGCGCGCGGCGAACCAGTCCATCAATGGCGCGGTCGGATTCCGCCGTCGCGCGGGGCCAGAAGAATCCGGGCTCACTGCGCGAGCGCCCTGAGCGACTCGATCCGGTCGGCCTCGGCCGCGGGCTTGTCGGTGCGCCAGCGCAGGATCCGCGGGAACCGCACCGCCACCCCGGACTTGTGCCGGGTCGAACGGTTCACCCCTTCGAAGCCCAGTTCGAACACGTGCTCGGGCGTGACCGAGCGCACCGGCCCGAAGCGCTGCAGCGTGTTCGCGCGGATCCAGCGGTCCAGGCGCAGGATCTCGGTGTCGTCCAGCCCCGAGTACGCCTTGGCGACCGGCACCAGCGCATCGCCTTCCCACAACGCGAACGTGTAGTCGGTGTACAGCGTGCTGCGCCGGCCGGAGCCGGATTGCGCGTAGACCAGCACCGCGTCGACGGTCAGCGGATCGACCTTCCACTTCCACCAGTCGCCACGCTTGCGCCCGTGCCGGTACGGCGACTCGCGGCGCTTGAGCATCAGCCCTTCCACGCCCCGGTCGCGCGCCTGCTCGCGCAACTGCGCGGCCTGCTCCCAGCCCGATGCCGCGACCTCGGGCGATAGCCGGAGCAGCGGGTGCGCGGCGCTGTCGAGCAACTCGGCCAGCAGCGCACGCCGCTGCGCCAGCGGCCGTTCGCGCAGGTCCGCGCCGTCCAGTTCCAGCAGGTCGTAGGCGAGCACCCGCGCCGGCGCATTGGCCAGCGCCTTCGGGCCGGGCTTCAGGCGCTGGATCCGCGTCTGCAAGGCCGAGAACGGCAGCGGCGCGGCGTCCTCGCCCTGCCACGCCAGCAGCTCGCCATCGATCACCGCATCGCGCGCCAGCAGCGCCGCGGCCGCCTCGATCTCGGGAAAGCGCCCGTCCATGCGTTCCTCGCCGCGCGACCACAGCGCGATGTCCGCGCCGCGGCGGATCAGCTGCAGGCGGATGCCGTCCCACTTCCACTCCAGCAGCCACTCGCCGATCTCGCCCAGCGCTACGGCCTCGCCCTCCAGCGGCGATGCCAGGAAGAACGGGTACGGCAGCGCCGCGTCACCGGCCTGGGCGTCCGGCGACAGCAGGCCGGCCAGGAATTCCGGTGACGGCGTCCACCGGCCCAGCATCCGTTGCGCGATGCGCGCGATGTCCAGCCCCGACAGCTCCGCCAGCGCGTTCTGCACCAGCCCGGTCGACACGCCCACGCGCAGCGCGCCGGTCAGCAGCTTGTTGAACACCAGCCGCTCGCGGAAGCGCAGGCTGCGCCACGCCGCGACCACCACCGCGCGCCGCGCGTCGGGCTCGGCGCCGGCCACCGGCAGCAACCGGCCCTCGATCCAGTCGGCCAACGAGGTGTCGTGCGCGGGCTGCAGCGGGTCGTCCAGCAGCAACGCGAGCGTTTCCGCCAGGTCGCCGACCGCGTGGTGGCTGCTCGCGACCAGCCAGTCCGGGGTAGCGCTTTCCTCGCCGATCCACGCGCGCAGCTCGCCGCTGCTGGCGATGCGCGCGCGGGCGCCGCCGACCTTGCCGCCAGCGAGCAACCACAGCGCCCACGCCGCATCGCGCGGCGGCGCATCGCGGAAGTAATCGACCAGCGCCGCACGCTTGTCGCCGGTGCCGGTGCTGCGGTCGAGCCGTTCGTAGAGCGCGGCGAAACGCTGCATCAGTCGTCCTCGCCGTAGGCGGTCTGGAACACACCCGCATCCACCCCCGACTCGCGCAGCACGCGCACCAGCGCCTCGGTGTCGCCGTGGGTCGCGATCACCCGCGCAGCGCCGGTCTCGCGCGTGGTGCGCAGCAGCGCCGGCCAGTCGGCGTGGTCGGAGACCACGAAGCCGCGGTCCAGGTTGCGGCGCCGGCGGTTGCCGCGCAGGCTCATCCAGCCCGAGGCGAACCCCTGCTGCGCGCGTCGGAAGCGGCGCACCCACGGGCTGCCCGCCGCCGACGGCGGCGCGATCACCAGCTCGCCGGCAAAGTCCGCGCCGCGCGGCTCGTCGGCCACCCGGTTGGTGGCCAGCATCGGCACGCCGGCCGCGCGGTAGACCTGCACGCCGGCATCGATCGCGCCGTGCACCCACGCCGGGCGGTCGGTGTGCGCGTCCAACTCGGCGAGCACGCGCTGCGCCTTGCCCAGCGCGTAGCAGTACAGGATCGCCGCTTCGCCATTGGCCGCGCATTCCTCGCGCCAGGCCACGATCTCGCGCGCCACGTCGGCGGTCGCCGGCCAGCGGTAGATCGGCAGCCCGAATGTCGCCTCGGTGATGAACACATCGCACGGCACCACCTCGAACGGCAGGCAGGTCGGATCGAAGTCGCGCTTGAAGTCGCCCGACAGCACCCAGGTCTCGCCGCCGGCCTCGATCCGCACCTGGGTCGAGCCCAGCACGTGCCCGGCCGGATGGAACGACACCGTCGCCCCGCCGATCCGGAACCGCTCCCCGTGCGCGTGCACCCGGTAGTCCTGCTCGCGCAGCCGCCATTGCAGGATCGGCAGGCCCGCGTCCACCACGTAGTAACAGCCCATGCCCACGCGCGCGTGGTCGCCATGGCCGTGCGTGATCACCGCCCGCGGCACCGGCCGCCACGGGTCGATATGGAAGTCCCCGACCGGGCAGTACAGGCCTTCGGGCGTCGTCACCACCAGGTCATGCGTCGTACCCAGAAACCACCCCGTGCGCGTGGAAGGCGAGAGGCGACGACAGTGCACGGGCGCGCGTTAAGCCGGGGCGACCGCGCCCCGCGACGACCGCGCGCGTGCCGAGGACACCGGCCCTCGAACACCTGAGCGGGCCTTCCTGCCGCAACCAACGCACGGCGCGATCGTCAGCGCTGCGCGCAACCCCTCCTACGGCCCCGTTTGATCGACCGCACAGCACGGCGCCCGCACGAGGCGGGCGCCGAAGGGTGTCGCAGGGGCCAGGCGGTCAGCGATGGTCGTCGCGTTTGCCGCTGCTCTTCTGCGAGTGGTCGTTTCCGGACATCCCTGACTTGGACATCCGATCCTCCGATCCAGCGGTCTGCTTCCTGACCCGATCCTGGTCGGATGTGCCGGTGTTCCGACGGCCATCCTGACTCGGCTTACCGGTCTGGTTGCGATCATGGATCGGCATTGCCTAGCACTCCTCCCGTTCGACGACCCGCATGGGTCGATGCGGAGAGTACCCAGCCCCACGTTACGGACGCGAAACCCGGGCGTGACGCCCGCCTAACATTTCGTAGGATGGGTTGAGCCGAAGGCGATACCCATCGCCTCGTGACACATGCCGGGTGTGTGTCGCTTGATTCGAGTTGTGCAGCCTTGACCCAGGCGATCATCTTGTCGATGTCAACAAAATGATCCTCGGCCGTCGAATTCACGCCGGCGCGGTGTAAAGGTACTTCTGGAAACCCACGAACACGCCACGAATTTGCTCGGCGGTTCCCAGATCGGCGGCGGCGTCCGCAATCGCGCCGCTGTACTGGAGTCGCAGCAGCGGGGAGAGCTTGTCGAGGTCGAGTTCGTCGACGCCCTCCTCCACGTAGTGGCCCAACACGAACTCCAGGAAGGCCAACTGCTTGTTGTTCCGGTAGCTGGTGTTGATACCCGCTTTTGCCAGAACCGCTCGCTCGCCACGAGTGATCGGTGCGCGCGCATAGGCCACGTAGGCGAGCACGTCGAACAGGTCGCTGTCCTCGGCCTCGATGATCTTCTGCATCTCGACCAGTTGCGTGCGGCCGAAACCCTTGTCGGCCAGTCCCGCCAGCAGCGCCTTGCGGGTGGAGGGATCGCTCCAGATCGCGCGCAGTTGGTCTTCGTCAGCGAAGAACTCGGGCAGTGCGCCGAACAGACTCTCGATGAACTGCTTGCCCGACATCGGCTTGCCGTCGGCGCCGAGGTAGCTGGTCGACGACATACTCTGGATCTTGCGAGCCTTGCCGTCGGCTAGCTGGATCTTCAGCGGAGGCAGACAAGCGGCTCCTTCGTCGCCGTCGACGCCACTAGGCCCGTCTATCGATGGACCATCGCCCTCGACCCGCGCCGCACGCGGCCCGGTCAGAACTGGCTCGGCCGGCTCGCCGTCCCATTCCGGATCCTCGAAGTGCTCGTAGGCCTTTACGAAATCGAAGATCGTGAAGTAGTCCTTGCCGTCTAGCAGGCGCGTGCCACGTCCGATGATCTGCTTGAACTCGATCATCGAACCGACCGGCCGCATCAGCACGATGTGGCGCACGCCGCGCGCATCCACGCCGGTGGACAGCTTCTGGGAGGTGGTGAGCACGGTCGGGATGACGTTGTCGTTGTTCTGGAAATTCTTCAGGTGCTCGTCGCCGATCGCGCCGTCGTTCGCGGTCACCCGCACGCAGTAGTCGGGGTGGGCGACTGTCTTGCGCTGGTTGATCAGGTCCCGCACCAGCGCCGCATGTTCCTGGGTGGCGCAGAACACCAGCGTCTTCTCCTGCGGCCCGATTTCGGCCATGAACAGCCCGACGCGGTAGGCCTCACGCTCCGGGATGATGATCAGGCGGTTGAACTCGGTCTCGGTATAGCGCTTGCCTGGCACCACCTCGCCGGCCACCACGGCGTCGTCGGGCGTCCAGGTGTAGTCGTCCATGGTGGTCGCGAACTGGCGCACCTTGAACGGAGTAAGGAAGCCGTCGTTGATGCCCTCCTTCAGCGAGTACGTGTACAGCGGCTCGCCAAAGTAGGCGTAGGTGTCGACATTGCCGCGGCGCTTGGGGGTGGCGGTCAGGCCCAGCTGCACCGCTGGTGCGAAGTGCTCGAGGATGTCGCGCCAATTGCTCTCATCGTTGGCACCGCCGCGGTGGCACTCGTCGATGACGATGAAGTCGAAGAAGTCCGGCGGGTACTCGCCGAAATAGGGCGCGCCGCCCGGCCCGCTCATGAAGGTCTGGAAGATGGTGAAGAAGACGCTGCCGTTGGTCGGCACCGTGCCCCTCTGGCGGATGTCCGCCGGCGAGATGCGCACCAGCGCATCGTCGGCAAAGGCCGCGAATGCGGCGAAGTCGGAGAACGCCTGGTTGGCCAGCGTGTTGCGGTCGGCCAGGAACAGGATGCGCGGCCGGCGCGTGGGTTCGCCACTGAGATTCCAGCGCGTCTGGAACAGCTTCCACGCCAACTGGAACGCGATCGAGGTCTTGCCGGTGCCGGTCGCCAGCGTCAGCAGCATCCGATCGCGGCCGGTGGCGATCGCCTCCAGCGCGCGGTTGACGGCGATGTCCTGGTAATAGCGGATCTGCCACTGGCCGCTCTTGTCCGGGAATGGCACCGTGGCGAAGCGGTCGCGCCACACATTGGCCTGCGCGAAGGTCGCATCCCACAGCGCCTCCGGCGTTGGCCAGGCGTCCACCGGCCCCTCGGCGCCGGTCAGCATGTCGACCCGGTAGATGCCGTCGCCATTGGTCGAGTATGCGAACCGCACCTGCAGCTTGGCGGCGTAGCGCTTGGCTTGGCCCAATCCCTCAGTGACCCCAGCGGCGCGCTTCTTGGCTTCGATCACCGCCAAGCGCTGGCCGCGGTGCACCAGCACGTAATCGGCGATCTCGGGTTTGGCGCGCTGGCCAGCGCCCTGCAAGCGGCCCAGGGTGATGTGTTCGCGGCGGACGCGGCTGGCGTCCACCACGCCCCAGCCGGCGTCATGCAAGGCGGGGTCGATCAGCTCGGCCCGGGTCTCGGCTTCATTCACGCGGTTCTATCCCCTGTTCCTCCGGGGATAGTAGCCATTGCGGGGTGGGATCAGAAACGCGGAAGCACCGCGTCTGGCTTACTTGGCAGTGGCAGCCTGGAACAGGACGCGCTGCTGACGCTCGGTGGCCCGTTCGAGCACGACTTTGTACACCTTCTTCTTCTCGGCAGAAGAGGCGTTACGGATGAAGTCGGAGAAGGGCGTGGACGCCACTTTCTTGGGCTTGGGGCGCAGAGAAAACATGGTTCTTGCCTAGGTCAGGCCCAGCATCGTGCGCAGGGCAATGGGATCGTATTTCTCGGGCACGTGGCTGTCAATTTGGTCGACGTTGTTCACAAATGTCCGGTTGGTGCCATCCAGGTTCTTCAATAGCAGGTCGATCCGGATGTCGCCGTCAAAGTGGCGCTTGAGCCGGTTGACCACGTCGCGGGCCGCGAAATACTGCTCAACAAAGGTTTCCGGGTGGATCTTGCGTCCTTCCAGACACTCCCTGGCCTGAACGAAGGCCCAGGCCTGCGCCGGCTCCTGGTACACGTACAGCACCTGAACGGCCCGGCCCTTGGCCAGCGAACGGTCGATGTTGTCGACCGCCCGGTCGAAGTGGGTCAGGGTGCCGTCGAGCAGAAAGCTCTGCGACTGGCGGAACGCCACATCCAGTATCCGGTCGACCAGCACCGCCACCGCGCGCTGGAACAGCCAGGCGTTCTCGCCGGTGTATCCCGGCAACTCCTTGCGCAGTTCGTCCGGGTCGATCCGCAGGACGCAGCCGCCGACCCGCTCGATCAGTTCGATCGAGGCCTCGGTCTTGCCGGCGCCGGGCGAGCCGGCCATGAACACCGACACTGGCGATTCCTCGGCCGGAAACGTGTCCGGGTTGGCCAGCCGCGCCGCCAGCGCCTTGCGATTCGCCTTGGCGAACGCCAGCGCTTCGTCGTAGATCTGCTGTTCGGCGACGGTGAGCGCCATCGCGCCTCCTTCAGGACAACTCGCCGGCGAAGGCTTTGGCAAGCAGGGATTGTTTGAGTTCGTCGAGGGCGGCGAGCTTCTGGCGTTGGGTGCGTTCTAGACGCAACGACTCTGACTTCAATGCGTCCAATTGAGAGACGAGTCGCTGCTGCTCGGCGAGATCACGGGGAAAACTGATCTCGATTTTCTTCAGCAGGCTCGCCTTTATCCCGAGCGCGGTTGCACCGGTAGCCTTGTCGCGAATGCGTTCTTGGACCGTCGGCGAAAGCAGCAGGTACTTGAGGAGCGTGTTGTCGAGCACAGCTGGATCGGGCTGCATGATGATCACGCGCTGGGCGAAGACCACCTTTTCATCCGTATCCAATTGCGCCACGTTGCCGAGCGGCGCTTCCGTGGTGAACAGCACGTCCCCCTTCTTTGGTATCCCACGCGTCATCCAGCTGCCGTAGCTCCTCGGATCGACGAACTCCATAGGGGTTCTCTGAAGAAATCCCATTTTGACGTTCTTGGCGGTTATGAGGCGCAGCCCGGCTTCGGTCTTGGTGGGCGTCCGCCCCCGGTAGTCAATGAAACGGATGCAGCGGTCAATCGTGGTGTCGACCCATCCTTCTTTACCGCTACCAAACACTTGCTGCAGATGGCTCTCGAACAGCGCCCGGGCGTTCTGCAGGTTCTTCTCGGAATTGGCCTTGGCGGTGGCGATACCGGCAAACGCTTGGTCGAGGATGGCGACGATGCGCTTCTGCTCGTCCATAGGCGGCAGGAAAATCTCAACAGCCTTTAGCTTTCCTCCGGATAGCTCCTTGAACGTGGCTCCGGTTCCGAGACTTTCGAGCAGTTCTGCGACGTTGCCCAAGTAGTAGTAGAGGAACTTGTGGTGCACTCCGGACGCGGGGACGAGACCCTTACAACCTTGATTGGTCGCCATCGGCTCTGCATTGATCACTAAATGACCGATTGGTGCCCGCGACGAAAGGATGACTGAGTTCGCGGGCAGCAATTTGGCTGAGCAGTCTTGTAGCCCCGCATCGGTCAGCGTACGCGCCGTCTCATCCACATACGGATTGCTTCGCTTGCCCATCTCTGCCGGCGTGATCCACCGATGATGACCGCCCCAGTACTGGGCAACGCTGGTCTTTGGCGTCGCGCCATTCACAACCTCGCAAACTTCTCCGATGGTGCTGAGCTGCCAGCCCGCTCTCACAACAAACCCCGGATACCCAGCAGGATTTCCCCACTCTCCGCGTCCAGCGCCGCGATTTCGTCGAGGATCGCCTGCGGACTGCGCAGCGCCACGGCATCGCCTCCATTCGGATTCTTCACCGACAGATCGAACGTCGACGCATCGATCCCGCCCACATCCACCGACCACGACTGCGCACTGTCGGCGAACGTCTTCTGCCGCGCGACAAAATCGGCCAGGTCGTTGTCGTTGAGCGGGCTGGTCTTGCCGAAGTTGCGCCCCGCATCGAGCTGGTAGTACCAGACCTGGCGTGTCGGCGCGCCCTTGTCGAAGAACAGCACCACGGTCTTGACGCCGGCACCCTGGAACGTACCGCCGGGCAGGTCGAGCACCGTGTGCAGGTTGCAGCTTTCCAGCAGCAGCTTACGCAAGGACACGCTGGCCTTGTCGGTGTTGGACAGGAAGGTGTTCTTTATGACGATGCCGGCGCGGCCGCCGGCGCGCAGGCTGCGGATGAAGTGCTGCAGGAATAGGTACGCGGTCTCGCTCGACTTGATCGGGAAGTACTGCTGGAGCTCGGCGCGCTCCTTGCCGCCGAACGGCGGGTTGGCCAGCACCACATCAAAGCGGTCCTTGTCTTGGATGTCGTCAAGGTTCTCGGCCAGGGTGTTGGTGTGGATGACGTTCGGCGCCTCGATGCCGTGCAGGATCATGTTCATGATCGCGATCACGTAGGCGAGGCTCTTCTTCTCCTTGCCGACGAAGGTGCGCTTCTGCAGCGTGTCGACGTCGTTGGTGCTCAGGCCGGGCTTGGCGTTGAGGTAGTCGAATGCCTCGCAGAGGAAGCCCGCGCTGCCAACGGCGCCGTCATACACGCGCTCGCCGATCTTCGGATCGACCACCTGGATGATCGCGCGGATCAGCGGGCGCGGCGTGTAGTACTCGCCGCCGTTGCGCCCGGCGTTGCCCATGTTGCGGATCTTGGCTTCGTACAGGTGCGAGAGCTCGTGCTTCTCGGTCTGGCTGCGGAAGCGCAGGCCGTCGATCAGCTCGATCACCTCGCGCAGGTTGTAGCCGGACTGGATGCGGTTCTTCAGTTCGCCGAATATCTCGCCGATCTTGTACTCAATGGTGTCGGCGCTACTGGCCTTGCCCTTGAACGCGTGCAGATAGGGAAAGAGTTTGCCGTTGACGAACTCGCGCAGGTCGTCGCCGGTCATCGCCTTGTGGTGGTCGATGCGGCCATCGGCCTTCTTCGGCGCGGCCCACGTATCCCAGCGGAACTCAGGATCGAGGATGTGGCGGTACTTCTTGCCCGCAAGACCGGCGTCGATCGCCTTGTCCTGCTCCAGCGCATCGAGGTACTTGAGGAACAGCAGCCACGACGACTGCTCGGTGTAATCCAGCTCGCTGGTGCAGCCGGCATCCTTGTGCAGGATGTCGTCGATGTTCTTGAACGCTTGCTCAAACACTACGGTGGGATCCCCAAATTGCCCGGACGTGACTTTACAGGAGCGTCCGGGTTGGCCCGTTCCGCCGCGGTGGCGCTTGGCGGATTGCTCCCTCAGCCATTGCGCCCTGCAAGTGCCCCGATCTCAACTGGCTCTACTCCTCTCTCGGGCGTGCCCTCGTCGTGGGTCTCACCGTCGGCGACCGGGGGCTAGAAAAAGCCCTGATCGCGGCTGGGCGGGGAGCGGTTCCTAGGGGCGCGATGGGCGGGATGGCAGTGGTGACCTGAAGGGGCCAAGCCCAGCCTACGGCGCTGGCGCGCAAGCTGTTGTTTTTGCGTGACTTTGGCGGCCGTGAGATGCGGATACGGCCGCTCCGATGCGGTTGATGGGCCGCTCTAAAGCAGTGCAACAACCGCTCTAGATCGTTTCCGGACCCCTCTAGAGCGGTGCAGTAGCCGCTCTGGAGGTATCGGACAACCGCTCTCGACCTATGCGATAGCCGCTCTCGACCCTTCGGGAACCGCTCTGGAGCGGTGGGGGAACCGCTCTAGAGCGGTGCAAGAGCCGCTCTCGACCCTCGGCAGACCGCTCTGTCGGGTTCCGGAACCGCTCTGGAGCGGTGCGGTGACCGCTCTCGAGGTACGGCGTGACCGCTCTGGCCCATCCGCAGGTGGACTGAGCCGGAGGCGGTGCGCATCGCCGGTGGCGTGGCGGTCGGCTCGGGTGGTGCATGGCGGTGATGGGTATCGCTGCGCTCAACCCATCCTACGGGTGACGGGTAGGTGCATCGGCCGCTTGGACGCGGCCGTGCTCGCGGATAAGCTGCGGCGGCGGGCCAATGACGGCCTGCAACGGGAAGTTCAACCAAGACAGGGAGTAAGGGACATGAGTCAAAACCTCGCAAGCAAGCATTTCGACGACGCCCAGTGGAGCGGTGTCGACCAGGCGATCGCGGCGCTGGAACAAAGCTGGGGGCCGGTGCTGGTGGCTCTCAACGGCACCGCGCAACGCCGCAGCCTGATCAAGATGGGCGACGGCTCCGAGGCGTTCTGCCGCAAGGCATTCGATGTGATGCGCGAGAACGCGGACCTGCTGCCGCGCAACCTGGACCTGGCCGAGATGGGCCGCGACCTGGCCAGCCACGACGCGCTCAACGCGCGCCTGCAGCGGCTGACCCGGCTGCTGGAAAAGGTGCGCGACACCGACATGGCATTGGGCAGCGACGTGATGGTCGCCGCGCTGGGCGGTTACGCGATCCTGAAGGTGGCCGGCAAGGGCGAAGGCCTGGACGCGGTCAACCGCGACCTGGGCAAGCGCTTCGAAGGCAACGGCCCGCGCGCGGTGGAGCCGGGGTCGGTATCGGAATAAGCGCGTCGCTGGTTGCAGTACGAAAGGCCCCGCATTGCGGGGCCTTTTTTGTGCGGTCGCGGAGCGTGTGTGATGGGTATCGCTTTGCTCAACCCATCCTACGAACTGCGGCAACGGCCTTGCGTAGGGCGGGTTTCAACCCGCCTTCGGGGGTGGCGCGGTGGTCGCGTATGGCGATGGCGGGTTGAAAACCCGCCCTACCCCGGCGCGAACCAGCGGCGCAGGTAGGGCGCGGTGCGGCTGGCCTTGGCCTGGCTGACCTGGCGCGGGGTGCCGCTGGCGACGATGCGGCCGCCCTCCTCGCCGGCGCCGGGGCCGACGTCGATCACCCAGTCGGCGTCGGCGACCACGCGCAATTCGTGTTCGACCACGATCACGGTGTTGCCGGCGTCGACGAGGCCGTGCAGCTGCCTCATCAGCTTGTCGACGTCGAACGGGTGCAGGCCGGTGGTCGGTTCGTCGAGCACGTACAGGGTGTCGCCGCGCTGGCTGCGCTGCAGCTCGGTGGCCAGCTTGATGCGCTGCGCCTCGCCGCCGGACAGCTCGGTCGCCGGCTGGCCCAGGCGCAGGTAGCCCAGGCCGATGTCGTGCAGCAGTGTCAGGGGCCGGTGCACCGCCGGCTCGTCGGCGAAGAACGCGCGCGCCTCGTCGACGGTCATCGCCAGCACCTGGGCGATGTTGCGCTCGTTCCAGGTGACCTCCAGGGTCTTGGCGTTGTAGCGCGCGCCGTGGCAGGTCGGGCATGGCGCGTAGACGCTGGGCATGAACAGCAGCTCGACGCTGACGAAGCCTTCGCCGTCGCAGGTCTCGCAGCGGCCGGACTGCTTGCCGGCGCGGGCGACGTTGAACGAGAAGCGGCCGGCGTCGTAGCGGCGCGCCTTGGCGGCCTTGGTCGCGGCGAACAGCTTGCGCACGTGGTCGAACAGGCCGGTGTAGGTGGCGAGGTTGGAGCGCGGCGTGCGGCCGATCGGTTTCTGGTCGACGTTGACCAGCCGGCGGATCGCGTCCGCGCCGGCGTGCAGGCGGCCGGTGGTGGTGGCGGCGACAGTCGGCGGCAGTTCCTCCTCGCCGGACGGGGTCTCGTCGGCGGGCGGCTCGTGGCCCAGGTGCGCGCCGACCAGTTCGACCAACGCCTGGCTGACCAGGCTCGACTTGCCCGAGCCGGACACGCCGGTCACCGCGGTGAAGGCGCCCAGCGGAAACCGCGCATCGAGGCCGTGCAGGTTGTTGCGGCTGACGCCGCGCAGTTCCAGCCACGCGGCAGGCGTGCGCGGTTCGCGGTGTGCGCTGGCGTCGGTGGCGAACAGGTAACGGGCGGTGTGCGAACGCGCGACCGCGCGCAAACCGTCCGGCGGACCGCTGTAGAGCACCCGGCCGCCGTGTTGGCCGGCGTCGGGGCCGACGTCGACCAGCCAGTCGGCGCGGCGCATGGTGTCGAGGTCGTGCTCGACGATGAACACGGAGTTGCCCGAGGCCTTGAGCTGGTCGAGCGCGCGGTGCAGCGCCTCGCTGTCGGCCGGGTGCAGGCCGGCCGACGGTTCGTCGAGCACGTACACCACGCCGAACAGGTTGGAGCGGATCTGGGTGGCCAGGCGCAGGCGCTGCAACTCGCCGGGCGACAGCGTCGGCGTGCTGCGGTCCATCGACAGGTACCCCAGGCCGAGCGCCTGCAGCGTGGCGATGCGTTCGACCAGGTCGCCAGCGATGCGCTGCGCGGCGATGCGTTTCTCCTCCGACAGGTTCGGCGTGCGCCGCACGTCCGAGCCGCCGGCGTGCGCCGAACCACCGGCGGCGACGCGGCGCGCGGTGTCCTGGCGCGCGGCGGCGCGGCTGAGGGTGACTTGCGCCCGCGCGGCGGCCTGGTCGAAACGGCCGTGCGCGGCCGGTTCCAGCACCTGCGCCATCGCGTTGAGCGACAGCTGCGACAGCGTGCCGATGTCGAGCCCCGCGAACGTCACCGACAGCGCCTCGCGCTTGAGGCGGCGGCCGTCGCAGGCCGGGCAGCGGCTGCCGACCATGTAGCGCGCGACGCGCCGCTTCATCAGCGCGCTCTGGGTGGTGGCGAAGGTGTGCAGCACGTATTTGCGCGCGCCGATGAAGGTGCCCATGTACGCCGGCTCGGTCTTGCGGCGCAGCGCGGCGCGGGTCTCGGCGGGGGTGAAACCGGGGTACACCGGCACGCTGGGCTGCTCGTCGGTGAACAGGATCCAGTCGCGGGTCTTCTTCGGCAGGTCGCGCCAGGGCGTGTCGACGTCATGGCCGAGCGTGACCAGGATGTCGCGCAGGTTCTGGCCGTGCCAGGCCGGCGGCCACGACGCGATCGCGCGCTCGCGGATGCTCAGCGACGGGTCGGGCACCATCGACTGCTCGGTGACCTCGTAGACGTGGCCGAGGCCGTGGCAGTTCGGGCACGCCCCTTGCGCGGTGTTCGGCGAGAAGTCCTCGGCGTAGAGCATCGCCTGCTTCGGCGGGTAGCTGCCGGCGCGCGAGTACAGCATCCGCAGCAGGCTCGACAGCGTGGTCACGCTGCCGACCGAGGAACGCACGCTCGGCGTGCCGCGCTGCTGCTGCAGCGCCACCGCCGGCGGCAGGCCCTCGATCGAATCGACATCGGGCACGCCGACCTGGTCGATCAGCCGGCGCGCGTACGGCGCGACCGATTCGAAGTAGCGGCGCTGCGCCTCCGCGTACAGCGTGCCGAACGCGAGCGACGACTTGCCCGATCCGGACACGCCCGAGAACACCACCAGCGCATCGCGCGGGATGTCGACGTCGATGTCCTTGAGGTTGTGCTCGCGTGCACCGCGGACGCGGACAAAGCCACCAGAGGCGGCAGGGTCGGTCGGGTCGGGGCGCGGCGGGGAGCGACGGGTCATGCGCGACGGCCCTGCACGGGGGTGCGGAAAGTGGCCGCCACTCTAGCGCCGCGGAGGTGAAGCGCCCGCGGCGGCGAAGCGCCTCCGCGCATCGACTGCGCGCACGGTTTCGCCGGATGCACCAGGCAGGCCCGGGGGTCGGCGCGCGCGACGCCACCGGTGACGGATTTGTGTAGCCGCGTCTATACGCGCCGTTGATTGCGTGCCGCGCACATTGACGGCATCCGGCGATCCGGCCGGCTCTTCCGCAAAGGAATCCCGATGAGCATCAACGACAAGAACGACAGCAACGACATGAACCGCGATCCGATCAGCGGCACCCCGGGCGCGCATCCGGTCGGTACCGGCCTGGGCGCGACCGCCGGTGCGGTGGCCGGTGCGGCGGTGGGTTCGGTCGCCGGCCCGGTGGGCACGGTGGTCGGCGGCGCGATCGGCGCGGTGGTCGGTGGGCTGGGCGGCAAGGCCGCCGGCGAAGCGGTCAACCCGACCGCCGAGAACGCCTACTGGCAGGAGAACTACAAGAACGAGCCGTATGTCAACAAGGACTACGACTACAACGAGTACGCGCCGGCCTACCGCACCGGTTACGAGAACCGCGCCAAGTACGAAGGCCGCACCTTCGAGCAGGTCGAGTCGGAACTGCAGAACGACTACGAGCGCGTCAAGGGCAACTCGCGCGTGGCGTGGAACGAAGCCAAGGGCGCGACCCGCGCCGCGTGGCACCGCGTCGAGCGCGCCGTACCGGGTGATGCGGACGGCGACGGCCGCTGAAGCTGGCGTAATCAGGTAACAGCAGAAGGCCCCGGTTTCCGGGGCCTTTTTTTGGTTGTTCGTAGGATGGGTTGAGCGAAGCGATACCCATCGGCGGTTGCACCATCGACGTGGCGGCGGGGTCTGCGCGGTGATGGGTATCGCCTTTGGCTCAACCCATCCTACGAATGCGCAAGGCGGTGTGTGCGTGGCGTTGACGCGGGCGCCGGTATCGTCGGCGGCGCCCTTCCACTCACTTCCCGGAACCCCTGCATGGCCGAGTCCATCTACGACGCGCTGCGCGAAAGCCACGAGATCCAGCGCGCGCTGCTGCGCAAGCTGCTGCGCAGCAAGGCCGGCACCCAGGCGCGGATCGCGCTGTTCACCCAGGTGCGGATCGAGCTGGCCGCGCACGAGGCGGCCGAGGAGCGCTACCTGTACGCGCCGATGCTGATGGACGACATGGGACTGATGTCCACCCGCCACGCGCTGCACGAGCACCACGAGATCGACGAGCTGGTCGAGGAGCTGCAGTCGTTGGCGCCGGCCGGCGCGGCGTGGATCGAGAAGGCGAAGGAGCTGTCGCACGAGGTCCACCACCATTTGCGCGAGGAGGAGAAGAAGTTTTTCCAGGTCTCGGGCAAGGTGCTCAGCGCGGCACAGAAGACCAAGCTGGCGAAGCAGTACCGCCGGGATTACCAGCGCATGCACAAGGTGCTGGCGGCGGCGTGATGGGTTGAACATAGCGATGCCCATCGCCTGCTGCACCCGCGAGGGGTGATGGGTATCGCCTTTGGCTCAACCCATCCTACGGATGGCATTGCGTAGGATGGGTTGAGCGTAGCGATACCCATCAACCCCGCTCGCCGAAGCCAGCCCCGGTTCCCACCGCGATGCCCCAGTCGGGTGGCAATCGCCCTTCCGCCACATGGCGGTGAAAGGTCGAATACGGCCAATCCGCCACCCGCGCCACGTGCCCGTGCTTGACCGGGTTGAAATGGATGTAGTCGACATGGCGACGCAAGTCGTCGTCATCGCGGATCAGGTGTTCCCAGTAACGTCGCTGCCAGATGCCGCGTTCGCCCTTGGCAATGCGGCTGTCGCCGCGTCGTTCGCCCCGCGGCAGTTGCCGCGAGAACCACGTCTTCAGCAGGCGCCAACGCAGGGAGTGGTCGGCATCGTCTTGCGGCAGCGTCCACACGGCGTGCAGGTGTTCGGGGAGCACGACCATCGCGTCGATCGCGAATGGGTGGTGGGCGCGGACGTAACGCAGCGCGTTGCGCAGGTCGTCGATGCGCTCGGTCAGCAGCGTGCAGTCGCGGCGGGCGAGGTTGACGGTGAAGAAGTAGCTGGCGCCGGGGGCATGGGCGCGGCGGTAGTTGGTCATCCTTGACCTCTTGGTATTGCGCGGTGATGGGTATCGCTTTGCTCAACCCATCCTACGGGTGGGTATCGCGGGGTGATGGGTATCGCCTTTGGCTCAACCCATCCTACGGGGACGGGTTACCAGGTCAGGTCGTCGGGGACGACGAACTGGCTGTAGTAGTCGTCGTCGCTGCCCGGCTCGGCGGGCGATGGGTTGCGGCCGTGGTCGAGCACGATTGCGGCGGCCTCGCGCTCGTAGACCATCTGGGCCGCGGCGCGCGGCAGCAGTTCGTAGCCATCGCCGTGGCGCGCGATCACCAGCGCGCCGCTGGCCAGTTGCAGGCGCAGGGCCTCGTTGACCAGCACGTTCCTGATCTTGCCGGCGTCGGTGAAGGCGTAGGCGATCTCGCCCTCGCGGCGGACCTTGTGGGTGTCGACGATCTGCTTCACCTGCGCGCGCAGTTCGTGCGCGCGCGCCTGCGCGTTGCGCTGTGCCGACAGCGCGCGGTCGCGTTCGGCGCGCTCGGCCTGCAGCTTGTGCGCATCGACCGCGTCGGCGGCGGGCGCGGCCGGCGCCTTGGCGTGGCGCTGGCGGGCCTGCTCGCGCACGGCTTCGGCGACCTTGTGCTTCTTGGCCAGGCCGGCCTTGAGCAGTTGCTCTTGCAGGGGATTGCGCATGGTGGGGTCGAACGATGGCGTCGCAAGGTCGCGAACAGTGATTGTAGCGTCGGCGGTTGCGGCGGACCGCCGTGGGCGGTGGGGCGCAGGGCGATGGGTATCGCTGCGCTCAACCCATCCTACGGGGGCGTGTAGCGCGGGTTTTCAACCCGCCGTCGGGGGAGACGCGGGTGGCGGGACGGCGGGTTGAAACCCGCTCTGCGAAAAGGCCGCCCGGAGGCGGCCTTTTCTTCGCACGGTTCAGCGCCGACGCTTACGCCCAGGGATCGCGCAGGGTCATGGTCGCTTCGCGGCCGGGGCCTGTGGATACCATCGCCAGCGGGCAGCCCGACAGTTCTTCCAGCGCGCGCAGGTAGGCGCGCGCGGCGGCGGGCAGCTTGTCCCACTCGGTGACGCCGGCGGTGGATTCGGTCCAGCCCGGGAACTCCAGGTACACCGGCTCGCACTCGTCCCAGCCCTGCGCATCGAGCGGGGCGTACTCGGTCTGCTTGCCGTGGTACTTGTAGGCCACGCACAGCTTGAGCTTGTCCATGCCGTCGAGGATGTCGAGCTTGGTGATGCACAGGCCGTTGATGCCGTTGATCGCGACCGCGCGCTTGAGCGCGACCAGATCGATCCAGCCGCAGCGGCGCGGGCGGCCGGTGGTGGCGCCGTATTCCTGGCCGCGGTCGCGGATGCCCTGGCCGATCTCGTCGTTGAGCTCGGTCGGGAACGGGCCGCCGCCGACGCGGGTGGCGTAGGCCTTGGCGATGCCGAGCACGTAGTCGATCGCGTCCGCGCCGACACCGGTGCCGGCCAGCGCGCCGCCGACGGTGGTGTTGCTGGACGTGACGTACGGGTAGGTGCCGTGGTCGATGTCGAGCAGCGAGCCCTGCGCGCCTTCGAACAGCACGCGCTTGCCCTGCTTGCGCAGGTCGTGAAGGATGCCGGCGACGTCGGACTTCATCGGCTGCACGTAGTCGCCGAATGCCAGCGCCTCGTCGAAGGTCTGCTGGAAGTCGACGGCGTCGACGCCCAGGTACTTGGTCAGCACGAAGTTGTGGTAATCCAGCGCGGTGCGCAGCAGTTCCTCGAGCTGCTTCGGGTAATGCAGGTCGGCGACGCGGATGCCGCGGCGCGCCACTTTGTCCTCGTACGCCGGGCCGATGCCGCGGCCGGTGGTGCCGATCGCCTTGCCGCCGGCCTTCTTCTCGCGCGCCTGATCCAGGGCGATGTGGTACGGCATGATCAACGGCGTGGCCGGGCTGATCTTGAGGCGCGAACGCACCTCGACGCCGGTGGCCTCGAGCTCGGCGATTTCCTTCTTGAGCGCGGCCGGCGAGAGCACGACGCCGTTGCCGATCAGGCACAGCGCGCCTTCGCGCAGGATGCCCGACGGGATCAGGTGCAGGACGGTCTTCTTGCCGTTGATGACCAGGGTGTGGCCGGCGTTGTGGCCGCCCTGGAAGCGCACGACCGCACCGATCTCCTCGGTCAGCAGGTCGACGATCTTGCCCTTGCCTTCATCGCCCCACTGGGCCCCGAGAACGACGACTGACTGACCCATTGCAACGCTCCTGTTGAGTCGTCCGCGCGGCGAGGCCGCCGCGGACGGGACGCCACGGACGGAGCCGGGCGCCACAAACGATAAAAGCCGAAGGGAATGCCCCTCCGGCTTTTGTGCATTATCCGGGTTTTGTCGGGTGCCGGCCACCCCGGCGAGCGGGGAATGCCGGCGAGCGGTAAATGCCGGCGGGCGGTAAAAGCCGGCGGGCCTGGGCCCGCCCTACCCGCGCACGACCCACAGCGAGAGCAGGCCGACGCCGGTTACGACCGCGCCCAGCACCCGCAGCTTGGGGTTGGGCACCGCGTACAGCTGCGCCGCGGCGCGCTTCCAGCTGCCCGGCGCGGCAAACAGCAACAGGCCCTCCAGCACCGCGACCAGGCACAGGGCCGACAGCAATCCCTCGCCCATCGGTCAGCGGTCGGACTTCATGTACTGCAGGAACGGATCGTCGCGGTCGAGCACGATCACGCCCTCGCCGTCGGCGAACGAGGCGCGGTAGGCCTCGAGGCTGCGCTGGAACGCGTAAAAGCCCGGGTCCTTCTGCGCCGCCGCGGCGTAGGCGCGGGTGGCCTGGGCATCGCCCTCGCCGCGCAGGCGCTGCGCGTCGCGCTCGGCCTCGGCGACGATCACGGTGCGCTCGCGGTCGGCCTGGGCGCGCACGGTCTGGGCCTGCTCGGCGCCCTCGGCGCGCAGCTGGCTGGCGACCTGCTGGCGCTGCGCGCGCATGCGCCGGTAGACGTCCTGGATCACCTGGCTGTCGGTCGGCAGGTCGATCTGCTTGATGCGCAGGTCGATGATGCGCACGCCCATGGTCGCCGCGCCCTGGTTGATCGACTTGAGCTGGCGGCCGATGACCTCGGCGCGGTCGCCCGACACCACCTGCTGCAGGGTGCGCGCGCTGATCTCGTTGCGCAGCGAGTCCCTGATGATCGGCGCCAGGCGCTGGATCGCGACCGACTCGTCGCCGCCGGTGGCGCGGAAGAACGCGCGCGCGTTCTCGATCTTGCCGATCGCGAAGAAGTCGATGCTGACGTCCTTGCGCTCGGAGGTCAGGTAGCGCTCGGGCTCGGCGTCGAGCACCTGGAAGCGCTGGTCGAACACGCGCGCGGTTTCCAGCAGCGGCACCTTGAAGTGCAGGCCGGGCTTGAGGTCGGTGCGTACGACGCGGCCGAGGTTGAGCACCATCGCGGTCTGGCCTTCGCTGACCACGAACACCGAGCCGAGCAGCGCCAGCAGCACGGCGACGGCCGTGGCAATCCAGAACGAGAACTTCATCGCGTCACCTCCTCACGGCCGGCCGGGCGCGGCGTGCGCGCCCCGCGGGTTTCCTCGGCCTGTTCGAGCACATTCACCGTCGGCGCCAGCGCTTCGGGCGCCAGCAGGTTGGGCAGGCTGGACTTGGCGGCGGTGCCGGGCTTGTCGTGCATCGGCACGTAGATCAGCTGGCGCGAATCGCCGCCAACGATCTTGCGGTTGCCGGCCAGCACTTCCTGCACGGTCTCCAGCCACAGGCGCTTGCGGGTGACGTCGGGCGCGGCCTTGTACTGGTCGACCAGCAGCGAGAAGCGGTCGGCATCGCCTTGCGCGCGCGCGACCGAGGCGGTCTTGTAGCCCTCGGCGACGGTGCGCACGCGTGCGGCCTGGCCGCGGGCTTCGGGCACGACCTGCGCGGCGTAGGCGCGCGCCTCGCTGATCAGGCGGTCCTTGTCCTGCTGGGCGCTGTTGACGTCGTCGAAGGCCGGCTTGACCTCCTCGGGCGGGCGCGCGTTGGGCAGGTTGAGTTCGGTCACGACCAGGCCGGTGCGGTAGGCGTCGAGCGACTTCTGCAGCTGGTCGCGGGCGAGTACCGCCAGCGCGGCGCGCGCGCCGAGCACGGTATCCAGCGTGGAGCGGCCAACCTGCTCGCGCACGGTGCTGAGCGCGGCCTGCTGCAGCACCTGGTCGGCGTCGCGGCTGCCGAACAGGTACATCTGCGGATCACTGACGCGGTACTGCACGTTGACCTCGACCTGGACGATGTTCTCGTCGCGGGTCAGGACCGGCACGTTGTCGCTGAAGGTCTTGATCTGGGTGGCGTTGAGCTTGGTGACGCGCTCGATCGGCCACGGCGCCTTGAGGTGCGGGCCGGGCTGCAGCACGCGCGCGAACTGGCCGAAGCGCAGCACCACGCCGCGCTGCTGCTCGGTGATCAGCACGAAGCAGTTGAACAGCAGCCACAGGCCCAGCGCGATGCCGGCCCAGCGCAGCATGCTGCGGCCGTCGCCGGCAGCGCCGCCACCACCACCACCACCGCCGTTGCCGCCGCCGAACAGGCCGCGCAGGCGCTCGAGCAGTGCATCCAGTCCGCCGTCGTTGGGCCTGCGCCGCGGCGAGCGATCGCCGGAATTGTCACTGCCGGGGGTGTTCCAGGCCATGCCTGCTCCTAGGTTGGGGGGTCGCGCGGGCCATCCGTGGTCCGCCTGCGGGCCGTGGCAACGGCGCCGCGTCGAGGTGTGGGCTGCGGTCAGGATCGCATGGGATCGCAGCGTCGGGGGATTCTAGGTGGGGGTGTGGCGGGTCTCAAGCAAGCCGGTTTGCCGTCGCTCCCGCGGCGGGCGAATGCCGCGCAGGACTGCAGCGGCACCCATTCGATCAGAACAGCTCGCTTTCCTCGACATCCAGCAGATGCCGCAACGCCTCGCCGTGCGCCTGCACGAACAGCTTCTGCACGTCGACGTGGGCCATGTCGACCTGCAGCAGCCAGCCGTCGTGGTCGGCCTGCTCGCCGCGCACCGCGCCCAGTTCGTGCAGGCGTGCGCGCAGCCGCGCGGCCTGCGACGGCAGCCGCACTTCGCCGATCACGTGGCGCAGTTCCAGCGCTTCGGCCAGCGCGCCGCGCAGCAGGTCCAGGCCGAGGCCGTCGCGCGCCGACACCCAGACGCGCTGGCGGCCTTCGCCGGGGCGGTCGTGGCGCGGCGCCATGCTGTCGGGCACCGCGGTGGGCGACGCATCGACGAGCGGCGCATCGACAATCTGCTTATCGACAGCCGGCTCATCGACAGCCGGCTCATCGACAGCCGGCGACTCGCCGAGCGACGCCTCGTCGAGGGGCGCCGGCACGATCCGGTCGATCTTGTTGAACACCATCAGCTGCGGGATGTCGCCGGCGCCGATTTCATTCAGCACCAAGTCGACCTGGGCGATGCGTTCGTTGCGTTGCGGGTCGGCGGCATCGACCACGTGCAGCAGCAGGTCGGCCTCGCGCGCCTCGGACAGGGTCGAGCGGAACGCGGCGACCAGTTCGTGCGGCAGGTTGCGGACGAAGCCGACGGTGTCGGCCAGCACCGCGGCGCCGCCGGACAACTCGATCCGGCGCACGGTCGGGTCGAGCGTGGCGAACAGGCGGTCGTCGGCGTAGGCCTCGGCGCCGGTCAGGGCGTTGAACAGGGTCGACTTGCCGGCGTTGGTGTAGCCGACCAGCGCGACGCGCGGCAGTTCGCTGCGCAGGCGCGCGCGGCGCATCTGGGTGCGCTGCACCTCGACCTTGTCGAGCCGCTTCTGCAACTGCTCCAGGCGCTTCTGCAGCAGCCGGCGGTCGGTTTCGAGCTGGGTTTCACCCGGCCCGCGCAGGCCGATCGAACCGCCGCGCTGGCGCTCCAGGTGGGTCCAGCCGCGGATCAGGCGCGTGGCCATGTGCTTGAGCTGGGCCAGCTCGACCTGCAGCTTGCCTTCGGCGCTGTGCGCGCGCTGCGAGAAGATGTCGAGGATCAGGCCGGTGCGGTCGACCACGCGGCGCTCGAGCAGGCGCTCGAGGTTGCGCTCCTGGCCGGGGCTCAGCGGGTGGTTGACCAGGATCAGGTCGGCGCCGCTGGCGTCGGCCGCGGCCTTGACCTCCTCGAGCTTGCCGCTGCCCAGCAGCATCGCCGCGTTGGGCTTGTCGATGCGCGCGGTCAGCACCGCCGCGATCGACGCGCCGGCCGAGCGGGCCAGGTCGGCGAACTCCTCCAGCAGGTCCTGGTCCGGCTTGCCGCCGGCGTGGGGCTGGATCAGCAGCGCGTGCTCGCCCTTCTTCGATCGTTCAAACAAGGGCGTGTTTCTCCGCAGGGCATGGTGTGGTCATGCCCATGGAGATGGTGGCGCGGCCACCCGAACGCAAGTGCGCTAGGGCCGCGCGACGGACCGGCTATTCGGCCTCGTCGTGGGCCTCGTCGCCGTGCTCGCCGGCGCCTTCACCGGACTGCACGAAGCCGCCGCCCGGACCCACGCGCACGTTGCGCGCCGGGACCACGGTCGAGATCGCGTGCTTGTAGACCATCTGGCTGACGGTGTTGCGCAACAGCACCACGAACTGGTCGAACGACTCGATGGTGCCCTGCAGCTTGATGCCGTTGACCAGGTACACCGAGACCGGGACGCGTTCGCGACGCAGCGCATTCAGGAAAGGATCCTGCAAAGATTGCCCCTTGGACATTCGTAACTCCCCAACTGGTCTTAATTGCTGTTTCTAGTTATGTGGTGCGGGGCGCCCGTGGAGCGGCATCCGCATCGCCGGCAGGTTCCCCACCGCGGCGACCGTTCGATGGTAGCGCAACTGGGCTTGGCCAAGTCTGCCGGCAGGTCTCAGTCCGGGATTTATGCCTGCCCCGGCCCGATGAACATCGCCAGCGCGTGCTCCAGGGCCGGGCGATCGGACGCCGGATCGAACCAGCGCGCGTCGAGCTGGCCGCGCAGCCAGGTCAGCTGGCGCTTGGCGAGCTGGCGGGTGGCGTAGATGCCGCGCGCGCGGAACTCGGCCGCGTCGGTCGCCCCGTCCAGGTGCTCCCAGGCCTGCCGGTAACCGACCGCGCGCAGGGCCGGCAGCTCCAGCGGGCGCTGCTGCGCCGCCAGCTCAGGCAGCGCGCGCAGACGGCGCACTTCATCGAGGAAGCCGTCGCCGAGCATCGCGTCGAAGCGGCGTTCGATGCGCGCGTGCAGCACCGCCCGGTCGTGCGGCGCCAGCACCAGCTTGAGCACGCGGAACGGCAGGCGCGGCGACGCCAGGCCTTGGCGACGCCACTCGCTCATGGTGCGGCCCGACAATCGATGCACTTCCAGCGCGCGCTGGATGCGCTGGGCGTCGGTGGCGTGGATGCGCGCGGCCGCTTCGGGGTCGAGTGCGCGCAGCTCGTCGTGCAGCGCCGCCCAGCCGCGCCGGTTCGCCTCGGCCTCGATCTGCGCGCGCGTCGCCGGGTCAGCGGTCGGCATCGGCGACAGGCCGTGCAGCAGGGCGTGGAAGTACAGGCCGGTGCCGCCGGCAAGGATCGGCAGCCTGCCGCGTGCGGCGATGGCATCCATGGCCAGGCGCGCGTCGGTGGCGAACTCGGCCGCCGAATACGGTTGCCACGGTTCGCGGAGGTCGATCAGGTGGTGCGGCACCTGCGCGCGCTCGGCCGGCGTCGGCTTGGCCGCGCCGATGTCCAGCCCGCGGTAGACCAGCGCCGAATCGACGCTGACGATCTCGCCGCCCAGCCGCTGCGCCCACTCCAGCGCGAGCGCGGTCTTGCCCGAGGCGGTCGGCCCCATCAGCGCGATCGCCAACGGGCGGGGGTCGGCCTTCATAGGTTTCTGTAGGGCGGGTTTTCAACCCGCCGACACGATTGCGGACGGCGCCACGATTCCCGACAGCGGGTTGAAACCCGCCCTACGGCTTCAGTAGCCATTCTCTTTCAACGACGCGCGCACCTGCTGGTGGGTGACCTGCACCTCGTGCGGTGGCTCGCGGTCGAGCAGGCTGCCGATCAAAATCGCGACGGTCGCGGCGATGAAACCGGGCACGATCTCGTACAGCGCGCTGCCGGTGTACTTCCACAGAATCACGGTCAGCGCGCCGACCACCATGCCGGCCAACGCGCCGTTGCGGGTCATGCGCTGCCAGAACAGCGACAGCAGCACCACCGGCCCGAACGCGGCGCCGAAGCCGGCCCACGCATAGCTGACCAGGCCGAGCACGCGGCTCTCCGGGTCGCGCGCGATCGCGATCGCCAGCAGCGCCACCAGCAGCACGGTCAGGCGGCCGACCCAGACCAGCTCGCGCTGGCCGGCATGCTTGCGCACGAAGCCGCGGTAGAAGTCCTCGGTCAATGCGCTGGAGCACACCAGCAACTGGCACGACAGCGTGCTCATGACTGCGGCAAGGATCGCCGACAGCAGCACGCCGGCGATCCAAGGATTGAACAACTGTTCGGCCAGGGTGATGAACACCCGCTCGGCGTTCTGGTTGACCGGGCCGGCATCGGCCGGGTGCGCGGCGTAGTGGGCGATGCCGAAGAAGCCGACCGCGATCGCACCGGCCAGGCACGCGATCATCCACGCCATGCCGATGCGCCGCGCCTTGGGAATCGTGGCGAGGTTATCCGCGGCCATGAAGCGCGCGAGGATGTGCGGCTGGCCGAAGTAGCCCAGTCCCCAGGCGATCGCGGAGACCACCGCGACCAACCCACCCTTGCCGATCCACTCCAGCCGCGCCGGATCGACCTGCTCGATCAGCGCCAGGCTGTTCGCCACGCCGCCGTTGCTGAGCACCACCACCACCGGCGCCAGCACCAGCGCGAAGATCATCAGCGACGCTTGCACGGTGTCGGTCCAGCTGACCGCGAGGAAGCCGCCGATCAGGGTGTAGATGATCGTGGCCGCCGCGCCCCACCAAAGCGCCTGTACGTATGGCAGGCCGAACACGCTCTCGAACAGGCGCGCACCGGCGACGATGCCCGAGGCGCAGTACACCGCGAAGAACACCAGGATCACCAGCGCCGACAGTACGCGCAGGATGCGGCTGTGATCGGCGAAGCGGTGGGTGAAGTAGTCCGGCAGCGTCAGCGCGTTGTGGGTGCGCTCGGTATAGACGCGCAGCGGACCGGCGACGAAGCGCCAGTTGCACCACGCACCGATGATCAGCCCGATCGCGATCCAGGCCTCCGACAGCCCGCTGAGGTAGAGCGCGCCGGGCAGGCCCATCAGCAGCCAGCCGCTCATGTCCGAGGCGCCGGCCGACAGCGCGGTGACGTAGCTGCCCAGAGAGCGGCCGCCGAGGATGTAGTCGTCGAAGTTCTTGGTCGATCGCCAGGCCAGGAAGCCGATCATCACCATCGCGATGAGGTAGATCGAGAACGTGATCAACAACGGCGTGCTGGCGGTCATGCGGCGGCGTCCCCCGGATCGAGCGGGCAAGCTTACCGTGTCGCCAGCCGGGGGTTGGCGGAGCGCATGCCCGCGCCCGGTTGTGCACAGGGCTTGTGGACAACGGCCCGGAGGAAGCTGTGGACAACTGGCGCAGAGGCAAGCCCGGCGTGGTACGCAGACGGATTGCTCAATTATTGGCCACGGCCGGCGACCGGCACGCGCCAGGGGGTGCCGCGCGCCCGGCGTCACCCCTAGTGGCAGGCGTAAACTGCGCACATGCCACTGTGGAAACGCCTAGGGTTCCTGGCCGTGTTCGTGGTGCCGCTGCTGATGCCGGCCGCGGCCTGGCTGGGCACGCGCTTCGGACACGTCGACGTACTGGCCTGGTTTCCGCTGTTCTTCCTGTTCGTGCTGCTGCCGCTGCTGGACTACGCGCTCGGCCACGACCCTCACAACCCCGCGCCTGCCGCGGCGGCGGCACTGGAACGCGACCGCTGGTTCCGCGGCATGACGCTGGTGGCGCTGCCTGCGCAGGCGGCGGTGCTGGGGTGGTCGGCCTGGCACTTCGCCGGCGCGGGATTCGGCCCTGCCGGGATCGCCGGCTGGCTGCTGTCGCAGGGGATCGTCGGTGGCGTGCTCGCCATCAACGTCGCCCACGAACTGATCCACAAGGACACGCGACTGGAGCGTGGCGCCGGCGGCGTGCTGCTGGCCAGCGTCGGCTACCACGGCTTCAAGATCGAACACCTGCGCGGACACCACGTGCACGTGTCCACGCCACGCGACGCGTCGAGTGCCCGCCTGGGCCAGTCGTTGTGGCATTTCCTGCCCCGGGCACTGGTGCGCAACACGGTCAACGCCTGGCGATTGGAAGCCCGGCGCCTGCAGCGCCTCGGCCGCCCGTGGTGGCATGCGCGCAATGAAATGATCGGCTGGAGCGCGCTATGGCTGGCGTTCGCCGCCGGATTCACGCTGTGGCTGGGCGCGACCGGGCTGGCGTTTTTCCTCGCACAGGGATTCTTCGCGGCCTGCGCACTGGAGGTCATCAACTACGTCGAGCACTACGGGTTGCAACGCGAGCGGCTTGGCGACGGGCGCTTCGAACGCACCACCCACCTGCATTCGTGGAACTCCGACTATGCGTTGAGCAACCTGTTCCTGTTCCACCTGCAGCGACATTCCGACCACCACGAAACGCCGCGCCGCCGCTATCAGTCGCTCCTGCACCACGCTGACAGCCCGCAACTGCCGGGCGGGTATGCGGTGATGTTTGTCCTGGCGCTGTGTCCGCCGCTGTGGTTCCGGCTGGTGGATCCCCGTGTCCGCGCGTTCCGCAGGTCGGGCTGAGACAGTCGCGACGCCGCGTCCGGGTCGTCCGGCACGTCCGGCGCGCGACTCAATCGTCGTCCGGCCAGCGAATTGAGGCTGCACCTGCGCTCGCCCGGGGCATCGGTTGCGCGGCCACGGCGTGCCAGACCTTGAGCGCATCGACGGTGGCGGCGACATCGTGCACGCGCACCAGCCTGGCGCCGCGCTGCACCGCGACCAGGTGCGCGGCGACCGAGCCGTGCACGCGCTCGCGCGGCTCGTCGCGGCCGGTGAGGTCGCCGATGGTTTTCTTGCGCGACAGCCCGGCCAGTACCGGCACGCCCAGTTCGGTGAAGCGTTGCAGCTGCGCGAGCAGCGCGAGGTTGTGCTCGCCGCTCTTGCCGAAGCCGAAGCCCGGGTCGACCACGATCTGCTTCTTGGGAATACCCGCCATCTCGGCGGCGAAAATCCTCTCGGCGAGGAAGCGGTGCACCTGCGCGACGACGTCGTCGTAGTTCGGCGCCGCCTGCATCGAACGCGGCTCGCCGAGCATGTGCATCAGCACCACCGGCACGCGTAACTCCGCCGCGGCGTCGAGCGCGCCGTCGCGGCGCAGTGCGTAGACGTCGTTGATCATACCAGCGCCGGCGGCGACCGCGGCACGCATGACCTCGGGCTTGGAGGTGTCGATGCTGATCGGCAGCGAGGTCTCGCGCGCGAGGCGCTCGATCACCGGGATCACCCGGCGCAACTCTTCCTCTACGCCGACCTCGTCGGCGCCGGGGCGGGTCGATTCGCCACCGACATCGAGCACGTCCGCGCCCTCCCCGGCCAAGCGCAGGCCATGGGCGACCGCGGCCTCGAGCGTGTCGTGCGCGCCGCCGTCGGAGAACGAATCCGGGGTGACGTTGACGATGCCCATGACCCGGGCGCGATCGAGGGTGAGCACGCGGCCGTTGCAGCCGAGTTGTGGAGCCAGGTCAAACATCGCCGCCACGTCCTCCATGTCGAATCATCGCCGCACCTGCCATCACCAGCCACACCGATGCCAGCACGATACCGACGCCGGCGAAGATGCGCAGCTGCCCCAGCCACCAGCCGAGCAGCGGAAACATCAGCACGGCAAACAGCGCTGCCAGCAACAAACGTCTCGTCGAGGCCGGCGACCAGGCCATCACGCCACCAAAGAAAAAGGCCAGAGCGGACTCTGGCCTTTTCGTCATGGCGCGGCAAGCGGACCCCGCGCGATGGGTATCGCTGCGCTCAACCCATCCTACGTCTGCGCCGCTGGCCCGCCGATCGCCGGACGGCCGCGGTCTTCCTTCGACGTGCGCCCCGACTTGATCCAGTCGGCCGGCGGACCGGGCTCGCGGCCGTTCATGATGTCGTCGATCTGGTGGGCGTCGATGGTCTCGTACTGCAGCAGCGCGTCGGCCATCACGTGCAGCTTGTCGAGGTTGGCCTTCAGCAGTTCGGTCGTGCGCACGTAGGCCTTGTCGAGAATGTCGCGCACAACCTCGTCGATCTTGCGCGCGGTCTCGTCGGAGACGTTCTTGTGCTGGGTCACCGAGCGGCCGAGGAACACCTCGTCCTCTTCCTCGCCGTAGGTGATCGGCCCGAGCTCGGACAAGCCCCACTTGGTGACCATGTTGCGGGCCATCTTGGTGGCGCGCTCGATGTCGTTGCTGGCGCCGGTAGTGACCATGTCGGCGCCGAAGATCAGTTCCTCGGCGACGCGACCGCCGTACAGCGAGCACAACTTGCTCTCGATGTTGATCTTGTTGTAGCTGTAGCGGTCGCCTTCCGGCAGGTACATGGTCACGCCCAATGCCCTGCCACGGGGAATAATGGTGACCTTGTAAACCGGGTCGTGGTCCGGCACCAGGCGGCCGACAATGGCGTGGCCGGCCTCGTGGAAGGCGGTGTTGCGCTTCTCTTCCTCGCTCATCGCCATCGAGCGGTTCTCGGTGCCCATCATGATCTTGTCGCGGGCCTTGTCGAAGTGCTCCATGCGCACGTCCTTGCCGTTCTCGCGCGCCGCGAACAGGGCCGCCTCGTTGACGAGGTTGGCCAGGTCGGCACCGCTGAAGCCCGGGGTACCGCGCGCGATCGTCATCGGCTCGACGTCATCGGCCAGCGGCACCTTGCGCATGTGCACGCGCAGGATCTGCTCGCGGCCACGCACGTCCGGCAGGCCGACCACGACCTGCCGGTCGAAACGGCCCGGGCGCAGCAACGCCGGATCGAGCACGTCGGGACGGTTGGTCGCGGCGATCACGATCACGCCCTCGCCGCCCTCGAAGCCGTCCATCTCGACCAGCAACTGGTTGAGTGTCTGCTCGCGCTCGTCGTGACCGCCGCCCAAGCCGGCACCGCGATGGCGGCCGACCGCGTCGATCTCGTCGATGAAGATGATGCACGGCGCCTGCTTCTTGGCCTGCTCGAACATGTCTCGCACGCGGCTGGCGCCGACGCCGACGAACATCTCGACGAAGTCCGAACCGGAGATCGAGAAGAACGGCACCTTGGCCTCGCCGGCGATCGCGCGCGCGAGCAGGGTCTTGCCGGTACCCGGCGGGCCGACCATCAGCACGCCGCGCGGGATCTTGCCGCCGAGCTTCTGGAAACGGCCCGGGTCGCGCAGGAACTCGACCAGTTCGCCGACTTCCTCCTTGGCCTCGTCGCAGCCGGCGACATCCGCCAGGGTGACCTTGACCTCGTTCTCGCCCTGCAACTTGGCGCGCGAGCGGCCGAAGCTCATCGCGCCCTTGCTGCCGCCCTGCTGCATCTGGCGCATGAAGTACACCCAAATGCCGATAAACAGCAGCCAGGGCAGCACGTTGATCAGGATGTACAGAAGCGACGGGCCAGTGGCCGGCGCCACCCGCTCAATCGTGACCTTGTGCTGGAGGAGATCGTTGACCAGATCCTTGTCATTTGGGTTGATGGTGGTGAACGTCTTGCCGTCCTTGGCCTCGCCGGTGATGGTGATGCCGTCTTCGGCGATCTTGACCTTCGACACGCGGTCGTTCTGGACCTGCTGCACGAACTGGTCGTAGGCCATCGTCTCGGTGCCGGCGGCGCGCGGCCCAAAGGCCTGGAACACCACCATCAGCACGACGGCGACGACCACCCAGAGCAACAGATTCTTGGCCAAATCGTTCATTCGTTCCTACCTGTCCGCCCTTGCGGGCCTGGTTACAACCGTTGGTGCTGCTGGCGCGTCGCCGCGTCCGTGAATGATCTAGCTACGTCGCACCTTACTTAATCTGCGCCCGCTTGCCCTGTGCCAGCGCGTAGACCTCCGGCGACCGCTTGCGCGACGCCTCGGGCTTGCGGATCGACACCTTGGCGTAGCGCCGGCGCAGTTCCTTTACGTATTCATCGAAGCCCACGCCCTGGAACAGCTTGATCAGGAACGTGCCGTCGGTGCGCAAATGCCGGTCGGCGAAATCCATGGCCAGCTCGGCCAGGTACATCGCCCGCGGCATGTCGACCGCGTCCATACCGCTCTTATTGGGGGCCATATCCGACAGCACAAGGTCCACCGGCTTGCCGCCCAGCATGTCGACCAGCTGCGATAGGACCGCATCCTCCCTGAAATCCCCATGAAGGAATTCGACCCCGGCCAGGGTGGGCATCTCGAGGATGTCGAGCGCGATCACCCGCCCCGGGTTGGCCTTGTCCACATCGCCCAGCGCCGCGCGCACCCATTGCGACCAGCCGCCGGGCGCGGCGCCCAGGTCGACCACCACCATGCCCGGTTTGAGCAGGCGGTCGCGCTCGACCAGCTCCTCGAGCTTGTACGCCGCGCGCGAACGCAGGCCCTCCTTGCGGGCCTTGATCACGAACGGGTCGGAATGGTGCTCTTTGAGCCAGCGTTGGCTGCTGATGCTGCGGGTTGCCATGGGGGGTGCTGGAACGCAGGGACTGCGGAGCCGGAGGGCCGCCATGATACCCTGCCGACCCTGTATGACTTCGTTTGCGTGCCCGATGCCTACCGTCCTGACCTCCGCCCAGACCCGTTTCCTGCGCGGACAGGCGCATGACCTCAAGGCGATGCTGCAGGTCGGCGGCAAGGGCATCAGCGACACGCTGGTGGCGGAAATCGATCTGGCGCTCGAGCACCACGAGCTGATCAAGGTCAAGGTCGCCGCCGAGGACCGCGACGGCCGCGACGCGATGATCGGGGAAATCACCGAACGCACCGGCGCGGCGCTGGTCCAGCGCATCGGCCACACCGCGGTGCTGTACCGCCAGAGCAAGGACAAGCGGCACATCGTACTGCCGCGCGCCTGAGCGAACGCCGCCGGAACCGCCACGAGGCGGCCGCCGGACTGATCGGACGCTGCCATGCAACTCACGCTCGAACGCCCCGACCATGAATTCTTCCTGCGCGGCGCCGACGGCGCGGTCGCGCTGGTCAACGAGCGGCGCCTGTCCGCCAGTTTCGTGATCGCCCCCAATACCCTGCTTGAGGACTGGGCCGTGACCGATGCGCGCACGCTTGCCGCGGACGACCTGGCGCCGTTGCTGGCCCTGGACCCGGAAGTGATCCTGCTCGGCAGCGGCGCGACCCAGACGTTCCCGCCGGCGGCCACGCTGGCCGCGTGCCTGGGCCGCGGCATCGGCCTGGAAGTGATGACCAATGCCGCCGCGGCGCGAACCTTCAACGTGCTCGCCGGCGAAGGCCGGCGCGTGGTCGCGGGGTTCATCCTGAATCCGTAGGGCGGGTTTAAACCCGCCGCCACTGCCGACGTACGATCCGATGGCGGGTTGAAACCCGCCTTACAACCCGCCCTACCGCTTGGGCAGGTACTGCAGTGGATCCACCGGCTTGCCGTTATAGCGCACCTCGAAATGGAGCATGTCGCGCGCGGCGCCGCTGCGGCCCATCTCGGCGATCTGCTGGCCGCCTTTCACCAGCTGGCCTTCGTTGACCAGGCGGTTGCGGTTGTGGCCGTAGGCCGACAGCCACGCATCGTTGTGCTTGATGATGATCAGCTCGCCGTAGCCGACCAGGCCCGAGCCCGAATACACCACCACCCCATCGCCGGCGGCCCGCACCGGCGCGCCACCGCTGCCGGCGATGTCGATGCCCTGCTTGGTGGGTTCGCCCGACACGTAACGGTTCAGCAGCTGGCCGTCGGCCGGCCAGCGCCAGGCGATGCCGCTGTCGATCGGCAGCGCCGCCCGGGGCGTGGGCGGCGCGATGGTCGGGCGCGAAACGGCCGGCCGCGTCGCGCTCGGCGGGACGGCGCTGCGGGTCGGGGCGCGACTCGCGCCGCTTGCGGCCACGCGGCCGCCCGTGGGCGCGCTGCCGCGCGACGCCGATTTCGGATACAGGTGCAGCCGCTGCCCCGGGTAGATCGTGTAAGGCGCGCCGATGCCGTTCCACGCGGCCAGCTCGCGCACGTCGACGCCATTGCGGAACGCGATGCCGAACAAGGTGTCGCCGCGTTGCACGACGGTGGTGGCGCCGTACTTCGGCGTCGACACGCGTGGTGCGACGCGCGCACTGCCGCTCTCGCGCACCACGGTGCTGGAGCACGCCGCCAGCGACACCACCAGCACGGCCGCCACGATCTTGCGAAAACTGATCATCTCTATTGGGTCCTCCCGACCCGCCAGCCCGGTGCGGCCGGCAGCAGTATCGAGCGCGCTACGCACCAGCGACCTGCTCAACTTGAAAGCCGCTGGAACAGCTCGCGCGCGGCAACACCGCCGCCGCCGATCAGGATGCCGAAGTAGACGATCGTCCCGACGTTCGCCAGATGGCCGAGCAACATTGCCCCTCCGTCGCGCTGGATCAAGCCGACGGCGTAGAACAGCAGGGCCAGCGCCGGCAGCGTGTTGCTGAACGGAACGAATCCGAACGGTGCCATCAGCAGCAAGGCTGCCAGGATGAAACCGAGGTTGTTGAGCAGGTTTTGCACGCGTCCCTCGACGAACACGCGCAGTCGGTGCGGTCGACTGATCTTCTCCAGACGCTGCACCCACACCATGCCCGCGGTCAGGCCTGGACGCAGTTTTTGAGCCGGCAGGGCTTTGTCCCGCAGTTTGGCCGGAAGCCACAGCGGCCGGCCGACCAGGCGACTGATGCCGACCAGCAGGATCACCGCCCCGAATACTGTGCTGACGCCAGGGATCGACACCGGGATCAGGAAGACCACGGTCAGCAGCATGGTCAGCAGCAGCAGGCCGTCCTCGCCGAACACATCCAGCAGTTCGCGCAAGGTTAACTGATCCTCGGGAAGTTCGCGGATGATCGTGGCGAGTTGCTCGCCCAGCGTCGCTGCATCGAGGTTGTGCGCGTCCTGCGGGTTCGGATCTGCCATGGTGCTCAATCGATCATGCCCGACAGCAGCGGCACGAATACCACCGGCGCCAGCGCCTGCTGGGTGACGACGCCGTCGGCGTCCTTGCGCAGCTTGAGCAGCGACTGCGACGACGACGGCCCCACCGGCGCGATCAGGCAGCCGCCCGGCGCGAGTTGCGCGGTCAACGCCTCGACCAGGGCCGGCGCCGCGGCGGTGACGATGATCGCGTCGAACGGGCCGTTCTCGGGCCAGCCGATGCGGCCGTCGTCGTGCTTGCTGCGCACGTTCATGCCGAGCTGGCGGAAGCGCTTGCGCGCGGTGCGCAGCAGCTCGCCGATGCGCTCGACGGTATGAACTTCCAGCCCGAGCGCGGCCAGCACCGCGGCCTGGTAACCCGAGCCGGTGCCGATCTCGAGTACCTTGCCGGGCATCACGTCGGCGATCAGCGCCTCGGTCATCTTCGCCACCACCCACGGCTGCGAGATGGTCTGGCCATGGCCGATCGGCAGCGCGGTGTCCTCGTAGGCACGCATCGCCAGGGCCTCGTCGACGAACAGGTGGCGCGGCACGGTGCGGATCGCGTTGAGCACGCGCTCGTCGACGATGCCGCCACCTTCATAGGAGCCCGCGCGCAGGCGCTCGACCAGGCGGTCGCGCACGCGCTGCGAGGTCATCCCCGAGCCGAGCGCCTCGGGTTGCAGGCGCATGCGCAGGCTCATGCCCGGTCCTCGGAAACGGGTTGCGCAGACGCCGGCGATCGCAACGACGCGGCCAGCCCCCCGACCCAACTGGCGACGTGCTCGAGCGCCTGGTAGCGGGTCAGGTCGACGTGGATCGGGGTGATCGAGATGTGCCCGGATTTCACCGCGTGGAAGTCGGTGCCCGGGCCGGCGTCCTGCTCGCGACCGGCCGCGCCGATCCACCACCACTGGCGGCCGCGCGGGTCCTTCTGCGGGATGCAGGCTTCGGCGCGGTGGCGGTTGCCGAGCCGGCTGACCTCGAACCCGGCGATCTCGTCCCAAGGCAAGTCCGGCACGTTGACGTTGAGGATGGTGTCGGCCGGCAGCGGGTCGGTCCTGAGCCGGGCGATGATCTCGACCGCGGCGCGCGCGGCGGTCTCGTAGTGACGGCCGGCGTGGTCGGCGGTCGCCAGCGACACCGCGACCGCGGGCAGGCCCAGGAAGCGGCCTTCCATCGCCGCGGCGACGGTGCCCGAATAGATGACGTCATCGCCAAGGTTGGCGGTGTTGTTGATGCCCGAGACCACGATGTCCGGCTCGGCCTCGAGCATGCCGGTGATCGCCACGTGCACGCAGTCGGTCGGGGTGCCGTAGACGCGCCAGGTCGCCTCGCCCTGCTGGACCACGCGTACCGGCATGTCGAGCGTCAGCGAATTGCTGGCCCCGGAACGGTCGCGGTCGGGGGCGACCACCAACACCTCGTGGCCGGCGTCGCGCAGGCCCTGCGCGAGCACGCGGATGCCGGGGGCGTCGACGCCGTCGTCGTTGCTGACCAGAACTCGCATGGACTCCCTTGCACGGCTGCGGATTTCGAACGATCGCGGCGGACGGTGGTGAATCGCCGTCGCCGCGCGCAGCCATGATAGCCGATGCGGTTTGCCGCCCCGCTGCGAAACCGCGACCGCGTGGGATCGGCGCAGCGGGCTTGACGTGCGCGCTTGACGTGCGGGATTGCGCGGCGTCGCGGTCGGGTTAGGCTGGCCGCATGGCAGCGGGCCCAGACAACCCCGAAGACGACCTCGACCTGTTCCGGGCCGCGGTCGGGCCGGTGCGCAAGTTGCCCGAGACCGCGCCGCCGCCACGCGCGCCGAAACCCAAGCCCCGCGCGCGCATGGCCGAACGCGACGAAGCCGCGGCCCGCGACGAATTCCGCCATGCGCTCGACGCCAGCCTGCTCGATACCGACGATCCCCTGGCCTACCGCCGCGATGCGCTGCCCCCGCGCCTCTACCAGCGGCTCAAGCGCGGCGAGATCGCGGCCCAGGAGGAACTCGACCTGCACGGCGCCGGTACACGCCAGGCCGAAGCGCTGCTGCGCGACTTCCTCAACGGCGCGCGCCAGCACGGCGTCGGCTGCGTACGCATCATTCACGGCAAGGGATTGCGCGGCCAGGCATCGCGGGGCGATGCGCCATTCGATGGCAGTGGCCTGCCGGTGCTGAAGAACCTGGTGGACCGGATGCTGCGGCAACGCGCGGACATCCTCGCCTTCCACTCCACGCCGCCCGCGCAGGGCGGCACCGGGGCGGTGCTGGTACTGCTCGCGCCGCCGAAGCGGCGCTGAGCAGGATTTACTTGTTGTCGTCCTGTTGGGCGACCAACTGCTTGCGCGGCACGTTGACCCAGACGATCTCGATGCCACGACGGCGGGCGATACGCTCCACCGCGGCCATGTAGGCCTCGTCGTTGTCCATGATCGAGGGCGCCCGTTGCGGCGCGACGAAAGCCGAATCCGACTTCTCGTGCATGCCGGCACAGGCGGCCAAGCCCAACACTGACAACGACAGAACCGCAATACGACACGATGCGTTCATGACGACGTCTCCGTATGCGTGCGCCCGTCGCTCGACGCCGGCGCACGCGCTGCGCCCGGCCCGATGCCGGGCGTCAACTTCGGTTTATACGCCCGCGGTTTGGGGCCTCCAGTGCCGCCGGGTGCTTTCCGACCAACGGTCGATCTAGCGGCCTGCAGCGGCGCGGATCTGGCCAAGTTCGGACAACACCACGGTCGCGTAGGTGCCCGCCGGCAGCACGAAGGCCAGCTCCAGCGCACCGTCTTCGAGCCAGCGCCACGCCAGTTCCGCGGGCCGCAGCCGCAGCGCGCGGCGCTCCTGGTTGAGGCCGGCGTGTTCGAGGCCGTCGCGCAACGCCAGTGCCTCGTCGTCGGCCAAGGCGGCCAGTTCGACTGCCCTCGCCGCCGCGCGGCTGCGCAGTTCGCCGCGTCCCCACAGCGGGCCGCTGGGGTGGATGTCGAACGCCGCCAGCCGCTGCGCCAGGGTGTCATCGAAACCCTCGGGGCCGAACACGCTGCGGCTGCCGTCGAGCATCCAGACCTCGCCGTCCAACGGTTGGTCCCAGCTGCCGGCGAGCACCCGCGCCGCGAGCACCCGGTTGAACAGTTCGGAACGCGCGGCCGACAGCAGCAGGCTGCGCTGTTCGCGCCGCACGCGGCGGCCGGCGAACATCGCGCGGGCGTTGGCGACGTTGTCGCCGTCGCGGCCGAAACGCTGCTCGCCGAAGTAGTTCGGCACGCCGCGCGCGGCCATCTGCTGCAGCCGCGCCTCGACCGCGTCGCGGTCGCCCTGTGGATCACGCAGCACCAGCACGAAGCGATTGCCGGCCAGCGCGCCGCGCGGCAGCTTGCGCGCGTGCCAGTGGTGTTCGATCACGCGCAGGCTGTCGTCGGCCGCGGCATCGTCCTGCAGCGCGGCCAGGTCCGGGGCCACGCGCTTGGGCAGGTGCACGCTGAAGCGCTGGCGGGTGACGGCGTGGCGGTCCTTCAGGCCGGCGTAGCCGATCGCGACCTCGCCCACGCCGGCCCACTGCGCGATGCGCTTGGCGGCGAACGCGGTGTTCATGCCGCGCTTCTCGATCGTCAGCAGCAGGTGCTCGCCCTCGCCGCTGGGCTCGAAACCGGGCAGCTCCTCGACGAAGAAATCCTCGGGCGTGGCACGCATCTGCGCGCTGAGCACAGCAGCGCCGTGAGCGCGCGGCAACGTGGTGTCGATATCGGTCATTCGTGTCCTTGTGGTGCCGAGCTTGCTCGGCGCCAGTGCGCAAAGGTGGCTGGCACGGACGCAAGAGCGTTCCGCGCGGGCTCGGAATTACGGAGAGCGAACCAGCAGCACCACCGCCATCGCCGCGATGCCCTCGCCGCGACCGGTGAAGCCCAGGGTCTCGCTGGTGGTCGCCTTGACGCTGACCGCATCGAGCGCCAGCCCGAGTTCGCCGGCCAGTGTTTCGCGCATCGCCAACGCGTGCGGCCCGACCTTGGGGCGCTCGCAGACCACGGTGATGTCGGCGTTGCCCAGCTGCCAGCCGCGTTCGCGCAGCAGCGCGCGGCAATGGCGCAGGAACGCGAGACTGTCGGCGCCCTTCCATTGCGGGTCGCTGGGCGGGAAGTGCTGGCCGATATCGCCCAGCGCCAGCGCGCCGAGCATCGCGTCGCACAGCGCGTGGATGACCACGTCGCCGTCGGAATGGGCGAGCACGCCGCGGTCGTGAGCCACGCGCACGCCGCCGAGCATGACGTGGTCGCCGTCGCCGAACGCGTGCACGTCGAAGCCTTGGCCGATGCGGATGGTCATGTACAGGGCCTCGTTGAAATAGCGGTCATTGTAGGAGCGGCTTCAGCCGCGATCGGAGTTCGACCGCTCGACCGTTTGCCAATCGCGGCTGAAGCCGCTCCTACGCCCCGAAGGAAGTTCCCTTGGGGGACATGGCCATCGCCGGATCGCGCCGGGCGAGCAGGTAATGCACCAGCGCAAGGTCGGCCGGGGTGGTGACTTTGAGATTGTCCTCGCGGCCCTCGACGAGCCGCGGTCGCGCACCGAGCCGCTCGACCGCCATCGCCTCGTCGGTGACGGCGATGCCGGCGGCGTGCGCCTGCTCGAGCGCGGCGATCAGCATGCCGCGGCGGAAGGCCTGCGGCGTCATCGCGCGCCAGAGGCCGTCGCGCGGCTGGGTCGCGGCGATGCGGGTATCGGCGTCGGCGCGCTTGAGAGTGTCGCGCACCGGCGCGGCGAGGATCGCGCCGTCGGCGTGGGCGGTAGCCGCCTTGATCAAACGGTCCAGGTCATCGGCGTGCAGGTTCGGGCGTGCGGCGTCGTGGACCAGCACGAGCGCGTCATCGCCGACCGACGCGGGCAGCGCGCGCAAGGCCGCGAGCACCGAATCGGCGCGTTCGCCGCCGCCGATGCATTGCGATACCGGCTTGCCGCGGCGTTCGGTCCAGCCCGGCCAGAGCGGATCGTCGGGCGCCAGCGCGACCATCGCCCCCGCCACCCGCGGGTGCGCGAGCAGCGCATCGAGCGCGTGCGCGATCAGCGGCTGGCCGGCGGCTTGCAGGTACTGCTTGGGGATGTCGCCACCAAAGCGGGTGCCGCGACCGGCCGCGGGGATGACCGCCCACAGCGGCGCGTCAATCACGGCGTGTCGCTGTTATCGGCGGCCGCCGGAGCGTTGGCGTCCGGTGCGGTCGACCCGCCATCGGCCTCGACCACGCGGTAGAACGTCTCGCCGGGCTTGATCATGCCCAGCTCGCTGCGCGCGCGTTCCTCGACCGCGGCCTCGCCCGACTTGAGGTCCTCGACCTCGGCGGCGAGTGCGTCGTTGCGCTGCTTGAGGCCGGCGTTCTCGCGGCTTTGCTGCTGCACCTGCTCCTGCAGCGTGGCGACCGAGCGGCTGCCGCCCTCGCCCAGCCACAGGCGGTACTGCAGCAACGCGAACGTCACCAGCAGCACCACCAGCAGCACCCGCAGCACGCGCATCGCCCTGGTTCCCTGCCTCAGCGCTTCAGCGAGACGAACGCGTTGCGGCCGGCGTACTTCGCGGCGGAACCCAACTGCTCTTCGATCCGCAGCAACTGGTTGTACTTGGCCACGCGGTCGCTGCGGCACAGCGAGCCGGTCTTGATCTGGGTCGCGGTAGTCGCCACGGCGATGTCGGCGATGGTGGTGTCCTCGGTCTCGCCCGAGCGGTGCGAGACCACCGCGGCGTAGCCGGCGGCATCGGCCATCGCGATCGCTTCCAGGGTCTCGGTCAGCGTGCCGATCTGGTTGACCTTGATCAGGATCGCGTTGGCGACCTGCTGGTCGATGCCCTGCTGGAAGATGCGCGGGTTGGTCACGAACAGGTCGTCGCCGACCAGCTGCACCTTGTTGCCGATCTTGTCGGTGAGCAGCTTCCAGCCGGCCCAGTCGCCCTCGTCCATGCCGTCCTCGATCGTCACGATCGGGTACTGCGCGGCCCAGTTGGCGAGGAAGTCGACGAACTGCTCGCTGGTCAGGCGCTTGCCTTCGCCGACGAGGTGGTACTTGCCGTTGTCGAAGAACTCGCTGGAGGCGACGTCGAGGCCGAGCAGGATGTCCTCGCCGGCCTTGTAGCCGGCCTTGCCGATCGCCTCGAGGATGGTTTCCAGCGCTTCCTCGTTGCTGCGCAGGTCCGGCGCGAAGCCGCCCTCGTCGCCGACCGCGGTGCTGAGGCCGCGGCCCTTGAGCACGCTCTTGAGCGCGTGGAAGATCTCGGTGCCGGCGCGCAGGCTTTCCGCGAACGTGTCGAAGCCGACCGGCAGCACCATGAACTCCTGCATGTCGACGTTGTTGTCGGCATGCGCACCGCCGTTGATGATGTTCATCATCGGCACCGGCAGCACCGGCGTGCGGTCGCCGGCCAGGTGCTGCCACAGCGGCACCTTCTTGCTCATCGCCAGCGCATGCGCGTTGGCCATCGACACGCCGAGCAGCGCGTTCGCGCCGAGCCGGCCCTTGTTCTCGGTGCCATCCAGGTCGATCAGGCGGCGGTCGAGGCCGGCCTGATCGGCGGCATCGAAACCGGCCAGCGCGGTGGCGATCGTGGTGTTGACGTTCTCGACCGCCTTGCGCACGCCCTTGCCGAGGTAGCGGGTCTTGTCGCCATCGCGCAGCTCGACTGCTTCCTTGCTGCCGGTGGACGCGCCCGACGGCACCATCGCGCGGCCGAAGCTGCCGTCGGCCAGCGTGACCTCGGCTTCGAGCGTGGGATTGCCGCGGGAGTCGAGGATTTCGCGGGCGTGGATCTTGGCGATGCTGGTCATGGGTGGGGTCGGGTCTTGAGTTGGGATTCGTAGGGCGGGTTTTAACCCGCCGGCTTGGGCGATGACGATGGAATTGCAGGCGCGATGGTTGCTGCCGGCGGTGGCGACGGGTTGAAAGCCCGCCCTACGCGGACTCGAGGAAGCCGTTCTTCTTGGTGACCTGGTCGATCGCCATCAGCGTTTCCAGCAGCGCGCGCATCTTCGGCAGCGGCCACGCGTTCGGGCCATCGGACAATGCCTTGTCGGGGTCCGGGTGGGTTTCCATGAAGATGCCGGCGATGCCGACCGCCATCGCCGCGCGCGACAGCACCGGCACGAACTCGCGCTGACCGCCGGACTTGCCGTCGGCGCCGCCGGGCAGCTGCACCGAATGGGTGGCGTCGAACACCACCGGGCAGCCGGTGTCGCGCATCACGCTCAGCGAACGCATGTCCGACACCAGGTTGTTGTAGCCGAAGCTGGCCCCGCGCTCGCACGCCATGATCTGCTGGTTGCCGGTGGCCTGGGCCTTGGCGGTGACGTGCTTCATCTCCCACGGGGAGAGGAACTGGCCCTTCTTGATGTTGACCGGCTTGCCGGCGCTGGCGACCTTCTGGATGAAGTCGGTCTGCCGGCAGAGGAATGCCGGCGTCTGCAGCACGTCGACGACCGCGGTCACCTCGTCGAGCGGGGTGTACTCGTGCACGTCGGTCAGCACCGGCACGCCGAGTTGGCGCTTGACCTCGGCCAGCACCTTCAGGCCTTCCTCCACGCCCGGGCCGCGGAAGCTAGTGCCCGAGGTGCGGTTGGCCTTGTCGAAGCTGGACTTGAAGATGAAGGGGATGCCGAGTTCGCCGGTGATTTCCTTGAGCTTGCCGGCGGTGTCGAGCTGCAACTGCATCGATTCGATCACGCACGGGCCGGCGATCAGGAAGAACGGCTGGTCGAGGCCGATCTCGAATCCACAAAGCTTCATGCGGTGGCTTCCTTCAGCAAACGTCCACCGACAGCTTGCCCTTTATTGGCCTTGTGCTCGCGCGCGGCGCGGATGAATCCGATGAACAGCGGATGCCCGTCGCGCGGGGTCGACAGGAACTCCGGGTGCGCCTGGCAGGCCAGGTACCACGGGTGCTGCGACTTCGGCAGCTCGACCATCTCGACCAACAGGTCGTCCATCGACTTGGCCGAGATCACCAGGCCGGCGTCCTCGAGCTGGGTGCGGTAGCGGTTGTTGAACTCGTAACGGTGGCGGTGGCGCTCGCCGACCACGTCCTTGCCGTACAACTCGCGCGCCAGCGTGCCCGGCTTGAGGCGCTGGTCCTGCAGGCCCAGGCGCATGGTGCCGCCCAGGTCGCTGTCCTCGCTGCGGCGCTCGACTTCGCCGGTGGCCGTGCGCCATTCGGTGATCAGTCCGATCACCGGATGCGGGCTGGCCTTGTCGTTCTCGGTGCTGTTGGCGCCTTCCAGGCCGGCGACGTGGCGGGCGTAATCGACCACCGCCGCCTGCATGCCGTAGCAGATGCCGAAATACGGGACGCCGGTTTCGCGCGCGTGTTGCGCGGTCAGCACCTTGCCCTCGAAGCCGCGATCGCCGAAGCCGCCCGGCACCAGGATGCCGTCGACGCCGGCCAGGGTCGCGACTCCGTCGTTCTCGATCTCGCTCGATTCCAGCCACTTCAGCTTGACCTTGGTCCGCTGGCGCAGGCCGCCGTGCTTGAGCGCCTCGGCCAGCGACTTGTAGGCGTCCTGGTGGTCGATGTACTTGCCGACGATGCCGATCGTGACCTCGTCGACCGGGTGTTCGCTGGCGTCGACCACCGCGTTCCATTCGGTCAGGTCGGCCGGGCCGGCCTTCAGTTTCAGGCGCTCGATGACGATGTCGTCCAGGCCCTCGTCGTGGAAGCGCGCCGGCATCTTGTAGATGTTGTCGAGGTCGACGGCCGAGATCACCGCGCGCTCGGAAACGTTGGTGAACAGCGCGATCTTGCGGCGGTCGCTGTCGGGCAGCGGCTGCTCGGAGCGGCACAGCAAGATGTCGGGCTGGATGCCGATCGAGCGCAGTTCCTTGACCGAGTGCTGGGTCGGCTTGGTCTTGAGCTCGCCGGCGGCGGCAATCCACGGCACCAGGGTCAGGTGCATGAACAGCGCGCCCTCGGGACCGCGCTCGCTGCGGATCTGGCGGATCGCCTCCAGGAACGGCAGCGACTCGATGTCGCCGACGGTGCCGCCGATCTCGACCAGGCCGACGTCGAAACCGTCGGTGGCATCGACGATGCAGCGCTTGATCTCGTCGGTGACGTGCGGGATCACCTGCACGGTGCCGCCGAGGTAATCGCCGCGGCGCTCCTTGCGGATCACGTTGTCGTAGATGCGCCCTGTCGTGATCGAATTCTTGCGGCTAAGGCGCGTGCGCAGGTAGCGCTCGTAGTGGCCCAGGTCGAGGTCGGTCTCGGCGCCGTCGTCGGTGACGTACACCTCGCCGTGCTGGAACGGGCTCATCGTGCCGGGGTCGACGTTGATGTACGGGTCGAGCTTCATCATCGTCACGCGCAGGCCGCGCGCTTCGAGGATGGCCGCCAGCGAGGCCGCCGCGATGCCCTTGCCGAGCGAGGAGACCACGCCGCCGGTGACGAAGATGAGCGGCGTGACAGAGCTGGGGGGAGTCATGGTTTTGCTGCCGCTGGAAAGCGGTAGTTTACCGGCTGCAGGATCGGGCCGCGACCGCTTGACGGCGGCCGGGGCAGGCGTTCCGTTCACGAGTGCCCGCCGCTGCAGGCAAACGCCCCGGCGGCCGGGGCGTTTGCGGGCTACGGCCGGGACGAGGTTGAGTTACTCCTCGTGGCGGCTTTGCTCGCGCTTGGCGCGGCGCTCGGATGCGCGCGCGGCCTGGCGTTCGGCACGCGACGACGGCTGCTCGGAGCCCGAGGCGTCATTCGCATCGGCCTGTGGGACCTGACCTTGCTGGCCGGCGGTTACCGCGCTGTTCGCCGCGGCGTTGGCGTTGCCGGATACCGTCGCGATCGCGCGGTCGTCGGCATTGGCAGCGCCTTGGGCGTCGAGCGAGCCGCTGGCGTCAATACTGGCGCTACCCGAACCGGCCGTCGCCGCCTCGGCCAGGGCGCGGCCGCTGACCGCGGCACCCGTCGCCGCGGCCGCCTGCGCCGTGCCCGACGCCGCCCCGATCACGTGGGTGCCGGCCTGGTGAGCGGCCGAGACGCCGGCCGCCGCTGCGGCCTGCCCCTGCGTTTGCGTACGTGCGGCGAGGTCGCGCGCACGACGGCTGCCGGCGCGCGCGGCATCGGTGTGCACGCCGATGTCGCCGCGGGCCTGCGCGCCGGCGCCGATGCCGACGGGCCCGGCCTGCACGCCGGCGCCGCCGCCGATGTTGACCCCGCCACCCAGGACCTGCGCCAAGGCGGTCGGGGCCAGCATCGCGCCAGCGACCAGGAGCGGAACGACGAATTTGTTCTTGTGCATTGCGGATCTCCGTTATCGGGGGAATAGCCGCCATGTCTATGATGGCGGCGCGGCGACCGTAGCCACGCGCGTTTGGCTGGGCACTGAACCGGGCGCCGGCGTGGGGGTATTCCCGGATTGACCTGGTTCTGGTCGCAAGGCGGGTTTCAACCCGCCTTGCGCGTTGCGGCGGACGTGGTACCGAGCAGCCGAAAAACCGGCGGGTTGAAACCCGCCCTACCTCGGGCTCGGTTTGCCGGACTTGGGGGAAACAAAAAAAATGCCCCGGAAAGCCGGGGCATTTTGTTGGGAGCTTCGAACGCCAATCAGCGGCGATCGTCTTCCTCGGGTTCGTCGGCCTGCGCCTCGCGATCCTTCCTGGCCTTCTTGGCCTGGTCGGTTTTCTTGTCGGCCTTGGCCGGCGCGTCCTTGCTCGTGTCCTGGGCGGCGGCGTCTCGCGCGGCCTGCTCGGCCTGCGCCTTGGCCTGCGCGTCGGCGTCCGCGGTCTGCGCCATGGCGAGCGGCGCGGCCAGGGCGGCGGCGATCAGGGTCGGAAGCAACAACTTGCGGGTGGTCATGCGAGGTCTCCAAAATGGGGATATGCGGGTGAAACCAGGACGAAATGCCGTCCCAAGCCGCTCCCCTCAGCGACGCCGCAGACCGTAACGGCCGCTTCCATGCTCGCGACTGAACAAGGATACGCCGCTGCGGCGGCCCTCTGCGGGCGCCGCTGGACGCCAGCGCGATCCCATCCCGCTTTGTCCAAGCTGTTGTCCGTCTTGTTGTCCAGCTTGACCCCCCTGCCCGCCGTCGCCATCCTCGCCGCTTCGCTAATCCCCCGTGACGCATGAACAACCGCTACAACGCCGCCGACATCGAAGTCCTTTCCGGGCTGGACCCGGTCAAGCGCCGCCCGGGCATGTACACCGACACCACCCGGCCGAACCACCTCGCCCAGGAAGTCATCGACAACGCGGTCGACGAGGCGCTCGCCGGCCACGCGCGCAGCATCGACGTCACCATGCACGCCGACGGGAGCTGCGAGGTGTCCGACGACGGCCGCGGCATGCCGGTCGACATCCACCCGGAAGAGAAGATCCCCGGCGTCGAGCTGATCCTCACGCGGCTGCACGCGGGCGGCAAGTTCAGCAACAAGAACTACACGTTCTCCGGCGGCCTGCACGGCGTCGGCGTCAGCGTGGTCAACGCGCTGTCGACCCAGGTCGAGCTGTTCATCAAGCGCGACGGCAACGAATACCGGATGGCGTTCCGCGACGGCGACCGCGCGTCCGAGCTCGACATCGTCGGCACGGTCGGCAAGAAGAACACCGGCACCCGCCTGCGCTTCTGGCCCGACCCCAAGTATTTCGATACCCCCAAGTTCAACCTGCGCGCGCTCAAGCACCTGCTGCGCGCCAAGGCAGTGCTGTGCCCGGGCCTGACCGTGCGCCTGCACGATGTCGCCACGGGCGAGAAGCTCGAGTGGTTCTACGAGGACGGCCTGCGCGACTACCTCAGCGTCGAGCTGCACGCCGGTTACCCGCAGGGCCGCGAGCTGCTGCCGCCGGAGCTGTTCGTCGGCAAGCTCAGCAAGGACACCGAGACCGCGGACTGGGCGGTGGCATGGGTCCCGGACGGCGAGTTGGTGCAGGAGAGCTACGTCAACCTGATCCCGACCGCGCAGCACGGCACCCACGTCAACGGCCTGCGCACCGGCTTCACCGATGCGCTGCGCGAGTTCTGCGACTTCCGCAACCTGCTGCCGCGCGGCGTCAAGCTCGCGCCGGAGGACGTCTGGGACCGGGTCGCGTTCGTGCTCAGCATCAAGCTGACGGATCCGCAGTTCAGTGGCCAGACCAAGGAACGCCTGAGCTCGCGCCAGGCCGCCGGCTTCGTCGAAGGCGCCGCGCACGATGCGTTCTCGCTGTGGCTCAACCAGCACACCGAGCTGGGCGAGAAGATTGCGCAGCTGGCGATTGAACGTGCCAGCGCAAGGCTGAAGACCGAGAAGCAGATCACCCGCAAGAAGATTACCCAGGGCCCGGCCCTGCCCGGCAAGCTCGCCGACTGCAGCTCGCAGGACCTGTCGCGCACGGAACTGTTCCTGGTCGAGGGCGATTCGGCTGGCGGTTCCGCCCGACAGGCGCGCGACAAGGACTTCCAGGCGATCCTGCCGCTGCGCGGCAAGATCCTCAACACCTGGGAAGTCGCATCCGGCAGCGTGCTCGCCTCCCAGGAAGTGCACGATCTGGCCGTCGCGATCGGCTGCGACCCGGGCAAGGACGACATCTCCGGCCTGCGCTACGGCAAGGTGATCATCCTGGCCGACGCCGACTCCGATGGCCTGCACATCGCCACCTTGCTGACGGCGTTGTTCCTCCGGCATTTCCCAACCCTGGTGTCGGCCGGGCACGTGTTCGTGGCGATGCCGCCGCTGTTCCGCGTCGACGTCGGCAAGCAGGTGTTCTACGCGCTCGACGAGGAAGAGAAGCGGATCCTGCTGGAGAAGATCGAGCGCGAGAAGGCCGACCGCAAGAAGGGCATGACCGGCGCGGTCAACGTTACTCGCTTCAAGGGCCTGGGCGAGATGAACCCGTCGCAGCTGCGCGAATCGACCGTGCACCCGGACACGCGCCGGCTGGTGCAGCTGACCGTCGGCGAGGAGGACGGCACCCATTCGCTGATGGACATGCTGCTGGCCAAGAAGCGCGCGGGTGATCGAAAGGCGTGGCTGGAAACCAAGGGCGACCTGGCAACGCTGGAAGTCTGACGATGGCCCTGCCCGATCGCCACCTCGACCTCGGCTGCGGCCCGGTGCCGCGCAATCCGTACCGGCGCGGCCAGCTGTGCGGGATCGACATCCGCCCGCCCTCGGGCGACGTGGCGTTCGAGCACCGCAGCGCGAACCTCACGCTCGAACCGATCCCCTACCCCGACGACAGCTTCGGCTCGGTGTCGGCCTACGACTTCCTCGAACACGTGCCGCGGATCTTCCCCAGCGCGGACGGGCGCGACACCATCTTCCCGTTCGTGCGGCTGATGCAGGACATCTGGCGCGTGCTCGCCCCGGGGGGGCGGCTGTACGCGCTGACGCCGGCATGGCCGCATTCGGAAGCGTTCGTCGACCCGACCCACGTCAACTTCATCACCGCCGAAAGCCACACCTATTTCTGCGGCGAGCAACCCAAGGGCCGCATGTACGGCTTCGATGGCCGGTTCGAGGTGATCCGCGTGGCCTGGGTCGATCGCGCCGAGGCCTACAGCGCGCTGCCGGGCTCGGACGAGAACCACCCCCCGCTCAAGCGCCTGTCGCGGCGGCTGCGACGCTGGTCGCGCTGGCTGCGCGGCAAGCGCGCGAGCGCGAATCCCGGCTACCTGTTGTGGGAACTGGAAGCACGCAAATGATGCGCGCCGCGTAGGGCGGGTTTTCAACCCGCCATTGCCATCTTGCCCTGTCGACGCTGCGCCACCGAGAGGACGACGCGCGACGATGCCGCATCGTCATAAGGCGCGGCGGGTTGAAACCCGCCCTACTGCAACGCGGCTTCCAACAGCTCGCGGATCAGCCGTTGCAGGCTAGCCGCCTTGCCCTCGTCGTACTCGAAAGACGCCTCGTCCATGTAGTTGCGCTGGCTGATCTCCAGCTGCACCGCGTCGATGCCGGCCGCCGGAGCGGCGTAGTGGCGGGTGATGTAGCCGCCCTTGAAGCGTCCGTTCGCGACCCAGTCGTACCGGGACTGCGCGGCGAGCACCGCCTCCAAGCGTGCCTGCAACGCCGGTGCGCAACTCGCGCCGGCGGAGGTGCCCAGGTTCAGGTCGGGCAGGCGTCCGTCGAACAGGAACGGCAGCTCGCTGCCGCGAATCGAATGGCCTTCCCACAGCAGCACCCGGCCATGACTCGCGCGCAGGCGGTCGAGCTCGGCGCGCAAGGCGGCGTGGTACGGCCGCCAGTAGCTGTCGACGCGTGCGGCGATCTGGTCCGGAGTCGGCGACTCGCCCTCGCGGTACACCGGCGCGCCGCTGAACTGCACCGCCGGGCACAGGCCGGTGGTGTTCTGGCCCGGGTACAGCGAGGTGTCGTCGGGGGGACGGTTGAGGTCGACGACGTAGCGCGAATAGCGCGGTACCAGCACCGACGCGCCCAGATCGCGCGCAAATGCGTACAGCCGCGACACGTGCCAGTCGGTGTCGGGCGCGCCGCGCGCGGCGTCGGTCATGCGCGCGGCGAGCGCGGCGGGGATCTGGCTGCCGTCGTGCGGCAGGCTGACCAGCAGCGGCGCGCTGCCGCGGTGCAGGGTGTAGGTGTCCATCGGACTTCCTTCCAAGGGGTCGGAGCGACCTTAGTCGCGGCCTTGTTGATGATGGGGTGGGTGGTTCGCAACTTACGTCGCGCCTACAAAAAATTGGGGGCGCAGGGCGGGTTCCACCCGCCATCCCGCGGCGGCGGGTTGAAACCGCCCTACCGCATCAGCACCACTTCCTCGGCGCTGGTCGGGTGGATCGCGATGGTCTCGTGCAGGTCGTCCAAGGTGATGCCGCGCTTCAGCGCGACCGCGAAGCCCTGCAGGATCTCGTCGGCGCCGTCGCCGAGCAGGTGGATGCCGGCCACGCGCCGCTGTTCGCCCACGCACACCAGCTTGAATGCGCTGCGCTGCGGCACGTCGGCCAGCGCGTTGAGCATCGGCCGGAAGCCGCTGCGGTAGACGTGCACGTCGCTGCCGTGCCGCTCGCGCGCCTGCGCCTCGGTCAGCCCGACGGTTGCCAGCGGCGGGTGCGAGAACACCACGGTGGCGATGTCGGACTGGTCGAGCGCGTTGTCGCTGCGGCCTCCGAACAGCCGGCCCATCAGGCGACGCGCGGCGGCGATCGCGACCGGGGTCAGCGCCAGGTTGGTGGTGACGTCGCCGACCGCGTGCACGCCGGCCACGTTGGTGGCGTGCAGCGCGTCGACGACGATCCGGCCGCGCGCATCGGTGGCGACGCCGGCCGCGTCCAGGCGCAGCGCGGCGGTATTGGCGCGGCGGCCGGTCGCGAACAGCGCCGCGTCGAAGCGTGGCGTGGGCTCGCCGTCGACCGCGCGCAGCTGCACGCCGCCGCCGACCGCCTCCACCGCGGCGAGCCGATGCTGGAAGTGGAAGTGCACGCCGGCCTGGCGGTAGTCCTCGGCGAGTTGCTCGGTCAGTTCGGCCTCGAAGCCGTCGAGCAGCCGCGGGCCGCGCACGAACACCTCGACGCGGCTGCCCAGCGCCTGCAACACGCCGGCCAGCTCGACCGCGATGTAGCCACCGCCGACGATCGCCACCCGCTCCGGCGCGGCGGTCCAGTCGAAAAAGTGGTCGGAGACGCCGCCCAGCTCGGCGCCGGGAATGTCGGGCTTGACGGCGTGGCCGCCGGTGGCGATCAGGATGTGCTTCGCACCCAGGCGCACGCCGTCGTGGCATTCCACGGTGTGCGCGTCGACGAAATGCCCGCGCATCGGCAGCAGCGCGATGCCGGAGGCTTCCAGGCGCTTTCGGTAGCTGTCGTGGATGTTGCCGATGTAGCGCTGGCGGTGGGCGATGAAGGTCGGCCAGTCGAGCGGCGCCGGCGGCAGCGCGAAACCCAGCGTCCGCGCGAGCTGCAGCTTATGGGCGACGTCGGCGGCCAGCCACATCGCCTTCTTCGGCACGCAGCCGACATTGACGCAGGTGCCCCCGAGCAGCGCCGGTTCCAGCAGCGCGACCCGCGCGCCGTGCTCGGCGGCGCGGAACGCACCGGCCAGGCCGCCGGAGCCGCCGCCGATCACGATCAGGTCGAAGTCCTTGCTCATGCTGGTCCCTCAGGGCGAGATGTTGTCGCTATTGGCTCGCCCGGTTGTGCTCCCTCCTTTAGTAAAGGAGGGATGGGGAGGATTTGCTTCCACAGTTTCGCAGCAGGCGAGAGCAAATCCCCCTTGATCCCCCTTTTGCAAAGGGGGAGAAAGAACTCAGACGAACCGCTCCGGCCGGTACGGCGCCGGATCGATCGCCGGCGCGCGGCCGGCCAGCAGATCGGCGAGCAATTGCCCGGTGCCGGCGCTCATGCCCACGCCCATCATGCCGTGCCCGGTGGCAAGCCAGAGGTGCTCGCGGCCCGGCGCGCGGCCGATGATCGGGATGTCGTCGCAGCTCATCGGCCGCCAGCCGAACCAGCGCTCGTGCACCTGCGGGCCGACCGGCTGGTGCAGGTACTCGCGCGCGCCGCGCTCGAGCGCGGACAGGCGCCGCGGGTTGAGCGTGTCGTCGAAGCCGGAGAATTCCATCGTGCTGCCCAGCCGGAAACCGCTGCCCCACGCTGTCACGCAGACCGAACGTTCGCGCAGCACCAGCGGCCGCCTGGGCACCAGCGACGGCGAGGAGTAAGTGATCGAGTAACCCTTGCCCGGCTGCATCGCGCGGCGCAGCCACGGCTGGCCGACCGCATCGGCCAGGCGCGGCGACCAGGCGCCCGAGGCCAGCACCACGTCGCGCGCGCGCAGGTGGCCCTGGACGGTGTGGATGGTGACGCCGTCGCGATCGAACGCCAGCGACTGCATCGAACAGTGTTCGACCACCGCGCCACCGCGTTCGCGCACCGCTCGGGCGAGTTCGGCGACGTATCGGTCCGGTCGCAGTGCCGCGTCGCCGGCGAAGCGGATCGCGCCGGCCGCGCCGGGCCTGATCGCCGGCTCCTGGGCTTCGTAGGCCTGGCCGTCGATGACCTCGACCCCGACCCCGAGCTGGTGCAGCAGTTCGGTTTCGCGCTGGCCGTGCGCGAACGCGCGTGGGTCGCGATAGACGTAATCCTCGCCGGACTCGACGAACTCGCAGTCCAACCGGTAGTCATGCACCCACTGCCCCAGGCGCGCGCGCGAATCGTTGAGCAGCGCTGACTTGACGCGCGCGCTGTGTTCCCAGTCGCGCACGTTGCAGCGGCTGGCGAAGCCCAGCAGCCAACGCCACAGCACCGGATCCACGCGCGGCTGGATGTACAGCGGCGCGTCGGGCATCAGCATCATCCGCAACGCGGTGGCGACCATGCCCGGGGCCGCCAGCGGCGGCGCGTGGCTGGGGGTGACGGTGCCGCAGTTGCCGTGGGAACTGCCGCCACCGACCCGCCCGGCATCGATCACCCGCACGCTGCGTCCGGCTTCGACCAGGGCCAGTGCGCACGCCAGCCCGACCACGCCGGCGCCGATGATGACCACGTCTTCGGGTTGCTCCATGCGCGCAGTTTACGGTGCATGCACGGCCGCGGGCCGCGGTGCTCCCGCGTGGTGCTGGACCGCAAAAACGAAACGGCCCGCTTGCGCGGGCCGTCGTCGCACACCTGCAGTGGGGGCAGCACTCAGTGCTGGTGGCCGCCCTCGCCGTGCACGTGGCCGTGCTGCAATTCTTCCTCGCTGGCCTCGCGCACTTCGACCACTTCGATCGCGAAGCTCAGGTCCTTGCCCGCCATCGGGTGGTTGAGGTCGACGTCGACCACGCTCATGCCCACCTTCTGGATGGTGACCGCGCGCGGGCCGAAGTTGGTCGGCAGCACCGCCTGCATGCCCGGCACCAGGCGCGCGCCCTCGAAGTGCTTCTTCGGCACGCGCTGGGTCAGGCCTTCCTGACGCACGCCGTAGGCGTCGGCCGCGGCCACGTCGACCTCGAACTTGTCGCCGGCCACGTGGCCTTCCATCGCCTTCTCCAGGCCCGGAATGATGTTGCCGTGGCCGATCAGGATCGCCAGCGGCCCGCGGCCTTCCGAGCTTTCCAGCGGCTCCTGGCCCTGTTCGGACACGGTGTAGTGGAAACGCACGACGCGGTCTTTCTCGATGTTCATGGCAGGACTCGGTTGGGCTGCGACGGGGCAGCGGAACAAGATGCGGTGGCAAGGCCGGTTTCGCCCGGCAGCCGGTAACTTCAGGATCGGTGGCAAGCCCGTCGGGGCCGGCTCTGTCCAGCCGCCGCGGCTTGCTGGCGACGGCGGGACCGGCCAAGCTGTCGGCCGTGACCAAGCCTGCCCTGAGCGCCGCCGAAGGGGCCGCGCATTATCCCGGCAACACCGCCCCCGCGCCAGCGTGCGCGGCGCCGGTTCCGTTCTCCTTGCATTTCCGTGGGCGTTGGCTCGGCGCGCTGGTGCTCGGCGCCGCCCTCGCCGGCTGCGGGGGCGGACGCGAGAACGTCCGCCAGCGCCCCCCCGTCCCACCCACGCGCAGCTGGGCCACGGTCGCACCGGCCGACCCGGCCGCCGCCAACGCGGTGCTGATGCGCGCCATCAGCCTGGTCGGCACCCCCTACCGCTACGGCGGCAATACCCCCGATGGCGGCTTCGACTGCAGCGGGCTGGTCAACTACGTGTACCGGGACATGCTCGACCTGCGCCTGCCGCGCACCTCGCGCGACCTGGCCGGCTGGCAGGGGCCGCGGATCGCCCCCGACCGGTTGGCCGCTGCCGACCTGGTGTTCTTCGGCAGCGCCGGCGCGGTCAGCCACGTCGGCATCTACGTCGGCGAGGGCCGCTTCGTGCACGCCCCGAGCAGCGGCGGCACGGTGCGGCTCGACCACCTCGACGGCCCCTATTGGCGCGACCACTACAGCGGCGCCAAGCGCGTCGTCGAGTAGGCGCCACGCAAAACCTGAACAGGGGAAGCGGTCGAATCTGCGACTCAGCCCGTCAAACTTAACTAAAAAATAACGAAATCTGAACCAACTGTCCGGCTTCGGCGGGCATGATCGCCCGGTCAAGACTTCGTGATGAGCGCGTGACGTCCTTTCCGACCTACTCAGGCCACCAGGCCACCGCCACCACCGGCCGCTCCCTTCGGGCGCCGATTCGGGTGTTTTTCGCGCTGGCATTGGCGGTCGCCGCCCTGCCGGCGTTTGCCGACCCCGCGCTGAGCATGGGCTTGGCCAGCGACTCGGCCGACGCGCCCGCGCCGACCACCCGCACCCTGCTGCCCGACTCGATGGGCCTGTCCGACCGCGCGCTGCTGCTGGCCAGCGACTTCCAGCGCCGCGTGGGTCCGGCCGAGCCGGCCTCGCCGGCCGAAACCGGCCGCGTCAAGACCATGCTGGAGCGCGCGCTGGGCTTGCTCGGCACGCCCTACCGCTGGGGCGGCACTTCGCCCGACGGCGGTTTCGACTGCAGCGGCCTGGTCGGCTACGTGTTCCGCAACGCCCTGGGCATCGAACTGCCGCGCGTCTCGCGCGAGATGGCCAAGAGCGGCCGCTTGATCAGCGATCGCGCCGCGTTGAACGAGGGCGATCTGGTGTTCTTTGGCCGCAAGGGTCGCGTCGACCACGTCGGCATCTACCTGGGCGAAGGTCGCTTCGTGCATGCGCCCAGCACCGGCAAGGACGTGATGGTGTCCAGCCTCGACGGCGGCTACTGGGGCAACAAGTTCATGTCGGCCCGCCGCGTCGCCGGCATCTGACCGTCGGCGCAAGCGCAGACAACAAGACTTGACCGAAAGGCCGCCGCGAGGCGGCCTTTTGCATGTGTTGGCCAGGTAGGCCGGGGGTGACCTTCGACCCGCCACCGCTCGACGCCAGGCCGCTACCCTGCCAGCGCCAAAGCAGAGGCCACGACATGCGATCGAAACTGCGCCTGGGGACCTCCCGCAGGCAGCCACGGGCTGCGGGTGTACCGCACTGGCTCACGCCGCTGGCGATCGCGGCCGGCATTGCCAGCCTGGCTCCCATTCCGGCAGCGGCGGCCGAGGCGCCCACACGCCTGGTGCGCGTCGTCGATTACGAATCCTCGGTTTCGCGCGATGGCCGGCTTGCGTTCGTCTCGAACCGCAGCGGCGCGTTCGAGCTGTACACGACCGACGCCGATGGCAAGCAACCGCGACAGCTGACCTTCGATGGCGGCGGCAAGGACAACCCGTCGTGGTCGCCCGATGGCACCCGGATCGCCTACGTCGCACAGGTGGGCGACAACGCCGACATCCACCTGATCGACGCGCACGGCACGCGGCAGCGTCGATTGACCACAGGTCCGCACCGCGAGCTGCACCCGTTCTGGTCGCCCGACGGCACGCGCATCGTGTTCACCCGCTACGTCGATTCGCCGCCGGGCGCCGGCGTGCTCAGCGTGCACGCGATGGACGCCGACGGCGGCAACGAAACGGCGCTGACGCACGGCACCTCGGCGAGCTATGCCTCGTTTTCACCCGATGGCAAGCACCTACTCTACTGGCGGCTGTTCGGCGACAACGCCGAGATCGTGATCGCCGACGCCGATGGCCGCGACGAGAAGCGACTGACCCGCGACCCCGCGTTCGACGGCTGGCCGTCGTGGGCGCCGGACGGAACCAGGATCGCGTTCGCGCGCGAGCGCGGTGATGCGGCCGACATCTACACCCTCGACCTGGCGACTGGCACCGAGCGCCTGCTGTCCGGCGGCCGCGGACGCAAGACGGCGCCCAAATGGACCGCCGATGGAACCGCGGTGCTGTTCGACCGGACGCTGGACGGGGAAACCGGAATCTGGCGGATCGATGCGGGCGGCGGTCGCTAGCCGCGGCGCCAACCGCGCTCGAGGTTGGGCGTGCTCGTCGGGCTTCGGCAGGCCGGATCAACCGGTGCCGCCGGGAAGACCTTCTTTCTACGCCGCCGGGTCGCGGTAGCGCGCGATGGTCTGCTCGATGCCCTTGCTCAGCTCCATCACCTTCATCGCGTATTCGGCCAGGCGGTGGTCGTCGTCGCTGGTGGGCACCCACGCCGGTACCGGACTGGGCTTGCCCTCGGCCTGGTCGAGCGCCACGAACACGATTACGCAGTGCGTGCACAACCGCTCCGCCGCGGCGCCGAGCATCGGGTCGCGGGCGGTCACGTCGACCGAGAAATGCATGCTGCTGGTGCCGGTGTGGACCAGCTTGGTGGTCACCGTGACCAGGTCGCTGGTGCGGATCGGGGCGACGAAGCGGATCCCGCCGACCGCGACGGTGACGCTGTAGCGGCCACTCCAGCCGACCGCGGCGGCGTAGCCGGCCTGGTCGATCCACTTCATCACCACCCCGCCGTGGACTTTGCCGCCGTAATTGACGTCGGTCGGCTCGGCCAGGAAGCGCATCGTGAGTTCGCGCTGCTGGCCGCTCATGCGGGCAGCCCCGGCGAGCGGCCACCCAGTGCGGGCGCCAGGCAGGTGCGCGCGCGGCGTGGAAAAGCGGTTGCGGCCATCGGGGATTCTCCAGTCGGCGAGCGGGGTCGCCGGGCGATTATGCGCGGGACCATCATGCGCAGGGCCGGGTGGTTGCGGCGTCACCGCGCGCGCGCGATCCTGCGGCCTGGGCCGGGCGTCTGGTCGACACAAGGGAACGCCGCATGGGTCGCACGATCCTGGGAATGCTGGCCGGCATCGTGGCCATGGTGCTGGTGATCATGGGCGTGGAAGCCGTCGGCCACATGCTCCATCCACCGCCGCCGGGACTGGATCCGCTCAACCCGGCGCACGCGGCCGCATTCGCCGCGTTCGTCGCGCAGATGCCGTTCGCGGCCAAGGCGATGCTGGCCTTGGCGTGGACCTCGGGCGCGTTCGTCGGCGGCCTGGTCGCGGCGAAGATCGCGCGCCACCAGCGCGCGGCGGCGCTGCTGGTCGCGTTGGTGGTGATGAGCGGCGTGGTGGGCATGGTCGTGGCGGTGCCGCATCCGTCGTGGCTGGTCGCGGCCGGCCTGCTGCTGCCGATCCCGGCCGCGTTGCTGGCCGCGCACCTGGTCGACCGGCGCAGGACCGTGCCCCACGTGTGATCGAAGCGCGCGCGGTGCACCGACACCGCAAAGGCCGACGCTGGCCGTGCCAACGCGAATCATCGACACTGTCGCGCCCGCCGCGAGCCGTTGCCGATGCCGTCGATCCGTTGCTCCGCCCTGGCTTGCGCACTGCTGGTCGCCGCCCCGCCCTCTCTTGCCGCCGGTGCCGAGCCCGTCCTGCCGCCGTCGCAGGCCTACCAGACGCGCGACAGCTGGCGCCAGCCGGTACCGCCGTTCCGCATCGCCGAGCGGACCTGGTACATCGGCACCGCCGGCCTCAGCGCGCTGCTGGTCAAGACCGAAGCCGGTGCGGTGCTGATCGACGGCGGCATGCCGCAGGCCGCGGACATGCTGCTGCGACGCATGGCTGACCTCGGGGTCGCGCCCGGCGAGCTCAAGCTGATCCTGCACAGCCACGCCCATGCCGACCACGCCGGCCCGCTGGCCGCGGTCCAGCGCGCGACCGGCGCGCGCCTGCTCAGCAACGCCGAGTCGGCCGTGTTGCTGGCCCGTGGCGGCAGCAACGACCTGCATTTCGGCGACGGCATGCTGTACCCGGTGCCACGCGTCGACCGCCTGCTGATGGACGGCGAAGTGGTCGAACTGGGCGGCATGCGCTTCACCGTGCATTTCACACCGGCGCATACACCCGGCAGCATGAGCTGGACCTGGGAGGACAACAGCACCGACGAAACCAGGACCGGCCAGCGCGGCGGCAAGCCGCTGCGCATCGCTTATGTCGATAGCGTCAGCGCGCCGGGCTACGAGTTGATTGAAAACCCGCGCTACCCGCGCATCGTCGACGACTACCGCCGCGGCTTCGCCGCCGTGCGCGCGCTGCCCTGCGACCTGCTGCTGACCCCGCACCCCGATGCCAGCGGCTGGGCGCCGGCCGATCCGGCCGCGTCGCATCCCTCGCCGATGACCTGCGATGCCTACGCCGAGCGCGCCGAACGCGCGCTCGATGCGCAGATCGAGAAGCAGCGCGAGGCCCGCCGCTGATGCCGTACACGCCGATCGTCGCGACCCTGGGCTACGTGCTCTCGCCCGACGGCCGCGAGGTGCTGCTGGTCCACCGCAACGCGCGCGCCGATGACGCCCACCTGGGCAAGTACAACGGCCTGGGCGGCAAGATCGAGCCGGACGAGGACGTGCTCGCCGGCATGCGCCGCGAGATCCATGAGGAAGCCGGGATCGACTGCGAGCAGCTCAGCCTGCGCGGCACGATCAGCTGGCCCGGCTTCGGCAAGCACGGCGAGGACTGGCTGGGTTTCATCTTCGTGGTGACCCAGTTCAGCGGTTCGCCCTTCGCGAGCAACCCGGAAGGCACGCTCGATTGGGTGCCACTGGACCAGATCGAAGCGCTGCCGATGTGGGAAGGCGACCGCCAGTTCCTGCCGCTGGTGTTCGATGCCGACCCGCGCCCGTTCCACGGCGTGATGCCGTACCGCGACGGGCGCATGGTGTCGTGGCGGTACTCGCGGATGTAGGGCGGGTTTCAACCCGCCCTCCCGCCGCTACGACCTCGCGAGGAGTTGCGTAGCCGAGACGACACCCCGCATGCCGGGAACGCGGGGATGGCGATGGCGGGTTGAAACCCGCCCTACATCATTTCCCGATCCGCACCGAACCGTGACCGTCGCGCTGCTCGAACACGAAGCGGTAGGCCAAGCTCACCGGCACCGGGACTTCCTCCCCGCCGCTGCAGCTGGCCTCGACATGCTCCTTGGCCGCGACCGTCGGAAACACGCAGCGCAGCGCCGGATCGAAGCGCCAGCCGGAAACCACCGTTTGCGCCGCGTGGAAGAAGGCGGCGTCGATGGCATGGATGTCCGGGCATGCAGGCGCACCCTCGTCAATCGGCGCCGACGCCATCACCGCGCCATCGACGCCGATGCTGACCCGCAGGCATAGCGCCTGCGGCGGCAGCCGCCGCGCCAGCAGCGACTCGGGGTACACCGGCATCGCGTTGTCGTGGTCGTCCAGCGGCATCAGGAACGATTCGTGGTCCGCCAGTTCCATGCGCGCCGCCAGCGGCACCAGTCCGGTGATATCCCGCACGCCGACCTGGCCCGAGAGTGCCACGTCGTCGACGAGCGACTGCGTCGCACATCCACCGGATAGCATGGCCAACCCCCAGATCAACACCCTCGCGCTGCGCTTCATGCACATGTTCTCCCGGCTATCGAAAGCCAGCGCGCCCATCGCTCAACCGGCGTCGGTCGAGCGCCGGCCGCCCGCCAGCATCATGTATTCCATGTTGATCGACGCGGGCGCCGAATCGACAAAGCCGAACTTGGCATAGAGAAACTTCGCGTCGCCATCGGCGATCAGGGTCACGTAGGCCGACTCGGGCACGTTCGCGCGCAGCCACGCGTCGAGCGCGACCAGGATGCGCCGGCCCAGGCCCCTGCCCTGCAGCGCCGGGACCACGGCGATGTCGGCCACGGTGAACACCGTGCCGTTGTCGCCGATGATGCGGCCCATGCCGACGACCTGGCCATCGCGGACCAGGCTCACGCCGTACAGCGTGTTGGGCAATCCACGGGTCGCGGCCTCGCGTGTCTTCGGGGTCATTCCGGCTGCGACGCGCAACCGGCAGTAGTCGTCGACGTCCGGAAAGCGCTCTATCAGCTCGATTCCGTGATCGCCCATCACGCGCCCTCCTTCGCGCCACGCTCCGCGGACTCGTGTTCGGCCAGCCCGACGTTGCTCGAGGCGGCGTTGTACACCTCGTGATCGAGCAGCCCGGTCTCCTTCGCCACCAGCACCGGCACCAGCATCTGCCCGGTCACGTTGGTCATCGTGCGCATCATGTCGAGCACGCGGTCGATCGCGTACAGGTAGCCGATCGCTTCCAGCGGCAGGCCCGCGGCGCTGAGCACCACGGTCGCCATGATCACCGCGGTGCCGGGCACGCCGGCGGTGCCGAAGCTGCCGAGCACCGAGGCCAGCACGATGATCACGTACTGCGCCAGCGACAGCTCCAGGCCCATGTACTGGGCGATGAACACCGAGGCCAGCGCCGGGTAGATCGCGCCGCAGCCGTCCATCTTGATGCTCGCGCCCAGTGGCACCGCGAACGCCGCGTAGTCGCGGTCGACGCCGTGGTTGTGGGTCGCGCTGCGCAGCGACACCGGCAGCGCCGCGAAGCTCGACGAGGCCACGAACGCGACCTGCATCGCCGACGCCGCGCCGCGGAAGAACTTCAGCGGGTTGAGCCCGTGCGCGAGCAGCAGGCCGCCGTACACGACCACGATGTGGATCGCGCAGGCGAGGTACAGCGCGAGCACGAAGCTGCCCAGCGGCAGCAGCTTCTCGAAGCCGTAGGCACCGACCAGGCCGGCAATCAGGCCGAACGTGCCCAGCGGGGTGAACTCCAGCACGAAGCGCGTGACCTGGATCATGGTCTCGCTGGCTTCGCCCATCAGCGTGCGCAAGCTCGCGGTCTTCGCGCCGAGCTTGACGAACGCGAAGCCGATCAGGCCGGCGAAGAAGATCACCTGCAGCACCGTGCTGTTGCTCGGCACCAGCACGTTGGTGCCGTCGGCGGTCTTGCCCGCGGCCGCGCCGGACAGCGCACGGAACGGGTTCTGCGGGACGATGTTGAACAGCACCTCGAGCGGCCCGGGCACGTCCCTGGGCTTGTAATCCGCGGCGACCTGCAGCACGCCCACGCCGTGGCCGGGCTGCACCACCAGCCCGACCAGCAGGCCGACGCACACCGCCAGCACCGCGGTGATCGCGAACCACCCGAACGTGCGGCCGCCTAGCGCGGCGATGGATTTCTGCCCGTGCAGCGACGAGACCGCGCTAATCACCGCGAAGAACACCAGCGGGATCGCGATCATTTTGATCAGGTTGACGTAAACGTCGCCGAGCGGCTCGAACCAGGTCTTCGCCGCCGGGCCCATCAGCCAGCCGACCAGCGCGCCGAGCACAAAGCCGGCCGCGACCCGCTGCCAGAAGGGAATCTTCAACCAGGCCGACACCAGCTTCATCGCCATTCCTCATGCAGTCCTGCGCGGGCGACGCCGCGAACGCCCCGGACCGGGCACGCTTCCAGGACAGGAATCGCACCATAGCCGAGCCGCGGCGGCGCTGGCGAGGGCGCGAGCGCGGTATCTGCATTCCATTGCGGCAACGACGCCCCGGCATAATCGACCGATTCCCACCGATCACGCCGTCCATGCCCCGACTTCGCCTCGCCTGCCTCGCCCTTGCCTCGACCCTCGCCGCCGCCTGCGCCAGCACCGCGCCGACCCGCGGCAGCTCGCCGGCCACAGCGGGCAGCGCGGGCGCATCGATAAAAGTCGCGGTGCCGATGATCAAGCACCCCGACGGCGAAACCCCGGCGTGGTGGTTCCGCGACGGCGCTGCGCAGGCCGCGCAGCGTGGCGCGATGGCGGGCCGGGCGAAGAACGTGATCCTGTTCGTCGGCGACGGCATGAGCCTGACCACCGTCGCCGCCGCGCGCATCCTCGACGGCCAGCGCCAGGGCCGCCCGGGCGAGGAGAATCGGCTGGCGTGGGAGCACTTTCCGGCCACGGCGCTGAGCAAGACCTACAACACCGACACCCAAACACCGGACTCGGCCGGCACCATGAGCGCGATGGCGACCGGGGTGAAGACTCGCGCCGGCGTGCTCAGCATCGGCCAGCAGCCGCTGCTCGGCGACTGCGCCGGCGCGCGCGCGAACCCGCTGCTGACGCTGTGGGAGCTGGCCGCGCACAGCGGCCTGGCGACCGGCGTGGTCACCACCGCGCGCGTGACCCACGCCACCCCGGGCGCGACCTTCAGCCACTCCGCGCACCGCAACTGGGAGAACGACAGCCAGGTGAGCGAGGCGGGCAAGGCCGCTGGTTGCATCGACATCGCCCGCCAGCTGGTCGAGTCGCCCTACGGACGCGGACCCAACGTGCTGATGGGCGGCGGCCGCCGCGAGTTCATGCCCGTGCAGCAGCGCGACCCCGAGTACGACGACAAGGTCGGCCAGCGCCTCGACGGCCGCGACCTGATCGCCGCATGGCAGCAGCGCCATCCCGGCGGCCGCTACGTCTGGAACGCCGCGCAACTGCGCCAGGCGCCCGCCGACGCGCCGCTGCTCGCGCTGTTCGAGCCCAGCCACATGCAGTTCGAGCACGACCGCAAGCGCGATCCCGCCGGCGAACCGACCCTGGCCGAGATGACGCGCGCGGCGATCACCCGCCTGCAGCAGAACCCCGCCGGCTACGTGCTGCTGGTCGAGGCCGGCCGCATCGACCACGCCCACCACTTCGGCAACGCCCACCGCGCGTTGACCGACACCATCGCCCTGAGCGAGGCGGTGCAGGCCGCGACCGAACTGGCCTCGGCCGACGACACCCTGATCCTGGTCACCGCCGACCACTCGCACACGCTGAGCTTCGTCGGCTACCCGGTGCGCGGCAATCCGATCCTGGGCAAGGTGCGCGGCAGCAGCGGCGAGGATGACGACCCGGGCCAGTACGCGCTCGACGCGACCGGCCTGCCCTACACCACGCTCAGCTACAGCAACGGCCCGGGCTACACCGGTGCCAGCGCGCAGCAGCCCGAGGGCATCAAGACCTTCGAACACACCGCCAGCGGCTACCAGGCCGCAACCCGCGGACGCCCGGACCTGAGCCAGGTAGACACCGAGCACCCGGATTTCCTGCAGGAAGCGATGGTGCCGGCCAGCAACGAATCGCACGGCGGCGATGACGTCGGCATCTGGGCGCGCGGCCCGGGCAGCGAGGCGGTGCGAGGCAGCGTCGAGCAGAACGCGATCTTCCACTTCATGCTGCAGGCGACGCCCAAGCTGCGCGCGGCGCTGTGCGCGAAGGGCGGCTGCGACGCGAACGGAGTGCCGGTGGAGTTGCCACGACCAATCGATTTTCGCGCGAAGCCGTGAGCGTCGCCATCGGTTGCCTTGTAGTGCCGAGCCTTGCTCGGCACGCTTCCGCCGCGCAAGAACGTGCCGAGCAAGGCTCGGCAACACGACGGCGGTAGCTCGGGTGGAGCTGCGGGACTCTCAACCGCAGCGTAGGACAGCCCCCGACATCGCGATCAGAACGGCTTTGCCAGCACCAGGTACACGATCGCCACCAGCAGCAGCACCGGCAGTTCGTTGAACCAGCGCAGCGCCTTCGACGACGGCAGGCTGCGCCCGGCCTCGGCGCCCTTGAGCCAGCGCCCGCTGACGACGAAGTACGCCAACATCAGCGCCACCAGCGCCAGCTTCGCGTGCAGCCAGCCGCCGCTGACCTTGAAGTGCAGCCACAGCACCAGGCCGAGCACGAAGGCGAAGCCGAACATCATGTGGCCGAAGCGGTACAGGCGCCGGCCCATCAGCAGCAGCCGCGCGCGCACCGCGGGCTCGTCGCGGGCCTCGGCCAGGTTGACCAGGATCCGCGGCAGGTAGAACACCCCGCCCATCCACGCCATCACGAACACCAGGTGGGCGGTTTTGGTCCATAGATAGGCCACGGCAGTCACTCGGAAAACGCGGCCGCAGAGGATGCCACGGAGCGGTCGCCGACGCAGCGGACGCGCTCGCCTACCCCGCGCTCGGGCCACGAAGCAACGGCCATGGGTTTCCTGGCCGAAGAACCTCAGGCCTCAGGCACTGTCACCGGCCTGGGGCTTGTCGCGCTGCTCGGCTTCGGGCGGGTTGTCGACGCTCTCGTGCGCGTGGTCGCGCGGCGCATCGCCGTCCTTGTACATCTCGCGGGCGCGCGTGTTGGAGGGGTCGGTGTCGTCGTCGACCTGCGCCGGCTTCTTGCCCGGCTGCGGTTGCACGGCGGCGTTGCCGGTCGGGTCTTCGCCGCGGTTGCGTTTCTCGTCGGCGACCTTCTTGTCATGGGCGATGTTGCGCTCGTCGGTCATGCGGCGTTCCTTGGAGTGGGGAGCGTGCACGCTAGCGCCGCGCCTGCGCGCATCGCGTGAACAGCCACGCTAGGATGCCCGCGCCGAATTCCGCGATTGCATTGAGCCTGCCGATGACCAAGCACTACGACGCCGCCTACTTCGACCGCTGGTACCGCGGTCCCGTCGCCCGCGGCGAGGAAATCGGCGGGCGCGCGCGGCTCGTGCGCAAGGTCGCGCTGGCGGTCGCCACCGCCGAGTACCACCTCGAGCGCCCGATCCGCAGCGTGCTCGATATCGGCTGCGGCGAAGGCCCGTGGCGCGCACCGCTGCTGAAGCTGCGGCCGAAGCTGCAGTACCTCGGCTTCGACAGCAGCGAATATGCGATTGCGCGCTTCGGCGCGCGCCGCAACCTGCACCACGCGCGCTTCGCCGACTTCGCGCACCTGCGGCCGTGCGCGCCGGTCGACCTGCTGGTGTGCAGCGACGTGCTGCATTACCTCGACACCCGCGAACTCGACCGCGGCCTGCCGGCACTGGGCGAGCTGTGCGGCGGGGTCGCGTTCCTGGAGACCTTCACCCGCGAGGACGGCATCGACGGCGACACCCACGGCTTCAAGCGCCGCCCGGCGAGGTTCTACCGGCAGCGCTTCGAGGCGCTGGGGCTGGCCGCGCTGGGCTCGCACCTGTGGCTGTCGCCTGGGCTGCGCGACGGCGTGGCGGCGCTGGAAATCCCATCCTGAATCAGTCACTTGGGCGCGCAATCCGGGCGTGACGGCTGTTCACTTTCGGGCCCGGCCGATCCGTTACGCTGCAACGCAACATGAGCTTCCGCAAGCTCTGCGAACCAGGCTCTGTTACAGGGGATCGAACACGATGTTGCTTTATCAGATGCACGAACTCGGCCGCGCCTGGATGGCCCCGATGACCTACTGGGCCGACGCGGGCGCGAAGATGTTCGCCGCCCCCGGCAGCTGGCTGTCGACCCTGCCCGGCGCGACCCGCATGTCGGCCGGCTACGAGCTGCTGTACCGGATCGGCAAGGACTACGAGAAGCCCGAGTTCGGCATCCACCGCATCGAGGTAGACGGCCGCGAGTACCCGGTGATCGAGCGGGTGGTGGTCGACAAGCCGTTCTGCCGGCTGCTGCGCTTCAAGCGCTTCGCCGACGACGCCGACAACATCGCCGACTTCAAGGACGACCCGCCGGTGCTGGTGGTCGCGCCGTTGTCGGGCCACCACGCCACGCTGCTGCGCGACACCGTCAAGACCCTGCTGCGCGACCACAAGGTCTACATCACCGACTGGGTCGACGCGCGCATGGTGCCGGCCGAGGAAGGCGCGTTCCACCTCGACGACTACGTGCAGTACATCGAGGAGTTCATCCGCACCATCGGTGCGGCCGATCTGCACGTGATCAGCGTTTGCCAGCCGACCGTGCCGGTGCTGGCCGCGGTGTCGCTGATGGCCGCGCGCGGCGAGCCGACGCCGCGCTCGCTGGTGATGATGGGCGGGCCGATCGACACCCGCCAGAACCCGACCCAGGTCAACGACCTCGCGGTGCAGAAGCCGCTGTGGTGGTTCGAGGGCAACCTCATCCACAACGTGCCGGCTAACTACCCCGGCGCGGGCCGCCGCGTGTACCCGGGCTTCATGCAGCACGGCGGCTTCGTGGCGATGAACCCCGAGCGCCACTTCCAGTCGCACTGGGACTTCTACCAGGACCTGCTCAAGGGCGACCTCGAGGACGCCGAATCGCACCGCCGCTTCTACGACGAGTACAACGCGGTGCTCGACATGCCCGCCGAGTACTACCTCGACACGGTGCGCATCGTGTTCCAGGAGCACCTGCTGCCGCGTGGGCTGTGGGACGTGAAAGGCGAGCGCGTGAACCCCGGCGCGATCACCGGCACCGCGCTGATGACGGTCGAGGGCGAGCTGGACGATATCTCCGGCCAGGGCCAGACCCGCGCCGCGCACCAGCTGTGCAGCGGCATCCCCGAGCGCGACCAGCAGCACTACATCGTCGAGGGCGCCGGCCACTACGGTATCTTCAGCGGCCGCCGCTGGCGCGAGCAGGTTTACCCGCAGGTGCGCGACTTCATCGCGCGCCATGCCGCGTCGGCCACGTCGGCCAGCGCGGCTTGATTTCCGCGAGTAACGCCCGGACCTAGTGGGGAGGCCCGCGCGATCCGCGCGGACCGCGCAACCAAGGAGACCGCGATGGATTGTCCCGTCTGCAAAGGCGTGAACCTGGTGATGTCCGATCGACAAGGCATCGAGATCGACTACTGCCCGCAGTGCCGTGGCGTGTGGCTGGACCGTGGCGAACTGGACAAGCTGATCGAGCGCGCCAGCGCCGAGTCACCGCCGCCGTTGCCGCCGCAGCGCCACGCCCAGCCGCAGCCGTCGCAGCCGCCGCCGCGCTACGACGAGCGCGGCTCGGACCACTACCGGCACAAGAAAAAGAAGGGCCTGCTCGGCGAGCTGTTCGACTTCTGATTCCAGACAAGTAACCCAGCAAGCGATCCAGCAAGCACAAGGCCCGGCGAATCGCTTCGCCGGGCCTTTACTTTTGCCTGCGCGGCGGTCAGTCGTACTGCGCCGTCTTCACCAGCAGGTGCTTGGCCAGCTGGCCGTGCATCGTGCCGATGCCGCGCGCCAGGTGCAGGGTCGCGAACAGCAGCAGCACGCCGGCCACGAACAGCAGCGGCAGGTGCCAGATCTCCAGCGAGGTCGTCGCCGTCAGGTCGCCGATGTGCACGAACCCGTCGTCGATCCACAGCCCGCTGCCGAAGCCGTCGAACAACACGGCCACCGGCGCGGCGATAAAGGCGAGCGACACCGACAACAGCGTCACCGCGAGCGTGAAATAGACGATGCCCAGCGGCAGCATCAGCAGGAAGTACAGCAGCGTGCCCCAGGTGCGCGGGTCGACGAACAGGTCCTTGATCCGCTCCAGCCACGGCTTGCCGCGCCCGCTGTACAACGGGCGGCGTGGCATGCGTTGGCCGAGCATGACCTCGACCAGCCGGCCCTCGACCAGCGACAGCACCCGCACCGAACCCAGGAACAGGATTACGAACGGGATGCCGATGATCAGCACCGCAAGCCCCGCCGACAACGATGCGCCGGTGACTACCCAGGTGAAGTAGAAGATGCCGGTGGCCAGCGACAGCAGCATGTAGAACAGCGCCGCATAGGTGCGCGGTTCGGCGGCGACGCCGAAGAAGCGACCGAAGACCGACTTGCGCGGCGGCGGCGGCGGCGCGCGCAGCGCGGTCTGCACCGTGACCTCGGTGTCGCGGTAGATCTCGGCGACCTCGTCGGGCGCGCCGTAACTGCCGGCGACCGAGGCGATCACCTGCGCCTCGCTCTTGCCCGGGTTCTCGGCCAGTTCCGAACGCAGATACTCCTCGGCGTCGTACAGCGCGTCGTGGACCAGCGCCGGGTCGGCCCCGGCCAGCGACCTGCGCAGCTGCTCGAGGTATTCGGGGATCGTGGCCGGCAAGGCGCTGGCGTTGAAGGTATTGGAGGCGTTCATGCGGGCAGCCCTTCGAGGACGGAATCGACGGAATCGCGGGTCGCGCGCCAGGCGGCGACCCATTCACGCAGGACGTCGTGCCCGGCGCGGGTGATGCGGTAGTAGCGGCGCGGCGGACCGGCGTCCGACGGCTCGACGTGGCTTTCGAGCAGGCCGGCGGCGCCGAGGTTGCGCAGCACCGGGTACAGCGCGCTCTGCTTGCCGCTGAGCACGCCCTCGCCGGTGCGCTCCAGGCGCTTGGCGATCTGGTAGCCATACATCGGCTCGGCCGCCGCGGCCAGCACCGCCAGCAACGCCAGCGACACGGTGCCGGCGCTGAGTTCCTTCTGGAACTTTCGCAGTTGGGTATCGAGGTCGCTCATCGCGGCGTCCACAGGTTCGCTGGGCTTGGGCACAAGCTAGTGCGCACTTCGCTATAGCGCCCCTGCCGTTAGTCACCGCAGGTCGTTGGTCATGGGTTTTTGGCGCTGCATCCACCCCTGCGCTGCTACATCGCCCGTGCGCCACTCCCGCTTGGCGCCAGGAGAGTCCCATGCCCCGCGGCGACAAATCCGCCTACACCGACAAGCAGAAGCGCCAGGCGCAACACATCGAGGAAAGCGAGCGCAAGGAAGGCCGCTCGCAAGAGGATGCAGAACGCATCGCCTGGGCGACGGTCAACAAGCTCGATGGCGGCGGCAAGAAGTCGGGCTCGGGCCGCAAGAAGCATTGAGCAGGTGCTGGCCAGACGCGATGGCTGGCGTGCATTGCGATGCACGTCTCTTCTTGCTCGTCATTCCCGTGGAGGCGGGGATGACGAGCCAGGCAAGCATGCTCCGCTGCTGCCTGAAACAGGCCCGCTGGCTGAAGCTGCACAGCTGCGCCAGAATCGGCCGCTCATCCACCTGGGGAGCACCACCGTGTCGAAACCGCAGCTGCTGTCGTCCGCGTTGTTGCTTGCCCTGCTCGGCGCCGTGACGGCCGCCCACGGCCAGGCTGCCGAGCCGCCCGCGGCCAAGCCGCGCGGCATGCAGGAAATTCTCGACGCCTCCACGCCGGGCGACTGGCGCCGGCTCGACCCGAAGAACACCGTCTACCTCGAACTTGATGCCGGCCGCGTGGTGATCGAACTGGCGCCGGGCTTCGCGCCCGCGCACGTCGGCAACATCCGCACCCTCGCCCACGCCGGCTACTGGAACGGCATGAGCATCAACCGCTCGCAGGACAACTTCGTCGTGCAGTGGGGCGACCCGGCCGAAGACGACAAGGATCGCAAGTCGCTGGGCAAGGCCAAGGCCAAGCTGCCGGCCGAGTTCGAGCGCAAGGCGGCCGGGCTGGACTTCCACGCCCTGCCCGACCGCGACGGCTGGGCGCCGCAGGTCGGCTTCGCCCAGGGCTTCCCGGCCGCGCGCAACCCCGAGGCCGGAACCGCGTGGCTCGCGCATTGCTACGGCATGGTCGGCGCCGGCCGCGACACCGCGGCCGACTCCAGCAACGGCACCGAGCTATACGTGGTCACCGGCCAGTCGCCGCGCCAGCTCGACCGCAACATCACGATGGTCGGCCGCGTCGTGCAGGGCATGGAGAAGCTGTCGGTGCTGCCACGCGGCACCGGCCCGCTGGGCTTCTATGAGAAGCCCGAGCAGCGCACCGCGATCAAGGCGATCCGCTTGGCCAGCGACGTGCCGAAGAAGGAGCGTACGGCGCTGGAAGTGCTGCGCACCGGTACGCCGCTGTTCGAGGAACTGGTCGAGGCACGCCGCAACCGCCGCGACGACTGGTACAAGGTGCCGGCCGGCCACATCGACCTGTGCAACGTGCCGTTGCCGGTGCGCGAGGTGGCGAAGAAGTAGCCGCGCCTGGATGGCAAGCGGGCCGCGCGTGGCACGGCCCCGCCGGCCCGCGTCGACTGCCAACGCCCACCGTCGGGCCACACCAGCGTTCGTCGCGGGCCCGGGAAAACCAGCGACTACATCGCGGCCGCGCGGCGCTCCAGGCAGAACCGCGCGAAGCCCTGCACGAACTCGCGCAGGCGCCCACGCACCGCCTCGTCCTGAAGCTCGCCGTCGCCGTCGAACACCGCGCCGGCCTTGGACACCAGCAGCCGCCCGCCGTTCCATTGCGCCGTGCCCAGCGTCCGCAGCACCGGCAACCAGGCGTTCTGGGCCAGGATCGTGCCGAAGCCGCCGGGCGAGGCGCCCAGCAGCGCCACCGGGCGATCGCCGAACACCCGCGGGATGTCCGCGGCCGGGCGCGACAGCCAGTCGATCGCGTTCTTGAACACCCCGGGGATGCCGTTGTTGTACTCGGGCGTGACCAGCAGCAAGCCGTCGCAGGCGACGACCCGCGCCTTGAGCGTCTCGACCGCGGCGGGCAAGCCGTGCTGCTGCTCGAGGTCGCCGTCGTAGAGCGGGATGTCGTGCAGGGTGGCGACCTCGAGCGAGGCCGCCGGTGCCGCCAGCGATTGCGCCGCACGCAGCAGCGCGGTGTTGTACGAGCCGCGGCGCAGGCTGCCGGAGATGCCGAGGAGGTTGATGGGGCTGGACATGGCCGCTCCTGCGCTGGGGGAGTTGCCGACGATACGCCGCGGCGCGCTCGGGCGTAGCCCGGCGCTAGCAAGCTCTCAGCGCGGCGCAGGCGCCTGGTCGAGCACCTCGTGCTGGAACAGGCACATGCGCACCACCGACCGGTAGCGGCCGTCGCTGAAGAACTCGTCGACCAGCACGCCCTCGGGCTTGAAGCCGGCGTCCTCGTAGACGTGGATCGCCGGCGCGTTGTCGACGTCGACCAGCAGGTAGAGCTTGTAGAGGTTGAGCACCCGGAATGCGTAGTTGATCGCCGCGCGGGTGGCGGCCTTGGCGAAACCGTGGCCCTGCTGCTCGGGCGAAATCATGATCAGGAACTCGGCGCGCCGGTGCAGGTGGTCGATCTCGACCAGCTCGACCAGGCCGGCGCGCTCCTTGTTGTGGTCCTCGATGATGAAGCGGCGCTCGGACTGGTCGTGGATGTGCTTGCGGTACAGCTCCTCGAGCTCGACGTAGGACTCGTACGGCTCCTCGAACCAGTAGCCCATGATGCTGCGGTTGTTGTTGAGCTGGTGGACGAAATTGAGGTCGCCGCGCTCGAGCGGGCGCAGGGTGACGTTGGCCAGGGTCGGCATGGCGGCTACGGCGGGGGTCGCGGGGGGCGTGTTCATGTGTAAACCCTACTCCAGCCCGGCGCCAATTCGCATGACGCCATCACGCCGCGTTAGCCGCGCGCTTCCTAGCCTGCAGTCCCCCCTGATCTGGAACCGCCCCCATGCCCCTGATGCGTTTACGCGTGACCGGTAGCGACGACGATGCCCGTGCGATCGGCAACCTGCTGTCCAGCATCGATGGCATCGAACATGTCGAGGAAGTCGCCGACCTGATGCCGGGCATGGACGACGCCGATTCCAGCTCCGCCGGTCTCAGCGATGTCAGCGGCCCGGACGCGCACGAGATCGAGATCGACGCGCCCAACGATGCGACCGCCAAGCGCGTGCGCGAGGCGGTCGAGGCACTGGCGTTCGACCTGGACGTGCTGGTCGAGTTCGAGTCCGACGAGGACTGGCACGACAACCAGTAGCCCAAGCTCAGGGTAGTGACTTCAACGTCGCGGTGACGCCCGGCAACAGCACCTTGAAGCGCGCGTCGTCGCTGGCATCGGCGTTGACGTACAACGCCTGCAGGAACGCGAGCAGATCGTGGCGCCGCGCCAGCCACGCGCTGTCGCGGTAGGCCAGGCCGGGGTCGCCGATCCGGCCCGGCAACGCGGCCAGCCAGGCCGTCCATGCCGCCTCGTCGCGGAAGCCGCGTTGCGCGGCGTACAGCACCGGGCGCGCGAGCCGCTCGGGCTCGCCGAACACGTAGGCGTGCGGCTGCGCCGGCACGACCTGGGCGCCGGCCGCATCGACGATGCGGTCCAGCTGGGTGGCATTGACCCGCGGGTTCAACGCCAGCTGCAGCAGCCAGTCCGCACCGTGGGCGACGCCGTGGCGCCAGCCGGCACGGTCGTCGTAGCCGCGGTAGTCGCGCACCGCGGTCACGTAGGTCGCGGCGCGCTCGACCATCGTCGCGCGCTCGGCCGGCGTCATCCACGGCGCGATGCGGTCGGTGCGCGCGACCTCCGCCAGCACCAGCGCCGCGAACGGCGGCGCGAAGCCGTCGCCGGCCGGTGCATTCAGCAACGCGCCGAGCCGGCCGCGCAGCACCCGCAGTTGTGCGGGCGGCAGCTCGCTCTTGCGCATCCACGTCGACAACCCCTCGTAGGCGATGCCGTCGCGCACGCCCGGGTCCGGGTCGCCGAGGCAGTCGACCAGGCCCAGCGCCAGGGCCGCGCGCGCGCGGGCATCGGCCAGCAAGAACCCGCGCGCCTTGAGCGCGGTGAGCGACGCCGGCGTCCAGTCGTGCGGGGCGCACGCCGCGGCCAGCGCCGGGGAGGCGAAGAAAAATAGCGCGCACACTGCCAACGTCCAACCCCTTGCCTGTCGCATCGCGATTCCCCTGCCCTGGCCAAGATCCAGATCCCGCACGAACGCTAGCAGCAACCCTCACCAGCCGCCTGTCCGCGATTGGCTATCATCGCGGCGAACCACGCGAGGCGCCGGCACCATGGCCGATGACGACAAGATCGAGCCCTACGCCAAGCCGGCCGGCGGCTGGGATGCGCTGAAGAGTTCGTGGCAGGCGTTGCGCGAGCAGCATGTCGGGCTCAAGGGCGCGACCACCCTGCTGCGTACCAACCAGCCGCGCGGCTTCGACTGCCCGGGCTGCGCGTGGCCGGACCGCAACGCGCACTCGACGTTCGAGTTCTGCGAGAACGGGGTCAAGGCAGTGGCCAACGAGGCGACGGCCAAGCGCGCGAGCCGCGAGCTGTTCGCCGCGCACACCGTCAGCGTGCTGGCCGGGTTCGATGACCAGTTCCTGGAGGCGCAAGGCCGCCTGACCGAGCCGATGATTTACGACCCCGCGAGCGATCACTACGTGCCGATCGCATGGGACGCCGCGTTTGCGACGATCGCCACCGCGCTCAACGGCCTGGCCTCGCCGGACGAGGCGATCTTCTACACCTCCGGGCGGACCTCCAACGAAGCCGCGTTTCTCTACCAGCTGTTCGTGCGCGAGTTCGGCACCAACAACCTGCCCGACTGCTCGAACATGTGCCACGAGGCGTCGGGCGTGGCGATGACCGAGCAGATCGGCAGCGGCAAGGGCTCGGTCACGCTCGACGACTTCGAACTGGCCGACGCGATCTTCATCTTCGGCCAGAACCCGGGCACCAACCACCCGCGCATGCTCGGCGAGCTGCGCAGCGCGGCCAAGCGCGGTGCCCGCATCGTTTCGTTCAATCCGTTGCGCGAACGCGGGCTGGAGCGCTTCGCCGACCCGAAGTCGCCGGCTGACCTGCTCGGCGGTGGCGTGCGCCTGAGCTCGCACTACTTCCAGCCGCGGATCGGCGGCGACCTCGCGGTGGCGACCGCGCTGTGCAAGCTGGTGGTCGAGCACGACGCCGTCGACCACGCAGCCGTAGACGGGGATTTCATACGCAATCATTGCAGCGGCTACGAGGCATTCGCCACGACGCTGCGGGCAACGGACTGGGCGGACCTCGAGCGCGAGTCCGGCCTGTCCCGCACGCAGCTGGAGCAGGCCGCGCAGGTCTACCTCGACAGCGGCGCCACGATCCTGTGCTGGGGGATGGGCATCACCCAGCACCACCGCAGCGTCGCCACGATCCAGATGCTCAACAACCTGCTGCTGCTGCGCGGGAACATCGGCCGGCCCGGCGCCGGCCCGTGCCCGGTGCGCGGCCACTCCAACGTGCAGGGCGACCGCACGATGGGCATCTTCGAGAGGATGCCCGACGCGTTCCTGGACAAGCTCGGTCGCGCGTTCGCGTTCGCTCCACCGCGCGCGCACGGCTTCGACACCATCGCCGCGATCGAGGCGATGCACGACGGCCGCGGCCAGGTGTTCTTCGCGATGGGCGGCAACTTCGCCGCAGCCACGCCCGACAGCGCGCACGTGCACGAGGCACTGCGTCGCTGCGCACTGACGGTGCACGTGAGCACCAAGCTCAACCGCTCGCACCTGGTGCACGGGGGGCAGGCGCTGATCCTGCCGTGCCTGGGCCGCACCGAGATCGACCTGCAGGCGGGCGGCCCGCAGGCGGTAACGGTCGAGGACTCGATGAGCATGGTGCACCTGTCGTCGGGGATGAACCCGCCGGCTTCCACCCAGCTGCTGTCGGAACCGGCGATCGTCGCGCGGCTGGCCGCGGCGACGCTGCCGCACAGCCGCACGCCGTGGCTGGCGCTGGTCGAGGACTACGACCGCATCCGCGACAAGATCGCCGAAGTGGTCGAGGGCTTCGCGGATTTCAACGCGAGGGTGCGCGTGCCGGGCGGCTTCCACCTGCGGCATCCGGCGCGCGAGCGTGAGTTCCCGACGGCGAGCGGCAAGGCGGTGTTTTTCCCGCATCAGTTGGTCCCGAATGAGCCCCTCTCCCGCCGGGAGAGGGGTTGGGGTGAGGGGCCGCCGCAAGCGTCAAATCTCCACCACCCGTCGACCCCTCATTCGCCCTTCGGGCACCTTCTCCCGCCGGGAGAAGGAAAAACCGATGACGCGCCGTTCACCCTCATGACGGTGCGCTCGCACGACCAGTACAACACCACCATCTACGGCCTCGACGACCGCTACCGCGGCGTGCACGGGACGCGGCGGGTGTGCTTCATCTCGGCCACCGACCTGGCCCGGCACGGTTTTGCCGCCGGCGAGCATGTCGACATCACTTCGGTGTGGAGCGACGGCGAGCGCAGCGTGCACGACTTCCGCCTGGTCGAGTACGACATCCCGCCCGGCTGCCTGGCGAGCTACTTCCCGGAAACCAACGCGCTGGTGCCGCTGGGCAGCTACGCCGAACGCGCGCGCACGCCGGCATCGAAGTCGATCCCGGTGCGGCTGTCGCGTAGGGGCTCCAGCCCGCCGAACGCGACCCGCGACGTGGCCACGGCTGCCGACGCGATCCTGGACGGCGGGCTGGAGCCCGCCCTACGCGACGACCCAGCATGAGCGACGACCAGGCCCTCGCGCTCCTGCGCCTGCTGGCGTCGGAAGACGGCCAGTCGATCCACCGCGTCGCCAAACGGCTGGGCCTGGGACTGAGCGAACTGCAGCGGCTGCTGGCCGCGCTCGGCGACGACCCACGCTTCGACGGCCTCGACCTGGTCGAGCAGCGCGCCGACGGAGAGCGCTGCGTGCTGTGGCTGACCGACAAGGGACGGCACCTGTGCGCGACGACCTGAGCCACGGCCTGCACCGGCTGCGCGCGCAGCGCATCCACCACGGCACGCGCAGCGAGCACGAGGATGCGGTCGTGGTCGAGACCCCAGTCGCGCTGCTCTACAACGGCCTGCCGTTCGCGGTGATGATGGCCACGCCGTCCGACCTGGACGACTTCGCACTCGGTTTCGCGCTCGGCGAAGGCATCGTCGCGCGCGCCGACGAATTCCGCCTGGTCGACACCGTGCGCAGCGACGCCGGCATCGCCTTGCACGGGGCGATCCCGCAGGCCCGCTTCGACGCGCTGGAGCACCGCCGCCGCAACCTCGAAGGCCGCAGCGGCTGCGGCTTGTGCGGGGTCGAATCGCTGCGCGATGCGCTGCGGCCGGTGCCTCGGGTGGCTGTCCCCGCCGATGTATCCACCGCCGCGATCCGCACCGCGTTGGCGGCGCTGTCCCACCAGCAGCCGCTCAACGCGCTCAGCGGCGGGGTGCACGCCGCGGGCTTCGTGCACCCCGACGGCCTGCTGGTGCGCGAGGACGTCGGCCGCCACAACGCGCTCGACAAGCTGGTCGGCGCGCTCGCCGTGCACCCCATGCCGATCGACCGGCGCCATGGCTTCCTGGTCATCACCTCGCGCGCGTCCTACGAGATCGTGCACAAGGCCGCGACTGCCGGCATCGGCGCGGTGATCGCGATCTCCGCCCCGACCGACCTGGCGATCCGCATCGCCGACGAAGCCGGGATTACCCTGGCCGCGTTCGCGCGCGGCGACACGCTCAACGTCTACACCCATCCCGCGCGGATCGTCGCCTCGCGCGACTGAGCACGCCGCCACGTCAAGCCAAGCCACACCCGCGCGCGCGTCGGCCCACCGGGCTTATTCTTGCCACTTCGTCCCGCACCGTTCGATGAGAACCCCATGCGCCCCACCCCGCTCGCCGTCGCCGTGTTGATCGCCACCCTCGCCGCGTGCCAGCCGCGGTCCGCGCCGGCGCCGAGCGCGGCCCCCGTGGCGCAGGCCGCCGCGTCGACCGCGCAGGCCGATGCGCGCTTCGCCGACCTGTCCAAGCGCTGGCTCGACGGCTGGCTCGCGCTGCAGCCGGTCGCGGCGACGCAGACCGGCGACCACCGCTTCGACGAGCAGATCGACGACCTCAGCGCCGCCGGGCGCCAGAAATCCATTGAGTTCAACCAGAAGATGCTGGCCGAGCTCGACACCCTCGACGCCAGCACGCTGTCGCGCGAGAACCAGGTCGACGCGGCGATCCTGCGCAACCAGGTCAAGTACGACCTGTGGGGCGCGCAGACCCTGCAGAGCTGGGCCTGGGACCCGCAGCTCTACAGCCAGCTGGCCGGCGGCGCGCTGTACACGCTGATGGCGCGCGAGTTCGCGCCGATGCCGCAGCGGCTCAAGGCCGCGACCGCGCGCATGGAGAAGATCCCGGGCCTGTTCGCGCAGATGCGCGAGAACCTTGATCCCGCGCGCGTGCCGAAAATCCACGCCGAGACCGTCGCCAAGCAGAACGCCGGCGTGCTCAGCCTGGTCGACGAACTGATCGTGCCGCAGGCCAAGCAACTGTCCGGCGACGAGCGCAAGCGCCTGGACACCGCGATCGCCGGCCTGCGCAAGGCGGTGGCCGAGCAGCAGGCGTGGCTCGACAAGACCCTGGTGCCCAATGCCAAGGGCGACTTCCGCATCGGCCAGACGCTGTACGACGAGAAGCTGGCGTTCGCGCTGAACTCGCCGCTGTCGCGCGCCGACATCCGCCAGCGCGCCGAGGCCGAGATCAAGCGCGTGCGCGCCGAGATGTACGGGATCGCGCGCACGGCGCTGGCCGGCAAGCCGGGCGCGCCGGCGCAGATGCCCGACGCCCCCAGCGACGCGCAGCAGCAGGCGGTGATCGAGGCCGCGCTGGCGCTCGCTTACGCCGACCGCCCCGCCCGCGACAAGGTGGTAGAGCTGGCCAAGACCTCCACCGCGCAGGCGACCGCGTTCGTGCGCGAGAAGAACCTCGCGACCGTGCCCGACACGCCGGTCGAGATCATCCTGATGCCCGAGTTCCAGCGCGGCGTCGCGGTCGCGTACTGCGATTCGCCTGGCCCGCTCGACAAGGGCCTAGACACGTTCTACGCGGTGTCGCCGATCCCGGACGACTGGAGCGCCGAACAGGTCGACTCGTTCCTGCGCGAATACAACACCCGCTCGATCCACGAGCTGAGCATCCACGAGGCGATGCCGGGCCACTACCTGCAGATCGCCCATTCGAACAAGCATCCGTCGACGCTGCGCGCGGTGCTCGGCTCCGGCCCGTTCATCGAGGGCTGGGGCATGTACGGCGAGAAGGTCATGGACGACGCCGGCTACATGGGCGGCGACCCGCTGATGCAGCTGATCCAGCGCAAGTGGGCGTTGCGCGCCACCGCCAACGCGATCCTCGACCAGGCGATCCACGTCGACGGCATGAGCCGCGAGGACGCGATGAAGCTGATGACGGTCACCACGTTCCAGCAGGAGCGCGAGGCCGCCGGCAAGTGGGTGCGCGCGCAGCTGACCTCGGCGCAACTGCCGACCTACTTCGTCGGCTACAGCGAGCACATCGACCTGCGCAACGAGGCGCAGAAGCGCGCCGGCGACAAGTTCGACCTCAAGGCGTACCACGACAAGCTGCTGTCGTACGGCTCCCCGCCGGTGCGCTTCGCCCGCCAATTGATGCTCGACGAGCCGATCAAGTGACGGATTGGCCCGCGCAAAGCGCGGCTTTGCCAATCCGTCATCCCCGCATGCTGTAAGCGGGGATCCAGTGACGTCGCTCTCTCGCAAAGCGCGCGGCTGTACCAATCCACCATCTCCGCGAAAGCGGGGATCCAGCGCCTTGGCTTTCGCTCCCTCCTTTGGAAAAAGGAGGGTTGGGGAGGAATTGCCGTTGCCGTTGCACGGCGAAACCGCGGATCCGCCACTCTGGTGGCTCCGGCCTGCGCGTTTGAGCCGTGGTCGATCGCCATGGCGATCATGCAGGCAAGCAGCAAAGGCCAATCCCCCTAGCCGCCTTTTTCAAAGGGGGAACTCCTGGGGATGGCGACAACGCGATCCACTGCTGCAGAGCGCGCGCCCCGCCAATCCGTGACCTTTCCATGATCAAACGCGAGACGGCAACTTCACGCACGTCGGCGCTATCCTCCGGCACGTCCCAGCGGAGTCATGCCATGGCCGCACCCACTGGCAGCGCCATCATCCCCCACCATGCCGTGCAAGCCGACGAGACCGGCGGTTGCCAAACCCGCGGCGTGGTCGCGGACCTCGACATGCCTTGCGCATGGACGAAAGCCGTCGGCGCAAGGATGCAGAGCGAGGCGGGCGACTTCGGAGGCCACCTGCTGCGGTTCCGCAGTCACGATGCGTGGGCGGTCGCCTGATGCCGGCGCGGAAGAAATCGCCGGACACCGAAGCGCCCGACCTGTTCGCGAGCGCGGTATCGCCGACGCCGGCACCCACGCCGGTCGACGGCATCCGCGTCGGCATCGGTGGCTGGACCTACGCGCCATGGCGCGACAACTTCTACCCGGCCGGCTTGGTGCAGCGGCGCGAGCTCGAGTACGCCAGCCGCCAGCTCACCGCGATCGAGATCAACGGCACCTATTACGGCGCACAGAAGCCGGCGACCTACGCCAAGTGGGCGGCGGATACGCCGGACGGCTTCGTGTTCTCGCTGAAGGCGCCGCGCTACGTCACCGAACGCGGCGCGCTCGCCAAGGCCGCCGGCGGCGCGGCCGCGTTCGTGTCCGGCGGCCTGGCCGAGTTCGGCGCCAAGCTAGGCCCGATCCTGTGGCAGCTGCCGCCCAGCCGCGTGTTCGATCGCGACGACCTGGCCGCGTTCCTCGACGCCCTGCCGCGCGAGCTCGACGGACGCGCGTTGCGGCATGTGCTGGAGGTCCGCCACGACAGTTTCCGCAGCGACGACTACCTGGCGCTCGCCCGCACGCATCGCATCCCGACCGTGTTCACCGATTCGCCCGACTACCCGTCGCTGGCCGACCTCACCGGCGACTTCGTCTACGCGCGCCTGATGCGCTCGCGCGCGATCGCGACGGGCTACCCGGATGCCGAACTCGAGCGCTGGGCGCAACGCGCGCGGCAGTGGGCCGGCGGCGGCGATCCGGACGATTTGCCGCATGTCGGCACAGCCGCGGACCAAGGCGGGCAACGCGACGTGTTCGTTTACTTCATCGGCAGCGCCAAGCAACGCAACCCCGCGGCGGCCCAGGCGTTGATCGCGCGCTTGGGAGCGCGCTGACCCCGTGTCGAACGGCACTTTCCCAGCGCGTGATGGGCGCCGAGCCTAGGCGGGGCATCGACCGCACCCTCCGCCACACGGGACCGCGCCATGGCCAGCCGTCGGGACTTCCTCACTACCGCCACGCTCACCGCCGCCGGATTCGCCTTGGCGCCGTTGGTCGCCTGCAGCCAGGAGGGCGCGCCGCCACTGGCGGCGCCTCCCGCTCCCCACGCAGACACGCCATTCAGCGGCACCCTGTTGAAGCGCGCGATTCCCGTATCCGGCGAACAGATCCCGGTCATCGGCATGGGTACCTCCGGCAGTTTCGAAGTCGGCCGCGATGCCGCCGCGCGCACGCCGCTGCGCGAGGTGTTGCGGCGATTCACCGCCGCCGGCGCCACCGTGATCGACACCGCGCCGACCTACTCCAGCGCCGAGGACGTGCTGGGAGATCTGGTGGCCGACGCCGGCCTGCGCCCCAAACTATTTCTCGCCACCAAGCTGTCGGGCGTGAGCGGCCGCGACGAGGGCCTGGCGCAATTCAACGACTCGCTGCGCCGATTGCAGACCGACAAGGTCGAGCTGCTGCAGGCGCACAACCTGCGCGACACCCAGACCCAGTTCGCACTCGCACGCGAACTCCAGCAGCAAGGCAAGGTGCGCTACACCGGCCTCACCCACTACCGCGAGGAGGCGCAGGCGGAGCTGGCCGACGAGATGCGCCGGCTCAAGCCCGACTTCGTGCAGATCAACTACTCGCCGGTGTCGCGCGGCGCCGAAACGGCGATATTCCCGCTGGCGCGCGAGCTCGGCATCGCGGTGATGGTCAACCGCGCGTTCGAGGACGGACGCCTGTTCGCGCAGGTCAAGGGCAAACCTGTGCCGGCCTGGGCCAGCGAGGTCGGTGCCGATTCGTGGGGCCAGCTGTTCCTCAAGTTCGTGCTGAGCGAACCGGCGGTGACGGTGGTGATCCCGGCCACCTCCAAACCGCACCACCAGACCGACAACCTCAAGGCGGGCACCGGCGCGCTGCTCGACGAGAAACAGCGCGCGGCGCTGGTCGCGGCGATCGGCTGAAGCCGCAATGGCCGCGCCCGCGCTGCAGCGCGTCGTGGTCCGCCTGTTCGGCGTGGCCGAGAACGAGGCGATGCCGGTGCTGGCCGGCGCGACGTTGTTTTTCCTGCTGTTCGCCGGCTACTTCATGCTGCGGCCGGTGCGCGAGACGATGGGGATTGCCGGCGGCGTCGACAACCTGCAGTGGCTGTTCACCGGCACCTTCTTCGCCACGCTCGCGGCGATGCCGCTGTTCGGCTGGATCGCCTCGCACGTGCAGCGCCGGCGCATCCTGCCGTGGACCTTCGCGTTCTTCGCGCTGAACCTGGCGCTGTTCGCGCTCGGCTTCCACTGGCAGCCGGACAACCTCTGGTTTGCGCGGACGTTCTACATCTGGCTGTCGGTATTCAACCTGATCGCGATCTCGGTGGTGTGGAGCGTGCTCGCCGACCTGTTCCCCACCGCCCAGGCCAAGCGCACGTTCGCGTTGATGGCGTCGGGCGCCAGCCTGGGTGGGCTGGTCGGGCCGTTGCTCGGCGTGGCCCTGGTCGGACCGATCGGCCACGCCGGCCTGCTGTGGCTGGCCGCGGCGCTGCTGGTCGTGGCGACGCTCGCAGCGCGCCACCTGCAGCATTGGCGCGATGCGCATCCGCTGCACGAACAGGTCAGCGCAAGCGCGCGGCGCCAGTCGCTAGGTGGCAGCCCGCTGGCCGGCATCACCGACGTGCTGCGCTCGCCGTTCCTGCTCGGCATCGCCGCGTTCGTGCTGCTGCTCGCGAGCGTCACCACCTTCCTGTACTTCGAGCAGGCCCGGATGGTCGAGATCAACTTCCCGGACCGCGACGACCAGACTCGCGTGTTCGGCACGATCGACGCACTCGTGCAGGCGCTGGCGATCGTGTCGCAGCTGTTCATCACCGGCCGCATCGCGCAGCGCCTCGGCATCGGCGTGTTGCTGGTTGCGGTGCCGGTGATCACCGTGCTCGGCTTCCTGTGGCTGGGGCTGGCGCCGGTGTTCGCGGTGCTGGCGGTGGTGATGGTGGTGCGGCGCGCCGGTGAGTATGCGTTCGTGCGGCCCGGCCGCGAGATGCTGTTCACGGCCGTACCGGTCGAGGCCAAGTACAAGGCCAAGAACTTCATCGACTCCGTCGTCTACCGCGGTGCCGATGCGGTCAGCGCCTGGATCAAGGTCGGGGTCGACATGCTCGCGCAGCAACCGGCGCTCGCGGCGGTGATCGGCGCCGGCATTGCCATGGCGTGGGCGGCGACCGGGTTCGGCCTTGCTCGCGCGCAAGGGCGTCACGCACACGTACCGGCGCCACCCCACGCGCTGAACGCCGCCGCTTTTCCTCCCCCTTTGGAAAAGGGGGACTAAGGGGGATTTGCTTTGACTGCAAATCTTCCCCGACCCGTCTTTTCCAAAGAGGGGCGTCTTGCAGCGAGAGCGCGTGGAATCAGCCCAACCGCGCCAGCGCCCGCACCGGGAACGTGCCCACGCCACGCACCTTTGGCGGGATCGCGCTGAAGGTGAAGCCCTCGTCCGGCAATGCGGCCAGGTTGCACAGGTGCTCGACAATCAGGATGTCGGCCCCGAGCAACGTCGAATGCACTGGCCGCGACTTGCCGTGGGTGTCATCGCGGCTGGTGTCGTCGATGTTCATCGAATCGATGCCGACCAGGCGCACGCCGCAATCGCGCAGGTACAGCGCTGCGTCCTCGGTCAGATGCGGGTGCTGGTGGGCGTATTCGGCCGTGGTCCAGTGCGCGTCCCAACCGGTATGCACGAGCACGGCGCGACCGCGGACCTCCTTGTCGCGAAAGAAGCCCGCATCGATCGCGCGCGCGTTGCGGTGATCGGCGCGCACGACGATGCCGTCCAGGTCGGCGAACGCCTCTGGCGCGATCTGCGCCAGGTCCTTGCCGTCTTCGTAGCGATGGAACGGGCAATCGAGGTAGGTCCCGGTGTTGCCCACCATCTCGATCTTGGCGATCTGGAACTCGGTACCCGGCGCGTAGATCTCGCGCGAACGTTCGCGGCTGAGGTAATCGCAGATGCGCGCCGCGGGCAGGCCCGGGTAGGTCACCAGGCCGTCCTCGATGACGTGGCTCAGGTCGACGTAGGCACGCCGCGTAAGCAAGGCGCCGTCATCCTTGCGCTTGTGCGCCTCGACGATGACCCGCTTGTTGAGGATCCGTGCCGGGCCCACCATCAGCAGCCGCAGGTCGTCCACGATGTAATCGACCAACGCCGCATCGGCGATGTCGTCGCCGTCGATGTCGAGGCGGAAGTCCTGACCTTGGATGCCGCCGCCGTTGGTGAACGCGATCTCGAAGTCGAACACGACGCGCTTGTCGATGCGCTCCGACGCATTGCCGCCCATCACTTCGCCCCGCGCTGGCTGAAGGCCACGCTGCCCAGGATCAACGCGCCGGCGATTCCCATGCTCAAGGTCAAGGGCTCGTCGAGCAGCATCCACGCCCAGGCCACGCCGAACAGCGGTACCAGGTAGGTCACGGTCGCCGCGCGGCTGGCGCCGATGCGCGCGATCAGGCGGTAGTACATGACGAACGCGACGCCGGTGCACAGCACGCCGAGCATCGCCGCGGAGAACCACGAGGCCGCGGGGATCGACGTGGCCGGCCACTGCGCTATCGCGAATGGCAAGGTCAGCAGCGCCGCACTGCCGAGCGTGGACGCCGCGACCGCCGCCGGCGGCAGGCCGCCCAGGTGGCGGCGCACCAGGTTGATGCCGATGCCGTACAGGAACGCCGCGCTGGCGCCGGCCACGACCGCCCAGCCGACGCTCGCGCCGGCGGTCTTGCCGCTGGCCAGCACGACCACGCCGGCGAAGCCGGCCAGCAGCGCGCCCGCGCGTCGCGCGCCGATCTTCTCGCCGAAGAACAGGAACCCGACCAGAGCGGTGAACAACACGGTCATCGCGTTGCTGATCGCACCGATCCCGGCCGGCGCGCGCTGCGCGGCCCACGCGAACAGCACGAACGGTATCGCCGAGTTGATCGCGCCGATCAAGGCCAGCTTCGGCCACAGCTTGCGCGGGAACGCGGCGCGGTCGCGCCACAGTAACGGCAACAGCACCAGCGCCCCAAGCGCCAGCCGCATCTCGACCAGCGGGGTGGCACCGAAGTCCTTGGCCGCCACGCGCATGAACAGGAACGACGCGCCCCAGATCGCGCCGAGCACGCCGAGTTCCAACGGCGTGACCCACTGGCGGACGGCAGGCGTGGGCAACGGCAGGGTCATCGATTCGGTGGCGCGCATGGAGGACTCGAAGTGGGAGGTGAAGTTCGCGCCTGCCGGGTCAGGCGGCCACCGCAGTGAGTTGGAGCCGACCAGAGGCACGTCGACCTCATTACCGGTGAGCTTCCCGGAGTTGAGCGCCGCACCGTCGCGACAAGAATCTGGCTACAGCCAGGCACCCATTGTCGTTTCGCGGGTTGCCGGCGCAAGCGCATACTTTCGCCGCCAGGCACAAGCCAGATTTGAGGCTAACCATGTCACTGCGTCCCGATTGGCTGTCGGCTCTGGCGGCGTTCGAATCCGCCGCGCGCCACCAGAACTTCGCCCATGCCGGCGAGGAGCTGCACCTGACCGCCAGCGCGGTCAGCCACCATGTGCGCAAGCTCGAGGCGCGGCTCGGGGTGGTCCTGTTCCAGCGCCATGCGCGCGGGGTGGCGCTGACTGCGGAGGGTCGGCAGCTGGCCGATGCGGCCAGCACCGCGATGGCCGACCTGGAAGGCGTGCTCGGCGGCCTGCGCGCGGCCAGCGACGACAGCGACCGGGTTCGCGTGTCGACCCTGCACTCGCTGGCTTACACCTGGCTGTTGCCGCGCCTGCCGCTGTTCGCCGCGGCGCACCCGCACCTGCGGCTGAGCTTCGATACCGAGATCGCGTTGACCCGCTTCGACGAGGGCGGCGCCGACCTGGCCATCCGCCACGGCCCCGGCCACTGGCCGGGCCTGAGCGCGCACCTGCTGATGGGCGACACCCTGTTCCCGGTCGCCTCGCCGGCGTTCCCCGGCCTCGCGCGCATCACGCAGGCCGCGCACGTGGCGCGCCTGCCGCTGGTGTCGGACCTGTCGCGGCAGGGTTGGCACGACTGGTTCCGCGCCGCCGGCGTGCACGGCACCAACCTCGACGAGCGCTACAGCTTCAGCGACGCCACCGACGCGCTCAACGCGGCCGCGTTCGGCCTCGGCGCGGCGCTGGCGCGCGAGCGCGTCGCCGCGCCGTACCTGGCGGCCAAGCGGCTGCTGCGCCTGCCCGGCCCCGGCGTCCCCGCGCGCTGGAACTACTACGTGGTCTACCCGGCGCACCGACCGCTGCGCCCGGCCGCGCGCGTGTTCCTCGACTGGCTGCTGGCGGTGCCGGTGGATTGATCGACGCAGCGTCCGCGCGCTAGCGCGAGGGCGCCGAGCCGGCCTTCGACGCCGGCACCGGCTTGCGCAGCGCCGCCTGCAGCGCCAGCCGCGCCCACGGCAGCATCGCCTGCGGCGAGTCCAGCGCCGCCTCGGGCGCCGACCAGTAGCTCATGGTGATGCGCTTGTCGCCGCTGTCTTAGACGAACGGCGCGCTGCCGGCGGCCTGGAACTGCGCCCGGGTCGCCGCGTCGACCTTGAGGTAGAGGCCGTCGTCCATCACCACGCCGATCATCACCGCGTCCAGGTACAGGCCGTAGCCCCCGAACATCCGCCGCGCGGACAGCTCGCCCAGCGGCGCGAACAGGTCCTGCAGGTAGGTGATGAAGTCGTCACTCATCGGCGGCTCGGCATGCGCTCCAGTAGGCGATCCACAACACCAGCAACGCACCGACCACCGGCAACAGGCCGGTCGGCGAAGCCGCGTTACGCCGCAGCGGCGCCGGCAGCGCACGCGATCCTGCCGCGCGCCGCACCGTGGGCGAGCTTGGCACGCTCCGGACGCCGCGTGCACGGCCCCGTCGACCATGGCGATAATGCCGCCACTCCACCGCTGGCAACCCGATGACCCCGACCGGCAAGGCCCAGCTGCAGATCCATTTCTGCGTCGTGCTGTGGGGATTCACCGCGATCCTCGGCAAGCTGATCACGCTGCCGGCGCTGCCGCTGGTGTGGTGGCGGATGCTGATCGTGGTCGCGACCCTGGCGCTGGTGCCGCGCGTGTGGCGTGGGCTGCGGGCGATGCCGGCGCGGTTGATCTGGTCCTACGCCGGCATCGGCGTGCTGGTGGCGCTGCACTGGCTGACGTTCTACGGCTCGATCAAGTTGTCGAACGCCTCGGTCGGCGCGACCTGCATCGCGCTGGCGACGGTGTTCACCGCGCTGGTCGAGCCGTGGCTGGCGCGCACGCGCTTCTCCAAGCGCGAACTGGCGCTCGGCATCGCGGTGCTGCCGGGCGTGGCGATGGTGGTCGGCGGGGTTCCGGACTCCATGCGGCTCGGGATCGCGGTCGGCGCGCTGTCGGCGTTGCTGGTCGCGTTCTTCGGCTCGCTCAACAAGCGCCTGGTCGAGCACGGCGACCCGCTCACCGTGACCGCGATCGAACTGGGCGCCGGCACGCTGGCGCTGACGGTGCTCGCGCCGCTGATGCCGGTGCTTTTCCCTGCGTTCGCCGGCGACCTGCTGGCGTGGCCCGGCGCGCAGGACGCCGCCGGGCTGCTGGTGTTGGCGCTGGCCTGCACGCTGCTGCCGTTCGCGCTGTCGCTGGTCGCGCTGCGGCACATGAGCGCGTTCTCGGCGCAGCTGGCGATCAACCTCGAACCGGTCTACGCGATCGTGCTGGCGATCGTGCTGCTGGGCGAGCAGCGCGAGTTGAGCGTGCAGTTCTACCTCGGCGTGGCGATCATCCTGCTCGCGGTGCTGGTGCACCCGCTGCTCGGCAGGCCACGGCCGATCGAGCACCCCGAGGTGCTGGCCACGGCTGAGGCGAAGGGCGTGGCGGAGTAGCGCGCGCCGCTTCTTGTAGATCCGAGCCTGCTCGGATTGCTGTTGGCCGATGACGCGGAGCGTGATCCGAGCAGGCTCGGATCTACCGGGGCCGTCCCTTTCCGATTCCAGGATTCCGGAAAACCGTGGCACGCTAACCGCCCGTCCCCCACCGGTCCGCGCATGTACCACGAGCACTACGGCCTCACCGAGCCGCCGTTCTCGATCACGCCCGACCCGCGCTTCGTGTTCCTCAGCGAGCGCCACCGGGATGCGCTCGCGCACCTGCTGTTCGGCATCGGCCAGGGCGGCGGCGGCGGCTTCGTGCAGCTGACCGGCGAGGTCGGCACCGGCAAGACCACGCTGTCGCGGCTGCTGCTGGAGCAACTGCCGGAGAACACGCGCGCCGCGCTGGTGCTGAATCCGCGGCTGTCACCGGTCGAGCTGCTGGAGACCGTCTGCGAGGAGTTGCACATCGACCTGGCCGGCGGCGCGGCAGGCGACCGCCGCGGCAGCCTCAAGGCGCTGGTCGACGCGCTCAACGCCTACCTGCTCGACGCCTATGCGCAGGGCCTGCGCGTGGTGCTGATCATCGACGAGGCGCAGAACCTGTCGCGCGATGCGCTCGAACAGGTGCGGCTGCTGACCAACCTGGAAACCGACACCCAGAAGTTGCTGCAGATCATCCTGATCGGCCAGCCCGAGTTGCGCACCCTGCTGGCGCGGCCCGACATGCGCCAGCTCGCGCAGCGCATCACCGCGCGTTACCACCTGACGCCGCTCAGCGAAGTCGAAACCGGCCACTACCTGCGCCACCGCTACCGCGCCGCCGGTGGCACCCATTTCCCGTTCACCGCCGCCGCCGTCAAGCGCATCCACGCGCACGCCGGTGGCGTGCCGCGGCTGATCAACGTCGTCGCCGAACGCGCGCTGCTGGGCGGCTACGCCAGCGACCGCAGCACGCTCGACGAACGCTGGGTCGACCGCGCCGCGCGCGAGGCGTTGGCGCCGGCGCGCAACCGGCCGTGGTGGGGCTACGCGGCCGCGGGGCTCGCCGCGGTCGCGCTCGCCGCGCTCGCGTTGTGGTGGCGACCGGCGCCCGAGGCGGTCGCGCGCGCGCCGGCAGCATCGGTTCCTTCCAAGCACGCGAAGGCGCTGAAACCGGCGACACCGGTACTGGATGCCGACGCGTTCGCCGCGCGCGTGGCGGCCGCCGACCCGTCGCCGCTGCCGGCCACCCGGCAGTTGCTCGCTCACTGGCAGGTGCCCGCCGATGCCGCGGCCGACGCCGCGACGTGCGCGCCGTCACCCGCGCCGGGCCTGTACTGCCTGCGCGCGTGGGGCGGCCTGGACAAGATTGCCGCGCAGGGTCGGCCGGTGCTGCTGCGCCTGCGCCACGGCGATCGCGAGGCGTGGGCGCTGCTGCTCGGTGCCGATGCGGTGAACGTGCGCCTGTGGCTGGCCGGTGCGACGTTCGACACCGACCGGATCGCGCTCGAGCGTGTCTGGCGCGGCGATTACCTCGCGCTGTGGCGCGCACCGGCCCACCTCGCCGACGGCATTCCCTCCGGCACGTCCGGGCCGGCGTCCGACTGGGTCCGCGAGCGGCTCGCGCCGCAGTACCTCGCGCGCGACGCGGCGCCGCCGCCGGACGCGTCGATACGCGACGCGTTGCGCCGCTTCCAGGCCGCACGCGGGCTGGCCAGCGACGGCGTGGTCGGTCCGGAAACCCTGATGGCCCTGGCCGCGCGCGACTCCGGCCCGCGCCTGCAACGAGTGCTGGACTAAGCGATGTCGATGATCCTCGATGCGTTGCGCAAGTCCGAAGCCGAGCGCCGCCGCGCGCAGGCGCCGGACCTGTTCGCCGAGCCGGTGGTGGTGGCGCAGCCGCGCGCGGTGCACGCACCACGCTGGTTGTGGTGGACGCTGGCGGCGATCGTGGTGCTGCTGGTGACGTGGCTTGCGCGCGGGTTGTGGTCGCCGAGCGGCGCTGGGGATCCGCCGCTCGCGCGGCAGGCGGAGCGGCCCGCCGAGATGGGCGAGCAATCGCCGATGGCTGACCCGTCGCCGGCGCGCGTGGCCGCGACGGACGCACCCGCGCCCACCCGCGCGGCCGCTGCCGAACCCACCGCGGCGATGCCAGCCGCCACCGCGCCGCCACCGGCAGGCGCCGCTTCGCAGCCAGCCCCGCCGCTGGTCGCGCCGGTCGCCATCGCCGTGCCTCCGCGACCCGCTCCGACCCCCGTACCGCCCCCCGTACCGGCCGCCGACCCACCGCTTGCCGAACCCGTCGCTCCGCCGTCCGCGCCCGCGCCAGCGCCAGCGCCAGCGATCGTTGCCGCGCCCGACGCGCCCGGCACCCTGCGCCTGTCCGACCTGTCCGCGGGCGAGCGCCGGCAGTTGCCGCCGCTCAAGATCAGCATGCACATGTGGGCATCCGCACCGAACCAGCGCTTCGTGATCATCGACGGTCAGCGCAGCGGCGAAGGCGATCGCGTCGGCGAGGCGGTGATCGAGGAAATCACCGCCGATGGCGTGGTGATCGCCTGGGCGGGCCGCCGCCTGAAACTCGCGCTGCGTTAGCGCACTGCCGAGCCCGTGCATTAGGACCGTCCCGGCCCGACCGGATCGCCCTGCGCATCGAACGCCGGCGGGGTGTAGAAGTTCAAGGTCTTCAGCAGGGTGCGGCCGGTGTTGCGCACCTCGTGCCGTTCGCGCCGCTCGATCACCAGCAAGGTGCCGGCCTTCAACGGCACGCGCCGTCCCTCGACGATCGCCACGCCGCTGCCCGACACCACGTACAGCCATTGGTCGGCGCCGCGGTGGCGGTTGTCCGCTCCGCCTTCGCTGGCGCCCGGCGCGAGCACCATCTCGGCGGCCTGCGCCTTGCGCACGTCGAACGCGACCCGGAACCCCTCGCCGAACCGTAGCGATTTGCTGCGCATGCACCGCCTCCCGCACGTCGTGGCCCTCGCGACGGGTCGACCTTGCCGGATCGGGCGTCAATGCCGGATGCAGGCGAGGCGCCGGTGGAAACGCCGTAGCGTGGCGCAGCGCAGCACGCCGCGCGCGCACGACGCGTCTATCCTTCGCGGCGATCCATTCACACCACCATCGGCCACCAGGGGAACCGGATGAACCAGAACACCCAGCAAGACCTCGGCAAGTTGCTGCTGCGCCTCGTGCTCGGCGCGCTGATCCTGTTGCACGGCGTGGCCAAGCTCAAGGGCGGCATGGCGGGCATCGTCGGCATGGTCGAGGCGCAAGGGCTGCCGGGCTTCCTCGGCTACGGCGTGCTGGTCGGCGAGGTGATCGCGCCGCTGATGTTGATCGCCGGCTTCCATGCGCGCATCGGCGCGGTGCTGGTCGCGTTCAACATGCTGGTCGCGATCGTGCTGGTGCACATGGGCGAGCTGGGCCAGCTCAACCAGCAGGGCGGCTGGGCACTGGAACTGCAGGGCATGTTCCTGGTGACGGCGGTCGCGATCGCGTTGCTGGGCCCGGGTCGTTATGGGGTCAACGGCCGCTAGTCGGAGTCGAACGCCACCCACGAAAAAGGCCGGCAATCGCCGGCCTTTTTTTTTGCATCGCCACCGGTTACATCCTGCTGACCCGGAACTTGCGGCCCTTGATCTTGCCCTCGCGCAGGCGCGTCAACGCCTGCTCGGCCTTGTGGCGCGCGATCGCCACGTACGAGCGCGTCGCGAACACGTCGATCTTGCCGACGGCCTCGACCGGCAGGCCGGCGGTCCCGGTCAAGGCACCGACGATGTCGCCCGGGCGCAGCTTGTCGGTCTTGCCCGCGTCGATGCGCAGCGTCGTCATCGCCGCGGCCGGCACGTTGTGCGCCTTGCCGGCCAGCGGCGCGGCGCGCAGCCACTTCAGCGGTGCGCCCTGGATGGCCTGCAACGCGTCGGCGCGCGCGACCTCGCGCGGGCTGCACAAGTTGAGCACCACCCCGCCCTTGCCGGCGCGGCCGGTGCGGCCGATGCGGTGCACGTACACGTCCGGGTCGGTCGGCAGTTCGTAGTTGATCACCGCGGCCAGGTCGGCCACGTCGAGCCCGCGCGCGGCGACGTCGCTGGCCACCAGCACGCTGCAACTGCGGTTGGCGAACCGCACCAGCACCTCGTCGCGGTCGCGCTGCTCCATGTCGCCGTGCAGCGCGAGCGCCGAGAAGCCATAGTGCGCGAGCGAGCCGACCACCTCCTCGGTGTCGCGGCGCATGTTGCAAAACACCACCGCCGACTCCGGCCGGTACTCGAGCAGCAACGCCGCCAGCAATGGCGACTTCCTGGCCGGCTCGACCTCGTAGAACACCTGCTCGACCAGCGGCTGCTCGACCGCGCCGGCGACGCTGACCTCGAGCGGATCGCGCAGCATCGCGTTGCTGATCGCGCGGATGTTGTCGGGGAAGGTCGCCGAGAACAGCAGCCCCTGGCGGGTCTTCGGGGTCTTGCCGATGATCTCCTTGATCGGCTCCTCGAAGCCCATGTCGAGCATGCGATCGGCCTCGTCCAGCACCAGCGTGCGCACGCCGTCCAGGTGCAGCGCCTTCTTGCGCAGCAACTCCTGGATGCGGCCGGGCGTGCCGACCACCACGTGCGGGTCGTGGGTTTCCAGCGACGCCAGCTGCGGCCCGAGCGGCATGCCACCGCACAGGATCGAGACCTTGAGGTTGGGGATGCCGACCGCGAGCTTGCGCAGTTGCTTGGCGACCTGGTCGGCGAGCTCGCGGGTGGGGCACAGCACCAGCGCCTGGGTCTTGATCTTGAGGGGATCGAGCCGGTGCAGCAGGCCCAGCCCGAACGCCGCGGTCTTGCCGCTGCCGGTCGGCGCCTGCGCAATCAGGTCGCGGCCGTCGAGGATCGCCGGCACGCTCTGCGCCTGGATCGGCGTCATCTGGGTGTAGCCCAAGGCGTCGATGCCCTGCAGCAGGGCCGGCGCCAGCGCCAGCGAGGAGAACGAATCGGGGGCAAGCGGGTTCATGCCGCCATGATCGCAGCATTGGCCTGAGCGCGGACTCAGCCAGCCCCCGGCCGCTATCGCGTCGATGCCTGTCCGGCCCCGAGACGCGACTGTGATGTTTCGCGCCCCGGTGCGAATCATGGGTCGACAAGGGCAATCGCCGTGACCGCCGGATGCAAGCCGTGGACTTCGCGCACACTTCAATGAATCCGACCTCGCCCCAGCCCGCGTCCTCGCGGGCCGCCCGCATGCCGACCGATGCCCGCCAGCAGTTCGCCGACCTGCTCGAACGCCATCGCAAGATCGTGTTCAAGGTCGCCAACACCTACGCCTGGCACCCGGACGACCGCGCCGACCTGGCGCAGGAGATCGCCGCGCAGGGCTGGCGCGCGTTCCCGGGCTACGACCCGGCGCGCAGCTTCCCGACCTGGCTGTACCGGGTGGCGTTGAACGTGACGATCTCGTTCGTGCGCGGCCACAGCCTGCGCCAGCGGTACAGCGTGCCGCTGGACGAGGAACTGCACGACGTCGCCGCCGTCGACATCGATCACGAGGCTGGCCAGCAGCTGCGCGCCCTGCAGGCCTTCATTGCCCGGCTCGACCCGCTCAACCGCGCGCTGCTGCTGCTGTACCTGGAAGACCACAGCCACCGCGAGAGCGCCGAGATCCTCGGCATCAGCGAAAGCAACGTCGCGACCAAGCTCAGCCGCCTGCGGCAACGCATCCGTACCGAACTCTGATCCCGCCCACCACTGGCCCACCCACATGGACACGATCATGGAACTCGACGAACTCAAATCCACCTGGCAGGCGCTCGACCGCCGGCTGCAGCAGGGCAACGCGCTCAACCTGCAGTTGCTCCGCGACGGCAAGCTCGACAAGGCCCGCTCCCACCTGCGTCCGCTGTTCTGGGGGCAGGTGGCGCAGATCGGTTTCGGCGCGCTGTTCGTGCTGCTGGCCGCTGCGCTGTGGATCGGCACGCGCGACCTGCCGGCCTCGGTGCTGGTCTCGGGGATAGTGGTCCACGCCTACGGCGTGGCCTGCATCGTTGCCGCCGGGATCACCCTGGGGTTGATGTCGGGCCTGGACTACGCCGCGCCGGTGCTGGAGATCCAGAAGCAGCTGGCCAAGCTGCGGCGCTTCTACGTGGTCTCCGGGATGGTGGTCGGCCTGGCGTGGTGGCTGCTGTGGCTGCCGGTGATCGTGGTGCTGGCCGGTTTCGACGGGCGCGACCTGCTGATGCAGGCGCCGGAGTTCATCTGGATCAGCGCCCTGGTTGGCGTCGGCGGGCTGCTCGCGACCTGGTGGTTCCACCGCTGGTCCCGCCACGCCAGCCGCCCGCGCCTGGCCCAGGCGATGGACGACGCAGTCACCGGCCGCAGTCTGCGCAAGGCGCAGCGCGCGCTCGACGAGATCGCGCAATTCGAGAAAGAGTGACGCCGCGCCGGGCCGTTCACAGCCCACCCAGGGAACGAGCCCCGGCCCGCTCCCCTGGACGGATCGGCCCGCGCAGCCAGAATCTTGCCGCCTGACCAGGCGCAGCCGAATGGCCTGCACGCCGGCGCGCCACCGTTCGCCAAGGAGACTCGCGGCCACGTGCCGCCCAAGGCGCGCGCACACCGCATGGCCAATCGCATCGGCTCCAGTGCTCCGGCCACCGGCCTGGTGATCGGCGTCACCGGCCACCGCAAGCTGCGCGAATCCGAACTCCCGGCCCTGCAGGAAAAGGTGCGCGGCTTCCTGCTTGGCCTGCAGGCGCGTTATCCGCAGCTGCCGCTGGTGCTGGTGTCGTCGCTGGCCGAGGGCAGCGACCAGCTCGCCGCGCAGGTCGCGCTCGACCTGGGCCTGCGCGTGATCGCGCCGTTGCCGATGCCGGTGGACCTGTATCGCGACGACTTCGACCAGCCCCACAGCCTCGCCATCTTCGAGCGGCAGCTGCAGCAAGCCGAAGTCCTCACTTTGCCCCTGCGCCACGGTGCCAGCCCGGAGTCGGTCGCGACCCCGGGCCTGGCCCGCGACCAGCAGTACGCGCAGGCCGGGATCTTCATTTCCAGCCATTGCCACATCCTGCTGGCGCTGTGGGACGGCCGCGATTCCGACCGGCTCGGCGGCACCGCGCAGGTGGTGCGCTTCCACCTGCACGGCGAGATGCCCGGGCAGATCGAGCGGCGCCGCGCCGCGACCACCCTGCTCGGGCTGGACGAGGAAACCCTGATCCACCACATCCCGACCGGCCGCAACGGCAGCCCGGACACGCCTGACCCGCGCCCGCGCTGGTTGACCACCGCCGAGGACGTCCAGGCCAGCGCCGAGCTGCCGCCGGCGTTCGACCTGATGTTCCGCAGGCAGGCCGGGTTCAACGCCGATGCCGCCAAGTACGCCACGCCCATCGCCGCCCAAGCGTCCACCCTGCCCGACCCCGCGCCCTGCCCGATCCAGCGCGTGTTCGGGATTGCCGACTGGCTCGCGCGCACCTACCAGCGGCGGGTGACGCGCGTGCTGCGCATCACCTACCTGCTGGCGGCGCTGATGGGCGTCGCGTTCTTCACCTACACCCATGTCGCCGCGCAGGACCTGGTGATCTACGGCTTCCTCGCGCTGTTCCTGATCGGCATGGGGGTGATGCTGCTCGCCAGCCGGCGCGAGTGGCAGCGCAAGTACCTCGACTACCGCGCGCTCGCCGAAGGCCTGCGCGTGCAGTCGTACTGGCGCCGCGCCGGCATCGTCGACCTCAACACGCCGACCTTCGCGCACGACAATTTCCTGCAGAAGCAGGACGTGGGGCTGGGCTGGATCCGCAACGTGATGCGCGGCGCCAGCCTCGACGGCATGCTGGTGCCGGAGGCCCCGGGCGCGGCCCAGGTCGATGCGGTGATCGACGACTGGATCGGCACGCCGCAGGCCGGCGGCCAGCTCCACTATTACGCGCTCACCGCCGCGCGGCGCGCGCGTGTGCACAGCCGCGCGGAGTTGCTGGGCCTGCTGTGCGTCGGGCTCGGCGTCGGCATCAGCGCGCTGCTGGCGATCTTCGCGCGCCAGTTCGACGACCACCTCAAGGAAACGCTGGTGGCGATCATGGGCATCCTGTCGGTGGCCGCGGCGGTGCACGAGGCCTACGCCTACAAGAAGGCCGACAAGGAACTGATCAAGCAGTACCGCTTCATGCAACGCATCTTCGGCGCCGCGCAACGCCGCCTGAAGACCTGCGCGGGCGTGCAGGACAAACGCCGGATCCTGCGTGCGCTGGGCGAGGCGGCGCTCACCGAGCACGCCGAGTGGACCCTGATGCACCGCGAGCGGCCGCTGCAGCATTCGCGGATCTGAGCTCGCGCGCGGGCGCTTGCAACGGCGCCGGTCGTCACTGCAACGCGCCGACAGCGGGCTGCGTGTCCGGTGCAATCGGCGGGCGGCGTTTGAACCTCCGCGACCGAGGCACTCCCCCATGCGATTCGGTGCTTTCCTTAGCTACAGCCATGCCGACGCCGCCTGGGCGCGCTGGCTGCTGCGGCGCCTGGAGACTTACCGGGTGCCATCGCGACTGGTTGGCACGCAAGGTGCGTACGGCGAGATCGGGCGCCGCCTGGGCGTTTGCTTCCGCGACCGCGAGGAGCTGCCCACGGCCGGCGACCTCGGCGCGACGATCCGCGAAGCCCTCGCCGACTCCACGGCGTTGATCGTGATCTGCTCGCCGGCCGCGGCGCAGTCGCGCTGGGTCAATGCCGAGGTCGAAGCGTTCCACGCCAGCGGCCGCGGCGATCGGGTGCTGTGCTTCGTGGTCGCCGGCGTGCCGGGCAGCGCCGATCCGGCCCAGCACTGCTTCCCACCGGCGCTGCTGCAGCCCGGCGCCGACGGCAGGCCGCGCGAGCCGCTGGCCGCCGATGCGCGCCGCGAGGGCGACGGCCGCGAGCGCGCGTTCCTGAAGCTGGTCGCTGGATTGCTGGGAGTGGGCTACGACGCGCTCGCGCAACGCGAGGCGCAGCGCCGCAACCGCAAGCTGACCCTGATCGCCGCCGCCTCGGTCGCCGGCATGGCGATCGCGCTCGCGCTGGCCGCGACCGCGTACGTCGCCCGCAACGACGCACAGCGCCGGCAGGCGCAGGCCGAGGACATCCTCGGCTTCATGCTCGGCGACCTGCGCAAGAAGCTGACCACGGTCGGCCGGCTGGACCTGATGCGCGCGGTCGACGACAAGGCCATCGGCTACTTCGCCACGCTGAAGCCGCGCGACCTGTCCGACCGCGCGCTGGAGGAACAGGCGCGCTCGCTGACCGGGATCGGCGAGGTGCGGCTCAACGAGGGCAAGCACGACGCCGCGATGCGCGCGTTCCGCGAGGCGCATGCGCGCAGCACCGCGTTGCACGAGCGCCAACCTGCGGATGGCCAGCGACTGTTCGATCTTGCCCAAGCGGAATACTGGATCGGCGCGGTCGCCCTGCAACAGGGTCGTCAAGACGAAGCTGGCGTGTGGCTGCGCAAGTATCGCGATAGCGCGATCAAGTTGGCTGCGCGGGACACCGACAAGTTCGCTTGGCAACGGGAAGTGGCTTACGGCCACCACAACCTCGCCGTGCTCGACGAGAGTTTGGGGCGTTACGCGCAGGCCGAGCGCGCCTTGAGGGACGAGTTGGCACTGTATCGCCGCTGGATGCCGAACCACGCAGACGACACCGCCTTGCGTTTCGAGGCCTCCAATGTGGCGTCATGGCTCGGCACGCTCCTGATGCGTCAAGGGCGATTGAAGGAAGCAGAAGCTTCCTTTCGCGAAGAAGTGGACGGTCACACCCGCAACCGCATGGCCGAGCCAGACAATGCGCGTTGGCAGGAAGAACTGGTCGACGCACTGTTGCTATTGGCCGATGCACAAGCTCAGCGGGGACAACTGGACGCCGCCCGCGCAAGCATCGACCTCGCGGCTCCGTTGAGCGACGCCTTGGCGCGCCAGGATCCAACCAACAACTCCTGGCAAGTCACCCCCGGGATTTGCCGCTGGTGGCAGGCTCAACTGGCGAAGGCAGCAAACGCTGCAGCGGCCGACGCGCTAGCCACGCAAGCCACCACCATCGTCGCCAACGCTCACAAGGTCGAACCGGAAAACAAGCGCGTGCTGCTCTGGCTGGCGAAAGCCCACAACCTGCAGGCACAGCTGGCGCTTTCGCGTGGCGATACCGCTCTCGCGAAAACCCATCTGACCCAAGCGCTGGCACGGCTCGAACCCGCGTGGAAAGCGGACCCGAGCGAAACATTGCGGCTGGTCCTGGCCAGCAGCCGTTTGTTGTCCGGCGAAGCCGCGCTATTGGCGAACAACCACGACGCCGCACGGATTCATTGGCAACAGGCCGAGCACCTGCTGATGGCCGACGCCAGCACGGCGTTGCCGTTCGAGCGCCTCGACCCCTTGGTACGCGCGCTGCACCAGTTGGGTCGCAGCGAACAGGCCCGGCCACACGAGCTACGACTCGCCACTGCCGGCTATGTGCCGCTGAGGCCCTGGCCGTCGTCGCGGGGCGTCGCCGCGCTTTGAATGTACTCGATGCGATTGGACCGGCAGATCCCCCTGCCCACCCGGCCCGGAACGGCCATCACCCACGAGGAGTTACCCATGTCGAACGTCAATGTGTCCCTGGATATCCGCAATTCCGCCGCTCCCCCACCCCCCGGCAACGGCTACACCGACACGACGGCAAGCAACGGCGCGGTTTACAGCTACCAGTACAGCGGCGGCACCGACGGCGCCGGCGGCGTGCAGGAAACCACCGGGTCTGGCAGCGGCACGATCACCGTTACCGCGGGCGGCGATCCGCGCTATCAGGTCAACAACGTGGTATTCGGCCCGGACCCCGGGAACCAGCTGTCCTGGGCGTGGGGCGCCACCCCAAACATCGCCGTCATCACCGACATCGACACCCAAAGCGAGGACAGCAGCTACGGCATCATCGTGCGCGACTCCACAGCCAACTGCACCTTCCGTTGCGATCCCCCGATCAGCAACAAGCCGGGGTAACGGGCGCTGCATGACGAGGACCTATCCGGTCCAATCGACGGGCGTTCGTCCATCTCGTGCCGCCACAAACAAGAAGCGGGCCGTAGCCCGCTTCGTGTTTGATTCAATGACGCCCTGCAATCAGGCGCGCACGCGCTTCGGGAACCCGACCATGCGCTGCTTTTCCTCGTCCCACAGCTTCAGGCCCGCGCACTTCAGGCTCGACCAGATCGTCAGCTTCGGCGCGGCCTGCAGCAGAGGGCTCGACTCATAGGCCTCGCGCAGACGGTAGTTGGGGATGCGGCTGGCGAGATGGTGAATGTGGTGGTAGCCGATGTTGCCGGTGAACCAGTGCATCACCTTCGGCAGGTCGTAGAACGAGCTGCCCGCGACCGCGGCCTGGTTCGAATCCCAGTCTTCCTTGCGCGTCCAGTAAGCGGTCTCGAACGTGTGCTGCACGTAGAACAGCCACACACCCAGCGCGCCGGCGATCAGCACGATCGGCAAATGCACCAGCAGCACCGTGTGCCAGCCGATCGCAAAGCCGAGCGCACCGCCCACCAGCAGCAGCATCGCGTTGTTGAGCAGCACGCTCGCCCATTCCTTCTTCCACGAGAACGGCAGGTCGAACGGGAAGCGGTGCTTGATCACGAACTGGTACATCGGGCCGATGCCGAGCAGCACCGGGGTGCTGCGGTAGAACCGGTAGCACAGGCGACCGAACCAGCCACGCGACTGATACTCGCTGACGGTCAGGGTCTCGATGTCGCCCATCTCGCGGCGGTCGAGGTTGCCGGAAGTGCCGTGGTGCACGGCGTGGGTCTTCTTCCAGTAGCCGTACGGGAACAGCGTGACCAGGCCCAGGCAGCGGCCGACCAGGTCGTTGGCGCGCTGGTTGGCGAAGAACGAGCCATGCCCGCAATCGTGCTGGATGATGAAGGTGCGCACGTACAGGCCGGCGGCTGGCAACGCCAGCAGCAACGTCCAGCCATAGCCCCACTGCGCCACCACGCTCCACGCCATCAGCGCCCAGATCGCGGCGAATGGCAGCAGCGTGTTGATCAACTGCCACACCGCGCGGCCGAGGTGCGGCTTGGCGAAACTTGCGCACAGCTTGCGCAGGTTGACGACGGTGGACTGCGGTTCGACGGCGGTGCTCAAAGGGCATCTCCCAACTGGAACCTGCATTGTCCGGCCCGGCCGAGGCCACGGCAATGACGTGCGCAGGCGTATGGGCTTGCTCATTCAGCAATTCACCGGCCGCGGTTCACGCTGAACAGCAACCACCATCACGGAAGGGGCCGTCACCGCACCGGGCGTAGACTCGTGCGACTAGCGCCATTCCACGACGCGGATCCACCAGCCCATGTCGGCTACACGCGTCACGCCGGTCTACGAGCCGGTCATCGACCCCAGCGTCCATTGCAGCAACTGCCAGGCGGTGTGCTGCCGGCTGCTGGTGGTGCTGATGCCCGACGACGTGGTGCCCGCGCGCTTCATCACCCGCGACGAGCGCGACCTGGAGGTGATGGCGCGCGGCGAGGAAGGTTGGTGCGCGGCGCTGGATCTGGACACGATGCAATGCTCGATCTACGAGCAACGCCCGTACATCTGCCGGGGCTTCGCGATGGGCGGGCCGTACTGCCTGTCCGAGCGCGAGAAATGGCCGGACCTGGCGAAAGCGGGCATCCCCATCGTCCTGTGCTGAAGCGCGCGCCGCGTTGAAGCGCGCCGGGCTGAAGCACGCGCTGCCGCGGCCCGCGTTGGTCGCGCTTCGCCAACCCGCGGCGGGCCGGCTACCCTGACGCGATGTCCGCCTGGTACGTCTACCTGCTGCAATGCCGCGACGGCAGCCTCTACACCGGCATCGCCGTCGACGTCGAACGCCGCTACGCGCAACACGCCGCCGGCAAGGGCGCGCGCTACACCCGTGCCCACCCGCCCGAGCGCGTGCTCGCGCGGTTCGGCTACCCGGATCGCGCGTCGGCCAGCCGCGTCGAGTACGCGATCAAGCAGCTCACGGCGGTGCAGAAGCGCGCGTTGTGTGCGGATCCGAGCGCGTCGCCGGCGCTGCTGGCGGGGATGGCGCCGGCCGCGCTCGACCAACCAGCCTGACGAATCCGGCCTGAGAGTCCACTTGCGACCCGGTGTGCCGTCCTTGCGAAGCGGTCGCGCCGCTGCGACCCTGCACGCCCGCCGTCGCCACCGAGCCGCCCTCCCATGCCGTCCGTCGACTTCGAACTAGACCCCGGCCGCGACTTCGTCGAGCTCAACCAGCTGCTGAAGCTGGTCGGGCTGTGCGACAGCGGCGGCGCCGGCAAGGCCATCGTGGCCAGCGGCGCTGTCTGCGTCGACGGCGCGGTCGAACTGCGCAAGACCTGCAAGATCCACGCGGGCCAGCTTGTGCAGCTGGGCGACGTGGAGATCCGAGTGGGCGCCGCAGCGTAGGGCGGGTTTCAACCCGCCATCCCGCCCCCGCAAGCTCGCGAGGCACCACAACTCCGGATCGACATCCGCCACGTCGGGACGCCGAACGTGGCGACGGCGGGTTGAAACCCGTCCTACAGTTCCTGGGGATGGCGATGGCGGGTTGAAACCCGCCCTATTGATACCGCGCCAACGGGCCTTCCGAAGGGCACTTCGCGTCCGGGAAGCCAAAGCGCTCGCGCAGCGCGATCCCGCAATCGTTCATCGCTTCCAGCGCCTGCTTCGGGGTCGCGCATTCGGCGTCGAACGCCTGCGCGAATGCGTCCTTGCGCCGCACGAACTCGTCGCCGCACTTGCGCGTCAGCTGGATGCGCTCCAGGTCGTCCTGGGCGGCGTTGGTGCCCTGCAGGCCGAACTGGGCCAGCTCGCCGTCGCCGAGGATGCGCAGCTGGCGGTTGGGCACCGTCATCATCAGGTCGGCGACGGCCACGGCGGCGCCGTTGCGCTCCAGGTAATCCTTCATCTGCGCGTAGACGTCGCGCAGCTCCTGGCTGAGTTCGCGCCGCGAGGTCGCGGTCGAGCCGATCCGCACCATGCGGTGGATGCCGACCTTGCCCGCGATCGTGCGGGTGTCGCCCGCGGCCAGCACCAGCACGCAGGCGCTGTGGCAGACCGCCTGGTCGCCGACCTGGATCGCCCAGTGCGCGGCGCCGATCGCGTCGCCGGCGCGCATCGCGTCCTCGACCTGGCCCCCGGCCGAATCGATATCGAGCAGGCGCGTGTCGATGTCCATGCGCGTGGCCATCGCCGCCACCCGCTCGACCAGCGCGGTGAAGCCGGCGTCGATCTTGCCCACGTAGCGCAGCCGCACCACCCCGGCGTCGCGGCACGGGGTCAGCGCGTCGACCAGGGCGAAGAATTCCAGCGAGTGCAGTGGCTGGCCGTTGTCGGTTTCGGACGCGTCGGCGCTGCAGCCGATCCACGCCTCGCCGGCACCCAATTGCGCCGGCGGCCAGTTGGTGCCGCTCATCACGTCGGCCGGGACCGGCTTGGCTTCGACCTGCGCGGCGCTCACCGCGCCGCCCTGGTCGGCACTGGTCGCCACTTCCACCCTGGCCGCCGCCGCGGGGTCCTCCGACGACCCAGGCTGGCGGCTGCAAGCTGCCAGCAGCGACCACGCCAGCAGCGCCGAGGCGGTCAGCCAGAACCGGGGTTTGCACATGCGTCGCATCGACATCCGCTTAGCCGGCGCGCAGGCCGTGCGCGCGGCATCCGTGAACAAGTGGTTTCCAGTCTAGTGGCCCCGGCCGCAGCCGGCCCCAACGGGCGATGAACATTTCAGCCCGTATGCGGCCCACCGCCGGTGCTGAATGGGAGCGAGCCGCTGCGGTCCCTCTCCTGCTGTCACGGGCGCGAGCGGCGCGATCGGCCATCGGGCCGCGCCGTAGCGCCACGGCATTGGTCGCCGGGCGGTGTGCGTACCGGTCGCGATGGTCTAGGAGATCCGGCCGACCCAGTCTACCCGCGCGCGCTGATCGGCGTGACCTGCCGCCACCACCGCAACGGCTGGCTGGCGATCGCCGACCAGGCACCAAGCTGCTCTGAGTTCCGCGCGGTCGCGCGGGACTTGGCCGACACCGAAGAAAAAACAAAGGCCCGGGTTCACCGGGCCTTTGCGGTTCGTCCGGACGCGCGACTCAGGCGCGCTCGAGCACCATCCAGAAGCCCAGCCAGGACAGTTCGTCGGTCGGCACGTCGCGGAAGGTGGCCGCCAGCTTCGGCCGGATGCGCTCGATCTTGTCGGCCTCCAGCCGCCCGGTATCGACCAGGGTGCGGAAGCGCAACCCGGAACGGCCCACGACTTCCTTGTACTTGTCCACGCGCCAGCGGTTGGGGCGGCCCTTGTGGCTGTGCATCAGCTGGTAGATCGACTCGGGCCAGGTCAGGAAGTCGAACGGCAGGTAGCGGTCCAGGTTGTGGCTCTTCAGGTCGACCTTGTGGATCGCGATGCCGTCGGGCCGCAAGGTGGCGGCCATGTCGCCGATGGTCTTGTCCAGGCAGTTGACATGTTCCAGCACCGAGCGCGACATCACCACGTCGTAGGCGTTCTTCTCGCCGATCAGGCCGTCTCGGGTCACCGAGTAGCGCACCCGGTTCGGGTTGAAACCGCTGGCCGGGTCGCCGAAGTCGTTGAACGCGCCATCGGCGCGCTTGCGCTGCGCGGGCTCCAGCCCGTCGAGCAGCTCCTTGTAGGTCTGGATGTTCTTCGCGGTGGCCTTCTCGCGCGCGAAGCGATCGACGCAATGCACGTAGTCGGCCCCGTGCGCATACAGCAGCAGGGCCACGCCAAGCACGTCGCCGGGGCCGTATTCGAGCACCGCCTTGCCGCGCAGGAACGCCTCGAACTGCGCCACGTCGAAGCCGAGCCGGTGGCGGTAGTCGTCGAAGCAGCGCCGGAAATACTCGGCATTCTGGCTCGCATCGCTGCTGTCTTCCTCGCCGCGACCGGTCTCGTGACTGAGGTTGAGGTACAGCTTGGGTGCGAACCGCGCCAACTGGTTGGTCGCCACCGCCTTGGTGAACCGGACCGCGTCCTTGCCCAGGCTCTCTGTGTACATGCTGCTCTCCGCCCCTCGGTGAACCGGTCCGCGCCGCGGCCACGCCGGTATCGTCCCGGCTCGCAGCCGGGTCGTAGTGGACTACGTCCGAAACCGGGGCGATCGGCCATCGCGGCGTGCACCGTGGAGGGCGGTCCGCGGCGGGCGGGTGGCCCAAACCCGCGCCCGCTGCCCGCCCACACGGGTGCGCGATTCGGCTACGCGGGCGGCGCAGCCCTCAGTCGATCCGGTAGACCCGCGCCTTCGGCAGGTCCTCGTCGACCTGCAGGAACCAGCGCCCGGCGACGCCCGGCACGACCACGATCTGCGGCGGGTCCAGCGGCTTGCGCAGTGTCATGCGGCCCTTGAGCACCTTCCATTGCTGGCCGTTTGCCAGCTCGAACACGGTGCCCGGCTCCCAGCCCGCCACCGGCGTTTTCAGGCGGCTGCGGATTGGCTGGTCGTCCAGTCCGATGTACGACGAAGGCGGCCGTTCGCGTTGCGCCGATGGGCGCACGGCATCCGCGGCGGTCGTGGCCTCCGCGGTAGCACCCGCCTTGTCGCGCAACAGGCGGTTCAGCGCCTCCAGTTGTGCCGGCGACAACGTGTCCAGGCCGGTGGCATGCAGCTGATCGGCCGACAGCCCCTGCTCGATGTTGACGTAAGGCGGTTGTGCGATCGCGACGAAAGTCGTCGACGCCAGCAGCAGCGCCACGCTCCAACCCCACACCGTTCTTTTCACCATGGTCGTGTCTCCGTCGGCCGCGTGAAGTATGTGTCGCCCTGATGTCAGTTCTGCGACGGCGCCGCCTTGCGTTCGATCGCTCCCATGAGCCCATCGCTGCGGCCGCGCCAGCCATCGTTGCGGTTGCCACGGCACAGCGTCGCCGTTCACCCGTGCGTGGACCGGTCTGGATTGAGGGCGGGTCGCGGCCGGACACCCAGCGCCCGCTGCCTAGCCACGGCGCAGCGACCAGAACGCGATGTCTGGGCGGAAGTGGTAGCCGGCCTGCTGGTACAGCTGCTTGGCGCGCGCGTTGTCATGGCTCACGTGCAGGAACGGCGTGCGCCCGCGCGCGAGCACGTCGTTCGACAGCCACGCGAGCAGGTGCCGCGCGTAGCCGCGGCCGTTGAAGTCGGGGTGGGTGCAGACCGCGCTGATCTCCTGCCAGTCGTCCGTGCCCATGCGCTCGCCGATGATCGCCGCCAGCCGCGTGTCGCCGGCACCATCGGGCAGGTAGATCCCGAAGTAGCGGCCCAGCGCCATGGTGCGCGGGCGGAAGTAGTGCGGGTACACCAGCGCGGTCAGCGCCAGCACGTCGGCGCGGTGCGCCTCGCCCAGTTCGGTGATCCCCGGGCCGTCGGGTTCGGCGAGCGGTTGCGTGCAGGCCATCTGCGCGAGCATCGCCAGGTGCCGCAGCTGCCAGCCCTCCGCCACCGCCGGCGTCGGCCCGAGCAGGAACACCGAATCCTCCGGCGCCACCAGCGCCTCGAGCGCCGCGGCCGCGTCGATGCCGGCCTTCGCCACGCCGAGGAACGGCGCCACCGGCGCCGGGTAGCGCGCGACGTCGCCGTGCCGCAATGCCAGCGCGCGGTGGCGGCTGGCCAGCGACTCCCAGATCGGGTTGTCGAGCGGATGGGCGTTCATGGAGGACATCTCGGCGGCGTTCGCGCGCAGGCGGAAGCGTCATCCTATCGCCGCCGCATTCAGCTTTGCGCACGCTGCGCACCGTGGGCAAGCGGCCGCCGGCTAGACTGCGGATTCGACTTCACCCGCGGTCACGCCTTGAACCGACCCCCGCCAACCACCCTCGCCGCCCTGCCGCCGCCCGGCCAGCACGCGCGCATCGCGGCGTTGCGCGCGTACGGCATCCTCGACACGCCCGAGGAAGGCGCGTTCGACGACATCACCCGGATCGCCTCGCTGGTGTGCCACACCCCGATCGCGGTGGTGAACCTGATCGACGAACACCGGCAGTGGTTCAAGTCCGAAATCGGACTGGGCGTGCGCGAAACGCCGCTCGAGACGTCGCTATGCGCGCACGCGATCCTCGAAGCGGATTTCATGGAGGTTCCCGACACCACCCTAGACGCGCGCTTCCAGTGCAACCCGCTGGTCACCGGCGCCCCGTACCTGCGCTTCTACGCCGGCGCGCTGCTCAAGACCTCGGCCGGGCACGCGCTGGGCACGGTGTGCGTGCTCGACACCCAGCCGCGCCAGCTCAGCGACGAGCAACGCAGCGTGCTGCGCGCGCTGGCACGGCAGGCGATGGCGCAGCTGGAACTGCGCCGCGCGCTGTTGCACGCCGAACGCGGCCGCCGCTACCGCAGCCGGCTGATGGCCGTGGCCGGCCACGACCTGATGCAACCGTTGACCGTGCTGACCACGGTGATCCACGGCCTGCGCGCGCAGATGGCGGATGCCGGCGACAGCGAGCAGTTCGGCCTGGCCTCGGCCGCCGCGCAGCAACTGGGCACCAGTTTGTCGCGCCTGGCCCAGGCCTCGCGCCAGGACGCCGACCAGGACCCGGCCGAGCTTGCCGCGCTGCCGCTGGACGAGGTGCTGAACGCGGTGCGCGACACCTGGAGCTACATCGCCCAGCGCAAAGGCCTGCAGTTCGCGGTTGCACCCTGCGCGCTGCGCGTCGACAGCGACGCCGGCATGCTGCGCACCGTGCTCGACAACCTGGTCGGCAACGCGGTGAAGTACACGCCACACGGCGCGATCCGCATCGACTGCATCCCCGCCGACAGCCACGTGCGGATCGAGGTCACCGACACCGGGATCGGCATCGCGGACCATCTGCTCACCCGCATCTTCGACGAGTTCCGCCAGGCCGACCCGAGCAGCGACGGCCTCGGCCTGGGCCTGTCGATCGCCAAGCGCACCGCCGACCTGCTCGGCTGCGGCCTGACCGTGGCCTCGCAGCCCGGCGCGGGTTCGACGTTCGCCGTGATCGTGCCGCGCTCGGCGACCACGCTCGCGTCAGCTGCCTGAGCGCGGCGCACGCGGCCCCGGCTGGCGATATGCCGGCACGCGCGAGCCGCATTCCTCCGCGACCGGCGCAGGCGCAGCCTGCACGCCTCGATGACCCGGGGACGAGTTACCCCGCGCGTCTGCCGCAATTGGCGAATTACCCGGTCTTAACCCGTGAAGGGGCAAGTTGGCAGGCGTGAATCCCACCACCGAGGAGACGCGCAATGCCGTACATCGACGGGTTCGTGCTGGCGGTCCCGACCGCCAACAAGCAGAAGTTCATCGACCACGCCACCCAGGGCGACTCGGTATTCCTGGAGTACGGTGCCACCCGCATCCTGGAGTGCTGGGGCGACGACGTCCCCGACGGCAAGCAGACCGACTTCCGCCGCGCCGTGCAGGCCAAGGAGGACGAGACCGTGGTGTTCTCGTGGATCGAATGGCCGGACCAGGCCACCCGCGACGCCGGCATGGCCAAGGCGATGCACGACCCGCGGCTGAAACCCGAGGTGAACCCGATGCCGTTCGACGGCATGCGCCTGATCTACGGCGGCTTCGCGCCGGTGGTCGAGCTGGGCGCGAAAGCCTGAGCCGGCGCTCGTTCGAACGCCGGCAGGCCGGTGGGTAACCGCACGCGGCGCGGGCTTCGACCCGCCGCCACCGGCAGCAGTCGCGGTGGACGAGGCAGCCGGGCGGGACTTCCTTCACTTCCTGTCGGGCGCCCCGGATCGCTAATCTGCGGGCACAGCGCAAGAGGTGTGGGATGTCGTTCGAAATACGTGTGCATGAAGAGGCGAAATACTTCGAGGTGCGCTATGCCGGCGCGGTAAGCGTCGCCGAGCGCGCGCAGGTGCTGGAGCAGCTGGCCGTCGCCGCCGAGCGAGCCGGTTTTCGCCGCTGCCTGATGGACCTGCGCGACGCGCAGTTCGTGCCGGACGCCTTCGCCGCCAGCAACCAGTTCGCCTCGCGCGTGGCCCGGGAAACGGTCGACCGGGACGCCCGCGTCGCCTATGTGGCGAAAAACACCAGCCAGATCGACCCGACCGTCGAGAATCTGACCTCCGCGCGCGGCGTGCCCTTCCGCCGCTTCAACCACCGGCTGCCGGCGCTGGCGTGGCTGCTGGCGAGGCAGCCGTAAGCCGCGGCAAACCGGTGGTGGCGGTGAACACCGGCTCGGCGGAGAGGTACCTGCCGGAGCTGCGGCATCTGATGTAGCGGCCGCGCCGGAACCCGGGCGCGGCAAGGCCGGGACGGCGACCGCGTCCGGTCGCGGGCTCCATCGATGGGGTCGCGGACCCCAAGCATGGAGTCGGGACCCCCATCGGATGCAGTCGTCGACCCCACGCGTGGGGTGATGGACCCCATCGATGCAGTCGCTGACCCCGAACGTGGGGTCGCGGACCCCATCGGATGCAGTCGCCGACCCCGAGCGTGGGGTCGTGGACCCCATCGGATGCAGTCGCCGACCCCGACCGTGGGGTCACGGACCCCATGGGATGCAGTCGCCAACCCCAAGCGAGGGGTCGCGGACCCCATCGGATGCAGTCGCCAACCCCGAGCGTGGGGTCGCGGACCCCATCGATGCAGTCGCCGACCCCAAGCGCGGGGTCGCGGACCCCGTCGATGCAGTCGCCGATCCCAAGCGTGGGGTCACGGACCCCATCGATGCAGTCGCGGACCCCATCCATGCCCTCCGCCACCCCAGTCCCTGTGCCGCCTGCCCCTGACCGCACTCCCCTGATCCGCGCGTTATCGGCGATATCGCGCCTCCCGGTTGCGATGGGAGAACAGCTGCCATGTCCATGTCGCGCCGCCAGTTCCTGGCCGCCCCCGCCGCGCTCGGCGCCACCGCCGTGCTGCCTTCCTTCCTGGCCGCGCTCGCCACCGAAACCCCGGCACTGCCCGACCTGTCCGACTGGGACGGCGTGCGCGCCCAATTCGACCTCGACCCGGCGTTCGCGCACTTCGCCAGCTTCTTCATCGCCAGCCACCCGACGCCGGTGCGGGCGGCCATCGACGGCTACCGCCGCGCCATCGACCGCAACCCGTTCCAGGTCGTCGAGCACGGCATGTTCGAGGGCGACGCGTCCAACTTGCCGCTGCGGGTGCAGGCCGAGGTCGCCGGCTACCTCGGCGGGCGCACCGAGGAGGTCTGCCTGACCCGCAACACCACCGAGGGCCTGGCGCTGGTGTACCACGGCCTGCTGCTGCGCGCCGGCGACGAGGTGCTGTGCACGACCCACGACCATTACTCCCATCACGAATCGATCCGGCTCGCGAGCGAACGCGCCGGGGCGACGATGCGCAAGATTGCGCTGTTCGACGACGCGGCCACCGCGACCACCGACCGCCTTGTCGAGCGCCTGCTCGCGGGCCTCGGGCCGAAGACGCGCGTGGTCGGCCTGACCTGGGTGCATTCCAGCAGCGGCATCCGCCTGCCGATCCGTGAACTGGCCGCGGCGTTGCGCCAGCGTCGCCCGGAGCTGTTGCTGGTGGTGGATGGCGTGCACGGCATCGGCGCCGTGGACGAGACCATCGCGACGATGGGCGCCGACTACTTCTGCGCCGGCACCCACAAGTGGATGTTCGCCCCACGCGGCACCGGCCTGGTCTGGGCCAACGCCGGCAACTGGGCGCGGCTGCGCCCGACCATCCCGAATTTCAGCGAGCTGGAGAGCTACGAAGCCTGGCTGCAGGATCGCGCACTGGGCACGCCGAACAATGCCAACCGGATGACGCCCGGTGGCTTCCACGCCTTCGAACATCAGTGGGCGATGGCCGCCGCGTTCGCCATGCACCGGCAGATGGGTCGCGCCCGCGTCGCCGCGCGCATCCGCAGCCTCAACGACCAGCTCAAGACCAGCCTCGCCGAGGATCGCAAGGTCACCGTGCATACGCCGATGTCGGGCGACCTTTCGGCCGGGCTGGTCGCATTCGAGGTCGCCGGACTGACGCCGCAGGAGGTGGTGAAACGCCTGCTCGCCCAACGCATCATCGCCAGCACCAGCCCGTACGCGGTCACCTATGCGCGCCTCGCCCCGAGCTTGGTCAACACACCGACCGAAGTGGAGCGCGCCGCCCGAGCGGTGCATGCGCTGACAGGCTGAGCGGCGGACGTCGCCAGGAACGGGGTCAGGTTCACTTCCGAAGTGGCATCAAACCATTCGTAGGATGTGGTGAGCGCAGAACCGCATCAATCGCGCCTGTCCCGAACACGCGAATGATGCGGTGCGCCTTCGGCTTACCGCATCCTACGGGGCCTCCCAGTAGCGACGCTGCCAGATGCCGCGTTCCACTTTCACCATCCGTTGCGGCGAGCATCGCTCGCCATGTGGCAGTGATCGCGAGAAGCCGGATTTGATGTGCGCCCAGCGCGTCGCGTTGTCGGTATCACCGACCGGCAGTCGCCAGACGCAATGCAGGTGATCGGGCAGCACCACGGCCGCGATAACCTCGAACGGCCGCGCCGCACGCGACGCGCCGCACGCGGTGCGCAGCAAGCCAATGTGTTCGACCAGCAGGCGTCGATTTCGCTCGAGCAGATTGACGGTAAAGAAATAGGTGCCGCCAGGCACCCAGGCGTGTCGATAGTTGGATATGCGGGAAGGATGCGCAGCCGGCGCACGCCCGGGGATCAGCCGCTGCCGAACGTCGTGTCGGATAAGTCTAAAAGTCGGCGGATTGAAAACTCGCCCTTCCAGGCTTGGCAGGGCGGGTTTTAACCCGCCTTACGGGTTGTTCGTCGCGCACAGTGTGCGAAAGCCTCTAGCGCACAGCTGTTGTGATAGAAGAGACGTCTCACCCCGCCTCTTGGAATTCAAATAGTGCGCGTAGTTATCGACAAGTCTGCGTTGTTTGGACTACCTGCACAGCGCATCGATGCCATATGCCGCGAACATGAAGTCTGGATGCCAGAAGTCCTTTTCTATGAGCTGCTTACCACGGATCCCGCACAGCGTGCGCGCCTGTTTCGCAAGATCCCGCGGCGCGAAAGGCCGTTTGTTCTAGTCGGAGACGGTGGCTTTCTATTTGGACGAGAGCTCGAATACGGCCGACCTGTCGATGTTGTTCGTGACTCCGGGATGGAAGAGGTGCGGTGGATCTTCAACGAGCGACTGGGTGAAGAAGACTGGTTCCCAGAGGAGTATCGCGGCGCGCTAGATGAGTGGCGAACCGCCATGAACGCGAGCATAGAATCGTTTCGCGAGCGGGCTGCATTCACGACTCATGCGTTCTTCCCAGAACTCAACAACCTTCGCAACGGGCAGATCGATCGCATTCAAGCTATCCAACGCGAACTCTCAGGCAACTCAGCGCGAGTGAGAGAGATCTACGGGGCCGTCACTGAGGCGAATGGCGCTGCCGTGCCTGCCGATTTCGGCCCCAACTGGATTGGCTACCGACTGATCCAAGCCGAGCTGATGTGGGCTCTCGAGCACGCTGCCCGATACGGGACCGGCATCGTCGATGCTCCGATGCCGCGGCTCGAAAATTATGTCTGCGACTTGAAGTATGCCGTTGTAGCCTCAATGGCTGACGCATTCATCTGCCACGATGTAATCGCTTGCAGGTTGTTTCGACTTGTCGCGCCGGACGTCTTGTGTGGGTCCGACCTACAAGAACTGTAGGCCGTGTTGGCTTCACCAACCCAGCGATGTGCGCGACGAAGCTGGGTCTGCGACCTGCGCGGGCTACACCGCTGGGTAGGGCGGATTTTAGCCCGCCTAGCGCGTTACGCGTTACGCGTTACGGAGCCTTCGAGCCAGTACTCGAAGAGGTACTTGCATGCTTCTCAAGCCCACCTCTGTAACCAGCAGAATAGGATTGAGAAACGACGAAGAACAATACAGAAGCAACAATGACCCATGCCGCTAAGCTCAATGGCCCGGTCAGAAAGATGTCAACGAGCCGAGCGGCTAGTCCCTTAGCAGTTACTGAAAACGATCGTTCGACCAAATGGTCGTCATGACTTACGCCGACATCACGTCCATACCAATACGTGAACCAAATGTCAGCGGTAACGGTTTGCCCAGGTCTAAGCTCATCAAGCCTGAAAACTGTGCCGTCCAATCTAACTTCATCTGACGAGAACTTCGTATCCATCGGATTGCCGCCGAGATCAACAACAATTTTTTTCGCGGCCCTTTTCCCGGTGTTCTTTAGAACAATGCGAACTAGCGTTGTAGGCACTTCGGGAACCAAATGATACCTACTGGACGACTTCAGTGGGTCGCCAACCTCTTGAGGCGATGATTGCAGGCCTTTTAAAGCAGACAATTCGAGGACCTGCTGATCAATCCATTGCTCGATGCGGCCCGCAATTGGAGGAACAACCTTATCAATCCGCAAGAAGTCGTAGCTAACGTCGTGTTTCTTCTGAAAGACATTCCGATAGATCTGTACAGCAGCCCAGGCACCACCAAGGACGACTGCGATCTTTCCAGACAAACTCCAAAGCCATTCCATACGAACTCCCAGCGAACTAGGGCCGATTCACTCGGCGATATTTGGTTACATCGGTTCTGGTGAAATCAAACCATCGGCAGCTTCAGCCCCTGCTCCCGCGCACACCGCTTCGCAGTCTCATACCCCGCATCCGCATGCCGCATCACGCCCGTGCCCGGGTCGTTCCACAGCACGCGAGCGATGCGCTTGTCGGCTTCCTCGCTGCCGTCGCACACGATCACCACGCCGGAGTGCTGCGAATAGCCCATGCCGACGCCGCCGCCGTGGTGCAGCGACACCCAGGTCGCGCCGCCGGCGACGTTGAGCATCGCGTTGAGCAGCGGCCAGTCACTGACGGCATCTGAGCCGTCCTTCATCGCCTCGGTCTCGCGGTTGGGTGACGCGACCGAACCGCTGTCGAGGTGATCGCGGCCGATCACGATCGGCGCCTTCAGCTCGCCGTTGCGCACCATCTCGTTGAACGCCAGGCCGAGCTTGTGGCGCAGGCCCAGGCCGACCCAGCAGATGCGCGCGGGCAGGCCCTGGAACGCGATGCGCTCGGCGGCCATGTCGAGCCAGCGGTGCAGGTGCGCGTCGTCCGGGATCAGTTCCTTGACCTTGGCGTCGGTCTTGGCGATGTCTTCCGGGTCGCCGGACAGCGCGACCCAGCGGAACGGGCCGACGCCGCGGCAGAACAGCGGCCGCACGTAGGCCGGGACGAAGCCGGGGAAATCGAACGCGTTGACGCAGCCTTCGTCCTTCGCCATCTGGCGGATGTTGTTGCCGTAGTCGAACACCGGGATGCCCATGTCCTCGAACGCGAGCATCGCCTCGACGTGCATGCGCATCGACTTCTTGGCCGCGTCGCGCACGTGTTCCGGGTTGCGCTTCTGTTCGGCCAGCCATTGCTCGACGCTCCAGCCGATCGGCAGGTAGCCGTGCACGGGGTCGTGCGCGCTGGTCTGGTCGGTGACCGCGTCCGGGCGCACGCCGCGGCGGACGAGCTCGGGCAGGATTTCCGCAGCGTTGCCGAGCAGCGCGATCGACTTGGCCTCGCCGGCGTCGCAGTACTTCTCGATGCGCGCGAGCGCGTCGTCGAGGTCGGTCGCCTGCTCGTCGACGTAGCGCGTGCGCAGGCGCATGTCGATCCTCGATTGCTGGCACTCGATGTTGAGGCTGCAGGCGCCGGCCAGAGTCGCGGCCAGCGGCTGCGCGCCGCCCATGCCGCCCAGGCCGGCGGTGAGGATCCACTTGCCGGTGAGGTCGCCGGCGTAGTGCTGGCGGCCCATCTCGACGAAGGTCTCGTAGGTGCCCTGGACGATGCCCTGGCTGCCGATGTAGATCCAGCTGCCGGCCGTCATCTGGCCGTACATCATCAGGCCCTTCTTATCGAGCTCGTTGAAGTGCTCCCACGTCGCCCAATGCGGCACCAGATTGGAGTTGGCGAGCAGCACGCGCGGCGCGTCGGCGTGAGTGGGGAAGATGCCGACCGGCTTGCCGGACTGGATCAGCAGGGTCTCGTTGTCTTCCAGGTTGCGCAGCGATTCGAGGATCGCGTCGTAGGACTCCCAGTCGCGCGCGGCGCGGCCGATGCCGCCGTAGACCACCAGCGCGGTCGGGTCCTCCGCGACTTCGGCGTCGAGGTTGTTCTGGATCATCCGGTAGGCGGCTTCGGTCAGCCACGACTTGCAGTGGAGCGTCGTGCCGCGCGGGGCGCGGATCACGCGGGACGGATCGATGCGGGTGGACATCGCGGCTTCCTGTTGCGGGTGCGGGAAAGGCGGCGATTATCGCATCGGCTACTCGCACCCGACCCCGTCAACGACGACGCCCGGCAGGGCCGGGCGTCGCGGGGTGATGCAGGCGATGACGCTCAGCGGATCGCGGGGTCCAGCTTGCGCAGCGCGTCGGCGATATCGACCTCGCCGGTGCGGTTGATGTCCTCGCGGCTGTAGACGCGGCCGTTGGCCGCCACGCAGCCCTTGTCGCCGAGCCGGCTCGCGGGGATGCGCGTGCCGGTGTAGCGCAGGCAGTTGCGGTGGGTGTCCTGCTTGAGTTGGGCCTTGGCGTCCAGCTCGGTGGTGGTGGTCGCGGTGTCGACCTGGGCCTCGGCCTTGGCATCGGCCTGGGTCTGGGTGGCGTACTGGGCGGAGGCCGGGAACGCGAGCGCCGCGAGCAGGCCGGCGGTCAACGCACTGGCAATCGACAGGTTCTTCATGGCGTTACCTCGTGGGGGTGCGTGCCCCATTACCATACGCCGCCGGCCCCGGCCGGGCAGTGGGTCGGAGGCGTCCGTTTAGGGCACCGTCAGGCTTTCGGGCAGGCACTCGGCCTCGCCGCGCGGAACGCCGCGACCTCGGCGTCGGTGGCCGGTTTCTGCTCGATGCCGTCGTCGAACAGCACCCGCCAGACGCCATCGCCGCCGCGCAGCCAGACGGAGTGGAAGCCGCCGATCGAGTAGCGCTGCTTCGTGGCGGGGTCGCGGTCCTCCAGCAACGACGGGCCGCTCGACCAGGCGACGTCGCCGGCGCCGCCTGCAGCGGCGGCGGCCGCGTCAACCGCACCACCCGCGCCGATCGTGGTGCGGGTCGGGTACCACTCCAGGCCGACCGCCTTGCCCTCGACGATGCCGGCCCAGCGCCGGGCGATCGCGTCGCGGCCGCGGGTCGGTTCGGCGCGGCTGGCGCCGAACGCGGCATCCGGGTGCAGGTGCGCGGCGAATGCGGCCGCGTCGTGGTCGGCGACCGATTGCGCGAAGCTCATTTCGCGCGCCCACACCGCGCATTCGTCGGCGCTGAGCTTCGCTGCCGCGGGCGCGGCCGGCGGCGTCTGCGCGAGCGCGGAGCCGGCGATCAGCAAGGCCAGCGGAAAGCAGCGGACGACGAAGGCAGCGTGACGGCGCATGGGGAGACTCCGTGGATCCGACGGGGCCCGTCGGCTGGCCGCGACTATCGCATCCGGCCAGCGGCGAAAGTCAGGCCGCCACCTGGGCTGGCTATGATCGGGCAATGCCTGCAAACCGCTTGGCCGCAACGGCCGCCCTTCTCGTCCTCTTGCTGTCTGCCTGCGCCACCGCGCCACGCCCGCGCACGCCGCCTGCTGGCGCCGAGGCGCGCATGCCAATCGCGGGCGCCGAGGCACGCATGCCAATCGCGGGCGCCGAGGCGCCCGCGGCGATCCTGCTGCTGTCGATCGACGCGTTCCGCCCCGACTACCTGGCACTGGGCATCACCCCGAACCTGGCGCGCGTCGCGCGCGAGGGCGTGCGCGCGGCGTGGATGAACCCGTCGTACCCGTCGCTGACATTCCCGAACCACTACACGATCGTCACCGGCCTGCGCCCGGACCGCCACGGCATCGTCCACAACACGATGCGCGATGCGGCATTGGGCACGTTCACGCTGTCCGACCGCGAGGCGGTGGGCGACGGCCGCTGGTGGGGCGGCGAACCGCTGTGGGTCAGCGCCGAGAACGCCGGGCTGCCAACCGCGACCCTGTTCTGGCCCGGCAGCGAGGCCGCGGTGCGCGGCGTGCGGCCGCGGCGCTGGTCGGCGTTCGACAAACGCATGCCGCTGGCGGCGCGCGTCGACACGGTGCTGGGCTGGTTGCGCGAGGGCAACGCGACGCGGCCGCGCTTTACGACGATGTACTTCGACACGCTCGACTCGGCGAGCCACGACTTCGGTCCGGACTCCAGGCAGGCGCACGCCGCGATCCGCGAGGTCGATGCCGCGCTCGGCCGCCTGCTCGACGGACTGGCGACCGGCGCGTTGCTCGAGCGCGTCAACCTGGTGATCGTGTCCGACCACGGCATGGCGACGGTCGCGCCGGGGCACGCGATCGCGATCGAGGACATGGTGCCGGCGCGCGATGCGCGTGCGGTCAGCGATGGCCAGGCGCTCGGCTTCGCGCCGCTGCCGGGGCGCGAACGCGCTGCCGAAGCGCGCCTGCTCGGGCGCCACGCGCATCACGAGTGCTGGCGCAAGGCCGACCTGCCGGCGCGCTGGCGCTACGGCCGCCACCCGCGCGTGCCGACGATCGTCTGCCAGATGGACGAAGGCTGGGACGCATTGCGGCGTGCATCGCTTGCGAAGCGACCGCCAGCTGCGACGCGCGGCTCGCACGGATTCGACCCGGCGCTGCCGTCGATGCGCGCGATTTTCCTGGCGCGCGGGCCGGCGTTCCGCAGTGGCGCGCAATTGCCCGCGTTCGACAACGTCGACGTGTACCCGCTGCTGGCGCGGCTGATCGGGATTACGCCGGTAGCGAACGACGGCGACATCGCGCCGTTGCTGCCGGCATTGCGCCGGCACTAGCACGCCGGCGCCACGGCTTTGCTGTAGATCCGAGCCTGCTCGGATCGCTGTTGTCCGAACGCGGCCGCGAAGCGATCCGAGCAGGCTCGGATCTACAAAGGCGAGCATGCCAGGGCGCCGAAACACGGTCCGACATTGATGTCCGAATCCGGCGAGTCCGGCGCCCGGTCCGGTGCTAGCCTGCGTCCATGTCGCCCGCTGCCGCCACCATCCCCGCCGCCCACCTGCCCGATCCGCACGTCTGCGAGCAGGCACGGTTGAGCCGCGACCCACGCTTCGACGGGCTGTTCTTCACCGCCGTCACCAGCACACGCATCTATTGCCGACCGGTATGCCCAGCGCCGACCCCGAAGCGCGAGAACATCACCTACTACGGCAACGCGGCCGCCGCGGAAGCGGCCGGGTTCCGGCCGTGCCTGCGCTGCCGCCCGGAGCTGTCGCCCGGCGACGGCGCGCTGCGCCGCGGTGATGCGACCGTCGCGCGCGCGCTGAAGCTGATCGACGAGGGCGCGCTGGCCGAGCAGCCGCTGGCGGCGTTGGCCGAACGCGTCGGCATCGGCGAACGCCAGTTGCGGCGGCTGTTCGTGGAGCGCCTCGGCGCGGCGCCGATCGGCGTGCACGGCACGCGCCGGCTGCTGTTCGCGAAGCAGCTGCTGACCGAGACCACGTTGCCGATCACCCAGGTCGCGCTCGCGGCCGGGTTCGGCAGCCTGCGTCGCTTCAACAGCACGTTCCTCGAGGCGTACCGGATGGCGCCGCGCGACCTGCGCAAGCGCCCGAGCGCGCGCGCCGACGAGGCGCTGACGCTGCGCCTGGGCTATCGGCCCCCGTACGACTTCGCGGCGATGCTCGCGTTCCTGCGCGGGCGCGCGTTGCCGGGCGTGGAAGTGGTGGACGAGAGCAGCTACGCGCGCGTGTTCGGTCCGATCGACGCGCCGGGCTGGCTGCGGGTGAGCGCGTGGCCGGGCGGCGAGCATGCGTTGAAGCTCGAGCTGCACGGCGCGCAGCCGGCGCGCCTGCTGGAATTCGTGACCAAGCTGCGGCGCATGTTCGACCTGGATGCCGACCCGCAGGCGATCGCCGCGGCGTTGTCGACCTGCCCGCGCCTGCAGCCGCTGCTCGCGAAGCAACCGGGCCTGCGCCTGCCCAGCGGCTGGGACGGATTCGAGATCGCGGTACGCGCCGTGATCGGCCAGCAGGTCAGCGTGGCTGCCGCGCGCACGGTCGCCGCGCGGCTCGCGCAACGTTACGGCGAGGCGTTGCCGGTGCCGTTCGCGGCGGGGCTGGATCCACCGGGCTTGACCCACCTGTTCCCGACGCCGCTGGCGCTGGCCGACGCCGACCTCACCACGATCGGTTTGACCCGCGCGCGCGCCGCGACCGTGCGCGCGGTCGCGCAGGCGCTGCTCGATGGCCGCGTCGACTTCAAGACCGAACGCACGCTCGACGATTTCGCGGCGCGCTGGGTCGCGCTGTCCGGCATCGGCCCGTGGACCGCGCAGTACATCGCGATGCGCGCGCTCGGCCACCCCGATGCGTTCCCGGCCGAAGACCTGGTGCTGCAACGTGCCGCCAGCGACGACGGCACGCGCCTGACCGCGAAGGCGCTGGGCGCGCGTGCGCAGGCGTGGCGACCGTGGCGCGCGTACGCGGTGATGCACCTGTGGCGCGATTCGATGCCAGCAGCGAAGCCGGCGCCCACCGCGAGGAAGACGAAGTGATCCTGCACCAGACCATCGCCAGCCCGGTCGGCCCGCTGCTGCTGGCGGCCGACGACGCCGGCCTGCGCCTGATCGAATTCCACGCGCCGCGCCATGCGATGGCGCGTGGCGCGGACTGGCAGGAAGGCGACAACGACGTGCTACAGGCGACCCGTGCCCAGCTCGGCGAATACTTCGACGGGTCGCGGCGAGCGTTCGAGCTGCCGTTGGCGCCGCGCGGCACGGAGTTCCAGCGCGCGGTGTGGCACCGGCTGGCCGGCATCGCGTACGGCGAGACGATCAGCTACGCGCAACTGGCCACGCGCGTCGGCAAGCCCAGTGCGATGCGCGCGGTCGGCGCGGCGAACGGCCGCAACCCGATGCCGATCGTGCTGCCTTGCCACCGCGTGATCGGCGCCGACGGCAGCCTGACCGGCTTCGGCGGCGGCCTGCCGACCAAGCAGTTCCTGCTGGTGCTGGAAGGCGCGCTGCCGGGTGGCGATCTGTTCGCGACGTGATTGGCCGCAATTCGTAGGGCGGGTTTCAACCCGCCTTCGCCATCCCGGACGGCGGGTTGAAACCCGCCCTACGCCGACATCGCTGCATGAGGAGATTCCGACGAGCTAGCAACATCATGCCCGTTTGGTCTCCCTGCGCCGGGCTAGTCCGTCAGCAGCGTCCGCATTGCCGCGCGATAGCGCGCTGCGATCCCGTCGCGATCGCGGTGATGGCCACCAGCGACGACCTGCGTGCCGCCGACGTGGACGTCGCGCACCAGGTTGCGGTTGCCGCTGAAGATCCAGCGATCCAGCGCGTCCTCGCGCGTCATGCCCGCCAGCTGCGGGGCGGCGTCATCGAACAGCACGAAGTCGGCGAACTGGCCGACGTCCAGCGCACCGATCGCGTGCCCGGTCGAGCGGGCCGCGCTGGTGGCCACCCCGCGCAGCAGGGTCTCGGCGACGCTCGGCGACCCCGGCAGCACGGCGATGTTGCGGCGCTGCGTCGCCAGGCGCTGGCCGTATTCGAGCCAGCGCAGTTCCTCGACCGGCGACACCGAGATGTGCGAATCCGAACCGATGCCCCAGCCACCGCCGGCGTCGAGGTAGGCGCGCAGTGGGAACAGGCCGTCGCCGAGGTTGGCCTCGGTGGTCGGGCAGATGGCCACGGTTGCGCCGCTGCGGGCGAGGCCCTGCACTTCGGCGTCGACCAGGTGGGTGGCGTGCACCAGCGTCCAGCGGCGGTCGACGTCGGCGTTGGCGAGCAACCACTCGACAGGGCGCGCGCCGCGGGTGGCGAGGCAATCGTCCACCTCGGCGACCTGCTCGGCGATGTGGATGTGCACCGGCATCGCCGCGGGCAAGGTGGCAAGCACCGCCTGCATCGCCTCGGTCGGCACCGCGCGCAGGCTGTGGAAGCAGGCGCCGACGTGCAGGCCCGCGCCGACGTCCTCGCCCAGCGTGTCGAGCAGGCGCAGATAGTCGTCGACGCCGTGCGCGAAGCGGCGCTGGCGTTCGCCCAGCGCGCGGCCGTCGAAGCCGCCGGTCATGTACAGCACGGGTAGCAGCGTCAGGCGGATGCCGGTGTCGCGCGCGGCGGCGACCAGCGCGCGCGACATCGCCGCCGGGTCGTCGTAGGGGCGGCCGTCGGGCGCGTGGTGCAGGTAGTGGAATTCGCAGACCGTGGTGTAACCGGCCTCGAGCATCTCCGCGTACAGCTGCGCCGCGACCGCATGCAGCGCGTCCGGATCGAAGCGTCCGGCGAAGCGGTACATCGTCTCGCGCCAGGTCCAGAACGAGTCGGTTGGGTTGGTCTGGCGCTCGGCCATGCCGGCCATCGCACGCTGGAACGCGTGCGAATGCAGGTTGGCGATGCCCGGGACGATCCAGCTGGCGCTGGCGGTCGGCTCCGCGGGTTCCAACGCGGTGATCCGACCGTGTTCGTCGACGCTCACGCCGGCGTCGGCGCGCCAGCCATCGCGGGTCCACAGCATCCGGGCATCGAAGGTCTTCATCGCGGCATTCTCGCCTGCCCGCGACGCCGCTGGCGACCAGCCAGGTCCGGCGGGCGCGACATGGCCGCTAGAATCGGCCCATGACCCAAGCGAACGTGACCCAAGCAAACGAGCCGGCAAGTGACTCAAGATGGGACGGGCTGATCCTCGGCGCTTCGATCGCCACGCTGGATGCCGACAGCGGCTATGGCGAGATCGCCGACGCCGCGCTGGCCTGGCGCGATGGCGCGATCACCTACGTCGGGCCGCGCGCTGACCTGCCCGGCGCTCCGGCCACGCTCGCGCGCGAAGTGGTCGAAGCCGATGGCTGGATCACCCCCGGCCTGGTCGATTGCCACACCCACCTGGTGTTCGCCGGCGACCGCGCGCGCGAGTTCGAGCTGCGCCTGCAGGGCGCGTCGTACGAAGAGATCGCGCGCGCCGGCGGCGGCATCCTCTCGACCGTGCGCGCGACCCGCGCCGCCGACGAGGGAGAACTGCTGCGGCAATCGCTGCCGCGCGCACGCGCGTTGCTCGCCGACGGCGCGACCACGCTCGAGATCAAGTCCGGCTACGGCCTGGACTTCGACAACGAACGCAAGATGCTGCGCGTCGCCCGCCAGATCGGCGACGCGCTTGGCATCAGGGTGCGCACCACCTACCTCGCGGCGCACGCGCTGCCGCCGGAGTTCAGTGGCCGCGCCGACGCCTACATCGACGCGGTGGTCGAATGGCTGCCACGGCTGCACGGCGAGGGCCTGGTCGACGCGGTCGACGCGTTCTGCGAGGGCATCGGTTTCAGCCGGGCGCAGACGCGGCGCGTGTTCGAGGCCGCGCGCGCGCTCGGCCTGCCGGTCAAGCTGCACGCGGACCAGCTCAGCGACCTCGGCGGCGCGGCGCTGGTGGCCGAATTCGGCGGCCTGTCGGCCGACCATGTCGAACACAGCTCGTTGGACGGCGTGCAGGCGATGGCCGAACGCGGCGCGGTCGCGGTACTGCTTCCGGGCGCGTTCCATGTGTTGCGCGAAACCAAGCTGCCGCCGCTCGCCGCGTTCCGCGAGCACGGCGTGGCGATGGCGGTCGCGACCGACTGCAACCCCGGCACGTCACCGCTGCTGTCGCTGCGGCAGGCGATGCAGCTGGCCTGCACCCACTTCAGGTTGACGCCGGAAGAAGCGTTGCGCGGCGCGACCGTGCATGCGGCGCGCGCGCTGGGACTGGCCAATCGCGGCGTGCTGAGGGTCGCCGCGCGCGCCGATTTCGTGCGCTGGCAGGTCGGGCATCCAGCCGAGCTGTGCTACTGGCTCGGCGGCACGCTGGCTGGCGACGTGTTTGCCGGCGGCCGACGCGTGGCCGGCGCGGCCTGACCTTTAGCTGCACACCCATCCCGCTGCTCTGCCCCGCCACGCAAGGAAAACGCCATGCGCCCATTGATCGCCATCGTCTGTTCCGCGCTGTTCGCGAGCCCCGCGCCTTTTGCCGCGCACGCACAGGCGCTGACCGCCGCGCAGCAGCTCGCGCAGGACGCACTCATCGTCGACACCCATATCGATGCGCCGACCGAACTGCTCGCCAAGTGGCACGATCTGGGCGTCGCCAGCCCCGAGACCGAGTTCGACTACCCGCGCGCGCGCCAGGGCGGCCTGGATGTCGCGTTCATGTCGATCTACACCTCGGCCGGCGAGGACGCCGCCGGCAAGGCCACCCAGATCGCGCATACCCAGATCGATGCGATAGAGGCGCTGGCCGCGCGCCATCCGGACAAGTTCGCGCTGCTGCGCTCGCCCGCCGACCTCGAGCGGCTGCGCGCCGGCAACCGCGTGCTGCTCGCGCTAGGCATGGAGAACGGCGCGCCGATCGGCGACGACCTGGCGCAGCTGGACGCGTACCACGCGCGCGGCGTGCGCTACATCACCCTCGCCCACGGCCAGAACAACCGCATCAGCGATTCCTCGTACGACCTCACCCGGCGCTGGAACGGGCTCAGCCCGTTCGGCGAACAGGTGGTCGCGCGGATGAACCGGCTCGGCATCATGGTCGACGTCTCGCACCTGTCCGACGAGGCGGTGCGCGACGTGCTGCGGATCACCGACGTGCCGGTGATCGCCAGCCATTCGGGCATGCGCCATTTCACCCCGGGCTTCGAGCGCAACCTCAGCGACAAGCTAGCGCGCGCGATCGCGGCCAAGGGCGGCGTGGTGCAGATCGTGTTCGGCAGCGCCTTCATCGACGCCAGGGCCGCGGCCGACACCCAGGCCTACTTCCGTGCCGCGGCGCAGTTCGAACGCGACAACGCGGCCGCGGTCGCGGCCGGCAAGCCCGCGCTCAGCGAGGAGGCGTTCGACAAGGACTGGGACGCGGCGCACCCGCCGGTGCCGACCAAGCTGGCCGCCGTGCTCGACCAGATCGACCACGCGGTCAAGGTGATGGGCATCGACCACGTCGGCATCGGTTCGGATTTCGATGGCGTCAGCGGCAAGCTGCCCGAGGGCCTGCGCACGGTCGCCGACTACCCGAACCTGGTCGCCGGCCTGCAAGAGCGCGGCTACGACGAGGCCGGCATTCGCAAGATCCTCGGCGGCAACCTGCTGCGGGTGTGGCGCGCGGTGGAGGCGGCGGCCAAGCCGTAACCCCCCCGATCTGACAAAACAGCGCCCACAAAAAAGCCCCGCGATCGCGGGGCTTTCTCGTCACGCCAGGAAACGGCGCTTATTCCTTGGCGGCGGCCTTCTTGACCGCGACCTTCTTGGCCGGGGCCTTGGCCACCGACTTGGTCGCCGCCTTCTTCACGACCGGGGCGGTGACCGTGCCGGCCGCCTTGGTCACGGAGCTGCGGGCGTTGCCGTAGCTCGAAATGGAACGCTTGCCCTTGGCGGTCTTGCGGTCGCCCTTACCCATGGTCGTGCTCCTGAAGCAGTGTCTTGAATGATGGTCACGCGGCTGCGCGCGAGGCCGGGAAGTCTAGCACGCGACCCGAGCCCGACCGACCCGCGAAACCCATATGGAGGAAAGCCCCCTTGGTAAGGGGGCGCCCCGAAGGGGCGGGGATCGGAAGCCCGTAGCGGGGCCCAAAACTTGCGCAGCAAGTTTTGGGATTGATCAGATGCGCAGCATCAGATCAATGCGCGCAGCTGGCGTCGTGCACGTGGCCATGGTTGAGGCGCCAGTTGGCGATATGCGCCAGCCCGACCAGGGTGCCGCCGAACGTCATCGCGATCGCATGCGGCAGCAGGGATTCGTGCAGCGGCCGGTACAGCACCCCCAGCCACAGCACCAGCAGCCCGGGGACCAGCAGCGACAGCGCGCGCACGGCGCGATGGCGACGGTAGCCCCAGACCACGCTGAACATGCCCAGCCCCGTGGCGAACACCACGAACCCGAATTCGAAGCTGCCGCTGAACCAGCTGGCCACGCCGAGCGACGGCAGGGTCGCGATCAGCACCGGCAGCAGCGCGCAGTGCGCCGCGCACAGCAGCGAGCCGAAGGCGCCGAGACGGTCGAGCAGGCTGCGGGGGCGAAGTGGCGGCATGAACCTGACTTATGGGGCATGGCTTGCGGGACAGTTGGAATACTATAACATTCTTCTGACCCCGTCACCCCACCCCATCGGATGACCATGCCCAACCCGCGCTTCCCCCGACGCCTCCCGCTGGCCCTCGCGCTCGCCATCGCGCTGCCGCTGGCCCACGCCGCGGAACCGCCGACCGACAATAGCCATGCGCCCACCGACCTGGACGCGGTCGAGGTCAAGGCCACGCCGTTGCCGGGCACCGCGGAAGATCTCGCCCGCCCGGTCGAGGTGCTGGCCGGCGAGCGGCTCGACGCGGCCAAGGCCAGTTCGCTGGGCGAGACCGTCAGCAAGCTGCCGGGCGTGCAGTCGTCGTACTTCGGCCCCGGCGTCGGCCGCCCGATCATCCGCGGCTTCGATGGCGCGCGCGTGCAGGTGATGAGCGACGGGCTGGGTTCGGGCGACGTGTCCACGGTCAGCGTCGACCACGCGGTCAGCATCGAGCCGTTCCTCGCCAGCCAGATCGAGGTGCTCAAGGGCCCGGCGACGCTGCTGTACGGCAGCGGCGCGATCGGCGGCGCGGTCAACGTGATTGATGGCCGCGTGCCGGAGGCCGTGACCACGCAGCCGCTGCAGGGCCGCGCCGAGTTGCGCGCCGGCACCGTCAACGACGAAAGGACCGGGATGATGCGCTTGGACGCCACCGCCGCCGGCGGCCAGCTGGTGTTCCATGCCGATGCGCTGCACCGCGAGACCGGTGACTACGAGATCCCCGGCTTCGCCGAAAGCGCGGCGCACCTGGCCGAGGCAGGTGAAACCCCCGACCCGGCCGACAAGGGCCTGCTGCCGAACAGCTTCGTGCGCACCGACAGCGGCGCGCTCGGCCTGTCGTGGGTCGGCGAACGCGGGTTTCTCGGCGTTGCCAGCAGCCTGTTCAACACCCGCTACGGTGTCCCCGGCCACGCCCATGAGGAAGCGCACGACCACGGCGGCGCATCCGAACCCGACGACGGCCACGCCGAGGAAGCCGGGGTCAGCATCGCCCTAGACCAGCGCCGCCATGAACTGCGCGGCGGCCTCGACAACGTCGGCCCGTTCCAGTCGCTGCGCCTCAAGTTCGCGAACACGCAATACACCCACACCGAGTTCGAGGGCGACGAGGTCGGCACCGTGTTCGACAACACCGCCAACGAGGCACGCCTGGAAGCGGTGCACCAGACGTTCGCGGGCTGGGACGGCGCGTTCGGCGTGCAGTGGTCGGAGCGCGATTTCGTTGCGATCGGCGACGAGGCCTTCGTGCCGGCGACGCGGGGCCACGACACCGGCCTGTTCTGGCTCGGCGAACGCACGTTCGGGCCGCTCAAAGTGGAACTGGGTGCGCGCCACGACCGCAACGTGATCGACACCGACGCCCAAGCGCTGGCGCCGCAACGGCGCACGCAGCGCAAGTTCGAGGCCAAGAACCTGTCGGCGTCGCTGAAGTGGGACATCAATGACGCGTTCCACGTGGCGTTCGGACTGGACCGCGCTCAGCGCGCGCCGACCGCCGAGGAGTTGTATTCCAACGGCCTGCACGTGGCGACCTCGACGATCGAGGTCGGCGACGACGCGCTTGACGTGGAGACTGCCAACCGCGCCGAACTGGGCGTGCACTGGCACACCGAGCGCTTGAAGCTGGGCGTCGCGGCCTACGTCGTGCGCTATCAGGATTTCATCTACCTGACCGCGCTGGAATCACGCAGCATGCCGGGCACGTTGCTGACCGACGGCCGTACGCCGGTCAACCTGTGGACCCAGGGCGATGCGCGCTTCCACGGCATGGAGGCGCAGGCGCAGATCCAGCTCGCCGACAACGCCAGCGGCGCGTGGGACCTGCGCGTGTTCGGTGACGTGGTGCGCGGCGAACTCGACGGTCGCGGCCAGCGCGATGCCGCGCTGCAGGTGTTCCACGGCGACCACACCCACCACTACGACGCGGGCATCGAGCAAGGCGGCAACCTGCCGCGGATCGCGCCCGCGCGCGTCGGCGGCGAACTCACGTGGGAGCGCGGGCCGTGGCGTGCGTCACTGGGTGCGGTGCGCTACGCCCGTCAGGACGAAGTGGCCGCGAACGAGACCCCGACTCCGGGGTACACGCTGGTCGACGCGCACCTGGCGTGGCATCGGGACACGCCCGGCGGCAACGCCTGGGAAGTATTCCTCGACGGCAGCAACCTGCTCGACGAGGAAGCGCGCGCGCACACCTCGTTCCTCAAGGATCTAGCGCCGTTGCCGGGCCGCGGGCTCGCGTTCGGCGTGCGCGCGTTCTTTTGAGCACGCGGCGGGATCGTTGACGAGAAAGCCCGCCATGACGGCGGGCCTTTTTCTCGTTACGGGTTGGCGGAAAACAAGCTGCGGCGGATCACGTCACGGCCGTCAGCGACCGCTTACGCCGCCTTAGCGCAAGCCGCGCACAGCCCATGCACTTCCAGCGTTTGCGCACGTGGCACGAACCCCTGCGCGCGCGCGCGGCGCTCCAGCGCGCCGACGATCGCGTCGTCCTCCAGCTCGGTCGCCGACTGACACTGGTCGCAGATCAGGAACGGCACCGCGTGCTGCTCGCCGCCGGGGTGGTGGCAGCCGACGTAGGCGTTGATCGACGACAGCTTGTGGATGAAGCCGTGCTCGAGCAGGAAATCCAGCGCGCGGTACACGGTCGGCGGCGCGGCGGCGTCGTGGGTGGCCTTCATCTGGTCGAGCAGGTCGTAGGCCTTGACCGGACGTCCCGCCGCGGCGATCAGGCGCAGCGCGTGCGCGCGGATCGGGGTCAGGCGCAGGCCGCGCTGCTGGCACGCCGACTCGACCTCGTGCACGAAGGCGTCGCCATCGTGAACGTGGTGCGCCGGGTCGGTGCAGGCGTGCGCGGGCGCTTTCATGGACCTGATCTAGGCCCCGGAAGGCAGTTTTGCAAGGGCCGCGTCGATCCGCTTGAGCGCCTCGCCCTGCCCGGCCAGGTACACGGTGTGGCCGATGTCGGGGCTGACCTGGGTGCCGGTGATCGCCACGCGCAGCGGCTGGGCGACCTTGCCGATCCCCAGCCCGAGCGCTTCGGCGCTCTCGTGCAACGCCGCGGCGACGCTGTCCGCGGTCCACGCGCCGATCACGGCCAGGCGCGCGCGCGCATCGCTCAGCGGCCCCTGCGCGGCGGCGTTGAGGTGTTTGGCGACCGCCGCGTCGTCGTACTGCTGCAGCGGCCGGTACCAGACCGCCGCGCGCGACGCCATTTCCTTGAGCGTCTGCACGCGGTCGCGCAGCGCGACGACCACGTCGGCCGGCGCCGGCCCGCTGGCGAGGTCGAAACCCTCGTTGAGCAGGTGCCATTCGAGGTGCTTGGCGACATCGGCGGGATCGTCGTTCTTCAGGTACTGCTGGTTGAGCCAGCCCAGCTTCGCGCTGTCGAAGCGCGACGCCGACTGGTTGACGTCCTCGATCTTGAACAGCTGCTGCATCTCCTCGATCGAGAAAATCTCCTGGTCGCCGTGCGACCAGCCCAGCCGCACCAGGTAGTTGAGCAGCGCGTGCGGCAGGTAGCCATCGTCGCGGTACTGCATCACGCCGACCGCGCCATGGCGCTTGCTCAACTTGGCGCCGTCGGCACCGAGGATCATTGGCAGGTGCGAGAACGCCGGCACCGGCACGCCCAATGCTTCGTACAGGTTGACCTGGCGCGGGGTGTTGTTGACGTGGTCGTCGCCGCGGATCACGTCGGTGATCTGCATGTCGATGTCGTCGACCACGACGGCGAAGTTGTAGGTCGGGAAACCGTCGGAGCGGATCAGTACCAGGTCGTCGAGCTCGGTGTTGCTCCAGCTGATCCGGCCCTTGACCTTGTCGTCGAACACGACGTCGCCGGCCAGCGGGTTCTTGAAGCGGATCACCTTGTTCGGGTCGTCGCGCTCGGGCAGGTTCAACTCGCGCGAGCGGCCGTCGTAGCGCGGCTTGGTGCCCGCGGCCTGCGCCGTCTCGCGCATCGCGTCGATTTCCTCGCGGCTCTCGTAGGCGTAGTACGCCTTGCCCGCCTGAACCAGCTCGCTGGCGACCTGGCGGTAGCGATCGAAGCGCGCGGTCTGGTAGATCGGGCCTTCGTCGTGGTCCAGGCCGAGCCACGCCATGCCGTCGAGAATTGCCTGCACCGCCGCATCGGTGCTGCGTTCGCGGTCGGTGTCCTCGATGCGCAGCACGAACTGGCCGCCGCGACGGCGCGCCTCCAGCCAGCAGTACAGCGCGGTGCGCGCGCCGCCGATGTGCAGGTAGCCGGTGGGGCTGGGGGCGAAACGGGTGCGGCAGGCCATGCGCGGGCTCGAAACAGGGGAAAGGCGCGATTTTACCGGGCTTGGCCGGAGGATGTCGGAAGCTAAAGCCGCGGCTTCGCCAATTGCCAAGCCAATCCCCGACCAGCCGTGGAGCCAGCCCCTACAATTCCGCCATGACCACGCTCTTCATCTCCGACCTGCACCTCGACGCCGAACGCCCCGCGATCACCGACCTGTTCGGGCGGTTCCTGCGCGACGAAGCCCGCGGCGCCGATGCGCTGTACATCCTCGGCGACCTGTTCGAGGCCTGGGTCGGCGACGACGACCCGTCCGAGACCGGCGCGTTCGTCGCCACGGAACTGCGCGCGCTCCGTGATGCCGGCACGCCGGTGTACTTCATGCGCGGCAACCGCGACTTCCTGCTCGGCGACGCGTACGCGCACCGCGCCGGCATGACCTTGCTGCCCGACCCGGCGGTGGTCGTGCTGTACGGCACGCCCACGCTGCTGATGCACGGCGACCTGCTGTGCACCGACGACGTCGCCTACCAGGCGTTCCGCGCGCAGACCCGGCACCCGCAGTGGCAGGCGCAGTTCCTCGCGCAGCCGCTGGCGGCGCGGCTCGCGTTCGCGCATCAGGCGCGCGCGGCCAGCCGTGCGCACCAGGCCGGCCTGCAGGGCCAGGGCACGATGGAGACGATCACCGACGTCGCGCCTGCCACGGTCGCCGCGACGCTGGCCCGCTACGGCATCGATACCCTGATCCACGGCCACACCCACCGGCCGGCGATCCACGAGTTGGAGGTCGACGGCCGCGGCTGCGAACGCATCGTGTTGGGGGATTGGTACGACCACGGGTCGGTGCTGCGCGTGGATGCGAATGGCGCGCAGCTGTCGTCGATAAGCGCTTAGTTAGCTACTTCATGAGACTTCTCGCAGGCGTCACTGCAATAGCTCTCCTCTGCGGATCATGCACCGGAATCGGCTCACCGAAGCGCAATCAGCACGGGATACTTGAGTATCAACCGATAGCGACTGCCCCCAGCGGCGCAGAGATCAAGGTGATTCGGTCCCCGAACGCTCCGGCCCAGTTCCAAATGTGGATACGGCCTACAGGGGACGGTTCTGCTTACTGGCCGTCAACGGAGTTGGAGCTCCGTATTTCGCAGTGGCGAGACGTTGTGGCGGCCCAGTGCGGCACTCATGCCGTTGTTATCTTTCATGGCCCCGACACAACCTCTTTCACTCCAGATTACTGCTTCCTCGCCCCCGGCGAGCCAGACTGCGGCATCACAAGCGTCGGTGGTGACTTCTCATGCGAGAAGTAGCTAGCAATTCATTCAAACCGGACCCGCTTCGCGGGTAGGCTTAGTTCAGGTGTTAGCCGTCTCGCGCGCTGCGGCGCGTTGTGGCTCCACGCAGTCGAGTGTCATCGCGGCGCGGCCGCCGGGCACGCGCCCTACTTCGCCGCCTCACCGCAGCCCTTGTAAGTCGTGGTGCCGAGCGTGAACGTGGCAGTGAAGTCGTAGCGGTTGTCCGACATGCCGTCGCTGCACTCGCCCGGGGTCAGGCCGAGGTGGAACTCGCGTCCGTCGTGCGTGCCGATGAACACGTAGCCGACCAGCGAGGGGACCCGGCGCCCCTTCATCGTGGTTCCCGGCTGGTTGTCCGGCGTCGTGAACACCAGCGTGTCGCCATCCACGCGCGCTTCCCAGAACGGCTCGGTGCCGAAACCGCGCCAGGCCTGCAGCGGTGCGTCCTCCTGGCCGGGCGCGCGCTTTCCTTTGGCTGCATTTGCAGGTGCTGGCGTCGCCGGGGCCGGCGCGGGGATGGTGGCGGACGGCTCCGCGGCAGCAGGGGGTTTTCGGCGGCCGGCGCCGATTCGCGCGGACACGCGGTGAGCGACAGCAGCGACGCGCAACCCAGGGCGATGGCAACGGTACGCATGGCGGAATCCTTGGCAGGAAGATGTTCGGGTCGACCGCGCGCACGCTAGCGGCGGTTCGGTGAGCCGGTTGTGAGCGTCTCGACGCGCATGGCGTTCAGCGTTCGGCCACCTGTTGTAGCGATCGCAATTCCTCCGCGTCGAACCCTGCGGCCGCGCGCGCCTCCAGGTTGAACGGACCATGCAGCACCGCGCGCGCGTACTGCGCGAGCAGCTCGCGGAAGCGCGGCCCCGGCTCGACCCCGGCGCGTTCGCAGTACCAGCGGAACCAGTGGGAGCCGGCGGCGACGTGCGCGACTTCCTCGCGCAGGATCACCTCGAGGATCGCGACGGTGTCGTGGTCGCCCAGCGAGCGCAGCTTGACGATCATCCCCGGGGTCACGTCCAGGCCGCGCGCCTCCAGCACGCGCGGCACCAGCGCCATGCGCGCCAGGCCGTCGTGCGCGGTCTTCTCGGCCATCCCCCAGAGGCCGTTGTGGGCATCGAAATCGCCGTAGTCGCAGCCTAGCGCCAGCAGCCGCGCGCGCAGCAACGCGAAGTGGCGGGCCTCGTCGTTGGCCACGTCCACCCAATCGGCATAGAACGCGTGCGGCAGGCTGCGGAAGCGGTACACCGCGTCCCATGCCAGGTCGATCGCGTTGAACTCGATGTGCGCGATCGCATGCACGAACGCGGCACGGCCCTCGGGCGTGCCGAAGCCGCGCCGGGGCAACTCACGCGGATGCACCAGCCGCGGCCGCTCGGGACGGCCGGGCATGCGGATCGGCTCGGGTGCGCCGGCGTCGGCGGGAATCGCCAGCTCACCGCGCGCGAACGCCTGCGCCGCGGCAAAGGTCAGCGCCAGCTTGTCGTCGGGCGTGGCCGCGTCGAGGCAGGCGCGCGCGGCGTCGAACAGCGACGCGGTCACCGGCCGCACTCACCCGGCCCGGCGGGTCTTCTTCGCTTCGTCCGAGCGCAGCTGGCCGATGCGTTCGAAGTAGCCCGGCTCGATGCCGGTCACGTACTGGCCGTTGAAGCACGACGAATCGAAATGCTCGATGCGCTGCTTCGGGCCGGACACCGCCTCCTCCAGGTCCGACAGGTCCTGGTAGATCAGCCAGTCGCAGCCGAGCAGGGTCTGCACTTCCTCGTCGCTGCGGCCGTGCGCGACCAGTTCGTCGACCGACGGCATGTCGATGCCGTAGATGTTCGGGAAGCGCACCGGCGGCGCGGCCGAGGCCAGGTAGACCTTGCGCGCACCGGCGTCGCGCGCCATCTGCACGATCTGCTTGGAGGTGGTGCCACGCACGATCGAGTCGTCGACCAGCAGCACCACCCGGTTCTTGAACTCGAGCGGGATCGGGTTGAGCTTGCGGCGCACCGACTTCGCGCGCTCGCCCTGCCCCGGCATGATGAAGGTGCGGCCGACGTAGCGGTTCTTGATGAAGCCCTCGCGGTACTTCACGCTCAGCACGTTGGCGATCTCCAGCGCGGCGTCGCGCGAGGTGTCCGGGATCGGAATCACCGTGTCGATGTCGTGTTCGGGCATCAGCCGCAGGATCTTCTCGCCGAGCTTCTGGCCCATGCGCATGCGCGCCTTGTGCACCGAGATGTCGTCCATCATCGAGTCGGGGCGCGCGAAGTAGACGTACTCGAAGATGCACGGCGCGTGCTGGCGCGGCGCGGCGCACATCCGGGCATGCAGCTCGCCGCGCGCGGTAACCACGATCGCCTCGCCGGGCTGCACGTCGCGCACGCGTTCGAAGCCGAGGATGTCGAGCGCGACCGACTCGGACGCGATCGCGTACTGGTCCTGGCCGTCGCTGACGCGCTTGCCCAGCACCAGCGGACGGATGCCGTTGGGGTCGCGGAACGCCACCAGGCCCAGGCCGAGCACCGCGGTGATCACCGCGTAGCCGCCGACGCAGCGCCGGTGCACGCCCTCGACCGCCTTGAACGCCGCTTCCGCCGTCAACCCGCGCTGCATGTCGAGCTCGTGCGCGAACACGTTGAGCAGCACTTCCGAGTCGGACTCGGTGTTGACGTTGCGGCGGTCCTGCTCGAACACCTCCTGGCGCAGCGCGTCGGTGTTGATCAGGTTGCCGTTGTGGGCGAGCGCAATCCCGAACGGGGAGTTGACGTAGAACGGCTGCGCCTCGTCGGAACCGGCGCTGCCGGCGGTCGGGTAGCGGCAGTGGCCGATGCCGATGCGGCCCTGCAGGGTCAGCATCGCCGCCTCGTCGAACACGTCGCTGACCAGGCCGTTGCCCTTGTGCACGCGCAGCTTGGTGCCGTCGACGGTGGCGATGCCGGCGGCGTCCTGGCCGCGGTGCTGGAGCACCGTCAGGCCGTCGTAGAGTTGCGCCGCAACGTCGTGGTTGCTGACGATACCGAGAATGCCGCACATGGGTTGGGCCCTGCTGGAAAGTCGATGGTGGTTCGTGACTACTGCCTGATCTCGGGCCGCGATGCCCCGAACCAAGCGGAAAATGCGGGCGCGATCAGTTCCCGGCCGGTACCGGCAGCGTGGTCGCCGCGTCGCTCGATGGATCCGCGGGCGCCGGCGACGCGCCGCCGCCCAGATCCACCTGCGTCGCCACCCAGTCCGGCAGCCAGCCGCGCAGCCATTGCGCGCCAGGCACGAACACCGGCACCACCTGCGAGCGCTGCCACTCGGCGTCGCGCGGCAGCGCGGTCAACCCGAGCAGCAGCACCAGCGCGCAGCCGACGAAACCGCCGCGCACCACGCCCAGCGCCAGGCCCAGCACGCGGTCCACGCCGGACAGGCCGACCGACTTCACCAGCAGCCGCACCAGCCACGCGACCAGCCCGACCACCAGCAGCACCGCGATGAAGCTCAGCGCGTAGCCGCCAAACACCTGCGTCGCACTGGGCTCGCCATCGCGGGCCAGCAGCAGCGCCACGTCGGCACCGAAGCGGAAAGCCGCCCAGCCGGCCAGCACCCACGCCAGCAGCGACGCGGCCACGCCGATGAAGCCGCGCATCAGCCCGAACAGCGCCGACACCGCGACGATCGCCAGCAGCACCCAGTCGGTGGCGCTCATCGCGCCTTACGGATGCGGACGAACGATGCCGCTGACACCGAGCTTGGCCGACACCTGCGCCTTGAGCTGGTCGGCATCGGCGCGGCTGGCGACCGGGCCGATGCGCACCCGGCTCAGGGTGCCCTTGTCGCTGCCGACTTGTTCGACGAAGGCGCTGAAGCCGGCCGCGCGCGCGCGATCGCGCAGCTTGCCGGCTTCGGCCGCGTTGCTGAAGGCACCCAACTGCACCGCGAACCCGGTGCCCGATGCGGCCGGCTTGATCGGCGTAGCGACCGGCTTGGCTGCAGCGACGGGCGCCGTCGCGGGGGTGGTGGGCTTGCTGGTCGTCGCCGGCTTGCTCTCGACCGGCTTGCTTGCGATCGGCTTGGCGACGGCCGGTTTGGCGATTGTCGGCTTGGAATCCGGCAGCGCCACCGGCGCCGAGACGCTGGGCGCGGCCGCGGCAATCGGTTGCGAGACCGACGACGTGGCAGTTGCGGCGGGGGTGGCCACGTCGGCGTCCAGCGTCACCACCTTGGAACCGACGTCATCGCGCACGTGCGCGGCGCGCAGGCGCGCGGCCTCGGCTTCGGCGCGGGAGGCGTACGGACCGACCCGCACCCGGTACAGGGTGCGGCCGCCGGTACCGCTTGTGGTGTCCTGGTAGCCGGGCAACTGCGAGGCATTGAGCGCGGCCACGACGCGCGCTGCATCGGCGCTGCTGGCGTAGCTGCCGAAGCTGACTGCGTAGTCGCCGCCGGCGGTGGCGGCCGGCATCATCGCCTCGCCGCTGACTGCGGCGTCGGTGGTCGTATCGACGGTGGGCAAGGTGGTGTCGTCGGCGGCCGGCGCCATGCCGACCACGCCGCCGTTGGGCGTTTCGCCGGGCGTGACCAGAGGCAGTTCGCGGGTTTCGTAGCCGCCCTTGGGTGCGTCGGGCAGCTCCAGCGGCACATCCGAGGCCCCGCTTTCCGGCGCCGGGCCCTTGATCAGCATGGGCAGGAAGATCACGGCCAGCGCGACCAGCACCGTCGCGCCGATCAGGCGCTGTTTCAAGGCAGGTTCCATCGGGTCTCACACACCTGGGGCGGATTGCCGCGCGAATTATAACGCGCTGCGACCGACCCTCCCCCGCGCAGAACCTTAACGCGCCGCGCCCCGCGACCAACCCACCTGCCGCGGAAGACCCAACGCGCCGCAGCGCGCTGGGTTATTCAGTCACCGGCCCCTGCTTCCAGCAACGGACTGTTACGGCTCACTCCACCGCGAGCCGCCGCAGTGCCTCCGCGGCGGTGTGGAACGACCCGAACACCAGGACGCGATCCCCCGCGTGCGCCTGCGCACGCGCCGCGGCCAAGGCGGCGGCGACGTCGGCGTGCTGGACGCCGGTCGCGGCCGCGGTGCCGACCAGCTGCCGGGCCAGGCCGGCGACATCGGTCCCGCGCGGGGCATGTTCGGCCAGGCCCGCCAGATGCCAGTGGGTGACCGCGCCGGCGAGCGCCTCGACCACCCCGGCCACGTCCTTGTCGCCCAGCGCCGCGAATACCGCGAAAGTACGGCCCGTCGGTGACGTCGCAGCGAGCCAGGCCGCCAATTCGCGCGCCGCCTGCGGGTTGTGGCCGACGTCGACGACGATCTCGACCCCGTCGCGCTCGAAGCGCTGCAGCCGCCCCGGCACCTGCGCGCGCGCCACGCCCTCGCGCAATGCCGCGTCCGACAGCTCCACGTCGAGCGCGCGTAGCGCTGCGATCGCGGTGGCCGCATTGCGCAGCTGCGCCGGCGCCGCCAGCCCCGGCCGGGGCAGGTCGACCGCGAAGCCGACCTCGCGCCAGCGCCACTGATCCGCGTCCGCGTCATCCGGAGTCGGCTCGAAGAAAAAATCGCAGCCGATGCGCACCGCCGAGGCGCCGATCGCGTACGCGTGCCCCAGCACGCTCGAAGGCGGGTCGTCGTCGCCGAGCACCAGCGGCTTCCAAGCGCGCGCGATCCCGGCCTTCTCGAAGCCGATCGCCTCGCGGTCGTCGCCCAGGTAGTCCTGGTGGTCGAGGTCGACGGTGGTGATCACCGCCACGTCGGGATCGACGAGGTTGGTCGCGTCCAGCCGCCCGCCGAGACCGACCTCGAGGATCGCCAGATCGAGCTGCGCGCGCTCGAACAGCCACAGCGCGGCGAGCGTGCCGTACTCGAAATAGGTCAGCGGCACCTCGCCGCGCGCGGCTTCGATCGCCTCGAATGCCGCGACCAGCGCGGCGTCGCTGGCGTCGTGGCCGTCGATGCGCACGCGCTCGTTGTAGGCCAGCAGGTGCGGCGAGGTGTACGCGCCGACCCGCAGCCCGGCCGCGCGCGCGATCGCCTCGATGAACGCGACCGTCGAGCCCTTGCCGTTGGTGCCGCCGACGGTGATCACGTGGCGTGCGGGCCGCCCGAGCCCGAGGCGCTGCGCGACTTCGCGCACGCGCTCCAGGCCCATGTCGATGGACTTGGGGTGGATGCGTTCGATGTACTCCAGCCACTCGGAAAGTGTTTGCGCCATGCCGCATTGTAGGGGCGCCGCGCGGAGAGGCGGCTGTGGCAGAACTGCAGCGCGCCGCAGCGCGCGAGGAACTTTGCCTGCGGTTCGGGGGGCTTGACTGCCCCCCGGGACGTCACAACGCCCGATGCACCGCTTCGCCGAACAGCGCGGTGTGGTGGCTGCAATCGTTGAGGCGCACCACGTCGACGTGGTCCAGGTCGCTGCCTTCGAGCAGGTTGAGCGTGGTCGGTGCCTGCCGGAATCCCCACAGTTTCGACAGCGGGATGCCGAGCACCTGGCACAGCAGCACGCGGTTGACCGCGTCGTGGGCGACCACCAGCAAGGTGTCGTCGTCGCCCAAGCCGGCGCAGGCACGCGCCAGCGCCGGCCACGCGCGGTCGAGCACGTGCTGCAGCGATTCGCCCTCGGGCATCAGCACCTCGTGCGGGGTGTCGCGCCAGGCCTGCAGGCGGTCGCCGTCGCGTTCGCGGATCTCGCTGGCGAGCAGGCCTTCCCAGGTGCCGTGGGCGATCTCCATCAGCCCCGGGTCGAGCGTGAGCGGCAGGTCGCGTTCGCCCAGCGCGAGCTCGGCGGTATGGCGTGCGCGCTTCAGCGGCGAGGCGACCGCGCGGGTGATGGCCACCTCGCGCAGGCGCGTCCCCAGCGCGCGCGCCTGCATCTCGCCGACCGGCGACAGCGCGATGTCTTCCTGGCCCTGGTAGCGGCCTTCGGCATTCCACGGGGTCTCGCCGTGGCGGGCTAATAAAATTCGCACGTTGTCAGTTTCCTCGAAGCAAAAAAGCACCCCTCCCCAACCCTCCCCTTCGCTATGCGAAAGGGAGGGAGCGTCCTAGACCTGCTGCAGCGAGAGGATGCCGGGGGTCGCGCGCAGCAGCGCCAGCTGCTCGTCGGTGACCGGCTTGTCGATCGTGATCGCGGCGCGCGCCTGACCATCGCCGGCCGCGCCGAGTGCGAAGTTGACGATGTTGATTCCGGCCGCACCAAGCTGCGAACCGACCGCGCCGATCATGCCGGGTCGGTCCTCGTTGCGCAGCAACAGCACGAACGCCTGCGGGTCGAACTCGATCTCGACGCCATCCAGCCGCACCACGCGCGGTCCGCGGTGCAGGGTCGCCTCGATCTCGCGCACCACCGGCTGCTGGTGCGGGCCTTCGCCTTCGACCCGCAGCCGTAGCAGGCGGTCGAAGCCGTCGCCGTCGCCACCCAGAGTTTCGGCCACGGTCAGGCCACGCGCGGTGGCTTCCTGCAGCGCGTTCACCGGGGTCACGCGCCCCGACGCGGGGCCCAGCAACGCCGCGACCAGCAAGCGCGTCAACGGCCGGGTGTCGAGTCCGGCGGTACGGCCGGCGTAGCTGATGTGCAAGCGGGTCGGCGCCGGCACCAGGCGCGCGGCGAGGCGGCCGAGCGCCGACATCAGCGGCATCCACGGGCCGACTTCGCGCGCGGCCTCGGCGGTCAGCGGCGGCAAGTTGACGCAGCCGGCGACCGCGCCGGTGTTGATGAAATCGAGGATCTGCCGCGCCAGGATCGTGCTGACCGCCTGCTGCGCCTCGCTGGTCGATGCGCCCAGGTGCGGGGTGAGGATCAGCTTCGGGTGCGCGCGCAGCGGCGAGTCGGCCTGCAGCGGCTCGGTGGCAAAGGTGTCGAGCGCGGCGCCGCCGAGGTGGCCCTCGTCGAGCAGTTTGAGCAGCGCGGTCTCGTCGACCAGCCCGCCGCGCGCGGCATTGACGATGTAGGCGCCCTTCTTCATCGAACGCATGCTCGCTTCCGAGAGCAGGTTGGTGGTTTCCTTGGTACGCGGGATATGCAGGGTGACGATGTCCGCCCAGGCCAGCAGTTCGTCGAGCGTCTTCAGCGGCACGCTGCCCTTGCCCGCGGCCGAGGCCGGCAGGAACGGGTCGTACGCGGCGACCTCCATGCCGATCCCCTGCGCCTTGCGCGCGACGGTGCCGCCGATGCGGCCCAGGCCAATGACGCCGAGCTTCTTGCCTTCCAGTTCGAAGCCGGTCAGACCGGCCTTGGGCCAATGGCCGGCCTTCATGCCGGCGTCGGCACGCGGGATGTGGCGGGCGAGCGCGAACAGCAGCGAGATCGCGTGCTCGGCCGCCGCCAGGGTGTTGCCGTCGGGCGCGTTCATCACCGCAATGCCGCGTTCGGTGGCGGCGTCGACGTCGATGGTGTCGACACCGGCGCCGGCGCGGCCGATCACGCGCAGCCCCTGGGCACCGGCCAGCGCCTGCGCGGACACCGCGGTCGCCGAGCGCACCAGCACGGCATCGACGCCGGCCAGCGCGGCCGCGAGCGCGGCGGGGTCTTTGATCGGATCGGAGACGACCACCTCCCAGCCCGCGTCGCGGAACAGGGCCAGGCCATCGTCGTGGATGCCGTCGCACGCCAGTACTTTCATCGCAAGCTCCATCAGTGAGGGGAGCGCGGAAAGCCTTGCAAGCCGGCGGTGCGGGTGACAATCCGCTGTGGAAGCGGCAGGGACAGGGGCCGCGAGGGCGCATGTCGGGTGGAGCAGAACAGGCTTTCGGAGACGGGGCCGGCAGGCATGGGAATCCGCGAACGCCTGCAGCCTAGCAGACGAAGGCCGCTGCGCAACCCCATCCGTTGTTGTGCCCGCGCTCTGGCTGACGGCCAGCGTGTGGGTCACGATGGCGCCTCCCGAACGCAAGGAATGTGGCATGGCACAGCAGGTCAAGGGCGAATTCGACGTCACGCGCAGCGCGCAGCCGCCCTGCGACATGGGCGACGGCATCGAGGCGGGGCACAACCGTTTCGACAAGCGCTTCCGCGGCGACCTCGATGCCAGCAGCGTGGTACACATGCTGGCGGTCGGCACCGGCACGCCCGGTTCGGCCGCCTACGTCGCGATCGAACGCGTGTCCGGGTCGCTGCAGGGCCGCAGCGGCACGTTCTTTCTGCAGCACAACGGCGTGATGACGCGTGGCGCGGCGAAGTTGTCGCTGACCGTCGTGCCCGATTCGGGCACCGGCGAACTGGCGGGGCTGTCCGGGGCGATGGCGATCGAGATCACCGACGGCAAGCATTTCTACACCTTCGACTACGCGCTCGCCGAGTAAGGCATCGGCTTTCCCCAACGCGCAGAAAACAAAACGCCGGTCGGTTGCCCGACCGGCGTTCTGTTTTTCCGCTGCCGCGAAGGCTCAGCCCTTCGGCGCGGCGTTGAGCTCGCGCAACAGCTGCGGCGCCGGGTAGACCTCCTGCATGATCCAGCGCATGTAGCGCTGGTCGACCGAGATCATCCGGGTCATGCTCGGGTCGAACACCCAGTTGCTGCTCACCGACTCCCAGTTGCCGTCGAACGCCAGGCCGACCAGCCTGCCGCGCGCGTCGAGCACCGGCGAGCCGGAATTGCCGCCGGTGATGTCCAGGTCGGACAGGAAGTTCACCGGCACCGTGCCCAGTTCCTTGTCGGCCAGGCCGCCGTAGCGCTTGGCCTTGATCGCGTCGAGCAGCGACTGCGGCGCGTCGAACGGCTCCTTGCCGGTGGCCTTGGCCGCGACTTCCTCGAGCTTGGTGATCGGCGCCTGCACGCTGCCGTCGGACTTGGTGTAGCCGGTGACGTTGCCGAAGGTGATGCGCAGCGACGAGTTGGCGTCGGGATAGACGAACTTGCCCTGGCTCTTCTTGTAGTCGGCCATCGCCTGCAGGTAAACCGGGCGCGCGACCAGGCCGTCGCCGGCGCGGGTCTTGCCCTCCTGCTCCAGCTTGAGCACGGTCGGCATGATCGCCACCGCGAACTGCACGGCCGGGTCCTTGCTGGCCTCGAACGCGGCGCGGTCGGCATTGACCAGCGCCATGCGCTGGTCGGTGTCGCCCAGCTGGGTCTTGGCGAGCTTGTCGAGCGCGCGCTTGATCGCCTTCTCATCGCTGCCACCAAGCCAACTGTCGACCGCGGCGACGCGATGCGACGCGGGCAGCTTGAGGTACTCGCGCAGCCAGTAGGCCTGCAGCTCGCGATCCATCTTCGCCTGGTAGCGCTTCTCCATCTGCTTCAGGCCGCCCTCGAACGCCGGCAGGTCGCGCTGCTGGTAACCCTGTTCGCGCTGCGCGTCGGGCTTCTGCTTTTCGATCGACAGTCGGTACAGCTGGGTCGCCGCGCCGATCGCGCCGGTGTTGCGCAGTTGGCCGAACACCAGGTCGCGTTCGCGGTGGGCGCGCGCTTCCTCGCCGAGCGTGACCAGGCGGTCGTGCGCGGCCAGCGCGGCCTCGCCCTTGCGGCCCTGCTTCTTGAGCCAGGCCAGCACCGCGGCTTCCTCGGCTTTTTTCGTCTCCGCCGCGCCAATGCGCTGGAAGCCGTCGAGCTGGCCGTCGTAGTTCTTCATCGCGTTCTGCCAGCTGCGCACGGTGCTGGCGTACTTCACCGCGATGTCGGGGTTCTTGCGGCCGGCCGCCTCGACCATCGCCACCAGCTTCTTGTAGTGGCCACCGACCGTCGGGTAGGTCCAGTCGGCGGTCGCGTCGAAGTCGTCGGCCAACGCGTAGCGCGCGGTCGAGCCCGGATAGCCGGCGACCATCACGAAGTCGCCCGCGCCCAGCGGCTGGTCGGCGAGCTTGAGGAAATGCTTCGGGGTGTACGGCACGTTGTCGGCCGCGAACGCGGCCGGCTTGCCGTCCTTGCCGACGTAGGCGCGGTAGAACGAGAAGTCGCCGGTGTGGCGCGGCCACATCCAGTTGTCGACCTCGCCGCCGTAGTTGCCGACGCTGCCCGGCGGCGCGTAGACCAGGCGCACGTCCTTGATCTCGAGGTTCCGGAACAGGCGGTAGCTGTTGCCGCCGGCGAAGCTGTACAGGCGGCAGCGGTAACCGGCTTCGGCCTCGCACTGCGCGACCAGTTGCTTCTCCAGTGTTTCCAGCGCGTGGGTGCGCGCGAGCGCATCGGGCGCGGCGGCGATCGCGGCCTTGACCTCGCGGCTCACGTCCTTGATCGAATCGAGCGCGTAGATGCGCGCATTCGGACCGGCGGAGACCTCCGCGGCCTGGGTGGCGGCGTTGAAGCCGTCGCGCATCAGGTTCTTCTCGGGCGTCGAGTTGAGCTGGATCGCGCCGTACGCGCAGTGGTGGTTGGTCACCACCAGGCCCTGCGGCGAGACGAAGCTCGCGGTGCAGCCGCCCAGCGAGACCACCGCGCCCATCGGGTCGCCGGTCAGGTTGGCCAGCTGTTTGGCGTTCAACTTGAGGCCGGCTTTCTTCAGCGGGCCGGAGATCTCCGGCAACTGCTGCGGCACCCACATGCCCTCGCCTGCGAAGGCGCCCCCCGAGACAGCGGCCAGCGCCAGCGCGGTGGCCAATACCGAATAACGCATGCAGCGACTCCTTGATCCGTTGACTAATGCGGTTGAAGCGAATGAAGCGAAACGTGTGGCGCCATCTGCAGCCTAGCCGCCCCGAACCCCGGCTGTCCGTGATCCAGTCGGGCGAGTGGTCGTCAAGTGGTTTATTCGGGCGGCAGGTTCATCTCCCGCAGCAGGTGCGGCGCCGGGTAGACCTTGGCCATCAGCCAGCGCAGGTAACGCGCGTCGACGTGGATCGCGCGCTTGTAGCGCGGATCGAACATCCAGCTGGCGCTGACCGACTCCCAGTTGCTGTCGAAGTTGAGGCCGATCAGGCGGCCGCGCGCGTCCAGCACCGGCGAGCCGGAGTTGCCGCCGGTGGTGTCGAGGTTGGTGAGGAAATCGACCGTCTGCGTCTGCAGGCTCGGCTCGGCGGTGCTGCCGAAGTCACCCTTGGCGATCGCCTCGCGCAACGGCTGCGGCGCGTCGAACGGGGCCACGCCGGTGTGTTTCTCGACGATGCCGGCCACGGTGGTCAGCGGCCGGTAGCGCACCCCGTCGCGCGGGTCCATCGGGCTGACCTTGCCGTAGCTCACGCGCAGCGTGGAGTTCGCGTCCGGGTACACCGCGCGGCCCTGTGACCGGCGGAAACCGATCAGCGCGCGCATGTAGGCCGGGCGCAGGCGCAGCAACTCGCCGTCGCGGGTCTTGGCCTCGTCCTCGAGCCGGACCAATGCCGGGGTGAGGATCGCGGCCGCCTTCAGCAGCGTATCGCTGGACGCCGCCAGCTCGGATGCCGGCGCCTGCATCGCGCGCAGGCGTTGCGCCTCGTCACCGAGCCTGGTGCCGGCGTACAGCGCTTTCAGGCGGGCCTTGAGCTGCGCCGGGGTGGTGCCGAACACCGCATCGAACTCGGGCACGCGCTGCGCGGCCGGCAGCGCCTGGTACTGGCGCAGCAGGTCGGCCAGCAACGCCTGCTCGACCGCCGGCGCGTATCGGCGCTGCACCTGCTTGAGCTGGCCGCTGATCAGGGTCTCGTCGCGCTGCTGGTAGCCCGATTCGCGTTGCGGGTCGGGCTTGCCGCGTTCCAGCGCGAGCCGCTGCACGGTCAGTGCCGCGCGCAGCAGCTGGCTCTGCGAGCGCAGGTTGGCGAGCAGCTGGTCGCGCTCGCGCATCGCCACCGCCGCGTCGAGCACTGCCTGGGAGGCGTCGATGTCGGCCTGGGTTGCGGCCGCGTCGGCCTGCTTGCCCAGCCAGGCGAGCATCGCGGCCTCGTCGTCGCGGCGCACGCGCAGCGCGTCGCTGCGGCGCAGGCCGTCGAGTTCGCCCTGCGCGCGCTTGAGCCCGTTCTTGAGGCTGGCGACCTGCGCGGCGTACAGCACCTTGGCGTCGGCATCGCTCGCCGCGGCGGCCTCGATCGTCTTGATCATGCCGTCGTAAAGCGCGACCCGCGACGGCAGCTGCCAGTCGATCTGGTTGGCGAACTCCGAGGCCATGCGGTGCCGGAACGTGGTGCCGGGGTAGCCGGCGAGCATCGCGAAATCGCCGTCGGCGAAGTGTTCGGTCGATACCTGCAGGTGCGCCGGCGGCACGTACGGCACGTTGTCGGCGGCAAAGTCGGCCGGCTTGCCGTCGCGGCCGACGTAGGCGCGCAGCAGGGTGAAGTCGCCGCTGTGGCGCGGCCACACGAAGTTGTCGACCTCGTCGCCGTAGTTGCCGATCGCGTCCGGCGGCGCGTAGACGAGGCGGATGTCGCGCAGCTCGAGCTGGCGGATCAGGTAGAAGTCGGTGCCGTAGTACATGTTGGCGACGCTGCAGCGGTTGCCGGCCTCGCTTTCGCATTTGGCGACCACGGCCTTGGTCGCGGCGTCGACGGCGTCGTAGTACGCCCGCCCCTGCTTGCCGCGCGCATCTTTGAGGATGCGCTCGGTGACCTTGTCGAAGCCGGTCGTGACCAGCACCCGGTAGTCGGGGTTGGCCGGCAGTTCGGCGCCACGGTCGGCAGCGATGAAGCCCTGCCCGATCAGGTCGCGCTCGGGCGTCGAGTTGTACTGAATCACCCCGAACGCGACGTGGTGGTTGGTCAGCAACAGGCCGTCCTTGGACACGAACGCACCGCTGGCGCCGCCGACCTTGACCACCGCGCTCATCGGCGGCCGCGCCAGTTCCGCCAACGCGGCCGGCCTGCCCTTGAAGCCGGCCGCCTTGAGCTGCTTGGCGATCTGCGGCAGTTGCGAGGGCATCCACATGCCTTCGTCGGCGTGGGCGGGCACCAGGCCCAGCAGCAGGGAAGCGGCAAACAGACGGCGGCGCATGGTCGATCCGGCAACGGTGGGAGCGGTCGACGATAGGCGAAGCCGCCCGCCGCGGGCAAACCCGTGAGCCGGCCGCGACGAGGCCCGGGCGTATAATTCCGGCCTCTTTGCGGCAGCCGCACACGGTTCGAAGGCGACCTCCATGACCCAAAAGACAATGAAGGCGCTGGTCAAGCGCGAAACCGGCAAGGGCATCTGGATGGAACAGGTGCCGGTGCCCGCGCCCGGCCCGAACGAGGTGCTGGTCAAGCTGGAGAAGACCGCGATCTGCGGCACCGACCTGCACATCTACCTGTGGGACGAGTGGAGCCAACGCACGATCAAGCCGGGGCTGGTGATCGGCCACGAGTTCGTCGGCCGCGTGGTCGAACTCGGCGCTGGCGTGTCGGGCTACAAGATCGGCCAGCGCGTCTCGGCCGAAGGCCACATCGTCTGCGGCCACTGCCGCAACTGCCGCGGCGGCCGCCAGCACCTGTGCCCGAACACGGTCGGCATCGGCGTCAACCGCAACGGCGCGTTCGCCGAGTACATCGTGATGCCGGCCAGCAACCTGTGGCCGATCCCGGACCAGATCCCGAGCGAGCTGGCCGCGTTCTTCGACCCCTACGGCAACGCCGCGCACTGCGCGCTGGAGTTCGACGTGGTCGGCGAGGACGTGCTGATCACCGGCGCCGGCCCGATCGGCATCATCGCTGCGGGCATCTGCAAGCACATCGGCGCGCGCAACGTGGTGGTCACCGACGTCAACGACTACCGCTTGAAGCTGGCCGCCGACATGGGCGCCACGCGCGTGGTCAACGTCGCCAACCAGTCGCTCAAGGACGTGATGGCCGACCTGCACATGGAAGGCTTCGACGTCGGCCTGGAGATGAGCGGCAACCCGCGCGCATTCAACGACATGCTCGACTGCATGTACCACGGCGGCAAGATCGCGATGCTCGGGATCATGCCCAAGGGCGCCGGCGCCGACTGGGACAAGATCATCTTCAAGGGCCTGACCCTGCACGGCATGTACGGCCGCAAGATGTACGAGACCTGGTACAAGATGACGCAGCTGGTGCTGGGCGGTTTTCCGCTGGGCAAGGTGCTGACCCACCAGCTGCCGATCGACTCGTTCCAGGACGGTTTCGACCTGATGGAAGCGGGCAAGGCGGGCAAGGTTGTGCTGAGCTGGAATTGAACGTAGGGCGGGCCCTGGCCCGCCGCAACGCGATGGCGGGCCGAGCGCCCGCCCTACAGGAACCCCAATGTCGCCGACCCAACCCGCCCTCACCCAACGCTACGCCGACACCCTCGACGAGATCCGCGCCGCCGGCCTGTTCAAGTCCGAGCGCGTCATCACCTCGCCGCAGTCCGCCGAGATCACCCTCGCCGACGGCCGCACGGTGCTGAATTTCTGCGCCAACAACTACCTGGGCCTGGCCGACCACCCCGACGTGATCGCGGCGGCCAAGGACGCGCTCGACACGCATGGCTTCGGCATGGCCTCGGTGCGCTTCATCTGCGGCACCCAGGACCTGCACAAGCAGCTCGAGCAGACCATCGCCGAGTTCTTCGGCACGCAGGACACGATCCTCTACGCCGCCTGCTTCGACGCCAACGGCGGCCTGTTCGAGCCGCTGCTGGACGAGAACGACGCGATCATCTCCGACGCGCTCAACCACGCCTCGATCATCGATGGCGTGCGCCTGTGCAAGGCCAAGCGCTACCGCTACGCCAACTGCGACATGGCCGACCTGGAGAAGCAGCTGCAACAAGCCAAGGCCGACGGCGCGCGTACGATCATGATCACCTCCGACGGCGTGTTCTCGATGGACGGCTTCATCGCCCCGCTCGACCAGATCACCGCGCTGGCGAAGCAATACGGCGCGCTGGTGCACATCGACGAATGCCACGCCACCGGCTTCCTCGGCGCCAGCGGCCGCGGCTCGGCGGAAGTGAAGGGCGTGATGGACCGGATCGACATCTACACCGGCACGCTGGGCAAGGCGATGGGCGGCGCGCTCGGCGGCTTCACCACCGCCCGGCGCGAGGTCATCGAACTGCTGCGCCAGCGCTCGCGCCCGTACCTGTTCTCCAATTCGTTGCCACCGCACGTGGTCGCCGCCGGCATCAAGGCGTTCGAGATGCTCGCCGCAGCCGGCCAGCTGCGCGAGCAACTGGTCGAGAACACCGGCTACTTCCGCCAGCAGATGACCGCCGCCGGTTTCGACATCAAACCCGGCGTGCACCCGATCAGCCCGGTGATGCTGTACGACGCACCGCTGGCGCAGAAGTTCGCGCAGCGCCTGCTCGAGGAAGGTATCTACGCGATCGGCTTCTTCTTCCCGGTGGTGCCGCAGGGCCAGGCGCGCATCCGCACGCAGATCTCGGCCGCGCACACCCGCGAGCACCTCGACCGCGCGATCGCCGCGTTCATCAAGATCGGTCGCGAGCTCGGTGTATTGAAGGGCTGACGTGCGCGCCCTGGTCTTTGAGCAGTTCGGCGGCCCCGAGGTCCTGCACCTGCGCGAGCTGCCCGACCCGGTGCCGGCCGCCGGTGAAGTGCTGGTGCGCACGCGCGCGATCGGGCTGAACTTCGCCGACGTCTACCGCCGCCAGGGCCACTACCACCTGGCCGGCGACCCGCCGTGGATCGCGGGTTACGAAGCCGCGGGCGAAGTGGTGTCGGCGGCGGCGGGCACCGGGTTCGCGCCCGGGGACCGCGTCGCCTTCGCCGACAGCCCGTACGCCAATGCCGAACTGGTCGCGGTCGCCGCGGAGCGGTTGATCCCGCTGCCCGACGACATCGCCTTCGAGACCGCTGCCGCCTTGCTGCTGCAGGGCCTGACCGCGCAGTACCTGATCCGCGACAGCCACCCATTGCACGCCGGGCAGACGGTGCTGGTCCACGCCGCGGCCGGCGGCGTCGGCCAGCTGCTGGTGCAGCTCGCGGTGGCCGCGGGCGCCCGCGTGCTGGCACTGGCCTCGACGCGGGAGAAAACCGCCGTCGCCACCGCCGCCGGCGCACACGCCACCGCGACCTATGCCGACGATTGGGTCGCCGCGGCGCAGGCATTCGGCGAGGGCGGCGTCGACGTCGCCTACGACTCGGTCGGCAGCACGGTGCACGACTCGCTGCGCGCGGTGCGCACCGGCGGCCGCGTGGTGTTCTACGGCATGGCCGGCGGCGACCCGGAGCCGGTCGACCCGCGCGTGCTCATGGACGGCTCGAAGACGCTGACCGGCGGCGACCTGTGGAACGTGCTGCGCACCGCCGCCGACCGGCGCGAACGCGCGGCCGAGCTGTTCGACCGCGTGCGCGACGGCTCGCTCCGGGTCACGATCGACGCGCGCTACCCGCTGGCGGAAGGCGCCGCGGCGCATGCGCACCTGGAAAGCCGGCGCGCGCTGGGCAAGGTGCTGTTGCTTCCGTAGGGCGGGCCCTGGCCCGCCACCGCCATCTCGACGAAAGCCGGCGGGCCAGGGCCCGCCCTACGACGCCGGCAAGCTCCGCACTTCATCGGCGGTCAACGCACGCCACTGCCCTTTCGGCAACTCGCCCAGCGTCAACGGGCCGATCGCGACCCGCAGCAGGCGCAGGACCCCGATATCGAACGCGGCCAGCAGCCGCCGGATCTGCCGGTTGCGGCCTTCGTCGAGCACGATCTCCAGCCAGGCGTTTTTCTCGCCACTGCGCAGCAGCGTGGCCGCCTTCGCGCGCAGGCGCTCGCCGCCCTCCTCGACGCCTTCGAGCAATGCCGCCAGCGCCGTCGCATCCGGGATCGCGTCGACCTGGACGTGGTAGGTCTTGTCCGGGCCGAGCAGCGGGTCGGTAACGCGCGCGGCCCACTCCGGGTCGTTGCAGAACAGCAGCAGGCCTTCGCTGGCCTTGTCCAGCCGCCCGACCGGCGCGAGCCACGGCAGCCCCGCGCCATCGAAGCAGCGGTAGACGGTGTCGCGGCCGCGTTCATCGCTGGCCGTGGTCACCAGGCCCCGCGGCTTGTTGAGCATCAGGTACAGGCGCGGCGCGGCGTCGAGGTCGCGGCCGTCGACCGCTATCCGCTGTCGCCCGCGCACCACCGGGTGCTCGGGATCGCGGACGACCCGGCCGTCGACGCAGACCCGGCCGTCGGCGATCCATTGCGCGGCCTGCGTGCGCGAACACAGCCCGTGCTTGGACAGCACCCGTGCAAGACCATGGCGAGGTGGGGAATTCATCGTGGTACCCATCGCAACAACGGCCGCAGAGCGGCCGTTGTTGTCACATCCAATGCTGCGTGCGCGGCGACCGGCGCCCAGCCGGCCGCGCGCACGACCTGCTTACTTCGCCTTGTTCTCTTCCGGCGCCGGCGCGGCGGCCTTGGCCGGGGCGCCCTTCGCCACGCGCACGCCGCGCGACTTCATCCAGGCATCGAACTCCTCGGCGGTCATGCGCTTGCCGTTCTGGCTCATGTCGAACCGCCACGGCGAGTTGTCGTGCTTGGTCAGCGGCTTGTAGGCGGCCGGATCGGCGCTGCTGGCCGGCGCGGTCGGTGCGTTCTTGCCCGCGGCGACGCTCTGGCACTTTTCGATGCGCATGCGCAGCAGCACGTTGTCGACCGACTGCGCCTCGTCGTAGGCCTGCGCCAGCACGCCGCTGGGCGCGCCGAGCTTGTGATTGGGCGATGCCAGTTCCGGTGCGACCGCGGCGGCCATCGCCGGTCGCGCGCCCGCGGCGGTCGAAACCGCGAGGCCTGCGCAATCCTGCGCGGCAGCCCAACCCGACAACAGCAACAACGGTAGTGCCACAGCAAACTTGCGCATGATCGTCTCCCCCGTGAGTTCAGGCTGAAGTGTAGGTGTGGCCCGAAACGTTGCACAGTCGTTAAACGGTGCGCGCCGTTACAGTCCCGCATAGTGGGTAGCAGCGCACAGTTGCGGCGCAGGACGCGATTAAAGCATCCCGCCGGTTACGCGATGTGTTCGCCGCGGCGCGGGCTCCGCGCGAGAAAAAAAGAAGCCCGGCACAAGGCCGGGCTTCGGGTGTTGCACGGTCGCTCCGAAGAGCTGGCGCTTAGTTCTGGACGTTCAGCTCGGTGCGGCGGTTGCGCGCACGGCCTTCCGGATTGTCCGAACCGTCTTCGTTGGTGTT
>NZ_JBHTIH010000009.1:0-523 GCF_042677045.1 Lysobacter koreensis
AATATTGTTCGTGGCTATCATCGCGTGGCAGGTGCTGTCGGCTGGCACCTAACAATTCATTCAAGCCGAAGCCGCTTCGCGGCTCGGCTTAATTCGGGCGTTAGGCCGCATCAAACACAGGTGCGTTGTTGTTGGGCTTGGGTTGCTTCGGCCGGGTCGTCGGTCCTGGGGTCGTGCCTCTTCGGTGGCATGGCGCGTCGCGGGGTTCTCGGTAAGGCGACGGTCTGCGGCGTTGGATCGGCTCGCAGCTCGCGGTTCGCTCGGTTGGTAGTCTTTCGGTAGAGCCACGGTTGGGGAGTTGGCGGGTTGCTGCGCCCTAACAACTCGTCCAAGCCGAACCCGCTTCGTTGCTCCGTTCGAGCATGTCGTTGTTCAATCGCTCCTAATCACCGACTCGCGCGTTGCGGGTCGGCTTAACTCAGGCGTTAGGTGCCATGGAAAGAGTGGTATCACTCGTGGCGACTGTTTCGGCAATTCTCCTGCCAATTGCAGTCGGCTACGCGCTCCGACCAACCCCCGAGGA
>NZ_JBHTIH010000010.1:0-527 GCF_042677045.1 Lysobacter koreensis
CGCCGCCACTTCCTGGCGGAAGGCCGCAACTGGAACCCGTACATCGTGATGGGCCTGGGCTACCAGCGCGAAGAGATCGAGACCGACAACTTCCCGAACCCCAACTCGCCGTTCCAGGAAGAAGAGGGCGCGGTCGCCGGCAAGTTCGGCGTCGGCCTGCAGGGCGACATGGGCCGCGTCGGTATCCGTACCGAGCTGGCCTACCGTGCGGTCGCGATCAACGACACCCGCGCGCAGCTGCTGAACGACGATCCGCCGCCGGAGCGTAACGACGGCGAAGACTGGTTCGGCGACGTGCTGGCCTCGGTCGGCGTGATCATCCCGCTGGGTCCGGAGCCGTCGGCCCCGGTCGGCCCGGCGCCGGTCGCCCCGAACTGCGCCGACAGCGATGGCGACGGTGACGGCGTCAACGATTGCGACGACAAGTGCCCCGGTTCGCAGGCTGGCCAGACCATCGGTCCGGACGGCTGCCCGGTGCCGGTGTCGATCGACCTGAAGGGCGTGAACTTCGACTACGACAAGTCGAA
>NZ_JBHTIH010000011.1:0-915 GCF_042677045.1 Lysobacter koreensis
AATATTGTTCGTGGCTATCATCGCGTGGCAGGTGCTGTCGGCTGGCACCTAACAATTCATTCAAGCCGAAGCCGCTTCGCGGCTCGGCTTAATTCGGGCGTTAGGTGGCTAGGGATGAAGTACGCCGACGGCACAGACATAGAGCCCGGAGACGTCGTTCAAATCGATTGGATCTACCGTGGCCGCGTAATCGCCTCTATGGACACAGGCAAGTATCTTCCTGGCGAAGAACAATGGGCATATCTCGCCCAAGGCATCATGGTGGATACTGATTTTGGTGGCCTGGTTCACTACACGCCGGAAGCGACGGATGATCTCGTGCTCATTGACCGGCCTACATCACTCAGCGGAAGCGCCGGCTAGTGTCTCGGCCGTCGCCGCCTAACAATTCATTCAAGCCGAACCCGCTTCGTTACGTGGCTCAGCTGTGTCGTTGTTCAGTTGCAACCCCTTGCTGGCTAGCGCGTTGCGGGTCGGCTTAATTCAGGCGTTAGGCCGCATCAAACACAGGTGCGTTGTTGTTGGGCTTGGGTTGCTTCGGCCAGGCCGTCGGTCCTGGGGTCGTGCCTCTTCGGCGGCATGGCGCGTCGCGGGGTTCTCGGTAAAGCGTCGGTCTGCGGCGTTGGATCGGCTCGCAGCTCGCGGTTCGCTCGGTTGGTAGTCTTTCGGTAGAGCCACGGTTGGGGAGCTGACGGGTTGCTGCGCCCTAACAACTCGTCCAAGCCGAACCCGCTTCGCGGCTCCGTTGAATCGCGTCGTTGATGTTGCTCAAGCGGTACCCGGCTCGCGCGTTGCGGGCCGGCTTAACTCAGGCGTTAGGCCGCATCAAACACAGGTGCGTTGTTGTTGGGCTTGGGTTGCTTCGGCCAGGTCGTCAGTCTGCGCGTAGCGCCGCTTCGGCGGCATGGCGCGTCG
>NZ_JBHTIH010000012.1:0-1165 GCF_042677045.1 Lysobacter koreensis
ACCAAGCCGCACGTGAACGTGGGCACCATCGGCCACGTCGACCACGGCAAGACCACGCTGACGGCAGCGCTGACGAAGGTGGGCGCCGAGCGTTTCGGTGGCGAGTTCAAGGCCTATGACGCGATCGACGCGGCGCCGGAAGAGAAGGCGCGCGGGATCACGATCTCGACCGCGCACGTCGAGTACGAGTCGGCCAACCGCCACTACGCGCACGTCGATTGCCCGGGCCACGCCGACTACGTCAAGAACATGATCACCGGTGCGGCGCAGATGGACGGCGCGATCCTGGTGTGTTCGGCCGCGGACGGCCCGATGCCGCAGACCCGCGAGCACATCCTGCTGTCGCGCCAGGTCGGCGTGCCGTACATCGTCGTGTTCCTGAACAAGGCCGACATGGTCGACGACGCCGAGCTGCTCGAGCTGGTCGAGATGGAAGTGCGCGAGCTGCTGACCAAGTACGAGTTCCCGGGCGACGACACCCCGATCATCCACGGCTCGGCGCGCCTGGCGCTGGAAGGCGACCAGTCGGAGATCGGCGTGCCGTCGATCCTGCGCCTGGTCGAGGCGCTGGACACCTTCATCCCGCAGCCCGAGCGTGACGTCGACAAGCCGTTCCTGATGCCGGTCGAGGACGTGTTCTCGATCTCCGGTCGCGGCACCGTGGTGACCGGCCGCATCGAGCGCGGCGTGATCAAGGTGGGCGAGGAAATCGAGATCGTCGGTATCCGCGCGACCCAGAAGACGACCGTCACCGGCGTCGAGATGTTCCGCAAGCTGCTCGACCAGGGCCAGGCGGGCGACAACGCCGGCCTGCTGCTGCGCGGCACCAAGCGCGACGACGTCGAGCGTGGCCAGGTGCTGTGCAAGCCGGGCAGCATCAAGCCGCACACCGAGTTCGAGGCCGAGGTGTACGTGCTGTCGAAGGACGAGGGCGGCCGCCACACCCCGTTCTTCAAGGGCTACCGCCCGCAGTTCTACTTCCGCACCACCGACATCACCGGCGCTTGCGAGCTGCCAGAGGGCGTGGAGATGGTGATGCCGGGCGACAACGTGAAGATGGTGGTCACGCTGATCAACCCGGTGGCGATGGACGAAGGCCTGCGCTTCGCGATCCGCGAAGGCGGCCGCACCGTCGGCGCCGGCGTGGTGGCCAAGATCCTCAAGT
>NZ_JBHTIH010000013.1:0-1252 GCF_042677045.1 Lysobacter koreensis
TGGTAGTTCCTTCGGTTCAGTGGACACCCTGATCTAACTTCAGGAGTGTCTTTATGCCAGCACCAGGTCCCAGGACGATCAATCGCTACAGCGATGAGTTCAAGGCAACAGCTGTACGCCTGAGCGAGCTTCCCGGCGTGTCGGTCGGCGACGTCGCCGACTCGCTTTACATCCACCCTTTCATGCTGTCTCGTTGGCGCAGGCTTGCACGCGAGGGCGTGATTGTGACCAAGGGTGTGGACGTTGGAAAAGAGGCGGCAGCCGAGCTCAAGGCGTTGCGCGAAGTGAAGCGCAAGTACGAGCAGCTGAAGATCGAGCACGACCTTTTAAAAAAAGCCATCGCGTTCACTTCGGCTCGAAAAGCGACGTCTTCGCCTTCATCGAGCACCATCAGGAAGCGTACCCGGTGAGGATGATGTGCCGCCTTCACGGGGTCAGTGCGTCGGGCTTCTATGCATGGACGCAGCGGCCCGCCAGTCAGCGCTCGCTCGAGGATGCGGGGCTGCTGCAGAAGATCCGCAGTGTGCACGAGGAGAGCGAGCAGACCTACGGCAGTCCGCGAGTGCATGCGGCGTTGTGCCGGCAGGGCGAGGCGGTCGGGCGGCGCCGTGTCGAGCGCCTGATGCGCGAATACGGCGTCCGCGCCTGTTCTGCCCGCATGTATCGTCAGCGCCCGGGCCTGAAACGCTTTCTGGCCAGCGTCGAAAGCCGCGCCCATGCGATCGAATCCACCGGCCCAGACCAGCTGTGGGTCGGCGATGTGACCTACCTGAAGGTGCGCAGTCAGTGGCGTTATCTGGCGACCGTCATGGACCGGCATTCGCGTCGCCTGTTGGGCTGGGCACTGGGCAAGGAGCGAACGACGAAACTCACCCGGCGGGCTTTGTCGGCTGCGATCCGCGCCCGAAGACCCGAGCCGGGAGCCACCGTCTTCCACACCGACCGTGGGATCGAGTTCCTGGGTGGAGACTTCAAGCGCTCGCTGAAGTGTGCAGGCTTGGTCCAGTCGGCGAACCGGCCCAGGCGCATGAACGACAACGCGCATATGGAATCGTGGAACAAGTCGATGAAGTCGGACATGTACCGCCGCCACAGCTTCGACAGCGACTGCGCACTACGCCAAGCCATCCACCGCTACGTCGACTTCTATAACCATCGGCGCCTACACTCGGCGCTGGGTTACCAGTCGCCCGTCGAATTCGAGCGCCAATGCGCCTAACCAGCGGGTGTCCACTTTATCGAAGGAAGTCCC
>NZ_JBHTIH010000014.1:0-1667 GCF_042677045.1 Lysobacter koreensis
CTTCCTGCTGCGCAACGAGTTCTGGCGCGACGGCGAGCAACTGGCCGCACGCGTCACCAGCGCCGGCGGCTGGCTCGACCTCGCGCTGCGCAAACTGACGACACCACCCGAAGCCCTGTCGGCAGCCCTGCGCTCGCTGCCGGTGACGGAGGATTTCCAGGCGTTGGCTTCGAGCATCAAGCCCGCTTCGTAGGCGCAATCCGATGTGTGCACCCGAGGGTGCTGCGTAGGGCACGAGGCCGGCTTGCGCCTCCCTCGATACGACGCGGGTCGACCGATCAGCCGCAGTCGTTCGAGCCCAGCTCGCGGCCGAACTGCAGCGTCTCGACCTTCACCGTGGCGAACGCCGCACGCGCGATCGCCTCGTGGGTGCGGTCGCAGTTGAAACGGGTCTCGACGACGTAGTCCTCGCCCGCCTTGGCCTTGAGCTGCGCTTCCCACGCGTTGGACGCCGCGATCACCGCGTCGTCAACGAACAGCGCCCGCGCCGCCACGTCCACCACCAGGTTGGCGCGCGACCCGGGCACCACGGCGTCGACATACGGGTCGTAGGCGTTGCCGCACAGGCTCAGGCACGGCGACGTGTAGCGCGCGTTGCCGAACAACTGCTCGAACGCGGCGAACGTCAGGCTGCCGTCGACCATCACCGGCGCCTGGCTGCCGACCAGCGCGGCCGCGTCGAAGCGGCAGCCCGGGGTCAGGTCGATGCTGACGTTGGTCACCGCCTTGTTCGCCGCGTAGCTCACCTCGACATTGCAGCCGCCGGCCAGGTACTTCGCGGTTTCGGGGGTTTCATACGTCGACGCACCCAGCGTGCGCTCGAGGAATTCCTTGGTGGCATCGATCGAGCGCAGGTTCACGATCGCGGAGATCGACGCCGGGGTGGGTGCGGCCGCGGCCGCGGTGGTGACGGGCGCAGCCGGTGGTGCAACACCCGCTTGCGGCACATTCGCGTGCGGGGCCGGCGCGGCGGGAGCCGCCACGGTGTCGGCGGCCGGCATCTGGCACCCGGCCAGCAGGGTGAAGGCGGCAACGGCGGTCCAGCGGGTGGTTAGGGTCATTGGGTTCTCCTTTCCGGGGGATGGTCTGGTGCGAACGGTGGTCGCGTAGCCGGTATGGCGCAATAGCCGAGGGGTGCTGCGCCGAATGCATGGCGCGGTGCGGCGCCAAGCGGATCGCGATGGTGCAGTGCGCCCCGCTCGTTGCACCCTAGGAGGTCTGCCGTGAAGGGCATTGCATCGGATGCGTGACCCGCTGCGCCTGCCGCAAATGGCAGCGGTGCAATGCGCTCCGCCTATTGCACCTTGCGAGTTCTTCGCGCTACCGGTGTAACAATCCATGGAGGCCGAACCCGGCTCGTGGTCCGCCATCGGCCAGCCGCCAGCGGCCCAGCCATCGGCACTACGGAGGCTCACGTGTTCGAGAAGCGCCTCATCGCCGGTTGGGGCGACATGGACTTCAACTCGCACATGCGCAACACCGCCTTCCTCGACAAGTCCGCCGACGTGCGCATGATGTTCTTCGCCGAGCACGGCTTTCCCACGCACGAGTTCGCGCGCCGGCAGATCGGCCCGGTCGTGCGCAAGGACGAGATCGAGTACTTCAAGGAGATCCGGCTGCTCGAAGAGTTCCGGGTCACCCTCGCCATCGCCGGACTGGCCGAAGAC
>NZ_JBHTIH010000015.1:0-5645 GCF_042677045.1 Lysobacter koreensis
AAAAAGAAACCCCAGCCTGGTGGGCTGGGGTTTCGGGGATAAAGCCCCTGGCGATGACCTACTCTTGCATGGCTTAAGCCACACTACCATCGGCGCGTGTGCGTTTCACTTCCGAGTTCGGGAAGGGATCGGGTGGTTCCACACAGCTATTGTCACCAGGGAGAGGGTGGAGGGTCGCAGGTCTCGGTGGATTGAGATTGCGCGCACGCTCTCGTTGGGTTGCTTCGGAACAAACCCATAGCGGGCCTGCCGTCGGCGAATAAGGTGGGACGTAGCGAAGTTTGGGTCGAAATGCCGTCGACGTGTTGTCGAGGATAAGGCCACTTGAGGTTATATGGTCAAGCCACACGGATCATTAGTACAGGTTAGCTCAATGCATTGCTGCACTTACACACCCTGCCTATCAACCACCTAGTCTTGATGGTTCCTTTAGGGGACTTAAAGTCCCGGGAGATCTCATCTTGAGGCGCGCTTCCCGCTTAGATGCTTTCAGCGGTTATCGCTTCCGAACATAGCTACCCGGCAATGCCACTGGCGTGACAACCGGAACACCAGAGGTTCGTCCACTCCGGTCCTCTCGTACTAGGAGCAGCCCCTCTCAAATCTCCAACGCCCATGGCAGATAGGGACCGAACTGTCTCACGACGTTCTGAACCCAGCTCGCGTACCACTTTAAATGGCGAACAGCCATACCCTTGGGACCGACTACAGCCCCAGGATGTGATGAGCCGACATCGAGGTGCCAAACACCGCCGTCGATATGAACTCTTGGGCGGTATCAGCCTGTTATCCCCGGAGTACCTTTTATCCGTTGAGCGATGGCCCTTCCATACAGAACCACCGGATCACTAAGACCTACTTTCGTACCTGCTTGATCCGTCGATCTTGCAGTCAAGCACGCTTATGCCTTTGCACACAGTGCGCGATGTCCGACCGCGCTGAGCGTACCTTCGTGCTCCTCCGTTACACTTTGGGAGGAGACCGCCCCAGTCAAACTACCCACCATACACGGTCCCCGATCCGGATAACGGACCTAGGTTAGAACGTCAAGCACGACAGGGTGGTATTTCAAGGATGGCTCCACCCCAGCTAGCGCCAGGGTTTCATAGCCTCCCACCTATCCTACACAGACGAACTCAACGTTCAGTGTAAAGCTATAGTAAAGGTTCACGGGGTCTTTCCGTCTTGCCACGGGAACGCTGCATCTTCACAGCGATTTCAATTTCACTGAGTCTCGGGTGGAGACAGCGCCGCTGTCGTTACGCCATTCGTGCAGGTCGGAACTTACCCGACAAGGAATTTCGCTACCTTAGGACCGTTATAGTTACGGCCGCCGTTTACTGGGGCTTCGATCAAGAGCTTCACCTTGCGGCTGACCCCATCAATTAACCTTCCAGCACCGGGCAGGCGTCACACCCTATACGTCCACTTTCGTGTTTGCAGAGTGCTGTGTTTTTGATAAACAGTCGCAGCGGCCTGGTCACTGCGACCCCTCTCAGCTATAGCCCGCATGGGCCACCAAGGGGGGTGCACCTTCTCCCGAAGTTACGGTGCCATGTTGCCTAGTTCCTTCACCCGAGTTCTCTCAAGCGCCTTAGAATTCTCATCCTGCCCACCTGTGTCGGTTTACGGTACGGTCTGCGTAAGCTGAAGCTTAGGAGCTTTTCCTGGAAGCGTGGTATCGGTGACTTCGTCCCAAAGGACTCGTCTCGCTGCTCGGTGTTAAGACCCCCCGGATTTGCCTAAGGGATCCACCTACCTGCTTTCCCCGGGACAACCAACGCCCGGTACACCTAACCTTCTCCGTCCCTCCATCGCACTTACGCGAGGTGCTGGAATATTAACCAGCTTCCCATCGACTACGCATTTCTGCCTCGCCTTAGGGGCCGACTCACCCTGCGTCGATTAACGTTGCGCAAGGAAACCTTGGGCTTTCGGCGTGCGGGTTTTTCACCCGCATTATCGTTACTCATGTCAGCATTCGCACTTCCGATACCTCCAGCAGACTTCTCAATCCACCTTCAACGGCGTACGGAACGCTCCTCTACCGCGCATACAAAGTATGCACCCCAAGCTTCGGTTCATCGCTTAGCCCCGTTAAATCTTCCGCGCAGACCGACTCGACCAGTGAGCTATTACGCTTTCTTTAAAGGGTGGCTGCTTCTAAGCCAACCTCCTGGCTGTCTGTGCCTTTCCACATCGTTCACCACTTAGCGATAAATTTGGGACCTTAGCTGTGGGTCTGGGTTGTTTCCCTTTTCACGACGGACGTTAGCACCCGCCGTGTGTCTCCCGGATAGTACGTGCTGGTATTCGGAGTTTGCCATGGTTTGGTAAGTCGCAATGACCCCCTAGCCATAACAGTGCTCTACCCCCAGCAGTATTCGTCCGAGGCGCTACCTAAATAGCTTTCGAGGAGAACCAGCTATCTCCGGGTTCGATTAGCTTTTCACTCCTAATCACACCTCATCCCCTACCTTTGCAACGGGAGTGGGTTCGGGCCTCCAGTCAGTGTTACCTGACCTTCACCCTGGGCATGACTAGATCACCCGGTTTCGGGTCTATTGCCCGCGACTATGCGCCCTTATCAGACTCGGTTTCCCTTCGCCTCCCCTATACGGTTAAGCTTGCCACGAACAATAAGTCGCTGACCCATTATACAAAAGGTACGCAGTCACTCCACGAAGGAGCTCCTACTGCTTGTACGCACACGGTTTCAGGGTCTATTTCACTCCCTTCACCAGGGTTCTTTTCGCCTTTCCCTCACGGTACTGGTTCACTATCGGTCGGTCAGGAGTATTTAGCCTTGGAGGATGGTCCCCCCATGTTCAGACAGGGTTTCTCGTGCCCCGCCCTACTCGATTTCATCGGAAGAGGTCTTTCGCATACCGGGCTGTCACCGTCTATGGCCGAGCTTTCCAACTCGTTTTGCTAAACCTCAACCGACTTAAGGGCTGCTCCCCGTTCGCTCGTCACTACTTAGGGAATCTCGGTTGATTTCTTTTCCTCCGGGTACTTAGATATTTCAGTTCCCCGGGTTTGCCTTGCATGGCTATGTATTCACCATGCAATACTGCTTGCGCAGTGGGTTTCCCCATTCGGACATCGCGGGATCAATGCTTGTTGCCAGCTCCCCCACGCTTTTCGCAGGCTGCCACGTCCTTCATCGCCTCTGACCGCCAAGGCATCCACCGTGTGCGCTTATTCGCTTGACCATATAACCCCAAGTCGCCTCGGGCTTACACATCGTCGCGAATACAACGATTACACAACTTCAAATCTAGGGCCTCGAGGGCCCCGCCTTAGCCTCTACGACACGTCATGGACATTCCGTCTCAAAACGCTCGCTACGTCCCAGTTTTCAAAGAACGCGACACAGGCTTCAGCGCCTGATCGCTTCAAATCTTGTGTGTGTGCGCAGATCATTCAGAAGTTCGGCAGTCACTGCCTGGGAGTGGTGGGTCTGGGAGGACTCGAACCACCGGCCTCGCCCTTATCAGGGGCGCGCTCTAACCACCTGAGCTACAGACCCAATGCTTTTCCTGGAAAAGTCCGCACAATCACGTGCGGGCTCTTGCGAGGGACTCGCATAAAGCCAAGTGGTGGAGCTTGTCGGGATCGAACCGACGACCCCCTGCTTGCAAAGCAGGTGCTCTCCCAGCTGAGCTAAAGCCCCAATAAAACGGGACGCTCCCGCGGCACGCCACCCTTGCGGACGGGGCCGGGAACTCTGAATGCAGGTCACTTGTGCGGACGCCTGACAGGCAATGCTGCCCATCTTGTTTACATCTCTAAAGGAGGTGATCCAGCCGCACCTTCCGATACGGCTACCTTGTTACGACTTCACCCCAGTCATCTGCCACACCGTGGCAAGCGCCCTCCCGAAGGTTAAGCTACCTGCTTCTGGTGCAACAAACTCCCATGGTGTGACGGGCGGTGTGTACAAGGCCCGGGAACGTATTCACCGCAGCAATGCTGATCTGCGATTACTAGCGATTCCGACTTCACGGAGTCGAGTTGCAGACTCCGATCCGGACTGAGATAGGGTTTCTGGGATTGGCTGGCTCTCGCGAGTTTGCGACCCTCTGTCCCTACCATTGTAGTACGTGTGTAGCCCTGGCCGTAAGGGCCATGATGACTTGACGTCATCCCCACCTTCCTCCGGTTTGTCACCGGCGGTCTCCTTAGAGTTCCCACCATTACGTGCTGGCAACTAAGGACAAGGGTTGCGCTCGTTGCGGGACTTAACCCAACATCTCACGACACGAGCTGACGACAGCCATGCAGCACCTGTGTTCGCGTTCCCGAAGGCACTCCTCGATCTCTCAAGGATTCGCGACATGTCAAGGCCAGGTAAGGTTCTTCGCGTTGCATCGAATTAAACCACATACTCCACCGCTTGTGCGGGCCCCCGTCAATTCCTTTGAGTTTCAGTCTTGCGACCGTACTTCCCAGGCGGCGAACTTAACGCGTTAGCTTCGATACTGAGAGCCTAGTTGCTCCCAACATCCAGTTCGCATCGTTTAGGGCGTGGACTACCAGGGTATCTAATCCTGTTTGCTCCCCACGCTTTCGTGCCTCAGTGTCAGTGCTGGTCCAGGGTGTCGCCTTCGCCACAGATGTTCCTCCCGATATCTACGCATTTCACTGCTACACCGGGAATTCCACACCCCTCTACCGCACTCTAGATTGCCAGTATCCAATGCCATTCCCAGGTTGAGCCCAGGGCTTTCACATCAGACTTAACAAACCACCTACGCACGCTTTACGCCCAGTAATTCCGAGTAACGCTTGCACCCTTCGTATTACCGCGGCTGCTGGCACGAAGTTAGCCGGTGCTTATTCTTCCGGTACCGTCATGACACCCGGGTATTAACCGAGTGCTTTTCTTTCCGGACAAAAGTGCTTTACAACCCGAAGGCCTTCTTCACACACGCGGCATGGCTGGATCAGGCTTGCGCCCATTGTCCAATATTCCCCACTGCTGCCTCCCGTAGGAGTCTGGACCGTGTCTCAGTTCCAGTGTGGCTGATCATCCTCTCAGACCAGCTACGGATCGTCGCCTTGGTGGGCCTTTACCCCGCCAACTAGCTAATCCGACGTCGGCTCATCTATCTGCGCGAAGCCCGAAGGTCCTCCGCTTTCACCCGTAGGTCGTATGCGGTATTAGCGTAAGTTTCCCTACGTTATCCCCCACAAATAGGCAGATTCCGACGTATTCCTCACCCGTCCGCCACTCGCCACCCATAAGAGCAAGCTCTTACTGTGCTGCCGTTCGACTTGCATGTGTTAGGCCTGCCGCCAGCGTTCACTCTGAGCCAGGATCAAACTCTTCACTTAAGTTTTTCGGACCGAAGTCCAAAGCTTTGAGTGCAGTCGTCTATCCAGGCCCCAATTACTCGATTACTTGCATTTGCATGCTTTCTTGATTCATTGAGACTCTGTGTCGAACGTCTGCTGATGGACTAACACCCACCGGCCAGACGCCCGCACAAGTCACCTGCGCACACTGTCAAAGATCCTCGAAACCGGCCTCAGCGCCGCGTTTCGTACTTGCCACCGAAGTGATCAAGTGAGCCGCACATCTTACAGCAGATTCCACGTCCGTCAACACCTTGTGAAATCTTTTTCTGCCGCTTCCCGCC
>NZ_JBHTIH010000016.1:0-16280 GCF_042677045.1 Lysobacter koreensis
CTCGCCACCGAAACGCTCGGCGCCCACCTTCGTCAGCGCTGCCGTCAGCGTGGTCTTGCCGTGGTCGACGTGGCCGATGGTGCCCACGTTCACGTGCGGCTTGGTCCGCTCGAATTTACCCTTAGCCATGGTGTGTCTCTCTCTGAATTACGTATTGATTGAACTGGGATTCTGGAAGCCGGACCCGCGAACGGATCAGGCCTTCTTCATCACTGCGTCGGCGATGTTGTTCGGCGCTTCGGCGTAGTGGTCGAATTCCATCGTGAAGGTCGCGCGGCCCTGGGTCAGCGAACGGATCGTGGTCGCGTAGCCGAACATCTCGCCCAGCGGCACCATCGCGTTGATGGTCTTGCCCGACGGGGTGTCGTCCTGGCCCTGGAGCAGGCCGCGACGGCGGCTCAAGTCGCCCATCACGTCACCGACGTACTCTTCCGGGGTCACGACTTCGACCTTCATCATCGGCTCGAGCAGGACCGGATCGGCTTTGCGGAAGCCTTCCTTGAAGGCCATCGACGAGGCGAGCTTGAACGCCATTTCCGACGAGTCGACGTCGTGGTACGAACCGAACACGAGCTTGACCTTGACGCCCACGACCGGGAAGCCGGCCAGCGGGCCGCTCGTGATGGTTTCGCGCAGGCCCTTCTCGATCGCCGGGATGAATTCCTTCGGAATCACGCCACCGGTGATGTCGTTGACGAACAGGAAATCGTTCTCGACATCCTCATTCGCGCGGTCCGCCTCGCTCATCGGCGACAGCTCGATCACGACGTGACCGTACTGGCCCTTGCCGCCCGACTGCTTGGCGTGCTTGTAGTCCGACTTCACGTCGGACTTGCGGATGGTCTCGCGGTACGCCACCTGCGGCTTGCCGACGTTGGCCTCCACGCTGAACTCGCGACGCATGCGGTCGACGATGATGTCCAGGTGCAACTCGCCCATGCCGGCGATGATGGTCTGGCCGGATTCCTCGTCGGTGCGCACGCGGAACGACGGATCTTCCTGCGCCAGGCGACCCAGCGCCATGCCCATCTTTTCCTGGTCGGACTTGGTCTTCGGTTCGACCGCCATCGAGATGACGGGCTCCGGGAACACCATGCGCTCCAGGGTGATGATGTGGTCCTGCGCGCACAGCGTGTCGCCGGTGGTCACGTCCTTCAGACCCACGGCCGCGGCGATGTCGCCGGCGCGGACTTCCTTGATTTCGTCGCGCTGGTTGGAGTGCATCTGCAGGATGCGACCCACGCGCTCTTTCTTCGACTTGACCGGGTTGTACACCTGGTCGCCGGAGTTGAGCACGCCCGAGTAGACGCGGAAGAAGGTCAGCGAGCCCACGAACGGGTCGGTCATGATCTTGAAGGCCAGCGCCGAGAACGGTTCGGAGTCGGACGCCTTGCGGGTGTCTTCCTTCTCGTTGTCGTCGATGCCCGGAACCGGCGGGCGGTCGGTCGGCGACGGCAGCAACTGAACCACGCCGTCGAGCATCGCCTGCACGCCCTTGTTCTTGAACGCGCTGCCGCAGAATGCCGGGACGATCTCGACCTTCAGGGTGCGCTCGCGCAGGCCGCCGATGATCTCTTCTTCGGACAGTTCCTCACCGTTGAGGTACTTCTCCATCAGCTCTTCGCTGGCCTCGGCCGCGGCCTCGACCATGAACGCGCGCGCGGCAACGGCCTTGTCGCGCAGCGAATCGGGAACTTCGCGGTACTCGAAGCTGGTGCCCTGCGAGGCGACATCCCAGTGGATCGCCTTCATCTTCAGCAGGTCGACCACGCCCTCGAAGCCTTCCTCGGCACCGATCGGCACCTGCATCGGCACCGGGTAGGCACCCAGGCGGCTCTTCAGCTGCTCGATGACCTTGTCGAAGTTGGCACCGGTGCGGTCCATCTTGTTGACGAACGCCAGGCGCGGCACCGCGTACTTGTTGGCCTGGCGCCACACGGTCTCGGACTGCGGCTGCACGCCGCCGACGGCGCACAGCACGAACACCGCACCGTCGAGCACGCGCAGCGAACGCTCGACTTCGATGGTGAAGTCGACGTGCCCGGGGGTGTCGATGATGTTGAAGCGGTGCTCGGGCAGGGACTTGTCCATGCCCTTCCAGAACGCGGTGGTGGCAGCGGAGGTGATCGTGATGCCACGCTCCTGCTCCTGCTCCATCCAGTCCATCGTCGCGGCACCATCGTGCACTTCGCCGATCTTGTGGCTGACACCCGTGTAGAACAGGATGCGCTCGGACGTGGTGGTCTTGCCGGCATCGATGTGGGCCATGATGCCGAAGTTGCGGTAACGCTCGATGGGAGTGGTGCGAGCCACGGGACACTCTCGTATTTTAGTGAATTCCAAATGGCCGGACGCCGCCTCGTGGGCGGCCTCCGGTTCGCAGGGCAGCAATTTCGCTGCCGCGGCAGCACTGACGTGCTGCTGAGGCCCCTGGCACCGGGTTCAGTGCCAGGGCGCCCAGATCACCAGCGGTAGTGCGCGAACGCCTTGTTCGCTTCCGCCATACGGTGGGTCTCTTCACGCTTTTTGATGGCACCGCCGCGGCTTTCCGAGGCGTCGATCAGTTCGGCGGCCAGCTTGCGCGGCATGGTGTTCTCGCCGCGCTTGCGCGCCGCATCGATCAGCCAGCGCATCGCCAGCGCCATGCGGCGCGAGGAGCGGACTTCGACCGGCACCTGGTAGGTGGCACCGCCGACGCGGCGCGACTTGACCTCGACCGCCGGGGAGATGTTGGCCAGCGCCTTCTCCACGAGCTCGAGCGCGTTCGGGTTCTTTTCCCCGATCACGTCCATCGCACCGTAGACGATCTTCTCGGCAACCGACTTCTTGCCGCTGTACATGACCATATTGATGAAACGCGCGATCGTCTCGCTGCCGTGCTTGGGGTCGGGCAGGACGGAACGCTGCGGAGTGGAGCCTTTACGCGACATGGTGCTGGTTCCTTAGGACTTCGGGCGCTTGGCGCCGTACTTCGAACGGCTCTGGCGACGCTTGGCGACGCCGGCGGCGTCGAGCGAGCCACGCACGGTGTGGTAACGCACGCCCGGCAGGTCCTTGACGCGACCGCCGCGGATCAGCACGACCGAGTGCTCCTGCAGGTTGTGGCCCTCACCACCGATGTACGAGATGACCTCGTAGCCGTTGGTCAGGCGCACCTTGGCCACCTTGCGAAGCGCCGAGTTCGGCTTCTTCGGGGTGGTGGTGTAAACGCGGGTGCACACGCCACGACGCTGCGGGCAGTTCGCGAGCGCCGGCGACGGGCTCTTGTACGTGGGCGCCTGCCGCGGCTTGCGGACGAGCTGATTGATCGTTGCCATCTGGTGCTCTTTGAAGAGAGGCCCGGGTGCGAAAACCCGACCTTTGCGTGAAAACGAACGGCAAGCCGAAGACGTCGGGCCCACCGAGACCGAAAAGTATAGCCCGCGCCAGACGCTGCCGTCAACGCGAAGCTGTGCGGAAAATACGGGGCGCGGCGCCATGCGCCGCGGTCCCGCAACCCTCCATTGATCCCGTCCATCCTGGACCGAACACGAGGCGCTCCGTGCGCCTCATTTCGTGATCTGGGACGGCCCCGTGGGACCGTCCGGCATTGCCAAAGAACTACAGAACCCAGGTGTTACGCGGCGTCGGACTCGTCGCCCGCCACCTCGGTCTCGACCGCGGCAGCCGCGACCGGCGCCGACAGCGCCTCCATCTCCGAGTCGGTCAGACCCGAGGCATTCTTGCGCCGCTGGGTGTGGTACGCCAGGCCGGTACCGGCCGGGATCAGGCGGCCCACGATCACGTTCTCCTTGAGACCGCGCAGGCCGTCGCGGGTACCGCGCACGGCGGCCTCGGTCAGGACGCGGGTGGTCTCCTGGAACGACGCCGCCGAGATGAACGACTCGGTCGCCAGCGAGGCCTTGGTGATGCCCAGCAGCACCGGGTCGTACTTGGCCAGGATCTGGTTGCGCGCGGCGAGCTTGGCGTTCTCTTCGACGAAGCGCTGGCGCTCGATCTGCTCGCCGTGCAGGAACTTGCTGTCGCCCTGGTCGGTGATCTCGACCTTGCGCAGCATCTGGCGAACGATCACCTCGATGTGCTTGTCGTTGATCTTCACGCCCTGCAGGCGGTAGACGTCCTGGATTTCCTTGGTCAGGTACACGGCCAGCGGCTCGACGCCGAGCAGGCGCAGGATGTCCTGCGGGGTCGACTCGCCGTCGACCACGGTCTCGCCCTTCTCCACGTGCTCGCCTTCGAACACGATGATCTGGCGGTACTTCGGGATCAGCTCCTCGTGTTCCTCGCCGTCGGCCTGCTTGATGATCAGGCGCTGCTTGCCCTTGGTGTCCTTGCCGAAGCTGACGATGCCCGAGACCTCGGCCAGCACCGCCGGGTCCTTGGGCTTGCGCGCCTCGAACAGGTCGGCCACGCGCGGCAGACCACCGGTGATGTCGCGGGTCTTGGAGGCTTCCTGCGGGATTTTCGCGACCACGTCGCCGACGCCGACCGGCGCACCGTCCTGAAGGTTGACGATCGAGCGCGGCGGCAGCAGGTACTGCGCCGGCAGGTCGGTACCCGGGATGGTGAGGTCCTTGCCGTTCTTGTCGACGATGCGCACGACCGGGCGCAGGTCCTTGGCCTGGGTGCCACGACGCTTGGGATCGGTGATCTCGCGCGAGGCGAGGCCGGTCAGTTCGTCGGTCTTCTCGATCACGGTGATGCCGTCGATGAAGTCGATGAAGCGCATGGTGCCGGCCACTTCCGAGACGATCGGGTGGTTATGCGGGTCCCAGTTGGCGACGGTCTGGCCGGCCTTGATCGCCGCGCCGTCCTTGACCAGGATCGTCGCGCCGTACGGCAGCTTGTAGCGCTCGCGCTCGCGGCCGTGGCCGTCGAGCACCGACAGCTCACCCGAACGCGAGACCGCGACCAGGTGGCCATTGGCATGCGAGACGTGCTTGAGGTTGTTGAACTTGATCGAACCGGTGGTCTTGACCGTGACGTTGTCGATGGCCGCCGCACGCGATGCCGCGCCACCGATGTGGAACGTACGCATGGTCAGCTGGGTACCCGGCTCGCCGATGGACTGCGCGGCGACGACGCCGACCGCTTCGCCATGGTTGACCAGGTGGCCGCGGCCGAGGTCGCGACCGTAGCAGTGCGCGCACACGCCGAACGACGACTGGCAGGTGATGGTCGAACGGACCTTGATCGCCTGCACGCTGGCGTCCTCGAGCTTCTGCACCCAGGCTTCGTCGAGCAGCGTGTTGCGGGTGACGATCGGGTCCTCGTCGTTGCCCGGCAGGAACACGTCCTCGGCCACGACGCGGCCCAGCACGCGGTCGCGCAACGGTTCGACCACGTCGCCGCCTTCGACGATCGGGGTCATCATCAGGCCCTCGAGCGTGCCGCAGTCGGTCTCGGTGATCACCACGTCTTGGGCCACGTCGACCAAGCGACGGGTCAGGTAACCGGAGTTCGCCGTCTTCAACGCGGTATCGGCCAGGCCCTTGCGCGCGCCGTGGGTCGAGATGAAGTACTGGAGGACGTTCAGGCCTTCGCGGAAGTTCGCGGTGATCGGCGTCTCGATGATCGAGCCGTCCGGCTTGGCCATCAGGCCACGCATACCGGCCAGCTGGCGGATTTGCGCCTGCGAACCGCGCGCGCCGGAGTCGGCCATGATGTAGACCGAGTTCATCGACTTCTGGTCGATGGTCTCGCCCTTGGCGTTCTGCACCTTCTCGGTGCCGATCGCTTCCATCATCGCCTTGGCCACGCGCTCGTTCGTGCGCGACCAGATGTCGACGACCTTGTTGTAGCGCTCGCCGGCGGTGACCAGGCCCGACTGGTACTGCTGCTGGATCTCCAGCACCTCGGTCTCGGCCTCGTCGAGGATGCCCTTCTTCTCGTCCGGGATGATCATGTCGTCGATGCCGATCGAGACGCCGGCGCGCGTGGCATAGGCGAAGCCGGTGTACATCAGCTGGTCGGCGAACACGACCGTGTCCTTCAGGCCGAGCATGCGGTAGCAGGAGTTGATCAGGCGGCTGATGTTCTTCTTGGTCAGCTCGACGTTGGCCAGCGCGAACGGCAGGCCCTCCGGCAGGATCTCGCGCAGGAGGGCGCGGCCGACGGTGGTGTCGACGATGGTGCTCTTCTGCGCCTGGCTGCCGTCCTCGGCGGTCACGGTCTCGGTGATGCGCACCTTGACCTTGGCGTGCAGCTGCACAACGCGGTTGTCGTACGCGCGCTTGACTTCGGCGACGTTGGCGAACGCCATGCCCTCGCCTGCCTTGTTCTCCAGCGCGCGGGTCATGTAGTACAGGCCGAGCACGACGTCCTGCGACGGCACGATGATCGGCTCGCCGTTGGCCGGCGACAGGATGTTGTTGGACGCCATCATCAGCGCGCGCGCTTCCAGCTGGGCTTCCAGCGAAAGCGGCACGTGCACGGCCATCTGGTCACCGTCGAAGTCGGCGTTGAAGGCGGTGCAGACCAGCGGGTGCAGCTGGATCGCCTTGCCTTCGATCAGCACCGGCTCAAACGCCTGGATGCCGAGGCGGTGCAGGGTCGGGGCGCGGTTGAGCAGGACCGGATGCTCGCGGATCACCTCTTCGAGGATGTCCCACACCTCGGCCTCTTCGCGCTCGACCAGCTTCTTCGCCGCCTTGATGGTGGTAGCCAGGCCGCGGCGCTGCAGCTTGGCGAAGATGAAGGGCTTGAACAGCTCGAGCGCCATCTTCTTCGGCAGGCCGCACTGGTGCAGCTTCAGGTACGGGCCGACCACGATGACCGAACGGCCGGAGTAGTCGACGCGCTTGCCGAGCAGGTTCTGGCGGAAACGACCCTGCTTGCCCTTGATCATGTCGGCCAGCGACTTGAGCGGCCGCTTGTTGGTACCGGTGATGGCGCGGCCGCGACGGCCGTTGTCCATCAGCGCATCGACCGACTCCTGCAGCATGCGCTTCTCGTTGCGCACGATGATGTCGGGCGCATTGAGCTCAAGCAGGCGGCGCAGGCGGTTGTTGCGGTTGATGACGCGGCGGTACAGGTCGTTGAGGTCGGAGGTCGCAAAGCGGCCGCCGTCCAGCGGCACCAGCGGACGCAGGTCCGGCGGCAGCACCGGCAGCACGGTCATCACCATCCACTCGGGTCGGTTGCCCGACTCCAGGAACGCCTCGACCAGCTTGATGCGCTTGGTCAGGCGCTTGAGCTTGGTTTCCGAACCGGTGCTGGCGATGTCTTCGCGCAGCTGCACCATCTCGCCGGGCAGGTCGAGCGAGCGCAGCAGGTCGTAGACGGCCTCGGCGCCCATGGCGGCCTCGAAGTCGTCGCCGTGCTCCTGGCGCGCCTGCATGAACTGCTCTTCGTTGAGCAACTGGCCGCGCTCGAGCGGCGACAGGCCCGGCTCGGTGACGACGAACGCCTCGAAGTACAGGATCCGCTCGATGTCACGCAGGGTCATGTCCAGCATCAGGCCGATGCGCGACGGCAGCGACTTGAGGAACCAGATGTGCGCGACCGGCGACGCCAGGTCGATGTGGCCCATGCGCTCGCGGCGCACCTTGGCCAGCGTCACTTCGGTGCCGCACTTCTCGCAGACCACGCCGCGGTGCTTCATGCGCTTGTACTTGCCGCACAGGCACTCGTAGTCCTTGATCGGGCCGAAGATCGCGGCGCAGAACAGGCCGTCACGCTCAGGCTTGAAGGTGCGGTAGTTGATGGTCTCCGGCTTCTTCACTTCGCCGAACGACCACGAACGGATCAGGTCCGGCGACGCCAACGCGATCTTGATCGCATCGAAGTCGAGCGCGGGACGCTGCTGGTTGAACAGGTTCAGTAGATCTTTCATTGCAAATTCTCCAGTTGGAAGAACCTTCGTCCGTGAAGGCTTTCGCAGGTGCGGCGGCGAGAGGGCTCGCCGCTGCACTGTTCGTCAGACGGCAGCGTTCACTTGGTCTCTTCGAGTTCCATGTTGATCGCGAGCGAGCGGATTTCCTTCACCAGCACGTTGAAGGATTCCGGCATGCCGGCCACCATCTCGTACTCGCCGTCGACGATGTTCTTGTACATCTGGTTGCGGCCCTGCACGTCGTCGGACTTCACCGTCAGCATCTCCTGCAGCGTGTAGGCCGCGCCGTAGGCTTCCAGCGCCCAGACCTCCATCTCGCCGAAGCGCTGGCCACCGAACTGCGCCTTGCCTCCCAGCGGCTGCTGGGTGACGAGCGAGTACGGACCGGTCGAACGGGCGTGCATCTTGTCGTCGACCAGGTGGTTCAGCTTCAGCATGTGCATGTAGCCGATGGTGGTGTGGCGATCGAACGCCTCGCCGGTGCGGCCGTCGAACAGCTGGGTCTGGCCGCTGATCGGCAGGTCGGCCAGCGCGAGCATGTTCTTGATCTCGACCTCGGACGCACCGTCGAACACCGGCGTCGCCATCGGCACGCCGTCGGTCAGGTTGTTGGCCAGCGTCAGCAGTTCGGCGTCGCTGAACTGCTTGAGGTCGACCCGCTCGCCGTGCAGCTTGCTGTCGTGGTTGTAGATCTGGTCGAGGAACGCGCGCAGCTCATTGATCTTGGCCTGCGCCTCGAGCATGCGCTGGATCTTCTGGCCCAGGCCCTTGGCGGCCCAGCCCAGATGCACTTCCAGCACCTGGCCGATGTTCATTCGCGACGGCACGCCGAGCGGGTTCAGCACGATGTCGACGGTGCGGCCGTCGGCGGCGTACGGCATATCCTCGACCGGCACGATCGTCGACACCACGCCCTTGTTGCCGTGGCGGCCGGCCATCTTGTCGCCCGGCTGAATGCGGCGCTTCACCGCCAGGAACACCTTGACCATCTTGAGCACGCCCGGGGCGAGGTCGTCGCCCTGGGTGATCTTGCCGCGCTTGTCGGCGAAGCGCTTCTCGAATTCCTTCTCGTGCGCGTCGATCTGCTTCTGCGCGCGCTCGATCGCCTCGACGGCGTCGTCGTCCTTCATGCGCAGGGTGAACCAGTCGGACTTCTTGAGGCCGTCGAGTACCAGCGAGGTGACGGTCTCGCCCTTCTTCAGGCCACCGCCGCCGTTGGCGACCTTGCCCAGCAGCTGGCTGCGCAGGCGCGCGTAGATCGCGCTCTCGAGGATCCGGAACTGGTCGTCGAAATCCTTCTTGACCCGGCGGATTTCCGACTCTTCGATCTGCTTGGCGCGCTTGTCCTTCTCGATGCCGTCGCGGGTGAAGACCTGCACGTCGATGACGGTGCCGTCCATGCCCGGCGGCACGCGCAGCGAGCTGTCCTTCACGTCGGACGCCTTCTCGCCGAAGATCGCGCGCAGCAGCTTCTCTTCCGGGGTCAGCTGGGACTCGCCCTTCGGCGTGACCTTGCCGACCATGATGTCGCCGGCGCGCACTTCGGCGCCGATGTACACCACGCCGGACTCGTCGAGGCGATTGAGCGCCTGCTCGGAGACGTTCGGGATGTCGGCGGAAATTTCCTCCGGCCCGAGCTTGGTGTCACGCGCGACGCAGGTCAGTTCCTCGATGTGGATCGTGGTGTAGCGATCCTCCTCGACCACTCGCTCGGAGAGCAGGATCGAGTCTTCGAAGTTGTAACCGTTCCACGGCATGAACGCGACCAGCATGTTCTGGCCGAGCGCGAGCTCGCCGATGTCGGTCGACGGGCCGTCGGCGAGCACGTCGCCGCGGGCGATGACGTTGCCGACCTTCACCAGCGGGGTCTGGTTGATGCAGGTGTTCTGGTTGGAACGCGTGTACTTGATCAGGTTGTAGATGTCGACGCCGGCATCGGTGCCGCCGCGGTTCTCATCCTCGTTGACCTTGACCACGATGCGGCCGGCGTCGATCTGCTCGATCACGCCGCCACGCAGGGCGTTCACGGTCACGCCCGAGTCGCGCGCCACGGCGCGCTCGATGCCGGTACCGACCAGCGGCTTCTGCGCACGCAGCGTCGGCACGGCCTGGCGCTGCATGTTGGCGCCCATCAGTGCGCGGTTGGCGTCGTCGTGCTCGAGGAACGGCACCAGCGCCGCGGCGACCGACACGGTCTGCATCGGCGAGACGTCCATGAAGTGGATCTCGGCCGGCGGCTTGAGCAACGACTCCCCCTGGTAGCGGCAGGCGACGAACTGCGCGGTCAGCGTGCCCTTCTCGTCCTGCGGCGCGTTGGCCTGGGCGATGACGTACTCGTTCTCCTCGATCGCCGAGAGGAACTCGACGTCGTCGGTGACCTTGCCGTCCACGACCTTGCGGTACGGCGTCTCGAGGAAGCCGTACTTGTTGGTGCGGGCGAACACGGCCAGCGAGTTGATCAGGCCGATGTTCGGGCCTTCCGGGGTTTCGATGGTGCAGACGCGGCCGTAATGGGTCGGGTGCACGTCGCGCACTTCGAAGCCGGCGCGCTCGCGGGTCAGGCCGCCCGGGCCAAGGGCCGAGACGCGGCGCTTGTGGGTGACTTCCGACAGCGGGTTGTTCTGGTCCATGAACTGCGACAGCTGCGAGGAACCGAAGAACTCCTTGATCGCGGCCGCCACCGGCTTGGCGTTGATCAGCTCCTGCGGGGTCAGGCCTTCGGACTCGGCCATCGACAGGCGTTCCTTGACCGCACGCTCGACGCGGACCAGGCCGACGCGGAAGGTGTTCTCGGCCATTTCACCGACCGAACTCACGCGGCGGTTGCCCAGGTGGTCGATGTCGTCGACCACGCCGCGGCCGTTGCGGATCTCGGTCAGGACCTTGATCACGTCGAGGATGTCGGAGGTCGCGCCCTGCTCGGCGACCAAGCGCTTGGATTCTTCGTCCTTGCGCTCGGCGTAGTACTTGGCGTCGTACAGCACCGACGCGCCGAGGGTTTCCTTGCGGCCGATGCGGCGGTTGAACTTCATCCGGCCGACTGCCGACAGGTCGTAGCGGTCGAAGGTGAAGAACAGGTTGTGGAACAGGTTCTGCGCGGCGTCCTTGGTCGGCGGCTCGCCCGGACGCATCATCCGGTAGATCTCGACCAGGGCCTCGAGCTGCGTCTTCGACGGGTCGATGCGCAGGGTGTTGGAGATATACGCGCCGCGATCGAGGTCGTTGACCCAGATCGTGCCGACGACTTCGATGCCGGCCTTGCGGAACGCGGCCAGCTGGTCCTCGTTGATCTCGTCGTTGGCGGTGGCCAGCAGCTCACCGGTCTTCGCGTCGACCACGTCGTGCGAGAGGATGCGGCCGACCAGGTAGCTGTCCGGCACGGCCAGGGCAGCGATGCCCGACTGCTCCATCTGCTTCACGTGGCGCGCGGTGATGCGCTTGCCGGCCTCGACGATGACCTTGTCGCCATCGGCCAGGTCGAAGTCCAGCGTCTCGCCGCGCAGGCGCTCGGACACCAGTTCCCACTGCACGCCCTCGGGCATGATGTGGAAGGTGTTGATGTCGAAGAAATCGTTGAGCATTTCCTCGTTGTTGTAGCCCAGCGCGCGCAGCAGCACGGTCACCGGCAGCTTGCGGCGACGGTCGATGCGGGTGAACAGCGCGTCCTTCGGGTCGAACTCGAAGTCGAGCCACGAGCCGCGGTACGGAATGATGCGGGCGCTGTACAGCAGCTTGCCGGAGCTGTGGGTCTTGCCGCGGTCGTGGTCGAAGAACACGCCGGGCGAACGGTGCAGCTGCGAGACAATGACGCGCTCGGTGCCGTTGACGATGAAGGTGCCGTTGCCGGTCATGAGCGGAATCTCGCCCATGTAGACCTCCTGCTCCTTCACGTACTTGATGGCCTTGGTCGACGACTCGCGGTCGTAGATCACCAGGCGCACGGTCACGCGCAGCGGCGCGCCGTAGCTCATCCCGCGCTGGCGGCACTCGCGTTCGTCGAACGCCGGCTCGCCGAGCTTGTAACCCACGTACTCCAGCGCGGCGTTGCCGCTGTAGCTGGCGATCGGGAACACCGATTTCAGCGCGGCGTGCAGGCCGCGGTCCGCGCGCTTGGTCGGCTCGGTGTGCTCCTGCAGGAACTCACGGTAGGAATCGACCTGGATCGCCAGCAGGAACGGCACCTCGAGGATCGACTTGCGCTTGCCGAAGTCCTTGCGGATGCGCTTCTTCTCGGTGAACGAGTACTGGCTGCTTGAATGCTGGGGGGTTGAAGCTGTGGTCATGGGGAGCTACCGCCTCTTCTGCGGGCCGCGCGTCCGCGGCCTGGGGGAACATGAATGTCTGGAAATTGCTAGTTGGTAGTCGCTGGTAGTGTCGGCACCAGCACGCCCTACCCGCTACTACCAACTAACAACTCGGGGTGTGCATTTCGGGATGTGCATGTTGTCTGCGGCTGTTCCAGCGGACACGACGAACGAGGTGCGTGCCTGCAGGAACGGCCAAAGGCCGGGGACTTTCGTCCCCAGCCTCAGGTGGTCGCCAGTGGAAGCCGGCGACGCAACTACTGATTACTTCACTTCGACAGCAGCGCCGGCCGCTTCGAGGTCCTTCTTCAGCTTCTCGGACTCTTCCTTCGAGACGCCTTCCTTCACGGTCTGCGGGGCACCTTCGACGAGGTCCTTCGCTTCCTTCAGGCCCAGGCCGGTGATGGCGCGGACGGCCTTGATGACTTCGACCTTCTTCTCGCCGGCGGCCTTCAACACGACGGTGAATTCGGTCTGCTCTTCGACCGGGGCGGCGGCGGCGGCCGGGCCGGCAGCCATGACCGGGGCAGCGGCGGAGACGCCGAACTTCTCTTCGATCGCCTTGACCAGGTCCATCACTTCGAGCAGGGACTTTTCGGCGATGGCGTCGACGATCTTATCGTTGGACAGGGACATGGTAGTTACCTCTGGAAATTTTTCTGGGATTGGGTTCAGTGAACCGTAAAGGCGTCGAACTTAAGCCGGCTCGGCCTGGGCTTCTTCGGCGACGGTTTCGCCACCACCCTGCTGGTCGGCCACGGCCTTGACCGCGCGCGCGAACATGCTCGCCGGCTCGGCCAACAGACGGGCCAGCATGGCCAGCGCCTGGTCGCGGGTCGGCAGCGAAGCCAACACGTCGAGGTCCGAGAGCAGCTTGCCGCCCATCGACACGACCTTCGGCTGCAGCTTGTCGTTGCCCTTCGCGAATTCCTTGATCAGGCGCCCGGCAGCGCCGGGTTCCTCGGTCGAGAACGCATACAGCAGCGGACCGACGAGCGCGTCCTGGACGCATTCGTATTCGGTACCGGCCACGGCGCGCGACGCCAGGGTGTTCTTGACAACGCGCAAGTACACACCGGATTCGCGAGCCTTCTTGCGCATCGCGGTCATCTGGGCGACCGTGGTGCCTGCGTACTCGGCAGCAACCAAGGAGTGGGCCTTCGAGGCCACGTCCGCCAGTTCGGCGACGACTTCTTGCTTCTGTGACAGATTGAGAGCCATTGCACTCCTCCATATGAACTCCGCTTGCGGCTCCTGCCGCTTGCGGTCCTGGGCGGTACCTGTCCTTGGCACCGGGGACGCCGGATGGCATCCCGGTGGTGGCCGTTTCTGACTGGCGTGAACCAGATCCGGTTGCCCGGAAAATCTTCCAGAAGGGCGGCACCATCTACGCAGGCCCGGCCCCGTGACGAGACTGGATTAAGCGCTCCCGCTTCCATCGACGGCGATTCCCTGCCAGTGCGAGCCTCCATGCCCGTCGCCGATGTGCGCTGACCGCGCCTGCGGTCTTTGACGGCTATCGCATTGGGGTCAACCCCGCGGCGATGCCTTCAAAATTTGTTGCCGATGGCGATCGCTAGATCGCCATCGTCGAATGCTTACTTGAGGGTCAGAGAGCTCTGGTCCACGGTCACGCCGGGGCCCATGGTCGAGCTGATCGAGATCTTCTGCAGGTACTGGCCCTTGGCGGTCGACGGCTTGGCCTTGACCAGGTCGATCAGCAGCGCCTCGAGGTTGCCCTTCAGCGAGGCGTCTTCGAAGCTGGCCTTGCCGATCGTGCAGTGGATGATGCCGGCCTTGTCGGTGCGGTAACGCACCTGGCCGCCCTTGGCATTCTTGACCGCCTCGGCCGGGTTGGCGGAGACCGTACCGACCTTCGGGTTCGGCATCAGGCCACGCGGACCGAGCAGCGTGCCGAGCTTGCCGACCACGCGCATCGCATCCGGGGTGGCGATGACGACGTCGTAGTTGAGGTCGCCGGCCTGCATCTTCTCGGCCAGGTCGTCCATGCCGACCGCCTCGGCGCCCGCGGCCAGGGCCTCGTCGGCCTTGGCGCCGGCCGGGGCGAACACCGCCACGCGCACGGTCTTGCCGGTGCCGCCGGGCAGCACGGTGGAACCGCGCACCTGCTGGTCGGACTTCTTGGCATCCACGCCCAGGCGCACGGCCACGTCGACGGACTCGACGAACTTAGCCTTGGTGGCGGTCTTGATGATCTTGATGGCTTCGTCGAACCCGTAGGACTTGCCCGGGACCACGGCGGCCTTGATTGCTTTCTCGCGCTTGTTCATCGCCATGTCTTAGCCCTCCACCACGAGACCCATGCTGCGGGCGGAGCCCGCAATCGTACGCACTGCCGCTTCCAGCTCGGCGGAGGTCAAATCCGCTTCCTTCGCCTTGGCGATGTCTTCGAGCTGCGCGCGCGTGACCTTGCCCACCTTGTCGGTGTTCGGGCGCTTGGAACCGGAGGTGATGCCGGCGGCCTTCTTCAGCAGCACCGAAGCCGGCGTGCTCTTGGTGATGAAGGTGAAGGTGCGGTCGGAGTACGCGGTGATGATGACCGGCGTCGGCAGGCCCGGCTCGAGCTTGGAGGTCGCGGCGTTGAAGGCCTTGCAGAACTCCATGATGTTCAGGCCGCGCTGACCGAGGGCAGGACCCACCGGCGGCGACGGATTAGCCTGGCCGGCCTTTACCTGCAGCTTGATGTAACCAACTACTTTCTTAGCCATTGCTTTGCTCCTGCGAGTACCAGCGCCTGCACGTCATCGACTGCGGGGCTCCTCGCGTTGTTGGCCGGGGCGAACCATTCGTCCCGGCGAATACTTTCCGCCCTACTTGGCCTTCTCGACCTGGGCGAACTCCAGCTCGACCGGGGTCGAGCGGCCGAAGATCAGCACTGCGACGCGCAGGCGGCTCTTCTCGTAATTGATTTCCTCGACCACACCGTTGAAGTCGTTAAACGGGCCGTCGACGACGCGGACCATCTCGCCCGGCTCGAACAGCACCTTGGGCTTGGGCTTCTCGACGCCGTCCTGGACGCGCTGCAGGATCATGTCCGCCTCGGCATCGCGGATCGGCAACGGACGGTCGGCGGTGCCGCCGATGAAGCCCATGACCTTCGGGGTTTCCTTGATCAGGTGCCAGCTCTCGCTGTCGATGCGCGGGATGCCGTTCTCGTCGTGGGTGACGATCTGCACGAGCACGTAACCCGGGAAGAATTTGCGCTCGGAGCGGCGCTTCTGGCCGGCGCGCATCTCGACCACTTCCTCGGTCGGGACCAGCACTTCGCCGAAGCGATCCTGCATCTCCGCACGCACGATGCGGTCACGCAGCGCCTGGGCCACCGACTTCTCGAAACCCGAGTAGGCGTGGACCACGTACCAGCGCTTGTTGTCTGACGTCTGCAACTCGGTCATGCCTCAGCGCTCCAACACGAACTTGACGGCGGCCTGGATGACCACGTCGAAACCGGCCAGGATCAGGCTCAGCACCGCCACCGCGATCATCACCACCCAGGTGGTGCGCATCGCTTCCTGGCGGGTCGGCCACACGACCTTGCGCAGCTCGAAGCGCGACTCGGACAGGAACTCGCGCGTCTGCATGCCTTTCGCGCTGGTGAAGAACACCACCGCACCGGCCAGCAGGCCGCCGACCACGACCAGCGCGCGCAGCGCCGTCGGCCACTGGGCGAACCAGTAGAACGCGAACACGCCGGCGGCGACCAGCGCCAAGGCCAGCGCGTACTTGGCGATGTCGCCGGCGGAATTGGCGGCGGAGCTGGATTGTTGGAGCTTGCTGTTCATCCGACTCATCGCGCGGGCGCTTGCACGACCGCGTCATCAGGTGGCACGCCAGGAGGGACTCGAACCCCCAACCTGCGGTTTTGGAGACCGCTGCTCTGCCAATTGAGCTACTGGCGTATGCCGTTAAATCGATCCGATTACTCGGTTTCCTCTAAACGGCGAAGGCGGACCAGTAGCACCGGCCCGCCGTTCGCGGCTTGCAGCAGTCGCGTGACCGCCGCCGAGGGCGTTGTTACTTGAGGATCTTGGCCACCACGCCGGCGCCGACGGTGCGGCCGCCTTCGCGGATCGCGAAGCGCAGGCCTTCGTCCATCGCCACCGGGTTGATCAGCGTGACCA